>CAWHWV010000001.1:0-20146 GCA_963833085.1 uncultured Pseudomonadota bacterium
CTTTGCCGAAGCCGGGCAACCTCTGCCGGCCGAAGAATTCGTGCAGAGCGTGGCGACTCAAGTGAGTCATGCCCGCCGCAGGCGCGCAATCGGGCGCACGGCCCTCACCGTGGCGGGTGGGGGAATTGCCGTCGCGGCGACACCCTATGTCGCGGCGGGGACGCTCGCGGCAGCGAGTCATCTCGGCGAGTGGCTGCCGGCGCTTGCAGATGCGCTGCCCTCCCCCGTCATCTGGCTCTGCTCGGTGGCGGTCGCCGCATGGAGCCTGCGCCGCGCGAGACGATGTCCTGAGCGCTCAGAACGGCTACCCGATGCCGGAGAATACGGCTGTCCCTCGCGCGCGTCCCTCACCGCAGCAGTTCGCCGCAGCAGACCAACAGCCTGTCGATGTCGGCCGCGGACAGATCGCCCATGGTCGATATGCGGAACAGTCTCTCCGCCAGATTGCCCTGCCCGGCATAGATCACGAAGCCCTGCGCCTTCAGCCCATCGTGCAGCCTGGCGTAAGAGGTGCTCGCGGGCATCCGATACGAGCGCAGGACCACGGAAGACTCCTCGGGTGGCAACACGGTGGCGATACCGAGCGCAGCAAGGCCCGTGCGCACCTGCTCGGCAAGCGCGGCATAGCGGCGGTGCGCGCCGGCCAGCCGCCCTCCTCCGCGTGCTCCCGCAGCGCCTCGACCAGCGCGTAGTGGGCATGCACGGCCGGCGTGAAGGGCGTATCGCGCCGATCCTGCGCGGCAGCGGCCCGCGCCAGATCGAGGTAATACGTGCGGCTTGCAGCCCGCTCGAGCGCGCGGCGGCGCACGATCACGAATGCGACTCCGGGTACGCCGTGCAGGCATTTGTTGGCGGTCGCTGCCACCGCCGCGAGGCTCTCGTCGGCGAAATCGAGCGGCTCGGCGCCGAAGCTGCTGACGCCATCCAGCAGCAACTTCATGCCATGTTGCCGGCACAAGTCCCCGAGCGGGCGCAGATCGTTCAGCCGGCCCGTCGTGGTCTCGTGATGCACAACGGCGAGGTGCGTGAAACGCGCGCCGCCATCGCGCGGCACGTCTCGACGCGTCTGGCGATCCCGGCCAGATCGAGCGCCCGCATCCAGTCGCCCGTCATCCGCTCGTGCGCGATGCGGTAGCGCGCGCAGATCTGCGCGATCCGCTCTCCGTAAACACCGTTCTCGGCAACCAGCACGCGGCCGTCCTGCGGCACGAGGGTCGACACCATGCCCTCCACCGCCCCGGTGCCGGAGGCCGTGATCAGCACTGCGCACCATTCCGCCGGATCGAGCCCGTACACCGCGATCAGCCGCCACCGCGCTTCATCCTGGAGGTCGAAAAACTCGCTCTCGCGATGGCACAGATCCGGCGCCAGCATGCTGCGGCGCACGCGCTCGCTCAGCGTCACCGGCCCTGGATTGAGCAGGCGCATCAGCGTGCGCCGCAGTGTTGCAGCAAGCGCTGCTTCACCTCGACGGGGCTCATCGAGGGCCGCGGCAGGGCTCGGGAGGTTCCAGGGCGGATGAGCAGACGGGCGAAGCTCGGACCCGAGGCCGGTGGCGCCTGCAGCCAGTCGGCGATGCGGGCCGCCTCGTCGGTCTCGAGCGCGGTTGCATAGCCGCACGCGGCGGCAATCTCCGCAAATGACACCGACGGTGAGACGGTCGCCTGACCGCCCGTCGAATCATGCACGCCGTTGTCGAGCAGCAGATGGCGCAGGTTCGGCGGACCATAGGCGCCAACCGTGGCGAGCGCTCCAGTCGCATCAGCGCCGCGCCATCGCCATCCAGCGCAACCACGGTCAGATCCGGACGGGCGAGCGCGAGACCCAGCGCCAGAGGCGCGACGCATCCCATCGATCCGACCATGTAGAGGTGATTTGGCCGGTCGGCGAGCGCATACAGCTCTCGCCCGCAGAATCCGGTCGCGGCAAGCACGACGGTGGCGGCGATCGGCGTATGTGCGACGACCGCCTCGAGCGCCGCACGCCGCGACGGCCGCGCATCGGGCGTATGGCGATGCGGCTGCAACACCGCACGCGCCGGCGCGGCACGGCGAGCGGGCCGTGTCTCCGCCTCGAGCGCATGCGGCGCGACGCAGCCCTTCGGCATGACCAGCGCGTAAGGTCGTCCGCTCGCGCCGAGGTGAGCCCTCGCACGGTCAAGGGCGGCGCCAAGCGCCGGCCGCTCCGCTGGAAACAGCTCCCAGGGAATCTCCATGGTGGTCAGCATCGCGGGCGTGATCGGCCCCATCAGCGCGTGCTGCGGCTCATCGGCGATGCCCGGCTGACCGCGCCAGGTGACTATCAGCAGCTGCGGCAGGCGGAACGTCCAGGTGAGTGAGGTCAGCGGACTCACGGCATTGCCGAGGCCCGAGTTCTGCATCATCGCGACGCCGCACGGCCCGCCGCCGTTACCGAGCGTAGCGCCTGCGATCAGCGCGACCGCATCGCCCTCGTTCGCCATGGAGAGGTAGCGCAGTGAGGGATCCTGCACGACATAGTTGATGAAGGGAGTGAGGTACGAGCAGGGCACACCGGCGTACCAGCCGAAGCCGCGCTCACGGGCCGCCTCGATGAAATCACGCGCCTCGATCATGGGTCCGGCGGCGCCGTGGGATCCGTCTCATCGGAGTCGCCGAAGCGTCGCTGGGCATGCGCGAAATCCGCCGCGCGCCGGAAGTCCTCGAGGTCGTTGACGCCGCGCCAGTGGCCGTGCACGTACTGCACCTCGACGGCGGCTCCCTGTGCGATGAGCGCATTCAGCAGATGCGGCACATCGAGGCTGTCGAAGTCGGGACGCTCACGCAGCTCGCGCAGGACTTCCTTGAGTCGCGCGAGGCCCGCACGGCTCACTTTCAACATCCCGATCCAGCGTCCGTGCGCGGCCCCTACGGAGACGCTGGATTGTCCGTCGTGCGCGCCGGCTGCTGCAGTCGCGACATTCGCGGCGCTGAATACACCGTTGAGCAGGACCGGTGTGCCGAACAGTCCGCGGTCATCACGCCGCGAACAGTAGGCGAAATCTCGCACGGTCCGATTGCTCTCACCCGTCGGTGAGGAATCCACTACCACGGCGAGGTCCGCTTCGCTCTCGACGAGGTCGCGCAGCACATAGCTGCGAAACAGCAGATCGCCGTAGGAAATCACCGTGTCCGACTCGACCGCGTCGATGGCGCAGGCGAGCGAAGCAAGCTCGCCGGTTTGCGCGAATCGATCATTGACGACCAGCCTGACGCCCGCCGTGTCGATTGCATCCGCGCGGTAGCCACCGACGACGGTGATGTCGTTGACGCTCTCTTTCTTGAAGGCATCGACCAGCCAGCGCAGAAGCGGTTTGCCGGCGATCGGCAGCATCACCTTCGGACGATCCACCGTCACCGCCTCGAGCCCCCTGCCGCGGCTCGCCGCAAGCACGACCGCGCTGCGGGAAGAGCGCGCTGTCGAGAGATAGAGGCGTTCGGCGGCCGAATACTCGTCCGCATCCTGCAGACGGAAGATCTCCTCCACCGACGCGATCCGATCCTCCACGTTCACCAGTGTCTCGCTCTCGAAGATCTCCCTGGCCGTGTTCTGCATCGCCGCCGTGGCGGAGCGCAGCACATGGTTCGCCCAGATGACGACGCTGATGCCCGCCTTGCGGAACACATCGGTCGGCGTGCTGTAGTAGCGCGTCGGGACGATGACGAGCGGCCCACGACCTGCCCACTCGCGCGCAAACGCGAGGATCTCGTCGGGTTTCGACAGCTTGCTGTGAATGAGAATCGCATCCGCGCCGGCGCGGCGGTACGCCTCCGCGCGGCGCAGCGCCTCCTCCATCCCCCAGCCGGCGATCAGCGCCTCGACCCGGGCGACGATCGAGAAGTCCGGATCGAGCTGCGCGCTCTTGCCGGCGGCGATCTTGCCGCAGAACTCGCCGATGTCGGCGAGCGGCTGGCGATCGCCGTTGAGGAAGCTGTTGGTCTTCGGGAACTGCTTGTCCTCGATGCACACGCCGGCGATGCCGCGCTGCTCGAGCTTGCGCACCAGGCGGCGCACGTTGTTGAAATTGCCGTAGCCGGTATCGCCGTCGAGCAGGATCGGCAGATTGCTGGCGTCGGCCATGAACTCCAGCATGTCGACGACCTGCGTCCAGCTCGCCTCGTTGTTGTCGCGTACACCGAACTGCGCGGAAATCGACAGCCCCGATGCCCAGATGCCGTGAAACCCGGCCTCGCGCACGATCCGTGCCGACAGGCCATTGTGCGCCTCCATGAGGAATTCCAGGCGATCGCTGAGCAGCATGCGCCGCAGCGCCGCGCTGCGTCTGTGGGGAGCCTCGAATCGCCCTTGCGGATCGGCGTTGCGAGGCCTCATCCCTGCGCCTCGCCCGTCGGGCCGGCTGCCGCCGTCCAAAATCGCTCCAGGCGATTTTGTCATGATCGCACCTCGAGCTGCGGCAGCACTTCGTCCGCGGCGCGCGCCACATCCGCCGGGAAGTCGATCTCGATCCAGGGTGCGCCCGTCACATCACATACCTCGAAACGCTGACTGCGCTCGCGCAGCAGATCCCGCACTGCCTCCTCGTGCGGCAGGTGCGCGCGCGAGCTCGCAACGTGGTCTGCCACGATCGCCGCCAGCCGCCGTGAGGCCAGCTCGTCGAAGCGGAAGAACCCGACCGACTCGCCTATGGTGTCGTACTCCAGCCCAGGCTCCAGCTTCTTGCGCAGCTCGATGGGCACCCCCGCTACCACGCACACCTTCACAGGCTCCTCGCCCGCCTCGAATTCACGGTCGATCAACACCCGGTTGAGGGGGCCCTGGCCCGCGGTGAGCGCCGCCATGATCCGCTGGTGATAGAGCACGTCGGCGTCCATCAGCAGCACATCGCCGCCGCGGGTGAGCGGCTCGGCAGCGGTATGGACCGTGAGCATGCTGCCGAGCTCGTAGTGGGGATTCACTACGATCTCGACCCGCGACCTGCGGCCGAGGCGCGTCAGCTCTGCCTCAATGAGCTCGTGGCGAAAGCCCAGGGCGAGGACGATCTCCCGTACGCCGGCGGCCTCGAGCAGGTGCAGATGGCGCTCGAGGAGGCTGCGGCCGCCGAATGTCAGCAGACACTTGGGCAGTTGCTGGTCTGTCGTCTGCTGCAGACGTGAGCCGCGTCCGGCTGCCAGGATAATGGCGCGCATGTACCCCCCTTGGTAGCGATATGTTTGCAGGGATATTACAAAAAAGCGCGGCCAGAGTCCGTCCGGGAAGCGACACTTTGCGAGCGGCGCCACGCCCGCTCGCAATAATGCAGGTAAATCAGGCCGGGAATGCCCAGGAGGATTTCCCGTGCGCGCTTCGCGAAGGAAAGCGCAAGCGCTGCATTGGGCGCGAGACCCGCAAAGGGCGCGAGCAGCAGGTACCCTCCTTCCTGCACTCCGAGAGCGCCAGGGATGGCAAACGCCGCGCCGCGGATCGCCTGCCCGAGGCTCTCGAGCAGCAGCGCATCGCGCCAGCCCACGGGCGAGCCCAAGAGCCGCAGCGCGATATAGACCTCGCCAGTGCCGACCAGCCAGCCCGCGAAACTCAGCGCGAAGCTCGCCGCCGCGCCTCTCCCGCGGCGGTACGTGTCCTCGACGGCGAGGTCGATCGCGTCCGCCCTGCTGATCAGGCCGGACCAATCGTGCCGGTGCGTCAGCCGCGCGAACCGGCGCAGCGTGCCGCCGAAGAGTCCGCGTCGCTGGACCAGATAGAACGAGACCAGGATGGCGGCCAGCACGGTGCTCGCGGTGAGTGTGGCGACGATTACCGCCCGGTGCTCGTGCCGCGCGCTTGCCGTCTCGAGACCGGCCGGCAGCGCAAGCAGCGCGATACCCATCAGACCGAACACAAACTGCGCGAGCGCCTGTAGCGTAGTCGAAACGGTAACAGCCGCCGCCGCGCTCTGAGTCGCCATGCCCCGGCGCGACAGATGACGCGACATGACGACCGGGCCCGCCACCTGGCCGAGAGGCATCAGACTGTTGGCCGACTCGCCGACCCAGCGCGCCAGCAGCGCCTCGCGCCATGCGGCCCGGGCCGCGCCCGGATCGAACAGTACCTGGATTGCAGCCGCATCCAGCCAAAGCGGCAGCAGATGAAACAGCGCAAGGAGCAGCAGACCCCACCCCGCCGTCGCCAACGTCGCGAATACGGGCCTGAGACCCTGCGCGACGAGGAGCCCGACGAGGAGCAGCAGCCCCGCGGAGAAGAGCCAGACCGCCGGCTTTCTCACGGCGATCCCGGCCCGGACGCCGGGCCGGGCTGGCGCGCACGGCGCACGAAAACCTGGCGGAAACCGAAGTATCCGAGCGCATCCTTCAGGTTCGAGATCAATCGCCAGCCGCGGCTCATCCGCGCATCGGTCACATACTCGAACGTGAGCGAGACGCGGATCTCCCCCTCCCGCAACGCCGTGATCCGGTGTCGCAACGCATCGCCGTCGAAGAACACGAGGCCGCCGGGCGGGATCTGAATCGAGCCCGGCACGACGGCGACGCCTTTCTCGCGTGTGTGCAACTCGTAGTCGAGGCGGCAGGACGACTGGTCGATGACGCCGAAGAGCACCGTATAGCGGCGGCCGACATAGTACGAAGTATCGTAATGCCAGCCGATGTGATCACCCGCCCGAGTGTAGAAATAGAGCGCGTAGGCATGCGGATCATCCGGCGGCGAGGGCACCAGGCGCTCGCCCGCGATGCCTTCGAGTACATCGATGAGCGCACGCGAGCGATAGAGCTCCGCAATGAAAGGCGCACGCTCATCGATGACGTGCCGGCCAACGCTGCCTCCCTGTTTGTGGCCGGGCAGATAATTGCGGTTGACCGCTGTTTGCAGCGCTGCGACGGCCGATGCAAGGCTGGCCGTGGACTCCGGTGGCAGGAATTCCGGCAGGAAAAGGAACGAGCCCTGCTCGACGAACGCGCGTCGCAGCGGCTCGAGCGTAAGGCCGCGCGGGAGCCCGGTCAGACCAGTCCCGTCCCCGACGGGCCCGCCGCCATCGGCTTCAGCAAGCGCGCCCGGCGGTAGTCGATGACGACCCAGACGGCGAACAGCGGAGCGCCGATCGATGCCGCAATCAGCAAGGGCATGATCCCGTTGCACAGCGTCAGCACTGGCAGCAGGTAGAGGACGTCCTCCGTCTCGAAGCCGCCGAGCGAGGCCTGGCGGGTTGCGGCCTTGCCGGCCATCTCCTCGACACGCATGCGCAGGTAGAAGATCAGCGCGATCGCGGCTCCTGCGACCGCGCCCAGCACGGGCGGCGGTACTCCCAGCGGATTGTCGGAACTCATCCCGATACCGACGCCCATCGCCACGAAGAGAAGAATAGTGACGGCGGCGTCGCTCGCGAGATCGTAAACGTGACCGACGCGGCTCGTCTTCCCACTGAGGCGCGCCAGCTCCCCGTCCGTGTGATCCAGGAAATTTGACAGAATGACCAGCAGAGCGGCGATGTTGGACCAGCCGTAGGTGCCGCGCGTGAAGGCCACCGCGCCCGCAAGTCCGATCGCGAGCCGGACCGTAGTCAGATGGTTGGGTGTGACGCGGCTTCCGGCGAGCGGCCTCACCAGCCATCGGGCGAGGCGCGCATCCCAGGGGCGCCTCGCGCACGACACGGGTGCCAGAATGTTGTCAGACATATGGTGGCGGTTACGGACCCCCTGCCGGTACTGCGCGGCATTGTACCCACAATCGAGGCGTCGTCGAGCCGCATTGCGGCCGGATCGCCGCCCGCTGCGCCTCAGGCCAGGAATGCGGCCGCGTCCACCATGAAATGCGCGATCATGTTCACCCAGATGTTGCGGCGCCAGAGATAAAGCACGGTCAGAGCCGCCCCGGCGGCGCCGGCGATGAAGATGTGGTGCCAGCCCCAGAAGCTGATGTGATCGAGCGTGAACACCGCACAGGTCACCACAGCCGCAATCGCGCGACTGCCGGTCAGCTCCTCGAGACGCTCCATCGGGTAACCGCGGAAGAGAATCTCCTCCGACACCGCCGCCCGCACGACGATGAGCGCATTGAGCCAGTAAGGCAGCGAGAGTATCGACGCCTCCTGACTGCTCTCGCTCCAGTGCAGCGCCGGAAACACGACGAGTAAGATGAACGCGAGGAGCGCCAGGATCAGGATGCCGGCGAGGATGGCGATGATCCCGTCCTTGAGGCCGACCGCGCGGAATCCGATGGAGGACAGCGAGCGGCCCTCCACCCGCACGACGTACAGCAGTATCCCGACCACCCACGCCCAGACAATGAGCTCGAAGGCCAGACGATTCGCCAGGCCGGAGTCCTCGTGGACCCACGAGCCGACCGGCAGACTGAAGAACCCGAGGGCGAGCAGCACGCCGAGGGCGGCAATGCGCCAAGCGCGGCGCGGCGCGATTGCGGGAATTTCAACTGACATCTCTGTTGCCTCCACCGCCACGCGCACGGCGCACGATGCGAATGAATTCATCGAGCGCTTCGCTGGTGCGCCTGCGATCGCCGGTGCTCATCAACTCCAGGAACAGGCCGTCGAACACCGCGACCAACAGGGTCGCGAGCGCGGCGCTGCGCTCCTCGGCAGGGAGCGCCGTCTGCACCAGCTCGATCCATTCGCGGGAATTGCGCCTGAGATAGCGCCCATAGCTTTCGGGGTTCTGCGCCGCCAGGATCTGCAGCTCATAGAGCAACCTCAGGCTGGCGAAATTCCGCTTCGCGGTCGCCCATTTCCAGAATGTCTTGAGCGGCGGCTCGCCGTCCTCGCCGGTGCGCACCGCCAGGAGCTCGGAAAACGAATTGCGCAGGCGGCCCTGCAGAGCTTCCAGCACCTCGGCGAGCAGGCGCTCCTTGGAGCCGAAGTGATAGATCAGCAGGCGTGCGCTGCTGCCAGCGGCCTTGGCCAGCGGCCGCAGCGACAGATCCGCCAGCCCGTGCTGCAGCAGGTAGGCGATGGTCGCATCCACGAGCTCCTGCTTGCGCGGCTTCATGTAACAGACGTTACATGAAACACTCGTTTCAGTCAAGCCAGTGTCAGCGGAACGTAGTCCAGAGCAGCGTCGCTGCAATGCCCCACATGACCAACGCAACCACTGCATCGAGCAGCCGCCAGGCGATGGGTCTGGCGAACACCGGGGCGAGGAGACGCGAGCCGAATCCCAGACTCGTGAACCAGCCGAAGCTCGCCGTCCACACTCCCGCGAGAAATGCCGGCCGGAGCGATGCGGGCTGCTGCACCCCCACGGAGCCTATGAGCATCACGGTGTCGAGATAGACGTGTGGATTGAGCAGGGAGACGGCGAGCGTCTGCAGCAGGACACTGCGCGCCGACTGAGCACCGCGGGCTGGAGCCGCCGCGAGGGACCGGGTCGAGCAGGCGCGCCGCGCTGCACCGAGTCCGTACCAGCCCAGGAAGCCAGCGCCGGCAACTGCCAGCGCCTCCAGGGCCAGCGGATTTCGGCCGAGCGATGCCGACAGGCCGCCGACCCCGACCGTGGTCAGCGCCACATCTATGAGGATGCACAGGACGACGACCAGAGCCACGTGCGCTCGCAGTAGACCCTGACGCAGGACGAAGGCGTTCTGCGCTCCGATCGCGATGATCAGGGAGGCACCGAGAATCAGCCCGGTCAGATATGCGCTCTGTGAAGCGAGGCCCATCATGCGGCGAGTATCATCGCCGCCCGCGGCGCCGGCTACTTAGAAGTCCTAATGCTGATGAAGCGGCACTAAGTCAACCTTGGGCCAGCTGAAAGCGCTCGAACGCATGCAGCGCCGTCTCGATCGTCGCGCGGAGCGCCTGCGGCGGCCGCTTGAGCATCCAGGTCCATTTCTGGACCCGCAGCTGCCCCAAGGCCCGGTCCGTCTTCAGGTCGAGAGCGGCGACGATGCGATCGCCCGCGAGCACCGGGCAGGCGAAGTATCCCAACACGCGCTGCGGCGCCGGCAGATAAGCCTCGAAGCGGTGCTCGTAGTCGAAGAAGAGATTCAGCCGCTTGCGTTGGCAGACCAGCGGATCGAAGGGCGACAGGATATGGACCCGCGCCGGACTCGTCTCGAGCTCCAGATCGAGCGTCTCGGGTCGCGCCCAGTGCTGGCACGCGCCGGCACCCTCGAAGTCGACAGGCACGAGCTCACCGCGACGCGTCCTCGTCTCGATGAGACGCCGGATCGCCGACCTGCTTGCGACGCCGCCGTAGCAAATGGAGTCGAGACTGACCAGCCCCTGCGATCGCAAGGCCCGCTCGAGGACATAGTTGAGCGTCTCCCGCTGCGTGGCAGCGCGGGGCAGCCGCTCCCAACCGAAATGCCGCGCTGTCAGGTCGTAGGACTTCAGCATGCCGGTCCGCCGGCTGTGGGTGACCAGCCCTCTGAAGAAGGCCAGCTGCAGAGCGCGCTTGGAAGGCTTGCGGCTGGCCCACGGGTGGTCCTTCTCGACGAGCACGTCATCATCGATGTCGCGGATCGTGAGCGTACCGCCGCGGCGAACGCGCGCGAGTACTCTGCGAAGGTCGCCCGTTGTCACCGTGGCGAACCAGCGGCCGTGCGCCCGCGGGCCATTGCGCATGTCGCGGACGAAGTACTTGAAGTCCTCGACCGGCAGGTATGCGAGCGCATGGGTCCAGTACTCGAAAACGCTGCGCTGTGTTGCCTGCGCCCGATCCAGGTGCTCGCGTCGATAGTCGGGAATTCTCGTGTACAGGATGTGGTGATGGGATCTCTCGATGACGTGGATGGTGTCGATCTGCACGTAACCGAGGTGGCGGACGGCGGCGGGAGTGGCCGCGGGGCCACCACCGAAAGGCGCATCGCCATCCAATCGCTGGGCGTGCAGCCAGATGGCTTGCGCGAACTCGCGGCTGATCCTGGCGGACGGCTCACTCATGATGCGATGTCGATCTAATGATCGAGCAGATCGCGCTCATTCGGCGTGAGCGCCGGTGTCGGATAGTACGGCGGGGTGTCGCGGCCGTCCTTGTCCATCGGCGCGATGCCGCTCGTGTTGACATACCAGTGCAGCAGTCTCACCTGCAGAGCCGCCTGCACCGCAGCGACGGACGAGTCGCCGAACAGGTTCTGCCGCATGTCGGGGTCGCCCCGACAGTCATAGAGCTCCGACTGCCCGTTCGGCCGCACTATCAGCTTGTGCGTAGCTGAACGTACGGCGGCCGCGCGTGTGATGGTCTCGGGATGCTCATTCTGCAGCCGCGTCTTTGGCCCATAGAGACCTGCGATGAGGGGCTCGAATGCCTGCGGCTCATAGGTGTTGTAGCCGGCCTCGGTGAACGCGACTCGCTGCGGGTCGCCGCCCTCGCCCGTCACCTGCGGCAGCAGGCTGCGCGAGAAATGGGTATGGGACGCGCGGGCACCGGCCAGGTCGAGACACGTCTGCACGACGTCGAACGCCTCGACCATCTCGCGGGAAACGACACCCGGCGCACCTCCGGGGATCCTGACGATCATCGGAACGTGGGTGAGGCAATCCTCGAGCCCGCTCGGCCATTTCTCCACCAGGCCGTAGTCCCCCGCGTAGTCGCCATGATCCGAGAACGCGATCAGCGCCGTATCCTTGTCCCGGCCGGTCCGGTACATTGCCTCCATCAGCTCCCCGAGCAGCCAGTCCGAATAGCTCACCTGCCCGTAATAGACCGCTCTCACCCGGCGCAGCCCCTCATCCGACAGGCGATCGAGACCGTAGGCTTCCCGGATGGCGCGGTGATAGTTGGGACGCCGCTCCCCGCCTGGTGGAATGAGCGGCGGCAGGCCGCCCGCGCGGTACATGCGATAGAAATCCGCCGGCGCCGAATACGGCGGGTGCGGATTGAACAGCGCGAGAAAGATGCACACCGGACGCTCGGTCTCGCGGCGGCCGAGGATATCGATCGCCTGCTGCACCAGCGAGTAATCGTTGCTCGAGCGACGATCGCCCTCCGGCGGCAACAGCATGGAAGCGATTCCCGGAGTCAACTCGACGGGCGCGGCCTCGCCGCTCGTCGGCGCAACGGCCCCCGCCTGCCACATTGTCACGCTGGAGTGGAACGTGGCTTCGGCAAAGGCGTCGTTCTTGCCCAGCCAGATGACGTCGTACCCGGCTTGCTTCAAGTACCGGAAGAGATTGGGCTCGTCCGGGCGCAGGAAGTAGTAGAGACTCCGGTGGCCACGGACGCTGGTGGGCCAACCCGTGAGAAAGCTGCATCGCGATGCGCCACAGACCGGATACTGGACGTGGCAGTTCTCGAACCGGGTACCTTCCGCCGCCAGACGATCGAAATTCGGCGTTCTGTTGACCGGGTTTCCGTAGCAAGACAGCGCGTCGGCCCGCATCTCGTCGGGAACGTAAAGGATGATGTTCGGCCTTCTGCCCGCCACCGACGCTGTGGGCGCAGCCGTACCCGCCGCCGAAATCTGCGTCAAGGAAGCCCCCATCGCACCGGCGCCCGCCAGCACCAGCAGATCCCGACGATTGATTCCCGAGCCGCTCATCGAACCTCCAACTCAGAGGAAGGGGTCTCGCGCCTATTGTAGACAGGTCGGAGCCGACGCAGCTGCATCGGACGCCGTCGCTGCGGTCGCTCCCGCCTCCAAACTCACTTCGATCGTCCAGCGAAACGTACCGCCGGGCTGGAGAGCGATCGTCCCATCACCCGTCGCCAGCGAATTCTGCTTGCCAACCCAAGGCTCGGTCGCGAAGTAGCCTTGCGAGACATCACCCCAGAGATTGAAAAGAACGGGAGTGCCGGTCGGCCGCCGGTCTTCGGAGTGCGCAACGATGATCGCAAAGCCGGAGCGAATCCTCCAACCGCACCCATTCCTGCCCGGCGGCGTAACCGGAGAGCGATATCGGGGTCAGGGGCTCGAACGAGGACAGGAGTCGTGGCCTCGACGTAGCTCACCGTCACGATCCGCCCCGTCGGTCTTCCCGATCCATCAGTGATCACTTGCTCCGTGGCAGGGGTACTGATCGTGGTCTGCCGCGGATCATCACCAGCCAGGAGCGGAATCCCGAACGTGATGTGATTGCCGATCGAGAATGGCATCGGCTCGGCATTGGCTCGATGCGCATGCACGGCCTGACGGATGTAGAGCGCGTCCCGCCAGATCCTGTACTCGGTCGTGAGCGTGAAGCCGAAGGGATACATGCGTCGTGTCCGGTCATTGTTGCTCAGCCCAAGTATCAGGAAGGCCGAGCCGGCGCAGCTGCCGCGCCGAACGATGCGCCAGGCTTGATCGCGCGCGAACCCGTGAATGGGCATTGCATGCACCCGGCCGTGCAGCACCCACCCGAGGTCATCGCCATGGCCGCCGCCCGCGGGATACGGGAAGTTTCGGCCGACGGCGGGCCACAGGATGGGCGCCTTACCCGTCCATCCGCCGGTAGGTTGGTAGTTCATGCCGCGGTAGAGGAGCTCCGACCAGTGCCCGTCACGCCGCACTTCGAGCCCGGCCAGATCGGCGCCGTGAGCAGGGGCGATATACGCCTGCAACTCACCGCCTGAGACGCTCAAGCGCACGAGCTGCGCTCCTTCAGTGCCGGCGGCGCAGTGGCTCGCGCCAGCCAACGCTGCCACGAAGCAGCCGATGGCGCGCCGTCCGCTCCGCTTCAGGATTTTGCTAAGATGGCGGAAAATAATAATAAACACGCCGCGATGGCTCCTCCGGAATCACATTCTCCCTCATCCTTCACGACCGAGCAGGCCGAGGCGCTGGCGCAGGCGGCCGCCATCGTCGAGGACTCGGATGATGCCATCATCGGCAAGACGCTGGATGGGGTCATCCGGTCGTGGAACACGGGCGCGCAGCGCCTGTTCGGCTACTCCGCCGACGAGGCGATAGGCAGGCCCATCACGATCATCGTCCCGCCGGAGCTGCTCGAGGACGAGCAGCGAATTCTCGCGAGCCTGCGCCGCGGCGAGCGCATCGAGCATTACGAGACCACGCGACTCACCAAAGACCGTCGCCGCGTCCACATCTCACTTACCGTATCGCCGGTGCGGGATGAGTCGGGAGCGATCATTGGCGCATCGAAGATCGCGCGCGACATTACGGATCGCAAGCGCGCCGAAACGCTGCTGCGCGAGGCGCACGGCGACCTGCAGTTGCGCATGGCGGAGCTCGCTCGCTTCAACGCGGCCGCGGTCGACAGGGAGAGCCGCATCCTCGCGCTCAAGCGAGAGGTGAACGAGCTGCGGGCGCGGCTGGGAGAAGCCGGGCCATACTCCTTCGACGGCACGGAGAAGGAGAATCGGCCCTCCGCGCTCGCCTACTCGCGCGACCCCGCGCCCGACGAGTCCGACAGACCGACCGAGGGCATCGCCGCGCTCGACTCGATCCTCATCACCGAGCAGCTGCAACGGCGCACGAGCCGCCCAGCCGATCGTGAGGCCGAGAGCCGCGCTCTGGGTACACTCGTGCAGGCGCTCGCAGACGCGCCCGATACGATCCTGCAGGTTCTGGCGGAGAAGGTGCTCGAGCTGCTCGGTACCGGCTCGGCCGGTCTCAGCCTGCTCGCGAAGGACGATCAGCGATTCTGCTGGGCGGCCGTCGCGGGTGAGTGGTCGGCGCACCTCGGTGTTGGCGCGCCGCGCGACTTCGGGCCGTCGGGTGAGGTGCTCGATCGCGATGTCCCGCTGCTATTCACGCATTGGGAGCGCCGCTATCAGTATTTCTCGGCCGTGACCCCGCTCGCCGAAGAAGGTCTGTTCGTGCCGTTCCATGTGGACGGTAAAGCCGCCGGCACCATCTGGGCGATGGTGCACGATGGCGAGCGCAAGTTCGACGCAGAGGATCTGCGACTGCTGCAGAGCCTGGCGCGATTCGCTGCTGCCGCCTACCAGACCGTCAACATGCTCGGCGCGGTCGGTGAGCGCAGAGCGGCGCTGTCGCTGCTGGAGGATGCGGATCAGGCCCGAGCGCTCACGGAGGATTCACTCGCCAGGCTGCGCGAGAGCGAGGAGCAACTGCGCCGCAGCGAGGAGGCGCTGCGCGGCGCCGATGAGCGCAAGGATGAGTTTCTGGCTCTGCTCGCTCATGAGTTGCGCAACCCGCTCGCGCCGATCCGGTATGCGCTTGCCGCCAACCGCAAGGCCGATCGGACCGCGGAACAGAGAAAGTGGGCGGACGAGATCATGGAGAGGCAGGTCGTGCACATGAGCCGACTGCTCGACGATCTGCTCGATGTGTCGCGAATCACCCGCGGGACTCTCGAGCTGAAGCGGGCTGCCGCCGAGCTCACCTCGGTGCTGAGCGCGGCAATCGAGACGGCCCGGCCCGTGCTCGACGGCAAGCATCACAATCTGACACTCGATTTTCCAAACGAGGCGATGCGGCTGGAGGCGGATGCGGTGCGCCTGGCACAGGTCTTCTCGAACCTGCTGATCAACGCGGCGAAATACACCGATCCGCACGGCAAGATTCATCTGAGCGCCCGCCGCGACAGCGATGAGATCGTCATATCGGTGCGGGACAACGGCATCGGCATAGCGCCCGAGATGGGCCCCAGGCTGTTCACCATGTTTGCTCAGGCCGACGGTGTCCGTGACAGGACCGAAGGCGGCCTCGGCGTTGGGCTCGCGCTGGTCCGGGGGATCGTCGCGCTTCACGGCGGCAGCGTGCACGCCCACAGTGAGGGACCGGGGCACGGCAGCGAGTTCGTCGTGAGGCTCCCCGTGAGCGAGCCCGCCGTGGAGATTCCACGACCCGGCAATGTGGAGCGCGCCGCCTCGGGTGTCGGCCTGCGTATCCTGGTTGCCGATGACAACCGGGACGCCGCCGATACCTGCGCGGCGCTGCTCGAGCTCTCGGGACACCACGTTCAGACAGCGTATTGCGGCCGCCAGGCCCTGGAGCTGGCCGAGAGCTTTCGACCGCACGCGGTGCTTCTCGACATCGGTCTGCCCGACTTGAGCGGCTACGCCCTGGCGAAGCACATTCGCGAGTCGAGCTGGGGCCGGCGCGCATTGCTGGTCGCCGTCACCGGCTGGGGGCAGAGCGAGGACCGCCGTCGCGCCTACGAGGCGGGATTCGATCATCACCTCGCCAAGCCGGTGGCACCCGAAGCCATCGAGTCGATTCTGCGCTGCCCGGGGCTGGGAGATCCGTGAGTGATCGGTTCGGATGGATGTCGCTTGACAGTACATGTATATGCATGTACTGTCGCTGCCATGAAGCTGCTGTCACTCCCCTGCTACTGCGCAAGCTTGCGGCAAACCGCCCGCGCGATCACGGTGCTCTACGAGGAAGCGCTCGCCGGTACCGGACTGCATGCCACCCAGTACACGGCGCTGCAAGTGCTGGAGTCTGCTCCCGCTCTCACCACGACCGACCTGGCCGAGGCCATCGGGATCGATCAGACCACCGCCACGCGGACGCTGGCGCTGATCAAGAAAGGCGGCATGGCCGCGGACACCGTCGGTGATGACCGGCGGCAGCGCCGCTGGTCCCTGACGCCCAAGGGGCGGGAGCAGCTGCGGAAGCTCCGGCCGCGCTGGGAGGCGGCACAGCAGGCTTTCGAGAAGCGCGTCGGGCGCGAGGCGGCCGCGGCCCTCAAACACGCTTCGTACCTGGCCGCAAGCAAGCTCGGGGCGAGCTGAGATGAAAGTTCTCGTCTGAGCGTTTACATGTATATACATCATGTTCTCAGCTCATATTACATGCGTATACATCTACTACCACCAACCTTACTTTGAGGAGATTGCCATCATGTCACGACAGATCACCAATGCATTCGGCCGCTCGCTAGCGATTGCCTCCACAGCGTTGCTCCTTCACATCGGCAGCGCCGCTGCCGCGGCGCCGCCGAACGACTTTCAGCGTCAGGTGAGCGCGGTGCTCGCCGGGACGGGCGCGGCGCACTCCACGTTGCGAGCGGACTCGGCGCGCGACGAGGCCACCGGCACGAAGGTGGACGCGCAGCAGTTCGCCCGCGAGCTCCTGCTCGGCTGGAGCACGTCCCATCCGGCGCGCGTGGGATCGGCCGCGCAGTCAGAGAGCACTGACGCCTCCGATGTCAGTGGCGGGGACTCATCGAGTCAGGAAGACATTCAGCGGACGGTCCAGCGCTTCCTCCGGGGAGAATAGGACCGCGCACGGTCACGGCCGCAGCTCTGCCAGCACCTCGCCGATGTGTCGCACCACCAGCGAGAGATGCCCCTCGCCCGGAAGATAGCGGGGATTGCACGCCGGCAGCGCTGCGGCCAGACGCCGCGCCATCGCCGCAGGCAGGATCTGGTCCGCCAGGCCTTGCCAGAGACTGACCGGCATGCGCACGTCCTGCAGCCGGAAATCCCACGGGCGCGCGATCAGTGTCAGCTCCCAAGCCGCGCCCTGCCCGCCTTGCCGCAGTGCCTCGGCGGTGCTCTCCTGCACCAGCGAGCGGTAGCCGGGGTCGGCGAACAGCTCGCGGTCGGGCGACACCATGCCGGCCATCATGAACTTGACGTACCGCGCAGCATCCTGCCGCATCCAGTGCGCCAACATGTGGACCACGCCCCGGGCAAGCGGCGCCGCGTGAGCGGCCAACAGCAACATCAGGCGGTCCTGCGCCAGCATTCCCTCCTTGCCACCCGCCACATCCAGCGGGCCCAGCGGACAGACCAGGGCGACGCGAGCCAGGCGATGCGCCAACCGCGCCGCGCACGCCAGCGCGTACGGGCCGCCGCCCGAAACGCCGACTATCGAGAAACGCTGCAGCCCGAGCTGATCCGCCAGGGCACCGATGTCCGCCGCCCAATTGCCGATTCGCCGGCGCGACTGAAACGTCGACTGTCCGAACCCCGGCCGATCGACTGACAACAGCCTCAGGCCGAGCCGCGCCGCCGCCGTGGCAGCCACGCGAGCCTCGAGACGAGACCCGGGATAGCCATGAAAGTAGAGGACCGGCGGCCCCGAAGGATCGCCGAGCTCCAGGCAAGCCAGCGTGCGCCCATCCGCGAGGCGCAGCCGATGCTCCGTCTCGGCTGCGCGGCTCGCACCCGGCCCGAGGGTGGCGCTCTCCGCAAGTGTCAACTGTGCTGCCCGCAGGCTTTCATCTTGGGTCCTTCGAGCCCGGCCACGATCGCCGCACCGACGCTCAGTAGTGGTGCTAATGTCAGTATAGCCTGGCTAAGCCGTTCAGGAGGCTCCCGTGCTCGATGAGGCATTGCTTGCGGCCGTGGCCGCGGTCGCCCGCGAGGGCAGTTTCGACCGCGCGGCCCGCGTGTTGCACGTCACCCCCTCCGCCGTCTCACAGCGCGTCAAGCTTCTCGAAGAGCGCCTTGGCGCGGTGCTGATCGTGCGCGGACAACCCTGTTCCGCCACGGACATAGGCGCGCGCATCTGCCGCCACTCGGAGCTCGTCTCGGTCCTGGTGTCGCAGCTGCGGCGCGAGCTGCCGATGCTGCCCAAGGATTCTCCCGACACGCCCCACGCGAGTCTGCGCATCGCCGTCAACGCCGACAGCCTGGGCACGTGGTTCATCAGGGCGATGGCGGAGTTTGGACGCGAGGATGCCGCGCTGCTCAACCTGACCCTGGCCGATGAGGATCACACCGCGGAGTGGCTTCGCCGCGGATATGTCCTGGGGGCGGTCACGTCGGTGGGCACGGCCGTTCCGGGATGCCGCATCCGGCGGCTGGGCGCGCTGCGATATGTGGCCACCGCCAGCCCGGGCTTCGCGCGACGTTGGTTCAACGGGGGTATCTCGGCTGACGCCCTGGCCCGGGCGCCAAGCCTCCTCTTCGACAACAACGACCGGCTGCAGGAGAACTGGGCCCGCCGAGTGGTGCGCCGCGATGTGGCGCTGCCGGTGCATCGCATTCCCTCCACCCAGGCGTTCGTCGATGCCGCGCTTGCCGGAATCGGGTGGGGACTGAATCCGCTCTCCATGGTCCGCGCCCAGCTCAAAGCCGGAACCCTGCTCGAGCTCGTGCCGGATACCCCCATCGACGTGCCTCTCTTTTGGCAGGCGACGCGACTCAAGGTGCCCGTACTGGAGCGGCTGACGCGAAGCGTCGTGCGCGCCGCTGCCGCGGCGTTGGTGTGAGGCGAGCCGCTACGCTTCGCAGACCGGCCGTGTCGTGACCCTCGCCTTCGGGCGGCCGCGCGTGTTGGTCAGAACCACTCCGCCCACGACGATCACGGCGCCGATCAGGGTCACGGCGCCGGGCCGCTCGCCCAGCCACAGCCAGCTGATCAACAGCGCGATCGGAGTCGAGGAGTAGATGAAACTCGACACCTTGCTGACGCTCGCCCGCTGCAGCGCCAGGTTCCAGGTGAGGTAACCGAGAAATGTCGGCGCCAGCCCCAGCCAGACGAGTGCGGCAATACGCGAGTGCGGCGCCGTGAGCAGCGCATGCGGCAGGCCGAGGGCGAAAGGCAGCGTCCCGAGGACGCCGCCGAAAAAGGTGACGGTCGTGACCGCCTCCGTGCCGTATCGCGCCGAAAACGGTTTCTGCAGAGTGAAATAGATCGCCGCGCCCAGTACGCTGACCAGTACCAGCGCCGCCTTCGGCTGGAAGCTGACATTCCTGCCGCTGGTCAGCACGACCAGCACGACGCCGGCCAACGCTATGGCGAGACCGGCGATTGCGCGCGCGGACAACCTCTCCCGCAGCCACATCGCCGAGGTTGCAGAGGTCGCCGCCGGCGCGAGGGCAATGATGATGGCCGCGGTGCCGCTGGCGATCCGTGTCTCGGCGTAATTGAGGCAGAGGTGATACATGGAAAGCCCCACGACGCCCAGCCCGAGCAACGGCGGCCAGGCCGACAGCGGTGGGAGCGGCAGCCTCCGTATCCGCAACCACAGCGCGAGGCAGATTGCCCCCAGCAGCAGGCGGGCAAATGCCACCTCCCCAGGAGTGAACCCACCGAGCCCGTACGCAATCGCTGCGTAGGCGGAGGACCAGGTAAGCATCGCAACCGTGACGTAGAAGAGCGCTCGGGCATCGAGCTGGCCGGGGGTTTCCATGGGGACTTCTTGTGGATTCGGAGTGGGGTGTCTCGACTCAATGGTAGGCGGCGATCCCGGCTGGTTCCCGCCATTTCCGGACATGAAGGCCGGGACCGCTGATCGGCATAATAGAAGGCCATACCCTGGAATTGAATGCTGAATAGGCGTATGGTATCGACAGTTCTCCATTGATCAGATATATACATGGCAGCTTCTGCCTTTGAATCGAAACAAGCTCTCGAC
>CAWHWV010000002.1:0-156624 GCA_963833085.1 uncultured Pseudomonadota bacterium
GACTTACATCGCTGCCGGCGAATTACACCAACTACGACGTCTCCGCGGGGCTCGGCGAGTCTGACAACATCAATTTATCCGCCAACCATCCCAAGGCACAGACGCTCTCCGCGGTGAATGCCTTTTTCGACCTCATCCGTAGCGGCTCGCACTTCGACCTGAATGCGGTCGGTAATTTCAGCGATACCGACTACCTCGAGGGCTACTACAGCAATCAGGTGCTGGGACGCTTTGACGGGCTCGCCGACCTGACGCTCTGGGACCGCCATTTCACGTGGCTGGTGCGGGATGACTACGGTGATCAGCAGATCGACATACTGCAATCGCTGACGCCGGCGAATCTGCAGCGGATCAATGTCTTCTCCACGGGTCCGGACCTGAAGCTGGACCCGACGCCTACGAGCTTCGTGGAGATGCAAGGCATCTACTCGCGCAACACCTGGGAGGACGATCCCTTCAGCGGCAACACGGAGACGGGCACGCTCACGGTAGGTCATCAGATCTCACCGGCCTCGACCATCTCGCTCGTGGGGCAGGTACAGGAGGAGCGCTTCGACAATACCACCGTCAACCTGGATTACCAGGTTCGTGAATATTACGGGCGCTATGCCTTCACGGACACGAGGACCAGGGTTGACCTTCAGGCGGCGTGGCTCAGGCGAATGACAGGGGCTCGTGGACGCTCGAGCCCACTCGTGCGGATCTCCCTCGCCCGCAGCGTTTCTCCGTTCTCGACCGTCTCCTTGTCGGGCGGGCGCGATTACAGCAATGCGATGGGTAGCTTCGCCTCCCTTGATAGCGGCGCGACGGGCGGCATCCCGGTCGGTGCCGCGACGCAAACCACTGGGAATGCGCTCCACACCTACGGAAATCTGAGCTGGGCTTATCACCGCGAACGGACTGGCATTGACATTACCGGCGGCTGGGAGAGCCAGAAGTACGATGTAGCGTCGAAGTTCAACTACACAACTTCCGACATTGCTGTGAGTCTGCGGCGACAGCTCACTCCGAGACTTTCCGCCAACATCCTGACGACCGTCGATCGTGGTCAGTATGGCAATCAGGGCTTCACGAACAATTACGGCACCGCGGGGGCGGGGCTTGATCTATCGTCCCGGCGAGTGGGTCGTGATCTACGGCCGTTACGATCATCAGTTCCGGACCTCTTCCGGGGTGGCGCAAGGCCTGGGCTATGACGAGAATCGCATCTTCGTCATGTTCGGCTACTACCCGCATACCTCCGGCACCGGCTTGC
Source organism: uncultured Pseudomonadota bacterium (assembly GCA_963833085.1). Lineage (GTDB taxonomy): Bacteria > Pseudomonadota > Gammaproteobacteria > Steroidobacterales > Steroidobacteraceae > 13-2-20CM-66-19. The sequence goes on from CAWHWV010000002.1 coordinate 1,256, forward strand.
CGAAGGGGATGGGAGGTGGCGGACTCTATTGAGCGCCGGGACACCCGCGCCCGCATGAGAGGCTCCGTGAGCAGGGCAAAGCGCCGGCTGCTCGGCCTACATCGCGGCGACTCTTCCTGCAGGTGGGACTGCCCTGGGGCGCGGCGCTTCTCGTCGGGCTGGTCTCGGTGTTGTACGCCGACTGGAGCACGGATGCGTCCAACGCCTTCCTTCGCATCATCGCGGGCCACGTTTGGCTCGCGTTCGTCATCACACCCGCGCTGACGGTCCTATCGCTCTTTCTCACCAAGCGCTGGTTCACGGGTAGCGAAGGCAGCGGTATCCCGCAGGTGATTGCGGCGCTCCATGCGCCGCCCACCGGAGATGACACGCTGATGCGACGCCTCTTCGGCGTTCGCGTGATAGTCGGAAAGATCCTCATTTCCCTCATCGGGCTGCTCGGCGGCCTGACCATCGGCCGCGAAGGGCCGACGGTGCACATCGGCGCGGCGATCATGGCGGAGGTCCGGCGCTTCTATCCGCATCGCAACCCGCAGCTCGAGCGGCGGCTCCTGCTGGCCGGCGCGGCCGCGGGGCTGTCGGCCGCATTCAACACGCCGCTCGCCGGCATCATCTTCGCCATCGAGGAGCTGGCGCGGGACTTCGAGAGCCGCACCAACGGCATCATGATCACCGCCGTGGTGTTCTCCGGCCTGACCTCGCTCGCGCTCGCGGGCAACTATCTCTACTTCGGCAAGATCAACGTACCGGAGAACCTCGGCATCGCGTTCGCGCTGCCGGTCATCCTGTCGGCGGTGTTGTGCGGACTCTTCGGCGCGGCATTCAACCTGGCGCTGCTGCGCTGGCGCACCTGGATGCCGGGCTGGCTCGTCGCTTTACGTGCGCGCAGGCCCTTGATCTACGCGCTGGTCGTCGGGCTCGTCGGTGGCGGCGCTCGGTGTCGGCACCCACGGCGAGACCTGGGGCAGCGGCTACGACCAGGCGCGCCATCTCCTGACGGGTACGGCGCCGCTCTCCGAGGGATATGCCATCACCAAGTGGGGCGCCATGGTGGTGACCTACATGGCCGGCATTCCCGGTGGGCTCTTCTCGCCCTCACTGTCGATCGGCGCGGGTCTCGCGCAATGGGTGCACGCGGTCTTCTCGACTGGCGCCCATGGCGGCAGTCATTGCCCTCTGCATGACCGGCTACCTCGCTGCGGTCACCCAATCGCCGATCACGTCCTTCGTCATCGTCATGGAGATGACCAACGGCACCGGCATGGTGATCCCGATGATGGCGACCGCTCTCGTCGCCTCGCGCATCTCGGCCTTCTTCACGCCGCCGCTCTATGAGGCGCTGGCGGAGAGCAACTACTTCCGCGTGGCGACCCTGCCCGAGGGCGACTTCCTGCAGAAAGAAGCCCGTGCCGCCGCCGGGAGCGTGAGACGGCGAGACCGACGTGGCGTGTGACCCAGAGCACAACGGAAACGCATCAAAAGCTTTACACTGGAGTGTAAAGTCGCACGACGCGCGTGCGGGAGGTATCGGGGTATCGATGGCTGCCGAGATTCTGCGCAGGAAGCTGCTCATCCTGGAGAACGACCGGAACTTGCGCCGGGAGCTCGAACGGATGTTCGCCGACCTCGATGTCACGAGCGGGGAGACCTCCGAGCAGGCGCTGGCGCTGGTGCGCCGGGGGGAGCCGGACGTCGTGCTCTTCGACCTCGGGGCTGCGCGCCAGCCGGCCGTGGCCGCCCACAGCCTGGATCTGCTGCGCCAGATCCTGCAGCTCTCCCCGGACACCAAGATCATCGCCATGACGGAGCACGACGCGCGCGAGCTCGCCGTCGCCGCCGTGGGCCTCGGGGCGGCGGACTTCTACTACAAGCCGCTCGATGCCGGGGTGCTGTCCCTGGTCGTGCGGCGCGCGTTCCGCATGCGCGAGCTCGAGGAGGAGAACAGCCGCCTGCGCGAGCGCACGGGAGCCATGGCGCTCGAGGGCATCATCGGCGCGAGCGATGCGATGCGCAGCCTCTGCCGCTCGGTCGAGAAGGTGGCGCCCACCGGCGCCACGGTGCTGATTCTGGGCGACAGCGGCACCGGCAAGGAGCTCATCGCCCGCTCCGTGCACCGCCTCTCCGGGCGCGCGCACAAGACCTTCGTCGCCATCAACTGCGCGGCCATCCCCGACAACCTGCTCGAGAGCGAGCTCTTCGGCTACGAGAAGGGCGCCTTCACGGGGGCGGCCAAGCGCACCCCGGGCAAGCTGGAAGCGGCCGACGGCGGCACGATATTCCTCGATGAGATCGGCGAGATGCCCGCGTCGCTGCAGGCGAAGCTGCTGCGGGTTCTGCAGGAGCGCACCGTGGAGCGCATCGGCGGGCGTACCCCGATCCCGCTCGACCTGCGCTTCGTCTGCGCCACCAACCGCAAGCTCAAGGAGCTGATCGGCAGCGGCGGCTTTCGCGAGGACCTCTACTACCGCATCAGCGAGGTCACGATCAACGTGCCGGCGCTGCGCGAGCGGCAGGGGGACAGCCTCCTGATCGCGCAAGTGCTGCTGCAGCAGATGTCGGAGCGCTTCGGCAGGACGATCCGCGGCCTCGCGCCCGATGCCATCCGCGCGATCCAGGCGCACCCCTGGCCGGGCAACGTGCGGGAGCTCGAGAACCGCATCAAAGGCGCGGTCATCATGGCGGAAGGCGTGGTCGTGACCGCGAACGACCTCGGCTTGAAGGATCCGGGAGAGGATCCGGAATATCTCAACCTCAGGGTGGCGCGCCAGCGCGCGGAGGTGCAGGCGGCGCGCCAGGCGCTGGCGGTCGCGCGGGGTAACTTGTCGCGTGCCGCCGAGCTCCTCGGGGTGACGCGCCCGACGCTCTACGACCTCATCGAGCGCCACCGCATCGACGTCGCGTCCTTCGGCCGCAGCGGCTCGCCGGCGGCCGACGCTGCCGGAGTCCGAGCCCGATCTGGCTGATCCCGCTCGCCGCGGGAGCCAATGCGCTGCCCTGAAAGCGGACGACGTGGAATGTGTGACCTGAAGCACAGGCCCGCCGGCATAGCGCCTTACACTTTCGAAGTCGCGCCACACAGAGACTCATTCACGGCGCAGGGGACGCAATGGCGGCAGAGACACAGGACATCATCGCTCCACGAGCGCTCCGCCGAGGCACCGCGGTAGATTCAGGCTCGGCGAGCCCTGGAACGTCACCGCCGTCGCGGGTGATGCTCCTCGATCTGAACTGGAAGCAGACCCCTTACGTCGCCGCGGCGCTCGCGCGCAGCGGCATTGCGACTACTCTCGTCACCACCCTGCGCCCGGATCACCTCGGGCTGGGCCACTATTGCACCCAGATCCAGAGCCCGCCGCCGCACTCGCCAGGTTATGTCCCGTTCCTGCGGCAACAGATCGCGCTCGTCCGGCCCGATCTGCTGATCCCGCTCTGCGAGCCGATCATGGAGCTGCTCTGGGATCTCGAGCCGCCGTTCGAGGTGCCGGCTTATCCGGCGATGACGGAGGATCTGCGCAGCGTCCTTCGCGACCGGCGGCGGTTCTACGAGCGCGCGGCCGCTTTGGGAATCCCGGTGCCGCCCTGGATGCCCGTCGGCGGCGCGGCCGACCTCGAGGAGGCCGCGCGGCGATTCGGCTACCCCCTGGTACTTCGCGGGACGCGTGGCCTTGCCGGCAGTCAGGTGCGGGTCGTGAGCTCCTCGCGCGAGGCAGCCGTGGCGCTCGGCGAGCTCAACGGCGAATCACCCGGCCAGCCGTTTGCGCAGGCGTTCATCAAGGGTCCCCGCCACCTGGTCGGCGGCTTCTTTTCTCGCGGCGAGGCTATCCGCCTCTTCGCGCAGGAGACCCTCGACCAGCATCCGGCGGTCACCGGGCCGTCGATTCGCGTGAGAGCCTGCACCGATGAAACCCTGATCCGGAGCGCTCGGACGCTGGTTGCGGACCTCGGGTGGTCCGGCATGGCATGCGTCGAGTTCATTCGGGACGAGCGCGGCCGCTTCGTTCTGATGGAAATGAACCCGCGCCCGTGGGCGGCACTCGAGGTTGCCGAGCGCAGCGGGGCGGACATCTGCCGAGCCTTTGCGGAGAGCCTCGCCGGCAGGACCGTCGGCGCCACTGCAGGATATCGCGTGGGCGCTTCGGAAGTGGTAGCTCGAGGGCTTCCTGCTGGCTCGCAGTCCCGGGACAGGCGTCTGGCCGACGCTGCGGACCCTCGGGCCGCGGGATTGGCTCGATTGTGCCCGGGCAGTCCCGTGGGGGAAACCCTGGCTCGCGCTGCATGTCCTGCGGCGCCTTTATCGCGAGCTGGAATAGACCGCCACGGTCACGTCTCAGGCAGGGCCAGCACCGCCCTTGTGCTGTTGCAATCCATTGACATATCTTTGGAAATTTCCCGTTCGGCCCGGGACGTCGGCGGCGACGAGAGGTGGTAGGCTGCGCGCCTGGAACACCGACGCAGTGACCACGGTCCAAGGCACCGCCAGCACCCGATTCTTTCCACCATCCTGAGGCGATGAGACGACGATTGGCGGCCGCATCCGGCGGTCGAGCGGCCTGATTGGCGGCCGCAGCCGGCGAGCAGTTGATTCGCAATGGACAAGGGCATGACCCCAGACGTTCTTGAACAGCCGACCGTCGACCGCGAGTCGAGCTCGGTCTCCGCTCCCCAGCAGCATCAGCCGGCCACCCGCCGCAGGCGCCTCACCTGGATCATCGGGCTCGTGGTGCTCGTCCTCGGGCTCGCGCTGGTTGATCCACCACCGCATCGCCTCGCAGGGCAAGCAGCAGCACTTCGGCAGCGGCGGCCATGATGAACGGCCCGATGCCGGTGAGCGTCGGCAAGGTCGGCACGGCGGACGTGCCCGTGGTGATCGAGGCGTTGGGTACCGTGACGCCGCTCGCGACCGTGCAGATCCGTCCGCAGGTGACCGGACCGCTCGTCAAGATCGACTTCCAGGAAGGGCAGATCGTCAAGGCGGGAGAAATGCTGGCGGAGATCGATCCGCGGCCTTATCAGGCCGCGCTCGATTCGGCGCAGGGCCAGCTCGAGAAGGACCAGGCCGCCCTCGCCGGGGCGCGACATCGACCTGGCCCGCTACAAGCGGGAGCTGCAGGAGGACGCCGTGGCGGCACAGACCTACACCGATCAGATCGCCACGGTGCACGGGGACGAGGCCGCGGTGGCCGCGGACCAGGCCGCCACTCGAGACGGCGCAGCTCAACCTGAGCTACACCCGCATGACCTCGCCCGTCACCGGCCTCGTCGGCCTGCGGCAGGTCGACCTCGGCAACCTCCTGCAGGCGAACCAGACCCAGCAGGTCGTGACCGTCACGCAGATGCAGCCGATGTCGGTGCTGTTCAGCGTGCCCGAGAATGACCTCACCCCGGTCTTCGAGCAGCTGCACCAGGGCGAGCAAGCTGGTCGCGCAGGCATGGGACCGCAACATGCAACACCTCATCGCCACCGGGACGCTGTCGAGCGTCGACAATCAGATCAACACCAGCACCGGCACGCTCAACATGCGGGCGATGTTCGACAACAAGGACCTCCAGCTCTACCCGGATGAGTTCGTCAACATCAAGCTGGTCGTGACGACGCTCAAGGACCAGATCGTGGTGCCGGGCTCGGCCGTGGAGAACGGTCCCTCGAGCAACTTCGTCTACATCCTCAATCCCGACCACACGGTGACCATGCGCACGGTCGTGACCGGCCCGACGGATGGCAACCAGATCGCGATCATGAAAGGCCTGACGGCCGGCGAGACGGTGGTCACCGACGGCGCGGACCAGCTCCGCGACGGGGCGAAGGTGCTGCTCCCGGGTGAGAAATCCCCCGAGGACGTCGCCAGTGGCGCGGGTGGCGCGCAGGGCGGATCGACCGCGCAAAAATGCGCGCGCATCTCGGGCATGATGAAGGGAGCTACCGGCACCAAGGCCAAGCGGTTGGCCCATATGTACTCCCGCCTCGGCTGCAGCTCGGGACAGAAGTCCAGCCCGGCGAGCTGACGATGAATCCGTCCCGGCTCTACATCCTGAGGCCGGTCGCCACCTCGCTCCTGATGGTGGCCATCGTCATCCTCGGGGCGATCGGCTATCTCCTGCTGCCAGTCTCGACGCTGCCGGAGGTCGATTACCCGACCATCGTGGTGAAGACCTTCCTGCCCGGAGCGAGCCCCGACGTCATGTCGACGACGGTGACGGGTCCGCTCGAGCGGCAGTTCGGGCAGATGCCGGGCTTGAACGAGATGTCCTCGAGCAGCTCGGCCGGCGCCTCGGTCATCACGCTGCAGTTCGCTCTCAACCTCAACATCGATGTGGCCGAGGCGGAAGTACAGGCGTCCATCGACGCCTCGAACAGCCTCCTGCCGCAGACGCTGCCCGCGCCGCCGATCTATGCCAAGGTGAACCCGGCCGATGCGCCGGTGCTCACGCTGGCGCTCACCTCCAATTCCATGCCGATCACGCAGGTGGAGGACCTGGCCGACACCCGCATCGCGGAGCGGATCTCCCAGCTCTCGGGCGTGGGTCTGGTCAGCCTGAACGGCGCGCCGCGGCCGGCGGTACGCATCTACGCCAACCTGCAGCAGCTCGCCGCCTACGGGCTGAATGTCGATGATCTGCGTACGACCATCTCCAATTCCACGACAGATGCGCCGAAGGGCAACTTCGACGGCACCGCGCACGCCTACACGATCGACGCCAACGACCAGATCACGACCGCGGCCGGCTACGCCAATCTCGTCGTCGCGTACCAGAACGGCGCGCCGGTGTATCTCAAGGATGTCGCCAAGGTGGAGCAGGGCGCCGAGAACACGGAGCTCTCGAGCTGGGTGAACAACACCCCGGCGGTGCTCGTGAACATCCAGCGCCAGCCGGGCGCGAACGTGATTCAGGTGGTCGATCGCGTTCAGGCGCTGCTGCCGAACCTGCGCGCCTCGCTGCCGGCCGACGTGAACCTCACCGTCGTGACCGACCGGACGAACACCATCCGCGCATCGGTCAATGACGTGCAGTTCGAGCTGGCTCTCGCCGTCGCGCTCGTCGTGATGGTGATCTTCCTCTTCCTGCGCAGCATCCCGGCGACCATCATCCCGAGCCTCTCGGTGCCGGTGTCCCTCATCGGCACCTTCGCGGTGATGTATCTGCTCGGCTTCAGCCTGGACAACCTGTCGCTGATGGCGCTCACCATCGCCTCGGGTTTCGTGGTCGACGATGCCATCGTCATGATCGAGAACATCTCGCGCCACATCGAGAAGGGCGCGCAGCCGCTCGAGGCGGCGCTCAAGGGCTCGGGCGAGATCGCCTTCACCATCGTCTCGCTCACCATCTCGCTGATCGCGGTGCTGATCCCGCTGCTTTTCATGCAGGAGGTGGTCGGGCGCCTGTTCCGTGAGTTCGCCATCACGCTCGCCGTCTCGATCCTCATCTCCGCGGTGGTGTCGCTCACCCTGGTGCCGATGCTCTGCGCCAAGATGCTGCGCACGCACGAGGAGACCGAGCGCGCCCAGGGGGCCCTCGCTCGCAGGGCGGAGGAGGCGTTCAACCGCCTGATTGCCGCCTATGGCCGGGCGCTCGATGTGACTCTCAGGCATCAGCCGCTGGTGCTGTGGATCGCGGCGGGCACGCTGGTGCTCACCGTGCTGCTCTATATCGTCATTCCCAAAGGCTTCTTCCCGCTGCAGGACACCGGCCTCGTTCAGGCGACCATCCAGGGGCCGCCCGCGATCTCTTTCCACGAGATGACGCGCCGCCAGCAGGCGCTGGCCGAGGTCCTCGTCAAGGACCCGGACGTCGACAGCCTCACCTCGTATGTCGGGATCGACGGCACCAACATGACCGTCAACGACGGGCGCATGCTGATCAACCTCAAGTCGAAGGAGGACCGCAGCGACTCACTCACCGAGGTGATGGAGCGGCTGCGCCAGGAGGCGGGGCAGGTTCCCGGCATCACGCTCGCGCTGCAGCCCGTGCAGGACCTGACGATCAGCTCCATCGTGGGCAACGCCCAGTACCAGTTCATCCTGGGGGCCGCGGAGCGCGAGATCCTCGATCCCTGGGTGCCGAAGCTGCTGGCGGCGCTGCAGAAATCGCCCGCGCTGGCCCACGTCTCGACGACATACCTCGATAATGGTCTGACGGCGGAGGTCGACATCGACCACAGCACCGCCGCGCGCTTCGGCATCACCGATGCCACGATCGACAATGCGCTGTATGACGCATTCGGCCAGCGCATCATTACGACCATTTACAGCCAGTCGAACGACTACCGCGTGATCATGACCGCGGACCCCACGCTCGACAACACGGTCAACTCCCTCAACTACATCTATCTGCCCTCCGCCAGCGGCGGCCAGGTTCCTCTGGCCGCGGTCGCGCACGTCAGCGTGCACAACGCGCCGCTGTCGCTCGATCACCTCGGGCAGTTCCCGGCGGCCATGTTCTCGTTCGACACCGCTCAGGGAGCTTCCCTCGGCGCGGCAGTCACGGCGATCCGCCAGGCCGAGCACGACATCGGGCTGCCGGTGAGCATCGGCACGACCTTCGAGGGAGAGGCGCTGGCGTTCGAGTCCTCGCTCAGCAGCGAGGTGCTGTTGCTGCTCGCGGCCATCGCCGTCGTCTACATCGTGCTCGGGGTGCTGTACGAGAGTTACATCCATCCGCTGACCATCCTGTCGACGCTGCCGTCGGCGGGCATCGGCGCGCTGCTCGCGTTGATGATCGGGGGGCAGAGCCTCAACATCATCTCGATCATCGGCATCGTGCTCCTGATCGGCATCGTGAAGAAGAATGCGATCATGATGATCGACTTCGCGCTCACGGCCGAGCGCGAGGCACGGCAAGTCGCCGCTCGATGCCATCTACGAAGCGGCGCTGCTGCGCTTCCGGCCGATCCTGATGACGACGGTGGCGGCGCTCTTCGCGGCCCTGCCGCTGATGCTCGGGACCGGCACCGGCTCGGAGGTCCGCTCGCCCCTCGGCCTCTCGATCACCGGCGGGCTGCTGCTGAGTCAGCTGCTCACGCTCTTCACGACGCCGGTCATCTATCTCTACTTCGATAGGCTGGCGAGGCAGGCCAAGGCCTGGGCCCACGGGCGCGAGGAGCGAGGACCGCCGCCGCTGCCCGCCGGCTCGCGCGGATGAGCATCTCGACGCCCTTCATCAGGCGTCCCGTCGCCACGACGCTGCTGTCGTGCGGGCTGGCGCTGGTGGGGATCGTCGCTTACTTCCTGCTCCCCGTCGCTTCCATGCCGGAGGTGGATTTTCCGGCCATCGTCGTGCAGGCGTCGCTGCCCGGTGCGAGTCCGGATACGGTCTCGACCAGCGTGACGACGCCGCTGGAGCGGCATTTGAGCGCCATCGCGGGCGTCGACGAGATGACCTCATCGAGCTCGGTCGGCAGCGCGCGCGTCGTCCTGGTCTTCGATCTGAGCCGCGATATCCACGGCGCCGAGAGCGACGTGCAATCGGCGATCGAGGCGGCGAGGGCGGACTTGCCCACCGCGCTGCGCCAGAATCCGACCTACCGCGCCTTCAATCCCGCGGATGCGCCCATCCTCATCCTGGCGCTGACTTCCAAGACTCTGACCACCGGTCAGATATATGACGCCGCCTCGACCGTCATCCAGCAGAAGCTGCTGCAGCTCGAGGGCGTCGGCGATGTGTCGCTCGGCGGCAGCTCCCTGCCGGCGGTACGCATCGACCTGAATCCCCAGGCGCTCTTCAAGTACGGGATCGGACTCGAGGACGTGCGGGCGGCCATCTCCGCGGCCAACGCCAACAGCCCCAAGGGCGCGGTCGACGACAGCGCGCGCCGCTACCAGGTCTACGTCAACGATACCGCCACGACCCCGGAACAGTATCGCTCCCTCATCATCGCCTATCGCGACGGCGCGCCGGTGCGCCTGGGTGACCTTGCCCAGATCACCAACGGAGTGGAGGACGTACGCAATCTCGGCCTCGCCGACGGCCCCAATCGCGCGGTGCTGATGATCATCCGCAAGCAGCCCGGTGCCAACGTCATCGATACGGTGAACTCGATCAAGGCCGTGCTGCCGGAGATCCAGGCGTCCGTCCCGGCCGGGATCAATATCATTCTCACGAACGACCGGACTGCATCGATCCGGGCTTCCGTGCACGACGTTGAGACGACGCTCCTCATCGCGCTGCTGCTGGTCGTGACGGTCGTGGTAGTGATGCTGCGCAACCCTCGCGCGGCGATCGTGCCCGCCATCGTCGTGCCGCTGTCGCTGGTCGGCACTTTTGCGGTCATGTACGGCCTCGGCTTCAGTCTGAACAATCTCTCGCTCATGGCCCTCACGGTCGCAACGGGGTTCGTCGTCGACGATGCGATCGTCGTAATCGAGAACATCAGTCGGCATCGTGGAGGCTGGGGCGTCGCGAATGCAAGCTACTCTGGACGGTGCGGCTGAGGTCGGCTTCACCGTGCTGTCCATGAGCTGCTCGCTGATCGCAGTGTTCATCCCGATCCTGCTGATGGGCGGTCTCGTCGGGCGGGAGCTGCGCGAGTTCGCCACGACGCTTGCGGTGACGGTGGTGCTGTCACTGATCGTCTCGCTCACGACGACGCCGATGCTCTGCGGCCAGGTCCTGCGCCGACCACCGCGCCTCGGGCCGGTCCTCAGCGCCTTCGAGCGCGGCTTCGAGTGGCTCAGGGGTTTCTACGGCCGCACGCTGAGCCGATGCGATCCGCCACCCGCGCGCCGTGATGCTGATCCTGCTCGGCGTGGTAGTCCTCAACTTCTACCTGTTTGCCAAGGTGCCGAAGGGGTTCTTCCCGGAGGAGAGCTCGGGCTCTCTGTTCGGCAACGTGGTTGCTGATCAGAGCATCTCCTTCCAGGCGATGCAGAAGAAGATGATGCAGATCGTGAGCATCGTGAGCCGCGACCCGGCGATCGACCATGTCGTCGCCTTCACGGGCGGCGGTGGCGGCCCGGGAGGCGGCACGACCAATACCGGCGGCCTCTTTGCCGCGCTGAAGCCGCTCGATGTGCGCAAGCTGACCGATGCCGCGGTGCTCGCGCGACTGCGGCGGGAGCTCTCCGGGGTCACGGGGGCGCGCCTCTTCCTGCAGTCCGCCTCAGGACATCCATTTCGGCGGCCGGCAAGGCAACGCGGCCTACCAGTACACGCTGCTGTCGGATGACCTCCCGACTCTCGACGCCTGGACACCGAAGATCACCGAGGCGCTGCAGAACAACCCCGCGCTGCAGGACGTGAGCTCCGACCGCCAGGCCGCGGGCCTCGACGTGCAGCTGCAGATCGACCGCGCGACCGCTGCCCGCCTCGGCGTCAACATGTCAGATGTCGACAACACGCTGTACGATGCCTTCGGCCAGCGGCTGGTATCCACCATCTACGAGGACATGAACCAGTACTACGTCGTGATGGAGGTCGCGCCGCAGTTCTGGCAGAGCCCGGACACGCTCAAGGACATCTGGGTCAGTACCCAGGGCGGGGCGCTGGGCGGGACACAATCGACCGCGCCCGGGGCCGGCTCGTTCGACCGGAGCTCTGCGGGGAGCTCGACTTCCGGCTCCTCGTCCTCCTCCGGCACGAGTAGCGCTTGCAATTCGAGCTCGGCCGGCTCGTCGGGCACTTCGTCCGCCTCCAGCTCCAGCAGCTCCTCGAGCTCGACACAGAACAACGCCGCCCAGAACTACGCCGAGAACCAACTCACGAACAGTGCCGGCAGAGCCTCCACTGGCTCGGCGGTCAGTACGTGCGTCGAGACCATGGTGCCACTGTCGGCATTCAGCTCCTACGGTCCGGGGATCACCCCGCTCTCCGTGAGCCATCAGGGGCCTTTCGTCGCGACGACGTTCTCCTTCAACCTGTCCGAGGGCGAGCCGCTCGGAACCGCGGTCAAGGCCATCAACGGCGCGATGCAGCAACTGCACGTGCCGATCACGATCCAGGGAACGTTCGCCGGCACAGCCAAGATCTTCCAGCAGACCGTATCGGAGGAGCCGCTGCTCGTGCTGGCTTCGCTGATCGCCGTGTACATCGTGCTGGGAGTGCTCTACGAGAGTCTGGTGCAACCGATCACCATCCTCTCCACACTGCCCTCGAGCGGCATCGGCGCCGTGATCGCGCTGCTCATCTGCGGCGAGTCCTTCACTCTCATTGCGCTGATTGCCGTCATCCTGCTGATCGGCATCGTCCTCAAGAATGCGATCATGATGGTGGACGTGGCGCTCGAGACTCAACGCACGGGGCACGACCGGCCCGAGCAGGCGATCCACGATGCCTGTCTGCTGCGCTTCCGACCGATCCTGATGACGACCATGGCCGCCATGCTGGGAGCGCTGCCGCTGGCCGTGATGAGCGGGCAGGGCTCGGAGATGCGCCGGCCTCTCGGCATCGCGATCGTCGGCGGCCTCTTCATCAGCCAGATTCTGACGCTCTACACGACCCCCGTGGTATATCTCTACCTCGACCGATTCCGGCTCTGGTCCATGAGAACGTTTACCCGACGCCGGCCTTTGCCCCCTTCGCCAATCGGGAGCCCAGCGGGATGATCCGGCACAGACCTGTTAGTATTGCGATCGGCACGGCGTGCGCGCTGGCGCTGACGGCCTGCGCGGTCGGACCCAACTATCACCGCTCCTCGGCGCCGCCTTCCCCGGCGTTCAAGTCGGGGCAGGGCTGGACACCCGCCACGCCGGCGCAGATCGCCAATGCGCAGTGGTGGTCGATCTACAACGACCCGACGCTCGCCGCGCTCGAGGAGCAGGTGGAGGTGTCGAATCAGAACGTGAAGGCCGCGGTGGCCAACTACTATGCCGCCCGCGAGGCGACTGCGGTCGACGAGAGCGGCTTTTTGCCGCAGATCACGCTCGGCGGCACCGGCACCCATAGTGGCGGCGCCGGGCAATTCAGCACCGAAGTCTCGGGTTTCCAACACATCGGATCGACGACGCGAACGGTCTATGAAGCCGACGCGAGCGCCAGTTGGGACATCGATATCTGGGGCAAGCTGCGGCGCGAGGTCGAAAGCGATGTCGCCAAAGCGGAGGCGGACGCTGCCGACATTGCCGCCGCGCGCCTGTCGGCGCAGAACACGCTGGCCGCGGACTACTTCCAGCTGCGGGCCGCGGAGGAGCAGCTGCGGATACTGAAGACCACGGTGCAGGAATACAAAGTATCGTTGCAGATTGCCCAGAACCAGGTCAATGCCGGCACTACCACGCTCGCGGACGTCTACTCCGCACGCACGCAGCTCGAGGACACCATCGCCGATGAGAATTCCGTCGAGCTGACACGCGATGAGATGGAGCACGCCATCGCCGTGCTCGTCGGCAAGGCGCCCTCGCAGCTCGCGATACCGGAGGGCGAATTCACCTCGACCGTGCCGGTAGTGCCGGCCGGCCTGCCCTCACAGCTGCTGCTGCGCCGGCCCGACATAGCGGCCTCGGAGCGCGCTCTCGAGAGCGCCAACGCGCAGATCGGCGTGGCGGAGGCGGCATGGTTCCCGAGCCTCACGCTGTCCGGGTCCTACGGCTACGAGTCGTCTTCTCTTTCCAAGCTGATCCGGGCGAGCAATAACGTGTGGTCGTTCGGACCTTCGCTGGCGGAGACGCTGTTCAACGCCGGCGCGACGTATGCGCAGACGAAGGAGGAGCGCGCCCTGTACGACTCCGCGGTGGCGTCGTACCGGCAGACCGTGCTCACCGCCTTCCAGCAGGTCGAGAATGACTTGGCAACGCTGCGGCACCTGGAAACGGAGTACGCGCAGGATCAGGCCGCCGTGGTGGATGCGCAGAAGTCAGCCGCGCTCACCCTGAATCAATACCGGGCCGGCACGGTGGCATACACCAGCGTGATAGTGGCAGATACCACACTCTTCAACGCCCAGATCACCGCGCTCACGGTTCAGAGCGAGCGCCTGGTGGCGAGTGCCGATCTGGTCGATGCCATTGGCGGTGGCTGGGATAGTGCGCAGCTCAAGACGCACGACTACGGGGTTACGGAGACGCTCAAGAGCACGGTCCGGTAATTGCTTCCGTGGGCCATCCCGGCCCGAAAGGGGGAACGATGGTGAGCGGTGATGCCTTCCCCGGCTGAGCGGCATGTGCCGCGTCTGGCGATCGCCGGCGCAGTGGTCGTCGTGGTCCTGCTGGGATGGTGGATCTACGCGCGCTTCATCGCGCGCAAACCCGCTCCACCGCCTCCCCCTGCCGTCCCCGTCACAGCGGCGGTTGCGACCACTCGGGACGTGCCGGCGCTCATACCAGCTCTCGGAACCGTGCTGTCGATGGATGTGGTGCAAGTGATGCCGGAGGTGACCGGCCGTATCACCAGGATCTATTTCAAGCAGGGAGAAGAGGTCAAAGCAGGGCAGAAGCTGTTCGAGATCGATCCGCGCCCGTACCAGGCGGCATTCCAACAGGCGCAGGGACAGCTCGCGCGGGATAAGGCGCTGCTTGCCGAGGCCACCATGGATCTTGCCCGCTACAGGAAGCTCGCCTCACAGAACTCCATCGAGCTCCAGACTGCCCAGGATCAGGAATACGTGGTCGGGCAGGACCGGGGCACGGTGGCGCTCGACGAGGGTAACCTGGCCGCGGCCCGGGTGAATCTCGAGTACTGCGAGATCACCTCACCGGTCACCGGACGCACCGGCGTCATTCAGGTGGATCTCGGTAATTTCGTACAACCGTCGAGCGCGGCGGCGCAGGCGGCGAGCACCAATTCCAGCTCCTCCAGCGGCGGCAGCGGCGGTAGCGGCTCGAGCTTGGCCGGAGGCGGCTCCGGATCCTCCGGCGGCTCGACGGCGCTGGTCGCCGTCACCCAGATGGAGCCCATCTTCGTCAGCTTCAACGTGCCGGAGAACCAGCTCGCCACGGTGCTCGAGAACCAGGCCAAAGGGCCCCTGGCGGTCGCCGCCTACAGCGCCGGCGGCCAACTGCTCGCGACCGGGAAGCTCTCGTTGATCAACAACCAGGTCGATACCACGACCGGCACGATCCTGCTGGAAGCGACTTTCCGCAACGAGCAGCAGCGCCTGTGGCCGAACGAGTTCGTCTCGGTGGAGCTGACCGAGTTCGTGCGCCAGAGCGCAGTCACCGTCCCGGCGGTCGCCATCATGACTGGCCCCGACGGCGAGTATGTCTACGTCATCGGCAGCGACCACAAGGTGAAACGGGTCGTGGTCACGGTGGACTCCAACCAACAGGGTATCGCCGTCATCGGTAAGGGACTCACTGCCGGAGAGCAGGTCGTGACCAACGGCCAATACCGGCTCGACGATGCGACCCTCGTCAGCATCCAGCAACCGGCGAGCGTGGCGCCGGCGCAATCATCGGCCGCGGCGAGCGCGACGTCCGCGTCCACCGGGGCAGCGGCCGGGCACTAGTCGCGGTGAGCATCTCCGACCCCTTCATCCGCCGCCCGATCGCGACCGCGCTGCTGATGGCGGCGCTGGTCGCCTTCGGGCTGATCTGCTTCCAGTTCCTGCCGGTATCGGCCCTGCCGAACGTGGATTTCCCGACGATCTCGGTGTCCGCATCGCTCCCCGGCGCGAGCCCGCAGACCATGGCCGACACGGTCGCGACGCCGCTCGAGGAATATTTCACCGACATCCCGGGCCTGTCGTTCATGTCCTCCTCGAGCGGGCTCGGCTCGACCTCGATCACGCTGCAATTCGACCTCGACAGCGACATCAACGCCGATGCGCAGTTCGTGCAGAGCGCGATCAACGAGGCGCAGGGATTCCTGCCGAAGAATCTGCCGACGCCGCCGACTTATCGCGAGAGCAACCCGTCGTCGGCGCCGGTACTGATCTATGCGATCCACTCCGCCGCCATGCCGCTTTACCAGGTCGATGAGTACGCCAACGTGATGCTGGCGGAGCAGCTCTCGACCGTGGCCGGAGTCGGACAGGTCATCATCGCCGGCCAGCAGCAGCCGGCCGTGACGGTGCAGGTGAACCCGCTGGCGCTCGCCGCGCGCGGCCTCAGCCTGAGCCAGGTGAGCACCGCCATCACGAACACCACCCTCGATTCGGCCAAGGGGAACATCGAGGGCAGCAGCGTCGAATACCCCATCGAGACCAACGACCAGATGTTCGACGCCTCGCAGTTCATGCACGTGATCGTCGCCTACAGCAAAGGCGCTCCGGTCGAGCTGAAGGACGTCGCGCAGGTCATCAATTCCTCGCAGAGCCCGCGCAGCGGCGGCTGGTATTTCACCACCCCCTGCGAGCTGCTGCTGATCGAGACGCAGCCCGGCGCGAATACGCTCAAGGTGGTCAACGAGATCAAGGCGAGGCTGCCGCAGCTCCTGACCTCGATCCCCCAGAGCGTGAAGGTGGACCTCGTATCGGACCGCTCCCTGAACATCCGCAGCTCGGTGTCGGACGTCGAATTCACACTGATTCTGACGGTCGTACTGGTCGTCATAGTCATCGCGATGTTCCTGAACAACCTGTGGGCGACGATCATTCCGAGCGTGACCCTACCGCTCGTCATCATTGCCGCATTCAGCGGCATGTATGCGCTCAGCTACAGCATCGACAACCTGTCGCTCATGGCGCTCACGCTCGCGGTGGGCTTTCTCGTCGATGACGCCATCGTCATGATCGAGAACATCGTGCGCTACATCGAGGCGGGCATGGCGCCATTCGCCGCCGCGGTCAAGGGCGCCGGACAAATCGGCTTCACCATCGTGTCGATGACGCTGTCGCTGATCGCCGTGTTCATCCCGCTCCTCTTCATGTCGGGAGTGGTGGGGCTCCTGTTCCACGAATTCGCGATGACGGTGACGCTCACTCTGATCTTCTCGATGATCGTCTCGCTCACCCTGACGCCGATGATGTGCGCAAAGTTTCTGAAGCAACGGGGCGAGGCGGAGAAGGGTAAGACGAACGTGTTCGAGCGCACCTTCGACCGCGTCCGGGGCGCGTACGACCGTGGACTGCAATGGACGTTCGATCACAGTCTGCTGACGCTGGTCCTGACGCTGGGCCTGATGGTGCTCACTGTCGTGCTGTACGTGGTCATTCCGAAGGGCTTCATGCCGGAGCAGGACACCGGACAGATGTTCTGCTCGATCCAGACGCGGGAAGACGCCTCGTTCGCACAGATGGGGCAGATCGAGAACCAGATCGCGCGCATCGTCGCGCGTGATCCGGCGGTGTCAGGAGTGGTCGGGTTCGCCGGCGCCACCGGCGCCAATGGGAGCGAGAGCACTGCGCGCATGTTCGTGCAGCTGAAGCCATTCTCCCAGCGCCCCTCGATTCAGGCGGTCATGGCACGCCTGGAGCCGCAGTTCAACCGGGTGATCGGCGCGAAGGTCTACCTGCAGGCCTCCCAGGACATCAATATCGGCGGCCGCCAGGAGCAGGCGGAATACCAGTACACGCTCACTGACAGCAATTCGGATGAGCTCAACCACTGGGCGCCCATCCTGCTCGCCGACATGCAGAAGCTGAAGTTGTTGAATGATGTCGCGTCCGACCTCGAAGTCGCCTCGCCGAACCTGAACGTCGTGGTCGATCGCAACACGGCCTACCGGCTCGGCGTCAACATGTCAGAAGTCGACGCCGCGCTCCAGAATGCGTTTGGGCAGGCGCAAGTCCAAACCATCTATTCGCCGACTTACCAGAGCAAGGTGATCCTGGAGGTCGAGCCGCGGTTCCTCTCGCGCCCGGAGAACCTGTCCGAGGTCTTTCTGCAGAGCAGCACCGGCGGTGCCGTGCCGCTGTCGGAGGTGGCGCATTTCGTCACCCAGGCCGAGCCGCTCACCGTCAATCACCAGGGCCTGTTCCCGGCGGTCACTCTGTCATTCAACGTGGCGTCGGGCGCGGCGCTGAGTCAGGCGGTGACCGCAATAAATGCGCTCCGCGCCCAGGCGGGCGTGCCGGATACGCTCCTCGGCTCTTTCCAGGGAACCGCCCAGGCGTATCAGCAGTCGCTGACCACCGTGCCGCTGCTGATCCTGGCGGCGATCGCCGCGATCTACGTGATCATGGGCGTCCTCTACGAGAGCTTCGTCCACCCGCTGACGATCCTATCGTCGCTGCCGCCGGCGGGCGTCGGCGCCCTGGCGATCCTGATGGTGTTCCACTTCCAGCTGACGCTGATCGCCATCATCGGCATCATTCTGCTGATGGGCATCGTCAAGAAGAACGCGATCATGATGATCGACTTCGCGCTCGAGGCCGAGCGGGTCGAGGGCAAGTCCCCCCGGGAGTCCATTCACGAGGCCTGTCTGCTGCGCTTCCGGCCGATCATGATGACCACCTTCTGCGCGCTGGTCGCCGGCCTGCCGCTCGCGCTGGAGACCGGCGCCGGCTCGGAGCTGCGGCGCCCGCTCGGCGTTGCGATCGTGGGCGGTCTCGCCGTATCGCAGTGGCTGACGCTGTTCACGACGCCGGTGATCTACCTCTACCTCGACCGCCTCGCGCGCCGATTCGGTGAAACCCCGGGCCGGCAGCAGGTCGAGGCCGGGACTCCGCCGCAGTGATTTTGTAAGGCGGCTCGCCCCGCGCCGATCAGCGATCGTCTGGACACGCGGCGGTAACAATGGTCCACTACAAATCGTCCCCGAAAACGTCCAACCAGTCAGGGAGATTTCTCATGGCCGTCCGCCGCGGTTTTCGGTCCCGGCTCGCAAGCTGTGTACGCTTGGGGCTCGGGTCACTTGCGCTGCTACAGATGTCCATTGGCCCGGCGATCGCGACGGTGGCGGCCCCGAGCCATGCCTCGAGCGGCGCGCTGTCGTACGCCGACAACCACACGGCCACTCCGATCAAGCACGTCATCGTGATCATCGGCGAGAATCGGAGCTTCGATCATGTCTTCGCGACCTTCGTGCCCAAGAAGCCCGGCGTGACGGTCCATAACCTGCTCTCGGAGGGCATCATTGCCCTGGATGCAAGCAAGAACGCGATTCCGGGCCCGAACTTCGAGAATGCGCACCAGCTCGCCGCCGCGGACATGGGCGCGAGTGATCCGTTCCTGCTGAGCCCGCCGAAGGCGCAGTTCCCGAGCGACCACCTGCCCGCACCGCTCGTGGGCGGCCCCGCGGTCTCCTACATTCCCAACAAGTGCGGCCCGGGCACGCCGATCACCCGGTGCGCGGCGAGCCTGAGGCTCGCGCAGCAATCCGAAAGCGGCCTGCCGCCGTCCTACTATCACGAGCTGCTCACAGGGGGTACGGGCCAGGCAGCGGGAACACCGGATCAGCGCATCACCGACGTGAACGCGCTGCCGGCCGGCCCTTATCAGCTGACCAACGGCTCCACGTTCGTTTACGACGACTACTCCCAAAGCCCGGTGCACCGCTTCTACCAGATGTGGCAGCAACTGAACTGCAACGTCTCGCGGTCCACGCCGGACAATCCCTCGGGCTGTAACGGAAAGCTCTTCTCCTGGGTGGAGGTGGCCACAGGTCCCGGCACTGATGACCTCACTCAGCCTGCTGTGTGCAACCCGAAGAATCCCACTCCGAACTGTTTCAGCACGAACTACCGGCCGGGCGCAAAGACGACCGGCGAGGGTGCGACCGCGCTGGGCTTCTACAACGTGCAGAAAGGTGACGTGCCGTACTTCACGAGTGTCGCCAACACGTACGCGATGAGTGACAACTTCCATCAGTCTGTCATCGGGGGGACCGGCGTGAATCACATCATGTTCGGCCACGGCGACATGATCTGGTTCAGTGGCTCGACCGGCAAGCCAGCCGTGCCCCCGAACGGTGTGCAGGTCTATTCAGGCACGCCAGATGCCGGCGTCGTCCACGAAATCGAGAACCCCAATCCGGCGTCCGGTACGAACAACTGGTACACCGCGGACGGTTACGGAGTCTCCCACAACGCGGGCTCCGCTCCGCCGTATAAGAACGCCCCGGCATCCGGCGGTGGCTCCTACACCGAGTGCTCCAATCCCAATCAGCCCGGCGTACGGCCGATCCTCGATTATCTCGCGCACCTGCCGCGGCCGATCGATCCGCATTGCCGGCCGGGCCATTACTACCTGGTCAATAACTACAACCCGGGCTATTTCGGCGACGGCAAGAACGCCTATAGCGACCACAATCCGGCCAACACGCCGTTCACCATTCCGCCGTCATCGACGCCGAGCATCGGTGACGACATGAACGAGCACGGCGTCTCCTGGAAATACTACGGAGATCAATGGAACAACTACGTCAACGATCCGTACCAGCGCAACTTCGGCACCCCCGGGCCAAAAGCGGACGAGTACTGCAATATCTGCAACCCCTTCCAGTACGACACGTCGATCATGTCGCACCCCGAGGAGGTCGCAGTGCATATTCAGGACTCCGTGAACCTGTACTCCGACATCAAGAACGGCACGCTGCCGGCCGTGTCTATCGTTAAGCCAAGCGGCTACACCGACGGCCACCCGCAGTCATCCAAGCTCGATCTGTTCGAAGGATTCGTGCAGAAGATCGTGAACCAGGTCGAAGCGTCGCCCTACGCAAAGAACACCGCCATCTTCATCACCTTCGATGAGGGCGGCGGCTACTACGATTCGGGTTACGTCCAGCCGCTCGACTTCTTCGGCGACGGGACGCGCGTCCCGCTGCTCGTGATATCCCGGTACGCGAAGCGCGGGTACATCTCCCACGTGTACACGGATCATGTCTCCATCCTCAAGTTCATCGAGCGTAACTGGCACTTACCGTCGGTGTCGCACCGCAGTCGCGACAATTTCCCGAATCCCGTGACGGCCTCGGGCAGCCCGTATGTGCCACTCAATACCCCGGCGATCGGCGATCTGTTCGACTTGTTCGACTTCTCGCACGGAGCGTAAGCCCCGGGCTGCTCGCGCTCTTTGTGACCGCCGCACACTGCCTTATTTGCCCAGGATTTCACCCTTCCTTCCATTGCTTGAATTCGGATGGCCGCAGCCGGAATCGCGCGATGTTCCCGTCATGCAGCCCGGCGAGCTCCGCGAGAGCAATGCTCGTAAAGCGATCGAGGTCTTCTGGCGAAACCATAGATTTCGCCAGCTGAGCGAGCTCTGCCTCGGTTGGTCGGATCCTTTCACGCACGGCGTGGCGCACGACTTCAGAGATCTCGCTGCGATATTTGAGGCGGAAGGCATCGGGCTCCGGAAGCGAATCGCGCACGGTCTTGTATCTGCGTGCCGAGCGTTCATAGGCCCACAAATAGAGATCTCTTAGAAGCTCGACCCGGTTGAGCTCGTAAATTCCGATCAGACCATCGATGTAGAGCTTTTCAGGGACATCGACGAATGACAACGGAACCAGATTGCTTTTGATCAGTGGAATGTTCGTTGCGAGCCGTGACGTTCGCTTATTGACGTCGACGAAAGGTTGCAGATATGGAAGCTGAGCCATGAGGAAGAAGGACTGCTCGAAGGGGTCGCGGATCGTCGCTGCCTTGTCCAGCAACAGCGTGAACAGCTCCTCGATGAGCTGGGGAATTGCTGTTGGCAGGTATGTCGTACCGCCGATCGCGACCGACGTAGTGCGGAGTCGCCCTGCGTCGCGCGAATCCTCGAGGAGGTTGTCGGCGAGGAGCGCGTGTAGGTTGGTTATGGTGTAGCGATTGACCCCGATCTCTTCGGCAGACTCCACCAGCAGTTCGATGGCCGCCTTGTGATTGAGGATCATCTGGGTTTCCTTCGCGTCCTTGCCCGGAGCGGCGGTGCCATGTTCGATGAGCTCACGGGTGTCGAGCAGCGAATAGGTATTGCCCTCGAGGCGGCTCGACGCCCAGGAGAGATCGATGAGCAGCCGATTCAGGATTTCTCGTGCATAGGTGCCTGCCGGACGGTGTCCGTCAGGCGTGCGGCCCAATGCCCGCAGATGTGTCTTCAGATTCCCGGGGAGGTATTCGGTCTCGTTCGGCACGTAACCGTCCAGGAAGCCGCGCTGGTAGCCGATGGGCGTGCGATCGGCGATCGGCCTGTGAACGAGAGCTTGGACCTGCCGGCCGGCTGCAGAAACGGCAACGGATGATGTGACGGTTTCCGGCTCCGAAGCGCTGGCGAGTCGCTTCACTTCGGCGGCAGCTACCGGCACGGTGTTATTGCCGGCTGGAAAGTATCGGCGACCCCGACGGATGCCCTCGGTTTTGATTGCACCGGAACGCGCCCACACATCCAGCCGGCGCTGCAGCGACCGGCGACTCACGAGGCCTTTGAGAGCGTCTTGTAGCTCTGCCAGGCTCAAGCCTCGAGGGTCAGCGGCCAGCTCGTTCGTGACGCGCTCGAGGAGGTCATCGGGAAGCAATCTTGGCATCGGCGGTCTGGCGCAAATTCAATTTATGCGCCAATAGAGTACGATTTTGTGGCGCATAAATCAAATATTGCGCCAAAAAATCGAAGTATTGGCGCATAGACTGTCCAGCCGATGGGCGCGCGGTCGGCGATCGGCCTGTGAGCGAGAGCTTTGTCAGTCGTTCAGCGACACGATCACGTGGTCGGCGGTCAGCGCGCCGCTGGTGTAAGAGCCCTCCGCCATCACCTGCAGCACGCCCGTCGTGCCGTTGAGGTCCGTCGCGAGCGCGGTGGCGAGATCGTTGAAGGTGCTGAAGCTGTCGATCGTCTGGCTCTGCACGTGAACGATGGCGAAAGACTGCGGCGCGGTGCTCGTGTCGGGCACGAGCTCCAATCCGCTGCTCAGGGTCGTGGGATCGAGGGTCAGCCAGCCGACCCGGAGCACCTTCTGGGCGCCCCCCTGCAGCGTCGCCTGGCTCAGGAGTAGCTCCGAGCCGTTCAGCGTCGCGAAGGGCGCCATGATGCCGGGCGAGGCCCAGCGCGCGTCGAACAGCGTCTGCGTCTGCCCGTAGATGATCAGCGTGCTTGCTGCGAAGTCCGGCGGTGCAGACCCGAAGGGCGTCACGAAGCCCGTGAACTCCACCGCCGCGCCGCTGCCCGCGGACGTGGAGACCGAGGAGGGCACGGATACCTGGTAGGACGCTGCGGCCGCATCCTGCTGCGACGTGGCGCCGGTGCCCGCGAAATTGAGCGCGCTCGCGTCGACGTATCCGAGCTGCTGCAGACTCACCGTGACTGAGCCGGTCGCCGTCCCCGTCACGAGCCCGAGGCCGGTCGTCGGGAACAAGAAGGCGGTGCCGGCTGTGGCATCCAGGGTCGGGGCGCCGGAGCTGCCGGCCGTCGTTCCCGATATGCGCACGTTCTGGCCGACGGAGATATCGCTGTCGGAGAAGGAGCCACTCTGGCCTTCTTCGATGACGGTCGTCCCGGAGCCAACGGTGACGCTGACCTGCCGCTGGAAGGTCAGGCCTGGGCCCGTGCTTTCCGGCTGGAACAGGAGGCCGTTGCCGACGGTGACGGTATCACCGCTGCGCGCCAACACTGTGCCTGCGACGCTGCTCGTCGTCGAGCCCTCCACGCTCGGGCCGACGAGCACCTGGGTCGCGGTAAGCGTACCCGCTGTACGGTCCCAAGTGGCGTAGGTGGAAGTAAGTGTTCCGGCGGAGAGCATGGCGAGCTGTGCCAGGCCGGCGCTGCCCGTATAGCTCGTGCCGTTGATCAGATAGGTGGTCGAGTCAGTCGTTGCGATCGTCACCTGGCCCGTCGTGTTGCTCTGGTCCTCGAAGGGGCGCACGGCGATGACGTAATCGCTCGCGCCCGTGCTCACACTGACCAGCGGTCCCCGCACGTGGATCTGCTTGGTCGTATCCGGAGTGAGGCTCGCCGTCAGCGTCGGATTGACGGTGACGGTGATCGGATTCGCGGTGAGGTTTACCGTGTTGGATGCCAGCAGGTTGAAGTCGAGCGCAAGGTTCGCGACCGTGCCCGGAGTGATGATGAGCTGCTGGTCCGAGCTCAGAGAGAGCGTCAGCGTCACCTGTCCGGTCAGTGGCTGACCCGTGGTGCCGCTGAGAATGTCAGCCGCCGGCACGGTGACATCACCGCTGCTGGTGTCGACGACGATCGTCGCATTGGTGTAATCGAGGGTGAGCTGGGCCGACGTGTAGGCGCCGGCCGGTATCTGGTCGGCGCTCACGATCTCGGAGAGATTCACG
Source organism: uncultured Pseudomonadota bacterium (assembly GCA_963833085.1). Lineage (GTDB taxonomy): Bacteria > Pseudomonadota > Gammaproteobacteria > Steroidobacterales > Steroidobacteraceae > 13-2-20CM-66-19. The sequence goes on from CAWHWV010000002.1 coordinate 25,263, forward strand.
AGCTGAGCGAAATCGACTTGCGTTGCCACCGGAACGGTCTGCACGACCGTGCCGTCCGAGCGCGTCAGCGACAGGGAGTCGACGCTGACGATGTAACTGACGAAGTCGCCGGGTTGATCAGTGAGGGATACCATCGCCGTGCCGCAGTTGCTGCACGACTGTTGCGCCACGGATGTACTCGGCATCGTCGAGCTGGCGGCTGCAGGGCCTGACGAGCCCGAGCCGCCACAGGCGGCCAATCCCATGGCGCCGAGGGCGCACAGGGTCCAGAGGGCGAGAGGGCGGCCAATGCCGCAGGGCGTGCGTATCGCGCGGACGATACTCATGACAGGGTACCTCTGCGTGTTGATCGTCGTGCGCCAGTGTATGGGGCCGGCACTCGACGATCATTCTAGGCACCCAAGCTGAGCCGTGGAAGCTGTCGCCAGGCAACGACTATCAGTTTGTTACAGTTGCCCGCGAGCCGTTGGCATTTTCCGTCGGCGGCGTCCAGTCGATCGTGACGGTGTCAGTGCTCGCCGTGGGTGGAGCGCTGCTGGTAAAGCTCGAGCCGGCCGCCGCAACCTGAGAGTGCGAATCCCAGCGCTGCGACGGCAGAAAGATAAAACCCACGGCGCGACCCGCGCCCCCGTCTGGCGTTTCTCACTTCCCCCGAGCTGTGCGACCCGTCACCGGCACGTAGCGCTGTGCCGGCGCGCCGCCGAGTGCGAGTCGGCGGCGCGCCTGACCCGGTGCAACGGGTGTGCCAGGGGCCGCGAGCGTCCCTACGGGGGTCTCACTGGCGCGAGCGCAAGCGGTGCGGAAGGGCGCAAGCAGCAAACTCGTCTGCGCTTGCAGACATCTGGCGTCTGCTTCAGCGCGGCGATTTAACTAAATATCTGATTCTCCCGGATAAATCGCTCGTCGCGGATGGCCGACAGGAGCGTCGCATGACGTCACGCGCAGGGAGCGCATGTCGTCCACGGAGTTCGGGACGATCGAGCGAGCGATGGGGTATTGTGGCCGGCGTCTCGAAGTATCCGCTGCACAAGGTGAATACATGGGCAAGGTCTGTCAGGAAACCAAGCGCCTGCCACGGTACATGATCGAGAAGGTACTTTGAGTCGCGCCGCGCCTGGCGGTGGCTGGACGCATCTCTCACGGTTCTTTCGGTATATCGTCGTCGGCGGCATCGCCACCGCGATCCAGTACGCGTTCCTCATTCTGCTCGTGCGGGGGTTGGGCATGGCCCCAACTCCGGCGTCCTCGATCGGGTTCGTGCTCAGCGCCGGCGTCAACTATCTGCTCAATTATCGCTTTACCTTCCAGAGCAATCGGCCTCACGGCCCTGCGGCGGCGAAGTTCGCAGTGCTCGCGGGTACGGGGCTCGTCATCAATGCCGCCATCATGCACCTGATGACCGGGGCGGGGGCACAGTACCTGATCGCGCAAGTCTGTGCGACCGGCGTTGTGCTCTTTTTCGGTTTCATCAGTAACACCATGTGGACGTTCGGCGCGGCACCCGTCGGAGAACGCACGGAAACCTGACGCATCACGTGACGTGCTCACGGACGTATATGTTGGCGTCATGTTTGTTTCAGAAACCGTCCGACTGTCACGAAATAATGGTGCGATTTGCCCAGATTTGGACGGTTCCTTCCGGCTCCGGCTGGTGCTCTAATGCCTCTCACCGCGCGCAGGGTGAGGTGGTGAGTCATGTCGGCAGCAATTGCGGAGGGCTATATGGAACAGAGTGGGGTGGGGATCGAGGCGCGCCTGGTGCGGATCGAGTCCAGTGTGTCATGTCTCGATGAGCGGGTAGAGCGCGTCGAGAAGAGAGTCGATCAGCTCGATGGCAAGGTGGATGTTCTCGATCGGAGAGTGGCCGTCATTGAAGTAAACACAGAGAACATAAAAGAGAACGTCGGAAAGCTTGAAGTCGACATGCGCGATATGCGCAAATCGTTCGAGCAGAAATTCGACTCGATGGATCGAAAATTCGAATCGCTGGATCGCAAATTCGACTCGATACATGCAGAGCTCCGCGGCCTCACGCGCTTCCTGGTCGGGGTCGTCATATCGTTCTTTACGACCTTGATCGGCTTCGGCGCCGCCATCCTCGGCGTGCTGGCGAAGGGGCTGCATTGGCTCTAATGACGCCGCCTGCGGTTGCGCAAATCGTTGCGCCGCTCACTTCAGGCGCTGATCGATGACCGTATCGATCGCGTCCCGGACCTGGCCGTGTACCAACGTCCAGCCGAGCCGCTGCGAAATTGGCTCGAGCACGGCGAGCCAGAATCCGAACATGACGATCCTGCGTTGCAGCACCCCCAACCGGGATTGCCATTTGATCCATTTGGCACCAACCCGGCTGATCCGGGGCGGCACTGCGCAATACGGCTCGTAGCCGCGCGCCGTGAGCTGCGGTCCTATTCGCGCCTCCACGAGACACATGTCCCGCGACTGCATCTTCGTCCGCCACCTGGAGCCCGCGCCGGGGTCGGGCAACGAGTAGCTCGATGTCCTGGTGTAGTCGAACATCCGCTCGCTGAAGTCCACGCCCACCAACCCGCAAACGCGTCGCAGCTCAGCCGTGGAATCTGCCACGAGCTTCTCGTACCTCACCTCGATCCACTGCTCCGGTGCCAGCGATTTCTGATATTCCGCCCACTCCCGTTCGGCGTCGATCCAGCAGTCCGCGCCGATGTAAGCATTGCCCGCCCAGCTCATCTCGACCGCGGAGAAGGCGACGTCGCGGCCATCACGCAGGATGTAGATGTACTTCGCCCGCGGCCAGAGATAGCGCAGCTTGCGGATTCCGAGCCGCCGTTGCCCGAAATGGTGTCAAACTGTAAGTTAACGGCTCCGGGGGCATGCGGTTGACTGACATCTGTCATTGAGAGCGAGACGACATGAGAATATTTGCCGCCCTGGGAGAGGGTGACATCGTCGCTGCCCAGCGCAGGGAGTTATCGGGAGACTCCGGGGTGGGACAGACGAGCCTGACGTTCTCGGGGCAGCTCTACAGGTACTGTACCGAGCAGGGGTTCCAGGCGCTGTTCACCAGTCATTGCAGCCGCGCCGACTCCCTCGATACGGCGTTGGTCCGACTGCTGAACGTCCCGCGAGCCGGGGACCATCTTGCTGGCTGGCGCTTCCATGCCAGCCGCGTCGCCTACGGCGTCAAGCTGGCACGTATGGCAAGAGCCTTCCGGGCCGACCTGGCGCTCATCGACTCCGGAACCACGCACCATTTCGCCCTCACGGCATTCCGCCTGTTGGGAGTACCCGTGGCGGTCAACTTTCATAACGTGCGCTGGCCGCAGGGCTTCGAGCCGCGGGGATTCACCGCCAGTACGGTGCGGGCATGGGACTCATGGACCTTTCGGCACGTGATACTCGCCGCCATGGGCTGCTCGCCGGAATGCGGCGTGCAGGCGCGGGCCGATGGCGCCACGGGGTTGCCGTATTTCGGCTGGTGCGCTCAGTACATGCCCGAAGGCTTCGACGGCGCGACGGTCGTGGCGGACCGCACACCCTTTCGCCTGTTGTTTGCGGGAAGAGTCGAGGGGAACAAGGGTGTGTTCGACCTGGTGCACATCTCGGCCGCCTTGCGGCAACGCTGCGCCGTTCCCGTCACCATCGAAGTATGCGGCGATGGCTCCGCGTTGGGTGCCCTGCGGACCGCGGTCCAGACGGGCGGGCAGGCGGACAGAATAACGGTGCGAGGCAGGTTGGAGCGAGCCGAGCTGCTGCAGGCCTACAGGCGCGCTCACGCGGTGATCGTGCCAACCCGCAGCACGTTTTGCGAAGGAATGCCGCTGGTCTGTGCCGAGGCCGTGCTGTCCGGGCGGCCGCTGGTGACCAGCAGATTGAGCAACGCGTTGGCGATACTCGGAGACGCCGTAGCGGTCGCGCAGCCTGACGATGTCTCGAGTTATACCGAAGCGGTACGCAGCCTCGCGGAGGAACCCGCGCGCTATGAGCGGCTCAGAAGCGCGTGCCCGGCCGTTGCGGCGCAGTTCCTCGATCGGGGACGGAGCTACACCGCGGCCGTCGATCAGCTGATCACGGCCTTGCGCCGGCGCGCGCAATGATGCGCGCTATCTCTGCTTGAACTCTTCCGGCGTGAGCTGGTGCCGCGCCAGCAGCTTGTAGAAGTCCGTGCGGTTGCGCTTCGCCAGCCGCGCCGCCTGACTCACGTTGCCGCCGGTGATCTGCAGGATCTGCGACAGATAGCTGCGCGTGAACTCATCGCGCGCCTCATCGAAGGAGGGCAGACGCCCGGGGGATCCTCCCAGCGACTGTTGCACCAGCTCCACGGGGATGATCGGAGTCTGCGACAGCGCGACGTTCTGACGCACCACGTTCTGCAGCTGGCGGATGTTGCCGGGCCAGTCGGCGGTGGCGAGCAGCTCGACCGCCTCGGGGGCGTAGATCTTGCGCTGGTTGGTTTCCTTGGCGATCGTCGCCAGGAAATGCGCCACCAGCAGCGGGATGTCCTCGCGCCGCCGGTTCAACGGCGGCATCTCGATGTGCACCACGTTGAGGCGGTAGTAGAGATCCTCGCGGAACTGTCCCGTGGTCATCAGCTGTTGCAGATCACGGTGCGTGGCGGAGATGACACGGACGTTGACCGGCAGGGCGTCGGTGCTGCCTACGGGGCGGATGACATTCTCCTGCAGCACCCGCAGCAGCTTCACCTGCAGGCGCATCGGCATGTCGCCGATCTCATCCAACATGAGCGTGCCGCCGTCGGCCGCCATGAAGAGGCCGCGGTGGGCGCGGGTGGCGCCGGTGAAGGAGCCTTTCTCGTGGCCGAAGAGCTCGGACTCGAGGAGGTTCTCCGCCATGGCGCTGCAGTTGATGGCGACGAAGGGTTTGTGGCGGCGCGGGCTCGCCAGGTGGATGGCGCGGGCGAGCAGCTCCTTGCCCGTGCCGCTCTCACCCGTGATGAGGACGCGTGCATCGGTCCCCGCGACCATATGTGCCTGGGCGAGCTTCTCCTCCATCACGGCGCTGCGGGTCACGATCTCCGCGCGCCAGTCCTCGTCCGAGGCGCCGAAGCCGGAGATGCGCAGAGCTTTCTGCACCTGATCGAGCAGCTCCTGCTTGTCGACCGGCTTGGTCAGGAAGCCGAAGGCGCCCATTTGCGTAGCCATCACCGCATCCGGGATCGTGCCGTGCGCGGTGAGCAGGATCACTTTCAGGCCCGGCCAGCGGTTCTGCAGCTCCTTGAGCAGCCCGATGCCGTCCATCTGGTCCATCTTGAGGTCGGTGATGACCAGATCGGGGCGGAAGCGGCTCGAGGCGGCGAGCGCCTGGGCGCCGCTCTCGACGGCCTCGACGTCGTAACTCTCCGCGCGCAGGCGGATGGTGAGGAGACGAAGTAGCCCGGGATCGTCATCGACGACGAGGATGCGGGCCTTGCGCTTCCCACTCTGACTGAGGGTGCTCGGGGGGATTGTCATCTTGCGCTGCTCGGACAGTACGCTGCCAGTGGTCAGGGTCACTTGGGTTTGCCCTCGTTGCCGGGTTTGCGCTCGTTGAGCGACTTTTCGATGTTGGCGATGGCCGCCAACTTGGCTTGTGCCTCCTGGAGCTCCTTTTTGAGCTTCGCATTCTCCCCCGCCGCGCCGTCGAGACGATGCTTGAGAGGTGCGAGCTGATCGGCCCGGGCGGCGTCAGCCTGGAGGGTGCGGTTTTCCGCTACCAACGTCAAATAGTCGCCAATTTGCTTCAGTTGCAGCGACAGGAGGGTCCGTTCGCCGGAAAGGAGAGAGGATTGGGGGTCGTCGGACAGCTCCTGCAGCATCTCTTCGGCCCGCGGCAGGTCGGAGCCGGCCTGGTCGGGCGTGCCGAGGATCAGCGCCAGGCGCAGCTTCTTGCTCTGGGTAGGGGTCGTCCGGAAGTCCTCCTCCGCCGAGCCGACGATCTGCATCTGCTGCTGCGGCGGCGCCTCGATCAGTTTGTCGAGAACCGCGAAGTCATCGGCGAGCGCCTCGGAGGAGGCTGACTTGTGATCGATCACCGGTTTCGGGGGCGCTGGCGGCTTCTGGGCGAACAGGCTGTTCGCGCAGCCGCTCACGAGCAGCGTGGCCGCGACCGCCAGGGCCGCGAGAGTCTCACGCCGCATGGGCTTGGGTCCTGTGCTGGGGACCGTCGCCGGGTAGGCCGCCGCGGGCCAGATTGGTCGGCATGCGGATGCGGAAGTGTGCGCCGGGGTACTCCCCGTCCATGATCTGTACCGTACCGCCGTGGGCGGCAACGAACTCCAGCACGACGGAGAGCCCGATGCCGGTACCCTTGACCGCGGTGCTCTTGGCGGCGCGGCCGGTATAGAAGGCCTCGAAGACGTGGTCCCGGTCTTCTTTGGGGATGCCGGGGCCGTTGTCCGCAACATCGATGACGATCGCGCCCGTGGCTGTAGCCGCTTTGATGTGAATGGTGCCCCCCTTCGGGGAGTATTTGACGGCATTCGACACCAGATTTTCTAGTATGAGGCGGATCTTGCCGCGGTCGGCGACGAGGGTCACATCTTCGACTTGCACATCGAGGCGAACACGTTGGGAAAGCAGGGTGAGCTGCTGATTCTCCAGCACCTGCTTGACCACGGGGCGCAGGCGGAACTCGCTCGCCTCCAGGCCGACGCTCGAGGCCTGCCAGGCGCTGAATGAGAGCAGGTTCTCGATCATTCGCTGCAGTTTGATGCCGTTATCCCGCAGGATGGCGGCGACTTCCCGCTGTCCCGGGTCCAGCTCTCCCACTGCCCCGTCCATCAGGAGCTCCGTCCCCTCGCGGATATTGGCGAGCGGCGTCTTCAGCTCATGCGACATATGACGGAGGAAGCGGTTCCGCTCGGTGGCGACCTCGAGCAGCCGCAGGCGCAGCCATTCGAGCTGCTTGCCCAGCCGCTCGAGGTCGTGCGGGCCCCGGACGGTGATGGGATTATTGATCTGGCCGTGGCCGATGTCCTCGATGGCACGGTCGAGGTGCCGCAGCGGCCGGCCGACGAAGAGGGTAAGGATCAGGATGTCGATCAGGGTCAGAGGGAGGAGGAGAGCCACGTACCAGAAGAGCCGCTCGCGGGCGCGATCAGTCTGGCGCTGCAATGATGCGACCTCGCCGTCGATCTGAGCGTTGCTCTGCTCCGCTACCTTGTCGACTAGAGCGCTGAGCCTCGAGAACTGCCTTGTAAGTTCCGCTGTATTCGTTGCCGCGGTACTCGCGGGTGTGGTTAGCAGAGCAGTTCGGATGTCGTGCTGTATACCAGCAAGTTGGGTTAACGTCTGACGTGTCGCCTGCGTAGCGTCGACGTAGAGCTTCATGCGCGTGGTGGAGAACGTCTCGTCCTCCTGCTCGTACGACTCCAGGAGCTTGGGGTCGTTGAGAACGTCGTACAGGCGCGCCGTGCGCTCGAGTGAGGCGATCTGGCTAAAGAGCTGCTGGCTGGCACGTGCAGACGTGACGCCCTCGATGACGATCTTCTGGCCGGTGGTCGCGAGCGTGCGGATCTGCAAGGCGGCCGTGATGATGGCGACGAGAAGCGGCAGGGCTAGGAACATCAGCCCGAAGAGCATCAGGCCGCTCAAGGACTTGGGCCTCAGCCACTGCATTCTCGGGGATTCTACGCCCAAGGGTCTTGCAGCAATCGCCTTTCCCACGCTAGGGAAGTGCGGACGATGGTGTCGAGGTCGTCCAGGCGCGGCTTCCACCCGAGCTCGTGGCGGATGCGGTCGGCGCGTGCCACCAGGGCCGGCGGATCGCCCGCCCGCCGTGGCTCCTCCACGACCTTCAAGGGCCCGCCGGTCACGCGCTCGACGCTTTGCAGCACCTCGCGCACGCTGTAACCGTGCCCATACCCCACGTTGAGGACGGTGGAGGCGCCGCCTGCGCGAAGGTAGTCGAGCGCGTTGAGGTGGGCCGTCGCCAGGTCCTCGACGTGGATGTAGTCGCGTACTCCCGTGCCGTCCGGCGTCGGGTAGTCAGTGCCGAAAATCGAGATATGCGGGCGCTTGCCTACGGCGACCTCACAGGCCACCTTCACCAGCAGAGTTGCCTTGGGGGTAGCCTGGCCGACGCGGCATTGGGAGTCGGAACCCGCCACATTGAAGTAGCGTAGTGCGACGTGCTTGAGATCGGACGCGGCGGATACGTCGCGCAGCATCCATTCGGACATCAGCTTCGATGTCCCATAGGGGTTGATGGGGGCCGTGGGGCTGCTTTCCGCGGCGACGCCTTCGGCCGGAATCCCATAAACCGCTGCCGTGGAGGAGAAGACGAAATGCTTCACCCCGGTCTCCAGGCAGCACTGCAGGAGCGAGCGCGTCGAGCAGGTGTTGTTGCCGTAGTACTTGAGCGGCTCCCGTACCGACTCCGGCACGATCGTGTGGGCGGCAAAGTGCATCACCGTATCGACGCCGTGCTCGCGCAGGGTCCTGAGCACGGTCTCGCGGTCGCCCACCTGGCCGACGACGAGCGGCGTATCGAGGACCGCCTGGCGGAAGCCGCGCGAAAGATCGTCGAGGATGACGACCCGCTCGCCGCGGGCGCGGAGCTGAAGTACGACGTGGCTGCCGATATAGCCGGCGCCGCCGGTCACGAGGATGGTGGCCTGTTTCATGCGAAATGGCGGTACGCTGCGATGGGATGGATGGGAAGCAAAGCTCGAAGGCGATGATAAACAAAATCGACACGCCCTTCGCGGGACTGTCCCCGGACCGAGTGCTCGATGCTGCGAGTTCCGTGGGCCTCGATCCGGATGGACGCCTCTTTGCCCTGAACAGCTACGAAAACCGCGTATATCAGCTCGGCAGCGCCGAGGGTACGCTGGTGCTCAAGTTCTACCGGCCGGCGCGCTGGGACGATGCCCAGATCCTGGAGGAGCACCGCTTCGCCGCCGAGATGGCCGCGGCGGAGCTGCCGGTGGCGGCGCCCGTGGCGATCTCGGGGGAGACCCTGTTCCGGCACGGGGAGTTCCGTTTCGCCGCTTTCCCCTTCCTGCGCGGCTCCGCGCCGGAGCTCGACGCGCCCGAAGCCCGGGAGCTCCTCGGCCGCTCGATCGCTCGGCTGCACCAGGTGGGCGCCCGCCGACCCTTCGAGCGGCGGCCGGAGATCAGCATCGAGCGCCTGGGGGTTGCGGCCCGTGCCATCGTTCTGCAGGCGGACCTCATGCCTGAGGGGCTGCGCGACAGGTACGAGAGTGTGAGCGGCATGCTCCTCGAGAGCATCGAGCGCGCCTACCAGGACGTCGGGCCCGTCGGCCGGCTGCGCCTGCACGGCGACTGCCACCTCGGCAATCTGCTGTGGAATGAGCATGGGCCGCTATTCGTCGACCTCGACGACTGCGCCATGGGGCCGCGCATCCAGGACCTCTGGATGGTGCTTTCCGGGCCGCCCGCGGACCAGCAGGCCCAGTGGGCGGCGCTCGTCAGCGGCTACCAGCAGTTCGCCGATTTCGATTTCCGCGAGCTCAGGCTCATCGAGCCGCTGCGGGGCCTACGCATGCTGCACCACGCCGCCTGGGTCTGTCACCGCTGGCTCGACCCGGCATTCCCCCGAGCCTTCCCATGGTTCGGGGAGGCCCGCTACTGGGAGGGGTATCTCGGCGACCTGCGCGAGCAGCTGGGGGCCATCGACGAGCCCCCGCTCCTGGCGGGGTTGTGAGTGTACAGTCACGAAAATTCACGGATTCGCGTGCCACGTCCCCCCGCGTCGCGCTATTGTCAAAAGCTCGGTCGCTGTGTGTGCGCGGAATTCAAGCGGATGCGAAGAACAACTTCCCTCCTGCGCTGGGGGGCGCTTTGGGCCGCATTGGGCCCGCTGGCCGCGTGCGGCTACTTCGGTCATGGCGCCCACCACCACCTTGGCCTGCCCCATAGGGCCCCCAAGGTGCAGGTTGCCCAGCCGATCGACCCGGCCGCCCAAGCCTTGGCGGGTATGGTCGAGGCGGTGGGGCCGAGCGGCACTCAGCCCCCGCTCGAGCTGCGCTTCTCCATCCGCAACCGGCCGCAGGTCGGTCAGGACGATGAGATCGACTACGCGCTGATCCCGCATGTCGGGGGACTCGGCACCATCCGGCTCGGATTCGGCTCCCTCGATGGCCTGCGGGTCGTGAGTCACGGTCCTGCGCTCGCGGCCATCAAGCCGGAGACCGGTGTGCCGATCTTCGGCTCGGTCACCGTCCGGCCTCTGAAGGCGGGGCTCTTCACGCTGACGGCCGCGGTGGCCGTCGAGATGTCCAACGGGTCGGTGGTGTGGCCGTTCAACATTCCGGTCATCGCAGGGGAGGGTCCGGCCCAGACCGCGGCCAACCAGCCCTAGCGCCATGTCATGTCAACGCCGCAGATAGCCCTGTCGCAGCCCGAGGACACGCAGCCGATTGCGACGGCGACCACGACTCTGGTGCGCGCCGAGCCCGGACTCGCGCTGCCGGCGCCGGCTGACCTGCATCCGCAGGTACGGGCCATTCTCAAAGAAGCGGCGCTCAGGTCGGGGATAGGGGAGCCGGACCTTGGACTGCTGCTCAAGCTCATGAGTGTGCAGTGCGAGGCGATGGACAGCGAGCGGCGCGGCATCGTGCAGTCCATGCGGCTGATGGCCGACGAGGCGGCGGAGCTCGCGCACCGGGTTCGGGAATCGGAGCTCACCGAGCGCGTCGCCGTCGCTTCGCGCGCCGTGCTCGAGCAGCTCACCGGGACCGCGCCGCTGGCGGAGATCCTGGCTTCGATCACTCACTTCATCGAGGCAGTGGGCGCCGGGACGGTCTGCTCGATCGCGGTGCTGGCGTCGCACGCGCAGGCTTTTTCATACCTCGTTTCCCCGCGGCTGCCGGAGAAGCTGCGCGCCGCCCTCGAGTGCTGCGCCGTCGACATCCGCAACGGCTCCTGCGCCGCTTCGGTGTATCTCGGCCGCCAGGTGCTGGTGGCCGACATCGCCACCGACCCGTTCTGGGATGGGCCGCGCGCGCACGCGCTCGCGGGCGGGCTCAAGGCCGCGTGGTCGACTCCCATCAAGGCGGCGGACGGAAGACTGCTCGGCGCCTTGGGTGTGTACCACTCCACCTCGGGCCTCCCGGGGCAGCGGGAGCTGCGCATGATGGACCACGCGGCGCAGCTCGCGGGTATCGCCATTGCCCGCCGGCTGGCGGAGGAGGCGCTGCGGGCGAGCGAGGCGCAGTACCGTGGACTCTTCGAGAGCATCGTCGAGGGGGTCTATCAGAGCACTCAAGACGGCCAGCTGCGGTCGGTCAATCCCGCCTTCGTGACGATGCTGGGCTACGGCAGCGCCGAGGAACTGTACGCCCTGCCAAGCGTTGCAACGCTTTACTGGAACCCGGCTGATCGGGCGGAGTTCACGCGCCGCGTGGAGTCGGAAGGGGAGATCCGCAACGCGGAGTTTTTGATGCGCCGCCGCGATGGCGAGCAGGTCGTCATTCTCGAGAACGCGCGCGCGATCCGCGATGCAGCCGACCGGATCACGCATTACGAGGGCACGATTGCCGACATCACCCAGCGCAAGCGGGCGGAGCAGGCAGTGTTCGCCGAGAAAGAGCGGGCGCAAGTGACACTGCAATCGATCGGTGACGCCGTCATCAGCACAGATGCCGACGGCAGCATCGAGTACATCAATCCCGTCGCCGAGAGCCTGACCGCCTGGACGCTCGAGGAGGCGCGCGGACGCCCCATCGGCGAAGTGCTGCGACTCGTCAACGAGATCACCCGCGAGCCGATAGAGAACCCGCTGCTGTGCGTGTTGGGCGGCGGTGACATGAGCGCGCCGACCGATCATTCCGTGCTCGTCACCCGCGCCGGCCACGAAGTGGCCATTCAGGAGTCGGCGGCGCCCATCTGCGACCGCCAGGGACGGGTGATCGGCGCTGTGATCGTCTTCCACGATGTGACGAAGGAGCGGCGCCTGAAGCGGGCGCTGTCCTACCAGGCGAGCCACGACGCGCTCACCGGCCTCATCAATCGTCGGGAGTTCGACAACCGTCTGCACGCGGCAGTCCTGAGCGCGCAGCGGGGCGACGGGTCGTACGCGCTTCTCTACATCGATCTCGACCAATTCAAGGTCGTAAACGACACCTGCGGTCACCAGGCGGGCGACCGGCTGCTGCGGGACGTTACCGGCCTGTTGCAATCACGCGTGCGCGCGTCCGATACGATCGCGCGCCTCGGCGGTGACGAGTTCGGCGTGCTGCTCGAAGGCTGTACTGTGGAGCAGTCAACGCGAATCGCGGACGGTGTCCGGCAAGCCATTCGCGACTACCGCTTCGTCTGGGGAGCCACGACGCTCTCCGTCGGCGCCAGCGTTGGCGTCGTACAGATCACGGCGGAGACCGAGAGTGTCGCTAACGTGATGAGCGCTGCCGATATCGCGTGCTATGCGGCCAAGGACGAGGGCCGCAATCGCGTGCACCTCTACGAGGCGGACGGGATCTCCCATCCCCGCCATCGCGAGATGCACTGGGTCGCGCGGGTGACGCGCGCCGCGGAGGAGAACCGGCTGGAGCTCTTTTTCCAACCCATCCGGCCGATCGCGCGCGGCGGCACGGCTTTCCACGAGCTCACGGTGCGGCTGCGCGACGATGACGGGCGCCTGGTGGCGCCCGGCGAGTTCATTCCGGCGGCGGAGCGCTACAACGTCATGTCGGTGATCGACCGCTGGGTGGTGCAGCGGGCCATCGAGCGGCTGAAGGCGCGCGAGCTCGCCGCGCTGCCGCTGCTCGCGGTGAATCTATCCGGCACCTCGCTCAACGAGCAGTCGTTCATCGATTTCGTGCTGCAGCAGGTGGGCGATCCCACGCTGGCTCAGGCGCTGTGTTTCGAGATCACCGAGACCGCCGCGGTCACCAACCTGTCGAATGCGACCTTCGTCATGCGTGAGCTCAAGGCCCGCGGCTGCAAGTTCGCGCTGGATGACTTCGGCACCGGTCTCTCGTCCTTCATGTACCTGAAGACCCTGCCGGTGGATTACCTGAAGATCGACGGCCAGTTCATCAGCCACGTGGCCGACGACCCGGTGGACCGCAGCATGGTCGAGGCCATCTGCAAGGTCGGCAAGGCGCTCGGCATCGAGACCGTGGCGGAGTGCGTCGAATCGCAGGCGGTGCTCGATGAGCTGCAACGCATCGGCATCGATTACGCGCAGGGATACTTCCTGGCGCGGCCCGAACCGATCGAGCGGCTGTCGCTGTAGTAGTACACTATCTTCGGGGTCATGGTTCCGGGAGCGTGCGCGATGAGCAGCACTGAGCCGCCGTTTACCGTTGGTGTCCAAGAAGAATATCTGCTCGTCAACCTCGAGTCGCGCGATGTCGACGAGAACCCGCCGGCGCCGCTGCTCGAGGAGTGCAGCCGCCGCTCGGGCGGACAGCTGAACCCGCGTTTCCTGCGCAGTCAGATGGAGGCGAGCACGCGCGCCTGCCACTCCGTGGCCGAGGCCCGGGCGGATCTCGCGCGGCTGCGCGCCTTGCTGGCGGAAGTGGCCGGCCGCTTCGGCTGCGCACCGATCGCCGCCGCCACACATCCCTTTGCCGAGGTCACTCGCCAGATCACGACCGAGCGCGAGCAATTCTTTGCGCTGGCCAACGAGATGCAGGGTGCGGCACGGCGAATCATGATCTGCGGCATGCGGGTGCACGTGGGGATCGACGATGATGACCTGCGCGTCGACCTGATGAACCAGCTGACGTATTTCGTGCCGCACCTGCTGGCGCTCTCCTGCTCGTCGCCATTCTGGGAGGGGGAGCGCACAGGGCTGATGTCGTTTCGGATGACGCTCGTGAGCTCTCTGCCGCGCACGGGACTGCCGGAGCGCTTTGCGAGCTACGCCGAGCTGCGGCGCCATCTCGACATGCTGGTCCGTAACGGGATGATCGAGCACGCGGGCAAAATGTGGTGGGACGTGCGGCCGGCATCCCTTCACCCCACGCTCGAGGTGCGGGTGATGGACAGCTGCACCAGCATCGATGATGCGGCGTGCATCGTGGCGCTGATCGTGTCGCTCGCGCGGCGCCTGTATCGCCTGAAGCGCGCCAATCGCAGCTGGCGCATCTATCCCAACCTGATGATCGCCGAGAATCGCTGGCGCGCGATGCGCTACAGCGTCGATAGAGGGTTGCTCGACCTCGCGCGCGGCGAGCTGGTCGCCTTTCCACAGCTCATCGAGGAGCTGATCACGCTGGTGCGGGAGGACGCGGCGGAGCTGGGGTGCCTGCGCGAGCTCGAGCACGTGAACACCCTGCTCACGCGCGGGACGAGCGCGCACCGGCAGATCAAGATCTATGAGGAGGCGCGCTCCGCGGGCGCGAGCGGGCGGGAGGCGCTGCTGGCCGTCGTGGACTTTCTCGTCAAGGAAACGGCCGCGGACATTGCCGTCAAGGCAAAGTAAGCGGCACGACGTCGTGGAATCTCGAGTAGTCGAAGCGATCGATACCGTCCTCACCCGACATGAGGACGTCCACGAACGCGTGGTTCCAGCGAAGGTTCGAGGGGGGGTACTCCTGGCGCGATATCAGCATCTGCCCGGTCGTCTCGTCGATGCCGCCGATGGTGAGAAGGACGAAGGCCTTTGCCGCTTTCAGCGACTCGAAGGTCTCGCTGGCCAGGGGGCTCGCCTCGTCGATGACGTGCAGCAGGCTCCAGCCATATAGGAACATCGGCTGCTCGCTGCGGCGCAGCGGCAGGTCGTAGATGCGGCGGAAGCGGAAGCCATCGGACGTCTGCTCGTCGCGGATCAGGCGCAATTGCGCGGTCGCCTCCAGGATGAAGTTCTGCCGCTCGTTCGCGGCGCGAAGCATGAGCGTCTGTCTGCCATCGAACTGGCGGATCACTGCGAGGCGGGCGAAGAGAATGCGGGCCGTCGGCCGTGAGAAGCGGGCGAACATCATGCCGGTGATGAGGGCGAGACTCATCAGTCCGGTGAAGATCTCGACGGAGGCGACGAGGTGCGCATACACCGTCTGCGGATGCATGTCGCCGTAGCCGACGGTCGCCAGGGTCTCCACGCTGAAGAAGAACCGGCCCCAGTAGCCCCCGGGACTGAGGTTCGCGATGCCCGACGGCTGCAGCTGATAGGCGCCCGCGAAGGCGAGGTTGAACAGGGCGAAGAAGCCGGCGTAGCTCCCGAAGAGCGTGGGCCAGCGCATGGTCATGAAGATGTGGTACAGGTCGTGCCACGGACGGTGAGCCAGGCCGTACGTTTCGATTGTACGGCCGCCGGGGAAGGTGCGGCGGCTCATGTACGGGTGTTTCATCATCAAGGGCGGAGTTTAGCGTGGCATCGAGATGGCGGCACGGGATTGTCAGGGGCATGGTCGCGGCGCTCATTTGCGGCGCCGGCATGGCTGCGGCAGGCGCGGTCCGGAGTGCGCCTGACTACGTCTGGCGGAATGTCACGGTCGGAGGCGGCGGCTTTGCGCCTGACATCATTTTCAGCCGCGCGGAGCGGGGGCTTGCTTATCTGCGCACGGACATGGGAGGCGTGTACCGCTGGAGCAGCAAGCATGGGGCGTGGATACCGCTCGAGGATGGTATCGCGCAGTCGAGCTACTTTGGAATCGAAAGCGTCGCGGCCGACCCGGTGAGTCCCAATGTCGTGTACGTCGCCGCGGGGATGTATGCGCGCGAGCCGGCAGCGATCCTGCGCTCGGAGGATCGGGGCAACACCTGGCAGATCTTCGCAACGCATTTTCACATGGGCGGCAATGCGCCCGGACGAGGCGTCGGCGAGCGGCTCGCGATCGATCCGAGCGACCGGTCGATTCTCTATTTCGGGTCGCGCTACGACGGGCTGCAGCGCAGCGCGGATCGTGGTGGGACCTGGTCGCAGGTCGCATCGTTTCCGATCCACGGCATGGGGTGGCGGGCGGCGCCGCGGGATGAGACGGGTATCAGTTTCGTCGTGATCGATCCGACTAGCGGCGCTGAAGGGCGGCTCTCACGACGCATTTTCGTCGGAGTGACGGACGCTGGTGTCCAACATCTCTACCGTTCCGACGATGCCGGGGCAAGCTGGAAGGCGGTGCCGGGGCAGCCGCGCGCCAGCTTGCTGCCGGTGCATGCGGAGCTCGATTCGCAAGGCATCCTGTATATCACCTATGGCAACGGTGTCGGACCTAACGGTGTGACTGACGGTGCGGTCTATCGTTACGACACGCGTTCCGGGCAGTGGGCCGATATTACGCCGGAACGAGGGTCGAACCGTGCGCCCGGCGGATACATGGGGCTTGGCGTCGACCCGGAGCGGCCGGGGACTCTGGTGGTTGCATCGCTCAACAGGTGGCACCCGGGCGATATCCTCTGGCGGAGTACCGACGGTGGCCGCACCTGGCGGAATCTACGCACGCTGAGCCGCCGGGATGTCTCCGCAACGCCATTCCTCCTGTGGGGAAACCCGCGGGCGGATTTCGGCTGGTGGATGGCGGGCGTTGCGATCGATCCGTTCGACTCCGGGTACGTTACGTACTCGACGGGCGCGACTGTCTACGCCACGCGAGACCTGTTGGATGCGGACAAGGGCAAGAGCATTCGCTGGCAGCCGTGGGTTCAGGGCGTCGAGCAGACGGCCGTCCTCACCTTGCTGAGTCCGCCAAAGGGCCCCCACCTGCTGAGCGGATTTGGCGATATCAGCGGTTTCGCGCATGCGGATCTGTCGCGCTCGCCCCGCGAGCAGTTTACCCATCCCGTCTTCGCCAACACGGACGAAATCGATTACGCAGGGCTGGAGCCGAATGTCGTCGTCCGCAGTGGCACACCGGCACGTGCGCCCTCACCTGGCGCGGGGCCGGGAGCGCCGACGTTGGCATACTCGCTGGATTTCGGACGATCGTGGCAGCCGTTGCAACCGTCGGGCGGTGCGACGAGCGCGATCACCGTGTCGGCAGACGGGCGTGCATTTGTGGTCACGGCGACAGCGCCTCTGGTTACCCTCGATCGCGGCCGATTTTGGACGCCGGCACGGGGGCTTGCCGCCGGGCTACATGCAATCGCGGACAAGGTGGCGCCGGAGACGTTTTATGCGCTCGACTTCATGCGGTCTGTGTTGTATGTCAGCGCGGATGGCGGCAAAACCTTCCGCTCGCGCGCCAGCCATGGCCTGCCGGCGAGTCTGCAAGAAGACGTGCCCCGCTCACCCGAGCAGCAGTGGCCGCTCATTGCGACGCCAGGGAAGCGCGGCGACCTTTGGCTGGTCGCACGTCAGGGGTTGTTCCATTCCACGGACGCGGGGAGCTCGTTCGCGCGCGTGGACGGCGGCATCCTCGTGGTGGCTCTCGGCTTCGGCAAAGCGCCGCCCGGCCGTGGCTATCCCGCGCTCTATGCGCTGGGCGTGAAAGGCGACACCTACGCGATCTGGCGCTCCGATGACGAGGGCCTCTCGTGGATACGCATCAACGACGACCGGCACGTGTACGGGCAGAGATTCCGCTGCATTGCGGGTGACCCGCGTATTTTCGGGCGCGTCTACGTCGGCACGGATGGGCGCGGGATCGTTTATGGCGAGCCGGGTGTTCACTGAGGCCGGCGTCGGTCACTGTTGAGAGCCACCCGGCCCGCCTCGGTGGGTCAAGGAACGGAGAGGTGGTACTGCTTTTTGTGCGAGTCCAATATACGAGATAGTCCAGTATACGGGACTGTCTCGTATATTGGACTCACGGAAAAGGACCATCATCGCTCCGGTCCACGGCTGCGGTCCCCAACCGGTCGCGGCAAAATCGCCCGCGCCAACACCTCGGGCCTCGTGATATCGTTATCACCCGCGCGGGCCGCGAGGAGTTTCCGTGATGTCGACCGCCGTTCCTCTGGAACAACCTTCGCCGGCAAAGGTACGGGAATGGCGCGATGTCGACCTGAGAACGCTGCGCGAGGAGATCATCCCCCGTGACCAGCCGGCGGTACTGAAGGGATTCGTGTCTGAATGGCCGATCGTGCGCGCGGCCAACCAATCTCCCGAGGCCCTGCTCGAGTACGTCCGTGCCCGCGACCTGGGTCATCCGATCAGGATCATGGTCGGGCGCCCGGAGATCAAAGGCCTCTATTTCTACCGTGACGACATGGCGGGGCTCAACTTCGAGTATCAGCAGCTGCCCCTGCACGGCGCGCTCGCGAATATCCTGGCGTGCAGGACCCTGCCTGACGCACCCGCGATCTATACCGGCGCGCGGGCGGTGGAGCGGTATTTCCCGCAGATCGGTCGGGAAAACACCCTCGGTATGCTCGCGCAGATGGGCAAGTCGGCGTGGTCATACATCTGGCTGGGCAACGCGGTCACGGCGGCCACGCACTACGACAACATGGAAGGCATCAATTGCACCGTCACCGGGCGCAAGCGCTTCACCTTCTTTCCGCCGGACCAGCTGGCCAATCTCTATGTCGGACCGCTGGAGCTTTCTCCAGGCGGCCAGCCGACCAGCATGGTGAGAGTCTCGGCGCCGGACCTCGAGCGCTATCCCCGCTTCGCACAGGCGCTCGCCGCCGCGACCACGGTGGAAGTCGGGCCGGGCGATGCCATCTTCATCCCGAGCCTGTGGTGGCACAACGTCGAGGCCCTGGAGCCGGTGAACTTTTCGATCAACTTCTGGTGGTGCGAGCCGGCCGAGTGGGCGGCGGAGCCCTTCGGAGCGCTGGTGCACTCACTGCTGGCGCTGCGCTCGCTGCCGGCCGAGCGCCGCGAGATCTGGCGCATGATGTTTGACCATTACGTGTTCCAGACCGAAGGCGATCCGGTTCCTTATCTGCCGCCCGAGCGGCGCGGGATGCTCGGGCCCTTGTCCGAGCCGCAGATCCTGTACCTGAAGAAGCAGCTGATGCGCTCGCTCATCAAAAAGATGCCGCCGGAGATGAGCGTGAAGATTCTGCAGGCGCTGTTCCCTGATTCAGCTCAGTGAGCGCAGGCCGCGGCGCCTGCCGTGCCGCTCTCCAGCCGGATGTTGCCGATGGCGAGCGTCAGCTTGCCGGCCGTCTGCAGCGCGAACGGCGTCCACACGCGGCTCACGTTCTCGCCGGCGGCGGCGAAGCAGGCGAGAGGGATGTCGAGATGTTGCCATTGGCCGCGGGGAGCGGCGCGCAGGGCCGCCGTGACCGGGACGCTGCCGCCGCATGAGGCGCCGCAGCCCATGCCGACCGTGACCACGGCGCTCGGCGATTCCGCCACTCTGTAGTCGAAGCCGAGCGCCATCTGCCCGTTGGTCTGGCGCGTCAGGTCGATCGGGGTCGCGCCGCTGATTTCCGCCGCGGACTGCCCGGTGCCTGACCAACGCAGCCGCCGGGAATCCTCCTGCTTCGTTTTGTCGATCGCGGTGAGAGTCAGCCGGCCACTGTCGGATGCACCGATGCCGCGGGCCAGGGGGCTTGCGCCGGCGTCGTCTGCGACCGCCCAGTGCCAACCCGAGCCGGTGCGACCGGACGCGAAGAACATTCTGTTGTCGACCAGCGCGGCCGAGAGCAGGCCGGAGGTGTCAGGGAGCTGCGCCAGGTTGCCATTGCTCGCGTCGCGCAGACCATAGCCGAGCGCAAACAGCGGCTGGCCGGGAGTGTCGCTGCCGAACTGCAGCGGCGTGCGCGGCCAGGAGAAGGCCAGCTTGCCGCGAAAGTCGTAGCGGATCGCGCCATCGGGCTTGCGGAAAAGAACATCGGCGACGCCGTCGCCCTCCGAGCCCGGGAGCCAGGCGGCGACGAATGCATTCGATGCATTGAGCTCCGGGTTCAGCCACAGCGGCCGGCCGGAGAGGAAGACGGAGACGACCGGGATCCCGGCGGCGTGCAAGCGGCGCAGCAGCTCGAGGTCGCTGTCGTCCCCCGGGCTGAAGGCGAGGTTGGGTACGTCGCCCTGGAACTCCGCATACGGCTTCTCGCCGTAAACGACGATGGCGACGTCAGGCTTCTGTTTGAAGGCGCCATCGGGGCTGAGATCGGCCTCGCCGCCCGCGGCGCGCACCGCCTGCGCAATGCCGTGCCAGATCGACTCGCCGTGGGGGAAATCTTTGTTGGTCGTTCCCGTGCCCTGCCACGTAATGGTCCAGCCGCTGCACTGCATCGGGATGTTATCGGCGCCGTCACCGGCGACGAGCACGCGCTCGTGGGGCTTCAAGGGCAGCAGATGGCCCGCGTTCTTCAGGAGCACCAGCGACTCGCGCACGGCGCGACGCGCGATGGCGCGGTGTTGCGGTGAGCCCAGAAGATCGAACCGTCCGGCGAGCGGCCGGGAGGCGGGAGGGCCCTCCTCGAACAGCCGGTCGCGCAGCTTCACCCGCAGGATTCGGCGCACGGCGTCATCGAGCCGCGACCGCGGTATCTGCCCCGCGCGCACCTGCTCCAGGGTATTGGTGTACAGCAGCTTCCAATCGGTGGGAGCCATGAACATGTCGAGGCCGGCGTTGACGGCCTGCGGGCAGCTCGCGTCCGTGCAACCCGGCACCTGGCCGTGCGCATTCCAATCGCCCACGGTGAAGCCGTCGAAGTGCCAGCGGTCCTTGAGCACTTCGGTGAGCAGGCCGTGGTTGGCGGCCATCTTCACGCCCTGCCAGCTGGAGAAGGAAACCATCACGGACTGCGCGCCCGCTGCGACTGCCACCGGATAGCCCGCGCCGTCGCTGTCGCGCAGTTGTGTCTCGCTCTCCGTGTTGTCACCCTGGTCCACGCCGCGCGTGCCGCCGTCGCCGAGGTAGTGCTTCGGCGTGGCGATGACGTGCTGCGCGTCGAGAAACTCCGGTGTGCCGGGCCTGCCCTGCAGACCCAGCACCATGGCGCGCGCGTACCGGCGTACGATCGCCGGGTCCGCGGAATAACTCTCGTAACTGCGTCCCCAGCGATTGTCACTGACGACCGCGAGAGTCGGTCCGAAAGTCCAGTCGAGGCCGACCGCGCGGACTTCTGCCGCGGTGGCCTCGCCGATGAGACGCATCAGCGCCGGGTCGTGCGCGGCGCCGAGGCCGACATTCTGCGGGAAGATGGTGGCGCCGTAGACGTCGTTGTTGCCATGCACGGCATCTATGCCCCAAAACTCCGGCACGGGGTGCAGGACCGGGGAGGGCGCCATCGATGCGAGATAGAACCGGTTCGCGAGACTCAACCACTCGGACGGCGGCGCCAGCGTGTTGCCGCCGGGCTTGGAGTTGCCGCCGTTCAGGACCGAGCCGAGCGGATACTGGCGCAGATCCGCTGGCGTGAGAGTGGAGATGTCGCCCTGGATGAGTTGTCCGACCTTCTGCTCCAGCGTCATGCCGGCGAGGAGCGCATTCACTCTGCGTTCGAGCGCGGGATCGGGCGGCACCTGCGGCCGGACCTGCGGCCAGATGCTGGGGTGAACCGTGGCGGTGGGCGGCTCGGCGCCGTAGAGCTCAGCGGAGGCGAATAGCCCCGAAAGGATTGCCCCCAGCGCCGCAAGCAGCGCAATTCGCGCGCTCACGCCACCCCCGGAATGGTCTTCTTGTCCCCTCGCATAATGCTCCAGCAGAATCCCACGCGCTAGACAGCGCTGTCAAATGAAAATGATAGCGGTCACAAAGGTGCGCGGTGGTGATCCGTGTACGATCGAGCAGTGAGTGAGGATCCGACGTTCGCTCGCGCGATAGCGCTGCACCAGCGCGGCGACATGGTCTCAGCAGAGCAGCTATACCGGCAGATCTTGCGTCTCAAGCCGCGGCATGCGGGCGCTCTGCATCTTCTTGGCGCCATTCATCTGCAGCGGGGCGAGCTTGGCGAGGCTGTCGCCGCCTGCGAAGCCACGCTGGCGATAAATCCCGCGAACGCTGCCGCGCATCAGACGCACGGCGATGCGCTTCATGACCTGAAGCGCTATCCCGAGGCGACAGCAGCCTACGATCGCTGCCTGGCGCTGGATCCGCATTCCTTCATCGCATGGTCGAATCGCGGCTCCGCGTTGCTGCGCAGTCGCCGGTTCGCCGACGCGGTCTCGAGCTACGACCGTGCGCTGGCGCTGCGCGAGAACCTCGCCAACCCCTATCTCAACCGCGGCGCCGCCCTGCAGGAGTTGGGCAGGTTCGATGCGGCCCTGGAGAGTTTCGATCGGGCCATCGCAGCCGATCCCGGTCTCGCGGCGGCGCATGCCAACCGCGGCTGCACCCTCGACTGCCTCGGGCGGGCGCAGGAGGCACTGGCGAGCTGCGAACGCGCCATCGCTCTGAGCCCCGACTATGCCGCTGCTCATCTCAATCGCGGCATGACGTTGCTGCGCCTCGGCCGTTTCCCCGAAGGGTGGGCCGAGTACGAGTGGCGTTGGAGAAACACGGAGAGCGCACTCTGTCGCGACCGGCGACGCCGCCCCGTGCCGCTGTGGTTGGGGCGCGAGCCGCTGGCAGGCAAGACCATCATGCTCCATGCGGAGCAGGGCTATGGCGATACGCTGCAGTTCTGCCGCTATGCGAGCTTGGTCCGCGAGCGGGGAGCGCAGGTGATTCTCGAGGTGCATTCGGCTCTGAAGCGCGTGCTGGGCAGGCTCGAAGGAGTCGCTCGGGTCATCTCGCGCGACGACCCGACACCCGATGTTGACTTTCAATGTCCGCTCATGAGTCTGCCCCTGGCGTTCGGGACCACGCTCGAAACCATCCCCTCGGGGCAGCGCTACCTGACTGGCGAGCCGGAGCTCGTCGAACGGTGGCGGCTGCGTCTGGGGGAGCGGCGCGGCTTGCGGGTCGGACTCGTGTGGTCCGGGGGATTCAGACCCAACGAGCCGGAGTATTGGTCGGCCAATGCGCGCCGCAACATCGAGTTGCGAAGCCTGGTCGAGCTGGATCATCCACGAATCGAATATGTCAGCCTGCAGAAAGGACAGCCCGCTGAAGCCGAGCCGCAGGAGCTGCGGCGCCAGGGCCGGGCGCCGCGCCTGTTCGATCAGACGCGCGAGCTGGCCGACTTTGCGGACACGGCGGCGCTGATCGAGAACCTCGATCTGGTCGTTGCCGTCGATACGGCGACGGCACACCTCGCCGCCGCCTT
The DNA here is from genome assembly GCA_963833085.1 of uncultured Pseudomonadota bacterium. Taxonomy (GTDB): domain Bacteria; phylum Pseudomonadota; class Gammaproteobacteria; order Steroidobacterales; family Steroidobacteraceae; genus 13-2-20CM-66-19. Next base: position 48,200 of record CAWHWV010000002.1, read on the forward strand.
GGGCAAGCCCACGTGGATATTGAGCCGCTTCGATGGCTGCTGGCGCTGGCTGCTGAGCCGCAGCGACAGTCCGTGGTATCCGTCCGTGCGCCTGTTTCGCCAGCAGGCGCCAGGGCCGTGGGACGATGTAGTCAGGCAGGTTCGCGCTGAGCTGTTCCGGCTCGTTGCCTAGCTGCTCAGGGATCCACGCGGATATCCTCGGGCGGCAGACCGGCGTGGTAGCGGTCATACATCCTCGCGTAGGCTGCCTCCAGGTGCCTGGCGGATGCGGCAGTATCAAACAAGGGCGCCGTCCGCAGGCCGTCGGCCAGCTTTGCCCTGATGCCGGCCAGCCGCTGCGGGTTGCCCGCCAACTCGACCGCGAGCTGCTCGTACTGCTCCGGCGTCGAGGCTATGAGCTCCGGCAGCCCCACGGCTCGCAGGACGCTCGCGCCGACTCTGCCTGCAAACGTCGCGCCCATGCAGGTCAGCACCGGTAAGCCGGCCCATAACGCATCGCTGGCCGTAGTGCCCGCGTTGTATGGCAGCGTATCGAGGAACAGGTCTGCCGTGCGATAACGAGCCAGATACTCGGCAGGGGGCAGTCTCAGGCCGAAGACGATTCGTTCGCCGGCAACTCCGCGCGCCTGGGCCTCGCGACGCAGATTGCCTTCGAGCGCGGCGTTGCCACCCAGGAGATAAAGCACGCTGTCGGGCACTCTCGTCAGTATGCGCATCCAGCCGTCGAATGTGCCCGGCGTGAGTTTGTAGGTGGAGTTGAGACAACAGAAGACGAAGCCCTGCTGCGGCAGCCCGAGCTCCTGCCGGGTGAACCGCCGCGGCGCGATGGGCCGCTTGGAGTCGTTGACCTGGTAGCTCGGCAGGTAGACGATCTTCTCCGCATAGTGCGGCCGCAGCGCCTGCGGAATGATGGTGTCGTCGGCGACCAGGTAATCCATGTAGTCGGCCGCCATCGTGCCGAGGTAGCCGAGATAGCTGACCTGGAGCGGCGCCGCCCGCAGGGCGAAGATCCGCGGCCGGCTGCCGCGGGTAAAGCCGCCGAGATCCACCGCGATGTCTACACTCAAGCTCCTGGCGAGCTGCGCGATGTCGTAGTCGGACTGCTGCCGCACATCGATGAAGCGATCGAAGGCCGCCGCGACCCGTTGGCGCATCTCGTCGCGGGTATCCGCGCCGAACGCAAAGGCGGTCAGCTCGAGCCGCGACCGATCGTGCGTCTCGAAAAGCTCCGCCGTGAGGGACGAGGTCGCATGAGCGCGGAAATCCGCGGAGAAGTATCCGACACGCAGCCGCTCGCGCCGGGCGCGCGTCGGCGGCGTGGCAAGCGCGCCATTCGGCGGGCATTTCTGCCGCACCCAGTTGCGCGCGGCCAGCTGCTGCAGCGGCGGCGAGTCGCACAGCGCGAGTATCGCAAACGGATTCGATGCGGCCTCGTTGCGCTCGATCCGCGCCGTCAGGCGCGCGACTTCCGGCGCAAAGTCGCGCCAATCGGCGATCTGCATCCTGGCGTGCAGGCGCTCGCCAGGCGATGCGGTGATGCCCGGGTCGAGCACGATCGCCTGGTCGTAGGCCGCTATGGCGCTCTCGTATAGCCCGAGCATGAAGAGCGCATTGCCGCGGTTGTGGTGGGCGCCGGCATCGTTCGGCGCCAGCGCGATCGCCTTGTCGTAGCTCGCCACCGCCATCTCGAAGCGCTCGAGCGAATACAATGCGTTGCCCCGGATGTACCATGCGCCCGGGTGGTCGAATCCGAGGGCGATGGCTCTGTCGAGGCTTGCGATCGCCGCCTCGTACCGCATCAGCTCGACCAGCGCTCTGGCGCGATCGAAATGAGCCGCCGCGTAGTCCGGCCGCAGCGCGCTGGCACGGTCGTGGGCGGCGACAGCGTCTTGGTAGCGTTGCAGATCGAAGAGCGCGTTGCCGCGGCTGTTGTAGGTTGGCGCATGATCCGGTTGCAGCGCGATCGCCTTGTCATAGCTCGCGACCGCGTCCGCCGGCCGCCCCAGGGCGCGCAGGGCATTGCCCTGGTTGTTGTGGGCCGCGACGTTGCGCGGATCGAGCAGCAGGACCTCGCCGAAGAGGGCAACGGCACGCGCCAGGTCGCCCGTTTGGGCGCAGATGATGCCCAACAGCGTCAGGGCCTGAGGCTGCTGTGGCCGCAGCCGAAGAGCCTGCAGGCAGAGAGCGCGGGCCTCGTCCAGCCGTCCCGACTGATGCAGCGAGCGCGCTTGGCGCAGGACCCCGTCGAGCTGGGCTGTTACGTCATTGGTCACGGATAGCTGTAGAGCCGCACACGGTAGAGACGGATCGCATGCGCGTCGAGCAACAGTTCCCTTCCCTGGTCGCTCTGATCCCCGTTCATCCGCTCCGCGACCGTCCAGCCGCCGTCCTTCCAGGCCAACTGGGCGATGCCGGCAATGCCGGCAATGCGATTGTCGACGTCAGGGTCCCGCAGGAAAGACACGGTGAGCCCGCTGCCGAGGACGTAGAATTCGTCGGCAGAGGATTGCATGATGAGCATCGCACCGTCAGCGGTGAGTGGCTTTCGAGTCACCCATGATCTGGCCAGCGTGGCGCGGAAGAGATAACCGTCGAGCGCGACTGTCTGAAACGGACGGGGGCTCGTCAGGTGCAACACAAGGCCCCGGGTCTGCCCGTCCTGCTGTGCCCGGATGAAGCGATCGCCGAGCTCATTCAGGATGCGATAGACATCGGCGAGCCTGGGCGTGTCGATAGGCGCGCCGTCTACTCCAAAAGCCGAAAAGCCGAAGCCCCGCGCCTGTCCGAAAACATAAAGGGCGTTGTAGGGCGCCAGATCGAGCCGCGATTCCGGCACGAACACCGGGTTTCCCTGCTCCCGATAGCGCTCCACCCAGGACTCGAAATCCGGCCAGTAGATGTCAGGAGCATAGAAATCGATGGCGGGCGCCGCCGCCCGATAGATGGGCTGAGTGAGGGGGTAGGGACCGCCGCTCGGGTACTCGCCCGCACGCTCGTGCGGCGCCGGCAGCTGCGCGTTCATGTACAGCGGCAGCGGATATTCATGCTTGCCCGCCTGCGCCACCTGCTCGATGAAGCGCGCGTAGTACCAGGCCATGAAGACCTCATCGGCGCTGTCGCCGAAGGTCCGCGCCCAATCTGCAGCCGGCCGCCGCAGCGCCTCGAGGAGCTGACGCGGCACGGACCCGGCGAACAGCCGGTTGGCTGCGGGTGAGCGGTCGCGGCCGCCGAGGCCGAGATATCCGACCTCGTTCTCCACCTGCACCATGAGGATGGTCCGCGGACCGGAGTCGACAGCGCGCACGTGACGCATCAGCATCGCGAATGCCAGGCTGTCGCGGCGCCGGGTGTCGCCACCGAAAACCGACAGTATGGGAAGCGCCGAGCCGTCAGCCGCCAACGCGTGCGGGAAGCGCTTGCCGTCGGCCAACACCCACTCCGGTGCATAGCTCGAGAAGGCGTTCTTCCAACTGCCGAACCACAGCAGCACCAGGTGGAGGTGCTGTTGCCGCGCGACCGCGATCCAGTGATCGAGAATCGAGAAGTCGAAGTGCCCCTCCTCGGGCTCGATCTCGTCCCACGCGACAGGCAGCAGCACGGTGTTGAAATGCCGCGCGGCGAGCGGCGGCAGGACGGTGTCGGCTTGCGCGGCGGTTCCGGCCGAGGAATTGCCCAGCTCGCCGCCGAGAATGAGGAAGGGCTTGCCGTCCAGGAGGAGCTGCGCCGAGCCGCCGGCGTATCGGATCCGGGGTGGCGAGGCGAAAGCGGGGGACAGGCTCACGCCCGCTGCCTGTATCCCGGCGGCAATCAGGCTCGCCACCACCGCATTCCTCAGCCAGGTTCGCATGGAGACTCGCAATCTTCGGATTTTCCGGCAAAAACCAGAACCGGCGGCGCGCAGGGTAGCGTCCGCCTTGCAAACCGTCATCTGCTGCGCAATGATAGCGCTGTCACGCCGGTCGCAATATCGGCGTGGTGCTGGCACAACGTTTGGCCACGACAAATGTAGGCCGCCAGCGGGGTGAGTGGTCTGCGACACAGTGTCCGCTGCAACGGTAACGGCACTGGTGGTCACGCAACCATAGCGCCGTGATGACCGGCGCCGCGCACGCGTCGGTTGCGGGGGCGCCATTACTCCGCGGGCGGGCGCGAGCTACGCACAAGGCGAAATCGCGCACTGCGAAGCCAAGACGTTAGCCGCGCGCAACGATAGTTGACATGGGCCGAAGAACAGGCACATACTCGGCTCGCGTTAAGGTAGCGCTACCATGTTGAGAAGGTAGCAGATGAGCACCACGGCGTAAGGGGGCTTCCGAATTCCGATCCTGGGCATGGCCGTGATACGGCGATGCTGTCCGTTGTTTCCTTGCAACGTCAATTTCTTTCGAGGGGGAGATTTCTGATGAGCCGCAAGTCTAGGCGAAACATTTCCAAGAACGCCCGGGGCGAGCGCACGCTTGCGCTACGCCTGCCCTGCAGCACTCTCGGCCTGTCCAGCCTGGCGCTGGGCTCCATGGCCTTCGTCAGTGGGGTGCACGCGCAGGACGCGTCACCGGCCAAGGACGTCAACGCCGGCGCCAAGAAGCCGAAGACGGCGCCAACCACCCAGCAGGCCAAATCCCTGCGCTCCAAAGTGACCCGACTGGCCTCGAGCGGCACGCTGCCGGCCAACGGTGCCGGCCTGGTGGCGCAGAACGCTCCGGCTGCGAGCAGCGCGGCGGACGCCCAGACGGCGCCCGTTACTGAAGCGAGCGGCAACCAGCTGCAGGAGATCGTCGTCACCGGCATCCGCGGGTCTCTCCAGAGAGGTCTGCAGATCAAGAAGGAATCGATCGGCGTCATCGACGCGATGTCGGCGGAAGATATCGGGGAATTCCCTGACAGCGATATCGGCGAGGCGGTCGCGCGGCTGCCGGGCGTCACGGTCAATCGCGGCAGCCTGAACTACTCGAGCGCGGCGGGCGCCCCGACGGCGACCGGCCTGGTGCAGGGCGTCAACGTCGACGGCTTCGGCGGCTCGTTCAACGAGGTGCTGGTCGAAGGCCGGCAGATCGCCTCCGGCAACGGCCAGGTGTTCAACTTCGCGGACTTCAGCTCGATGTATGTGGGCGAGATCGACGTCATGAAGACGCCGGATATGAGCCTGTCATCGGGTAACATCGCCTCCACGACCAACATCAAGTTCCCGAACCCCTTCGACAATCCGGGAGCGCACTTCGAGGGCTCGTACCAGGAGGACGTGAATTCGAACGCCGGCCAGGGCTCACCGACCTTCGGCCTGCTGTGGAGCGACACCTCGGCTGACGGCAAGTTCGGCATCCTCCTCGATGCGGACTATCTGGACGACAAATACAAGAACCAGCACCAGGACATCGTCGGCTGGAAGGGCAACACATCCTTCGCCTGCTCCTCGCTTGCGGCCAACTACACGACGGCATTCGGCAATACCGATTGCGCCACGACCGGCCCCGGCGCAACCGGCAACAGCGCCGTGCCGGTGTGGTACCCGCAGGACATGGCCATGTATCTGGAGTACATCGATTCCAGACGCAAGGATGCGCGGGCGTCGCTCCAGTACCGTCCCGTCGACAACGTGCTGGTGACGGTCGATGACAACTACTCATCCGACGACGAGCACGACCAGCGCTACCAGCGCAGCACCTGGTTCGGCGGTTTCCCGGACGCGACGCTGGACAGCGACGGCACGATCACGAACTTCATGAACACGGGGCCGACGGACTTCAATTCGTTCGTTGCCGACCAGTACATCACCACCAACACTCCGGGCGTCAACGTGGTGTGGGACGCCAGCGATCATTGGACGGCAGAGTTCGACGCCGACCAGTCGGAGTCCTTGTACAACCCGAACGGGGGCTACACCGACATCGATGCCGATACCGGCTACGGCAATACCGTCAACGAGTACACCGGCGGTCTGGTCCTCAACAACAACAGCAACGTGCTGCCGTACTGGAGTGCGGTGGGTCCCAACACGACGGCCACGGGCTCGGGCGCGGCCATCTCGTCGAACGCCAACGGCCTGAACCCGTTCATCATCGGCTCGCACGTGCTGCCGATCCAGATTCAGCAGAACTCGGACAAGATCAACGAGGCGAAGCTCGACGCCACCTGGGACGGGGAGGACGGCACCAAGGTCAATTTCGGCGCCCAGTGGCTGGATGACCTGTGGAACTCCTCGCAGTGGAGCACCTTCCAGAACAACTACTGGCAGATCTGGGGCGGCTACGGTCCGGCCTCGGATCCCGGCGCCACCACCGCCAACCCGGCCCAGGGGGTCGTCCTGCCGTCGTCGCTCTTCTCGCCCGTCAGCACCGGCAGCTGGATGCCGGGCTACGCCGGCCAGGGCAACCTGCCGGGCAGCCTGCTGCAGTACAGCCCGTATGCCGTGTTGAGCTACCTGCTGAACCAGAAGCCTGATTCCGGGTGGGAGCCGACCGCCGGCTACCCCTACTGGACGGGTGCGGCCGATGGGGACCCGGTGGCGTTTCAGCCGGGCTCGCAGCAGCATGTTAACCGCAGGAACATTGCGCCGTTCGTCGTCGTGACGCATGACTTCGGCCTCGGCGGCATGACGCTCAACACGAGGCTGGGGCTGCGCTGGCAGAAAACGAACGAGTCGATCTCGGGCCTTTCGGCCCCGCTGATCGGCATGGTGTGGGAGGGCGCCGGCGACCCGACGGCGTACGATTTCCCAACCAGCCCGAACCCCGTGTGGACCACCGTCGAGAAGAGCTACAGCTTCTTCCTGCCGGCTCTGGACCTGAACCTGATGGTCACTCAGAACCTCAAGCTGAGGTTTGACGTGTCGCGGACGGAATCCGCGCCGCCCAACGGCTCGCTCATTCCGAACACGACCTATAGCGGACGGGTCAACGCCCTGGGTGCGACCGGCAACAACCCGGATCTGATGCCCTATGAGTCGACCAACCTCCTGCTCGGCGCCGAGTGGTACTACGCCCCGAACGACTACGTGTCGGGAGAGGGCTTCTACAAGGACGTGAAGGACTTCCCGACCTCGAACGTGGTCAATGTCACGGTTCCGGGCATCATCGACCCGGCGCCGTGCTCGTACTCGGGCACCGCCACCTTCACCGATCCTACCTGCGGCAAGCCGGCGGTGTTTGCGGAGACCACCGTTACCAACGCGGGCAAGGCTGACGTGGACGGAATCGAGGTCACCTGGCAGCAGATGCTGTTGTGGGGCTTCGGCATGCAGATCAACGGCACCTACGTGCACACCAATGGGAACTTCAACAACTTCAGCCTGACGTCGAACCAGTTCGCGGTGACCGGCCTCGGTAACTCGGCCAACCTCATCGCGTTCTACCAGGCGCATGGGTTCCAGGCGCGGCTCGCGGTGCAGTGGCAGGGCACGCAGCTGATCGCTCTCGGCCAGGAGCAGGGCGGTGCCGCATTCGGCAACGAGCCGGTGTACCTCGCGGCTTCGACCAACCTGGACTTCAGCGCGCAATACGACATCGACAGTCACATGAACGTGTACTTCCAGGCAATGAACCTGACCGACTCCATCTATCACAGCTATGGACGGTTCTCGAACCAGACCCTGAACCTGGTCGATTACGGACGTACCTTCGGCGCAGGGGTCCGCATCAAGTTCTAAGGTGACACAACCCGTAAAGGCGGTCGTCATCGTCGGCGGAGGAACCGCCGGCTGGCTCACCGCAGGCATCATCGCCGCCCGCCATCAGGCCAGGATGAAGGCGGGCGGCTTCTCGGTGACGCTGATCGAGTCTCCGGACATCAAGATCATCGGCGTCGGGGAAGGGACCTGGCCGACGATGCGCGCCACCCTGGAGAGGATGGGCGTATCGGAGACGGAGCTTTTCAGGCAGTGCGATGCCGCCTTCAAGCAGGGCGGAAAATTCGCCGGTTGGACGACGGGCGCGGAGGATGACGCCTACTACCATCCGCTGATGGTTCCGCAGGGCTTCTCCCAGGTGAATCTCGTGCCGCACTGGCTGCGCGAGGGCCAGGGACGAAGCTTCTGCGATTTCGTGACACCACAGGGGCGACTGTGCGACGAGGGACTGGCGCCGAAGACCATTACCCATGCGGAATACAAGGGATCGGCCAACTACGCCTATCACCTGGATGCGGGCAAGTTCGCCCCCTTCCTGGCCAGGCACTGTGTGGACAAGCTGGGCGTTCGGCACGTGCTCGCCGATGTCGTGCAGGTCAATCAGCACGAGTGCGGCGACATCGAGAGCGTGCTGACCAAGCAGGCCGGGGAGATCTTCGGCGATCTGTTCCTCGACTGCAGCGGCTTCTCGGCGCTGCTCATCGGCAAGACCCTCGGCGTTGGGTTCAAGGAGTGCGGCGATGTTCTTTTCTGCGATACCGCGCTCGCGGTGCAGGTGCCGTTCGAGACCCCGGATGCGCCCATGGCCTCTCAGACCATCTCCACGGCACAGGCGGCCGGCTGGACCTGGGACATCTGCCTGCCTACGCGGCGCGGTGTCGGCTATGTCTACTCGAGCCGCCACCAAAGCGAACAGGCGGCGCGCGAGACCCTGCTGCGCTACATCGGCGCCCAGCATTGCGAGCTGCCGGTCCGCAAGATCCCGATCCGCGCCGGCCATCGCGCGACCTTCTGGAAGAGGAACTGCGTGGCGGTGGGGCTCGCCAGCGGGTTCCTCGAGCCGCTCGAGTCCTCAGCCATCGTCCTGGTCGAGCTTTCCGCCAAGCTCCTCGCCGAGCAGATGCCGGCGTGTCGCGAGGTGATGGACATCGTCGCCAAGCGGTTCAACGAGGTGACGATGTATCGCTTCGGCCGCATCGTCGATTTCCTGAAGCTGCATTATGTGCTCACCCAGCGCACCGACAGCGCCTTCTGGCGCGACAACGTCGATCCGGCGACGGTGCCGGAGCGGTTGCGCGATCTCCTGACGCTGTGGAAGTACCAGTCGCCGTGGTTCTTCGATGAGCTCGACCGGCTGGAGGAGGTCTTTCCCGCGGCGAGCTACCAGTACGTGCTCTACGGCATGGGATTCGAGACGGAAGTCACGGCCGAGGACACTTTCGACACCGCACTGGCCGCCTCGCGGATTCTCAGGGAGAATGAGCGGACCACGGGTGAGCTGCGCGCGCGCCTGCCGAAGAACCGCGAGCTGCTCAACAAGATCTACGAGTACGGACTGCAGCCCGTTTGAGCTGTCGCCGAGGATTGATCCGCAGATGACTCGCATCGTGCCGCTGAACAAAGAGACCCACAAGTCGCTCAAGGTCGACGCGCGGGCCGCGGCGGCTTACGGCGACAATCAGCACTTCACGCACGTGATCGTCAACGAGTTCCCGCAGCTCGTCGTGCACTATCCGATCCTCTTCTCGAAGGACAGGAACACGGGCGAGTTTTACTGCGGCGTGATGCTGGGGTTCGATCAGGGCGAGAATCTCTTTCTCGAGGAATGGCGCGATCTGCAGTTCTATCGGCCGCTCGGCCTGCAGCGCGTACCGTTTTACGCGCACGGGCCCGAGGTCGCGATCGACCTCGACCACCCGCGAGTCGGTGCCGCGGACGGGGTTGCCCTTTTCACCGAGCACGGTCAACCATCGCGATACCTGCAGCGCATCATCTGGGCCTTCCAGGACCTGCAGCCCGGAATCGAGGTGACCCGGCACTTCATCGCGCGCCTCCTCGAGCTGAAGCTCATCGAGCCGGTGGACCTCGAGGCGGAATTCGACGACGGCCGGATCATCAACTGCGATGGGCTCTACACCATCAATCAGGACACCTTGAGAATCCTGCCCGATGAGGTGGTAGTGGAGCTCTTCCGGCGCGGCTACATGCGCCTCATCCATTACATGATCGGCTCGCTCAAGCAGTTTCCCGTGCTCGCGCGCAAGAAGAACGGCCGCATACTGCAAGCCACCGAGGGCCTCGCCGGCGTGCGCGCATCGGCTCTCGGCTGACCTCTCGCTCCCGCCGGCGATCTCCGCGGTGACCCCATGACTCTCTCGCCTAAAGAGATCGCCGGCCGGGACTTGACGCCGCAGCGCTTCCAGCGCGAGGTGGTCGAGGACTGTCGGCCTGTTGCCATCCGCGGGCTGGTCGCCGACTGGCCGGTCGTGCAGGCGGCGCGCGACTCGCCGCTGCGCTTCAAGGACTATCTGGCCGCGTTCGATGTCGGCGGCCGGGTGGAGACGTACCTCGGCAAACCAGCGATCGCCGGCAAATACTACTACTCCCCCGACTTCAAGGGATTCAACTTCGAGCGCCGTACGATGAAGCTGCTCGAAGCGCTGCAGGTCATGGTGGAGTCGCTGGATCGCGCCGATGCGCCGTCCGTCTATGTAGGCTCGTTACCGACGGGCGACTCATTGCCGGGCTTCGCGGCCGCCAATGCGATGCCGCTCCTCGGGCAGGCCCCGAGCCCGCGGATCTGGCTCGGGACCCGCTCGAACGTCTCCTGCCATCACGATACCTACGACAATCTCGCCTGTGCGATCGCCGGCCGGCGCCGCTTCACTCTGTTCGCGCCCGAGCTGATCGGCAAGCTCTACGTCGGCCCGATCGACAACACCATGGCGGGCGCGCCGGTCAGTCTCGCCGCTTCCGCCGACGGGCCGCAGGATGGTGACTTCCCGCTCTTCGAGGAGATTCGCGGGCAGGCGCTGCGGGTGGAGCTCGAAGCCGGAGATGCGCTCTACCTGCCCAAGCTCTGGTGGCACAAGGTGGAGTCCCTGGCGCCGCTCAACGGCCTCGTCAATTACTGGTGGGATGCCTTCAGCGCCGGGCCGGACGCACCGTACACCAGCCTGCTGTTCGCCATGATCGCCATTTCGGAGCGGCCCGCGGCCGAGCGCGAGGCGTGGAAGGCGTTCTTCGACCATTATGTCTTCCGGCCCAATGGGCATCCGCTGGCGCATCTGCCGCCGGAGCAGCATGGGCTCCTCGGGCCGCTGAAGCCGGAGAACTACGCGCGCATTCGCGCCCGCGTCATGCACATGCTGCGGGGCGTTTGAGCGTGCAGCGGCCACATAATGGTCCAGTGCCCGTGGTGGACCATATGGTAAACCAAGTGGTAAACCATGACACCGAGCCGGTAAAGGCGCATGCTGTCGGCTACGGTGGCTACCATTTCAAGCCGGCGGGGGCCGGCGGGGACGGACGGTGCGCACGCCGACTGGTCGCGGCGGCGCTTCGTGGCCCAGAGTTTGGTCACGCTGGCCGCCGCACCTGCGCTGGCCCGGGCATTCGGCGGGCCCCCTCCGGCTGAGAGTCCTCCCAACCTAAGCGCCACCACCAAAGCCACGGGCAATGCGGCGCAGGACACTGACGCCGGCTCGGGCTCAGTGCGGTCCGCGGGGGCGACCGACGACCGCCTGCTGACCGCCGTCAGGATCAACGGCGCCGGACCCTATCGCTTCCTGGTCGACACGGGCGCCGAGCGGTCGCTGATGGCCACCGAGATAGCCACCCAGCTCGCGCTGCCGAGTGTCCGCGCGGTGATGATCCAGGGCATCCTCCGCGGCCAGCGCGGGGAGCTCGTCAGGATCGACAGCCTGAGGATGGGAAGTCTCGTCTGTCCAGACCTCGAGGTGCCGGTGCTGCCGCGCGCCATGTTGGGAGTGGATGGATTTCTCGGGCTCGATGTGCTCGACAGCCATCGCGTGATCTTCGACTTTGCCGCGCAGACGCTCAGCGTGACGCGGCGGCAGGGGTTCTTCGCAGCCTGGTGGGAGGGCAGGGAGGAAGCCATCGTGCACACCCTCGGCACCTCCGGGCGGCTGCGCGCCACCAACTGCGTCGTCAATGGAGTGCGCGCGGCTGCTTTCGTCGACACCGGCGCCGAGGTTTCCGTGTGCAACCCGGCGCTCTACGCGGCGTTGCAACAGAGGGCGTCGAATCTGCAGCTGATCGGCGGCCCGGTGGAGCTCTCCGGCGTGACCGGCGGCACGGTCATCGGTCTTGCGATCAACGTCAACAGCATCGACCTCGACGAGCTGCACCTCGTCTTCACGCCGCTCGTCGTGGCCCAGCTGGAAGTGTTCGATGTCTGGGGCTTGAAGGATCAGCCCGCGCTTCTCTTCGGCATGGACTGCTTGCGGCGCTTCCGCAAGGTGTCGATCGACTACGGGCGCAAGGAGCTGCGCTTCGAGGTGGCGAGCGCCGGGTTGGCGCAGCCGCTCCAGGCCGCGCTGGCACCGCCGCTCGCCGGCTGACCCTCAATGCCTGCAATGCCGCGCGATGATGCTCTCGGCCAGCTCCTGGTGGCCTGACTTCGGCGTCGGGTCGAAATTCTTCGCCACCGCGAGGTCGGCCAGGGTCGCAAGATCGATGGCGCCGCTCTCGATGCGCGCGCCGAGATCACTGTCCCAACGCTGATAGCGCTCCTGCTTGAGGCGCGCCAGCTTGCGCTCCGTGACGATGTCGGCCGCGGCGAGCAGGGCACGCGCCAGCGTGTCGATGCCGCCGATGTGTGCGAGGTAGAGGTCGGCGGGGTCGACGGACTGGCGGCGCAGCTTGGCGTCGAAATTGAAGCCGCCGGTGCCGAAGCCCTTGTCCTCGATGACCTGGATGAACGCCGGCACCAGCTCCTGCGCGTTATTGGGGAACTGGTCGGTGTCCCAGCCGTTGCGCGGATCGCCGCGGTTGATGTCGATCGAGCCGAAGATGCCGTAGGCGCGCGCCGCGGTCACCTCGTGCTCGAAGTCGAGGCCGGCGAGCGTCGCGTGGTTGACCTCGATGTTGACGCGCACTTCGTTCGTCAGGCCGTACTTCTGCAGGAAGGCGGCCACGGCGGCCACGTCACGGTCGTACTGGTGCTTGGTGGGCTCGAAGGGCTTGGGCTCGACCAGGATCGAGCCCTTGAAGCCGATGCGGTGCTTGTGCTCCACGACCATGGAGAGGAAGCGACCGTAGTGATCGAGCTCGCGCTTCAGGTCGGTGTTGAGGAGGGAGTCATAGCCCTCGCGCCCGCCCCAGAGCACGTAGTTCTCGCCTCCCAGCCGGTGGGTCGCTTCCAGGCAGAAGCGCACCTGAGCGGCGGCCCAGGCGTAGACCTCGGGATCGGGGCTGGTGGCGGCGCCGCCGGCGTAGCGCGGATGGCTGAAGAGGTTGGCCGTGCCCCAGAGCAGCTTCATGCCGGTCGCGCCCATCTTCTGCTGCATCCGCTCCACGATCGTCTTGAGGTTGCGGTCGTGCTCCTTCGGCGTGGCGGCCGTCGCCATCGCATCGACGTCGTGGAAGGTGAAGTAGGGGATGCCGAGCCGCTTGAAGAAGTCGAAGGCAGCCTCGAGCTTCTCGTCCGCCATTTCCTGCGTGATCCTGGGGGCCAGCCACGGACGGGGCAGGGTGCCGCCGCCGAAGATGTCCTGGCCCGGCCAGTTGAACGAGTGCCAGTAGCAGACCGCGCACCGCAGCCAATCCTCCATGCTCTTGCCGAGGACCTTGCGGTCCTTGTCGTACACCCGGTAGGCGAACTCGTTCGCCGACTCCGGACCCTCGTAGCGGACCGGCTCGATGCTGGAAAACAAAGTCATGAGGAAAACTCCACGAATGTATTCTTGAGATCCTGATAGAGCCGCTGGAACGTGCGGCGGCGGCTGGCGAGAAGCGCCGCGAGCGCGCTGTCAGGTTGGACCACGCGCTCCACGGGCGGCGCCGTGCAGACTTCCTCCTCGCTGCCCTCGCCGGCGGCCAGGCGCGCGAGCCGCGCCGCCCCCAGAGCCGCCCCGACCTCGCCACCGGCGCGGTAGGTGAGGGGCCGGCGCAGGGCCGCGGCGATCAATCGACCCCAGTACGGCAGCCGTGCGCCGCCGCCGGTGACGCTGATGTCGTTCACCTGTTGGGATGCCTGGTCGCTCTTTTCCGTAAGAACGTCGAGGCCGTCGGCGAATGCGAACGCAACGCCCTCGAGCACCGCGCCGGCGAGCTCCGCCGGAGTCGTGTCCGGCCGCAGGCCGAAGAACACGCCCCTGGCGTTGGGATCGTTGTGCGGCGTGCGCTCCCCGGTGAGGTACGGCAGGAAGAGCGCCGAATGGCGGCTCAAGCCATGAGCCTCGGCCTGGGCAACGAGCTGAGGCAGGTCGCCGGCGCCGACGAGCTGTGCCACCCAGTCGAGTGTGCTGGCGGCGCTCAGCATCACTGACATCTGATGCCAACGGCCGGGTAGACAGTGGCAGAAGGCGTGAGCTGCCCGCTCCGGATTCGGACGGAAGCGGTCAGTCACTACGAAGAGCACACCAGATGTCCCAAGTGACAGGAATGCCTGCCCGGGGCGCACGACGCCAAGGCCGACAGCGCTCGCGGCGTTGTCGCCACCACCGCCTGCCACTACAACGCGACGCGTGATTCCAAGTGCGGCGGCGGCATCCGCAGTGAGAGTTCCCGAGGGACTCGAGCCTTCGACGAGCAGCGGCATGCGCGCGCGGCTGAGATCCGTCGCCGCCAGCATTGCATCGGACCATTCGCGCCGGCCGACGTCCAACCAACCGGTGCCGGCGGCATCGGACATCTCACTGACTTTCTCACCGGTCAGGCGCAGGCGCACGTAGTCCTTCGGCAGCAACACGCACGCGGTGCGGCGGAAGATCTCAGGCTCGTGGCGCGCCACCCAGAGGAGCTTCGGGGCCGTGAATCCCGGCATCATGATGTTGCCGGTGATGGCGCGGGAGGCGGGTTCCCGGCGCTCGAGCTCCAGGCACTCCTCGGCGGAGCGGCCGTCGTTCCAAAGGATGGCGGGCCGCAGGGGACGGTCCTGCGCGTCGAGCAGCGTCGCACCGTGCATCTGGCCCGAGAGCCCCACGGCGCGCACCTTGGCCCGGGCGTCGCCCGGCAGCGCGCTGACCGCGCGCCCGGTGGCCTGCCACCAGGCCTCCGGGGACTGCTCTGAGAACCCGGGTGCCGGCCGGCCGACCTCGAGCGGAGCCGAGGCGGAGGCCGATACAGTGCCTTGCTCCGTCAGGAGCACTGCCTTGACGCTCGAGGTGCCGATGTCGATGCCGAGATACAGCGCGGCGCTCCAGTCCAGAGATGTGGCGACGCGATGGTAGCGGTATCAGATCGCGGGTGTCAATTGTGCTAGGCTTGCAACGAACACTATATGGACCTGTGTAATCGGGCACTTGCCCGCGTGCCGGGTGGGCCACTCCGCATCGCGCCGCGATCGGGATTGCCGTGTCGAAGACAGCAGCGACCGTGACCCTCAGCCTCCGGCCTCGTGCGGCCGGCGCTACCCTCCTGCGCTGGCTCTATGACGAGATCCGGCTCGCCATCGTCGAGGGCAGGCTCGCCCCTGGCGCGCGATTGCCCTCCACTCGCGGCATTGCTCGCCAGCATCGTGTGGCGCGCGGCACGGTGGTGGCGGCTTTCGAGCACTTGATCGCCGAGGGGTACATAGAAGGAAGCGTCGGCAGCGGCTCGTTCGTACGCAACGTCACGGCGCTGGCGCCATCCACGTCCGCTGCACCTCGAGCGCGGTCGCGAGCAGCGGTCGTGATGCCATCGCTCTCCGTACGCGGGCAGCGGCTGGTGAGCCATCCGTTCCCGATACGCATTGCCGCCAAAACCCACACCTTCCGCCTCGACATGGCGGCGCTCGAGGCGTTTCCAATCAAGACATGGAGCCGGATCGCCTCCCGCTGTCTGCGCACCGGCGTGCCGAGTCTCCTCACCCACGGCGAGACGCTGGGATTCCCGCCATTGCGAGCGGCGATCGCGCAATACGTCGGACTGACGCGCGGTGTGCAGTGCTCAGCCGATGAGGTTGTCATCACTTCCGGCACGCAGGCCTCGCTCGATCTCATCGCGCGCCTGGTGCTGGACCCGGGGGACCGCGTTTGGGTGGAGGATCCCTGCTACACCGCCATTCCTTCCCTGCTGCGGGCCGTGGGCGCCGAGGTGGTTGGCGTGCCCGTCGACGCGGCGGGCATCGATTGCGACGCCGGCCGCCGCCGCGCGCGGGCCGCGAAGCTCGCCTGTGTCACGCCGGGTTGTCATTTTCCCCTGGGCGCAACGCTGTCGCTGCAGCGGCGACTGGCGCTTCTCGAGTGGTCGCGCGCGGCGGGCGCGTGGATATTCGAGGACGACTACGACAGTCAGCTCGGATTCAGCGGGCGGCCGCTCGCCGCCCTGCGCAGCCTCGATCGCACGGGTTGCGTGATCTATTCCAACAGCTTCAGCAAGATGCTGTTCCCGTCGCTGCGCCTCGGCTTCCTCATCGTCCCGCAGTCGCTCCTCGGCGCCATCGACGCGGCGCGGTCCGTGCTGCAGCGCTTTCCGTCGGTGTTGGATCAGGCGGTGCTGGCGGAGTTCATCGCGGCGGGCCACATGGAGCAGCACATGCGCCGCATGCGCGACCTCTACACCGCGCGGCACGATGCGCTGGTCCGGCTTGCGCAGCAGGAGCTCGCGGACGTGTTGCGGCTGGCGCCGGTCACCGCGGGACTGCAGACCGTGGGCTGGCTGGCTGACGGCATCCCGGAGCTCGAAGCCAGCCGTCTGGCGGTGGAGCAGGGAATAGTGGCGGTGCCGCTCTCGCAGCTCACTGTCGAGCGGTCGATGCCGCCCGGGCTCGTGCTCGGCGCGGCCGACACCGACTTCCCGGCGATACGGCGCGGTGTTGAACACCTCGGCGTCATCCTGCGCGGGTTGAAAGCGGCGGCTGCCGGCCGTTAATGGTCCAAACGCCTACGTTAATGGCCCAATACATTTGACCCCATTCACCTACGATGAGGACCGGTTGTCGTGTCTGGGGGGCGCCGTGTACTTGCGAAAAGTGGGGGTGGGCCGTCTCTTCTTCGCCGTGGGTTTCGCGGCGATCGGCGCGATCAGCCTGGTAGCCCGCGATTTCCTGCTGCATCAGCAGCCGGTGCCGCAGAACATACCCTGGCGGGAGACCCTGGCGTGCATTTCCGCCGCGTTGCTGCTGGTTGCCGGAGCCGGTCTGCTGCTGCCTGCCACCGCCAAGCGCTCGGCGCTGACATTGACCGCGTTCCTCGCGCTCTGGGTGGTGGCGCTGCAGCTCCCGCGCGCGCTGGCGCACCCGCTGGTGGAAGGAAATTGGCTGGGGGTGGGCGAGGACTCCTCGCTGGTCGGCGGCGGGTGGCTCATTTATTACGCGGTCGCGGGACGGACCGACGGCAGCGTGCGGATCGCACGCATTCTCTTCGGTCTCGCGCTGGTGCCCATCGGGCTGTCGCACTTCGTTTATTTGCAGGGTGCCGCCACCCTGATACCGACCTGGATGCCGTGGCGGGTACCGCTGACCGCTCTCGGCGGGGCAGGGCACATCGCAGCAGGGCTCGCCATCGCATTCGGCGTCGTGCCGCGGCTGGCGGCAACCTTGGAAGCGATCATGGAAACCCTCTTCACACTCATATGCTGGGTGAGCGCTGTGGTCGTCACACCCTCGAGTCGCGAGGATTGGGTGAACCTCTGCATTTCCACCGCGCTCAGCGCGGCGGCATGGGCGGTGGCCGAGTCCTACGGCAGGCGGCTCGAAGCGACACGGGTGATACAATCCCGGAATGCAGAAGCGCCACCGGGCGCGTGAGATCCGCCGGGTCGATCTGTCCGCCGTCGAGCTGGCGTCCAGCGGTACGGCGCGCCGGATCAACCGCGACATCGTCCTCCAGCTCATCCGCACGCGCCAGCCGATCTCCCGCGCGGAGCTCGCCAGGCAGTCGGGGCTGCAGCGCAGCACTGTGTCGCAGATCATCGAGCAGCTGCTCGCGGAGAAGTGCGTGTGCGAGGGCAGCACGGCGGCATCGCAGCGCGGCCGGCGCCCAACACTCATCCGCCTGAACGAGAGCCTGGTCGCCCTGGCCGTGGACATCCATCCGCGCCAGGCGACGATCGCCATGGTCGATCTCAACGGCCGCCTCATCTCGCGCTCCATGGCGCCCTTGAGCCGCGACGCCGGCGCATCGACGGATCTCATCCTCGAAGCCATGTCGCGCATGAAAGCCGGGCTCGGCGGCATGTCCATCGAGGGTGTGGGTGTCAGCTTCCCGGGGCGGGTCGACCCGCGCACGTATCAGTTCCTCTTCGCGCCCAACCTGCACTGGCGCGACTTCGACCTCAGGGGCGCGATCGAGAAGCGGATGAAGCTGCCGGTGCATGTCGCCAACGCGGCGATCGCCTGCCTGCTGGCGCAGCTCACCTTTCATCACGATGAAGGCAACCGCGACGCCGTCCTCATCACCACTTCCGAAGGCGTCGGGGCAGCCATTTTCGCCAACGGCAGCATCATCACCGGCCACGACGGGATGGCGGGAGAGTTCGGCCATATCTCCATCGATCCGGACGGCCCTGAGTGCGCCTGCGGCCGCCGCGGCTGCTGGGAGGTGTTTGCCTCCTGCCGCGCGGCGCTGCGTTACTTCAGGGAGCTGCAGCCGCAACACAGGTCGGTCACCTTCGGCGAGCTGCTCAACCTGGCGGAGGAGGGCAACACCCACGCGGGCACCGCTCTCGAGCGCCAGGCGCGCGAGATCGGACAGGGGCTGCGGCTCATCATCGCGGCATTGTCCCCGGCGGTCGTCTATATCGCCGGCGAGATCACCTCGGCATGGCACCGCTACCGCCCGACGATCGAGAAGGCGGTGCGGGGAGTCACCATAGCGGGCAGCCCGCCCGCGGTGGTGCCGATACCCGACGGCGACCTGGCGCGCCTGCGCGGCGCAGCCGCCCTCGTCTTCCAGCACCGTAACGTCACCTAGTCAGGCACACGGATGTGCCCGCCGCCGCAGGCAGCGAGGCGGTGAGCAAAAACCGCGCTTTTGCTCGCCGCCGCGCTGGGCCGGGCACGATGCCCGGATCCAGCGCTTTAACGAGTGACCTCGAAGGTCGCGGTCTTGAGATCGACGGAGTCCGGGCCCGCCATGACCTGGACCGTGCCGGGCTCGACCACGTGCCTCATGTTCTCGTCCCAGATGGCGAAGTCATCCCGGCCGAGCTGGAAGCGCACCTGGGTCGAGGCTCCCGCTGCCAGCGACACGCGCTTGAATCCCCGCAGCACCTTGGTCGGCTCCGTCACCGAGGTGACGAGCTCGTGCAGATAGAGCTGCACCACTTCATCGCCCGCGACCTTCCCGGTATTGCGAACGTTCACACTGACGGTCACGGTACCGTTGGAAGGAATGCTGGCGGCCGAAAGCACCGGCGGCCCTATGTCGAATGTGGTGTAGGAAAGGCCGTAGCCGAAGGGGAAGAGAGGTGAGTTGTCGGCGAACTGATAGCCGCGATGGGCGCTCGGCTTCTCGTCGTAGTTGTAGGGCACGAAGCCGACGGACCGCGGAATGGTGACCGTGAGTTTGCCGCCGGGGTTGGTCTTCCCGAAGAGGACATCCGCCATGGCGGTGCCGCCTTCCTGACCGAGGTACCAGCCCTCGATCAGCGCGTTGGTCTTGTGCGCGATCTCATCGACCGCGAGCGGGCAGCCGTTGATGAGCACGACGACGACCGGTTTGCCGAGCGCGAACATCGCGTCGGCGAGCTGCTGCTGCTGGTCCATGAGCTCCAGGCTGTCGCGGTCGCCCAGGTGATTGTCCGCCCAACCCTCGCGGCACAGCGCGCCGCGGGTACCGATGGCGAGCACGATCTCGTCGGCCGTCCTGGCGACGCGCACCGCCTGGCGGATGAGCGCGCGATTCTCGGCCGGCGCCGGCAGCACGACCTGATCGGTGTACTGATCGCCGCTCTGCACGAGCTTGACTCCCCGCGCGTAGACCACGCGCACGCCGTGGCCCGCCATATTGCGGATGCCCTGTAGGATGCTGACGGTGTGAGCCGGCACCTCGGAGTAGCCGCCGAGGCGCGCCACCCCAGCGTTCGGACCGATCACGGCGAGCGTCCTGATGCGGTGAGCATCGAGCGGCAATGTGCCGTCGTTCTTGAGGAGAACGATGCTCTCCTGCGCCGCCTTCACCGCAACCGCCCGAGCCTCGGCGTCATTCGTGATTTTCTCCGCGTAGCTCGCGTCGGCGTACGGATGCTCGAAGAGGCCCCCCAGGAACTTGAGCCGCAGCACCCGGCGCACGGCCGTGTCGATCTCGGCCGGCGTGACTTTCCCCGCGGCGAGCGCCTGCGGCAGATTGGCGAAGGCCTCCCCGTCCGGCATGTCATCGTCCACGCCGGCATGCAGCGCGCGGGCCGCCGCATCGGTCAGATTGCCGGCCACGTGGTGCAGGGACATGAGCTGCTCGATGCCCTCGTAATCGGCAACCACGACGCCCTTGAATCCCCACTGATCGCGCAGCAGGTCGGTCAGCATCCAGCGGTTGGCG
The DNA here is from genome assembly GCA_963833085.1 of uncultured Pseudomonadota bacterium. GTDB lineage: Bacteria > Pseudomonadota > Gammaproteobacteria > Steroidobacterales > Steroidobacteraceae > 13-2-20CM-66-19. The sequence goes on from CAWHWV010000002.1 coordinate 68,468, forward strand.
TGGGAGGGGATGCCGCCGATCTCGTTGTATGAGGCCATCACTACCTGGGCGTTCGCCTGCTGGATGGCGGCATGGAACTGCGGCAGATACATCTGCAGCAGCGTCCGTTGACTGATTTCCGCAGGACCCACGTTGGTGCCGGCCTCCGGTACGCCGTAGGCCGCCATGTGTTTCAGCGTGGCGAAGACGTGGCCGGGAGAGAGAGGCAGCGTATCGCCTTGCAGGCCGCGTACCTCCGCGATGCCCATCTGGCTGGCGACGTAGGGATCCTCGCCGAAAGTCTCCTCGATGCGTCCCCAGCGCGGATCACGCCCCAGGTTGATGACGGGGGTCAACAGCAGTTGCACGCCCCGTGCGCGTGCCTCGCGCGCGACCACCGTATAGACCTGTGTGAGGAGGGCGGGGTCCCAGCTGCTGGCGAGCGCGATGGCTTGGGGAAAGCTCGTGGCATCGCGCGCCATGAAGCCATGCAGGCCCTCGCCGTGAAAGAGCGTCGGGATCCCGAGGCGCGTGTCATCCACCGAGTAGTGCTGCAGGGCGTTGACGAAGGCCACCGTCTGCGGAACGTTACGAAATACGTTCTGCAGCGGGTCATTGGTCTCCAGGGGTACGCGGTCGGTGGGCCTCGCCACCTGTCCGATGCCGTAGGGGAACACGCGGCTGGCCTTGGCAGGATCGAAGTTGCCGCTCGCATCCTCGACCTCGCCCTTACGCTGCCAGATACAGGAGAGCTGCGCGATCTTCTCCTGCAGGGTCATCCGGGAAAGGAGATCGTTGACGCGAGCGTTGACCGGTGCATGCGGATCTTTGTAGATCGGCGCGTCGGCGGCGACGCTGGCCAGCGCAGTGGCCAGAGAGATGGTAACAGCGATGGTGAGAGCGGATACCGCGGCGAGCGCGCGGCGATGGCGCCGGCCGGTGCGTGAAATGTTGCGATGCGACAAGACCTTTCCCCTCATTCTTCGTGCTGCCGTTCCGGCCGCGATGATAGCGATATCATAAACGAATCGCTGCGGAGGGTCGCGCAGACGTTGCAAAGTGTAATAGCGAGCGTTACCATCGCTTTGGTTATATAGTTCGGGTTCACTACCAAATCGCGGGCCACCATGAGATACCAGGGGGAATCATGAGCGACCGACCGATCCCGACGCAGCCGCGCCTCTTCGCCGCCGGCTGGTGGCTCGCTGTGGCAAGCGGCGTCTTGTGCGTTGCTTTTCCCGGTATTCCGGCAGCGGCGCAGACGGCCGCGGCCGCCGCCACGGCCAATGGGGCGGCGCCCGCCGCAACCGGCGCTGCAATGCAGGGGACCACAACAAATTCAGCCAGCCCGCTGCTCGCGCAGACGGTTCCGCCGCCGCCGCCCGGTACGGAGGAGCCGCAGCTGCAGGAGGTGGTGGTCACGGGCTTCCGCGAGAGCCTCACCAAGGCGACTCAGGCCAAGCGCGATGCGATCGGCTTCACCGACTCGATCTACTCCGAGGACATCGGCCAGTTCGCCGACAACAACATCGCGGAGTCCTTCAACCGCATCCCCGGCATCACCATCGTCCGCGACAACACCGACCAGGGAGTGGATATCGCCATCCGCGGCCTCGGCCCCGATTTCACCAAAGTGTTGCTGAACGGGGCGCCGATCGCCGTCGCCTCGACGGGTCCGACGGACGCGCAGAACACGAATCAGGAAGTCGACCTCAACATGTTCCCGACGGAGCTCTTCACCAGCCTGACGGTCGAGAAGACCTCCGCCGCCGATATGCTCGAGGGCGGCGCCGCGGGCACCGTCAATATGCGTAGCGCGCGGCCCTTCGATACCCCTGGCCGGCACGTGGCCTTCGGCGCGCAGGGCACCAAGAACCAGAACGCGGGCGCGTGGGGCAACCACGACTACGTGATCGCGAGCGATACGTTCGACAACGGCTTCGGCGTGCTCATCGGCGGGGTGGCGACCCATAACAACGTGGGCACGCCCGGGTTCGAGACCATCGGCTGGACGAACGCCCACCTCGCCGCGGCGCAATGCACCGGCGAGGCGGAGGCGTGCAACAGCACGGGCGGCGGCAATTTCAGCATTCCATCCACGGTCGATGCGGCGACGCTGCTCGCCGACAATCCCGGGGCCAGTCTCGAGCAGATCAATAACGGCATCCTCCCCCGGCTCGGCCGCGACGCGTACGAGTTCGGATTCGAGGACACCTACAACGGCATCTTCAGCCTGGAATATCGGCCGAGCGATGCGCTGCATTTCTACATGGACAACATGTTCGGCAAGGAGCACAACGACCTGCAGCGCGAGGACATGGACTGGTCACTGCGCAACAGCAACACCACGATCCCGCTCAACGAGACTTTCGACACGCCAAATTGCGCCAGCGGCTGCACCGTCACCAGCGGTACCTTCGAAGGCTCGGAATTCTTTCTCGAGTACCGGCCGTACTTCGAGAATACGAACCTCTGGGGCACGAACCCCGGGCTCAACTGGCGCTTCAACGATTGGCTGAGCGGCGACATCCAGGCGAACTACACCAAGAGCACCTTCCACCGCGAGGTGCCGAGCGTGCTGGTCGCCACCCCGGACGACGTCACGGTCAACTACACGAACAACGGCGGGATTCCGGGCATCAGCTCCAATGTCGATCTGGACGACCCCGCCAGTTTCGGGTGGACGGGCGGACGCGTCAACATCCAGGACGAGCGGCGTGAGACCGCCACCAAAGGCCTCCGCTTCAATGTGACGTTCGGCAAGGGCGGCCCCTTCAACATCAAGACGGGCATTGCCTACGACGATATCTGGCGCCACATCGCCGGCTACGATAACAGTCAGGCGTGGCAGAACGCGGTCTGCGGTGACGGCCCCAATCCTTCGCTGCTGAGCCCCAACAGCGAGCCTCCCTGTCAGGGCCTCGACACTCCGACCCCGGGGGCCGGCTATCCGACGTATCCGGCTCTGGGCACCGGCTACAGCAGCGGAGTGGGGCCGCTCCAGTATACCGGCTCCCTCATCCCCGCATACGCCCTCGGCAAGTTCCTGTCACCGGGGCCGGCCGGGTTCATCACGCTCAACTGGCAGCAGTTCCTGGCGGCTTCCGACTACGACGCGTTCCATGCGGACGAGCCGGCTTCCACCGGTACCAACACCGGAGCGGGCGGCGGCTACATCCGCAATTCCGACACGGGGGCGTACGTGGAGTTCACGGGAGACACGTCGATCCTCGGCCATGGATTCCGCTACAACGCCGGAGTGCGCTTCGTGCGGACCATGCAGTACGTCGGCGGTCCGGAATCGTTCACCAACCCGCTCAACGGCGGCACGCCGGGCACGACCACCTGTCCGAACAACACCACGACGGCGCAGACCGCGGCCTGCGAGGGCTCCTTCTACCCGAACGCCATCATCAGTCCCACTCTGGAGAGCAACTACAACGATACGATGCCGTCGCTCGAGCTGGTCTACAACATCCTGCCGAATTTCCTGGCGCGGTTCGCCGCCTCGAAGACCATGACGCGGCCCGACCCGGCCTCGATGGTGCCGGGGGTCGGCTTCAGCGATCCCTCGGCCGCCACGGGTACCATCGGCAATGCACAGTTGCAGCCTTACATCTCCAAGAACCTCGATTTCGGGTTGGAGTACTACACGGGCAAGGAGGGCTATGCCGCCGTGACGTTCTTCCGCAAGAAGATCACGGGCTTCACCGCGAATTTCAATACGACCTATCCGTTCTCATACCTCGCGCAATACGGAGTGACTTACGCGACTCTGACTCCGACGCAGCAGGAGGCCATCACTGCGCGTGGCGGTCCGGATGCGGCGACAGTGGTGCTGACCGAGCAGGAAAACGCGACCGGTCTGCTCACCGTCACTGGCGAGGAAGCTGACTGGACGCAGCCGTTCGACTTTCTGCTGCACCGGTTCGGGTTGGACGGCTTCGGCTTCGTCGCCAACTACACGCACATCAGTCAGACCGGGACCGGCGCCGCGCCCGCCATTGCGACCGGCGTGCCGCCCGACACCTATAACCTGGCGTTCTACTACGAGCACGGTCCCTGGAGCTTCCGGATGGCGGAAAACTACAACGCGGCCAACGTGAGCACTGGTTTGAACCAGAACGGCATCACGGCCGCCGCGCTCTACGCCGCCTCCTATCGGGAATGGGATATGTCCTCCTACGTGGACCTCGGGACGCTGCTGCGCTGGCCGGTGAGCTTCCAGATCACGGCGGATGCAATCAACCTGTTCGATGCGAAGCAGCGCTCGTACTTCGAGTACACGGATGCGACCTACACGGAATACGACCCGGGCCGTGAGCTCATGATCGGCTTCCGCGCGAAGTTCTAGTTGAAGCGCTGGATCCGGGCTTCTGCCCGGACCAGCGCGCCTCGAGCAAAAAGCGTGGTTTTTGCTCGAGGCTCCGCCACCTGCGGCGGCGGGGCACTTCCATGTGCCTACCGGGACGTCAGAGTTTGTAGGATTTCTTCGGGAGGTTATAGGCGAGGTCGCGGGCGACCTCGGTGGCTTCGCCCTCGGGGAGGCGGTGCTCGCATACCAGGCGGGCCAGGAAGGAGCAGTCGATGCGGCGGGCGACGTCATGGCGGGCCGGAATCGAGAAGAAGGCGCGGGTGTCGTCGTTGAAGCCGACCGTGTTGTAGAAGCCGGCCGTCTCGGTGGTCTGCTCGCGGAAGCGCATCAGGCCCTCGGGACTGTCGTGAAACCACCAGGCGGGGCCGAGCTTGAGGGCGGGGTAGTGGCCGGCGAGGGGGGCGAGCTCGCGGCTGTACGCGGACTCATCGAGCGTGAAGACGATGATGGTGAGGGAGCGCTCGTTGCCGAAGCGGTTGAGGAGCGGGCGCAGCGCGCTCACGTATTCGGTCTGCACCGGGATGTCGGCGCCGACGTTTGGGCCGAAGCGCTCGTAGAGTGAGGCGTTGTGGTTGCGCCACGAGCCGGGGTGGATCTGCAGCACCAGGCCGTCATCCAGGCTCATGCGCGCCATCTCGGTGAGCATCTGGGCGCGGAAGGCTTCCGCGTCCGCGCTTGCGACCGTGCCGGCCAGCGCGGTGCGAACGACGCGGCTGAAGAGAGATTCCGCTACGCGGTCGCTCAAGTCCGCCGTTCTTGCCGTCGGATGGCCGTGGTCGGTGGATGTGGCGCCCATTCGCAAGAAGTAGGCTCGGCGTTTGCGATGCGCGGCGAGATAACCGTGCCAGGAGCCGGTGTCTTCGCCCGTGAGCTCGCCCAGGCGGATGAGACCCGTCGCGAAGCCGGGGGTCTCGGGATCGACGACCGGATCGGGTCGGTAGGCGGTGATGACGCGGCCTTTCCAGCCGCTCGCGCGGATCGCGGCGTGGTGCGCCAGGTCATCGAGCGGGGATTCGGTCGTGGCCAGCACTTCGATGCCGAAACGCTCGAAGAGCGCGCGCGGGCGGAAGTCCTCCCGCGCGAGATGCTCGACTATGCGGTCGTACGCGCCGTCGGCATTCGCGGCCGTGAGAGGCGCCTCGGTCTCGAAGACGGCACTCAGCACCCAATCGAGCCAGAGCCGCGTGGGTGTGCCGCGAAAGACGTGATAGCGCTCGGCGAACTTCCGCCAGATGGCGCGCCGATCGGAATCCGTGCTGGCGGACGCGCCGGCCGCGAGCGGCGAGGAGCCGAGCTCCTCGAGGGCGAGGCCCTGGCTGTAGAGCATGCGCGTGATGTAATGATCCGGCGTCAGGAGGAGCGATACCGGATCGCCGAACGGCACGTTGTCCGCGAACCAGCGCGGGTCGGTGTGGCCGTGCGGGCTGATGATGGGCAGAGCGCGCACGCTGTTGTAGAGTCGGCGTGCGACGGCGCGCGTGCCGGGGTCCGCGGGAAAGAGACGGTCCGGGTGCAACGTGCCCGCAGATTCCCAATTGGAGTCATCGTTCATGGCAAATCCTCAGGAAATCACCGCCGCGCGCGTCATCGTCACCTGTCCGGGACGCAACTTCGTGACGCTCAAGATCGAGACGCGCTCGGGCGTCTTCGGCATCGGGGATGCGACGCTCAACGGCCGGGAGCTGGCCGTGGCGGCGTATCTCGAGCATCACGTCATCCCCAACCTCATCGGGCGCGACGCCGGACGTATCGAGGATACCTGGCAGTTCTTCTATCGTGGTGCCTACTGGCGGCGTGGACCCGTGACCATGACGGCCATCGCCGCGGTGGACGTGGCGCTCTGGGACATCCTCGGCAAGATAGCCGGGCTGCCGCTTCATCGCCTGCTGGGCGGACGCTCGCGCGACGGGGTGCTGGTGTACGGGCATGCGAACGGCCGCGACATCGAGGAGGCGAGCGCGGAAGTGGCGCGATACGTCGCCATGGGCTATCGCGCGGTGCGCGCTCAATGCGGCGTTCCGGGCGTAAAGAAGCCCTACGGCGTGTCGCGACTGAAGGACGCGTATGAGCCCGCGGAAAGCGAGCTGCCCCTCGAGACGGAATGGTCGACGCCGGGCTATCTCGAGATCGTGCCGAAGCTCTTCGAGCGGCTGCGCGCCGACCACGGCGGCAAGCTCGAGCTGCTGCACGACGTGCATCATCGGCTGACGCCAGTGGAGGCGGCGCGGCTGGCGCGCGACCTCGAGCCGTATCGGCTCTTCTGGCTGGAGGATGCGACGCCGGCCGACAACCCGGACGGCTTCGAGCTGATCCGCCGCCACTCGGTCACGCCGCTTGCGGTGGGCGAGGTATTCAACTCCATCTGGGATTGCAAGCGCCTGATCGAAGGCCGTCTCATCGACTTCATCCGCTCGACGATCGTGCACGCCGGCGGCATCACCCACGTCCGCCGCATTGCGGACCTGGCCGCGATGCATCAGGTGCGCACCGGCTTTCACGGCGCGACGGACCTGTCGCCGGTCACGATGGGCGCAGCGCTGCACTTCGACACCTGGGTTCCCAACTTTGGCATCCAGGAGTACATGCGCCACTCCGAGCAGACCGACGAGGTCTTTCCCCACGACTACGTCTTCCGCGACGGCCGGTTGCATTGCGGTGAGAGCCCGGGGCACGGTGTCACCATCGACGAGCAGCTCGCAGCGCGCTATCCCTACAGCCCCAAGCAACTGCCGATCGCGCGCCTGGAGGACGGCTCGATGTGGGACTGGTGACAGGCTCGCGAGCGCTCACCGGGGTACCTCGACATCGGCGGGCGGGCAACCCGGGACGGGCCCCGGCGAGCCTTCGACGTAAGGGACGCAAAAGGCCTCATAGTGCGCCAGCGTGTCTGGCGGCGCAGCAGAGCCCGCGGGCAGCGGCCGATGCGAGATCGACTGGAAGTAGGCGATGCTCGCGTCGCGCCACCACTCGGCGTCCTGCTCCTGGATCGCGAGGAAGTCGGCCGTCAGGCGATAGCGTTGGCTGTCGACGTATGGCGCTAGCGTGCTCCAGGTGCTGCGCGCCTGTTTGACCCACTCGACACCCCGGTCGTAGTGAAGGACCAACGACTCCCACAGCGTGTGCCCGGAGCGCATGCGGTAGTCCCATGAGACGTGATGGAACCAGAGGAGGAGGTCCTCGGGACAGGTCGAGAGATTGCCCAACTGCGCGGCGACGTGCGGCGAATACTGCGCGACGGCATCGCTGCCGGTAGCCGTCCGATCGAAGCCTATACCGGAGGCATCGGGGCGGCTGTAGTAGGTGCTGCTCCAGTCGGGCGGCATGCCCATCGCGGGCGCCACCCAGGGGCCGGGGCCCAAGTGGGTGTCGGCGGCCATCTGACTCGCAAGTCCGAGCGGTGTCATGTAGTCGACCGCGGCCTCGCGCGATCCCATCATCATCCCCACCACCGGAGCGAGGAAGCGCCGGTCGCTGGTGAAGGTCATCGCGACCCACTCCGCGGCGATCTGCCGCGCCGAGAGGTCGGGATTCCAGGCGAGCCGGCCGAAGGCATACCAGTTGGCCTGGTTGAAGATGGACCCGGACCAGTTGCGCTCGGAGCCCGTGTTGGCCACTCCGGCGATGGCAGTCAGCCGCTCGCCGTAGAGCGAGCCGTCGATTACCCGTGCCACCGTCGAGCCGGCGCCCTTGGCCCAGGTGTCATCGCGCAGCGCTTCTTCGAAGAGCGGACCCAGGTAGACGATGCTCGTCCGCTGGCCGAGGTACTCCTTGGTGATCTGCAGCTCGAGCATCAGATTGGTGTGCGGCATGGCGCCGAAAAGGGGATGGAAGGGCTCGCGCGGCTGGAAGTCGATCGGGCCGTTCTTCACCTGCACCAGCACGTTGTCCGCGAACTTGCCATCGAGCGGCTTGAAGGTGTCGTAAGCCTGCTTCGCGCGATCCTCCGAATGGCTACCCGTCGTGTAGACGAACGCGCGCCACATCACGATGCCGCCGTGCGGCGCGAGCGCCTCCGCGAGCACGTTGGCGCCTTGCGCCTGCGTGCGTCCGTAGTCCTCGGGCCCCGGCTGTCCCTCGGAATTGGCCTTCATCAGGAAGCCGCCGAAGTCGGGTACCTGGCGATAGACCTCGGCGACCTTGGCGGACCACCAGGCCCCCACCCGCGGATCGAGGGGATCGGCGGACTTGAGCTTACCGAGTGTCACGGGCTCGCTGAACGGCACCGAGAGGTACACCCTGATGCCATAGGGGCGCAGCACGCCTGCGAGCGCCGCGACCTTGCGCAGATAGAGCGGTGTCAGGATGAAGGGCGTGGCGTTGACATTGTTGAGCACTGCGCCGTTGATCCCGATCGAGGCGCAGGCGCGCGCGTAATCGGTGTAGCGCGGCGACAGGTATTGCGGCAGGGTCTCCCACTTCCACAGGGAGTCGCCCGCATAGCCGCGCTCCACCGTGCCGTTCAGGTTGTCCCAGTGATCGAGCACCCGGCGGCTGATCTTCGGGCTGGTGGCGATGTCGAGATGCCCGATGGGCGCGCGTGTTTGCAGCAGTCGCAGGAAGCCGAACGCGCCGTAGAGAACGCCGATGTCGCTATTGGCGGCGATGACGGTGGCTCTGTGACCGTCAATCGTCACGGTGCGGATGAGGTAGCCTTCAGCGCCCAGCTGCCGCAGGTCCAGCAGCAGGCTCTTCACGAGAGCGGAAGAGCGGGGAGTCCCGAAAACGATCGCGCCGTCGCGTGTCACGTCATTCGCCGGTTGCGGCTGCGCGCCCAAGAGGCCCGCCAGGCCCCGCAGCAGCTCCGCGTGCGCGGCGCGCAGAGAAGGGGAGTTGTAGCCGCCAACGAGCTCGGTCGCGCCGGCGCGGTAGCGCGAAAGCCATTCGCGCGCCACCGGAACGTAGCGCAGCCAGAGGTGGTAGCCATCCTCCGCGGGCAAAGCCGTTGCGGGGGCGCCGGGCGGCGTGTCCGCGCGCGCGATGGGCGCGACGAGCAGGCACGCAATCGCGATGGCCCACGCGAGCATCCACACCGCCGGCGCTCGCCGGGTCTCCTTGCGGACGCTCGTTCGCGAGATCGGATTCGGCATGAAAAGCCCCTCGGGCGCGCAGCCCGGCGCAGGTGATGATAGCGCTATCAAAGGCCCCCGCTCAATGGCAGGGCGGCGGCGATTTCGCCTCCTCCGGCCGCCTGCTTGCCAGGATGACTATACGAATTATCATATGGCCGGCATAACGACAGCGCTGTCGGCGCGCGGGGGCATCACGATTCCAGCATCGATGCGGGCAGTCATGGTCCTTGCTCTCGAGGTGGCCCTCGGGGTGGTCCTCGGGGGATGGCACTCGGCGTGCGCCCTGGACACGGCTCTCGATATAAATGAGTACGCCCACACCGCGTGGACCGTCAGGGACGGTTTCTCGGTGGGCAACATCTACGCGATGGCCCAGACGCCCGATGGTTATCTGTGGCTGGGAAGCGAGTTTGGTCTGTTCCGCTTCGACGGTGCTCACGGCGTCCTTTGGCAGCCACCGTCCGGACAGCATCTCCCCAACGATGCTGTCAACAACCTCATGGTCACGCGCGATGGCACTCTCTGGATCGGCACGTTTGGCGGTCTCGTCACCTGGGACGGCCGCAAGCTCACTCAGTTGCACCAGTTCGATGGTCGGTTCATCAGCGCGCTTTACCAGGATCGTGCGGGGACGGTCTGGGTGGGGACGATGGAATCTCCCGGCCAGCTCTGTGCGCTGCGAGATCACCGTGCGGACTGCTATGGCGCCAGACTCGACCTGGGCACGGGCGTTTGGACCGTTTACGAGGATGACTCGGGCACTCTCTGGGCAGGCGCACAGACCGGGTTGTGGCGAATCCGGCCGGGCACGCCGCGCCTGATTGCCACGGCCAAGGCCCTGGGCGGGGCGGTGTTGCCGAACTCGGGGCCGATCGGCGTGACTCATTCCGACGACGGGCGCTTGCTGCTGGCCGTGCACAACGCCGGGCTGATGCGCATCGCCGGCGATGAGCTCGAGCCCTATCCGATCAGCATCAGCGACTCCAACAGGCTGCTGCGGGACCGCGACGGGGGCCTGTGGATCGGAACCATCGAGCGCGGGCTGATCCATGTCCACAACGGTCGCACCGACACCTTCACCCAATCGGATGGTCTCTCGGGCAATATCGTCCTCAGCCTGTTCGAGGATCGCGAAGGCAGTGTGTGGGTCTCCACCACCGGCGGGTTGGATCGGTTTCGGGAGCTGCCGGTGAGCACACTCTCCGTGAGACAGGGACTGTCGAGCGATGCAACCAGCGCGGTGCTCGCGGCCGCGGACGGCAGTGTCTGGATAGGAACCCATGACGGCCTGACCCGCTGGCAGAACGGCAAAGTGACGGCATACCGCCGGGCAAGCGGACTTCCCGATGACTCCGTGCAATCCTTGTTTCAGGATCATTCCGGCCGCGTCTGGGCATTCACCGACCGCGGACTCGGCTACCTCAAACACGGGCGGTACATAGCCATTGCCGGCGTCCCCGGCGGGGAAGTCAACAGCATTACCGGCGACGAGGCGGGCAACCTGTGGCTTTCGGGGCAACAGAGTCTGCTGCACCTGCGTGATGGCAGGCTGGTCGAGCGGATCCCCTGGTCGGCCTTTGGACGCCAGCAGAATGCCTCGGTACTGCTTTCCGACCCGCGGCGGGGCGGCTTGTGGCTGGGATCCTGGCAGGGCGGAGGCGTGTCGTATTTCAAGGACGGCCGAGTGCGCGCGTCCTACACGGCGGCCAACGGGCTGAGCGGAGGCCATGTCGCCGATCTCCGGCTCGAGAACGGCGCACTATGGGTGGCGGCGATGAGCGGCGTGAGCCGGCTCGAGAATGGGCGTGTCGTCACGCTCACGAGCAGGAACGGTCTGCCGTGTGATGCCGCCATGTGGACGCTTGAAGACAAGCAACGCTCGCTCTGGGTGTACACGGCGTGCGCTCTGGTACGCATTGCCCGACCTGAGCTGGACGCATGGCTTGCGGACCCGCGTCACAGGATCAAGGCGACAGTGCTGGGCCCGCAGGATGGCGTGAGACTGCGCAGCACTTCAGCCAGCCCGTTCGCTCCGCGTGCCGCCATTGCCGCCGATGGCAAGATCTGGTTTCTGTCGGGTGGTGGCGTGCAGGTGCTCGACCCGCGTCACATCGTGTTCAACAGGTTGCCACCGCCGGTGCACATCGAGCAGGTCATCGCCGACGGCAGGCTCTACTGGCAGAACCTGCTGCAGCGTACCCCCGTACCATTGCGGTTGCCGCCGCGAACCCGCGATCTCGAGATCGACTACGCGGCGCTGAGTCTGGTCGCACCGGAGGCGAACCAGTTTCGTTACCGACTCGACGGCAGGGATCGCAGTTGGTATGACGCGGGGAATCGGCGCCTGGCGCTCTATACCGATCTGCCTCCGGGAAAGTATCGATTCCATGTCATAGCCAGCAATGACAGCGGCGTGTGGAACGAGCAGGGCGCTGCGATCGACTTCTCGATCGCCCCGACATTCTGGCAAACCTCCTGGTTCCGGAGCGCGTGCGGCATCGCGTTGGCTGCGCTGCTGCTCTTTCTCTACTGGCTGCGTGCGCGGCAGCTGGCGCTCCAGTTCAACAGGACGCTCGACGCCCGTGTCCAGGAGCGCATGCGGATCGCGCGGGATCTGCATGACACGCTGCTGCAGAGCTTCCAGGGCGTGCTGCTGCAGTTCAGAGCCGCGCAACGCTTGCTGACCAGAGAGCCCGACAAGGCGCGCGAAGTGCTTGCGGGTGCGATCGATCAGGCGGGGCACGCTATCAAGGAGGGTCGCGAGGCGGTGCAGGGGCTGCGCCTGTCCGTCGAGGAGTCGAGTGATCTTGCGGGTCCGATCGGACGGCTGGCCCAAGAGCTGACTGCGCAGCGGCAAGGCGTCGCCGTGCCATCCGTCCGAGTCGACGTGCAAGGTACTGTGCGGCCGCTGCATCCGATCGAGCGGGACGAGATCTTTCGGATTGCGGCTGAGGCGCTGCGCAACGCCGTGCATCACTCCCAGGGCACGCAGATCGAGGTGGAATTGCGCTACCATGCCGGCCAGTTTCGGCTGCGCGTACGCGATGACGGTCGCGGGATCGACCCGAGGATTCTTGCCGAAGGCTGTCGGTCGGGACACTTCGGGGTTGGCGGTATGCGTGAGCGTGCTGCACTCGCGGGCGGCAAGCTTACGCTTTGGAGCGCGCCCGGCGCCGGAACGGAAGTGGAGCTCGTGCTCCCGGCATCGAGGGCATACCCCCCGCGCGGCGCAGGGATTCGCCGGCACTGAGGTGAATATGAATGCGGGCTCGCCCATTCGCGTCCTGGCGGTCGACGACCATCCGATCGTTCGTCGGGGCATCGCTCTCCTGCTCTCCACGGAGCCGGACCTCAAGCTGGTGGCAGAGGCCGCCAGCGGCCGCGAGGCCATCCAGCAGTTCCGCGCGCACCGGCCGGACGTGACGCTGATGGACCTGCAGATGCGGGAAATGAGCGGCGTCGACGCGATCAGCGCAATTCGCGGGGAATCTCCCGACGCGCGCATCATCGTTCTGACCACTTATGCGGGTGACGCACAGGCGCGTCGCGCGATGCAGGCAGGCGCGCGAGCTTACATGTTGAAGGACAGCCTGGATCGCGAGCTTCTGGATACCATTCGCGCCGTCCATGCGGGCAAGCGATTCGTCTCGCCCGAGGTCTCGTACCAGCTTGCCGAGCATGTGGCTGATGACATGCTCACGCCGACCGAAGTCGGGGTGCTGCGGCTGATTGCCCAGGGCAAGGCCAACAAGGAGATCGCGCGGCTGATGTCCGCCACCGAAACGACCGTGAAGTGGCAGGTTCGGACTATCCTGTCGAAGCTGGGCGTTCAGGACCGCACCCAGGCGGCGATGGTTGGCCTCAAGCGCGGCATCATCGAGCCCTGAAACTGCTCCGCAAGGGCGTTCGCTACTATCTTTTGGACGTTGCCGCCGGCCGCCGGTCCGCTATGTTGCAGTTGCTTTGCGGCGACTCTTCTCAACATTCGCTTCCGGTGCGCCTGGAGTAGGGCTTCTCCTGCTACGGCTGGCGTGCGCCACGATTCTGCTGGCGCACGCGATCGCAGCGCTGCCGCGCGCGCCGGGATTCTCCGGGGTGCTGCTCCAGGTGCCCGCCGCGGCCCTGGGTGTGCTTCTCGTCGCCGGACTCTGGACGCCCATCACGGCAGCGCTCGCGGCATTCGATGCGCTTCTGCTCGCCTTGTCGATTCCGGCCGGTTACCGGTACTGGCTGCTGCCCGCGGTCGTGGCCGCCGCCCTGGCGCTGCTCGGCCCCGGCGCCTGGTCGCTGGACGCGAAGCTTTTCGGATGGAAGAGGGTCGTCGAGATCGATGGGTCCGTCTCCATGTGATCCGTATGCCAGCGCGTATTCCCATGTGGCGACCAGGGGGCACCTCACTGTGAATATCTCGTGCCGCGACCTGCCAATCCGGGCGCCGGCGCGCGCCGCGGCAGCACGCCCGGTCAGGTCTTTCGTGCGTCCGCACCTCAAGACACATCAGCTGGCATTCCTGGTCCATCTGGATGACGAGCGTCGCCTGGCGCGGGCGGCCGCCGCTGCCGGCCTGACACAACCGGCCGCTTCCAAGCTGCTGCGGCAGATCGAGGAGATTCTCGACGTCAGGCTTTTCGAGCGTCATTCCCGCGGCGTCGCCCCCACCCGTTACGGCGAGATTCTCGTTCGCCATGCCCGTCTGGCGCTGTCGGAGATCGGGCTCGCTCACGAAGAGCTCGCGGCGCTCAAGGCCGGACACACCGGCAAGGCCGCCGTGGGCACCATCGTCGAACCCGGTGCGAGCCTGGTGCCGACCGCGGTAGCTACGCTGAAACAACATTACCCGGGCACTCTCGTCCATGTCGAGATCGACGACAGCCGCCAGCTCGTGCAGAGGCTGCTGCAAGGGCACCTGGACATGGTCGTCGCGCGCCTGCTCGACGCCGCGGCTGCCGACCAGTTGTCGTACCAGCCGCTCGCACTGGATGAGCCGCACGCCGTCATTGCCAGCGCGCGGCACCCGCTTGCCGGGCGCGCGGATCTGTGTCTCGAGGACCTGATCGAGCAGCCGTGGATAGTGCCGCCTCCCGGGAGCCTGGTGCGTGACAGGCTGGCCGCAATGTTCCTGCACCAAGGCCTGCCGCAGCCGAGCGATATCGTCGAGGCGGCGTCGCTTCCGGTCATCACTGCTCTGTTGGAGCAGAGCCGCATGGTCGTCGCGCTGCCCGCGGTATCCGTTGCGTCCTACTGCAAGGCCGGCATCCTCAAGGTGCTGATGGCCGACCTGCCGGTCGGCATTGGAGGATTCGGCCTCATCACGCGCCGCAGCCACGCGCTGTCTCCGGGCGCGCGTCTGCTGCTGACTACGTTGCGTGAGATTGCCGCCAGGCTGTATCCCGGCGGCGAGCGCACCGAGGTGACGCGACAGGCTTGAGTAGATCGACATCCGACGCCTGGTTCCTCGCCTCCAGTACCAACGGGAGGAGCCGGTTGCTGCGCGTCCGTCAGGTCGGGATACAACATGCGATTTCGGATATGACTCGTGGCCATTATTTCATTGGTAACGCTCGCACGACAGCGCTATCGTAACTCGAACATTTCGGGGGCCTGGATTCCAACAACTCGCGACAGCGCTGTCGGCGCCGATCCTGATCCGATTCGTTGATTTGCATCGAGCCAACGACATCCAAAGGGGGAATATCGTGGCAAAACGTCTGAATCACCGTAGCCAACGCTCCATTGCGAGCGGCGGGCCCGGCATGCCGTTACGCGTGCCCGCGGCCGCCTCGGCTCTGGCGCTGGTGCTGGCGCTCACCGGCATGTCCGCTCGGGCGCAGAGCCAGTCGGCCGCGCCGGCGCAGCCGGCCTCGCCGCCGAATGCTCAGAACGCGCCCACTCTCGAGGAAGTCGTCGTCTCGGGCCAGCGCCAGGCGCTGCAGACGGCGCAGACCATCAAGGAGCTCTCGACTCAGATCGTCGACTCGGTCGTCGCCGCCGACATCGGCAAGCTGCCCGACCGTTCCGTCACGGAGGTCCTGCAGCGCATCCCCGGCGTCGAGATCGACCACACCTACGAAAACATCGCCGGCGCCACGGACCCGGAGCATTACCAGGTCGAAGGGGCGGGCGTCACCATTCGCGGCTTGAGCTATGTCCAATCCGAGATCAATGGCGAGGACAGCTTCAGCGCCAACAACGGGCGCGCGCTCAGCTTCGACGACATACCGCCCGAGCTGCTGGCGGGCGTCGACGTCTACAAGAATCCGGATGCTTCGCAGATCGAGGGTGGCATCGGCGGTGTGGTGAATCTGCGCACCGCGAAGCCTTTCGACTTCAGCGGCGCGCGGATCAGCGGCTCGGTGGGCGGCAGCTGGGGCGACCTCAGCCGCGGCAACGTCAAGCCGTCGGCGTCTCTCCTCATGAGCGACCGCTGGCACACGGGAATCGGCGACGTCGGCGTGCTCGTCGATGTGTCCGACTCCGAGGTCCAGGACCGCACCGACGGCATGGAACTCTATCCCTATTTTCCGCGTACCGCGAGCGAAGGCACCGCCAGCGCGTGGGTTCCGGCCGGCCAGACGCTCTGGGTCCCGGACGGTGGCGTCACGTGGCGCACCCTGCGATACAGGCGCACGCGCAAGGGCATCTATACGGCGTTGCAATGGCGTCCAACGGACAACGTCGAGACGACACTCAGCTATTTCGGCTCGTACTACAAGTTCCACTGGGATGAGAACGCGATATTCCCGCAGACCAATCCCTACAACATACAGCCGGCGGCGGGCACCGATTTCACGTTCAACTCACTCGGAATGATGACGTCGGGCACCATGACGGACCCCACCGACGGCGGCCTGCCGATGAACGACGACACGCGTTCCGCCGACCAGCATGCCGTGACCAACAATTTCGACTGGAATCTGACCTGGGACGCCACCGACAGACTGAAGTTCACATCCGATGCCCAGCTGGTCCGCAGCAACACCCACGAAGATGACTTCACCGTCGCGACCGGCGTCAACATTCCGTGGGAAACGATCAACCTGAGCGGCAATTTTCCGTCCGTACAGGTTCCGACGTCATATCTGGAGAACCCCAGCAACTACTACTGGGCGTTCACGCAGGATGGGCTCAGCCTCGCCCATGGCCAGGAATGGGCCTGGCAGGGGGACGCGGACTATAGTCTCGGCGACGGCTTCTTCAAGTCAATCAAGGCCGGTGTGCGCTGGGATGATCGCAGCGCGGAGACGGACCTGTCGGAGCCGGGCAGCGGCTACAACTGGGCGGCGGTCAGCCAGAGCTGGATGCTGTTCGAGATCCCATCGCTCGCCTACCTGAACAAGTTCCCCGCACCCTACGCGAGCTACGGCTTTCCGAACTTCTTCAATGGTCAGGTGGGCCTGCCGTCCCCGGTGGTGTTCCCCGGCACCTCGCTGGCGACCGGCTGGCCCGGCAGCTTCGCGGAATTGCAGTCCTTCTTCACCACCCTGTGTCAGGAAGAGAATCCTTCCTGCACCAACTCATGGAAGCCGGCGTCGCTCGCGCTCGGCAACCCCCCGGCCGGCGGCCTGAACTCACAGGATGAGCACACCTACGCCACTTACCTCATGGTGCCGTTCGGCTCCAAGGTCGGAGTTTTCCCTTACGACGGCGACATCGGCGTCCGTATCGTGCGCACTGTGGATACGGCGAGCGGGTACCTGGTGGTGAATCAATTCACGCCAAGCAATGTCCCGCCCGGGTTCACGCCCAGCGAATTCGCCTCGTTCAACGCCTCGGCTCAGCCGGAGATCGCTGCCAACGATTACACGGATGTGCTGCCGAGCCTCAACATGCGCTTCCATTGGACCGACAAGCTGCAGTCGCATTTCGCGGCGTCGGAGGGCATGTCTCGCCCGCAATTCTCGCAACTGCAGGCGTTCACCTCCGTGAGCTCGGGCATCACCACCAGCGACGGTGTACAAACCTTCACGGGCAGCGCCAATGGCAACCCGAAGCTGAAGCCGACGAAGGCGTTCAATCTTGATGGCACTCTGGAATGGTACTTCGCGCCGACCGGATCGCTGACCTGGGATCTCTTCTACAAGCACCTGACGGACGTCGTGATCAACCAGGTCTTCAACGTGAATGCCACCGATACGGCCGGCAACTCGCATCAGTTCACGACGACGGGCCCGGTCAACGGTGCCAGTGGCGACATCAAGGGTTTCGAGGTCGCCTACCAGCAGTACTATGACTTCCTGCCATGGATACTGCACGGCTTCGGCACACAGGCGAATTTCACCTACATCGACGATCATCAGACTCTCAACAACCCGGTGAATGGCACCTACTGCGACGGCAGCAGTGGCGGCGCCTCCAATCTCGCCCTCAATCTCAACGGCTGCGACACCAATGGCACCACGTTCGGCAACCTGCCGCTGGTGGATCTGTCGAAGTACGCCTACAACTTCGCCCTGTTGTACGACCGGGGGCCGGTCTCCGCCCGTCTCGCCTACAGCTGGCGCAGCAGGTATCTGATGGGAGTGAACGTCAACCCGACCGAGGGCACCAACGGCCTCAACACGGACCCGAGCAGCTCTGCCTTCGGCGCCGAAAGCGTGGCGTGGGGCCTGCCCTTGTACGCGGCCAGCTATGGGGAGCTCGACGCGTCGCTCTTCTACAAGATCGACTCGCACGTCACGCTCGGGATCGAGGCTCTTAACCTGACCGACTCGGTCTACCGGGAGCTGATGCAGCAGCACATTGCGACGTCGACATTCGCCTGGTACGACAGCGGCCGGACGTACTCGGCGCAGATCCGCGTTACATTCTGAGAGGGGGGTACCGCTAGAATAAGGGGTCATGGCAGGCTCGGCCATTCGCAGGATCGTCATCGTCGGCGGCGGCAGCGCCGGATGGATGGCGGCTGCGGCGCTGAGCGTGGTGGTGAGCCAGCGGGTCGATGAGATCGTGCTGGTCGAGTCGTCGGAGATCGGGACGGTCGGGGTCGGCGAGGCGACACTGCCTACGCTGCGCAACTTCAACGCGATGCTCGGCCTCGATGAGATCGAGTTCGTCCGCATGACCCAGGGCACTTTCAAGCTCGGCATCGAGTTTGAGGGGTGGAATCCGCGGCGCACGTTCTTTCACGGATTCAGCGATTTCGGCCCGGACATGCGCGGTGTCCCGCCGCATCAGCTCTGGCTCAAAATGCGCGCCGCCGGGGACGAGCGCTCCTACGCCGACTACTCGATTACGACGACGGCCGCGGGGCTCGGGCGATTCGCGCCGCCGCTGCCGGATCGGGGATCCGTTCTCGGCTCCTACTCCTACGCGTTTCAGTTCGATGCCACCGCCTATGCCGCGTATCTGCGCGCCTTCGCGGAGCGGCGCGGTGTGAAGCGCATCGACGGGCGCATCGTGGAGGTGCGCCTGCGGCCGGATGACGGCTTCATCGACGCCGTGCTCCTCCAGGATGGGCGCACGGTGAGCGGCGATCTCTTCATCGACTGCAGCGGCTTCGCCGCGCTTCTCATCGAGCGCTCACTCCATGCGGGTTTCGACGACTGGTCGCGGTGGCTTCCCTGCGATCGTGCTCTGGCTGTCGCGTCCGCCCGCAGCAGCGAGCCCGCCGCCTTCACGCGCTCCATCGCGCACCGGGCGGGCTGGCAGTGGCGGATTCCGCTGCAACACCGCACCGGCAACGGCCATGTTTTCTGCAGCAGCCATATCAGTGAGGACGAGGCGGCCGGCACGCTTCTCGCCAACCTCGACGGCGAGGCGCTCGCCGCCCCGAGACTGCTCCGATTCACCGCCGGACGCAGACGCGAGAGCTGGAAGCGAAACTGCGTGGCGCTGGGCCTCGCCGGCGGCTTCCTCGAGCCGCTCGAGTCCACCAGCATCCATCTGGTCGAGTCGGGCATAGGCCGGCTGGTCGAGCTCTTCCCCGACCGGGGCTTCGAGCCGAAGCTCGCTGCGGAATACAACCGCCTGATGGCGCGCAGCTACGAGTCGATCCGCGACTTCATCATCCTGCACTACTGCGCGAGCGGGCGTGACGGCGAGCTGTGGCGTTACTGCCGGAACATGACCGTTCCCGATGGCCTGCGTCACCAGATCGAGCTCTTCAAGGCCGGCGGCGTGGTGGCGCTCTATGACAGCGGTGCTTTCGCGGAGCCGAGCTGGGTGTCGATCTTCCTGGGTCTCGGGGTGTTCCCGCGCCGACATGATCCCATGGCGGACCTCATCGAAGAGGCGGCCTTGCGCCGTGAATTGCAGCGCCGCGCGCGCATCGTCAGCGGGGCCGCGCAGTCCCTGCCGACGCACGGCACCTTCATCGACACACATTGCCGGGCAACAACTTGAGCGAGCCAGGACATGGGCCAGGGCAGAGCACGCCGCGCCGGTTGCGCAGCATCGTCATCGTCGGCGGCGGAACGCCGGGATGGATGGCGGCCGCGGCGCTCGCCAGGGTTATCGGCGGCGCATCGTGCGAGATCACCGTCGTGGAATTCAACGCCGTCGACCAGATAGGTGTCGAGGGGGGCTCGCTCCCCAGTCTGCGCGCGTTTCATGGGCTTCTCGGCATCGAGGAGCGGGACTTCGTGAGCGCCGCGCGGGCAACCTGCAAACTGGCGGTCCGGTTCCGCGACTGGCGGACGATCGGCGACACGTTTCTGCACCCGTTCGGCTCCTACGGAGTCGACGTCAATCACGATCTGATTCAGGCGTATTGGCTGAAGCGCAGACAGGAGGGGCGCCCGTCACCGCTCGAAGAGTGGTCGGTGACGGGACTCGCGGCAAGCCTGGGGCGGTTCGGCGTGCCGCCGGCAAAGGATGCGTCGGCTCTGCGGCATCTTTCCTACGCCTACCACCTCGACCCGACGCTCTATGCGCGCTTCCTGCGGACCTATGCCGAGAAGCGCGGCGTGCGCCGCATCGAGGGTGAGGTGGCCGGTGCAACGCTGGATCAAAGAGGGCTGCTTGCGTCGCTGCGTCTGGCCGATGGCCGCTCGATCGCTGGTGATTTCTTCATCGATTGCTCGGGCGACGAGGCGATGGTCATCGCCGGGGCGGTGAAGAGCGGGTACGAGGACTGGTCGCAATGGCTTCCCTGCGACCGGGCCGTGGCGACGCAGTGCGCGAGTGTCGGGGATGTGGCGCCGGTCACGCAAGTGACGGCGCGGGAAGCCGGCTGGCAGTGGCGAATTGCACTGCAACATGGCGTCGGCCACGGCCATGTCTATTCCAGCGCGCATCTCTCGGACGACGAAGCCACCGCCAGGCTCCTCGAGCGCCTCGAGGGTGCGCCGCTCGCCGATCCGTCGCTGCTGCGCTTCGGAGCGGGGCGCCGCACGCAGGCATGGGCGGGCAATTGTCTGGCGCTCGGGTCCGCGGCGGGCTTCCTCGGGCCGCTCGAGTCGACCGGCATGCATCTGGTGCAGACCGGCCTCGGGCGGCTCTTCGGCCTCTTTCCCGACCGCGACTTCGATCCGGCGCTGAGCGCCGAATACAATCGCCTGACCGCACTGGAGTACGAGCGCGCGCGCGATTTTCTCGTCCTGCACTACGCCGGCTCGCAGCGTGATGATGCGCCGTTCTGGCGTGAGTGTCGCGGTATGCAGCTGCCGGAGACATTGGCGTACAAACGCGATCTGTTCACGCGTACCGGGCGGATCGTGGCGCTGGAAGAAGAGACCTTTCCGCCGGGGAGTTGGCTCGCGATCTACGCCGGGCTGAACCTCTGGCCGGAGCGCTACGAGCCCGTCGTGGACATCTTCACGCCCGGGCCCGCGGCAGCGCGCCTCGAAGCCATGCGCGACACGATCCGCCTCGCCGTGGCAGCGCTTCCGCCGGTAGCATCAGGCGGCTGGGAGCGTTACCATAGCGGCAGCAGAGGGTAGGTGTGGGGGACGCCTTGAATCGAAGTTGCGCGCTGCGCTCGCTCGGCGTTGCCCTCGTCACCGCGTCTGTCACCGTGTTCGCCGCTTCGCGGCCGGGGGCGGCGGCGGCGGGCGTGCCGATGCCACGCATGGTGAGCTCCCACGGGCGCCATGAGCTGCTCGTCGACGGCAAGGCCTATCTGATCCTCGGCGCACAGGTCAACAACTCGAGCAACTACCCGGCGATGCTGCCGCAGGTCTGGCCGGCCCTGGCGGCGATGCACGCCAATACCGTAGTCATGCCGATCGCATGGGAACAGATCGAGCCGAAGGAGGGCGCGTTCGACTTCTCCTTTCTCGATCTTTTTCTCACGCAGGCGCGTGAGCACGACTTGCACGCGGTCCTTCTCTGGTTCGGGACATGGAAGAACAGTAGTCCGGGGTATACGCCGGAGTGGGTGAAGCTCGATGACGCGAGGTTTCCGCGGGTCGTGAACCCGGAGGGCAGGCGCATGCCTTCTCTCTCACCGCTCGCGCAGGCGACGCTCGATGCGGACCGGACCGCGTTCGTTGCGTTGATGCGGCACCTCCAGGCGGTTGACCCGCAGCACACGGTGATCATGGTGCAGGTGGAGAATGAGACCGGCACTTACGGCTCCGTACGCGACTACTCGCCGAGGGCGCAGAGGCTGTTCGATAGAGCGGTTCCGCAACCGTTGCTCGTTGCGTTGAGGAAGCGCGGCGGTACCTGGCGGGAGGTGTTTGGGGCTCAGGCTGACGAGTTTTTCCACGCGTGGAACATCGCGCGATTCGTGCAGCAGGTCGCCGCGGCGGGTAAGGCGGTGTATCCGCTGCCGCTGTATGTCAATGCGGCGCTGCGTGATCCGCTGCATCCGGGGCCGCCGACGACCTATGAGAGCGGAGGGCCGACGGACGATGCGTTGGGTGTGTGGAAGGCGGCAGCGCCGGCCATCGATGTGATCGCGCCGGACATCTACATGCCTGACTATGCGCGATATACCAAGGTGCTCGAGCTTTATCGGCGGGCGGACAATCCGCTGCTCGTTGCGGAAACGGGCAGTTCGCCGGCTTATGCACGCTACCTGTTCGCGACCCTGGGGCATCAGGGGATGGGGTTTGCGCCGTTCGGCATCGATTTCACGGGGTACAGCAACTATCCGCTGGGGGCGCGGGTGGTGGACGCGAGGACGCTGGCGCCGTTTGCGCTGGAGTATCAGCTCGTGGGGCCGATGGTGTCGGTGTTGGCGGGGCTGAGCTATGAGGGGAAACTTTTTGGGGTGTCGGAAGACAGCGCTGTCCATAGGCAGACCATTGCGCTGGGGCGGTGGCGGGCGGTGGTGGACTATGGGTTGCCGTTGTTTGGGAATGGAGTGCCGCGGGGGAATGAGACGCTGGAGGGTGGGGTGTTGGTGGGGAAGTTGGGGGTGGATGAGTTTCTGGTGACGGGGGTGCATGCGCGGGTGTCGTTTGAGCTGGCGGATGCCGGCGACGGGCTGTCGGGGCAGTATGTGCGGGTGGAGGAGGGGAGATATGAGGGTGGGAAGTGGGAGTTTGTGCGGGTTTGGAATGGGGATGAGGTGGATTGGGGGTTGAATTTCACGTCCATTCCGCAGGTTTTGCGGGTGCGGATGGGGACTTACTGACCGATTAATGCCGTGGGAGCGCCTCACAAAATGATCCTGGCCAGAACGCCGCAAGTACGTCCATGTAGGCTCGCGGATCGCCGTCCTGGCGATCAGCGTCTGGCCAGGATCATTTTGCGAGGTGCTCCCCGTAAATACGGTGCGATTGTCGCCGCGTTGATGTTGGGAGTGGGGGCTCTCGTATCTTTGCGGGCTCAGGCGGCGGACGCCTCGTATGTCAGGATCGGAGATGGTGTCGTAGTTGCGCCTGGTGCGGGCGTTGCTAAAAAGGTGCGGCTCGAGGTTGTATCGCCGACGATCATTCATGTAACGGCATTCCCGGGCAACAGTCTCGCACTGCCGAGGAGTCTCATGGCAGTGCGGACGGGAAGCAGGGGTGTTCCGTTTACCGTGAAGAGCGCGGCGGATGCAGTGACGCTTTCTACCGGGAAGCTCCAGGCGGTTGTCGGGCTCGGTGATGGGCAGGTGATATTCGAGGATACGCGTGGCAAGGTCATCACGAGCGAGGTCCCGAATGGTCGTGAGCTCCGGGGCGTAACGATTGATGGAAAGCCTTATTACGCGATCCGGCAGCAGTTCGAGTCGGGGGCTGATGAGGCGTTTTATGGGCTGGGGCAGCATCAGACGGGGGTCATCGACTACAAGGGGAGGGATCTGACGCTGGCGCAGCACAACATGGATGTGGCGGTGCCGTTCGTGGTGTCCAGCGGGGACTATGGGATTTTGTGGGACAACGATTCGGTTACGCGGGTTGGGAATCCGCGGCCGTGGCAGCAGCTGTCGCAGAGTCTGATTCTGTATGACGCGCATGGGAAGGAAGGGGGACTGACGGCGCGGTATTACGTCGATGGCAGGCTGGTGCTCGAGCGTACGGAGCGGGATATCGATTATCAGTATGTCGACCGGCAGGCGAAATTTCCGGCGTCGTTTCCGCGGTCTCTCCTCAGGCTGCCGCATGTGAAGGTGGTGTGGACCGGGAAGATCGCGGCGCGAAGCGGCGGTCTGCAGACGTTCTCGCTCTATGGGAGCGATTATCAGAAGCTCTGGATCGGCGGGCGGAAGGTCGTCGATGCGTGGCGGCAGAACTGGAATCCGTGGTTCCGGGATTTCAGTGTGGCGATGGCGCCGGGGAAGCCGGTGGCACTGCGGGTGGAGTGGGACCGTGAAGGCGGGTACCTGGCGCTGTTGCATCGGCCGCCGCGGCCGCGGGCCGAGCGCGAGCGGCTGTCGCTCTATTCGGAGGCTGGGCGGGCGATCGATTACTACTTCATTCGGGGCGAGAGCCTCGATGGAGTGATTGGCGGCTACCGGTATGTGACCGGGAGGGCGGTGCTGCTGCCGCGCTGGGCGTACGGATTCTGGCAGAGCCGGGATCACTACGAGACGCAGCAGCAGGTTCTCGGTGTCGTCGAGAAGTACCGGCAGCTCGGCATCCCGCTCGACAACATCGTGCAGGACTGGCGCTACTGGAAGGATGACGCGTGGGGGTCGCAGGCGTTCGACCCGTCGCGCTATCCGGATCCGCGCGCCATGATCGCGCAGGTGCACGCCCTGCACGCGCACTTCATGATCTCGGTGTGGCCGAAGTTTTACCCGACGACTGCAGGCTACAAACAGCTTGCGGCGCATGGCGACATGTTCCCACTGAGCCTGAAGCTCGGGGTGAAGGACTGGGTGGGTCCGGGGTATGCGTACGGGTTCTACGATCCGTTCTCGGAGGGCGCGCGGCAGCTCTACTGGCATCAGATCGATCAGCGGCTGGCGGGTCTCGGGGTGGATGCGTGGTGGCTGGATGCCGATGAGCCGGACATGATTTCCAATACCACCCTGGGGGAGCGGGAGGCGCTGATGTCGCCGACGCCGCTCGGGCCGGGCTTGACGCTCTTCAATGCGTATTCATTGGAGCACGTGGGGGGCGTCTATGACGGCAACCTTGCGGCGCGTCCGAATACGCGGGCCTTCATTCTTTCACGGTCGGGTTTCGCGGGGCTGCAACGCTATGGCGCCACGGTCTGGAGCGGAGACATCGCGCCACGCTGGTCGGACCTCAGGAATCAGATCGCGGCCGGCGTTGGCTTCTCGCTTTCGGGGCTGCCCAACTGGACCATGGACATCGGCGGCTATCAGCCGGAGGCGCGGTATCTCGATCCGGACCCGAAAGACCTGGAGGAATGGCGTGAGCTCAATACCCGCTGGTTCGAGTTCGGCGCCTTCTGCCCGGTGTTCCGCTCGCACGGGCAGATGCCGCACCGCGAGATCTACAACCTGGCGCCCGTGGGTTCGGAGGTCTACGACACGCTGGTCCATTACGACAGGCTGCGCTACCGCCTGATGCCCTACATCTATACGTTGGCGGGCGACACCTGGCTCGACAACTCCACCATCATGCGGGCGCTGGAGATGGACTTTGCGTCCGATCCGAAGGTGCGGGATATCGCAGATGAGTACATGTTCGGGCCGGCGTTTCTCGTGAGCCCCGTGTACGCCTATCACGCCCGCACGCGCGAGGTTTACCTGCCGTCTGGCGGCCTCTGGTACGACTTTTATAGCAACCGGACCTTCGAGGGCGGACAGAGCATCTCGGCTGCTGCGCCGCTCTCGCGCATGCCGCTCTTCGTACGCGCTGGCTCGATCATTCCCGTGGGACCCGAGATCGAATACACCGGCGAGAAGGCTGACTCACCGCTTACGCTGCTTGTGTACGCTGGCGCGAACGGTCATTTCACGCTTTACGAGGACGAAGGCATCAACCTCGATTACCAACACGGTGCGTACGCCACCATTCCGCTTTCCTTCGACCGGGCAACCGGCACGCTGACGATCGGACAGAGGTCCGGGGAGTTTCCAGGCATGCAACAGACGCGAACGTTCCATATCCGCTGGATCACACAGCAAGCGCGCCCGGGCGATGACTTTACGGCGCCTGCCGACGAAACCGTCGTCTACTCGGGTGCTCCGGTCAGGGTCCGCTGTCGGGTCTGCGCCGCCGGCGTGGGGAGGGCGTGATGCGCACGAGCTCTCGTGTCTGCCGTGCGATTGCCGCGGTATGTCTCATCGTCGCTGCCGGTGGCGCGCTCGCCGCCCCGCCGCAGCAGCCCTACAAGAACTTCAGCGTGGCCATTTACATCCCGGTGTTCTCCACGCGCCAGCTCGCCGACCCGAAGGTGCTGCAGCAGCAGTTCGAGCGCATCTGGAGCCAGGTCCATTTCAACAAAGTGTATCTCGAGGACTATCGCAGCGGAGTATTCGCCGACCCGGCCTCGCTGGACCGGATCGCGCGCTTCTTCAGGGCGCGGGGCATCGCCGTCGACGGGGGTCTCACGCTCACCGCGGTGGATCAGGGAGGCCCATTCCAGTCCTTCGATTATGAGAACCCGAAGGACGTCGCCATGGCGGAGCGCGCCGTGCGGATGGCGGCGAGCCACTTCGACACGGTGATTCTCGATGATTTCACTTTCTACAACACACGCAGTGACGCCGACATCCGCGCCAAAGGCTCGCTCTCCTGGACGCAATACCGCCTGAACAAGATGCGCTGGGTGGCGCAGCACGTCATCCTCGGGACGGCCCGCAGCGCCAACGCGCGGGTGAAGGTGATCATCAAGTACCCTAACTGGTACGAGCACTTCCAGGGTCTCGGCTTCGATCTCGACCGCGAGGCGCAGATGTTCGACTACATCTACACCGGCACCGAGACGCGCGATCCGGTCGAGACTTACCAGCTGCTGCAGCAGTATGAGAGCTATCTCATCTACCGCTATTACAACAACATCCGGCCGCACGGCGGTGACCGCGGCGGCTGGGTGGATACCTTCGAGACGACTTACGCCGACCGGTATGCCGAGCAGCTCTGGGACACGATGTTCTCCAAGGCGCCCGAGATCACGCTCTTCAGCTGGACGCAGCTCGCCTCTCCGGCGCCGGCGATCGCCGGCGACCGGCCGTGGGCGGGTGACCACACCAGCTTCGACTGGGGCGCCATGGAGCAGTCATTCCAGGCCCCCGCGGGCAGCGAGGCGGTGCCCGGGTGGGCCGCCGTCGCCGGCTATTCGCTCAGTCAGGTCGATGAGGTCATCGGCAAGCTCGGATCCCCGATCGGCATCGAGAGTTACAAGCCCTACCAGTCCTCTTCGGATGAGGACTTCCTGCAGAACTATCTCGGCAACATCGGCTTCCCCATCGATCTGACGCCGCACTTCCCCAAGAACGCGCCGGTCGTCCTTCTGACCAGGAACTCGGCGTTCGATCCCAACCTGGTGAAGGAAATCGAGGGCAATCTGGAGGCGGGCGGTGACGTCATCATCACCTCCGGCCTGCTGCAGGCCCTCGAGCACAAGGGTATCGAGAATGTGGCCGAGATCAGCTACAGCGGATTGCCCATCGCGGCGCGCCATTACTACGGCACCTTCGGTCCTCATGGGGGCGGTGATCTCAATGTGCCCGGGCGCGACAACCCGACGGTGATCTTCCCGCAGATCCACTTCTATACCAACGACAGCTGGCCGCTCATCCGCGGCGTGGACTCTGCCAACGCCGTGCCGATTCTGCTCGCGACCCAATACGGGCCCGGGGAGCTCTACGTGCTCGACGTGCCGGCCAACATGGGCCAGCTCCTCGAGTTGCCGCAGCCGGTGCTCGATGGGCTGCGGGGATGGCTGGCGGCGCGGTTTCCGCTGCGCATCGACGCGCCGGCGCTGGTGAGCCTCTTCGCCTACGACAACCACACCTTCGTCGTGGAGTCCTATCGCGCGAGCCCGGCTACGGTGCGCGTCTTCGTCAAGGGAGCGGCCTCCAGGCTGGTCGATCTCGCTTCCGCTCAGAGCGTGCTGCCGGCGCCGGAGACCGTCCCGGGACCGGCGCCCGGGGAGGCGGGGCAGACGAGCTTCGTGGTGCAGCTGCCGCCGCACTCGTACCGGGCATTCGAGGTTCAATGACCAAATCGGCTCGCAGGACCCGGCCCCGGCTTCGCGCCGGCGCGACCATCAAGGATGTCGCGCGTCATGCCGGCGTGTCGCCGATGACGGTCTCTCGCGTCGTCAACGGCAGCGAGTACGTGAGCGATACGACGCGTCACGCCGTGCAGCGTGCCGTCCGGGAGCTGGGCTACTCCCCGAACCTCGCGGCGCGGA
Organism: uncultured Pseudomonadota bacterium; assembly: GCA_963833085.1. GTDB lineage: Bacteria > Pseudomonadota > Gammaproteobacteria > Steroidobacterales > Steroidobacteraceae > 13-2-20CM-66-19. Next base: position 96,542 of record CAWHWV010000002.1, read on the forward strand.
ATCTCGCCAGCGAGCGGGGTGAGCGGCTGGGCCTGCTCTACGGCAACCCGAGCTCGGCCTACCTGAGCGAGTTCCTGGTGGGCGCGCTGGAGTCGGTGACCCGTCATGGCGTGCAGCTCGTCCTCGAGAAATGCGAGCCGACGCCGGTCGCCTCCCGCAGGGCGGTGCGGCGGCTTCTTGCCGGCGCCGTCGTGGGCGTCGTATTGCCGCCGCCGCTCTGTGAGTCGTCGGTCGTCCGCGGGGAGCTGAGCGCGGCGCGCCTGCCCGTCGTGACGGTCGCTTCGGGCCGCCCGGTGGCCGATACGATGTGCGTGCGCATCGACGACTACTCGGCGGCGCTCGAGATGACCCGGTATCTCATCGGCCTGGGCCACGAGCGCCTCGCGTTCATCAAGGGTCATCCCAACCAGAGCGCGAGCGAGGAGCGCTGGCTTGGATTCACCGCGGCGCTGGAGGAGGCCTCGCAGGCGAAGCGCGGCGGGCGGCCACCGCCACGCATGGAGCAGGGGTTCTTCAGCTTCCGCTCCGGGCTGGATGCCGCGCGCAAGCTCCTTGCCGCCGATCCGGCGCCGACCGCAATCTTCGCGAGCAACGACGACATGGCGGCAGCCGTCATCGCCGAGGCGCACCGGCGCGGGCTCGATGTGCCGCGCGACCTTACCGTCGTCGGCTTCGACGACACGCTCATCGCCTCGACCATCTGGCCGGAGCTCACCACCATTCAACAGCCGATCGCGCGCATGGCGGCTGAGGCCATCGATATGTTGGTGACGGCGGTGCGCGGCAGCCGGCGCAGCGCCGAGCGGCTGCATCGGCTCATCCCGCACGCGCTCATCTCGCGGCAGTCGGCGGCCGCGCCGAACCTCGCCGCCGGGCTGCCACGCGCTTGACAGGGAGGGGTCGAGGGCGCATGTTAGCGTTAACAATTACTCCATCGGGGCGCCGATGCACAACCTTGCCAGCCGCGGCCCTTTGAATGCGAGAATGTGGCTGGCCATATAGAGGGGGTATAGATAAATGAGCGGCAAAGGCAATCCCGGACTCGTGGCGGCGCTCACGGTCGCGGCAACTTTGGGCGGACTGCTGTTCGGCTACGACACGGCGGTGATCTCCGGCGTGACGGACGCGATCACCCATAACTTCGTGCTGCCGTGGCATCTCGCCGAGACGCATGCGAACTTCCTCTCCGGGGTCGCGATCTCCATGGCGCTGCTCGGCTGCGTCATCGGCGCCGGCCTCGCGGGTCCCATCTCGACCAGGATCGGCCGCAAGGGCGGCCTCATCATCGCCGGCGTGCTCTTTTTCCTGTCTTCCCTCGGCGCGGCCTACCCGGAGTTCTTCTGGAGCATCTTCGGCGGCACCGGCTATCACGCTCTGCCGGCCTTTCTCGGCTATCGCCTGCTCGCCGGCATGGCCATCGGCATGGCTTCCATGTTGGCGCCCATGTACATCGCGGAAGTGGCGCCGCCGGCCTCGCGCGGCATGCTGGTGACGTTCCAGCAGATCGCGATCGTCGTCGGCATCACGCTCGTCTACTTCGTCAACTGGGCCATCCAGGCAGGTCACACTCGCGACTACCTGATGACCACCGCGTGGCGGCACATGCTCGCCTCGGCGGCGATTCCCGCGGCGCTGCTCATCATCTTCATGCTGCTCGTGCCGGAGACGCCGCGCTTCCTGGTGCTGAAGGATCGCGACTCGGAAGCGCTGGCGCTGCTCAAGCGCCTGGTGGGCGACGGCGAGGCGCAATCGACCCTGCAGCAGATCAAGGCCACCCTGATCGAGCACACGCGTCCGCTGCTGACCTTCGGCCGGCTCGTGCTCATCGTCGGCATCATGCTGTCGATCTTCCAACAGGTCGTCGGCATCAACGCCGTGCTCTATTACGCGCCGCACATGTTCGAGAACATGGGCGCCTCGACCACCCAGGCGCTGTGGGATTCGGCGATCTACAGCGGCGTGACCATGACGGTCTTCACGCTGATCGCCACCTTCACGGTGGACAAGATCGGGCGCAAGCCGCTGCTCGTCGCGGGGGCTTTGATCATGGCCGCGGCCATGATCCTGCTCGGGTTCCTCTTCGATCGGCATCTGGTCGCCGCGACCGTCGGCCAGGGTGGCGGCTCGTCGGGATCCTCCTACATCGCGCTCGCGGCCGTCGTCGTCTACATACTGGGGTTCTCGTTCTCCTGGGGACCGGTGGTGTGGGTGATGCTGTCGGAGATCTTCCCCAACTCCATCCGCGGCAGTGCGATGTCCATCGCCGTCGCGGCGCAGTGGATCATGAACTTCATCGTGTCGACGACCTTCCCGATGATGGACGGCAGCAGCGCCCTGAACGCTCATTTCAACCACGGCTTCGCCTACTGGGTGTATGGCGTCTGCGCGGTGCTCGCGGCGCTCTTCGTCATCCGCTTCGTGCCGGAGACCAAGGGCCGCCCGCTCGAGTCCATCCAGGAACTCTGGCATCGAGCACAAGCCGCAGGATGCGGGGCTCGGCTCCCCGCGCGCCGCGGAGTAGGAAAGGCCGATTGGTGCTGTCACTTGCTGATGGCGACCTGACGCTCGAGCTGCTTCCCGATCTCGGCGCCGCGGTCGCCACGCTCCGCTATCAGGGGCGCGATGTGCTGCGGCCGACGCCGGCCGGAGCGAGCGATCCGTTCGAGACGGCGGCGTTCGTGCTCGTGCCTTTTGCCAATCGGATCGCCGACGGACACTTTCGGGTGGGCGATCGCGACGTCAGGATCGAGCGCAACGCTCCCGACCAGGCGCATCCGCTCCATGGCCACGGGTGGAGGAAGCCGTGGCGCGTGGAGTCGGCGGCAAGGGACAGCGCGACGCTCTCCTTCGAGCACCCGGCCGACAGCTGGCCCTGGCATTACATCGCGACGCAGACCCTGACACTGCGCGCCGACAGCCTCGACCTGGTGCTTGCAGTGGAGAACCGCGACTCGACGGCGATGCCCGCGGGCCTCGGCTGGCACCCTTACTTCCACAAGGGGGAGGGCGCACAGCTCAAGGCGCGCGTCGAGGGCGTCTGGCTCACCGACGAGGAGTGCCTGCCGGTGCGGCTCGCGCACGGGACGCGGTTCGGGCAATGGGGCCGCGGCGAGGAGGTGGCGCGCCCGGAGCTGGTCGATCACTGCCACACCGGCTGGCCGGGCGTGGCGGAGATCCTGCTGCCCGAGGAGCGGCTGCGCCTCGCGCTCACGGCGAGCCGGGCACTGCACTGGCTGCACATCTACAGTCCCCCGGCCCGGGACTTCTTCTGCGTCGAGCCCGTGAGCCACATGCCGAACGCGATCAACCGCTCGGCGCCGCCGGCGATCACCGGCCAGAAGCTGCTGGCGCCGGGCGAGCGCTTCGATGTGCGCGTCACGCTGAGCGTGGTGAACTCAGACTATTGAAACCGATGCAGGTATGCTTCGTGATCATGGATGCGAAGCATGTCTGCCAGGTGGGCGCCGAGCTCGGCGAGGGCCCGGTGTGGGTGGAGCGCGATGCGGCGCTCTGGTTCGTCGACATCAAGGCGCGGCGCGCGCACCGCTGGCATCCGGGCAGGCGCGAGCACCGCTTGTGGGCGGCGCCGGAGCAGCCGGGCTTTCTGGCGCCGTTGCGTGGCGGCGGCTTCATCGCGGGTCTCAAGACCGGCCTGCATCGATTTGATCCGGAGGCGTCCGAGTTCGTGCTCCTGGCTCGGGTCGAGCCGCACCTTCCCGATAACCGCCTGAATGACGGCTACGTGAGCCCGGAGGGCGAGCTGTGGTTCGGCTCGATGCATGATCCCGAAGTCGAACCGAGCGGTGCCCTATACCGTTTGGATGCCGACGGGCGGTGCGTGTGCCTCGACAAGGGCTACGTAATTACGAATGGACCGGCGTTCAGTCCCGACGGGCGTGTGTTCTATCACACCGATACGTCTCATCGGACCGTGTATGCGTTCGACAGGCCGGACCCGCACACGCTGGCGCGCAAGCGCGTTTTCGTGCAGATTGAGGCAGGCGCGGGCCACCCCGACGGCACCACGGTGGACCAGGAGGGCTGCGTATGGATAGCCTTGTGGGGCGGGTGGGCGGTACGCCGCTACTCCCCGGAAGGCAAGGTGCTCGCGACGGTGCGTCTGCCGTGCGCCAACGTCACGAAGATCGCCTTCGGCGGCCCGGATCTTCGTACGGCGTATGTGACCACCGCGTGGAAAGGAATGACTCCGCAGCAGCGCGCGGCGCAGCCTCTGGCGGGGGACCTGTTCAGCTTCGAGGCGCCGGCGCCGGGGCTGCGGCCGGTGGAAGTCGAACCGTTTCAACACGCAACTGATTCCGGAGAGTGACGACAGATGGCGGCGATCTATCCTGACTTGAAGGGCCAGGTGGTGCTGGTCACGGGCGGCGGTTCCGGGATCGGCGAGGCGATCGTGCGCCGGTTCGCGGCGCAGCAGGCGAAAGTTGCCTTCATCGATATCGCCGTGGAGCCCTCGCGGGCGCTCGCGCGGGAGTTGGAATCCGCGGGGACGCCGGTGCATTTCGAGCCCTGCGACCTCACCGACATCCCGGCGCTGCAGCGCTCCGTGGCGGCGATCAGCAAGCTCCTCGGGCCCATCCAGGTGCTGGTGAACAACGCCGCGCACGATGAACGCCACCCCACGGAGGAGGTGACGGAAGCAATGTGGGACAGCCGCATCGCGGTCAATCTCAAGCACCAGTTCTTCTGCGCGCAGGCGGTGATTCCTGACATGAAGTCCCTGGGCAAGGGCGCGATCATCAACCTGGGATCGATCTCGTGGATCATCGGCCAGGGCGGGATGGCGGGCTACACCGCGTCGAAGTCAGCCGTGTTGGGTCTGACGCGTTCCCTCGCGCGTGACTTTGGCGCCTACGGGATACGCGTCAACGCAGTGGCTCCCGGCTGGATCATGACCAAGCGCCAGCTCGAGAAATGGGTGACGCCGGAAGGCGAGGCCGAGATCGTGGCCCGCCAGTGCCTGAAGCGCAAGCTCGAGCCCGCCGAGGTGGCGAAGGTCATCGTCTTCCTCGCTTCGGACGAGGCGAGCGCCGTCACGAGTCAGCACTACATCGTGGACGGCGGCTGGGTCTAAGTCAGGTTAGTGAACGAACTTCGCGATGGCGAAAGCGACGCCGGCAGCGGCTATCGTCGTGCCGACTACCCATTGAATGATCGAAGTCTTGGCGTCGCCTATCAGGGCCTTGGCGTCGCTTACGTCGGCTTTGGTCGCCAAATGCGGTATCACAGCTTTGATCGCTGACATATCCGCCTTCATACCGGATATGTCAGTCTCGACCGCGCCAAGCCGCCTCATCAAATCGTCCATATCTCCTCCGCCGACATCGCTTACAACCGACCCGCCGATGAAACAGTCCATGGCGGCAGCATGGGCGGCCTCGCAAGAGGGGTCAAGGCGATTTGATTGCGTATTCACGCAATTTTGCGCCATACTGACACCGCACATGGTTCCCCTCATCCACCAGATCGGCTCGATTACGTGCCCGGCTTTCGCTGAAAGCCGGGGCTGCCGTGCGCTCGATCGAGGTGAAAATGCGATGAGGATCCGTTGCCATGAATCTACCGGAAGCAGTATTCGAAGAGACCGCCACGCAGGCGCTATGTCTGCGTGTCAATGCGGATGCTGATCCGGGCGCGCTTGCTCGCGTCCTGACCTCTTTCCAGACCCTCAACGTCGTACCTCGCCGTGTAGTAGCGGAGCTCGGGACGACGGGTACGTTGTACATCCGGATCGACGTCACTGGCCTCACGGAGCGGCATCTCTCGCTGATCGCCGCCAAGATCGGGCAGGTGCCTTGCGTAGGGAACGCTTACTGGCATCGTCTGTAGCGGACGCATAGACCTTGGCTGGGCGGTGGCAGGCGAGGTAGGCTGGGCAACCGCACAACTGAAGCCTGGTACCCGTGAAAGCGCTCATCATCGGCAGCGGCCTCATCGGCACTACGTCCGCTTACTTTCTCGCGCGCCGCGGCTGGGAGGTCACAGTCCTCGACCGTCAAGACGGCCCGGCGCAGGAGACGAGCTTCGCCAACGGCTCGCTCCTGACACCCAGTATGCCGGAGCCCTGGAACGCCCCAGGGAGTTGGCGCGTGTTGCTCGGATCGATCGGCCGTCCGGAATCGCCGCTCAAGCTGCGTGTGAAGGCTCTGCCGCACCTCGCGGGCTGGGGCGCCAGGTTTCTGCGCAACTCGAGCCGGGAGAGATACGAGCGTAATTCGATCAGGAACCTGAAGCTGGCACTGCATTCGCTCGATGTGCTGCGACGGCTGCGCCAGGAAATCGACATTGTGTATGGCGGCGTTACCTCGGGGACGCTGCGCGTGTTCCGTGATCCCGCGCTGCTCGAGCGGGCCATCGAGTGGGCGGAGAGGCTCAAGTCCGAAGGTCTGACTTACCGGCGTCTGACCGGCAGAGAAGTGCTGGCGATGGAGCCGGCGCTCGAGCCCATCGGCGGTCAGCTCGCGGGCGGCATCAATTACCCGGTCGATGAGATCGGCAATGCCTACAAGTTCTGCGTGGGTCTGGCAGATCATGCCCGCCGCGCGGGCGTCGATTTCCGCTTCCGCACGCCGGTCACCGGAATCGAGACTCGGCAGGGGAAGATCACGGCGGTGCGCAGCGGCGACCAGGTGTTCACCGCCGATAGTTATATCGTGGCCGCCGGCAGCTACACTCCGCTCCTGCTCGAGGACCTCGGGATCAGCGTCCCCGTCCGACCTGCCAAAGGCTACTCGCTCACCTTCGAGCGGCCATCGCCCGACATTCCCTTTCGCGTCCCTGTCTGCGACGATGATTTTCACGCGGTGGTGGTGCCGCTCGAGAATGTCATCCGGGTGGCCGGTACGGCGGAGTTCACCGGCTATGACCTGTCGCTGCCCGAGGTGCGTATCGGGAACCTCATCAAGCTGGTCAGGCAGGTGCTGCCCGCATGGGCTCTCGACCCCACCAAGGCGAAGCCATGGTGTGGCCTGCGCCCGATGTCGGCCGACGGCGTGCCCATCATCGGACCGACGCGGATCGGCAATCTCTGGATCAACACCGGCCACGGGCCCCTCGGCTGGACCATGGCAGTCGGGTCTGGTCAGCTCCTGTCGGACCTGCTGACGGGAGGCTCGCCGCGAGTCGACCCCGGTGCCTACGCGCTGGCGCGGTTCAACGGCGCAATGAGCTGAGCCGGCCCCCCCGGACCACTGGACGGCCGGAGGTGATGGGATCATCCTTTTAGGTTTGGTGAGGATGAGGGCTGGCTGGTGCAAAGAGACATTCGTGAGACGGCGCTGTATCGGGAGGCGGAGTCCCTGTACCGTACTTTCCGCCGGCCCGGCAGCGGGCTCATCGCCGATGCGGTGGAGATCTCCGCGCACGGGAAACGGGCGGTATTCACCGGCACCCTGATCGACTCCGCGAACGAGGCGGCCTCCCGCATCTGCCTGACGGACCTGACGAGCGGCGACACCCGGGTGCTGACCCTGGGCCCCAACACCGACCGGGCACCCAAGCTCGCGCCCGACGGGCGGCAGATCGCCTTCCTTTCCGACCGGCGCAAGGCCGGCGATTTCCAGCTCTACCTGCTCGACGTCGAGAGCGGGGAGTGCCGCGCCACCCCGGCCGTCGAGGGCTGGGTGGAATACCTTCATTGGTCGCCCAACGGCCGCCGGATCCTCCTCGGCGTCGCCGGCCACGGGGCGGACCTCGCCGGCGCCCAGGGCGCCGCGGCCAGCAGGACCGCGCACGACGTTCCGGCCTGGCTGCCGACGGTCGACACGGGGGATGAGAGCTACCGCTGGCGGCGCGCGTGGGTCTATGACCTCGAGGAGAACTCCGTCAGCCAGTTCAGCCCCGCGAACAGCAACATCTGGGAGGCCGCCTGGTGCGGCAATGAGGCGATCGTGGCCGTCGTCTCGCCGGGACCCAGCGAGAGCCTTTGGTACACCGCCCGTCTGAGCGTCATCCAGACGGAGGGTGGTGCCAGCCGCGACCTCTATGGCCCGCAGGATCAGCTCGGCTGGCCGAGCGGCTCCCCATCCGGCCGCCACGTCGCGGTCGTCGAGGCGCTCTGCAGCGACCGCTGGCTCGTGGCAGGGGACCTGAGGCTGATCGACACCACGAGCGGCGAAATCCGCCAGATCGCGACCGGCGGGATCGACGTCACGCATACGGAGTGGCGGTCAGACCGCCATCTACTGCTCGCCGGCCACCGCGGCTTCGAGACGGTGGTCGCGCTCTACGATGTGCAGGCGGGAGAGCTCGAGGAAATCTGGCAGAGCGAGGAGATCACGACCGGCGGCTTCTATACCGTACTCGCAGGCTTCGGCGAGCACGGCGATTGCGCGCTGGTGGGCGAGGGCTTCAGGCGCGCGCCGGAAATCGCCGTCATCCGGCGCGGCAAGTACCACTCCGTCAAATCCTTCGATCCCGGTGCCGAGGAGGCGCTGTCCGCGCTTGCCAGCATCGAGACCGTGAAGTGGCAGGCGCTGGACGGCCTGGAGATCCAGGGCCTGCTGCTCAAGCCCCCGGGTCGCGGGCCCCATCCCGTGATCATGAATGTGCACGGCGGTCCGGTATGGCATTACCGGCCCTTCTGGATGGGCCGCAGGAGCATCGGATCACTGCTGCTGCTCAAGCGGGGCTATGCCATTTTCCTGCCCAACCCGCGGGGCAGCACCGGGCGCGGACAGGCGTTCGTGCGGCCCGTCATGGGGGACATGGGAGGAGCGGACACCTACGACTATCTTTCCGGCCTCGATCACCTGATCGAGCGGGGCATCGCCGATCCTGCGCGGCTCGGCGTCACGGGAGGGAGCTACGGCGGCTACATGACGGCGTGGCTGATCACTCAGGATCCGCGCTTCAAGGCGGCCGTCGCGGTCTCACCCGTCACCAATCAGGTCACGGAGCATCTCATCTCCAACATCGGGCATTTCGTGGCGCTGTTCCTCAAGGACACTTACACCAACCCGGGCGGAAAGTACTTTGAGCGCAGCCCGATCATGCATGCGCACAAGACGAAGACTCCGACGCTGTCTACCTGTGGCGTGCTGGACCGCTGCACTCCGCCGGAAGAGGCCGTGCAGTTCCACAATGCGCTGCTCGAGAATGGGGTGAAGTCGGTGCTGGTCACCTACCCGCAGGAAGGACATGGGGTGCGCAAGTGGCCGGCGACGGTGGACTATGCGGCGCGGACGGTGGGGTGGTTCGAGGAGCACATCCCGGCGGCGGCGCAGCGGTCGTAAGCGCCGGCGTATCACCCGGGATCGTCTACCTTTGCGAGCCCTCCGGATGGATCCTCCGCCGCGCTGGCTAACATCGATATGGCGCGGGCGATGTGCTTCTTGACCGTTCTCGTGCTGATACCGAGCTCAGACGCGACCTCCTCGTACCTGTAGCCGGCGCGATGCGCCAGAAAGACCTCCGAGGTCCGGCGGCTGACTGCGCCGAGCATGGCCGCGATCTGCTCGAGCTGCTGCTGGGCGCTCAGAATCCGCTCGACCCCTGGGCTGCTGTCGACCAGCAGCGCCTTCCGGTCGAGCTGCTCGATGGTTTCCTGCGCGAATGACAGTATCTGCTCGCGATGAAACTGATTGATGGCGAGGTTGCCAACCACGCGGCGGAGGAAGGCCTCCTCGTCCCGCACCTTGGCACTACGCTGATACTCGACCAGGCGCGCGTATGCCTCCTGTACCAGATCTTCCGCGTCCTCGAGCGTGCGGCCCCGCCTCAAGCACGCCTTGACGAGACGCGCGTACGCACCGGTGGGGCGCCTCATTGCGCGGCAATTTGGCCGTCATCGAAAGATCGTCGGCGAGGCGCCGCTGTCCGAGCGAGGCGGATTTTGAGTTCCTGATCGAGCATTTCGCAATGTGGCGCTCCGTGTTGGATTCGAGAGTTGAATCGGATTGTGCCGAGACTCTAGCCGCACCTGCCGAGAGAAGCGAGGGGGCAAAACTTTTTTTCTTCTGTTGGTGGCGTCGGGTGCCCGCATCAGGGACCGCAATGCTCCAGTGCCCTAAAACATCGTGTTGTTTGTCTGAGTGCCAATTGAAGGCGCTGTAGCCGTCGACACTTCAGCGCAAAGATGTCATCACGTGACCGCGTACGCGACGACAGTGATGTGTAGCGCCGGTAAGCAGACCCGGACGACGCCTGCTGCGCACACGTCGATGTCATTCTGTAGCTTCACCTTTTTGGGCGACCGGCTGTCTCATCAATAAAGGGCAATTCCGCGCCTCGGGGTGAGTCTGCGCCTCATGATTCCTCCATACTCGTGCTCCGACCGGGAGCCTTGCGTCGACGCGTCGGGTCGGCTGGAGCCCGCGGCCGGCAGCCGGGTTGCGGTGCAGGAGCGATCGGCGGCGCTCGCGGAGATCGCTCGCAATCACCATGCGGCGCTGGTGCGGTTTCTCGCATTGCGCACCGGCTCCGCCGAGGACGCCAAGGAGATCGTTCAGGAGGCTTATGCGAAAGTTCTGGCGCTCGATCGCCCGGACGCTGTCAGCGTCCAAGTGAGTTATCTCTGGCGGATCGCGGCCAATCTGGCGATCGACAGCAAGCGGCAACGCGCGGCAAGGGTCCGGCTCGCCAGTGTCGCGCTGCAACCGACCAACGGATGCAGTCCCTCCGCCGAGTCCGTGGTCGAGTCGCGCGAGCGCCTCGCCATCGTGCAGAAGGCCATTGCGCAGTTGCCGCCGCGGTGCCGGCAGGCGTTCCTGCTCCGCGTCCTCGAAGGACAACAGTTCTCTCGAGTCGGTAGAGAAATGGGGATCACCGAGCGCATGGCGAAGGTCCATGTCGCGCGGGCGATGGAATATCTCCAGGATTGCCTCGATGCCGCCGAAGCGGCGAGGAAGATCGCGTGAGCGGTGGCGACGATCCGCTCCCTCGGGGTACGGAGCGCTGGGTGGAGGCGCTCACCTGGCATGAGACGCTGACCGAGGCGGGTGGGGCACACCTGACGACTGCAGGCATTCGCGAATGGCAGGCCTGGTACGCGGATCCCGAGAACCGGCGCCTGTTCGAACATCTGACCCGGCTGGTTTCGGACGGCCGCGCCCATCCCCAACGAGGCCCATACCTGAGCGCCGACATTGCCGCGGACGATTACGATCTTAGCGTTCCGATCGAGGTGTGGCGATCGACGAGGCTGTCCCGGGCCGCGCCGGACCACTGGCTGTCGGTTGGAAAGAGGCGACCGTGGCTTGCCACAGGAGTCGCGGCCGTAGCGATGGCCGCAATCGCAGCCCTGATCTTCCAGTCACCCTGGGCCCGTTTCGGAGCCGACCACGGCGGCCGTTCCGTCACCTATTGGACGGACGTGGGCGGACTGAAGGATGCTCGCCTCGCTGACGGCTCGGAGATCACATTGGGAGGCAGAACGAAGCTGGTGGTCACCTTCTCAGCGGCGGCTCGTTCCGTGGATCTTATTCGGGGCGAAGCCTGGTTCAGGGTCGCGCATGATCCGAAATGGCCCTTCGTGGTACATGCTGGCGACGGCACCATCAGGGACGTTGGGACGGCCTTTCTCGTGACGCGAGATTCCGATCGGGTTGTCGTGACGGTCACGGAAGGGACGGTCGCGGTCACTGCGTCTCCACTTGTGAGCCTCTCGTCCGCGCTCACCCGAGGCGCGGCGTCGGTACCACTACCTCCTCCAATACGCGTGACCGGAGGGGAGCAGGTCAGCTATCACGACGACGGCATCGTAACCTCCGTTGTGCGTACCGATGCGAACGCTGCGACGGCATGGATACATGGACGGCTGATCTTCGACGATGAGCCGCTTCAATATGTGATCGACAACATCAACCGCTATTTCCCAAGGCACATCTCCGCGACACCCTCGGCCGGAAGGCTTCGATTCAGCGGGGTCATTCTCGATGGCGAGATTGAAGAGTGGCTGCGTGGGCTGCCCGTAATTGTCCCGGTAGACATTGACGAGCGTGGCGCCGACGTCTGCATCCGCATGCGTGCCGTCCAAAAGACTGCGCAATGCGCCGCTTCATTGGGACACGCGCCAGCCGACCAGTTGCCTCAGCCCTGAAAGGCCGCAGCCAGGGGCCGAATCAGCGCGCCACATTCCCCTTTCCTTCCCGCAATCGTTGTAGTCACGACATATGAGCACACTTGCGCCGCGCTGGAGACGCGCGGCCGTGCTCGACACAACCAACGGGGGGATTCCTGATGACCTCGATTCGCGATGCCTGCGAAGGTGTCTTGGTCCGTTCGGCATCATTTCGCGCCTATCTTGCGCTGGTCGTCGCAACTGTACTCCTCGCTTCCTTCGTTGATGTCCGGGTCGCCTTGGCGGGGGACCTGGACAGAGTCGCCCGGTTCGACATACCCGCACAATCTCTCGACAAAGCGCTCCTGGAATTCGGTCAACAGGCGCACGTCCAGATCATGTTCGCATGGCAGCCGACGATCGGCCGATTGCGCTCGCCGCACATCAAGGGCCGCTACACGGCAAGACAGGCTCTGAGTGCCTTGCTCCAGGGCACGCAGCTCCAATATGCGGCGCGCGGCAACACGATAACGATCGCGCCAGACCCGCCGCAGGCGGCAGCTGCGAGGGCGCCGGCGCAGGATGACAGCGTCGTTGACTCCCGTGTCGAGCAAGACAGGAGCAAGCGTTCCAAAACCACGGAGCAGCGTCCTGCGCTGCAAGAGGTGACCGTGACCGGGACATACATCCGCGGCACGACGCCGGTTGGATCGCCGCTCATAGTGTATTCGCGTGAAGCCATCGAGGAATCGGGCGTCGCGACTATAGAGGAGTTCGCTCGGCAGATTCCACAGAACTTCTCCGGAGCCGACGTTCTTACCGGCGTGATTGGCAACGCGACGCAGGCCCCCGTCTTCGACCAAACGGGCGGTAACGTCTTCGGCGGCGCCGCCTTCAATCTCAACGGGATGGGACCGGCCGCCACACTGACCCTCCTGAACGGGCACCGCCTTGCACCGGCCGGAGCCTATGGGGCGTTCGTGGACGTTTCGATGATTCCGCTGAGCGCGGTGGAGCGCATCGAGATATTGCCCGATGGCGCTTCTGCGATATACGGCTCGGATGCTGTCGCCGGCGTCGTAAACATCATTACGCGCAGGAATTTTCAGGGCGCGCAAACGAGCGTCAGTTACGGGGAGGCGCCGGACGGCGGGGCAGGGGAAGAAACCCTTTCGCAACTGCTCGGGCAGTCATGGTCGACAGGCAACGTCATGATGACCTACGAGTATACGGGGAATTCGGGCTTGGACGCATCGCAGCGCGACTTCATCCCCAGCCAAGGCGGCCCGGATTCGATCGTGCCGCCGAATTGGCGCAACAGTGTCCTGGTTTCCGCCAATCAGGACGTCGGCAGCGACACCTCGCTCTCTGTTGATGCCCTATACGGTACGAGGCGCTACCACTCCATAGTCACGGTTGTTCCGACGGGAGCATCGGAGCTGTATGACATCCGCGACCGGGCGACGCAAGCCGGAGTCAGTGTGACGTTGCAGCAGTCGCTGGCGCACGATTGGTCCTGGGATATAACTGGTTACTACTCGAGAGTTCAACAGACGACGACCCAACGGGAGACCTACGATTTCATCGGCGCGCTGGCTGCTTACGACGTCAACGATAACAGCTTAGTGGGGGCGAATACGGGTCTCGGCGGCGCCGAACTTCCTGGCACAGGGGCCCGTCCTCGGGCTGCCTGGGGGACAGATCAAGGCCGCGATCGGCGCGAGCTTCGAAGGACAGAGGTTCACCTTTGACGAATCGACTACAGGAACCGACAACGTAACGCAACCGGGAACCAACGCTCACAGGGTCGAGAGCAGCGTGTTTGGGGAACTGGCGATACCCATCATTGGGGCATCGAACGACCTGGCGTGGGCGCGTGACCTCGAGCTGTCCGCGGCCGCTCGGGAGGATCATTACAGCGACTTCGGGTCGACCATCAATCCAAAGCTCGGCGTCGTGTGGTCCCCGATTGCGGGCTTCAACCTGCGGGGAAGTTACGGAACCTCGTATCAGGCGCCTTTGCTCAGTCAGCTGGCTCTGCCTGTCACCTACACCACGCAGCTGTTTCCGGACCCTGCCGCCGCGAGCGGATTGACGGACACCTTGTATATCTCGGGCGGCAATAGAAATCTCCGACCGCAGCGGTCGCGGACCTTTTCGGCCGGGCCCGACCTCGAGCTCGACGGAGTGTCGGCGAGCGCGACTTATTTTCATACTCGCTACGCCGATCAGGTGGGGACTCCGCCGGTGGCGAACCTCTTCACCGTGCTGTCGGATCCTGTAGATGCACCCTTCGTGATGCGAAATCCACCCATCGACGCGGTGGAAGCCGCCTTTAGCAGCGTGGGCTTCCAGGGCGACTATGCGGGCCTCGGACCGTCCGGGGTGGCGGCAATCTTCGATAGCCAGGATACGAATCTAGCGACGACTACGCAGTCGAGTGTCGATCTGCAGATGGCGTATCGGAGAGAGACCGGCAGCGGCGTATGGATGCCGTCGATCGCCGCAGATAGGCAGATACGGAATGAGCTGACGGCAAGTCCGGCCAGCCCCATCGTGGAGCTGCTTGATCTTTATGGCGAGCCCGTGCGCTGGAGGGCGCACGGCGGCCTGGCATGGACACTGGGAGTGTACGGGAAGCGGCCTTAAATCTCAACTATGTAAGCGGTTATCACGACCAATTCACCGCACCTCCATCGGCGATTTCATCGTGGACAACGGCTGATGTGCACCTCAGTTATCGGGCTCCCCGGAGGCTGTGAGATTTGGGTGTTTCAGAGGGAGCGACTGTAGCGCTGACCGTGGAGAACATTACGAATGCAAGACCCCCTTACGTTGCGGTTCCTCTCGCCATTACGGGTGGGGCGGCGCCGATTCCCTTCGATCCCGCCAATGCATCTCCGGTAGGGAGGTTTATATCTATTCAGGTAAGTAAAGAGTGGGCTCAATGATGGACGCGTGTTCGGCGATTCGAGATTGTAACGCGGTGCTGGCTGGGCCATCGGAGCAGTTCTGTTTCTCGCAAGCGCCGACGTTGGCCGCGGAACCGCGGTGTCAACAGTGCAGACTTGGCCGGCAAGATCGGGCCCGGCATTGTCCTCGGACGATGTTCTGAAGGTGACGGAAATCGGTGGGGTGTCCATCCGGCCGGGCGGTCGGCTTGTCTCGTTCACGACCTAGAGCGCGGATCCTGGGTGCAATTGTTACCACGTGAAGCTGATTCTGTCGAGTACACGAACTCAGGACGGGCGAGTTGTTTTAGATCTGGGCAGCCACTTCCATTCCCATGCCGGATGGATCGATCAGCGGCTGGCCAGGCGTGGCCGAATCCCTATGGTCCAGCGACGGCCGCTATCTGGCTTACATCGTGAACCACGCGGGGCACGGTTCTCTTCGTCTATGATTCCGCGTCGAAGAAGCCAGAGGTGGCCCTCGGCGCCAATCAGGCCTTCGGCTTCACCTGGGCGGTCGGGAGAGCCCATCATCTACCAGACCGGCGGTCCGCAGCCGGCCTCGGTCACACGAATGCAGCGGGGGGAACGTGGAGGGTATCTCTTCGGCCCTCGATTCGCGGCGGATCCGGAGGGAATGCCAATTATCGCGCGGGTACCTGAAGCCCGTGCGTTCAAAGCGGATCATGCGGACGCCATCTTTGCACACGATCGAGCGTGGGCCGACCTGAGGGCCGTCGATGTGACCACTGGAGTGATGCGAGAAGCGACCCCGAAGGAGGCTGCATTCGTAAAGACGTCGGTTTTCGTATTCCCAGGGGCCGCACCAGGACGCGACGGAGGTCAGGAGCTCCGACGGGCGATTTATCCTCAGGCTCGGGAGCCCGGAGATCGGCTATTCCGGCCGGCCCATCACGATCAGTAGGCGGTCCGACGCAAGTTTTATCCGAAAGACCTCCGCCGAAGTCTGTCCGGGTCAACGGGCGGTGAGGGATGCCGCACTTGCCTACTGGGACGCGAATGCGGATCGCTTTGTCGTCATCTGTTCGCACTCTGCCGGGGGATGGGCGGACAGCGTTGTCTCCCTCAATCCTATCAACGGCGCGGCTAAGTCGCTGTTCAATTTCGAGGTGACAACTCCCGAGGGTGAGCTTGGAAGACAATGCGACATGGCGTCGGAGGAAATGGTCTGCGCCCGGGAGCATCCGTCCGAACCTCCAGCGCTCTTTGCGCTCGATCTTGCGCATCATACATCCGTCGAGTTGTACGATCCCAACGCGGAGCTGAGGGGGCGGCAGTTTCCGCGCATTGATCGACTCGTGTGGACCAATTCCGAGGGTTTGCCGACGAGGGCAGATCTCGTTTATCCGTATACCTATGCAGGCCACTCGCGGTATCCGCTTGTCATCACGCAATATTCCGACGGGGGCTTCCTCAGAGGCAATACCGGCGATGAGAACCCGATCTTTGCCTACGCGGAGTCCGGCTTTTTCGTCCTGAGCTTCGCTCAGACGGAGCCGGGGCCGGAGAAGCCGGGGCTGTCATTCATCGAGCGAGAAAAGCGTGTCTGGCATGGTAACAAGTGGCGAAAATCGATCCAGGACTCTCTCGACATCGTCATCCGGAATCTCATCGACCGGGGGCTCGTCGATCCCTCGAGAATTGCGTACACGGGTCTCAGCGGCGGATCGAATCAGATCGATTTCGCCCTCGCCAATGGCGAGCGAATGGCGGCGGTGATTACTTCTACATGCTGTATGGACCCTTACGGCTGGGTAACCAACCCGCTATTCCCGGACTTCTATAAAGAGATTGACGTGGAGAATCCCGTGCTCGACAAGAGCCGGTCCAGATGGTCTCTGATCTCCCCGGTTCTTCATGTCGAGAACATTCACGCCGCCATTCTTGTGAATGCGTCGGAACACGAGCGGTTTGGATTCCGACCTCTGGAGCCTGATGCGGTACGCACAAAGCCAATGGAGACATACGTCTACGCGGGAGAACATCACGTCAAGTTCCAGCCGGAGCATCTGGCCGCGATCCAGCATCGCAACGTCGATTGGCTGAGGTTTTGGTTGCAGGGGTACGAGGATCCCGATCCGGCGAAGGCGGAACGTTATGCTCGCTGGCGGCGGATGCTCAGGACTGGTGTACTCACGATCCGAAATGCGTCCGGGACCCTTGCCGCGGAGGTGAGCTGCTCACCCGCTGCCCACGTTCCGATTGACTGCGCAAGAGACGTCGCGTTGCGGAGCCACATCTCGCAAACGACCGCAGTCATTATCGGTATGAGGTGTAGCCCTCGTGCGATGGTCGCGGGATCATCCAGGATGCTGATGAGCTCCGATCGATCCAATAGGCCCCGGCCGGCCAGGAGGCCGTCCAGGAGGAACGGGCGAATGCGCTCGCGATTGCCGTAGACGGCCCTGAAGAAGTACTGATTGACCGAGCCCTTGGAGGAGCGTCGGGCAATCTCGGGTGGAAGCGCATCCGAAATGCGCTCCGCGCTATCGTGCGATCCGTTCCGCCGTGAGACAGTATGTATGTGGGAATCTGCAGACAACATTCCAGAGCGGCTGCGAAATGAGCGGATGTATTCGTCTACGTATGGCCGCGGTGTGGCCCAGTATGTCTGCGTGTCCGTCAGGCACATCACCTGCAGGAGCTTTGCGGGTGGCAACTCTGCGCCGCGGTAGAGCCACGGATGACATGACTGTGAGACATCAATAGGAGGTGCGCGTATGAAGCTTGCCATCCGCGATCCCTGCCAGAGGTCGTATGGCCGGCGAAGGTAGCCGTATCCGACGGCTTCCCGGCCGATACTCCAGATGGAGCGTCTGGAAGCGTGCGCCGTCTCGGCGATCACTCTGCATAACCGTAAGCTCAATCCGTGTACCCAAGCGAAATCTGCGGCGGTGATTCTCGGCAGCGTTCTTAAAAAGAGGTGATCGCCGCCCTGTCCGGAAAATGTGCAGTCGACTGAACCGGCAGCGACTAAATCTCTGATTTCGGAGTCTTCGCTGCACTGAAATGCCGTGAATTGCGGCGATATCGGATCGAGAACACGGACGAGTTCTTCGATGCAATTCCAGGCTCTGGGCCGCAGCGGCAGCTCGGTGAGCGGTACATGAGCATGGCGCGCCATCAGATGGGCATCGTACCGCTCGTCTCCCTCGGGGGAGTCGGTTACGTGCGTACAGCATGTAACCCTTGGCTTGCTGGGCGCAGCGGCCAGGCAGGCGAGCACGATCGAGGAATCGAGACCCCCGGAAAGCTCATGCAGGATCGAGTTCCGACACGCAGCCCAGCTCGACACGCATTGCGTGACCGTCCTGCGCATCGAGGCGATGTTCTCCTCGACGTTCTCGTGATCGCCGGGGGAACGGCAGAATGAAGCGGGCTCCCACAGGACGCTCCTGGTTACGGTAGATTCCCGGAAATCGATGGCTTCGCCGGCATGAGCGGCCGCGATCTCATTGAACCCTGTGTCGCGGGGAACGAATCGGTGTAGGTGCAGAAAAGCGTGAAGGTGCGAGTAATTGATCGTCAACGTGGTGGCGAGCAGGGGAGCGCAGTCATTGAGATGGGAAAAGATGATGGCCGTTCCGCGGGACTGGACGTAATAGCAAGGAAAGCCACCCGTGGGATCCCGTATGACACGCCATGTTTCGTCATTTGTCCTCAGGAAAGCGATGTACTGTCCCCAATGGCGTCGAATGAGAACATCGCCTCCTGAGGAGACGGCTTCATCGATTTCGGAAGGCGAGAGAGAACTGATGGGCTTGGCGGTGCCATCGGCAACACGGAATAGTGTCCCGATGATTACGCCGGCAGCACCCAATGTATGTGCTCGGTTGCGACCGGGCACGGAATCGAAATATATGAGGCATGCCGCATCGGTCCGGTAAGCAACTGAAAATTCCGGGTGCGCCTCGAAAGCGGAGGCAACGGCTCGCCGATACTCGGCGTGGGCCTCCGCGCTCGCCTCGAGCCGCACGAAACCGATGTATCGGAGCATTGGCTATGACTCCCCCGCCGCCATGATGGGCGTGAATTGACGTACGGAATCGAGCGAGTCATTCACAAGAATGTCGCCGTGCTGCAGCCAGCAGTGGGCAGCAAATGGATTGAGGCGTACCCCGAAGATCCAGTCCGGGAATACACCGTATTTGGCGAGGAAGAGTTTTAGAGCGAGTGAATCGAACAGGCACTGTCTCGGGCCGGTGGCGATCACCCGCAACTGAGAGTAAACGGAGCAGAGTCGGCTCACCCGAGCTGCGTCGAATGTTGCACGTACGGAAGCTCGCGAGCTGATTTTGCGCTGCTCGCTAAGTACGATCCGGAACAAAGAGCGCGTACGCAGCGCCAATTTTGCGTTCAACACGCTCGAGATGTACCGCAGCACGTGATGCGTGCCAACGTGTTCCCGATACGGAGGTTGCGGCCTGATTTCGTCTTCCGGGCGGTAGAGTGGGCGGCGAGTTGCGGCCATGGAGGGTCCGGATTGCGTGCTGCATAGTATGCCGTTGGCGGAGAGGCGGGAGAGTGCATCATAGAGCCGTGGCTCACGGCCGTTCGGAAGGAGACCTCCTTGTGAGGTAAGAAAGCCGATGTGTGGGTGCAGCAAACTAGAGGCATCGCTGTCGAGGGCGAGATATTTGTCGCGCCGCAGGTCGAGTATTGCGATTTGACCGTCGATCAGGCACATGTACATGTATTTCGCCAGGAAATATCGTGTGCTCGTCATTTTCGGTGTCGCTGGCGGAAATGGGGATGCGCGTTCGAGGAAAACGCGCATCCCCGAGTTAGACCTGGCGTCGCGTAGCTTGTAGGGCTGCGACAACGCTCAGGCTGTTCGATCCCTTACAGGGGTTCCCAGAGGGTCACCTGGGTATGGTAGATCTCCTGCCTTGCAGTGAACGGCGGCCCCTTTGTCTCGACGGACACGTTTCCCAATTCAACGATCATGTTAGTAACTCCTGTGTTACGTTCGATGTAGTACCTGCCACGATATCGTGGCAACCAAACGTGCTCTCAACCAGTGATGTAGTCAAGGTGTCCAAGCGTGACGTATCAAACGAGGCGAAGCCTCGGAGCTCTACGCGAAGTCGTCCAGCCTTGTCTGGTCGCAGGCGAGCCGCTTCGTGCGCGTACGGCTCATGGCCGTACTATTGCTCGTCATCACGGCTTCGGTTCTTACCGCGCTGGGTCCAATCGCCCTCAAGCTGGTAATCGACGCATTCACGGGTCAGGCGCGCGGCGCAATCGGCTTCTCCTGTACTGCTCCTCAGTGCGTTTGTGCTGGCGCAGTTTCTCGCGCGGGCCGCGGACGAGATTCGCTGGCTCATCCACGCGCGAGTCGAGCGGCGGATGTTTCGTACGCTCTCCGAGCGACTCTTCGCTCATCTGATGCACCTTCCATTGCGCTTCCACATGGAGAGGCAGACAGGGGCGGTAGGCCAGACACTGGAGCAGGGTCTCCAGGGCTATCGGATGATCCTGCATCAACTGGTTTTCACGTTACTACCCGTCACGGCGCAGCTCGGGACCATCGTGCTCGTGCTTGCAGGGCTGGGCCGCCCGGCGTTCCTTGCGCTTTTCTGCGCGGCGCTCGTCTGCTACGCGATGGTCTTCGCTTATGCCGCAGCGACGGTATCGCGGGCCGCACGGACTGCCTCGGCGGCGCATGTTGCGGCCCACGCTGCCATGACAGACAGCATCTTGAACTTCGAGACTGTCAAGTACTTCGCGGCAGAGCCGGTCGTGCAAGCCAGGGTCGGGGAAGCACTCTCGCGCACGGAGGCAGAATGGACTGCGTTCTATCGCAGCTACGCCTGGAATGGACTGCGCGCGGCGACAGTATTCTCGATCTTCCTTGCTGCCACCGTGCTTTGTGCAGCGCGCGAAGTCGAGGCAGGGAGGATGACGGTCGGCGATTTCGTCCTCGTCAACACCTATATGCTGCAGGTTATGGGTCCCGTGGAGATGCTGGGCTATGCCATGCAGGCGTTCTCCCAGGGTATTGCCATGCTGGAGAGAATGATGGCGCTCTTGCGGGAGACGCCGGAGCCGCAGCACCGGCGCGAGTCGGTGCCGCTCAGCGGGCCCGGAGCTTTGGAATTCCAAGGCGTGTCGCTGTGTTACCGGCCCGGTCACTCGGTGCTCAGGGAGGTAAGCATCGATGTGCCGGCGGGCAGGACGCTCGGTGTCGTGGGCGCGAGCGGTTCCGGCAAGTCAACGCTCGTGCGGCTTCTCGTGCGTCTTCTCGAGCCCGACAGCGGCCGGATATTGCTCGACGGGGTTCCGATTTCGGACGTGCCGCTCGCGACGCTTCGTCAAGCAATCGCAGTCGTGCCGCAGGACACGGTCCTGTTCGATGATACCATCGCCTACAACATCGCTTTCGGCAGGAGTGGCGCCAACCGCCGGGAAGTCGAGCGCGCCGCGATTCTCGTCCACCTCCATGAATTCATCATGAGCCTGCCCGACGGTTATGAGACACGTGTTGGCGAGCGGGGCGTGAAACTGTCAGGCGGCGAGAGGCAGCGCGTCTCGATTGCCCGCGCGGCGCTGAAACGCCCGCGAGTCTATGTCTTCGATGAAGCGACGTCTTCGCTGGACAGTCATACCGAGCGTGAGATCCTGGCAAATCTCCGGGAGATCGCCCGGGCGAGCACGACTCTCGTGATTGCGCACAGGCTTTCGACCGTTGCCGATGCCCATGAGATCGTTGTGCTCGATCGGGGCACTGTCGTGGAGCGCGGCACGCACGAGGAACTCCTGCTGCGCGGCGGGCACTACGCAGCGCTCTGGACAGCCCAGAAGAACGGGGCGGCTACCCCTGCTACTCAAGGGGTTACGGGCTGAAAAGTTGCAAGAACGCGGGGAATCAGCACTGCGGCGACGACCTTGGTCAGCTCCGCCTCGATGGCGGGGTCCACGAGTGCATTGGGAATTCTCAGGACGACTTCCTTGCGCTGGCGCTCAAAGCGCAGGACCGTCACCCCGTCCGGGCTCTTCACAATCCGGTGGATTGCTTTGGATCTTGTACGGCCGCCATGCGCCCGGGGCGCCACGAGGATCTCATAAACGGAAACTGCGGGAGGACGGGAGGAGGCGGCGCCAAGGGAGCGACACCGCTCGGTGAGTAATCGACGACGCTCGTCTTTCCACGCCTTGTGAAGCTCGACTGCCCACGACTCGAGGATGTCGTGTGGACTCGCAAATGCTCCGATGACGATTGCCGGCAGCTCCGTAAATTTCAGCAAGCGGGTGACCTGGGTGGGAGTCGTGCCAAGATCCCGTGCCATCTCATCGCGCGATCGATAGATCCCCTGCCGCAGCAGCTTTGCCAGCCACAGTCCCCGCTCATAGGGGCTGGTCTGCTTTCTCAGGGAGTTCTCTGTTTCTATCGCTACCGCCGCCTTCCGGTCTGTCAGCTCCCTGATCTCCACCCGAATGGGCACGTTCAGGTGCCGCGCGATGAAGAGCCTGCGTGCGCCACAGACGATCTCGACGTCGAAGTCCGGATTGTTCCTCAACACGCGGCCCACTACCGGAACGAGCTGGCCATCGCGCTCTACGCTTGCGATCTCGGCCCGGCAGGATTCCTCCGTCACGTATTCCTCGATGCGGTCGTTGAGGTCCCATACGCGGCATCGGAACGGATTGGCCGTGATGAAGGACCCGGCATCAGGCTGGAGGGTCTCTCTCATTGGGTGTCGTAAAAGGCCTTCAGCTCGCGGGCCGTCGCTTCGGGGATGGAATCCACGGCCGGGAGCGCGTGCGATCGGGTCTCGAAGAGCACGGCCGGATCCTGCCCCTCGTACCCGCCGAGATTGGGTCGGTGGATGCGGTAGCCGATGAGGTTGCGAATGGCCTGAGGGAATTGCCTGGCAACGTCCGGCGGATAGGAGAGAAAGGCGTTCTCGTATTGCTTCAGCCACCCGAGGCAGTAGCTCATGATGAGACCGGTGCGCGGCACGGGGCTGCAGTTCGCGCCCGCGCAGTGTGTGACCGAGCCGAGATAGACCAGGGCGGACCCCCGGGGCATCTCCGCAATGATGGCGTCAGCCGGGTTGACCTCGCGCGAGAGGGCGCCGAAGTTGCTGCGGGGCCAGAGCAGCGTCGCGCCGTTCTCGGCGGTGAAGTCGGACAGCGCCCACATGACGTTGACGAGGTACTCGACGCCGCTCTTGTGGCAGGGCCACATCTCTTCGTCGCGATGCGGCACCTGTTGCCGTTCGCCCGGATGCAGGCGTACCGCCTGGGTGAGATTGAGCTGATACCAATCGCAGTGCGGCCCCAGGACCGCGTCCATGATGCCGAGCAATGACGCGTCGAGCAGGAGAGCGTACGAAGCCGGGGACTTCAGCAGCACCGAGCCGAATCGCGTGGTATTCCAGCCGTAGAAATCGCCCTGGCATCGGGGGGTGGCCTGAAAGAAGGGCTCGAGCTCGGCGCAGATCCGGTCGACCGCCGGCTCCGCGAGCAGGCGATCGAAGATGACATAGCCGTTGGCGCGCAGCAGGTCCAGCGCTGTGGTGGGATGGCAGACCCGCGCCTGCCCGGGGGTCTCTTGGCGTCGGGTCATGGTAAGGGTGTCGCCGGCTGCAATTCGCCGTGCGGCCTCACCGGCAGTCGGATCGCCGGCGCCGGTACGCTGTATCGCTCGCGGACGCGGCGCAACCCTGCCGGGGTGATCGCCGCAACCACGGCCGTGACCTCATCGCCCGCATCGCGCAGGGTCGCCCCGAGCGCCTGCGCGTCCCAGCCGCACCCCATGGTCAGGGGCAGCAGCGCGCGGTTGGCGACGAAGACGACCTGATCGATACCGTATACCAGCGCGGTTTCCATCACGGCGCAGCTCATTTCCCAGAGCAACTTCAGGCGCTGGGCCCGACTCCGGATGACGGGTGCCGTACAGAAGCGCGAGACCTCCCAGATCGTCGGCCCGCGTGGGACACCCTCGCGACAGGTTGCCGCAAACAGATCGCTCATCAGGTGGGGCGTCATCGTCGTCAGCAGTCGGGCGGAGGCC
Organism: uncultured Pseudomonadota bacterium; assembly: GCA_963833085.1. Lineage (GTDB taxonomy): Bacteria > Pseudomonadota > Gammaproteobacteria > Steroidobacterales > Steroidobacteraceae > 13-2-20CM-66-19. The sequence goes on from CAWHWV010000002.1 coordinate 120,549, forward strand.
AGCAGGCCGCCGCCCGGCTGATCCTTGGCGAGCAGATACATCGTGTCGGTGCGGTCGTAGGCGTCGGTCTCCCGATCCGCCAGGACCGGGATCTGCCAGCCTGCCCGGTCCACGAACACGACTTTCCGCTGGCGGTGCATTTCCTCGAGATCCGGCCCGAACAGGCACCGGTTCTCCGCGTTCGCTATGAAGACCATCGCATGCTCCTCGCCTTCTTCCTGACGTCAGCATGCGCGAAGATGCGATGTGAGAACATCCTCTGATCAGAGGACAAAAGCCGAGTTTCGGGCGGTTGTGGGTTGGATCGGCCGGAAAGGAGGACAAAGGCGCCGGATATGGCCCTAAGGCAGGGGGTTGGCGCGATCGCTCTCGCTCCGGCATATCACATCACCGTAGGCAATGGCGCCGCTCATCAGCGCCCGTACGACCGCCTGCATACGGGTCGCGACACCGATGCGTCGCTTGGCCTGTTCGACGTGGGTGTGGACCGTGGCCTCGCTCAGTCTCAGTACGTGGCCGATCTCCCAATCAGTCTTGCCGAGGGCGGCCAGCGTCAGGCATTCGCGCTCGCGCTGCGTCAGATGACAAGGCAAGGCCACGCACCAGGGAGCTCGCGCGCGGCATAGGGATAGGGATGCGTACAAGTAAGTCGCGAGGGCATCGACAATGGGGAAGTTACGCGGGTCGATGCGGCTGTTGTCGGGAACGACCGAGCACGAAGCCCGTAGAGCTCCTGGAAGCCACGACAGGTGCAGCGGGGCGGTGTAGCCATGGGCGAGCCCCAGCCCGGCAGCCTCCGCCAGCACTCTCCTTTGTGACTTCGTGATCGGCTCAGCGCGAAAGACTGCGTCCCAGAAGAAAGGTATGGGAGTACGTTCCGCGCGCAGCAGCACCGGATCTATCTCATGCAGCCTGGCTTCGCTGAAATGGCGCTCCCAGACGGCCGGATAGTTGTGCATCACGATGGCGTCGGGCGGCGGGTGCAGCGGATCGACGTGCGAGCAGCACGCGAAGTGGCGGAACCCGAGTGCCTCCAGCGCCTTCGGGAAGAGGCGCCCGGCTGACGGCGGGCTCGCCTCGCAACCTTCGATGAAGCCTTGAACCAGATCGGCTTGCTTCATGTTCCGTACACCCTCCCACGCCTCCACATGGCGTGTTCCCTTGCCGGGAGGTAGCTTAACACCTACAACATGGGACTAACAGTCCCAGGGGGTGAGGTTAGTGGTTGTCCCGGGGTATGCCGAACTTCTCGTCGATCTTCTGGTACTTCACCGCTGGCTTCAGCACCATGCCGTCGGCCAGTTGCTCCACCATCCCGCGCTGGATCTCCTGCCACGGCGTCTGCGACGGCGGGAATCGATAGCCGTTCGCGGCCTCGAGCGCCGTGCGCCGCGCGGCAAGCTCCGCCGCGGGCACCAGCATGTTGACCTCCCGCTTGCGCAGGTCTACCCGTACCCGATCACCCGTCTCGAGGATGGCGAGCCCTCCTCCCGCAGCCGCTTCCGGTGAGGCGTTGAGGATGGATGGCGAGCCCGAGGTCCCTGACTGTCTACCATCGCCGATGCAGGGGAGGGCAGTGATCCCCTGTTTGATGAGGTAAGCCGGCGGGCGCATGTTGACGACTTCCGCCGCTCCCGGGTACCCGATGGGGCCGACGCCGCGGATACAGAGCAGCGTGCGGCTGTCGATCCCGAGCGCAGGGTCGTCGATACGGGCGTGGTATTCCTCCGGCCCGTCGAAGACCACCACCGGCCCTTCGAAGGCATCCGGGTCGGCCGGATTGCTGAGGTACCGCTGCCGGAATTCCTCCGAGATCACGCTCGTCTTCATGATCGCGGAATCGAAGACGTTGCCCTTGAGTACGAGGAAGCCCGCATTGGGCTTCAGAGGCTGCGCGAACGGCCGGATGACGGCAGTGTCCACGATCTCCCGCCCGCGGCAGTTGTCGCCGATGGTGCGGCCGTTGACGGTGAGGGCGCGCTCGCGGATGAGGCCCTGCTTCATCAGCTCGTTGATGACGACCGGCACGCCGCCCGCGTGGTGATAGTCCTCGCCCAGGTATTCGCCCGCGGGCTGCAGGTTGACGAGCAGGGGCACTCCGTAACCATACTTCTGCCAGTCCTCGAGCGTCAGCTCCACCCCCATGTGCCGCGCTATCGCTGCCATATGGATCGGCGCGTTGGTGGAGCCACCGATCGCGGAGCTGACGACGATGGCGTTGAGAAAGGCATCCCGCGTCATGATGGCCGATGGCCGCAAGTCCTCGTGCACCATCTGCACGATCCGCTCGCCCGTGAGATAAGCGATCTGGCCGCGCTCCCGGTACGGGGCCGGGATGGCCCCCGATCCCGGCAACTGCATGCCGAGAGCTTCCGTCAGGGAGTTCATGGTCGTCGCCGTGCCCATGGTGTTGCAGTAGCCGGTGGAGGGCGCGGAGGAGGCGACCAGCTCGATGAATCCGGGGTAGTCGATCTCGCCGGTCGCGAGCATCTGGCGCGCCTTCCACACGATGGTGCCGGAGCCGGTGCGCTGACCGCGGTGCCAGCCATTGAGCATCGGCCCGACGGAAAGGGCGATGGCCGGGATGTTGACGGTTGCGGCGGCCATCAGGCAGGCCGGTGTCGTCTTGTCGCAGCCGATGGTGAGCACCACGCCGTCGAGCGGATAGCCGTACAACACTTCGACGAGCCCGAGGTAGGCGAGGTTGCGATCGAGGTTCGCCGTCGGGCGCTTGCCCGTCTCCTGGATGGGATGTACCGGAAACTCGATCGGCACGCCGCCCGCGGCGCGGATCCCCGCTGCGACGCGCTCGGCGAGCACGATGTGATGACGATTGCAGGGCGACAGGTCCGAGCCCGTCTGCGCGATGCCGATGATGGGCTTGCCCGATTGCAGCTCCGTGAGCGTCATGCCATAGTTGAGATAGCGCTCCAGATAGAGCGCCGTCATGTCGGGATTGGCCGGGTTGTCGAACCAGGCGCGCGAGCGCAGGCGGCGTCCACCGCCGCCATGGCCGTTGGAAGAGCTCACTTCTTTTGTCCTCGTTGCTTCTTGCGGGTGACGTCGATCCGGTTCACCCCTATGTCGATCACTCTCAGGATGGCCGCGGCTGCCGCCCGCTCCTCGCCGGCCTCGATGGCATCGACAATGGCCGCGTGGCCGTTGACTGTCGCTTGGTGGTCCTCCGGGTCATCCACCGGGGAGCTGTGGGCGAAGGAAGCGACCAGCGCCGTCTCGATGACGCTCGCCATGGAGCGCATCAGCGGGTTGCCGGAGGCGCTGCCGATGGCCAGATGAAAGTCGAGATCCGCCTCGGCGAAGCTCTGGCGCGTGTGATCGGTGCGCGCCATCTGCCGCACGCATTCGCGCAACTGTGCGATGTCGGTAGGGGAGCGGCGCTGCGCCGCCAGCGCCGCCGCGGCGGGCTCGAGCGAGCGGCGAACCTCGGTCAGGCTCTTCATGAACTCGTCATCGAGCCCGAGCCGCACGCGCCAGGCGAGCACGTCGGCATCGAAGTAGTTCCAGTACACCGGGTCGCGCACCCGCGTGCCGACCCGAGTCTTCGAGATCACGAAGCCCTTGGCGGCGAGCGTCTTCATCACTTCGCGCATTACCGTACGCGAGACCTGGAAGCGCGCGATGAGGTCCGGCTCCGCCGGCATGTTGCCGCCGGGAGCGTAGACTCCCTTCAGCAGCTCCGTGCCGAGGGTGGCCGCGATCTGATCGTGGCTGGATTTCGCGCGCTCCTCAGCCAGGCGGCTCAAGCGCGGCATGGGCCGCGGCGCCGCTGGGCGAGTGGAACGATACTGCGCTTGTGGGTTCATGGGGCTGCGGACCCCGCTATCATGCGCCGGAGAGACGGCGTTTCGAGGTCATATAATATGACTATTACATGCTGGCGGCAAGCCGGGGTGCCCGCGTGAGCCCTTCCGAGCAGGTGCTGGTTACGTGCCGGGAGCACGTCTGCGAGATACGTCTCAACCGCCCAGAGAAGCGGAATGCGCTCACTTCTAGTATGTATGAAGCCCTCGTGGATGCCTTCGCGGAGGCGGAAGGTGACGGTGAGGTTCGCGTAATCCTCCTGAGTGGCGAGGGCGCGTGTTTCACCGGAGGCAACGATCTCAAGGACTTCTTGAGCGCACCCGAAGTCATCGGCACCGATCACGTGATCTCGCGCTTCCTGTCAGCGCTGAGCGGCGCGAGCAAGATTCTCATCGCCGCCGTTCATGGGCCCACGGTCGGGATCGGGGTGACGCTGCTCCTTCACTGTGATCTCGTCATCGCTGCCGCGCGCAGCACCCGGCTCATCACTCCCTTCGTGCAGCTCGGCGTCGTGCCGGAAGCGGCGAGCACTCTGCTGTTGCCGCAACTTGTCGGCCATCAGCGCGCCGCGGAGATGTTCTTTCTCGGCGAGCCCGTCGATGCCAAGACCGCCAAGGAGTGGGGCCTCGTCAACCGCGTGGTCGAGGATGAAGCGCTGCTGGAGGAGGCACGGGCCCTCGCCGCCGGCGCCGCCCGCCAGCCCCCCGGGGCCGTGGGCGCGACCAAGCGCCTGATGCGCTCCGCCCAGGCCGTGCAGGTGAGCGCGCTCATGAACGAGGAGTTGCGGGAATTCGCCGCGCGCCTGCGTATGCCGGAGTTCGCGGCCGCCGCCCAGGCCTTTTTCGGCAAGTCTTCCGGCCGCTCCGGCGGCGGAACCTGAGCTGGCGCCGGACCGTTACCTCTCGGCCCGGGGCTCGACTACCGCGATGCCAACCGGGTCGGCGACATCAAGTATCTCTGGGAGATCAACCGCCACCTCGAGTTGGTGACACTCGCCAAGGGCCTGGCACCTGAAGGGCCGCGAGCGCTACGCGCGCGGCGCCAAGGTGCTCATCGAATCATGGCTCGAGGCATGTCCCTATCCGTCCGGCGCCAACTGGTGCGCGAGCCTCGAGCACGGTGTCCGGCTCGTCAACTGGGCCTTCGCCTGGCAGCTCCTGGGTGCCGATCGCGCGGCGCTCTTCAAGGGCGCGGTGGGGCGGGACTTTCGTCGCCGCTGGCTCGAGGCCATCTACTGCCACTGCCACTTCATCGCCCGGCACTTCTCGCGCCACTCCTCGGCCAACAATCATCTCCTCGGCGAGGCGTCTGGTACCACCACGCCGTGGCCGACATGCTGCTGATCGCCGGGCTCTTCGCCCGCGCGAACGGCTGCAACTTCGACCAGCAGTACTGGCGGGCGCTCGAGTCCATGCTCGACTTCCTGGCGAGCATCATGGATGTCAGCGGCGGTGTGCCCGCCATCGGCGACGCCGATCAGGGCGTGTTGGCTCGCATGGTGCGGGCGGGCGACGGGCCCTGGCCGGGTGTCTATCGCTCGCTGCTCGCCAGCGGCGCCGTGCTCTTCGGCCGGCCGGAGTTGATCAGCTCCCCCTTGTCGGTGTTCGGATCAACTCCCGTCACCACGTGCCCGCAGGCGGCGAGGCACGCCGCTGATACCGCTCCCACATATCCGAGTCCGAAAATGCTGACTCTCATCGCGCTCGATTGCCGCTCCGCTGAGCTCCCGAGTCGCGACTTCGCAAGAACCATTCCATAACGTCAGCCGGAGCGAACAACTGTTGGCAGACGGCGACGCTCAACTCCGAGTTCGGTAATTAGCTGCAGCCAAATCGGACTTGTATTCGACTGGAGACAGGGAGCATCATCGAGACGTCACATTCGACATCTATCCTTGCAGTCTGCAGCTAGGAAGGAAATGCGCATGACATCATCACCGCAGACGCGCCGGCGGAATTTTCCGGCTCAGGAGAGCCGCCGTCGCACCACCCCCGCTCCCGGCGGCCCGGAAGGCTCCGCTCCCGCTCGTGCTAGGCAGAGCCTGCCTGCCGTCGATCCGTCGACCGCGTTCGGGTGTGTAGACTGGTTCTTATATCCGGAGCAGGCGGTCGGCCGATCCGCGCTCAGCTAGCTCGCGAGTCCCCGCACCCAGAGCACCGTCGCCATTCCGGCGAGGGTCATGATGAGCGAGGCGGCCACGTGCGTCGCCACCTCGGCGAGCGCCCAGATCGCCTGGCCACGCTGCAGCAGTCCCACTACCTCCGCCGAGAACGTCGAGAACGTGGTGAGGCCGCCGCAGAAGCCGGTAATGACGAACAGCCGCCACTCCGCGGGGACGGCTGGGAAGGTGGCGAAGAACGCCACCGCGGCGCCGATGATGTAGCCGCCGATGAGGTTCGCGGCCAGGGTGCCGGGCGGCAGCAGCGGGAATAGGGCATTCAGCCGGTCACCCAGCCACCAGCGCAGCAGCGCCCCGACGCTCGCGCCCACGCTGATCGCCACGATCGACTTCCACATGCCCCGTACCGCCTCTCAAAAGCGGTCAAGGCTACGCCAACCGTATTCCAGCGGCCAGTGCCGTCCGGGGGATGCCTGGTGGCGTTATCGAAGGCCGCCTTGACACCACGCGGGCTCAGGCCCAAACTTCACTGAATGGTAATGTATAAAGAAGAGCGCCTCGATCGCATCTTTTCCGCCCTCAGCGATCCGACGCGCCGCTCCATCCTGGCGCGACTCGAAACGGAGCCCAGGCTCTCCATCAGCGATCTGGCCGAGCCCTTCCCGATGACCATGCCGGCGGTGCTGAAGCACCTGGACGTCCTTTCCGAGGTCGGTCTCATTCGTCGTTCCAAGGCTGGCCGGACCGTCTGGGTGCAGATCGAGGCCGGCTCGATGAAGGCGGCAATGGATTGGCTGCAGCGCCATCGGCTCTTCTGGACGACGAGTCTCGACCGGCTGGCGCGCTATGCGGAGGAGAAGGAGCGGCAAACTGGAGGCAAGAGTAAATGACAGAGGCCGTCCTGGTGCGCCGCATCGCGGCGCGGCCCGCAATAGTTTTCGATGCCCTCGTGACCGAGGACGGCATCGCATCGTGGTGGGGACCGCACGACGAGCCGGCCATCTCCGCAAAGGTGGATCCACGGGTGAACGGCAGCTTCCGGGTTCGCTTCCGCACTCCCGATGGTCGCGTGCATGAGTGCACCGGGCAGTTCCTCGAGATCGTCAAGCCCACGCGTGTCGTCCTCAGCTGGCGCTGGTCCGAAGGCGGCGAGCCTGACGAAGTGGCGGCGGACAATGTATCCAGGGTCGAGTTCCAGCTGCGCGCGATCGATACCGGCACCGAGCTCACCCTGATACACTCCGCTTTGGAAACGGAGGTTTCGGCCCGCAGTCACGAGGGCGGATGGGGCGTAGCCCTCGAGAAACTCCTGCGGCAATTTCCCGACAACAATCAATAAGCAGCAGCAGCCGTGAACACAAAGCCATCCAGGTTTCGGCGCGCCTCCCTGGCGCGTCTGATCTCTTCGCTCGCCCTGATGTCGACCGTTGCGGCGTGGGCGTTGCCCGGCGCCAGCGCCGCGGCTGACGCGACCGCGGCCCCGATCGAGCCCTATCTCATGGCAAACAAGGACGCGGAGATCGCCTTGGCGCGCAGTGCGGCGCCGGCCTCGGTTGCGGCACATGCCTCCGTGATGGTGCTGGACAGGCACGGCTATAGCACTGCAGTGAAAGGAACCAACGGCTTCGTTTGTCTCGTCGTCAGATCCTGGGACAACGAGTTCGACTCCAAGAGCACGGTGTTTTGGAATCCGAAGTTCCGGGCGCCGTTTTGCCTCAACGCCTCGGGCGCGCAATACGAGCTCACTCTTTATCTGATGCGAACCCAATGGGCGTTTGCGGGCGCATCCCAGAAAGAGATGGCCGCGCGCGAGAAAACCGCATGGGCCGCAGGTAAATTGCACGCGCCGGAGGCTGGCGCCATGTGCTACATGATGTCCAGGCGTGGCAATCTCGGCGGCGGCTCGGCGTGGCATTCGCATGTCATGTTCTACGTCGCGAACGAACAGGCCTCGGGCTGGGGCGCCAACCTGCCGCGCGTTCCCATCATGGGTGCCGCCAGCGATCACGCGACCATATTCTTCGTGATGGTGCCCTACTGGTCCGACGGGACAGCGGAATCGGGCGCCGAGTAGGGCGCGTCGTACTCCATTCGTTGCGCCGGAGCCTCACGCTCCGGCGCGCCCCGCCGGCATAAACTTCCTCGCGGTACATGGCTTGACAGCTGTTGTTGTCGCGCGCACACTTTACCAACTGGTAATCCATATCAATCGGGGTGCGTGTTGCCACTGCGCAACAAACGGTATCCCCGGGGGGAACTCAATTGCGTAATGCCATGGGTCACAATCAATCCGTCAGCTATTCCGTCAAGCGCGCGCTCGCGCTCGCCGCACTCGCCGCCTGCGGAGCGGGCAGCTTCGCGGCGCATGGCGCAGCAGGCCAGCGGCGTCACCGCCCAGACCACCGGATGTGAAGAGCGCAGCTGCCAAGAGCACGGCCACCAAGAGGAGTGCCGCAAAGGCGAAGAGCGACCACCGCGAAAGCGCCCATCGTGCTTGCGCAGACCACTCCGCCGCCGCCCGCCAGCCTTGTCGCCGCCGGTGCTCGAAACCGTGATGGTCACGGGCACCCTGATCGCCAGGCCGCAGGCGGAGACCGCAGAGGCGATCTCGGTGATAACCGTCGATCGACTCTACAGAAGAGGGAATCGTGAATGTGGAGCAGGCGCTGGATACGCTCACCTCGAACAACCCGGACGATCAACGTGGCCTCATCCGTAGGCTCGTATTCCGGAGGGGGTACCTACGCCAACCTCCGTGGCCTCGGCAGTGTCCGCACTCTCGTGCTCCTCGATGGCCAACGGCTGGCCCCAATGCTTTCAACGAACAATGACACCAGCGGGATGCGGTCGATTTGAGCGGCATCCCGTTCTCGGCGATACAGAGCGTCCAGGTGCTGCAGGGAAGGCGCCTCGGCGCTGTACGGCTCCGATGCCATCGCGGGTGTGATCAACTTCATCACCAAGAAGAATTTCCAGGGGGCGGAAGTCGACGCCAGTCTCGATCACCCGCAGGATCCGGGCGGCGGCTCGGGTAACGCCAATTTCACCTTCGGCCATGGCGACCTGGTCAGCGATGGCTATAACATCATGGTCACGGCAAGTTACAGCGGGCAACAGGAGCTGACGGCGACGCAGCGGCCGTTTACCGCCTATGGTTTTAACCGGCGCTGGGTATCGCCGTCACCAATGATCCGGGAACGTGGCCCGGGACCATAGAGAGCAATCCCGATCCCAACGGTCAACAGTACTGGCAGCCCGACTATCCGGCCTGCTCGGGCAATCCGTTCCTGACCACGTATTTCGGCGTCTGCTCGTACCGGTATTCCGCCGCGACGGATCTGATTCCGAAGTCGAACGAGGCGTCCGGGATGGTGTCCATCACCAAGGAGCTGCCGGCGAACAATACGCTCGACCGTGCAGTACTTTTACACCCAATCCTCGGCGACCGGTTATTCCGGTCCGGAGTTCTATTCTTTCGAGATGACGCCCCAGGCCGACCCGACCTATTTTCCGAAATCGGCGGCCGGGCTGACATGCGAGACATACGTTTCCGCCTGCAGTGGCGCCCGCCGGACCTGACCGATCCCATCGATGCGGTCTGGACCGACCCCAATAACGCCCGCTTCAGTGAGGACATCAATACCGAGCAGCGCGCCCTGGTGACGTTCTCCGGAGTCAACGCCGGATTGGAACTACTCGCTCGATATCGACTACGCAAAACAAGAACACGGATGGGTGGACTGGAGGAATTCCCAATGAGGCGGTGCTCGCGCCCACCACCGATCCCAATCACCGGTGTCTCGATCCTCAGCAATCTGATCAACCCATTCGGCCCGCAGACCGCGGCCGGGCAGGCTCTGATCAACAGCAGCTATATCAACGGCGATTACCAGGCCGGCAAGATGAAGCGATGGAGCGTCGATGCCCATGCCAGCCATGCGCTGGGCGATGCGTTCGATGCGGGAGATCCGGCGACCGTGGCGTTGGGCGCGATATGGAAGGCGAAAGTTTCGAAATCGCCACCACCCCCTATAACAAGCTGGTCTAGGCCGCCACCGGTCTTACGGCCTCCGCCATCGATGCGAGTCGCAACATACAGGCGGTGTTCGTGGAGCTGGACGTGCCGATGTCCAAGAGCCTCGATGTCGACATCTCGGATCGTGAGGACCGCTACAGCGATTTCGGCACGACCAATAACGGCAAGGTGACGTTCCGCTATCAGCCGGCCAGTTTTGTCACCTTCCGTGGAGCCGCATCCACCGGCTTCCGTGCGCCCTCGCTCTACAATCTGTATTCGCCGAATTTCCTGGCGGCTTCGACCAGCGGCAACATGGGGAATAACAACCCATTCTGCTCGCCGGGAAACTACAACGCGGAATGGACTCAGGCGACCTGCAATACGCAGGGGCTTGGGTTGTTCGGCGGCAACACGCATCTGACGCCTGAAACATCGCAGAATTTCGATTTCGGCGTCGTCATCGCGCCCGTCAAGAATCATGGGTATCACGCTCGACTATTACCGGATCCTGCTCAAGAACACCATCGGACAGATTCCGGCCGCAGTCAATCTACGAAAACCCGAATGGATTCGCCAGCAGCATCGTGACGAACAGCAACGGCACGCTCACGCCATCCATCGAGGAGGCCCGGATTGCATTCCTTACACGGCTCCAACCTGCGGCTACATCTCGCTGGCGGATCAGAATACAGGACAGATCACGACCGACGGGTTCGACCTGAGCGTCACCTACATGCAGCACACGCCGATCGGCGTGTTCCGTGAGGACCTGGAAGGGACCGCGGTCACGCAGTTCCGCCTGCAGCAGTACAACGGTGGTCCGGTGTCCAATCTGGTGGGGTGGTACCAGGGAGGGGACCTGTATCAGCCGGCGTTGCGGTGGGAGCATGAGCTGAGGATCGACTGGACGAGCCCGGAGAGCCGGTGGGGCGGCGGCGTGAGCGACCGCTTCTACTCGGGCTACATCGACGAGTTCGGCACCGGGGCGGACAATTCGGGGCCGCAACGGATGGTGGGCAGTTATTCGGTCTGGCAGGGCTATGCATCCTACAAGCCGCTCAAGGGCCTGACCGTGTTGTTGGGAATTCAGAATCTGTTCAATACCGACCCGCCGTTCACCAACGCTTCACAGAACAACTTTGCGGCGGGCTACGATGCGCTGTTTGCGAACCCCATAGGGCGCGACTTCTACGTCAATCTGAAGTACGAGTTCTAGCGCCGCGATCTCCGATAACCGCGTAGGTCTCCTCTCGCGGATATCCCTCGGGTCGGCCCTTCGGGGCCGACCCTTTTTCTCTGCGGTGTCGCTTGACACGCTGTTTTGCCGGCTTCACACTTTACCAAATGGTAATGTGTAGCAGTGGAACAGAGCGCAGCCGCCATGCTTCTGAACGAGGCTGATCTCAGCGGGCGCATGAACGACCGTATCCTGCTGCGGATGATTTCCTGGGCTTCCGGGAAGCGACGCAAGGGCAGGAGTTCATTCCGCGCCAATCTCGGTCATCAGGTATATTTCGGCGCGTCTATGGGGGCCTGGACGCAAGCCGCCATGCGTGGGCCAAGTGCCTGGACCATTGGCGAGCGCGAGCTGATGGCTGCGCTGGTGGCGAAATGGAACGCCTGTATCTATTGTACGGATGTGCACAGCGTCGTGGCGGCGAGACACGTGGGCAGTGCGTCGGTTGAGGCGGTACTCTCGAATTATGATGCCGCACCGATATCCGCGGGACTGAAGGCGACATTGGCGTTTCTGGAGACTATGACGCTGCGACCTGCGGAGTTGACGGAGGGCGACGCGAGGGCGGTGCTTGGCAGAGGCGTCAGTGAGCAGTCATTGGCCGATGCGATCGCCGTGGGGACGGTCTTCAATCTCGTTACCAGGTACGTGAACGCTCTCAATTTCACGATCCCGACGGCAGACAAGCGTCGCCGCGTCGCTGAAGTGCTGGACGAGAGCGGCTACCCGCAGTGAGGGTCCAGGGACGGTCGCCTGCTACTCCTCTACCGCACTTGCTGTCCCTGCGCGATGGTGGCGTTGAGCTGCTGCTCGCCGGCCTGAGCCTGCCGGTCGAGGTCCTTGAAGACCTCGTGCTCGGCCGCGCTCGGCATCTCATAGGCGAGGTCGATGTTGGCCCCGAGATAGGCGAGGTGGTCGCGCAGCTCCGTCTCGTGGATCACCGAGCCTTCGCTCGAGTGCAGGTCGAGCTGCACGTAGCCGCCGATCGCCTGATCGAGCGCCGCGAGCGCGTCGTGCGCCTTGTCGGCCGTTATCCTGTGATGAGCGACTGCCGCCTCGAGCTTCTGGCGCATGGCGATCGCCTGGTTGAGCGTCTTGTCCAGTGTGTCGAGAGCGGTGTGGATCTGCATTTCGAGCTCCAGACGCTGCTGCAGCGCCTCGGGCGCGGGATGCAGCCGCGGATCGAGCGCCACCTGGAAGGATCGCTGTGACTTGCGGCCGTCGTATTCCAGTACCACCGTGTAGCGGCCGGGTATGACCGTCGGACCCTGCACCGAGTCGTCGAGGCCACCCGCGGCGATCGGCGGCTGGAAGCCGGTGACCTCCGTGGCCTCCGCGTAGCGCAGGTCCCACTGGAAGCGGTTGGAGCCGGCCGTGATGGTGGTGAGCTTTTCATCCGCCTGCTGCTTCTCCTCGCTCGGCGTCAGGTTGTCACGCTGTGCCGCCGTCAGCTTCGGCTGTTTGGCCTTCAAGTGCAGCGCGAATGTCCGCACCACGTGCCCGTCGCTGTCGAGGAAGGCGAGGCTCACCGGCACCTTGCCGTGGTAAGTGTCGGGGATGTGGAAAAACACGGTCGCGCCAAAGGGCGGGTTGCTTCCCACGTCGTGCTGATACCTTGCCATCTCGCTCGAGCCATACGCGTGGGTCAGCCACGCCGTCTCCGGTGCATACACCTGCACGTCGTCTGCGCCGACGGACGGCTGCAGGGACATCTGCTCCAGCAGGGCAAGATTGTCCAGCACCCAGAACGAGCGGCCGTGCGTTGCGACGGTGACAGCCCCCTGAGGCACGTTGATGGCGATATCGCGCACCTGCACGTGCGGCAGATTGAGCGAGAGCGGCTGCCAGTGCGCGCCGCCGTCAAGGGTCACGAACACCGTGCTCTTGGTGCCGAGGAAGATGAGCCGCGGATCGGACGGATCCTGACGAATGGCAAGCGCATATTCATTGTCCGGTAGCCCCGTCGTCATCGCCGTCCAGTGCTGACCATAGTCCGTGGTCTCGTAGACGTAAGGGTGGAAGTCATCCCACATATATCGCGAGGCCGTGAGATACGCGGTGCCCGCCGTCTGATGCGAGGGCTCGATGGCGCTGATCTCGGCCCACTGCGGCAGATCAGATGGGGTGATGGCCTGCCACGTCTTGCCGCCATCGCGCGTGAGGTGCACCAGGCCATCGGCCGAGCCCGCCCAGATCTCTTGGCTTGCGAGCGGCGAGACCGCGAGCGCCGAGACGTCCGGGAAGATCTCCGCCGAGGTCTGATCGAGATCGATCGGACCGCCGCTCGGCCGCTCGGTGGCGGGATCGTTCCGCGTCAGGTCGGGGCTGATCGTGCTCCAGGTGCGGCCGTAGTCATCGCTCTCCAGGACGACCTGCGAGGCGATCAGCAACGCCTTCGGGTCGGCCGGCGAGAAGAAGACGGGATGCGTCCAGCCGAAGCGATACTTCTGCTCCCCGGAGGAGGAGCCCTCCAGGTAATCCGGCCAGGGGCTGACGTCGTGGAACTGCCCGGTCGCCAGGTTGTAGCTGAGGAAGATGCTGAAATAGCCGCTGCCGTAGGTGACGTTGGGATCGCCGGGCTTCGGTGCGACGAAGGTGCTCTCGCCGTAGGCGACCTCGTTCCAGTCACCGAACGGAATCATTCCGTGCGCGGTGGCGCTCGGCCCCTCGAACGAGCCCTCGTCCTGCTGTGCGCCGTAGATGTGGAACGGAAACTGGTCATCGACCGCCACGTGGTAGAACTGGCCCGTCGGCTGATTGTGGTCTCCGCTCCAGGTCTTGCCGCCATCGGTGGAGACCGTGCCGCCGCCGTCATTGCCCTCGAGCAGCAGCTTCGGGTCGTTCGGATTGACCCACACGATGTGGTTGTCGCCGTGCGGTGTATGCAGCTTGGAGAAATTGCGGCCGCCGTCGCGCGACACCCAGAGCGCATCGACCTCGGGAACGTAGACGACGTCGGCGTTCGTCGGGTCGGAATAGATGCTCATGTAGTAGAAGGCACGCTGGCGCAGGCTCCAGTTGGAGTTCACGCGATGCCAGCTGCCGCCGCCGTCTTCGGAGCGGAAGACGCCGCCGTGCTTCGCCTGCGCGATGGCGTACACCACCTGCGGATTGCCGGCGGTGACCGCGACGCCGATGCGGCCGAGAACCCCCTGGGCGAACCCGGCGTGGCGCGAGATCTCCGTCCAATGGGCGCCCCCGTCGCTGCTCTTGTAGAGGCCGCTGCCCGGGCCGCCGTCATAGAGCGCCCATGGCGTGCGGTACGCCTGCCACATGGATGCGTAGAGAACCTGCGGGTTGCTCGGGTCCATCACCAGGTCGATGACGCCGGTCCTGTCGTCGAGGTAGAAGATCTTGCTCCAGGTCTTGCCGCCGTCGGTCGACTTGAACACGCCCCGCTCGGGGTTGGATGTGAAGACGTGGCCCATCGAGGAGGCATACACCACCTCGGGGTTGTGCGGATCGATCACGATCGCGCTGATGGTGTGCGTGTCGGCGAGGCCGGCCGCGTGCCAGTGCTTACCGGCATCGTCGGAGCGGTAGACTCCGTCCCCGGTGATGACATCGCCGCGGATGTCGCTTTCACCCGTGCCGATGTAGATCACCTTCGGGTCGGAAGGGGCGACCGCGATCGCCCCGATGCTGTCACTCGAGCCGGGCAGCGTGTGGTCCGTGATGTTGGTCCAGCTGACACCGTAATTGGTGCTCTTCCAGACCCCGCCGTCGACGCCGCCTATGTAGAAGAGATCGCGCTGCGAGGGCACTCCCGCGATCGCGACGACGCGGCCGCCGATGTAGGGGCCGACACTTCGCCACTTGAGCTTGGCATCGGGGCCCGGCGCGGGTGCGGCGGCGGCGGCGGTGAGCGCCGCGAGGATGAGCGCGGCCGCCATAGCCGCGAGCAGTCGAGACCCGTACCAGCCGGACGAGCCAGTGGCGCCTGTCATGACCTAGCCTCCCACGGACGGCCCGGTACGGTCCGTCCATCTCATTGTTCTTCAGACGTGCCGAATGCGCTGCCGGATCATAGGGGAAGGCCGCGCGCGGTTTCCAGTCGCGTCGATGAGACGTGCTCTTCCTGCGGCGGAGGGGTCGCTTCGCAGCTGGCGCCCCGTGGTGCGGCTGGGCGGGCATAGCCTTTGCTGTCCATCGCCCGATGCGCAGTGGGACGTCCCAGGCCATAGGTCTGCCGCCCATCATGGTCCTGGCCGACCACTTCGGTTACGCCGGCGGCGCGCGCCACGGCGTGACCACTTATCTGTTGCACGTGCTGCCGTTGCTCGCGGCCGCGGGTGTCGAGTTGACGGTATGTTTCCTGCGCGCGCCGCATGCAGCAGCGGCCGAGCTGTGGGCGCGCGGGATCCAACAGTTGCATTGCGCATCGCCGCGCTCGCCCGTCGCAACGGCGTGCGTCTGTTGCATGCTACGGGCGTGAAGGCAACGCTTGCGGCGCGCATCGCCGCACGGCGGCATCTCGGGGCACGTGCGGTTTCTCGGCAAGCGCGGCGACGTTCCCCGGCTGCTTGCCGCCGTCGACCTGGTATTGATGCCGTCGCATTCCGAAGGTCTCGGGCTCGCGGCCATCGAGGCCCTGGCCGCGGCTCGTCCGGTCATCGCCTTTGCGGTGGGGGGGCTGCCCGAGGTGGTCGTCGACGGGCTGAACGGACGCCTGGTCCCGCCGGGGGATTGCGACGCGTTCGCGAAGGCCGTGATCGAGACGCTGCACGATCCCGGGCGGCGGTTCTCCTACGCACGAGGCGCAGCTTCGAGCGCCCAGAGCTTCGGGGTCGAGGCGCACGTGCAGCGGCTGATCGGCTGCTATCGCATGGCCCTCGCCCCCTGATTCAGGGTCCCAGGGGGTCCCCACCCCCGCCGTGGTAAATTAGGACCGTAGAGAAGAAGGGGAGATGAACGGTGAGTGCGTCGAACCAGAGCGTGAAGAGTGCAGTACAGAGCCAGCGGCCGGCGGGCCCGCCTCCGGACGAATTCGCCGGCAGCGAGCACCCCCCGCGGGAGTGCGCCGAGAGGCCCTCACAGCCGGCTGGCACGCGCTCGGTGGAAGGGCGGCTCCTCGCGCGTCTGCTCGAGTATTTCGGCAATCCGCCGCTCGAGTTCGTCCTCTGGACGGGCGAGCGGATCGCGCCGCCAGGCTCGGCAGTCGTGGCGCGCGTGCGGGTCTCGAGCCGCGCGACCTTGCTCGGCATCCTGGCCGATCCCCAGGTGCGATTCCCGGACGCCTACAGCGAGGGGCGCCTGGAGATCGAGGGCGATCTCGTTCAGCTCCTCGAGACGATCTACCACGGCGGGCGAGGCGGCCCGCAGACCTCTGCGGTGAGGCTGCTGATCGATCGCCTGCGCCGGCCGCGTGCCAACTCCCTATCCGGCTCGCGCGAAAACATCCACCGTCACTACGACATCGGCAACGACTTCTACTCGCTCTGGCTCGGGGAGACGATGGCGTATACCTGCGCCTACTATCCGACGCCGACGACTACGCTCGACGAGGCGCAGACTGCGAAAATGGAGCACGTCTGCCGCAAGCTCCGCCTGAGTGCGGGAGAGAGCGTCGTCGAGGCTGGATGCGGCTGGGGGGCGCTCGCGCTTCACATGGCGCGGCACCACGGGGTAAAGGTGCGCGCTTTCAACATCTCGCGCGAGCAGGTGGCTTATGCGCGCGCGCGCGCCAAGAGCCTCGGCATGGCCTCGCAGGTCGAGTACGTCGAGGACGATTATCGGAACATCTCGGGCCGCTACGACGCGTTTGTCTCCGTCGGGATGCTCGAGCACGTCGGGGTCGAAAACTATCCGCAGCTCGGCGATGTGATCGCGCGCACTCTCGGCACCAGCGGCCGCGGCCTCATTCATTCGATCGGTCGCAACCGGCCGGCACCGCTGCAGCCGTGGATCGTGAAGCGGATCTTTCCCGGCGCCTATCCGCCGTCGCTCGCGGAGATGATGCGCATTTTCGAGCCCCATGACTTCTCCGTGCTCGACGTCGAGAATCTGCGCCTGCACTACGCGCAGACGCTGCGCCATTGGCTTGCGCTCTTCGAGGCGGCGAGCGGTCGCGTGCGCGAGATGTTCGACGAGAAATTCGTGCGCATGTGGCGGATGTATCTGGCGGGCTCGGTCGCCGGATTCACGACGGGTGCGCTGCAGCTCTTCCAGGTGGTATTCGCGCCGCGCGACAACAACGATGTGCCGATGACCCGCGAACACCTCTACACGCGCTGAGCAGCTCATGCGCACCTGTGATGTCCTGATCGTCGGCGGCGGCCCGGCGGGCTCGAGCGCCGCGTGGAAGCTCAAGCAGGCGGGCGCCGACGTGCTGGTGCTCGACAAGGAGCGCTTCCCGCGTCTGAAGCTCTGCGCCGGCTGGATCACTCCGGAGGTCGTGCACGACCTATCCCTGGACATCGGCGCCTACCCGCACCGCTTCCTCACCTTCGATCGCTTGCACATCCATGTGAAGGGGCTGCACCTTCCCGTGCGCTGCGTGCAACACTCGATCCGGCGTGTGGAGTTCGACGCCTGGCTGCTCGAGCGTTCCGGTGCGCAGGTGGTGGAGCACACCGTGCGCAATATCCGCGCGGAGGGCGGCGACTACATCATCGACGACGCGTTCCGCTGCCACCATCTCATCGGCGCGGCAGGCACGCGCTGCCCGGTGTACCGCACGCTCTTCCGCGAGCTCAACCCGCGGGCCAGCGAGCTGCAGACAGTCACTCTGGAGCACGAGATCGAGTACGACTGGCGCCGGCCCGACTGCCACCTCTGGTTCTTCGACAACGGCCTGCCGGGGTACGCCTGGTACGTGCCGAAGCAGAACGGCTGGCTCAATGTCGGCATCGGCGGCATGGCGGATCGCATCAAGGCCGGCAACCGCTCGATTCACGATCACTGGGAGCTCTTCACCCGCATGCTCGGGGTCACGCTCGCCAAGGGAGCGCGCTACGACCCGGCCGGCTACAGCTACTACCTCCGTGGCCGGGTGGACGTGACTCGCCGGGGCAATGCCTTCATCGTCGGCGACGCCGCGGGCCTTGCGACACGCGACATGGCCGAGGGCATAGGTCCGGCGGTGCGCAGCGGCCTCAAGGCGGCCGAAGCCATCCTGCACGGCGAGGAGTACCGCCTGGATGAGGTCACCGGGGCCAGCCTGGGAGGAGGGCTCGCCAGCCGCCTGCTCGACTGGGCGATGACCCGGGGGGCCGGACGTCAGTCGCAGGCGGCTGCCGCCTAGCGCCCTCGTCAAGGCTTCAATCCGCGGTACTTCAGCATGGGGCCGATCTCCGGGTCCTTGCCGTAGAACGAGCGGAACATCTCGTCATACCCCTCGGTGTGCCCGCGCGACAGGATCAGGTCGCGGAAGCGCTGACCGTTGGCACGTGTGAGCCCGCCGTGCCGCATGAACCAATCGAAGACATCGTCGCACAGCATCTGCGTCCAGAGATACGAGTAGTATTCCGCCTGGTAGCCGTTGGCCCAGATGTGCAGGAAGTAGCTCGAGCGGTAGCGAGGTGGCACGTCGGCGAGATCCAGGTGCACTCTCTTCAGGGCGGCCACCTCGAAGGCATCGGCGTTCTGCTTCGGCGCCGCCGCCGGCAGCATGTGCCACTGCATGTCGAGCTCCGCGGCGGCGAGCGACTCACCCACCACGTAACCCTGGTTGAAGCCCGCGGCGCGCTTGACCCGCGCGACCAGCGCCGCGGGCATGGGCTTGCCGGTGCGGTAGTCGATCGCGTAGTGCTCGAGCACCTGGCGGGCGAGCACCCAGTGCTCGTTGAACTGCGACGGGAACTCCACGAAATCGTTCGCGACGTTGACGCCGGCAAGAGTCGGATACTCCTGGTCGGCGAACAGCTCATGCAGGCCGTGGCCGAACTCGTGGAACATCGTCGTCACGTCGTCGAACGTGAGCAGCGCCGGCTGTCCCGCAGCGGGCGCGGCGAAGTTCTCGACGTTGTAGACGACAGGCAGCGTGCCGAGGAGCTTCGACTGGCCGACGAAAGAGTTCATCCAGGCGCCGCCGTCCTTGTTGTCGCGCTTGAAGAAGTCGAAGTAGATGAGCCCGCGCGGCGAGCCGTCGGCGTCGAAGACCTCGAATACGCGCACTTCCGGCTGATAGACCGGCAGGTCCTTGCGTTCCTTGAAGGTGATGCCGTAGAGCTCGTGCGCGGCGTAGAAGAGCCCGCGCTGCAGCACGTTATCGAGCAGCAGGTAGGGCTTCACCTCGTTGTCGTCCACGTTGTATTTGGCGCGCCGCTCCTGCTCGGAGTAGTACTCCCAGTCCCAGGGCTCGAGCGTGAGCCGCTCGCCGTCGCGGCGGATGAGCTGCTGCAGCACTTTCGCCTCCGAGTCCGCCTGCCGCACCGTCGCCGGCACGAGCTGGCCGAGGAAGCGCGCGACCGCCTGCGGGGTCTTCGCCATCTGATCGTCGAGAGCATAGGCGGCGAAGTTGGGAAAGCCGAGCAGCCGGGCCTTCTGCGCGCGCAGATGGGCCATGGTCTCGATGGTGTCGCGGGTGTCGTTGGCGTCGCCGCGCTCCGTGCGATTCCAGGAGAGCTCGAAGAGCTCGTGGCGCACGCTGCGGTTTTTCAGCGCGGCGAGGTCCTCCTGTTGAGTCGTATTCTGTAGCGGAATGAGCCACTTGCCCTGAAGTCCGCGCGCTTTGGCGGCCTGCGCCGCCGCGGCGATCTCTCCCGGCGTGAGCCCGGCGAGATCGGACTCCCGAGCGGTGATGAGCGCGCCCGCCTTGCTGGCGGCGAGTAGCTTCTGCTCGAAAGTCGTCTGCAGCGTGGAGAGCTGCTCGTTGATGGCGCGCAGCTTCACCTTGTCGGCCGCCGGAAGTTGGGCGCCGGCGCGCACGAACTGCTGGTAGTAGACCGTGACCAGCTGCTGCGCCTCGGGGATGCCGGCGAGGCTCGCGCGCTGCGTGTAGATGGTCTGGACGCGCGCGAACAGCCTGGAGTTCAGGTAGATCGCATCCTGGTGCGCGGCGAGGCGGGGCGCTTCCTGCGCCTCGACCTTCTGCAGGGTGTCGTCGGTGTTGGCCTGCGTGACCGCATCGAACACATTGGTGACGCGCTGCAGCAGACTGCCGGTCTTCTCCATCGCGACGATGGTGTTGTCGAATGTGGGCGGCGCCGGATTGTCGGCGATACGCGCCATCTCCGCCCGCTGCTGCCTCATGCCAGCCTCGATGGCGGGCTGGTAGTCGCTGTCCCGAATGAGGTTGAAGGGCGGCGCCTGAAAGGGCAGCGGGCTCACGGTGAAGAAGGGATTGACGCGACCTGCGGCCGGCGCCTGCGCGAGCGCGCAGGCGCCGCCGCCGGCTGTGAAGATGAGTGCGGCCGTGGCGAGTGCCGCGAACGGGCGGCGCAGGCAGGTCCGGTGCATGGAGATCCCCCGTAATTCGGATGCCGCGGAGTATACACGCGTGCCGGCCGCCGCTGTTGCGCCGCCGCAACGCGGAGCGGAGGCGATACCGCACCCTGGGCGCCGCAAGACCGTGTATGCTTTACGCTACGATTACAGGGACCTGCGACTCAAGACTGCGAGGGGTTATCGCAGCCGCAGGGCCCCGGGGAGGGGCGCATGTTGCGGAAGATTGGCGTGCTCGGGGTGGCAATGGCCGCCCTCGGTCTCGCTGCCTGCGGTGGCACCAATAGTCCAACCGGCGCGGTCGCGAGCAGCAACCAGCGAGGCACTCTCGTCGATAACCCCGCGGTGCGCGTCGCCTCGCTCACTGCCACTGCCTTCACCGCGCAGCTCAACGCCACCAGCTCGGGCCCGCAGCTGCTCGAGCTCGCCGGCACGCCGACCTGCGGGGTGGACTTCTACTACTTCAAGTACTGGACCGTCGCGCCCGACGGCTCGGCGCAGATGGCGTCCGGCGCGCTGATGGTGCCCACCGGCACCTCGGCTCCCTGCACCGGTCCACGGCCCATCGTGCTGTACGCGCACGGCACGACGACCGCTTCGGCCTACAACATCGCGGACATCAGCGATGCCTCGAACCCCGCCAACTCCGAAGCGGCGGCCGTCGCCACGATATTCGCAGCCCAGGGCAACATCGTGGTGGCCCCTAACTACCTGGGCTATGACATCTCGACGCTGGGTTATCACCCCTACGTCGATGGCGCGACGAATGCCACCGACATGATCGATGCGCTGGCGGCGGCCCGCACGGCGCTGCTCAGCACGTTCACGCCAGGCACCAGCGACAGCGGCAAGTTGTATGTCACCGGGTATTCGGAGGGCGGTTACGTTGCGATGGCGACGGTGAGGGCGATGCAGGCGGCCAACGAAACCGTCACTGCATCGGCGCCGTCTTCCGGACCCTATGCACTCGAGGCGTTCGGTGATGCGCTGATGTTCGGTCAGGTCGATCTCGGTTCAACAGAGTTTGCGCCGCTGCTGAGCATCAGCTACCAGAACGTCTACGGCAACGTCTATACACAGCCGACGGACGTGTATTCCTCGACGTATGCAACGGGCATCGGCACGCTGCTGCCGAGCACGACCCCGATTGCGAGCTTGTTCCAGAACGGCAAGCTTCCGGAAACCGCGCTCTTCGACAGCACGACACCAACTTCCTCGACTGGCATTCCCCAAGTCGATGCGGCGGCCGACGAGCTGCTGGCGCTGCCGAGCAGCCCACCATACAGCGCCGAGCAGGTGAGCCTGTTCGACCTGGGATTCGGCAGCCCCTATCTGCTGAACAACAGCTACCGCGTGGCTTACGTGGACGATGCGGTGATCAACCCGGACGAGGCGGAGATGACGCTGCTGGCTGGCGGCACCCTGACTTCGGGCGATGTGGCGCTCGCCACGACATCGTCGGTCGGGTTGCGCAAGGATTTTGCCACCAACGACATGCGCTCCGGCTGGTCGCCGGAGGAGCCGATGCTGCTCTGCGGCGGCGATGCGGATCCGACGGTGTACTTCCAGAACACGCAGATCATGGCCGCGTTGTGGACCCCGTACGTGCAGGGTGGACTGATAACCGTGCTCGACCTCAACGGGACGCCGCAGGCCGGCAACCCCTTCGCGCCCCTGCAGGTCGGGTTGCAGCAGACGGAGGCGCAGCTCGTCGCCGCTGGACGGCGCGGCCGCGATCGCGTCCTATCACACCACCGAGTTTCCGTTCTGTATGGTGGCGGCGCGCGGCTTCTTTGCGCAGGTTCCGTAAGTGCGGCGAGAGAGGATCATGCAGAAGAAAATCGTGACTCTGGCGCTCGCGGCTGCCGTCGCGCTCGCGGCATCCGGAGCATTTGCGGATGATGCCGGCCCGAACGATGTCCGGGTGGGCATGTACTACGTCTACTTTGATTCCCAGCGCGACCGACATCAGCGGGCCGTACGTGCCGTCAGGCTTGAACCTCAAAGTCAACAGTACAGAGACGCTGTATCTCGCCTATGTCCGCTCCATCTCGAATCACTTCAAGGTCGAGCTCGCCTTCGGCTACCCGCCGCTCACGAAGACCGTGGGCAGCGGGCCCGCGACGCTCGGCTCAGTGCCTTATAACGGTCAGACCATCGCCACGGCACGCTGGCTTTCGCCGACCCTCCTCGCCGAGTACGAGTTCGGCGACGCGAATTCGCGCTTCCGCCCCTATGTCGGTGCCGGTGTGAACTACACGAAGTTCCTGGCCCGTCAGTCGACGGCCGCGGGTGATGCGGCGAGCGGCGGTCCTACCTCGATCTCGCTGCCGGCGGCGCTCGGGCCGGCCGCGACGGTCGGGCTGAGCTACGCGATCACCGATCGCTGGCACGTCTATGCCTCGTACTCCGCCGCTATCGTCGACACCAAGCTGACGGCGGACACGGGCGGGATCCTCCGCACCTCGCAGATCCAGTTCTTTCCGATGACGCTGGTGGTCTCGGCGGGGTACTCGTTTTAACGATATCGGGAACTGACGCGTAGTATGCTGGTCCTAGCCCGGTGCCGGGCAGAGGGTGGAGCGTTCCTGTAACGAAAATCATGGGCTGCGCGCGACAGAAGGCCTTCACCGGTCCGCTCCTCTGCGGGCCTTCGCGGCGTACCGCCCGGCCGCGGCTCCTGCTGCTGATCCTGCTCGCTGTCGCCTTGCGCGTGCTCGTGCCCGTCGGCTTCATGCCCGCGACGGATGGCACGCTCTCGGTGATGATCTGCCCCGACGGCTTCCCGCCGATACAGCAGCAGCATCAGCAAGGGCATGGGGACGCGGACGGCGACGCTTACTGCGCCCTCACCACTGGATTCAGCTCCGCGCCGCCGCCCCTGCTCGTGGTGGCACTGGGGCTGCTCATCGCATGCCTGGGAGTCGTTCTCGCGCCAGTGCCGGCGCCCGTCGGCAACCGCTTCGTCCACATTCCCCAGGCCCGCGGCCCTCCCGCTCCCATCTAACCTCGATTCGATGATCAGCCGTCTCGACGGCCGCGGGGTGAGTCTCCGCGGCTGACGCGCGGCTGTAGCCGAAACCCGGTGCGGGCCACGACGGTCCGCGGGAGCATTCGTTTGAAATCAAGTTTTGCCGGCCGCGCGCCTACGGCACACGCGGCTCTATTCGCGTTGCTTTTTGCGCTGACCCTGCTCGTGCCCACGCACGCTTGGGCGGCGGCGTTCGGCAACATCAGCGGCGTGGTGCAGGATGCGCATGCCAAGCCCGTAGCCGGGGCGCGCGTCAGCCTGCAGTCGGTTGCTCGGTGCAATCCGCACGGTGAAGACCGACGCACGTGGTCAGTTCGAATTTCCGAACGTGGAGCTCGGTACCTACCGGCTGTCCGTCAGCCGGAAGGGGTTCCTCACCTCCAGCACAGCCGGTGACGGTCGAGTCCGGATACTTTCCGAGTCCCCATATCCTGCTCCAGCGCACCGCCAAGCTGGCAGCAAGTGGTCGTGAGCGCCGTCGCCGTGCCGCCGCCGGTCGTCGCCTCGATGACGCCCATCACGCTCGTGAGCGACCAGGACATCGAGCGTCACCCCCGGTGCGACCAACGTGAACAGTCTCGCGATGATCACCGATTACGTTCCGGGGGCGTACGAAGCCCATGACATGCTGCACATCCGCGGCGGCCATCAGACGAACTGGCTGATAGACGGCGTCGAGATTCCAAACACGAACATCGCCGAGAACCTGGGCCCGGAGGTCAACCCAGAGGATATCCAGACCCTCGGCGCCGAGCGCGGCAGCTACGGCGCCGACGAGGGCGACCGCACCTACGGCATCTTCAACGTGATCCCGAACACCGGCTTCGACCGTTCAGAACCAGGCGGTTGCCGACGTCACCGCGGGCAATTTCGGCCAGACCGACGATTACGTGAGCGCAGCAAGCCACACGAGCGATTTCGCGTACTACACGAGCCTCGAGGGTAATCGCAGCGACCTGGGCCTGCAGACGCCGGTCTCCCAGGTGATCCACGACCAGACGCAGGGATATGGAGCGTTCACCAACCTGCAATATGTGCCCAACTCGCAGGATGAGGTGAGCCTGGTCGCCCAGGCGCGGCAGGATGATTACCAGATACCGGACTGCACCGCGCCGCTCGACGACGCCCCGGACTGCCTCGGGCAATTCGGCGATCGAGCAGGGCGAGGCGGACAATTTCGCCCTCCTGTCGTGGGCGCACACGTTCACGAACAACGCGGTGCTCACTAGCTCGATCATGTATCACTTCGAGCGGGCGGATTACGACGGCGGCACACGACGACTATCCGACCATCACCACCTTCCACCACAGCTCGCAGTACGAGGGCGCCGAAGAAAACCTGCGGATGCACTTCAGCCGTAACCATCTGGACGTCGGCGCCTACGGCTTCGCCCAGCAGGATCAGGCCAATTTCAACCTGGTGACCACCGATGGCAGCTCGCCGCCGATCACGCAGCTGGAGAATCCCACCGGCGAGCTCCTCGATGCATGGTTGCAGGACACCTATGACGCGACGGACTGGCTCAACTTCACGGCGGGCGTGCGCCAGTCGCATTTCCGCGGTCTCGTCACCGAGAACGCGACCGATCCACGGCTCGGCACCACAGTGAAGCTGCCGCATCTCAACTGGGTGCTGAGCGCCTTCTGGGGCAAGTACTATCAGGCGCCGCCTCTCGAGACGCTCTCGGGGCCTTTTGTCAGCTACGCGACCACACAAGACACTTCGTTCCTGCCGCTGCACGGCGAGCGCGACACGGAGCGTCAGTTTGGCGTGACGATCCCGGTTGATGGGCTGGACTGTCGAGGCGGACTACTTCGTCACCCAGTCGCGGAACTTCTTCGATCACAATCCGATCGGCGAATCCGACATCTACCTGCCGATCACCGACCAGGGAGCGCTCATCGAGGGGCGCGAGCTCACGGTGCGCTCGCCGGCCTTCTGGCGATACGGACAGGTGCATCTGGCCTACTCGAACCAGACCGCGGAATGCTTCGGCGCGATCACCGGCGGCCTGGTGGTGCCGGGCACCGAGCTGCGGCCCCACCTATACGGGGCTCGATCACGATCAGCGCAACACGCTCAACGTCGGCTACAACGCCAGCCTGCCGGACCGGTTCTTCATCGGCGCCAACCTGTCGGCCAATTCGGGACTGTCCAACGATGGGCCGACGACCCACCTGCCGAGCTATACGACGCTCGACCTATCCATGGGACGTGACATTACCCGCGACCTGTCGCTCTCGTTGACCGGCCTCAACGTCACCAACAAGCACCTGCTGACCGACAACAGCCTGACCTTCGGCGGCGTGCACTGGAACGACCCGTTCCAGATCTATGCGGAGCTACACTACAAGTTCCATTACTGAGGAGTTTCGGACCCCGCCGCGGGCGCGGCGTGGTGCAACAGATCACCTAGCACGCGGCGTACGGTCACGTAGAACACCGGGATCAGCAGCAGCCCGAATAGGGTCGCGAACAACATGCCGCCGATCACGCCGGTGCCGATCTCGTGCCGCGACACCGCGCCGGCGCCGGTCGACAGAACCAGCGGCAGCACGCCGAGTATGAAGGCGAACGAGGTCATCAGGATCGGGCGCAGCCGCAGGCGCGCGGCGGTGACGACCGCATCGAACAGCGACGCGCCGGCGGCCTGGCTCTGCACTGCGAACTCGACGATCAGGATCGCGTTCTTCGCGGCCAGGCCGATGACCGTGACCAGCCCGATCTTGAAGTAGATGTCGTTGGGAACATGGGCCAGCCGGCAGAAGGTGATCATGCCGAGCAGACCGAGCGGCACCACGAGCAGGACGGCGATGGGGATCGACCAGCTCTCGTACAGCGCGGCCAGGCCGAGGAACACGACGAAGATGGACAGGCCCATCAGCGCCGGCGCCGAGTTTCCGGACAGCAGCTCCTGGTACGACTGACCGGTCCAATCCGCGCCGTAGCCGGGCGGGAGCGACTTGCGGACCATGCTCTGCACGGCGTTCATCGCCTGGCCCGTCGTATAGCCGGCTCCCGGGTTGCCCACGATCTCGAGCGCGGGATAGCCGTTGTAGCGCTGCAGCACGGCGGCCCCGATGGTCCATTTGGTGTCGATCACGCTCGACAGCGGAATCATGTTGTCCAGGCTCGCCTGCGAGCTGCTCCCGGATGAGGTCGGCGTCGAGGAATTGAGCGGCGCATCGGTCGATGGCGTGTACAGCCGCTGCAGCGCGCCGCTGTCCATGCGGTACTCCGGCTGGTCCTGGATGTAGACCTGCTTGATGCGCCCGCCGTAGGACATCTGGTTGATGTACATGGGCGCGAGCTCGGTGTCGATGGTGGCGTAGACATCACTCAGCGACAGGCCCATCGAGGCGGCCTGCTTGCGGTTGACCGAGATATCGAGCTGCGACGCGCTGGGCAGGGCATTCTCGCGGACCTGGTACAGCATCGGATTCCTGGCCGAGTCGGCCACCAGAGTCTTGCCGGCGGTGTCGAGCTCCTGGTGCGTCTGTCCGGTGCGCGCGAGCAGGTAGAGGTCGATGCCGCCGAAGCGGCTGAGGCCGCGAATCGTCGGCAGGTTGACGGCGAAAATCTGCGCGCCGGACACCGCCGCCGCCAGCTTGTTGGCCTGCGGGATCAACTGCATCGCGGTCTGCGAGCGCTTGCTCCAGTCGGTCAGCTTGATGAAGGCCATGCCGACGTTCTCGCTGCTGCCGACGAAGCTGAAGCCTTCCGGTTGGAAGATGCCGGCGATGTCCTTGCCGAGCGGGCTGTGCAGCAGCCTGGCCCGCAACTGGCTCATGACCTGATCGGTGCGCTGCAGCGTCGCGTCGGGCGGCAGGTTGACCAGCGCCAGCATGAAGCCCTGGTCCTCGTCAGGGACGAAGCTCGTCGGCATGTGCAGGTAGAGGAAGCCGGCCAGTACCGACACCAGCGCGAAGATCATCATCCAGCGCGGAGCGTGTCGGATGGCACTGCCGACGTGCCCCTGGTAGATGTGCGCGGTACTGTTGAAGGCGCGATCGAACCAGCGGAACAGCACATTCCTGCCTTCGTGGCGTTCCGGCCTGAGCAGCGCCGCGCACAGCGCCGGCGTGAACGACAGCGCCAGGAACGCCGAAATCGCCATCGACACGGCGATGGTCAGCGCGAACTGCGCATAGATGATCCCCGTGGCGCCGGCTTGCAGCGCCGAGGGCACGAACACCGCGGTCAACACCACTGTGATCGCGATGATCGCTCCGGTGATCTGCGTCATCGCCTTGCGCGTCGCAGCGTGCGGCTCGAGGTGCTCCTCGGTCATGATGCGCTCGACGTTCTCGATGACCACTATCGCATCGTCGACGACGATCCCGATGGCCAGCACCATGCCGAACAGCGTGAGCTGATTCACCGAGAAATGCAGCACCGCCAGCCCCACGAAGGTGCCGAGCAGGGCGACCGGGATCACCAGGGTCGGGATGACGGTGGCGCGCAGGTTCTGCAGGAACACGAGCATCACCAGGAACACCAGCACGATCGCTTCGCCGAGCGTCCTGAGGACCTCGTGGATCGACGCGGTGATGAAAGGTGTCGTGTCGTAGGGAACGGTCCACTTCACGCCGGGCGGCAGGGTGCGCGCGAGCTCGGCCATCTCCGCCTTCACCGCATCGGCCACGGCGAGCGCGTTGTTACCCGGAGACAGGAATACGGCGAGGCCGCCCGCCGGCTGGCCGTCGTACCGCGCCGCCTGGCCGTAGTTTTGCCCGCCGAAGGAGATGGTGGCGACGTCACCCAGCATGACGACGCTGCCGTTGCTGTTGGCGCGCAGGATGATGTTGCGGAACTCCCGCAGCGAGGTGAAGAGCGAATCGCCTGAGACGGTGGCGGTGAACTCCTGACCCTTGATCGCCGGGTCGGCGCCGATCGCGCCGGCGGCGAACTGCGCGTTCTGCGCCTCCACCGCGTTGAGCACCTGGGTCGTCGACAGGCCATATCCTTGCAGCTTGTGGGGATCCAGCCAGATGCGGACGGCGTACTCGGAGCCGATCAAGAGGGTGCTGCCGACGCCGTTGATGCGCGCGATCTCGGGTTCGATCTGCGAGGCCAGGATATCGTCGAGCCGCGCGCTGTCGACCGAGGGATTGCTCGAATACAGGCCGATGAAGAGCAGAATGTCGGGGCTCGCCTTGGCGACCGTGATGCCCTGGCGCGTGACTTCGGACGGCAGCAGCGGCTCCGCCAGGTTGACTTTGTTCTGGACCTGGACCTCCGCGATATCGGGGTTGGTCCCGGTGCCGAAGGTGAGGGTGAGGACCGTCTGGCCGTTGGAGCCCGAGGTCGAGCTGAAATACAGCAGGTTGTCGATGCCGGTGAGCTGCTGCTCGATGACCTGGGTAACCGTCGACTCCATGGTCGCGGCGCTGGCGCCGGGATAGTTGGCGGTGACCGTTACCTGCGGCGGCGCGATGTCCGGATAGGAGTCGACCCCCATCGAGCGCAGCGCGATGCCGCCGAAGAGGCATAGCAGGATGGCGATGACCCACGCGAAAACCGGGCGCTCGATGAAGAAGCTGGGCACTGCTCGACTCCTTGGTGCCGGCGCCGGCGGCGCCGTGTTGGCGCCTTCTCAGGCAGTGATTTCGACATCGTGCCGCGGTCCGCCGACAGCGACAGGAGTTTGCTCGGCGGCCGCGCCGGGCGCTCTCGGGCCGCGCTCGATGATCATGCTCGCCCGCAGGCCGGGCTCGTTGTCGCCGAGCTCGAGCGAGCCGCCGTGCAGCTTGGCGATGGCCTGCACCAGGCTCAGACCCAGTCCCACCCCCGGGGTGCCGCGGCTGGCATCGCCGCGGAAGAAGCGCTCCGCGGCCTTGGGCCGGTCGCGCTCCGGAATGCCGGGGCCGTCATCGGCCACGACGACGGCGACCGACTGCTCGCTCGGGTACACCAACTCGATGCCGATGTGGCCGCCCGCCGCGACGAACTTGAGCGAGTTGTCGATGAGGTTGTTGACCGCCTGGGCGAGCAATACCGGATCGCACCGCGCCCACACCGGGCCCGGATCGCGGAAGGAGAGGGTGTGCCCCTTGAGCTCCGCGGCCGGGAGATAGAAATCGACCGCCCTGGCGACGATCTCGGTGACATCGGTCGCCACGAAGTTGGAGCGGCGCAGTCCCGAGTCGATCTCGGCGAGCCGCAGCAGGGCATTGAAGATGCGGATCACTCCGTCGACATCCGCCACCGCGGCATCGACCTCCGCGAACGCCTCTTCGGCCGGCGGCCGGGTGAGGGCGAGCTCTTCGAGGCGAGAGCGCAGCTCCGCGAGCGGCGTGCGCAGGTCGTGGGCAATGGAGTTCGAGACGTTCGCGATGCCGTGCACGAGCTGCTCGACCTGCTCCAGCAGCCGGTTGATCGTCTGCGCCAGCGTGTCGAGCTCATCGCCGCGCGAGCGGACGTCGAGCCGGTGGCTGAGATCGCCGCGCATGATCGCGGCTACCGTCCGTTGAATTCCCTGGATGCGTGCGAGCAGCGCATGGCGGATGAGCAGGGCGCCGATGATCCCGGCCACCGTCAGCACCGCCACCGCGGCGGCGAGGCCGTACCAGAACCGCCGCTCGATGGGCGCGAAGCGATCGACGTCGCGCCCGACCAGCAGGCGGTAGCCGCCCGGGAGCGCCGTCAGCACCATGGCAACGTTGGCGTGCCGGCCGTCGAGGTCGACGGGGAGAGTGTAGTTGCCGGCGCGGGTGGGGACGCTGCGCGGCCAGGCGGGAATGTTGCCGGCCAGCGGCCGGCCGCCGGGACCTACGAACAGGAGCATCCGCTCGCCGGGGATCTGCATCCTGACGCGCTCGTCGACGAAGGCTGTGAGCCCTGCCGGACCGCGGAGCTCGAAGACGTGCCGCAGGCGCTGCGAGTCCTCCTGCAGGAGCTCGACGCGGAAGTCCTCGATGGTTGCCTGCCACGCATAGCGTAGCGGCGCGGCGAAGAGCACCAGCGCGACGAAGGCGAGCAGCACGTAGCCGGTCGCGAGAGTGGCGGCGGATGAGCGGAAGACTCGGGCCATATGCTGTGTACGGCGCCGGCTCGCCCCTCAGGCGGTGCCTGGTGTGATGCCTGGAGCGGGCGGCGGCTCGGCGCTGATCATATACCCTGCGTTGCGGACCGTCCGCAGAAGCTGGCGCTCGCTCTCCGCCTCGATCTTCTGCCTGAGCTTGCTGATGTGCACGTCGACCACGTTCGTCTCCGGGTCGAAGTGATAGTCCCACACGTTCTCGAGCAGCATGGTACGCGTCACCACCTGGCCGGCATGACGCATGAGGTACTCGAGCAGCTTGAACTCCCGCGGCTGCAGTTGGATCGGCCGCGAGCCGCGCCACACTTTGCGGGTCAGCAGGTCGATGCGCAGATCACCCACTTCGAGCGCGGTCTGCGCGCTGTCCTGCCGGCGGCGGCGGCTGAGGACGTCGATGCGCGCGAGCAGCTCGCCGAATGCGAACGGCTTGGTGAGATAGTCGTCGCCGCCCGCACGCAGACCCTTGATCCTCTCATCGACCTCGCCCAGGGCGCTCAGGATGAGGATGGGAGTGTGATTCTCGGCCTTGCGCAGCGCATCGATGATGGCGAGCCCGTCGATGTTGCCCGGCAGCATGCGATCCATGATGATGACGTCGTAGCGCTCGCTCACCGCGAGAAAGAGGCCGTCGCGGCCGTTCTCGGCATGGTCGGTGATGTGGCCCGCCTCCGTCAGGCCCTTGGTGACGAATCGCGCCATCCGCTCGTTGTCCTCGACGACGAGGATCTTCATGACTGCGACTCGATCGCCGGATGGCGCGCAATCGCCACGGCCGCTGCCTCCTCCTCGTGATGTGCCCGTCCCCACCACGAGGTCAGCCGGGTGTTCAGCCGGTCGAGGTAGAGATAGATCACCGGCGTGGTGAAGAGGGTCAGCGTCTGGCTGAGGAGGAGTCCGCCCACCATGGTGTAGCCGAGCGGCTGGCGCAGCTCGGAGCCGGTACCGTGACCGAGCATCAGGGGCAGCGCACCGAGCAGCGCCGACATGGTAGTCATCATGATCGGCCGGAAGCGCAGCAAGCACGCCTTGCGGATCGATGCCACCGGCGGCAGGTGCTCCTCGCGCTCCGCCTGGATCGCGAAGTCCACCATCATGATGCCGTTCTTCTTCACGATGCCGATGAGGAGGATGATGCCGACGAGGGCGATGATCGACAGGTCGAAATGGAACGCCATCAGCATCAGCAGTGCCCCCACGCCCGCCGACGGCAGCGTCGAGAGAATCGTGAGCGGGTGGATATAGCTCTCGTACAGCATGCCGAGAATAATGTACACGACCACGATCGCGGCCAGGATCAGATACGGCTCGCTTTTCAGCGAGGCCTGGAACGCCTGCGCCGTACCCTGGAAGGTGGGAGTGATCGTCGCCGGCATCTGCAGGCCGTCAGCCGCCTTTTGAATGGCGTCGACCGCCTGGCCGAGCGCGTAGCCCGGCGCCAGATTGAACGACAGCGTCACGCAGGGAAACTGGTTCTGGTGATTGATGGAGAGGACGGTCGCGTGTTGGGTATCGAATTTCACCAGCGTGGAGAGCGGCACCATCTGCCCGGTGAGCGGTGAGCGGATATAGAGCAGGTGAAGGGAATTCGGGTCCTGCTGCAGCTTCGGCGGGATCTCCAGGATGACGTGGTAGGCATTGAGCTGAGTGAAGTACTGCGTCACCTCGTTCTGTCCAAAGGCATCGTAGAGCGTCTGGTCGATCTGCGAGATCGGGATGCCGAAACGGGAAGCCTGATCGCGATCGATGTCCACCTTCAACTGCGTGCTGTTGGTCTGCTGGTCCGTGGCCACGTCGGAGAGCTGGGGGAGCTTCTGCATGGCCGTCAGCATCTTCGGCGCCCACTGGCTCAGCTCGCTGAGATCGGCATCCTGCAGCGTGTACTGGTACTGGGTGCGCGAGGTCCGCCCGCCGACGTTTACATCCTGAGCCGACTGCAGGTAGATCGTCGCGCCCGGCACCTTCTCGAGCTGCTTGCGCAGCCGGCGGATGATCTGATCGGCGTCCGCCTTGCGCTGATCGCGCGGCTTGAGGGTGAACATGGTGAATCCGTTGTTGAGCGGATGTCCGCCGCCGACGAATGCCATCGACGCCGAGACGTCCGGGTCCTTCGAGACCACCGCCATCAGCTGCTGCACCTTCCTGTTCATCTCATTGAAGGAGATGTCCTGGGAGGCATCCGTGATGCCTTTGATCAGGCTCGTGTCCTCCTGCGGGAAGAAGCCTTTGGGCTCGACGACGTAGAGGACGCCAGCGATCACGATGGTGGCGACGAAGACTGCCAGCGTTTCGGGCTGATGGCGTAGCACGAAATCGAGGCCGCGCTCGTAGAGCGCGAGCGACTTGTCGAAGACGCGCTCGCACGCCGCGTAGAACCGGCCATGGCGGACGTGGCGCTCATCCCGCAGGAAGAGCGAGCACATCATCGGCGACAGAGTGAGCGCGACGAAGGCGGAGACCACGATGGTCAGAGTGACGGTGATGGCGAACTCACGGAACAGGCGCCCGACGATCCCGCCCATGAGCAGCAAGGGTATGAACACGGCGATCAGGGAGAGGCTGATCGACATGATCGTGAAGCCGATCTCCCCGGCTCCTTTCAACGACGCCTCGAGGGGCGACATCCCCGCCTCGATATGACGGTAGATGTTCTCGAGCATGACGATGGCATCGTCGACCACGAACCCGACGGCGATCGTCAGACCCATCAGCGACAGATTGTCGAGGCTGTATCCCAGCACGTACATCATCGCGCACGTGCCGAGCAGCGCCAGCGGCACCGTCACACCTGGAATGATGGTCGCCCACGCGTTTCGCAGGAAGAGAAAGATCACCAGCACGACCAGTGAGATGGTCAGCATCAACGTGTATTCGACGTCATGCACCGACGCGTTGATGGTTATGGTACGGTCGTTGATGAGGTCGAGTTTGATCCCTGGCGGGATGGACGCCATGGCGCTTGGCAATATCGCCTTCACGCGTCGGACGGTATCGATGACGTTTGCGCCCGGCTGCTTGAAGATCATCAGGATCACGCCCGGCTTGCCGTTCTGGTAAGCGGACATCTGCGTGTTTTCGGCCCCGCGCACCGCGGTTCCGATGTCACGGATGCGAACCGGCGCTCCATTGCGGTAGGCGACGATGATGTCGTTCCATGGCTTGGCGGTGACGAGCTGATCGTTGTCGTAGATCGCAAAGCTGTGCAGGGTTCCGTTGATGGAGCCCTTCGGGGAGTCCACGGTGGCCGTCTGGATGACGCTCTCGACATCCGTGAGCTGAATGCCCATGTTGGCCATCTTCGCGGGGTCGACCTGGACGCGGATGGCGGGCTTCTGCTGACCACCGATCGAGACCTGCCCGACGCCATCGACCCGCGACATCTGCTGGACCAGGATGTTTTCCGCGTAGTCGTCCACGGTCGTGATGGGCAGAGTGTCGGAGTGAACCGCGAAGATCAGGATCGGCGAATCGGCCGGGTTGGTCTTGCGGTAGGAGGGCGGGGTCGGCAGGTCCTTCGGCAGCTGGCCGGCTGCCGCATCGATGGCGGCCTGAACGTCCTGCGCCGCGGCGTCGATGTTGCGGTTGAGATCGAACTGCACGGTGATCGAGGTCGACCCGAGCACGCTCTGCGAGGTGAGCTGCGTCACCCCCGGGATGGCCATGATCTGGTACTCGATCGGCGTTGCGACCGCGGAGGCCATGGTCTCGGGGCTCGCGCCGGGCAGGCTGGCGCTCACCTGGACGGTCGGGAAATCGACCTGCGGCAGCGGCGCCACCGGCAGCATCGGAAAGGCGACGATCCCGACGAGGAGAATCCCCGCCATCAGGAGGGAGGTGGCGACGGGCCTGCGGATGAAGGGTGCGGAGATGCTCATGACGCTTGAGCTCTACCCGCACGCGCGCCCCCGGCTCCAGCCTGAAGAGGTTGCTGGTCGCCACCCTCTGGCCCGCC
Source organism: uncultured Pseudomonadota bacterium (assembly GCA_963833085.1). Lineage (GTDB taxonomy): Bacteria > Pseudomonadota > Gammaproteobacteria > Steroidobacterales > Steroidobacteraceae > 13-2-20CM-66-19. Next base: position 155,152 of record CAWHWV010000002.1, read on the forward strand.
TTCAGGCCCTTGGTGACGATCGCGAAACTCTCGCTGTTGTTGGCGACCTCGATCGGCTGCATGGTCACCGTGGAGTCGGGCTGCACGACATACACGAACATCCCGTCAGGTCCGCGCTGCAGCGCCGCCGCCGGTACCGTCAGGGCGTTCTCGTCGGTGCGCTCGAGCAGGCGCACGTTGACGAATTGCCCGGGCCAGAGCTTGAGCTTCGTGTTGGGGAAGACGGCCTTCAGGCGGATGGTGCCGGTCGTCGTGTCGATCTGGTTGTCGATCAGCTTGACGGTGCCCTGGTCGAGCGCGGTGCCGTCGCCCTGCTGGGAGGTCGCGATGGCACTCACCGGTCCCCTTCGCCATTGCGCCGGCGACGGCCTCGAAGGTGTCCTCGGGCAAGGTGAAGATCGCGGTGATCGGCTGCAGCTGCGTCAGCACGACGATGCCGGTCGTGTCGGTCGAGTGGACGATGTTGCCGGGATCGACCAGGCGGATGCCCGTGCGCCCGTTGATGGGCGAGGTGATCCGGGTGTAGCTGAGCTGCGTCGCGGCGCTCTCGATGGCGGCCTGGTCGGCCTCGGTCTGGGCTTTGAGCTGCGCGACCAGGGCGCGCTGGCTGTCGACCTGCTGTTGACTGGCGAGTTTCTTGGGCTCGAGGAACACATATCGCGCCAGGTCCTTGTGCGCGTCGGCGAGCTGCGCCGTGTCCTTCGCGAGCGCGGCTCGCGCCCCATCGAGGGCGGCCTGATAGGGGCGCGGATCGATCTGCGCCAGCAGCTGGCCGCGCTTCACCTGCTGACCTTCCACGAAGGCCACCTGGGTGAGCTGTCCATCCACCTGCGCAGTCATTTTGACCGTGTAAAACGCCTGCACGGTGCCGAGCCCCTCGAGATAGATCGGCACGTTCCGCGCGACGACCGGCGCGGTGCTCACCTCGACCGCCGCCGGTGCCGCCTGGTGCTGCGAGCTCGCGTGCGCGGGCTTCAGCAGCCAGGCGAAGAGCGTCACGGCGGCGATGCCCGCCGCACCCATCACGAGCCGCGTGCGGCTCAGTCGCATCGGAATTGTCACGGCGAATGCCTCGAAAGAGTCTGACTGGTCCAACCGCCGCCCAGCGCGTTGAACAGGCCGACGAGCGCCTGCAGATGCGCGAGCTGCGCCTGCGCGAGCGCGTCCTCGGCGCTGAAGAGGGCGGTCTCGGTGCTCAGCACCGTCAGAATGTTCACGGTGCCGGCATGGAACTGATACTGCGACATCTCGTAGGCGCCGCGCGCCTTGTCGGCGGCAATCTGCTGGCGCTGCAACTGATCCTCGGTATCGCTCACGGCCGCAAGCGAGTCTTCGACGTTACCGAACGCCGAGATCACCGCCTTGTGGTAGTCGGCGAGCAGCTCATCGTAGCGGGCCTTGCTCATCCGGTATTGCCCGAGAACCGCGCCGCCGCGAAAGATCGGCTGGGTGAGACCCGCGGAGAGCGAGAAC
>CAWHWV010000003.1:0-69181 GCA_963833085.1 uncultured Pseudomonadota bacterium
GCCCGCACCAGGTTCGCCGCGAGCGGCACCTGGGTCGTCAGGATCTCGGTACCCAGCGTGGCGATCGCCCCGATCCGTCCCTGCTCCGCGCCCACGGCTCCGAGCCCTATCGCCGCCGCCAGCAGCATCCCCGTGAAGCTCGAGGTCATGGCGAAGCCCTGGTCGTTGCAGGCCTCCGGCAGCACGATTGAGTAAGCGTGCCGCAGGCCGCGGGCGCAGCGACCGAGCTCGCCTTCGGCGTTGCACGTGACGATCAGATGATGACAGTGCTCGATCTGCCACTCCGCGAGCTCGAGGGCGGCCACGCTCTCGGGGCTGTTGCCGGAGCGCGCGAAGTGAACCATCAGAGTCGGCGTCTTCGGCGCCAGCGTGCTCTGCGGGCTCGCGACGATGTCCGTGGTCGGAATCGCTTCGGCCTGGCGGCCGGCCTTGGAGAGCGCCGGCGCCAGGCAGTTGCCGATGTAGGCGGAGGTGCCGGCGCCCGTGAGCACAATGCGCAGCGCGCTGTTGCCGAGGAGCGGCGCCAGATACGCCTCGAGGCCGCTATCGGCAGCGATCTGGCGCGCGATCTCCGGCCACAGCTTCGGTTGCTGCGCGATCTCGCGCGTCGTCGACTGCGCGCCCGATGCGCGGATCTGCGCCGCGCTCAAACCCAGGAGCTCTGTGGAGTCGTTCATCCGTGCCACCTTCCGTTGTCAGTAACGCCAGGAAAGCCCCACTACGTAGGTTCGTCCGAAGGCGCTGTAGCCATAGCCTACGCCGCTCTCGCTGCCGCCGGTGTTCTGGCCGGGCGCCCAAGGCAGGAGCGGATTGCCGTTGAGATATGTGCGCGCGATCGAATTGCTGAGATTCTTGCCTTCCCAATAGATCTCCAGGCCGTACGGCAGGCGGTAGTGCAGACTCGCCGTGACCCAATCGAACTTCTGGGTAATCGCGGGCCAACCGGGAACTTCCGTGCATTCCGAGCATTCGGCGGTGAAGCTCGACTGGTGATCCCAGTTGACATCCGCACTGATCGGCCCCTTGTCGTAGAAGAAACCGATCGTGTATGTGGTCGGCGGCGCGGCGTTGATCGCGCCCACGAAGTTGCCGTACTGATCGTAGCTGCGGGTACGGGTGGCGGTGAACTGCATGCGAGTCCCGAAGCCATCGAGCAGGATCTCCTGCCAGGTGAGCTCCACGCCCGAATACGTGCTCTCGGCGCCGTTCGCTGGTGCTGTGACCGTCCACAGGAAGGGTGTGCCCTTCACCGTGCCCGGTGGCCCGCCGACATACTCAGTAGTACCCAGGTTGACGTTGGTGGAGACGGCATCGTAGATGTCGTCCATAACCCTCTTGGCGAACACGTCCGCCGTGAGCGCGGAATGGGGTGAGTAGTACCACTCGAGCGACAGGTCCGCCTGGTTCGCGCGGATCGGCTTCAAACCCGCCGTGCCGTTGTAGTCAAGCTCCGGAGTGCCGTTCTCAGCATTGTTGGTCGACGTCGGCGCCAACTCGCTCAAGTCCGGTCGCGCCATCGTCTGGGCCACGGCCACGCGGGCCTGCAGCCGATTTTGGACCACCCAGTAGGCGAAGTTCAGCGAGGGCAGCGCCAGCGTGTAGCTGCCCTTGCCGCCGAGCGCCTGCGAATTCCCGTATTGAACGTTCCAGGTCTGCGTACTGCTCGCCGTATTCGATGGGGTCCATAATGACACCGGCACGGCGGGCGCGGTATTGGCAGTCGTCGTGGTGTGCACCATACGGAGGCCCACGTTGCCCGACCAGCGCGAGCCGCCGAAGTCACCCTCCAGATAACCCGAGATGGTCTTTTCCGTCACCGCATAGGAGTTGGAGGCGTTGACTTGAGGCAGGAACTGCGCGAAATCGAAGGGTGAGCTGCAGGGCAGAGAGGAGCAGTAGAAGGGATTGGGCTTGCCGTTGAGGCTCTTGAGGAAAGCGAGCAGCTGCCCGACATTGAGCTCCGGGAGCACCATGGGATATGAGCCGCCGGCTCCCTCCATGAAGTTCGGCAGCGACATCAGCTGCACGACGTCGAATCCCTGCGAGCCGAACGAGTAAGGGTTGCATTGCACCGGGCAGCCGGCGGTCTGGTAAAGCGTGCCGTATTCGCCCGAGCCGTTGGTCCAGTCGTTGTCAGAGTCGACCTGCTCCTTATCGCGGTCGGTGCCGCCCACCCCGAAGAGCAGCTGCTCGAACGGGCCCATGTCGGCCCGCCACGCGCCGCTCAGCGTCAGCCCGGTGATCTTGTCGTGCACCGAGAAGCCGTTCAGACCCACGTAGTGCGTCGACCAGTAGTTGTTGTTGTTGAGATAGCGGGAGTTCATCAGCGCCGTATAGGAGCAGTACCCGGCATTGGTCGTGCTGGCCGTGCCGGCGGGGCATGCCGACAGGCCAAGCTGGCTCGGCGGCACGGCCACGTTGATATCCGGCAGACTGTTGGGCACGTCGGCGAAGTTGAGGATGTCCTCGGCGGTCGGCTGGTCGTTGACCAGGCCGGCAGTCACGAAGGTGTCCTGGCCACCCTCCGGGCGGCTCGCGGTGGAGCGGTAGAGGTCGGCGCCGAAGGTGAGGCTGTCGGTCGGCTGCCACTGCGCGTTGAGACCGTAGAGGAACGTATCGACCTTGCGATTGATGGTGTTGTTCACCATCTCCGGCTGGAAGTTGTTCACTGTCATCGCGGTGATGACGCCATTCTGTATGGTGGGGTTGGGCCCGAACGGCGTGCCGTTCGGATTGGCCGCGAAGTAGTACGACTCGTTGTAGCCGATCTGCGGGTCATTCAAATGGGTCCACAGTCCGTCGGCTTTGAGGCGGAACTTTTCGCTCGGACGCCACTCCAGATTGCCGATCAGACCGGTGCGCTTCTTGTCATCGAAGATCGAGCCGAAGGTGATGCAGCAGGGTGTGGCGACGAGCGGCGTGGATCCCGGGGGCGGCGTGACTCCATCGGGCGGGTACGGATAGCTGATGGGGCCGTAGATGTTCTGATTGTAGGCGTTCAGCGAGTCGGTGCGCGACTTGAGATCCGTATCCACCGCGCCGAGCACGAACCCGAGCGTCCGATCGGCATTGGTGTCGCTGATGAAAGCCGAGAACTTCTTGCTCGCCAGCTCCGACATGTCGTTCCAGTCGCCTTCACCATGCGCATCGGCATGGAAGCCCGGATGATCGAAGGCACTGGCAGTGTGCAGATTCACCGTGCCGCCGATGCTGCCCTCGACCGCGGATGCCTCCGGCGACTTGAGCACGTCGGCGCCGGTGATGAGCTCCGCCGGCAGCACGTCGAAGGCGATGTCGCGGCCGGAGTCGTCGCTCGCGAGGATCCGGTTGTCCATGGTGACGATGTTGTATTCGGAGCTCAGACCCTGCACGGTGATTTTCTGACCCTCGCCGCCCGTCGTGCGCGAGACCGTGATGCCGGGCAGATGCTCGAGTGAATCGGCCACATCGGCGTCCGGGAAGCGGCCGAGCTCGGTCGAGTCGATCGAATCGAGCATGACGGGCGCGAACTCCTTGGTGTCGAGCGCCTTCTCCAGGTCCGCCGAGATGCCGGTGACGACGATCTCGCTGAGCTGGTCGGAGGTAGCGCTGGTGTTGTTTGCGCCGCCCGTGCCGGCGGTGCTGTTCTGGTTGTTTTGATTGTTCTGGTTGTTTTGATTGTTCTGGTTGCTTTGAGTGTTCTGATCGTTCTGATTGCTCTGGCTGCTCTGGGTATCGGCCGCGTGCACGGCCGCGGGAGCTACCAGCTGCAGAGCGAGAAGGAGGCCGCAGGCGCCTATTGCTGCCGTCAGACCGGGGAACGTCTTCATGATACGTTTCCTTCTTCTTTGGTTCGCGGCTCGCAGGCCCGCGAGTACTGGGAGAGAACCTGCCGGATGTGGTGGATGACGAGATCGGTCATCCGCGTCGAGATCTTGCCGGCGCGCACTGCCGCGTACGCCGCCGGGAGATATTGCGAGAGGAGCGGGAGCGGCGCCGCGCCGCCATCGAAAGCGGCGCGCAGCCGTTCGAGGGCCGCCACCACGGCGGCACCCGGCCAGTAGTAGCGGATGCGGTCGCTCAGGCTGTATTCCAGCTGCAGATCGAGAGCTTGCCCGCTGCCGTGGTAGTACTTGCGCCAGTGCTGCGGATCAGCACGCATGGCGTCGAGGACAGCCTCGCGCACGCGGAGGGCGTGCGCCTCACCGTGCCATTCCCGCTCGATGCGATCGAGCGCCCACACCGCCTCACGCAGTGCGAATGTGACGGCGGGTCCTACCTTCAGGATCGCGAAGTGATCGCGTACCAGGGCCCTGAGAGCCCCTTCGGTCTGGTAGTCCGTGGAGTGTGCCTCGAATACGAGGTTAGGCAGGTCGTCGAGGCACTTGCTGAGGTGTCGGGCCTTTTCCGGCCGGTAGTCGATGACCCGGTCGTGATCGAACTCCACTCCGGGCTGCACCACGAGACCGATGACCCGATCCCAGGCGCCGTGGAGGCCGTTCATGATGAACGCCGAGCGATGGGCGGTAACGGTTGCAAGCGCAGCGCGGGGCTCGGTGACCGCGAGCTCGCTCAGGGTCTCCTGCGCGCCACCGGGGACCGGCACTTCGGTGCCGACCACGTAGACCGGGGGCTCACCGCCGCAGCTCCGCCAGGCCTCTTCGGCATGGCCGCACAGCGCCGCGGTGCGCGCTGCCACGATGTCATCCGAGAGAGCCCGCGGGTCATCGGCACAGGACATCGAGCAGTCGAGGTGGATCTTGCGGTAGCCCGCGCGCACATACTCGCTCACCATGACGGCCGCGCGCCCAAGCGCCTCCTCTGCCGACAGGGACTGCCAGGCGTTGGGACCCAGGTGGTCGCCGCCGAGCAGGACGCGCTCGCGCGGCAGGCCGCTCTGATCCGCCAGTTCCAACACCAGGTCGCGGAACTGCGCCGGCCGGAGCCCCGTGTAGCCGCCCTCCTGGTTGACCTGGTTGGACGTTGCCTCGATCAACGCGTAGCCGCCCACGGCGCGCGCGTGCTCGAGCGCGGCGCGCAGCGCCAGCGGATGCGCCGAGCAGACGGAGTAGATTCCGACTGCCTCGCCGGCCCGGTGGCGGCGCACGAGCTCGAGAAGTGCCTTCACGTGGCCTCCTCCGGCTCGATGGCAAGCAGGGCCGCGGCGACGAAGGCCAGCACGATGCCGGCGATCTTGAGTGGCTGCGGGACCAGGCCCAGGAGCGCGAGCGCGAGCAGCGCGGTGATGAGAGGAGCGCCGGCGTTGGTGAGCGGGGATACGACGATCGCTTTGCCGTAGCGGAAGGCATAGACCAGCGTCAGCGCGCCCACGGAGTTGAGGATCTGCGTGGCTGCGGCGAGATAGGGACCGTCGCGGCCGTAGTTGATGGGCTGCGAGAAATCCGTCATCCACAGCGCCACCGGTACGAGCACGAGCCCCATGAGAGTCATATAGAAAAAGATTCCTTCAGCGCTCATGCTGCGGTTGGCGAGTTTGATGAAGAAGGCCTGCACGCCCCAGGCCGCGAGGATGATGAGCGAGTAGACAAACCAGGCGAGGCCGTGGCCGCTCAGGCCCTGGCCCGGCTGATAGTCGAACAGCGGCAGGGCGACAAGGGCAATCACGATCCCGAGCGCGCCGATGCGCGTGGTGCGCTCCTGCAGCCAGAGAAGTGACAGCGCGATGGTGACCACCGGTGACAGTGCGATGAGCGGGAAGATGAGGTACGTGGGACCGGTATGGACGGCGTGGAAGAGCAGCATCTGCCCTCCCGCGCCGGTGAGCCCGATGACAACACCGAGCAGCACTGACCGGCGATCGGTCTGCAGGCTCCACCCGCTGCGCGCCAGCGCATAGAGCGCGGGCGGAATCATCGTGATCGCCCACACCACATAGATGAGCGTCTCGGGGAAGCCGTGATCGGCAGGCATGCCGGCGAATGCGCCCCACACACCCCAAAAGAGCGTCGTGACCAGGGCGTAGATGAGCCCCGCGCGGCGGTTCACAGTTCCCCCTTGTAATTAAAAGAAACCGAAAGTCACCTAATCTGTTCTACCGATTATTTCGAGACCTTACGGATACGTCAAGGCCGGCGTGATAAGGTGGATTCCGAAAGCCGATCAGGCAATATCGAAAGATATCGAAAGATATCGTGGCTGCATTTGCGGGCGCACGGGTCCCTTATGTACCTTTACACATTGAACGCGATCGAAAGAGCTATGCACGACACCAATCGCCGCGCTGAAGCGGGCGTCGAGCTGCACGCGGCGGACGACGCGGTGGAGCCAGGACTGCTCGTTGAAGAGCGGCGGCGGCGGATTTGTGACCTGTTGCAGGAGCGCGGCAGGGTCACGGTCGTCGCGCTGGCGGCGCGGTTCGCCACCTCCGCGGTCACGATTCGAGCGGATCTCGCGGCCCTCGAGCGAGCTGGCGCACTCGTTCGCAGCCATGGCGGCGCCCTCCCGCCCCGCGAGGGTCTCGATCAGCCCCTCACGGTCAAAGAGACGCTGCATCACGCCGAGAAGGTTCGCATCGCGCGCGTTGCGGTTGCACTCATCCGCGACGGCGAGACGATCATTCTCGACTCCGGCACCACCACTGCCGAGATCGCCAAGCAGATCCGCGAGGCGCCGCTGCAGTCGATCAACGTGATCACCAATGCACTCAACGTGGCCATGCTGCTGGCGAGCGCACCGATGGTGCGGCTGATCATGCCGGGCGGGATATTGCGCCGCGAGTCCAACTCTCTGTCCGGCCACATCGGCGAGGCCGCGCTCGCGGAGCTCAGGGCCGACCGGCTGTTCCTCGGCGCCGATGCCATCGATCCGAAGCTCGGCGTCATGACACCACACCTGCCGGAAGCGCACCTCAATCTGAAGATGATCGACATCGCGCGCCAGGTTGTCGCCGTCGCGGATTCGTCCAAGCTGCTGCGCCGGAATATATCGGTCATTGCGCGCGTGGAGCAGCTGGACACGCTCATTACCGACTCCGCGGCGCCGGCCGCCGTCGTCGATGAGCTGCGTCGCCGCGGCGTGGAAGTTCTTCTCGCCTGAGATGAAAGCGCGAATTCTCGCGCCATGGCTCGCAGCAGGCGTGGCGTGCCTGCTGGCATCGACTCCGGCGATCGCACGGGCACAGGAGCGGTATTACGCGGTCACGGACTTCGCGCATGTGCAGAAGGTGGACGCCCACATGCACATCTGGGGACCGGCCAACCTGGTGGTGGCCGAGGCGGCCCGCGACGGCTTCCACATCCTCACGATCAATGTCGACAATCCTGAGCATGGGCCGGTGCCGCGTCAGCTTCACGACGCGGCCTCGCTACGTCGGCGATATCCGGGACGGGTCGCCTTCGCCGGTACGTTCCAGGCTGCCGGCTTCAACGAGCCAGGTTGGTCGGGCGAGGCACTGCGCGAGATCAACACGGCCCTGGCGCAGGGCGCGGTGGGCGTGAAGATCTGGAAGAACTTCGGCATGATCGTACGCGACAGCAATGGCCGCTACGTGCTGCCGGACGACCCGCGGCTGGAGCCGATCTACTCCATGCTGCAGCGCGAGCACATCGTCCTGCTCGGACACCTGGCGGAGCCGCTCGACTGCTGGCTGCCTTACTCGAAGATGATCGTGAAGGGAGACGTCGACTACTACCGGGAGCATCCGCAGTACTACATGTACCTGCATCCGGAGAGGCCGGGACACGATGCGATCCTGGCGGCCCGCGACCGGATGTTGGCGGCCCACCCGGAGCTGCGCTTCGATGCATTGCATCTCGCGTCTCTGGAGTGGGATGTCGACCGGATAGCGGCCTTCCTCGACCGGTTCCCGCAGGCGGATGTCGATATGGCCGCCCGCATCGGGCAGCTCGAGTATCAGGCGGAGACGCATCCCGACAAGGTCAGGCGGTTCTTCATGCGTTACCAGGACCGCATACTGTACGGAACCGACAACGGCTACGGGCCGTCGGAGGATCCGAAGGAGGTGGCCGAGATCGCCACCGACTGGCGCCGGGACTGGCTGTTCCTGGTCACCGACCGTGAGCTGCGCTCGCCGGACCTGGACCGTCCGTTCCGCGGGCTGCACCTGCCGCGCAGCGTCGTGGACAAGATCTATCGGGAGAACGCCGTGGCGCTCTACCCGCGCGCGTGGCCGGGCCTGCGCTGAGGCCACGGCTCACTCACCCAAGCGCCGAATCTTCGCTGGGCTGAACACGGTGGACAGGTGGCCGGTGATCCGGATGTCGGCGTGCTGTGTTACCTGTGAGCCATCGAGGGCGGTTGCCTCGAGGCCGATGCTGTAAGTGCCGGGCTCCGTCCAGGTGTGTGTCGCGCTGCCACCGTCGGTGGCGGTACCGTCGCCGAAGTCCCAGCGATAGGCCACCACCGGTTGGCCGCCTTGCACGGTTGCCGCGCAGGCTACCGGCTGGCCCGACACCGACGACTCGGGGCACGTCGATGGCGAGGCGCGGCATCGCGGCCGGCTGACTCGCATCGATGATCTTCAGCACGCGTACCGAGTGCGGCGGCAGCTCGACACGGAAGGCGCCTGCGGAGAATGGCGACGGCTGCTGCGGGCGCAGGACGTCGGTGACGCGATATGCGCCGCCGGGCGACAGACCGAGGCTCGCGAGTGGGATGACATGCCGGGTGGCATGCTCCGTCCAGTTGAATACGGTGAGGATGCTCTGCCGCGAGGATTCCTTCAGAAAGAAGATGCTGGGCTGGCGGTCGCTGTCGGCATAGCTCATCAGATCCACCGGCACGGAAGCCTTGCCGAGCCGCACCATGTCGATGAGATCGCGGTTCTCGATCAGCGCGACCCGATCCGGCGAGCCCTGAAGGGAAGGCAGATTGTCGCCGATCTCGAGCATGCCGCCGGACACGGCGGCGAGCGCCATGGAGACCTCGGCCTCATTGAGGGTCAGCGGCTCGCTGCCTTCGTGCCAGGTTTGATCGGTGATGCGTTGCGTCGAGACCGTGAAGGCGTCGGGATCCGAGACGAAGAAGTTGCGGTCCATGAAGTAACGGGCGGCGATGCCAACGGCCGCATCGCGGCTCGCCCCGAAGCTGTGCCCGGTATCCTGGGAGATCCGTCCATAGTCGACGTATCCCACCGGATTCAGCATGACGCTGCCGTCCTTGTCGAGATAGACGTCATTGCCCACTGCATCGCGAATGATCTGCAATCCGATGCGCTGCGCCTGCATCGCCGTCGTGTGCGGCCGGTAGTAGTAGCCTTCGATGGCGCTGTCATCCATGAAATCCAGCTTGATGTAGTGGATGCCCCACTCGCGGACCAGAGTGCGGTAGGTCATCCGCAGGTACGCCTGCGCGCCGGGATTGGTCGTATCGAGGATGTACAGAGCATCCTTGCCGTCGACTACGGTGCCGGCATGGATGGGTCGTCCGGCGGCGTTCTTTACCAGCCAGTCGGGGTGATGTTGAAAGACCCATGAGCGTTCCGACACTTCGAAGGGCGCCGTCCACATCCCCGGCGTCAGTCCGAGTCCGCGCACGGCGTACTCCACCGGGACGAGTCCGTGAGGAAACAGCGTCGCGTTAGGCGTGGTGTACTCGCCCCGTGCGTACTGATAGCCCTCATCGATGTGGAACAGCGTGTAGCCGTAGCGCTCGAAGTGCTCGGCCAGCCATTGGGCGTTGGTCACGGCAGCGCCCGCGTCCAGGCCGAAGTAATACGCGGTCCAGCTCCACCAGCCCATGAGCGGCGGCGCCATGACTCTGGCGTGGTGCAGCCGCCGGATGAGACCGCCATAGGTCTCGAGTTGCCGGTGATAGTCGCGGTCGACGCTGAGTGTCAGGGCCTCGGAGGACAGCGCACCGCCCGGCGCGACCGGGAGGTTGAGGGTGATGCGATCGGCGGCAGCGGATTCCTCGAGAGAGTTTTCTTCTTCCATTTCAGTCGTACCGGTCGAGTCGACCTGGTAGCTCGTAATCCTCGGCTCGCCCGCTCCGGGGGCGACGCGCAATCGCAGGATGGTGAGGAAGCGATCCGAGCTCAGTGCGCCGAGGAAGAGACTCTCGTGGCTCTCCCGGTTGAAAATGAGCTGGCTCCCGACCGCGCGATGCATGCCGTGGCGGGCATCGGCGAGCGCGTGAATCGACATCGCGGGACGATCTTCGCTGAAGCTGTCCGACAGGACGCGCTCGCTGCCTGTACTGGCGCCGAGGTCGCCGATGTCGCCGCCACTGGCATCCACGACCCGAATAGCCTCGACCTGCACGGGCCGCGAGCCGGTGTTGCGCACGGTGGCAGTGAGGTCGGCAAAAGGCAATGCAGCGTAGACGCGCAGCCGATAGGTCAGCTCGGGCGCCGCCTTGAGTCCCGAGCAAGTCACGTCCCAGACAGTGGCCGCACCGAGAACGCCTTGCCCGGCAGAGCGGACGACCCGACACGCCGGATAACCGCTGGCGTGCAGCCAGCGGCCATCGACCTGCGCAGCGACGTCGGATATCAGGGTTGGCGCCGATGCGCCCTGTAAGCCGAGACGGTAGATGCCATGAGAATCAACCGATGCGAGCAGCGCTGGCTGCGCGGCCAGGGCCAAGGACGGCAGCACCATCGGCAGAATCCAGGAACTCCGACGTTTCAACCCCATGGCCGCTCCGGATAGTTTCGATTTATTGCGTTTTATGCTTCATTGTCTTTCTTTTTGATCACGAACGCAATCGGCGGCGGCTCATCGGAGCATGAATGTGCCGCTCTGTTCGAAGGGGATCGAGCGCAGCCAGCCGTGGCTGAGCTCGACCCTGCCCTTCATGTGGTAGTCGATGCCCTGGCCGCGGGGCTTGCTGAATAGGGCGAAGATTGCGCCGGCAGCGTTCGCGGTGACATCCATGTTGAATTCCGCCGTGCCGAGCGCGGGAACCACGAAGCTCGCGTCGGAGACGCCGGTGGCGAACTCCTGGCCGCCGAGGTAAACCGTATAGGAAAGGCCCTGGATGGGGAGGCTGCGGTCGTTGGGATTCTCGACGCGCATGCGAACCCGCAGCCGCTGCTCGAGGAAATTCGCCTTCACCACCTCGATGTCGGCGATGGAGAGCTTGGGGGTCTGAAGCTTCGGCACGAAGAGCGCGCAGCCGGAGAGCGCGACGGCGAGAAGCAGAAGCGGCACGGAACGCATGGCGCGGATGTTACCGAGCATCAACGCCGTCCGTACATGCCGTTGAGCTGCGCGAAATGGCGGCCGAGCTCCGCTGTCAGCGCGCCCGCGGGCAGGCGCCAGCGCCAGTTGTCCCGGACCGTACCGGGCGTGTTGAGGCGCGCCTCGCTGCCGAGGCCGAGCAGGTCCTGGGCAGGGATGATGGCCAGCTGCCCGACCGAGCCCAGGGCTTCCCGGATCAGGGCCTCCGGCATGGAGCCGGGTGCCACGCGCAGCATGGAGTCGACGCGGCGACGCGTTTCCTCGCCGAGGCTCCGATACCAACCCACCGTCGTGTCGTTGTCGTGCGTGCCGGTGTAGACGACGCTGTCGTGCTCGTGCATGTGGGGCAGGTGCGGGTTGTCACCCTCGCCGCTGAAGGCGAACTGCAGGACGCGCATGCCGGGCAGGCCGAATCCCTTGCGCAGCGCAACGACGTCGTCGGTGATCAGGCCGAGATCCTCGGCCAGGATCGGCAGGTCGCCGAGCTCGTCCATGAGGAGACGCAGCAGATCTTCCCCCGGCGTCAGGCGCCATTCCCCGCCGCGGGCGTCCGGGGCGCCGGCCGGCACGGCCCAGTGCGCCGCGAGGGCGCGAAAATGATCGATGCGCAGCAGGTCGACACGCTCGAGCTGCTCGAGCACCCGCGCGCGCCAGTAGGCGAAGTTGTCGTGGCGCATCGCCTGCCAGTCGTACAGCGGGTTGCCCCAGAGCTGGCCGGTCTCCGAGAAGTAGTCGGGCGGGACGCCGGCCACGGCTGCCGGCCGGCCCTCGGCATCGAGTTGGAACTGCGCGCGGCGCGCCCACGTCTCGGCGGAGTGCGGCGCCACGTAGAACGGCAGATCGCCGACAATTCGCACACCGCGCAGGCGCGCGTGCTCGCGCAGCCGCCGCCACTGCACGAAGAACGCGAACTGCTCGCGCTTCGTGCGCTGTAGCTCCGCGGCAAGATCGTGTGCCACCCGATCCAGTGCAGAGGGGACCCGGTCGCGCACGTCCGCCGGCCACGTCCACCATGTCGCGCCGGAGTGCGCGCGGCTCAGGACCTCGAAAAGTGCGTAGTCATCCAGCCAGTGCTCCGTCTCAGCGACGAAGGCGGCGTACTCCGCACGTCTGAATTGCGGCAGCTCAGTCCGGTCGAGGAAGGCCGGGTTGCCGGCAAAATCGGAGCGCACCCAATAGGGAGAGCCGTCGGGCCCCGTCGGCCCCAAGGGCAAGATCTGCCAGACGCTGAAACCGGCGTCCGCCAGCCAATCGATGAATGCGCGCCCGCCGCCGCCAAGCGCGCCCTCGAGCGAACCGAGATGCAACAGCACTCCCGCACGACGCCGATCGAGCACAGGCAAGCGCATGTCTTCGCAGACTCCTTGTAGCTAGTTCCCCATCGAGCGGCGATCTTGGCGACCAGGCACATGGATGTGCCCCGCCGCCGCAGGTGGCGGAGCCTCGGGCAAAAAACCGCGCTTTTTGCCCGAGGCGCGCTGGGCCGGGCAGGAGCCCGGATCCAGCGCTTTAATCAAGTAGCGTATGCGCGGCGCATGACGCCGCCATGCTCGGGGCTGCCGCGGCCGACCGAGATCGGCTGCGCCAGGCTCTCCGGCGCCGGCAGCCCGAGGAGGCGGTAGAGAACGACCAGCTGGCGGCGATACAGGCTGTCGAACTGGCTGACGGCATCGGCCGGGTTGTAGTCGCCGAACCACCAGAACCAGTCGGAGCTCTCGCACAGGGCGAGCTGGCGCTCGGCGGCGGCCCGCTGCGCCGCATCGAGGGCGCCCGATGCCACGACACCGTCGAAGGCGATCTTGGCATCGCAAAGCAGATCCCAGGCTCGATTCTTGGCCGGATCGCCCATCCAGGTCGCGAGCGTGCCATGCACCCAGCTGCCGGCCACGACATTCGGCAGCGGGAGCGGCTCGAGGCCGCGCGCGACGCAATCCGAGAGCGTCGTCAGCTCCAACAATGGGTGCGCTGCCAGAAGCGAATACAACGCGCGCAGGAAATAGTAGCCATTGAACGGGTAGTGCTCCCAGGCGTTCTCGCCATCCAGGGCAATCAACACGACATGGCGGCCCGAGCCCTGCGACGACTCTGCCGGCGCCGACTCGGCGTACTGCCTGGCACGGTCCGCGAGCTCGTTGACGAGGTTACGAGCGGCATCATCGCCATGCCACGTCGCATAGGTGAAGCCGATGAGGTCGGAGAGGGTGTCGTCGCGAAAGAACTCGACCATCTTGCCGCCAGGCAGACGGTAGGGCCGGTTGTAGGCGCGGGAATCGCGGGCGCGACTTGGGGTCGCCGCGGGTGAGAGCGCCCTGCAGCACGTTGGCGCTGGTGGCCGCCCATTTGAAGCCGGCCCGGTCGAGCAGCTCCAGCGCCGCGCCGCTGATCGCCCCCTCCGAGGGCCAGCAGCCGCTCGGCTCCGTGCCGAACGCCTGTTTGAAGACGCGAAGAGACTCCCGCACGTGCCACTGCGCACGCTCCGCCCCGCCGGGATAGGTCGGATGTTGCGGCAGCGGCATGTTGGGCACGGCCTCGCGCGCCGCCTGAAAATCGAGCAGCAGCGGCACGATCGGATGCCCGTAGGGCGTCACCGACAGCTCACACTGCCCCCGCTCGGAGAGCTTCCGATAGCGCGGCACGATGGCGGCGACGAGGTCACCCACCAGGGAGAGGAGCTCCCGCCGCTGCGCTGCCGTGAACGCGCGGCCCTGTTGCGTCAGGATGCTCACGAAGGTGTCGGAGCGGCGCACGGTCTCGCCGAGCCATGCAAGGTGATACCAGACGGCGAGATCGTGGATGAGCTGATCGGAGGCGTAGCTCACGCGCTCTTTGGTGGCGAGCGTCTCGGCGAGCGTGGCGAGCTCGAGGTAGGGGCCGAAGCGCTCGATCATCTGCTTGCGCTGCGCCCTGAGGCACGCGCGCAGCAGCTCCAGGCGCTCCGCGGGCTCGGCCGGCACCGGATCGGGACCCAGGAGCGCGAGCACGGGGTCCGGCAGCGGACTGCCGCTGCGCAGGTGCTCGGCGACGCGCCGCGAGATCTCCTCCAGCTGCTCGAGCAGCACCGGGCTGAAGTTCACCACCGCGCGCGCCGCCGGGTTGGCCTCCATATGGGCGGCCATATCGGTGTAGTCCTTGATGGCGTGGAGGTAGGTCCACGGCAGCACGTAGCTGCCGGTGAGCGCGTCCCGGTATTGTGGCTGGTGCATGTGCCACAGCAGGACGACAGGCAGGCGCGATTGGGACCCCATGAGACTCAATCAGCCAGCCGGCGAAGCATGTCGGCGGTCACGAGCACGACGCCATTCTCGGTGACCAGGAACCGGCGGGCATCGTCCGCTCTGTCGAGCCCGATGCGCATGCCATCGGGAATCTCGCAACCCTCGTCGATGATGGCCCCGCGGATCTGACAGCCGCTGCCGATGAGCGCATGCGGCAGGACGACGGAGCGCTCGATGGTCGTGCGCTCTTCCACGCGCACATCCGAGAAGAGCAGCGACTCGCGTACGAGCGCGCCGGAGATGATACAGCCACCGGAGACCATCGAGTTGATGGCCATGCCCCGCCGCCCTTCCTCATCGAGAACGAACTTGGCCGGTGGCTGGTGCATCTGATAGGTCCAGATGGGCCAGTCCTCGTCGTAGATGTTGAGCTCAGGGTTGACGTGCACCAGCTCGAGATTCGCTTCGTAGTAGGCGTCCAGCGTGCCGACGTCACGCCAGTAGCTCTGCGCGCGCGTCTTGACGTCCTGGAACGGATACGCGAACACCTGCAGGGTACTGCTGAGAGTATTGGGGATGATGTTCTTGCCGAAATCGTGAG
Source organism: uncultured Pseudomonadota bacterium (assembly GCA_963833085.1). Taxonomy (GTDB): domain Bacteria; phylum Pseudomonadota; class Gammaproteobacteria; order Steroidobacterales; family Steroidobacteraceae; genus 13-2-20CM-66-19. The sequence continues at coordinate 14,958 of CAWHWV010000003.1, forward strand.
CGGAAGATTCGTCGGCTGCATCCTCTTCCAGTAGACGCTGCAAAAGACGCGTGTTGAAGACGTAAATGCCCATCGACGCAAGAATCGTATCCGGTCGGGTCGGGAGCGTGTCCGGGACGGCGGGCTTCTCCGAGAACCGGGTCACGCGGTTCCACTCCGTCGCGGTAAGGACGCCGAAGTGCCGCGACTCGCTCGCGGGCACCTCGACCACGCCGACGGTGATGTCGGCGCCCTTCTCCACGTGGTAGGCGATCATCGGGCCATAGTCCATCTTGTAAATGTGATCGCCTGCAAGCACGAGCACGTGCTTTGGCCTGTGGGAGAGGATGAGCTCGATGTTCTGATGGACGGCATCGGCCGTGCCGCGGTACCAAACGGCGCCCTTCTGCTGCTGTGCCGGGATGGTCTCGACGAACTCGCCGAACTCGCCGCGCAGGTAGCTCCAGCCGCGCTGCACGTGCGCGATCAGTGACTGGGCCTTGTACTGGGTGAGAATCGAGATCTGGCGGATGCCGGAATTGACGCAGTTCGACAGCACGAAATCGACGATGCGGAACTTGCCGCCGAACGGCGTCGCCGGCTTACAGCGATGCTCGGTCAGATCCTTCAGGCGCTCTCCCCGGCCGCCGGCCATGATCACTGCCAGGGTGCCGCCCGTCAGGCGGCTCACGTAGCGTCCGGAAGAGGCGCGCGCAGGCTGTCGGGACATGAGTAGAGGGCCGCAGGTTTGTTATTGGACCAATCTTAGCGTGCGCGCAGGCTAAAGCCACTTCATCAGGCCGAGGCCGTACTCGTGGGACAACAGGTCGTGGCGCGGGTAGACGCGCACCTCCGTGGCGAACTGGCCACATTCCGGCGGCTCCTCATCGAGCGCGAAGACGGCCGCCCCGTCGGACTCCTGCTCACCCGTCGCCGCGAGCGGCACGCGCCAGAGGCCATCGCGCTCCGGCGGGACAAACGAGCATAGCAGGGGAGGCCCCTGCTCTCCCTCTGGGAGGAGGCGCTGCGCCACGAGCTCGACACGCACGTCGGACGGGTGCAAGCCATTCAGGCTGACCGCCACCCGCAGCCGCAGGTGCTCGCCTCGCGGCAGCTCCGCGGGCGCGTCGGCGACTACCCGCACGCTGACGCGGTTCCAGGCCTGCCGGATCCGCTGCTGCCACTCCGCCAGGCCCTTCGCGCCGGCGAAGCCACCGTCCGCGAGCCGCCGGTACTGCTCCGCCGCCGGCCGATACAGCCCGCGAGTGTAGTCCTGGAGCACCCGGCTCATATTGAACCGGGGTATGACGGTCATCATGGCGCGCTTGGCGCGCGCCACCCATTCCGGTGAGCTGCCGGTCTCGCCCACGGCGTAGTAGAGAGGGATGACCTCCTCCTCGAGCGCATCGAGGATGAGCTCCGCCTCGAGCGCGTCGCGGCGCTCCGGGTCGAGCACATTGGCCGGCGGGATGCCCCAGCCGTTGTCCTGCATCGAGCCCTCGGCCCACCAGCCGTCGAGGATGCTCAGGTTCAGGCGCCCGTTGATGGCCGCCTTGATGCCGGAGGTCCCGCTCGCCTCGAGGGGCGCGATCGGATTGTTCAGCCAGACGTCGACACCGGAGACGAGTGAGCGACCGAGCTGCAGGTCGTAGTCCTCGAGGAAAATGATGCGGCCGACGAACTCCGGCGAAGTCATGAGCTGGCGGATCTCGCGCAGCACCTGCTTGCCGGGCTCGTCCGCCGGGTGCGCCTTGCCGGCGAACAGGAAGATCAGCGGACGCTCCGCATCATTGACCAGGCGCGCGAGTCGGGCGCGATCCCGCAGCAGCAGCGTCGCGCGCTTGTAGGTTGCGAAGCGGCGCGCAAAGCCTATCGTCAGGACGTTCGGCCGCAAGGGATCGAGGAAGCGGGTGACGTGGCGAAGCTGTGCCGGGCTCATGCCCTTGCGTGCGTACTCGCGCTGCAGGCGCTCACGGACGGTTGCGAGCATGCGCGACTTCACGGACTGAGCCGCCTCCCAGAAGCGCTCCTGCGGCACCGCCTCGAGCGCGCCCCAGAATGCGACGTCGCTGAGGCGATCGCTCCAACCGGCGCCGAGCTCAGTATTGAAAAAGTCCACCCACGTCTTGTGCAGGAAGGTGGGCACGTGCACACCGTTGGTCACGAAGCCCACGGGATTTTCCTCGGGCCGGATCTCGGGCCATTGGTCGGCGCACAGGCGGGAAGAGACGGCACCATGGATGCGGCTGACGCCGTTGATGTGCCGTGCGCCGTTCAAGGCCAGCCGGGTCATGTTGAACAGGCCGGGCGCCGCCGGTGTGCGCGCGAGATCGAGGAAGCGCTCGACGGGGATGCCGAGCTCGCGGACGAAATCGCCGAAATGCTTGAGGATGAGATCGTGCCCGAAGGCATCGTGGCCCGCGGCCACGGGCGTATGCGTTGTAAACACGCAGGCTGCGGCAACGGCCTCGAGTGCGGGGTCGAACGGCAGGCCAAGCGACAGGTGCTCGCGCAGTAGCTCCAGGATGAGGAACGCAGCGTGGCCCTCGTTCAGGTGCCATACCGCGGGCTTCATGCCGAGGGCGCGCAGCGCGCGGATGCCGCCGATGCCCAGGATCATCTCCTGCCGGACGCGGGTGGACTCATCGCCACCGTACAGCCGGTGCGTGATGTCACGATCGGTCGGGGCGTTTTCCGGAGTGTTGGTGTCAAGCAGGTAGACGGGTACACGGCCGACCTGCGCCTTCCAGAGGCGCGCGACGACATCGCGGCCGGCTATGCGTACCGTGACCTTTATCCACTCCCCGCTGGCGTTGCGCGCGGCCTCGACAGGCAGATCCCGTGGCGCATGCTCACGGTATTCAGCGTGCTGGACGCCGTCGTTGTCCACCGTCTGCGTGAAGTAGCCTTGCTCGTAAAGAAGCCCTACAGCGACGAAATTCGCGCGTCCGTCGCTCGCAGCCTTGCAGTAATCGCCGGCAAGAACCCCGAGGCCGCCGGAATAGATGGGGAAGCTCTCATGAAAGCCGTATTCGGCGCAGAAATAAGCCACCAGCGGCTCATCGCCGCGCGGCGCGGGCGCGGTCACGTAGGCATCGAGCGCTTCCAGCCCGGCGCGGTAGCGCGCCAGGTACACCGGGTCCCTGGCGGCGCGCTCCAGGCTCGACTGGGCGATGCAACGCAGCAGCATCCGCGGATTGCCGCCCGTCTGCTTCCACAGCTCCGAGTCCAGATCCTCGAACAGCGCGCGGATTGGACGGTGCCAGGAGAAGAACAGATTTCCCGCCAGCTCTGGCAGGCGTTTCAGGGCCTCCGGCACGACGGGGGTGATCTCGAGCAGCGTATTGCGCATTGCGATCCAGTCTCGGCCTTCCTGCGGCCAATGAGACCGCGCAGTCTAGCGGGTCGGACCGTGGTCTGCTCGAACAGCTCTCTCGAGCCGCGGCAAGGCCGTTCGTCCCGCCCATGCCACCGTTGACCGCAGGATAGGCTCTACTCACCCCTTGAGGTGGCTCGCCACGTCGCAGTCGTGGCATAGTTCCAGGCTATTCTCGTCGCGTGACCTCACAGCGCGACCGCAAGAACAACTTATTCGGAGGAGCGACTCGTGAGACGTGTACTGCCCCTTGCCGCCATCGGCCTTCTGCTGCTCTGCGTCTGCGTTTCCCGGCCCGTCCCGGCCGAGGAGCCCAACGCCAACGCCCAATCCTATGCAACGCAGGCGGACCCCGAGACTCTCGTGCTCGATGCGCGTGATGTCGGTCGGGGACTGATGACCGCCACCATGCAGATCCCGGTGAAGCCGGGCGCGTTCACCTTCGTCTATCCGAAGTGGGTTCCGGGCGAGCATGGCCCGACCGGCCCGCTGGACAACGTATCGGAGATCAAGGTGTCGGCCGGCGGCCAGACGCTCGCAGTGGTGGCGGGACCAGGTGGACATGTACGCGTTCCACGTCGACGTGCCGCGTGGAGTCCATACGCTGGATGTGCAGTTCACCGTGCTGGTGAATTCCGCCAGCGACCGGATGTCGACGGCGAATCTGGCGATCGTCAACTGGAACCGGGTGCTCTTCTACCAGGCGGACACCAACTCCCACAAAGTCTACTTCAAGCCGAGCATCATCCTGCCGGATGGCTGGAGCTACGGCACGGCGCTTCCCGGTCCGCAGCAGTCCGGACAGCGGGTGGACTTCGCGGAAGTGGCGCTCAACATGCTGGTGGATTCGCCGCTCGACCTGGGCCGCTACTACAAGCACATCGAGCTCTGGCGCCAGGGCAGCGCCTACCAGATGCTCGACGCGTTCGCCGACAAGCCGCAGGACCTCGACTTCCCGGACAAGCTGGTCGCCGAATACAAGCACATGACGCCGGAGGCGCTCGCGCTCTACGGCTCGCGGCACTGGAACGACTACCACGCGCTGCTGACGCTGTCCGATCAGATCGGCTTCCAGGGCATCGAGCACCATCAGTCGAGCGACAATCGCGCGCCCGATGACTTCATGACGAACCCCAAGGAGCAGCTCGCGGCCGGTGATCTGGTGACGCACGAGTTCTCGCACTCCTGGAACGGCAAGTACCGCCGGCCCGACGATCTCACCACGCTCAACTTTCAGATCGCGGAGCGCACCGATCTGCTGTGGGTCTACGAGGGCATGAATCAATACCTCGGCGACCTCCTCTCCTTCCGCTCGCAGATCAGGAAGCCCAGCGATTACCCGGAGTATCTCGCGGCCCTCTATGCCGGCTTCGCGAGCGAGCCCGGCCGCAACACCGAGCCGCTGATCGACACCACCACGGCCGCGCCTTATCTCTACCTGGCGGACGGCTCCTATCCGAGCATCCGCCGCACCGCGGGCGACTTCTACGGCGAGGGAGAGCTGTTCTGGCTCGATGTCGACACCCTCATCCGCGAGAAGACTCACGGCGAGAAGTCGCTCGATACCTTCCTGCATCTTTACAGCGCCCCCGCGCTCACCGGGCCGATCACCAAGACCTACACCCGCGCCGACATCGAGCGACTGCTGAACGAGGTGGCGCCGAACGATTGGCATGCCTTCATTCAGAAGCGCGTGTATGAAGTGGCGCCGACGCCGCCGACGCCGAGCTGGCGCGCTCGGGCTGGAAGCTGGTCTAGACCGAGCAAGCCGAACAGGTTCATGGCGGCTGACGACGCGCTGCGCCACATGAATAACCAGTGGTACACCTATGGAATCCGGATCAACAAGGACAACACCGTGATGGACGTGCGCGAAGGCTCACCCGCATGGAATGCCGGCATGGCTCCGGGCATGAAGATCGCCGCCGTCGACGGCCAGGCATACAGCGACGATGTGCTGAAGTACGTGTTGACCCAGGCGGAGCATTCCAACGGACCGACCGCCTTCCTCGTGCAGCAGGACGACTGGTACCGCACGTTGAACGTCGACTATCACGGCGGGCCGCAGTATCCGCACCTCGTGCGCATCAGCGGGACGCCGGACATGCTGGCGAAGATCATGGCGCCGCGCGCGGGCTCCTAACAGCCCGGGGGAGATGACATTGACCACGCTGCTACCGTGAGCTCGCCTGCGCGTCTTACGATTTCTGACCGTCCGCCGCGCGCGCTCGTCCCGGTAATCGGCCCCCTCCGGGGCCGATTTTTTTCCGGCTCAGTGCTGGCCGCCGCCCAGCGTGTACTCGACGGTGGCGTAGATGTAGCGGCCATAAGGATTGCCGTAAGCCAGATCGTAACCACCGACGAAGTTGTTGGTGGTGGATGCGTAATTCGCGTACGGCGGATTGTGGTCGAAGAGATTCTTCACACCGACAGTGAAGTCGAAGTTGCGCAGTCCCTTATAGGAGCCCTGCATGTCGATCGTGTCATACGCCGAGACGTAACGCGACACGTCGGTGATCGTCGATGGACTATCCAGGTAGGGCTCCTGGTAGTTCTGCGTCATCGACACCTCCCATGAGGGCGCGGAATACCCGAAAGTGAGGCTGTGACGCCACCGGACGACGACGCCACCACCCTCGGCGACCTGCGAGTCTCCCTGATTGATCTGGCTGATCCAGGTGCCGTTGAACTGCTGCGCGTTGAACGTGTAGTAATACGAGCCGTTGCCGCGCAGCAGGAAGTATCCCGGACCCACCGGGATATCGTAGTCCAGGTTGATATCCAGACCGCTGACATACTGCTTGAAGAGATTGGCGTTGGTCTGGCTGATGAAGACGATGTTGCCCGACGAATCGCGCTGGATGTAGCTGGCGAATTCCGTCGCCGTCTGCGCATTCTCCAGAATGACGTTATAGGGAAGGCCGCCCGGCGTGATTGCATTGCGCAGGTAGATCCAGTACGAGTCCACGTCGAGGGTCAGGTTCCGCACCGGCTTCAGCACGAAGCCCAGCGAGTAGTTGACCGACTTCTCGGGCTTCAGCTGGGGGTTGCCGCCCGTGAGGGTCGAAAACTGGAAACTGCAGGCGGAATTGTTCGGATTGAACGTCGGGCACTGGATGGGATCGCGTGTCCCGTTCGAGGTGACGCTGGCGACCTGCGGCGCATAGAGATCCGTCAGCGACGGCGCGCGGAAGCCGGTCCCCGCCGCGCCGCGCAGCAGCAGCCAACGCAGCGCCTGCCAATGCAACGTCAGCTGCGGATTGCCCGTGTTGCCGACCTGCTGGTAGTGGTCCCAGCGCCCTGCCAGATCCGCCCCAAACGTGTGGGTGATGTTGGCGCTGAACTCGATGTAGGCGGCTTGCGCCGTCCGCGAGGCCGACTCCGGCAGCTCGTTGCCGCCCAGGCCGCCGATATCGCCCGTCATGAGCTCTGTCGAGGGTGAGAAAGTGTACGTCTCACGGCGCAGCTCGGCGCCGACCGCCATACGCAATGGGCCCGCCGGGAGCTGCGCGATCTCACGGCTGGCGGTGCCATCGAGGCTGGTGAGCGACGTTCTGGTCGAATAGTCCTCGGCGTCGAAGTTGGTCGCCATGGCTGAGGCTGCCGCGGCCGCATCCGTCGTGGGGCCGAAGGGATTGATGACGCCGGAGTCGAGCAGCGGCATGATTTTCGAGTAGAGCGGCCATCCGCTCTGCAGATTGTCGTAGACGGCGACGCCGCTGAAGAGCAGCGAGCCGTCGTAATGCCACCCGGCCGCATCGCCCTTGATACCGCCCACCAGCCGCGTCGTATCGCCCGTGTCCTCCGTCTGCCGCAGGCCGGTGGCGAAGCTGCGGTAGATGAGATTGAGCGGCTGCCCGGCCAACCCGTGGGAGGCCGCCCAAGCCGTCGGATAGTAGGGGCTGCTGGGCGGCAGCAGGAAGGCTCCCTCTCCCGCTGAGACGCCCGTGTACCCGGGATACTGAGTGGCCAGCAGGTTGGCCAGGTACGCGATGTACGGGTCGCCGGGCGTCATCGGATTCTGGTACGAAAGCGGCACCGGCTGCTCCCACTGCGTCGTCTCGTTCTGCGAGTACAACACGTTGCCATAGAGCTGGCTCGAGTCCGTCAACTTGAAGCCGCCGTTGAGGTAGACGCTGTACCTCTTCTGCAAGGGCTCGAGCGCGTCGGACTTCGAGTTGTCGAAGCGGCACTGCGAGGGGTAGTACATGTCATTGAGGGAGTACGGTCCGCAGTCGCCGGCCATCGGATTGCCTTTGCTTCCCGACGGCAGCACTACGTTTGCGGGAAAGGCGAACGACGAGGTCACGTCGTTGCCGTATCCGGGGCTGTAGCGGGTGGCAAAGTCGCGCGAGTCACCCATGAGGGGCGACGAGTGGTTGAACATGAGGCCGATACCGATGTTGTAGCGGTCGGTCTCGAGCGAGCCGGTGCCCCCATAGAGCGATACCGTCTCCTGGGTGCCGCCTCCGGCCTGCGTCGGCGTACCCACCGTCGCGCTCGCATCCAGCCCCTGGAAATCCTGCTTGAGGATGAAGTTGACCACGCCCGCGATCGCATCACTGCCGTATACCGCCGAGGCGCCGTCTTTCAGGATCTGGACGTTCTGGATCGCCGCCACGGGAATGGCGCCGATATCGACCGAATCGTCCACCGAGGTGCCGCCGTAAAGTGTCGAGCGCAATCCGTTGATGAGCACGAGCGTACGGTCGCTTCCAAGTCCGTGCAGCGAGACCGTCGCGATCCCGCCCGTCGTATAGCCCGTCCCCTGAGCGGGCTGCGTAGAGCCCACGCTGTCGACGGCGCTGACCTGTTGCATGAGCTCCGGGACGCTCACCGCGCCGGTGCGCGCGATATCGTCCGCGTTCAAAATCTGCACCGGCAGCGCTTGCTGGGCATTGCCTCCCGTGATGGAGGTGCCGGTGACCACCACTTCCTGCAGCGTGGGCGCGGCGGCGCTGGTGGCTGTATTGGCGTTGGCGGATCCGACAGTTTGCGCCTGCGGGTCGTCGGCGGGTGCGCCGACGGCAATCGCGGGCAAGCCGCCTACGAGGGCGATGACGCTCAAAGCGGGGATCGCGCCTGCGACACGCGCGGTGACGCGCTGGAAACTCAGATCGACAATCACGTTGTCCCCCCCACGCGGCTGTCAGGCCGTCTTCAATGCAACTGTGGCAACTCTACCACGCAAAGCCGATTGGGGGCGGCCACCCATGCGATGCTTTTCGTCGCCCGTTTCTCACTGCTCACCGCAATAGCGGCGCCCCTGAGGGCCCGTGCCACTCGTTTGTGCGCATCCTCGATGCGTCGCGATGCGCAGCCGCTACACTAAGCGCATGTGGAATGGTAACGGTCGAATGCGTCTGCCTGGCGCGACTGCTGCGCTCGTGACCGCGCTGGCTGCCGCACAGCCGCTGTCGAGTTTATCGGCGCAGGCGCAGCAGCACTCGCTGCTGGGCGCCGGACTGCCGACGGTGTCGCTCGGCGGTCCCTGTCTGCGCTCCGGCAACGCGTACCTGCGGGCGCACATCCGCGGTGCGGTCCGCCTCGATGTCGATCTGCACGGGCCGGCACTGGCGTGCCAGGGCGGACCGCGGCTCGATGGCAGCGGGATCCGGATGGGCTTCGAGGGGCATGTCGGCTCCGGCAAGCGGCGGATGCGGATGGTCTTCGGGATTGACGGCGCCAAGGAGGGTCGCCCCGGGCAGGAGCTGCCGACCAATCTGACGGTGATCTTCGAAGGCGAGAAGCTGCTCTTTGCGACGCAGGGAGACGGCAACTGCACGGTGGACCGGTTGACACAGGCGCGCATCGCCGTCCATGGACATGCCGGTCACGCTTACCGCATAGTCGCGCACGGTTTCTGCATCGCGCCCGCCAATGACCTCGGCGGCCATCGGCGCATTCTGGTGACAACCTTCGATTTTGCCGGGCGGGCCGACTTCAATATCGGATGAGAGACGAGGGTATCGGCTCGTGACAAGTCATTCGCGTCCCCTCCTGGCGATCCGGCTGGCGCTGGGTCTGGCCCTCGCCTGTGCGCTCGCGTCCATCTGCCTCGCGCAGTCAGGACCGATCGAGAGCCTGGCGCATTTCCCGCGCACCGCACTCGATATCGTGGCGCACGGTCACCACAACCGCTTCGAAGTCTGGATCGCCGACACGCCGCCGCGCCAGGAGCAGGGGCTGATGTTCGTGCGCGATCTGCCGGCGGACCAGGGGATGCTCTTTCCGCAGGCCTCGCCACAGGTGGCGAACTTCTGGATGAAGAACACTTACATCCCGCTGGACATGATTTTCGTCGGCGCGGACGGACGGATCGCCAAGATCATCGCCAGCGCGCATCCATTCTCCCTGGATGTGCTGTCCTCCGACGTGCCAGTGATCGCCGTGCTGGAAATCCGCGGCGGCGAGGCGCTCGAGTTGGCGCTCGGCGTCGGCGATCGGGTGAGCTGGAACACTCACTGATAACGCTCCCATTGGCGCCAGACGTTGCCCAGCTGCAACGCACTCGCCCCGAATTGCTCCCCGACAGGGCACTGACCCTCGTTGAGGCCCCGTTTTGGGCCCTCTCGGCATCCAGTTCGCGCAGATAGTTCACCCGTATCGTTGTTTTTTTGCCAAAAAGATATCTCCTTTTTGTAACGCACTGCTAGAATCAAATTACGCAAATCCGACCTGGGCTTGAGCCTGGGCGAGATAAGCACAACCAGCAGAGCCGAATCACCTCCGCATGGGGGCGCCGGCAAAACTTAGAGACGGCCCAAAGAGGTCGTCCGCAGAGGAGACATTGATGAGAACCAACCGTGAATTGGCGCTCGCTATCAAACGTGCTCTTGCAACAGGCACCATAGCGTTATGCGGGGCCGGAGTCATGGCGGCGTACGCGCAGCCCACTCCCACCGCGACGGCGACGACCACTCAGACGACCACTAAGCGGGCGACGACTGTGAAGGCGACACCGCCCAAGGCGACTACTGAGAAGGCGAGCATCCTGCTTGCGCAGACCACCCCGCCAGCGCCGGCCACCGCGGGCCCCTCGACGCAGTTGCAGACGATCGTGATCACCGGCTCGCTGATCGAGCGAACCGCCACCGAGTCGCCGAACCCCGTCCAGGTGATCAGCGCGAAGGATCTCACGCAATCCGGCTATACCGACATTTCGGACGTTCTGCGCAACATCACCGCCAACGGGGCCAGCACGCTGAGTCAGTCCTTCAGTTTCGCGTTTGCCACAGGCGGCTCCGGCATCTCGCTGCGCGGACTGTCGCTGGGCGATACGCTGGTGCTGATCGACGGCGAGCGTTCAGTGCCTTACCCGCTCCTCGATGACAACGAGCGCAGCTTCGTCGACCTCACCTCCATTCCGTTCACGGCCATCGACCAGGTCCAGGTCCTGAAGGACGGCGCCTCCGCTCTGTACGGTGCGGATGCGGTCGCCGGCGTCGTCAACGTCATCCTCAAAAAGGAGTACCAGGGCTTCCATGTCCAGACCGAGGCTGGCACTTCATCGCATTGGGACGGTACCCAGGAGCATATCGGCTTCATCGGCGGCATGGGCGACCTCGCGAGTGACGGTTACAACTGGTACGTCTCCGGCGATTTCCGTCATCAGGACGACATCCTGTCCGCGAACCGCAGCGGACAGTGGGACGACCTCGACTTCACGCAGTACGGCGGATTCAACCGGACGCCGGGCAGCAGCCCGACCATAAATCCGAACATTCCGTACCCCAACTCCCTCACGGGCTACCTGATCAACCCCAATACCACTGACGGCACTCCATACGCCTATCTGAATGGCTGTAACGCGGTGGCACAAGCCAGCAATCAATGCCAGTTCTACCCGGCGGGCTCGCAGCTTCAGCCGGCGGACACCAACGTCGACATACTGGCCAAGTTCACCAAGGAACTCGGCGGCAGCTGGGAGCTCGGCCTGCAGGCATCCTGGTTCGACAGCAAGTCGGAGCAGGTCGCCTCGTACAATGGCGATCTGAACGCAAGCACCGGCACCGGTTACGGCGTCGGCGGATTCACCAACATCGGGTTGGCGCCGGGCCAGCCGCCGAACGTGATCACCTACCCGCTGATCACTGTCCCGGCCAACTACCCCGGCAACCCCTTCGGCGCGCCGGCGCCTCTCGTCTACAGCTTCCCGGAGCTGGGACTGGAGAACACCCAGGTTGAGACCAACACCTACCGCTTCCTGGCCTCTCTCGGCGGCACTGTTGGCGGCTGGGATATCAAGGGCACCGCCGGCGCCATGTACTCCAGGATGGAGCTGCAGGATTACGGAGACATCGAGCCGAGCGGCGCTGCAGAACGCGCTGAACAACGGTTACATCCTCGGCAGCTCCACGGGAGCCTCGCTCTTCTCGCCCGTCGCCGAGACCAACCCGACGAGCCAGCTCGACCTGATCGACATTCACGCTACCCACGACCTTTTCCAGATGCCGGGCGGACCCGAGACCGTCGCGGTCGGCGCACAATGGTTCAAGGAGGCGCATGACGAGACTCCCCCTGCGGCCATCGAATCGGGAGCGCAGGGGGGCGACTCGATCTACGTGATCGGAACGGAATACGACCGGGCGGCCTTCGTCGAGCTCGACGGCGACCCGATCAAGTCGCTCAACATCAACCTCCAGGGGCGCTACGACAACTATAAGGACTTCGGATCGGACGTGACACCGAAGGCCGGATTCAAGTTCACTCCCTGGAAGTGGATCGCGCTGCGCGGGACCTGGGGCAAGGGCTTCCGCGTGCCCTCGGCGGCAGAGGGCATTTCGTCCGGCGAGGCGTTCGGTGCGGGCACCTCCGCGGATCCGCGCGCTGTGCCCGAACGCGTCTCCCGGTGCGGGCATTTACGGAGCGGGCGACTTCCCGAGCCAGTGTAATGTCGCGCTGACGGGCGTGCTGTTGGCGAACCCGCACCTGCAGAACGTCAAGTCCACCAACTGGACGACGGGTATCGTCCTGCAACCGATCGAGCAGGCGAGCGTCTCCGTCGACTACTACAACATCAAGCTCGACAATGACATCATTCCGGTGTTCGAGGCCGGCGCCGGGTTCTCCGACGACATCAGCCTGGTCCGCGGCCCGACGGTTAACCTGCCCTTCTGCCCGACGACCCAGACCGCCGGCTGCACCACCTCGCAGCTGGTGAATCAGCAGACGCCGGTGGGCCTGATCCTGGAAGAGAGCTTCCCGTACGTGAATGCCAGCTCGACCAAGACGAGCGGGTTCGATTTCGACCTCCAGTACCACTGGGACATGGGTGTCATCGGCCGCTTCACGGGCGAGGCGACATGGACGCATGAGCTCACGTACCAGCTGATCATCGGCGGCAGCACCTTCGATCTTGCCGGTACGCACGGCCCGTCGGGCGTGTCGGGCGACACCGGCAATCCGAAGGACCGCATCAACGCGCGGCTGAGCTGGACCAAGGGCCGGGTTACCATCACTCCCAGCCTCAATTTCGTCTCGCATTTCAGCATCAGCGATCCGTCCTCCGGCATCCCGGATTGCGCCTCGGCGATCGCGTACGGCGGAAACTTCCCGGGTGGGGTGACGGCGCAGAATCAGCAATTCTGCAACGTGGGATACTTCCTCGAGACGGATATCTATGGGTCCTATCAGCTCACCACCAACTTCCAGCTGCACGCGTCGGTGACGAATCTGTTCAACAAGCAGCCGCCTGTGGACGTACAGACCTACGGCTCAGGAAGCATATTCCTGCCCTACGACGCGGCGCTCCATCAGGACGGCGCCGTCGGTCGGTACATGATGGTCGGATTCGACTACGACTTCTGATCCATTCTCTTTCTCGCTCGTGTAGCGATGGGCCCCTTCGGGGGCCCATTTTTTTTGGCCCATCTTCGGCCGCACCGCCTGGATTACGTTGCATGCCCGCTACGCCAGCGGGCTGCATTACGTTGCATTGGCGCAACGGAATTGCCACCCTCTACCATGCGCCAGCGGGTTCTGGTCTTTCAAAGGCCCCTTTTTCCACCATTCGGCTGGTGCCACGTACCGGTCCCGCCGTTGTTTTTTTGCTAAATGGGTATCGCCTTTTGGAGACGCGCTGCTAATATCGCTGCCCTTGCAGATCTGGCCTGGGCTCGGGCCAACCTTAAATATCCACAACTAGCAGAACCGGCCTGCCTCCCTGGGGGCCCGGTGAAATGTTGCGGCGGCCAGAGAGCTGCCCAAGAGGAGACTTTGATGAGACCGAATCGAGAACTGGGATTGGCCGTCAAGCGGGCGCTTGCGACGGGAACGATAGCGCTGTGCGGCGCTGGCGCAGTAGCAGCCTATGCACAGCAGGCGACTACCGCGCAGCCGGGCACCGCCCAGGTGAGCGCTGCCAAGACCACTACCGCCAAGACGACCGCTGCAAAAACCACTACTGCAAAGACAACCTCGGCGAAGGCGCCCATTCTGCTTGCGCAGGCGACGACAGTGCCCGCGCCCGTGGCCACCCTCCCCGCTGCCACACTGCAGACGGTAGTGGTCACCGGAACCCTGATCGCCCGGCCGGCGGCGGAGACCGCCGAGGCCATCACGATCGTCAAGGCGGACAACCTGAAGAACCAGGGCATCGTGAACGTGGAGCAGGCGCTGGAGACGCTCACCAATAACGTCCCGACGGTCAACATCTCCTCGACGGTAGGCTCGTTTTCCGGAGGTGGCACGTACGCCAACCTGCGCGGCATCGGCCAGGGCCGCACTCTGGTACTCCTGGATGGCCAGCGGCTGGCCGACAACGCCAACAGTGGCGATGCGGTCGACCTCAGCGGTATCCCGTTCTCGGCGATCGACAACGTGCAGGTGCTGCGCGAAGGCGCCTCGGCGGAGTACGGCTCCGATGCCATCGCGGGCGTCATCAACTTCATCACCAAGAAGAATTACCAGGGCGCCGAAGTCCAGGTCAATTTCGATGAGCCGCAGGAACAGGGCGGCAGCTCGGGCTACGGCAATTTCACCCTCGGACACGGCGATCTCGTGAGCGACGGCTATAACGTCATGCTCACGGGAAGTTACGACGAGCAGCAGCAGCTGCGGGCGTCGCAGCGGTCGTTCACGCAAGCGGGTTATTATCCGGCGCTGGGCGTCTCCCAGACGAACGATCCGGGAACGTGGCCCGCGACCATCATAGACAATAATGATGGCGCCCTGACGAATCCCAGCGGTGGCGGTGTCAGCAACTACTGGCAGCCGGGCTACCCGGCCTGCGCGGGCAACAACTACCTGACCACGAGCCTGGGCAACTGCGCCTACAGGTATTCCGCGGCGACCGATCTGCTGCCGAAGTCGAGCGAGGGGTCCGGCCTGCTTACCGCAACCAAGGCACTGCCGGCAAACAATCAACTGCAGCTGCAGTATTTCTATACCCGCTCCTTGGTGAACGGCTGGTCCGGCCCGATGTTCTATGAGTTCGAGATGACGCCGCAGGCCGACCCGAGCTACTACCCGTCGGCGGCCGGGCTGACGTGCGAGGGAACCTGCAGCGCGCCGCCGGCTCTGGGCGGCCCGATCAATGTGGCCTGGTCCGATCCCACCAACAACCGCTACGGCGGCGACATCAATACCGAGCAGAGGGCTCTGTTGAGCTTCTCCGGCGACAACAACGACTGGGACTACAAGGTCAATGCCAACTACAGCCAGAACAAGAGCGATCAGCGCTGGACCGGCGGTATTCCGAATGAGTCGCTGCTTGCGCCCGGCGGCGTCCTCAGCAACCTGATCAATCCTTTCGGCCCGCAGAGCGCGGCCGGAGAGGCATTGATCAACTCATCGTATCTGAACGGCACCTACGCCAACGGCGAGATGAAGCGCTGGAGCTTTGATGGCAACGCCACCCACCCGTTGGGCGATGCGTTCAATGCAGGCACCCCGGCGACCGTGGCGCTCGGCTTCAGCATCGAAGGCGACAACTTTACTTTCGCCACCACGCCTTATAACGACCTGACCCATGCCGCAACCGGAGAGACAGACACTTCAGTCGAAGGGTCGCGCACGGCGCAGGCGATCTTCATGGAGCTGGACGTGCCGATCTCCAAGAGCATCGATCTGGACGTATCGGATCGTGAGGACCGGTACAGTGATTTCGGCACGACCAACAACGGCAAGGTGACGGTACGCTATCAGCCGTTCCAGATCCTGACCCTCCGGGGGGCCGCATCCACCGGCTTCCGCGCGCCCACGCTCTTCGACCTGTACTCGCCAAACAACGTGGAAGCCTCGACCAGTGGCTCCATGGGAGTTGGAAACCCACTCTGCAGTCCCCCCCAGGCAACCGGGACGTGGACTCAGGCAACCTGCAGCACGCAGGGACTGGGATTGTTCGGTGGCAACAGGCACCTGACGCCCGAGACCTCGCAGAACTTCGACTTCGGCGCCATCCTGGAGCCGATCCGGAACATGGGCATCACGCTGGACTATTACAGAATCCTGCTCAAGAACACCATTGGATCCATTCCGGCCGAGGCCATCTACGGCAATCCGAACGCGTTCGCCAGCGAGATCGTGACGAACAGCAACGGGCAGCTCACGCCGTCGATCCAGGAGGCCACTCAGTGCACGCCTTACACGCTCTCGACCTGTGGCTACATCGTCCTTAACGACCAGAACACGGGCGGGATCACCACCGACGGTATCGATCTGAGCGTGCAATACCTGCAACATACGGCGTTCGGAACGTTCCGCGAGGATCTGGAAGGGACCTCAGTCACACAGTTCCGCTGGCAGGAGTACAGTGGCGGCCCCACCGTCAACCTGGTGGGCTGGGCCCAAGGAGGAAGTGTGTATCCGCCGGCGTTCAGGTGGCAGCATGAACTGAGGCTCGATTGGTCGAGCCCGGGCGGCCAGTGGGGCGGCGGTCTGAGCAACCGCTTCTACTCGTCGTACATCGACGAGTATCCCGTTGCCAACGGCGATCAGCGGATCGTGGACAGCCAGTCGACCTGGGATGTCTACGCGACCTACAAACCGATCAACAACCTGACCGTGTTGTTCGGAATTCAGAATGTGTTAAACACGGATCCGCCGTTCACCAACGCATCGCAGAACAACTTTGCGGCGGGCTACAGCGCGCTCTTCTCCAACCCGATCCTGCGGGACTTCTACCTCAATCTGACGTATAAGTTCTTCTAAGCCCTGCAGCAAAGGTCGATTTGAAGCCCCGCCTCGCGCGGGGCTTTTTTTTGGCCCAGGCCTGCGCCCATGGCATACTCGTCCGCCATCGTCGCCGGGGCCGCCCGGACCGTGCAAGAACAAAGTTGGTGGAGGAGTGTTCCGTGAAGCGTCTTCTTCCCCTGTCGTGCATCCTCTGTTGCCTGCCGTATGTATCGGCCGCGGCCGGCTATCACACGATCTGCAAGTCGGCCGGCGACGAGTCCGCCGACCTGGCGGCACACCGAGTGACGTCGCAGGCCCTGGTCGATGACTACCAGGCCCGGATCGCGGCGCTCAATGGCGAGATCCATGCCGTCATCGGCTTGAACCCGCGGGCGCTGGCCGATGCGCGCGCCGCGGACGCGCGCCGGGCCGCGGGCCAGGCGCGCGGACCCCTTGATGGGCTTCCGATCCTGATCAAGGACAACATCGACATTGCCGGCTTGCCGACCACCGCCGGCTCGCTTGCTCTGGCGCAGAACATCCGCGGCACGAGCGCGACGGTCGTGCGGAATGTGACCGGCGCCGGCGCGGTCATCCTCGGCCGCACGAACTTGTCCGAGTGGGCGAATATCCGCTCGGAGCACTCGAGCAGCGGCTGGAGCGCCGTGGGCGGGCTGACGCGCAATCCCTACATGCTGGATCGGACCGCGTGCGGGTCGAGCTCCGGGTCCGCGGCCGCGGTCGCAGCCGGCATGGCGGCGGCGGCCATCGGTACGGAGACGGACGGCTCCATCGGCTGTCCATCGTCCATGAACGGACTGGTGGGACTGAAGCCGACGGTAGGACTCGTCTCCCGCGCCGGTATCGTGCCTATCAGCCACACGCAGGATACGGCGGGCCCCATTGCCCGTACGGTGCGCGATGCGGCGATCCTCCTGACGGCCATGGCCGGGACCGATCCCGCCGACCCGGCCACTGCGGACGCGAATGCGCATCGCATCGACTACACGACTGCGCTCAATCCGCACGCGCTCGCGGGAGTTCGTCTGGGAGTGGCGCGCTTTTTCCTCAAGGGTTTCACTCCCGAGACCCTGGGCGTATTCAACCGCGCGCTTGCGGTGCTCAAGGCGCAGGGCGCCACTCTGGTGGATGTCGCCGACTTCGACACGCAGAAGCTCGGCAAGAACGAGAATCTCGTCCTGCTGACGGAGCTCAAGGCGGATCTCAACTCCTATCTGGCCGGATCGCCGCCGGCGGTGAAATCCCGGACACTGGCGCAGCTGATCGCTTTCGACGACGCCCAGCCGCAGGAAATGACATGGTTCGGACAGGGCTTTTTCATCAAGTCGGAGCGCACGAAAGGCCTGCAGGACCCGGCGTACATCAAGGCGCGGGCCACGAATCTGCGTCTCGCCGGACCGGGCGGGATCGATCGGCTGTTGCGGGAGCATCGCGTCGTCGCGCTGATCTCTCCCACCCAGAGTCCCGCCTGGGTGATCGACCTGGTGAACGGCGATTCCGGAGGGGCGGGCGACAGCAGCCTGCCGGCGGTCGCCGCCTATCCTTACATCACCGTGCCGATGGGCGAGGTGCATGGGCTGCCGGTGGGACTCTCCTTCATCGGGCCCAAGTGGTCGGAGGCGCGCCTGTTGGGACTCGCTTATGGCTACGAGCAGGCGAGCCACGCCGCCCGCCAGCCGACGTTTGCGGCAAACGCCCTGCAGCCAGGGATCGCGAAGTCATGTAGGTGACGGCAGCGACTGCCGGCCGCCGGGTACGCTCATCCAGCCGGCCCGACATGCTGGCTCGGGTCGTAATCGCGCGGCGCGACGCCGATTTCCGCGTGGCGGAAATCGATGGCAAAGGCGTCGACTGTTCCGAGCACATCCATTCCCAGAATGATGGCCGGATGTTCCGTCAGTCCCCACACCTCGAAGATGGGAAAATCTCCGTAGACCAGCACGGCGTTGCCTATGCGGATCGCCCCGAGGTCGACCGTGGGCGCCACTTGCACATTGCCGGGGCGCACCTGCTTCGTGACGCCGTACACCTTCGCCTGGCCGCCGGTTCCCGGCTTGGAGTAGAGCGCCCGATAGAGCGCCATGTTGCCGAGTGTCTGCGGCGAGCCCGTATCGATGATCGCATCGACGGGCACGCCGCCCACCTCACCGGGGATGCTGAGAAGCCCGCTGCGCAGACGCGTGGCTTGCACCCGCGCATACCCCGAGGGGATCCCGACATCGTCCGCGGTGTGGATCACCACCGTGTTGTGCAGGAAATCCACGAGTAGGCTGTCCTGCGCCAGGCCGGCAGCGCCCAGGATGCCATCGGCGCCGGTCATGATCGGTGACCAGACCACCGGGAGCTGTGAGTGCGCAATCACCATGGCCCCGGCGCGCAAACTCTCAATCGGCACCGACGGCACGATTTCCGTGCCGGTGACTCCGGCGATCTTGAGCGACTTCGTGCTCGACAGGGCAAGCCCCAGGGCAGCCGCGAGCTTGGGCGAGATCGTCGAATCGTTGGCGCCGGTATCGACGATGAACCTGTAAGGTCCCCGGCCATCCACCATGACGGCCGCCAGCACCCTGCCGACATAGTCCCGGGTGGTCGGACATGCGAGCAGCAGATCCTGCGGCTCGAGAGGTCGAGGCGCGCCCGTCGCGGGCGCCGATGCGGAACCGGCCGGGGGCGGCGGCGCAGTGCCGGCGCCGTGCGAGAAAGCCGGCACCGCGCTGGTCAGGACTACACCCGCCAAGAGCGCACTCAGCAGCCGAAGGGTCCTCAGCGCGGCACGCATGGCAGCCATCTGAGCACAAGGCGGCCTGAGCTGCAAATCACGCGACATAATCGTGCCCTGCATGCGATGCACTACTCTATAGTCGGGCGCGGCCGGAAGATTCGACATGGCCACTCCTGCTCCCGCAACATGACCACTTCCTCTCCTGTTAGCTCGACTCGAGCGGCGCCCCTATAATCGCCGCTTTCTCCGCTCTGCAACTCACCAGAGGGGGCCTGGCCATGAGAAGCGCTACAACATCGGGACGGCGGGCAATATTGGTAGGCGGCCTGGTGGCAGGCACCATCGACATCGGCGCCGCCGCGCTCATCAACCACGTGAGTCCAGTGCTGATCGCTCACTACATCGCCACCGGAGTCATGGGACCGGCCGCTCTGTCCGCCGGGCCGTCGGCGGCATATCTCGGGCTGCTGTTGCAGTGGGCGATGTCAGTGGTGATCGCAGCGATCTATTGGTTCGCAACCGCCGGGATGCCGCGGCTGCGCACGCGGTGGTGGCTCGGCGGCCTCCTCGCCGGGGTCGTGATTTTTCTGGTGATGAACTTCGTCGTCATGCCGTTCTCGGCCGCGCCGGTCACCCTGCACGAAGTCATCGCGCGCTTCCGGCCGGCAAAGGGGGCCGAGAATCTGTTGGCGATGTTCGTGTTCGGCCTGATAGTTGCGTACTGTGCCCGCCATCTCCCATCGCGGCGGCCTGGCGAGGATGCCACGTGAAGGCCCGCTGACGCCGCAAGGGGCCGCTCCCGTGACCGCTCGCGCTCCATCTGCGCAACGATCCCGATCGTGTCGTCGTCGGCGGGAAAGAGCATCTCGAGCGCAAGTTCCGCCAGCGTGAGATCGTTCGGCGTCCCGAACACGCGTGGAGGGTCAAGCCGCTTTGAAGGAAGCGCGATAGGCCGTGGGAGTCAGACCGACACGCCGCCTGAGATGGTGGCGGAGCGCGGCCGGGTTGCCAAAGCCCGAGCTTTGGCAGACCGCATCCAGGTCCGCCGCGGTGGACTCGAGCAGAAAGCGTGCTACCTCGAGGCGAGCGGCGATCACCCACTCCCCCGGGCGCATCCCGGTGGACTCCTGAAAGCGCCTGATGAAGGTGCGCTGGCTCATGGACACCCTGCGGGCCATGCGGGCGATGGTCCAGCGCTCCGCCGGCCGGCGCCGTACTGCTTCCAGTAGCGCGCCGAGCGGGTCCTGCGTGTGCCTTGGAACCGGACGCTCGATGAACTGGGCCTGTCCCCCTTCACGATGAGGCGCCATGACCATGCGGCGCGCGACCTCGTTCGCCGCACGGGCGCCAAAGTCTTGGCGCACGATGTGCAGCATGAGATCCACGCCCGCCGCGGACCCGGCCGAAGTCAGGATCTGCCCTGCATCCACATAAAGGACGTCCGGTTTGACTTCCACATCAGGGTAGAGCGTCTGAAGGCGCTCGGCATAGAGCCAGTGCGTGGTGGCCTGGCGGCCCGCAAGCAAGCCGCAGGCGGCCAGGAGGAAAGCGCCGGAGCAGATCGAAACCAGACGCGCTCCCCGATCGTACGCCTCCAACAACCCCTGCTTCACCGCGGCGCTGGACGGCGCGCCGTCGGTGCGCCATCCGGGAATGATGATGGTGTCGGCTTGGGCGAGCATCTGGAGCCCGGCCTCAGGACAGACCTGCAGCCCGCCCGTGGCGCGCAGCGGTCTCTGCTCCTCCGCGACGGTGACGAAACGGTACCAGTCCGCGCCCATCTCCGGTCTCGGCAAGCCGAATATCTCCGCCACGATCCCGAGCTCGAAGGTGGCGACCCGCTCGTGCAGCAGCGCCGCTACCAGCCGATTTCGAGCTGCGCGTGCCTTTGGCATGATTTCGATCATATATGGCATTCTTGCCGATTGTCACTTGCCGCCACGCGCGCGAAGCTGTGCCGGGATCCCGAGGAGAGGACTCGTGTCAAACAATGTCACTTCGATCGCGGCGGCGCCGGGCAGCGATGCGCTGGCGCATTTCGACAGGCTTTTCAGGTTCGAGACCGATTGCTGGGACGTCCACGACGCGCTGTCCTCCGGCCACCCGGGGTTCGTGCTGCTCGACGTTCGCAGCCCGGAGCACTTCAGGAAGGGGCACGTCTCAGGCGCGCGCAGTCTTCCTCACGGCAAGATCACCGCCTCGAGAATGGCCGCGTGGCCGCCGCAGACGCTGTTCGTCGCGTACTGCGCGGGTCCGCATTGCAACGGCGCCGCGCGTGCGGCCGTTCGGCTGAGCGCATTGGGGCGTCCGGTGAAGATCATGATCGGCGGCATCACCGGTTGGCTCGACGAAGGCTTTCCGCTGACCGAGGGCGAGGGCCACGAGACGGCTTGATGTCGAAGTGCAGCACTTCCTCTCGACTGCCGAATCTCTCGTACAGCGAGATCGCCGGCGCATCGACGTAGTCTGCCTGTACGAATACCGACGAAGCGCCTCGCTCCGCTCCCATCCGGCACAGTCGCTCGAGCAACGCCGTGGCGATTCCTCGCCGGCGCAAAGGCTCGGCGACGGCCAGATCGTACAGGTAGATCTCGCTGCGCTCGCGCTCGAACTTGCGCAGCTCATAGGCGACCAGTCCACCGGCGACCGCGGCGTCCACGAGGGCTACGAGGACGATGATGCGCGGATCGGTCAGCAGTCCCCGGACATAGCCATCGCTCGGAGGCTCGGAACCGTATGTCGCGGAATCGTGGAATGCGGTCCCGAACAGCCGGTTCAACTCACGCAGCTGTGTAAGGTCGGCGGCGGTCAGCGTACGGACGACGTGGCTCTGCGACTCTGAACGACTCATCTCACCTCCGGTAGCGGCTCCCGCATAGCCGCTGAGCTTACCCCTCGCCGAACCCTCGGGCGCGCTCCCAAAGGCGCGCGGCTATTCGGTACCATTGCAGGGAACGGGGCCCTCGAACGAAGTGCCTCGATGGGAGGCTAAATGAGCCGTGGGTTCGCAGTCCGGCTGTCGCTGACTGTCGTCGCTGCCGCGAGCATCGTCATCGTACTGCTGCAGACGCTGGGCTTGTGGTCCGGCGGAGTGCTGCCGCTCGATGTCATACAGCAATCGAACGGCCTTTATGTCGTGCACCGTGACAGCAACTTTCCGCTTCCAGCTGCTTTCGCCGACGGTGATGTTCTCGCACCCAAGGAGATGACTCCAGCCGCCCGGGCGGCCGCCTTCTTCGGTGTAGCTGTTCAGGTCGGCACCTCGGTCGGCATCGCCGTGGTCCACGGCGGTCACATTCTGCACGTCGCCGTTACGGCACAGCCCGCTCCGCCCCTCAGCCGCGACCTGTTGGGACGCCTCGTGACCGCATTCCTGAATACCCCCTTCCTGGCGGCGCTGGCGCTCCTGACGCTGTGGCGCGGGCGCGACCGCGTGGCCGCGGGGCTTTGCGCGTTGGCGCTCTACGGGCTGACCGCCAGCGCGCTGCTGAGCCTGTGCAGCGTTCTGGCCGAGCCGCTCGTTACCGGCTGGCTGGTCCTGATCGCGGTCGAGGCGCAGTACCTCGTGGCCCTGCCCGCACTCTATGTGATGGCAGAGGGGCTCGCCGGCGCCGGGGTGTCGGCTGGGACCCGGCGCCTCGCGCGAGTCGTGGTCGCATGCCTTGGCGCGGTAGCGCTGATCCTCGACCTGGCCCGGGAGATCTCCGCCATGTCCTACGGAGTCCCGTTGAGCCCCGCAGTCGCCGCCGCCGTCCAGGCGTTCACCATCACGTTGATCGCGATCCCGGTGCTGATGCTGCTCGCGGGTTACCGCAGAGCACCGCACGAGAGCCGGCTGCGGATCCGCTGGGTGCTGTGGAGCACCGCCTTCCTGCTCGCATGCGCCCTGGCCGTCTTCGCGCTCGAGCCGGTGCAGAGCCGCTATCCATATCTGTTCGAGTTCGTCTATACCGCGCGGCTCCTCTGCATGGGTGGTTACCTTTATGCGGCGATTCGAACGCGGCTGGTCGACGTTTCCTTCGTCGTCAATCGCGCTCTCGTGTATGCGGCAATCACCGGCCTTCTCTTTGGAATCTTCTCAGTGCTCGAGCTGGGACTGCATGAGTTCGCCGTCAGTGACAAGCTGAGCTGGGTGTTGCAGGCGATCGTCGCGCTGTTGCTGGCGATGGCGCTGAGTCCGCTGCATCGCCGGCTGGACCACTGGGTCGAGCGTTTTTTCTTTCGCAAGCAGCGTCTCGCCATCGCAACCCTGCGGACCTTCGCGGCCGAATGCGCCTTCATCGAGCAACAGAGCCGGCTGCTCGAGACGGCGGTCGAACGGCTGCGGCAACATTGCGATGCGGTGGCCATCTACGAGCGCGCACTCGCCGGCTATCAACTCCGTGGCTCGACCGGGCGCGCATGGCCGGAAGCCGTCGATGTCGACGATTCGGCCTTCGTCTCGCTGCGGGCCCGGCGACAGGAAGTCGATCTTCACGGCCTGGCAAGCACATTGGGAATCGATAGCCTGGCGTTTCCCATGATCGTCGGCGAAATGTTGACCGGCGCGGTCGTATGTCGTCCGCGCGCCGGAGAGCAGTTCGCCCCCGACGTCCGCGCGGCGCTCGCCGAAGCGGCGCACAATCTTGGCGCGTCGCTCTACATCCTGCGCTACCGCGAGCAGGCCCGGTTGGTCGCCGACATCGCCACCGGACGCATCGACGAGACCGGCGCCCGTCGGCGGGCGATCGCGATGCTGGAGGGCGTGGCCTAGTCGCCCGTCTTCCAGGGCCAGGGCTTCAGCGCATAGTTTTCAGGCGGCACGTCGCCGGCCAGGTAGCGAACGAAGTAGTCCCACCGCCGCCGTGTGATATATGGCGTCGCGTAGAGATAGGCGTGGCGCGCATTGGGGATGGCGATCATGTCGAAGTTCCTGTTCGCCTTGATCAGCGCCTGCACCACCAGCAGAGTGCTCTCCGGCGGCACGTTGTCATCCATGGTGCCGTAGGTGAGCATCAGATGGCCCTGAAGCTGCGGCGCCAGCAGCTGGTTGGCCTGGTTGTCGTAGTTGGTCTTGTCGCCCTTCTGGCCGTCCTTCTGACTCATCAGTAGCCCCTGGTACGTCTCGCCCCAGGGATTCTCATAGTTGCGGTTGTCGTGGTTGCCGCTCTCGGCCCAGCCCACCTTGAAGAAGTCCGGGTAGCGGAACATCGCGTCCGCCGTGGCGTTGCCGCCACCCGAATGGCCCCACATCCCGACGCGGGTAAGATCGATCCACGGATACTTTGCGCCCAGCTCCTTCAACGCCACGACCTGGTCGGGCAGGGTGTTGTCGCCCATGTTGCCGTACCAGAGCCGTTGATAGCTGGCTGAGCGGTACGGCGTGCCCATGCCGTTGATGGCAACCACGATGAAGCCGAGCTCGGCCAGAGACTGGTTGTCGTAGCGCGAAGGCTCGAAATCGAAGTTGAATACCGAGCCGATCTGCGGACCGGGGTAGACGTAGTCGATGATCGGATAGTGCTTGTGAGGATCGAAGTCCGTCGGCTTGAAGAGCAGGCCGTAAAGGTCCGTCGCGTGATCGCGCGCCTTGACGACGATCAGCTCCGGCGGCTGCCACCCGGTGGCCTGCAGGCGGGAGATGTCCGCCGTGGCCACCCGCGCGCGAACACGCCCGTTGCTCGCTTTGCGCAGTGTCGCGACCGGAGGCTGAGTCGGGGTAGAGCAGCTGTCGACGAAGTATCCGCCATGCGGCGCCATGCTGATCGTGTGGTCGCACGGCTCCGGCGTCAACAGCGTGGCTCTACGTCCGTCCAGGCTGGCTTTCCAGAGCTGCTCGTAATAAGGATTCAGGCCAGGTGTACGGCCAACGGCCCGAAACCATACCGTTCGCTTCCTGGGATCGACGTGCACGACCTCCGTCACGTCACCCGAGCCCGTGGTGATCGGGTGCTCCAGCTTGCCGGTCTTGAGATCGTAGAGGTAAAGATTGCCCCAGTTGGTGCTCTCGCTGTACCAGATGGCCTCGTTCGAGCCGGGAAGATAACGCCAACTGACGGCGTCGATGCCGCTGCGATAGTAGGTCGTGGAGCCGTCCTCGAACGCCGTGCGCACCGCACCGGTACGCGCGTCCGCGATCCGAAACCATTCGTGGTGGCGGTCACGCGAGGTAGTCACCAGCGCCAGAGTCTTGCCGTCGGGCGCCCACTGGGCATCGTCCCAATTGCCATCGGACTTGCAGCTGATGTCATCGCACAGGCTCGAGAGCCGCTGCTGTGGCGGCGGCTGCAGCCGTACCATCTGATGGGTGGCGACGACGATGACCACCGGCTCGATCATGAATACCTTCGCATCGCCGGGCACGGGATACTTCCATTGCTCGAGCCTGGGGTGTCCCACCCGCGTGCCGACCAGATCCATTTCGCCCACGTCGCGCTGATCCTGCTGGTAAGTCGCGATCTCGGTCGAGTCCGGCGACCAGTTGAGTACAGGGCGGTCGGAGTGCAGCCAGCCCGCATTGTCGGTGGCGTAGCCGAAATCCTTGGCGCCATCGGAGGTGAGCTGTGTCTCCTTGCCGGTAGCCGTATCGCGTACCCACAGGTTCCAGTCGCGGATGAAGGCCTCGAGCTTGCCGTTCGGCGAGGCGATGCCGGGCTCTTTGCCGGTCTTCACCAGGCTCGCCTTGTCATCGCAACGACCGCTGCCGGTGAGGTCGCACACGTACTGCTTGTCGCCGTAGGTGATATCGAACCTGCCGTCGCCCTCGATACGTATCGCGCTGATCGAGAGTTTGGTCGCCGCGACCGGCTTGCCGACGGCTTTGGTCAGCGCAACAGCGAGCTTCTGCTGATCGAACATGGGACGAACGCGGCCGTTCGCCGCCATCATCAACTGGTAGTGATCGCCGGCGGAATCGTGGTCGATGTACCAGAAGCGCCGGTCATCGAGCCAGTGCACGCTCTGAACGTCATGATCCACGAGTGGCTGGGTGTCGTAGGGCATGAAGCGCTCCGCCCGCGCGTAGTCCTGCGCCGTCAAATGGCGGCCCTGTGCCATGCCGGCACCGGAGGGCAGCAGCGTCAGCAAGCCGAGCAGCACGCTGCCGCCCCGAAAACCAGTCGGATTCATCACGGACATGCCGCATCCCCCTGTTGTGCCCACTCTGCGGGCGCGTGAGCCGAGCGTCCGAGCGTACGCCCGGCAAGGCAAATAGGGAACTCCGCCCTGCCGCCCCAAGGTGTCCGCTCATCGAGAGCGGCGGACCATCTCAGCCGCGTAAGCAGCGCTCGAAGCGACCGTTCACCCGGCGTGCATACCAACCTGTTGTCAGCGGCCGCACGATCTTCGGGCCTTCGAGGCGGATTTGGGGCAGCACGGCGCGCGGCAGCCGCCGTCCGCTCTTGCGATCAGCCAACGCGAATACGCGTCGATAGACGGCGGTTTGCGCGAAGCTCGCCGCCGTGCCTTGCTCGAGCGCCGCAGGAATATCCGCCGCGCTCAGCTGCAATCGTCCGGCGATCGCGAGCAGCAGCCGCTCCGTACTACCAGCGCCCTTGGCGTGCGGATCGTGAGCGAGCAGCGCGCCGTCGGCGGTCAGCGGCTCGTGCGCGACGATGCTCGCCGCCTGCTGAAACGCGGCATTGCGGCTGGCGTACTGGCCCGAGTTGTAGTCAGCGAATCGGTAAAGATATCGGTCATAGGACGTCTGATAATCGAGCAGATGCGCGACGCCGAAGTAAATACTGGCGCGGCGCGTGAACAGCTCGTCGCCCAGGTCGCGCCCGGAAGCGTGATAGGGATAAGGCCTGACCGCCTCGAATCGCTCGGCGAAGGCAACGTTGACCTGCATGGGACCGCGCGTGCGGATGGGATTCCAGCTGGCGAACAGCCGCCGGCCGAGCGGCACGCGGCCGATGAAGTCCTCGTACACGTCACTCAGCTGCTTTTCGGTGCGGGCGGCTCTGATCCGCTCGCGATACGTTCGTCCGTCGGTGGATTTCAAGTCGAGTGCCGCGTGCACCAGGACGAGCGGGATTCCGGCGTGCGAGGCACGCGCGTCGATGGTGCGCAAAGCCAGTTTGCCGAGACCGGGAATGACCGGATCGACCTGGAAGCCCGACTCCTGCTCGATGACCGCCGCGACCGCACAGGCATTCTCCCGCGTGGGCGGCAGACCAAGCTTGCCAAAGCTCATGGCGATATCGGCGACCCAGCCTGCGCGATCGGAGACCGCGCCCGGCAGAGCGCGGTCGATGACGGCCCGGACGTCCACTGGATGTGCCGTCTGGCGAGCAAACCTCGATCCCGGGCCGGCGCAGCTCACGAGCTGGAAGACTGACAACGAGCAGGCGATGAGCCGCCACGCCCCAAACACGCGCCGCGGACCGCACGCTCGCGCGGATGCCGTCATCGGGCTGACGCTCGCGCAGCTGGTGGCTGTTTCTATAAGATACATGGGTACATATGTACCAAATCGGCACGCAGGTCCGCACCTTCCGGCTCGAGGCACCCGTCGCGCGGGTGTTTCCACTCTTTACCGCGCTCGGCGAGCGGGCCTGGGCGCAAGGGTGGGAGCCGGAGCTGCTCAGCGGACGAGAGGATCGCGGCTCGGTATTTCGCACCACCCACGGCGGCCGCGAGACCACCTGGATCGTCGTGGCCTATCTGCCCGCGGAAGGGCACGTGAGCTACGCCCGCCTGGCTCAGGGCTCGAACATGGGTTTGGTCGATGTCCAGTGCAGCGCCGCGTCAGGGGGCGGTACGGAGGTCAGCGTCCGCTATACGCTGACCGGGCTGAATGCGCCGGGACAGGCGTTCGTAAACGAGTTCCTGGATCCGGGACATTACAGTCGCATGATCGAGGAGTGGCGCGAGGCGATCAGCAAAGCACTGGGTGTCCGCGCCGACTAGCCCGCGACGAAGCCCGGCGGGGGATTGGGCCGATCGCCCCGTATCACACGGCGGTACACACCTCGTATCTGCCGGAGGCAACGTGAAAGCACGAACGGTCCTGATCCTGTCCGGGGTCGGTCTCGCCTTTACCCTGTCGGGCTGCATCACCGAAAAGGCGGTGCTGGCGAACGCCCAAGGGCAGACGATCACCTGCGAGAGCAAGGGTCACGTCGGCCTCGTGAGCCCCATCCGCGTCTACGTCAAGCAGCACAACTGCATCAAGAGTGCCGAAGCCGGCGGCTACAAGATAACACCGTCCGCGAGCGCCGCGTCCGCACCACCCGCCGACGCGACATCCTAGTACGCCAGTACCGCGAGGCGCTTCCGACTCGCGGCTCCCGTTGCGCGCATCTCCATTACATGATATATATCATGTTATCTAAATGGAGGCGGCGTGGTCGCGGACATCGTTGGCGAGCTCGGGTACCTGACCCTGGGGAGCAGATTGAAGCGCCTGGGCGAGCGCCTGCAGGCGCAGACGCAGGTTCTGCTCGCTGAGGCGGACATAGGCCTGCCGGCATCGCACTGCCCCTTGCTTGCCGCGCTGGACCGGCTGGGTTCGCTGAGCGTCGGCGAGCTCGCCCAGGCGGTGGGCGTCAGCCAGCCGGGAGTATCGCGCATGCTGGAGAACCTGCAGTCCGACGGATTCGTCATGTCGCAGCGGCTGAAAGGTGACCGGAGACTGCGGCCGATCGTGCTGACGAAAGCCGGCCGACAACTCATCGCGCGCTCGAAAGAGCTCGCCTGGCCCAGGGTCGAAGCCGCAGTCGCCGACGCATGCGCGGGCGCATCGGGGCCTCTGCTGGCGCAACTGTCTGCGCTGGAGGAAGCACTGGCCGCGGCACCGTTGCACATTCGCGCGGCGCGCCTACCGGTGCGAGGCCGAAGATATGCTTGATCGACCCGTATGGGCCGCCCTCACCACCGCACACCTCGGCCTGTCAGTGGGCGACGCGCTGGCGCGGCGGTACGCGGCCAACGTCAACCTGTTCGCGGCAGCGCGCGACGACAGCGCCGCAGCGCTCACCGCGCTGACGGAGTTGGTGCAGCCGGGCGAGCGCGTATTCCTGGCGGAGGTGCCCGATGTTGTCGTACCGGGCGGCCTCGTGCCGATCAAGGCGGCCAAGGGCGTACAGATGGTCGCGACTCGAAGCATCCGCCTCCCGGAGGCGGATGACGATATCGTGCAGCTCACGGACGCAGACGCGCCGGAGATGTTGGCTCTGGCAACGCTCACGGAGCCGGGGCCGTTCCTGGCGCGCACGCACACGATGGGAACGTTTCGCGGCATTCGGAGCGGCGGCCGACTCGCCGCCATGGCCGGAGAGCGCTTCCGGTTTCCGGGCCACACGGAAGTGAGCGGCGTCTGTACTCACCCTGATTTCCGCGGACGCGGGCTGGCACGCAGACTCTCCGCGGCGGTGGCGGCCCGCATCGAGTCGCGTGGCGAGCGGCCGTTCCTGCACGCCTGGAAAACGAACCGTATCGCAATATCACTCTACGAATCGCTCGGCTTCGAGATTCGTGCCGAAGTCAACATCGCGGTTCTCGAGCGCCCGCTTCACGGCGCGTCTACATAGGCACAGCAGCTGCGAACGGACTTTACAGCGCACCTAACGCGGGTTGGGCGCTGACGGACGGGCGACGAGCCGCGGCCGGCCCCGAGCACATGAGGAGCATTGCGGCATAGGCGCGCCAGGGCTTCCATGCTTCGGCGCGCAGCGACAGCTCGCGTGGACCCGACGCCTCATCACAGACGCGGCGCAATTCCACAAGGTCGGCAGGAAGCGCGTCCGAGTGGTTGAGAGCGCGCATGGCGACATACTCGATGGCCGCGTCCCCTACTCCGTCGAGGGCTCGCAGCCTCAGGAGCAGGTCATCGGGCGGCGCATTCGAGCGAACGGCAGCAACGGCTCGCGCCGCGCAACGGATGACACCGGCGGTGGCTCGAGGTAGGAAGTCCAGACGGTTGTCGGCCAGCGCGGGCGCGCTCGGGAAGGTCCTGCACAGCTCCCCCGCGCCGAGCGCGGCTATCGGCTCGCCGCACTCCTCGGCGAGCATAGCCTGAAGCTTCTGCGTCTCCTCCAGGGAGAGCCTTTGCCTGAGAACCGCGTGCACGACCGGCTCGAGGCTGTCCCAGGCGCCCGGAAGGCGCAGGCCCGGATGGCGCTCGAGCAGCGGCGCGAGCATGGAGTCAGCGCCGAGGGTCTGGGCTATCACCTCCGGGTCGGCGGCCAGATCGAACATCACGCGCACGCGGGCAACGATCTGCAGCAGGTATTCCGGCTTCGGGAATCTGATATGGACCCGCAGGGCGTTCTCGCCCGGCGCGGGCCGCACCTCGAGCAAGCCGTGGTGAGCCTGGACTGCCAGAGTCCGGCGATACACACCGTCGCCCACATGCTCGACCCCCGGGACTGAGCGAGCCGCCAGAAATCGCAGCAGCGTGTCCCAATCGTACGGCGGGCGAAAGGCCAGGCGGAAGACGTATTCACCTTCCGCCACGCCGGCGCGCGCGCCCAGGCGCCGCAGCTCCGACGGCGGGCGCCCGTAGAACTGCCGGAAAACGTCGTTGAAACGCCGGATGCTCCTGAATCCCGAGGCCAACGCGACCTCGGCCATCGGCAGGTTGGTATCGCTGATCAGCTGCTTGGCGAAGTGCAGCCTGCGCGTCTGCGCGACCGCGGTCGGCAGGGCTCCCAGGTGCCGCCGGAAGAGCCGCGAAAGATGCCGCGAGCTGACCCCGAGCCGGGTGGCGAGTGTCTCGACTCCGGCCTCATCGAGAGCGCCCTGCGCGATCAGCCGCAGCCCTCGACTCACCGTCGTGGAGGTGCCGTTCCACGCCGGGGTGCCGGGCGCCACTTCCGGGCGACAGCGCAGACAGGGACGGAAGCCGGCCGCCGAGGCCGCGGCCGCGGAGGGGAAGAACCGCACGTGCACGCGCTTGGCATGCGGCGAGGGACAGATCGGACGGCAATAGATGCCCGTCGAGGTGATCCCGATGAAGACGCGGCCGTCGAAACGCGCATCGCGGTTGAGGCGCGCCTGTTCGCAGGTCTGCTCGTCGAGCTCCACACGGCGATATTACCCAGACCGGCGCCGCGCCGCCCGCCGGCAGGGATATCGGGGTCCGATTCCAGCCAGAACGCGCCGGCGCGCTGCGTATATTTCTCCGCACCTCGGCTGATAGTGGAGTCCGTCGTGCAAACCAGACTACTGCTCGGACTTTTGTCGGCGTCGATGTTGCTCCCGCTCGCCGGCGGCGCCTATGCGGCGGGATACGGCCAGACCTCGTACCGCGTCATCAATCTCGGCGATCCGGCGGGCGGTCCGGTCAGTCAGGGAACCACCAACAACCGGCCCGGTTGGGTTGCCGGCTGGTCCCTCCAGTCAGACTCGACGATGCAGGCGGAGCTGTGGGCGCGGGGCGCGGCGATGAACCTGGGCACACTCGGCGGCCCGGCCCTCAACAGCTCGGTGGCATGGCCCAACCGCAACGAGCACGGCGTCGTCGTCGGCATTTCGGAGACCAACGAGCTGCAGCCGCTCGGCGAGAGCTGGAGCTGCTTTCTGGCCGTCTTTTTCGTTCCTGACGGCCACGTCTGCCGTGGATTCGTCTGGCGCGACGGCCGCATGTCGCCGCTGCCGACGCTGGGCGGCGATAATGGCTTTGCGACAGGAGTCAACAACCGCGGCGAGATCGTCGGTTGGGCCGAGAACAGGACTCACGACCCGACCTGCGACGAATTCACGAATACCGGTCAAGTGCTGCAGTTCGAAGCGGTGATGTGGGTTTCCGGCGGCGCCGATCGCGGCACCGGAACCGACTCTCACTACCGCGCCATCGAGCTGCCACCCTACCCAGGAGATCTCGACGGCGCGGCCACCGCGATCAATCAGTGGGGTGAGGCCGTAGGGATTTCGGGTATCTGTGATGGTGCGATCGGCGGCGGCACCGCGGAACACATGATCATGTGGCGCCACGGCCAGGTGGCGCGCGAGCTGCCGACACTCGGCGGCGTCTATTGGAATACGCCGATGGACATCAACGATCGCGGCAACGTCGCCGGATTCTCGGATATGCCGGGCGATGGTCCCACGATCGCGCAGGTGAATTTCCAGGCGTTCTTCTGGTCCAGGCGTCCCTACGTGTGTAACGGCGCGACGGTGCCAGGCGGCAGCACCTGCAACCTCGGCGCTCTCGGCCCCAACCTGATCAGTCAGGCGCTGGGCGTGAACAACCGGGACCAGGTGGTCGGCTTGTCGCAGATCACGGTCGGCACGAGTGTGCAGAATCATGCCTTCATCTGGCAGAACGGCCGGATGACGGACCTCAATGACCTGGTGGCGCCGGGCACGACGCTGACGCTCACCATCGCTCAGGACATCAATGATCGCGGCGAGATCACCGGCCAGGCCACGACGCCCTCCGGAGCGACTGTGGCTTTCGAAGCCATCCCGATGAATTGATCCGGGCACAGGTAGGCTTCATCCCGCCGACCACGAAAGGAGACTGTCTTTGTCACGACTCGTGTTGATCCTGTCGCTCCTCTGGGCTTCATGTGCGGCACTCGGCGCCGGTACACCGACCTGTCGCAACAATGTCGCCAAACTGGACACGGAGTTCCAGGCAGCCGTGAAAAGGAACGACTTCGCCACCGTCGCTCGGCTGCTGCCGAATGATTACATCCTGATCTCGTCCACGGGAGCGGTGGCGACCAAAGGCGATCTGGTAAACGAAGCGCGCCAGAACAAGTACGTCTACTCTCACCAGGAGGACAGCCATCAGGTCGTTCGAATCTGGGAAAACACCGCCGTTCTAACGGCGCTCTTGTGGGCGGAAGGCACGACGGGGGGCAGGCACTTCAACCTGAAGATATGGTTCAGTGATACTTATGCGTGCACTCCGCAAGGCTGGCGTTACGTGTTCGGGCAGGTCGGATCACATATTCCGGTCAAGTAGAGCAGATGCCATCGGTTCTTGCGGCGATGGCGCTCACTTCGAAGCCGTCCCGGTGAGCGTTACTGCAACGCCGTGGGGTGTTCGACGGTACGCGTTCTCCCACGCGTCTTTGCGCGCGAGCAACTCGCCCGGCCCTATTACTCCCTTGCCGACGAGAAGGGATTGCAACGCAGCGAGCCAGCTGTCGAAATAACCCGATTCAGTCGTCTGCGCGGCGGCATCGGGCGCACGTTGCAGCTCACGACCCAGCGCATGAGTCCATTCAGACCATGTAAAGCAGCCCTGTTTGGAGGCGAGCACGGCCACAGCGAATGCGCGCGCCTGCCAGGGCTCGGCGAACGCTGGGCCGGATTGGGTGGCGTCCGGCGCTTCCTCAGGTGGCGTCAAGATAATCCTCCCAGAGGTCCACATAGACAGAGTCCTGCGATGTCGCAGCCTCGCCCCACAGCTCCTGGGCCTCGAATCGGACGGAATATACATGCTGCGGGCTTTCGCCCAGGAAGTGCGCATTGGTGTCGGGGAACACGAATACATCGTGCACGCGATCGACAATGCCCGTTTTCCCGCGTGCGTACCGAGGTAGCCGAGTGTGTCCCGTCGGATTGAGGTTGCGCGCCCGGACACGCTGACCGGGGCGGAAGCGCGGCGGCCGCCCGATCTTACGGGATGCTGGAGATCCGGAGGCAATGAACGCCTGCACCTTGTCCGCCGGCAGCGCAGGTGTCAGTTTAGCCGTGCCGGACGCAGACTTGCCGGTCGCGAGCTCTTCTGCGCTGAGGAAGGCGTGCCGGACCAGGAGTTTCGACAGGGCTTCCAGCCATCGCTCGTAGTAGCTCATCCGTAGCTGCTCGGCGGCCGGAATCAACTCACGCTGATGCCGTTGGGCATCGATGTTCCACCTGCCGAATCTGCTCATCGCGCGCGCGAGCGCAAAAACTCGCGCCTCCCAGCGATGATGGAACACGGGCTCGTCCTGCTCCGGCTGGACGGGGCCCATGCCGTGCATGCCGCCCATGTCATGCACACCGTTCACCGGGCGCCCCCAACCGGGGATGTCTGGACGAGCGCTACACCGATCATGGTATCGCGTGTGACCAGCGACGCGAGCTGCTCCTCTGTCATCTCCTCCGTGCCGGGCGGCTGTCGCGGCACGACGAGATAGCGCAGCTCTGCGGTGCTGTCCCACACGCGAACCTCGGTTTCCGCAGGAAGCTCGAGACCGAATTCCCGCAGGACCCCGCGCGGATCGATCACCGCCCTGGAGCGGTAAGGCGCCGACTTGTACCAGACCGGGGGCAGGCCGAGGAGTGGGTACGGGTAGCAGGAGCAGAGAGTACAGACCACGAGATTGTGCACCGCCGGGGTGTTCTCGACGGCAATCATGTGCTCCCCCTGCAGGCCGCCGAAACCGAGCTCGGTGATCGCTGCGGTGGCATCGGCCAGCAGCCGCGCTTTGTAGCCCGGGTCCTTCCACGCTCGGGCCACCACCTTGGCTCCGTTGTGCGGACCGATCCGGTGCTCATAGGCCTCGATGAGCGCATCGAGCGCCTGCGGGTCGACGAGTCCCTTCTCGATGAGGAGCGACTCCAGGGCCATCACCCGCAACGCCTCGTCCGACGGCGTGCGCTGCTCCTCGTGCTCGTGGTCAGTATCTTTCATTCGGCACTCCGTCCGTATACATGTGCGCCGCGATGCTGGGCGTGATGGCCCGTGGACTGCACTGGCTCTAGGCCAACGACCCGGGCGCTATTCTTCCTCCGCCCTCGGCCTGTACGCCTGCACGAGCTCCTGCTGTCGGCGCGCAGGAACCGGGTCGTAGTGGCTCAGCTCCATCGAATACGTGCCCTGGCCGCCCGTCAGCGCCTTGAGACGCGTCTGATACTCCGAGATCTCCGCGAGCGGCACCAGCGCGGAGACGGTGGCAAGCTGGCCAGGGAGCGAGTTGTTGCCGTTGATGCGGGCGCGCTTGGTGGCCAGGTCCCCGGTGATGTCGCCAATGGCGCTCGCAGGCGCGGTGATCTCGAGATGCACGACGGGCTCGAGAACGATCGGGTTGGCCTTGTGGATGGCGTCCAGGAAGGCTTTGCGCCCGGCCGAGACGAAGGCGACTTCCTTCGAATCAACAGCATGGTGTTTGCCGTCGTAGACAGTGACGCGGATGTCCTGCAAGGGATAACCCGCCAGCGCACCCTCCGTGAGAACCTGGCGCACTCCCTTCTCCACCGCCGGGATGAACTGACCTGGAATGGCCCCGCCCACCACGTCGTCAACGAACTCGAAGCCGGCGCCGCGCTGCAGCGCCTCGATGCGCAGATAGACTTCGCCGAATTGGCCAGCGCCGCCGGTTTGCTTCTTGTGGCGGCAGTGACCGTCCGCAGGGCGGGTCACGGTCTCCCGGTAGGGAATGCTCGGCGGGTGCGTCTTCACGTGCACGCCGTAGCGCTGGCCCATTCGCTCCAACAGCGTGCGCAGATGCAATTCCCCGGTCCCGTAGAGGACGGTCTCGTTGACCGCGGCGTGATGCTCGATGCGGATACAGGGATCTTCGGCCGTGAGCTTGTGCAGCGTGTCGGCGAGGCGCTGCTCGTCACCGCGGCGATCCGGCTCTATGGCCAGCCCCAACATCGGGGGCGGGAAGGCGACGGGCTTGAGATGGTATTGGTCCTCGTCGTGGGAGTCATGCAGCACGGCATCGAGATGCAGCTCGTCCACTTTGGCTATGGCGCAGATGTCACCAGGGACCGCCTCGGGAATCTCAACTGTGTCCTTGCCGAGGAGCTGATATAGATGTGCAACCTTGAAGGGTTTGCGTGCGTCGCCGACGAATAGCTGCGCACCTGGGCGAACCGTGCCTTGATGCACGCGTAAAACGCCTAACTTGCCGACGTACGGGTCGATAGTAACCTTGAATACGTGCGCGACGACGTGTTTGCTGGGCTCTGGTGAAACCGTGACTCGCTGCGCTCGCTCGCCGGATCCTTTGAGGAAGGGCGGCGGATTACCTTCTCCCGGATTCGGCATGAGACGAGTGAACACCCGGAGGAGGTCCGGGATGCCGGCCCCGGTCTCGGCCGAAGCGAAGCACACCGGTACGAGATGGCCCTCGCGCAGGGCCTGCTCAAAAGGGTCATGGAGCTGCTCCGGCGAGATTTCCTCGCCCTGCTCGAGGTATACGGCCATGAGCTTCTCATCGAGCTCGATCACCTGGTCCACGAGCTGCGTATGCGCGGTCTCCACGGACGAGAAGTCAGCCGCCGCGCCATGCGGCTGAAAGAAGCAATCGACCACGGATCGACCGCCGTCCGCGGGCAGGTTGAGCGGCAGGCATTCGGACCCGAACGCGTCGCGAACTTGCGCCAGGACATCGGCGGCCTTGGCGTCGCGGCTGTCGATCTTGTTGATGACCACGAGCCGGCAGAGCCCCCGGTCGCGCGCAAAGTCCATCAAGCGCTGCGTGATGGCGTCGGGTCCGCACGCCGCGCTGACGACTACCACGACCGCCTCCACTGCCTCCAATACCGAGAGCGTGCGGCCGAACAGATCCGGATATCCGGGAGTGTCGAGCAGATGGATGCGCGTGGAGTCGCAATCGAAGGTCAGCACGGCGGCCTCCAGGGAGTGCCGCAACTCCCGCTCCTGCGGATCGAAGTCCGACACGGTGTTGCCGCGCGCCAGGGTCCCCTTCGCCCGGATGGCGCCCGCCTGAAGCAGCAGGCTCTCCGCCAGCAGTGTCTTGCCCGCGCCGGCCGCTCCGACCAGCGCGATATTTCGGATGCCCGAGGTGGTATGGCCCATGAGTCGCTCCCCCGGCAAAGAGTCGCCGCGGTAAGCGGCGCGGAGAATCGAGAGCGTACTCCCCGGCGTCGCCAATTTGCAGTCTGGCATGCTAAATGCCTGGAGCGTGCTGCAAGCACCGGCCAGTCCTATACTAAGAGGTCGATTGCCTGCGATAGGTGAGCCATGAGCGAGTCGCCAAGATCCCCCCCGGCGCCGCAGCGTCGATCGGACGAGACGCAGAAGGAGAAGATTCAGAGACAGCTGGACGAGGCCTTGGACGCCAGCTTCCCCGCCAGCGACCCCGTCTCGATCGTGACCTCAAATGAAGAAGAGGACTGGGGCCAGCCCGAATCTCAGCCCGAAAGCAAATCATAAAGCGGCCCCGGGCCGCTTCCTGGGCCGTTACGGCGCGGTCAGCTCTAGAGCCAGGCCAGCCTGGTTGGTGGTGGTGAGCTGCACCGGCCGGCGCCACACCCGCTGCAGGTAATCCAGCACCTTGCGGCTGCGTTCGAGGTCGAGACCGCGAGCATCGAGCGTGTAGTCATGGACCAGCTCGAGCGTGCCGTCGTTGCGGACGTGCTTTGCCGAGACGGTCGGCGCGCCGAAGTTGTACTTGGGACTCAGGATCGCCTCGTGCAGGGCCGTCAGGTCCTGCTCCAGCACCTTGACCTGTCCGTCGCTGCGCGCGCTGTAGCGGAAGAGGCTCAGCTCCTCCGCCAGCTCCCGCGTCAGATGGTTGCGCACGAACGCGAAGTCGTCGTCCTGAATCATTATGTTGCGCGCCGCCTCGAGTCCCTCCTTCTCGACGATCTTCTCCCACATGGCAAAGCCGAGGTGGTAGGGATTGATGCTGAGCGCCACCTGTTGATCCGCCGCTACCGGCCGGACGACGTCCGAGTGGCACTTGATGGCGTCCAGGTAGGCCTGCTGCGGGACGAAATCCGCCTCCCGCATGAGCCGCGCATGCCAGTACGAGGCCCACCCCTCGTTCATGATCTGCGTGGCGAACACCGGATAGAAATAGAACGACTCCTCGCGCACCGCGAGGAAAATGTCCCGCTCCCAGCTTTCCATCTCCGGCGCGTATTGCGCCACGAACCAGAGCAGATCACGCTCCGGATGCGGCGGCACGGGCGCGCGTTTCTTGGGCTCCACGCCCGTGCTGGCCGCGGCCGGCTCGAGTTGCGCAAAACGCTTGCGGAAATCGTCTTCCTCGGGCGACCTCTTGTCCTCGACGTATTCCGGATAGCGCGCGCGGCGCAGCGACTGATCGACGTCGATGTGTTGCTCCAGGGCGAGCGCGGCATCGAGTACGGCTTCCACGCGCTGCATGCCGTGAGTCTCTATCGCCTGTTGGATCTGACGGGCGTGGTTGGCAGCGTGCTCGACGATGTGCTCGCTGACCTGGTCCTGGCAGCGTTGAAAGAGCAGGTTGTTGCGTGAGAAGTCCGCATGCCCGAGCACGTGCGCCGTGACGAGAATGTTCTCCGCCAGACCATTGCTCGATGCGAGGTAGGCGTGCCCCGGATTGCCGGGGAAAACCACCTCGAACAGCCGCGAGTGGCCCATGTGGCGCTGGATGAGCTGATAGATGTAGCGGACCCCGAACGACCAGTGCGGCATGCGCACCGGCAGGCCGTAGACCGCGATCTCCATCATGAACGTGTCGGGCACCGCCTCGAAGTCAACGGGGTGAAACCTGAGCCCCGATTGGGCCGCGAGCTCCTCGATGCGTCGGGTGTAGCTCTGCCAGGTGTCGTCGGTCATGACAGCGGGCGCCTCAAGGCGAGGCGGCCTCCTCGGCATGGCTCTCCGAGGAGAAGAAATGCCGCACGGCACCCCATACGTCGTCGAAATCGTTGAGCGCATAACTGCCCGCGGCGCAGCCCGCAGCGGACATATCGGCAAACAGGCGTCCGGTCTCGGTGGCGAGCTGACGGGACAGGCCGGAGGAGACCTCCACATAACCCGTGAAGCAGGCATCCTCGGTGATTGCCGACAGCCCCTCGCGCGCCTCCGCGGCGTCGCTCACCGAGTTGTCGCCATCGGAGGCGTAGAAGAGATAAATGTTGCAGCGGCTGGGGTTGTAGCGCTCGTCGATGATCTCCTGCACTTTGCCGAAGCCGGTCGAGGCCACCGTGCCGCCGGTGCCGCTCACCTGGAAGAACTCGGCCTCGGTGAACTCCCAGGCCTCGGTCGTATGCGCGACGAACACGGTCTCGAGCGAGCGGTACTCGCGCCTCAGGCCCTGCACCACCCAGAAGAAGAAGGTCTTCGCCAACTTCCTGTCCCGATCCGACATGCTGCCGGAGACATCGAGCAGGAAGAACACCACGGCATGGACGGCCGGCTGGCGACGCCGGGCGAGCTGGCGGTAGCGCAGGTCCTCGTCCGTGAACGTGGGCGTCGCGCCGGGGGCGCCACGCCGCTTCACCATCTCCTTGAAGGAGCGGCGGCGATCGAGCCTGGAGCGCGCACCGCGCCGATCCCAGCCCTCACGCACCCAATCGGTATCTTCGGAGGGGCCTACGCGCGCCTTGAGGTTGGGGAGCTGCATTTCCTCCCACAGCCAATCGACGATGTCGTCGACCTTGAACTCGAGGAGCAACTGCACCTCGCCCTCGTCCTGTCCTCCCGGTCCCTTCTCGCCCGCGCCGCGCTGACGGGAAGGATCAGCCAACACGTCGCCGGGCTTGACCTTGCCCTGGCCGGCACCCTGCTGCTCCTCCGGCCGGCGCAGTCGAAAGTGGTAGTGCTCCAGCATGCGGACCGGCACCCTCACGGTGCGCGCGCCGCCGTTGATCAACTCCCCACCGGCCACGATCTGCGGCAGGTGCTGGCGCACGGACTCGCGGACTTTCTCGTCGTGACGCAGCCAGTCGCGCGCGCCGCGGGAGAAGAGCTCGTACCACTTGGCGGCGTCGCCGCCCGGCTGTCCGCCACCGCTCTCGCTCTTCACAGCCATGATGTACTGGTACTCCTTTTTGCGGCCGGGCGCTACTCCTGCGCCAGCAAGGTAGTGACGTAGCTCAAGGCTTCCTTGGCGCTGTGCTCGTCGTAGCCGTACTCGGTGATCAGGCGTTGCTGCACTGCCGAGATCTTCTGTCGCGCATCATCGTCGGGACGCGACGCCGAAGTGACGAGCCTGAGGACATCGCGCCGCTCCTCGAAGAGGTATTGCTCGATCGCCTCGCGCATGCGCGCATGACTCGCGAGCTTGAACTTCTCGCCCGTCTTGAAGGCGACCATCGCCTTGCGCACAACCTCCTGCCTGAAGGAGAGCTTGCCGGAGTCGGAGACCTTGATCTTCTCTTCCACGGAGCGCAGGAACCGCTCATCGGCCGGTCGCGTCTCACCGGTGATGGGGTCGGTGACCTGGCGGTGATCGAGCGAGGCTTCCACCTCATCGAGATACTTCTCGAGGAGCTGCTGCGCCTCCTCCTCGAAGGAGGCGAACATCGCGCGATGGACGTCTTCCTTGACCCAGCGGTTGTAGAACTCCTTGCGTGCGGTCACCAGATGATCGATCCATGCCTTCTTGTGCTTCGCCTCCATGCGGGCATCGCTCTCGATGCCGTCCTTTATCGCAAGCAACAGCTCCATGCTGGTTAGGCTGTGGGTCGTGCCGCGGGTGATGGCGTTGGAAATGGCGTTGATGATGAAACGCGGGCTGACTCCGGTCATGCCCTCGTCCGGCGACTCAGAGTGCAGACGCGAGGCCTCGCTTTCCGGCACACCCTCGACCGCCTCGCCCGCATAGATGCGGAGCTTCTTGGCCACATCGAGGCCTTCGCGCTCCGGCTTCGTCAGTCGCGTCAGGATGGCAAAGACAGCCGCCAGGTTGAGCACGTGGGGATCGAGGTGCACATTGCGGAAGGCCGGCGCGCCGGAGACCAGCTTCTGATAAATGCGGGATTCATCGCGATAGGAGAGCGCGTACGGGACCTTGATGATCACCATGCGATCGAGCAGCGCCTCGTTCTCCTTCTCCTGCAGGAACTTGTGGAATTCCGCGAGGTTCGTGTGGGCGAGAATGGTCTCGTCGACATGGATGAGCGGGAACCGCGAGACTTTGACGTTCTTTTCCTGCGTGAGGGTGAGCAGGAGATAGAGGAACTCCCGCTTCACCTTCAGGATCTCGATCATCTCGAGGACACCGCGGCTCGCGGCATACACCGCGCCGGACCACGACCAGGCGCGCGGATCGCCCTCGTCGCCGATCTGAGCAACCTTGGCGAGATCGACCGAGCCGACCAGATCCGCGATATCGGCCGTGGTGGGATCGTGGGGTGCGTAGGTGCCGATACCGGAGCGCGAGGCTTCGGACAGGAAGATGCGCTCCAGGGGCACGCGCACGAAGTCCCCTTCGAACTCCCGCTCGACCAGTTCGCGCGCCCAGGGTGACAGCTCGCCCTGGACGGCGACGCCATAGCGCTCGCGGAACTCCGGCCGCAGACTCGCCGGAATGAGGTTCAGCGGGCTTTCGCGCAGCGGCGAGCCCTTGATGGCATAGAGTGCCCCCTCGTCGGTGCGGCTGTATTCCTCGAGCCCGCGCTTCAGGAGAATGGCCATCGTCGACTTGCCGCCCGACGGGGGACCTAGCAGCAGCAGGAGGCGTCTGCCAACATCGGAGCCGGCAGCGGCAGCCTTGAAATATTCCACGACGCGCGTCAGCGGCTCATCGATGCCGAACAGCTCGCGCTTGAAAAGCTCCCGCGCCCGGGCGCTCTCAGTGGCGTCGGGCTG
Organism: uncultured Pseudomonadota bacterium; assembly: GCA_963833085.1. Taxonomy (GTDB): domain Bacteria; phylum Pseudomonadota; class Gammaproteobacteria; order Steroidobacterales; family Steroidobacteraceae; genus 13-2-20CM-66-19. The sequence goes on from CAWHWV010000003.1 coordinate 56,589, forward strand.
GGCGGTGCGCCCATGCCAGCGGAGCATGTCCCAGATGTACTCGTGGCTGGTTCGCGCCAGCGCCGCGGCGTTCGCGGGCAGGATGTCGGCGAGAAACTCGCCGAAGGTGCCTTCCCAGCGCTGGGCTCGATGTAATCGGCTGAAGGAGCTCAGCGACTCGATGAAGGCAGAGTGGTCCTTTGATTCCGGGTCAGTAGAAAGCGATCGCATCGTTCCTCCCCTCCCGTTGAGTTCAGTGCCCTAAGAAGGATGACCGGGAGGTCAACGATGCCAGCGAATCTGATTCAACGCTTTGCACAGTGCGTGGTGGCGCTCGATTTCCCGGTCCCGCTACATTTAAGACGATCATGACAGCGGATCGTTCAACCCATTACCCAGCTCGCTCTCCGCCTTCGCGCATGCAGCTCTCACAGCAAAATGCATGCCCAGTTGTGCCGGAACGCGACGAGAAGGTGGGAACGTGTCCGCGCGCATGGGGACATCTTATGTTCTGTCCGCTGCCTGCGCCACTGCGTACGAGCCCTGAAAGCGAGCACTGCTTCAGAGTTTCCGCGATGCGCTGTCGCATCTACCGGACAGGGCTGTCGGTACTGTGAACTGCGGCACTGCGGTGCGTCGGCCGCACAATATGCTCCATAAAACCGCGTTTTGCGTGCGTTATCAAGCGGGTGGGCGCTCGGAGGCCGGGACCTAAGGCAGTGCGCGCGCGGAAGAGCTCCTTTTTCGAGCGTGGAGACACGAGCCGTGGCCAATCCAGCATCGAGTGCGCCCAGGAATGTGGAGTCGGGCAATGCCGCAAGTTCCGCGGAGGCTCCATCCCCCACGCAACGACCGACAGTCGACCTGACGGCGCTCACCGACCGTGACGATTTCCTGCTCGAGCTTGGAGAGGCGCTCGGCGGACAGGCGTCCGTCAATCCCGTCGACTCCATTGACACCGCAATCGGACAACTGGCGAGCACCAAACGAGGGCAGATGCTGGTGATCGATGCGCGGGCAACGGACGATGTCCGCGCAGTCGTGCAGCGCGCGACACAGCAAGCGCCCAACGCGGTGGTCGTGGTGTTTGCCGATGCAGACTCCGAGAAGCGGATCGCTTCCGCGGTCAAAGGCACGAGCGTCTTTGCGGTGCTGACGATTCCGATCGAAGGGGCGAAGACGACGGCGGTGCTGGATGCCGCCATCACAGACGCCGCGAACCGAACCGCCGCCGCCCGTGGCCCGGGTACGGAGCGGGCCGGTGCCGCCGGGGCGCCCACACTGGATTCTTTCCGGCCCGCCATGTCTTATTCGGCGGCGAAAGACTCCGAGGAGCCGGGAGAAGGCGGAAGCAAGTGGCCTCTATGGGCCGGCTTGGGTCTTCTAGTCGTTGCGCTCGCGGCGGGAGGTGCGTGGTACTTCACTACCCACGGCAAGACAACGTCTGGCGTTGCCGCGCCGCAGGCGGCGTCGGGCACCATCGCTTCTCACGCCGGGCCGACATCGGAGACCGCAGCGGTCCTCCCGCAGCCTGAGGTCGATACGTCCATCGTTGCGGGCCAGGTCGATGATCTGCTGGAGAAGGCACGGCTCGCCATGCGCGACCGGCGCTATACCGCTCCGACCGGCGACAATGCGCTCGTTTATTACCGCTCCGCGCTGGCCGCGGATCCGGCGAACGGTGAGGCCAAAGACGGCCTGCGTCGCGTCGGCGACGTCTTGATCTCACGGTTCACTGACGCGATCTCGGGCGCCCACTACAGCGACGCCGCTCTGGCGTTGGCCAGCCTGAAACTCGTGGCGCCTTCGGATTCGCACCTCGGCTCGTTCCAGCTGCAACTCTCGACGGCGGAAATCTCCAAGGCTTTCACCGACGGCAACCCGGACCGCGCGGCCGCGCTGGTGCGCCAGGCACAGCAATCGGGCGATGTTCCGGCCGGGCAGCTTGCCACCTGGCGCGGCCAGCTGGCGCATCTGCAGCAGGCCGACAAGGTGCAGAGCCTCGCCGCCCTGGTTCTCGATCGCATCCGCGGCGATGAGCTGACCGGCCCGGCCGGCGACAGCGCGGAGTCCTATCTCAGCGAGCTGCGCGCCGCGGCGCCCTCCGCTCCCGCGACCGAGCGGGCCACCAGCGCGCTGGTTGATGCCTTCTTCAGCAAGGCCACGCAGAACGCGCTTTCCGGTGACACCAGCGATGAGGACCGCTGGGTTGCCGCCGCACGCGCCAACGGGGCTTCGGCAGCCGACGTCGCCGCATTCCAACGCGAGCTCGCCGGCGCTCAGGCCAAGGCCGCGCATGCCAAGGCCGCGGGCCTGGCATCTCTCGTCCGGCAGCGTTTGAGCAGCGGCGCACTGACTTCCCCTGCCGGCGATAGCGCGGCGGATTATCTGCAGCAGCTCGAGGGCAGCCACCCGACGGGCTCCGCCCAAGCCGCGGCGATGCAGGTGAGAAGCGCACTGGCCGCGGCGCTGATCGCCCGCGCCCGCTCGGAGGCGCGCTCCAGCGAAACGGCGCAGGCCAATGCCGATCTGGCGGCCGCCAGCAGCTGGGGCGCGAGCGCAGCCACCGTGGCGGCCGTTCGCCGTCTCGGTGCGGCGCAGGCCCAGCCCCAGGCGGCGGCCCCGGACCTGCAGGCGCTCGCCCAGCAGTTGCAGCGCACGCGCTACGTCGCGCCGGAATATCCCGATCGAGCGCTGACGGATCGGATCGGCGGCAGCGTGACAGTGCAGTACATCGTAGACAAGCAGGGCCGCACGCAGGACATAAAGGTGGTCGAGTCCGACCCCAAGGGTGTCTTCGACGAGGCGGCAACCGAGGCCATCCGGCGCTGGCGTTATCGACCCGCGCATTACAACGGTCAACCGGTCGAGGTGCCAGTGCGCACCCGCATCCGCTTCGAGCTGCCGAACTAGTTTGCCCATCCAGGCTGTCAGGGAACCAACATGAAAGTCGCAGGCGCAGATCGCAACCGCCGGCTGATCACGGCCGGTGCAGTTACGGCCCTTGCCGTGATGATGGGCCTCGCTCTGCTCGCCGGCTTCAGGCTGGCGACGCAGATCCGCTCGAGCATCACCGCACTGCAGACCGCGAGCGAGCTGCAGACCTACCCGGGCGTCATCGCCCAGCAGCTCACGGCCTTGCGTGAGCGACTGGAGACGCGCGAGTACACTGGACAGGCGCACGTGGAGCTCGCGGGCACGGTGCAGCGCTTCAATGACGACATCCAGGTGCTGACCAGGCGCGCCGGTCCGCAGTCGCCGGAGGTGCAGGCCGCGCTGCAGATGTGGCAGGCGTACAGCCCGGTGCTCGCTCCCGTCATCGCCTTCTCGGGTGAGCCGTACGTCGATACGGACTCCGGCAGCTCATTGTCCGAGAGCGGCCGGATGTACTACAACAACGTGCGTCAGGCGCAGCTGCTCGCCCGACAGAACGTTCGCCAACTGCATCAGCTGCTCACCGCGGTGAGCGGCTCGCTCCAGAGACAGACCTCGGGCGCCGCCGCGCGGCTGCGGGCGTTGCTCTCGGGCGGTGTGCTCGCGGCGCTGGTGCTCGCCGCCGCCGCAGCGTACCTGCAGCTCACCCGCGCCAAGCACGAGCGGGCCGCGCGCGAGGCGCAGGAGCAGACTCGCGACATCCTGAAGACCGTGCGCGAAGGATTCTTCCTGCTCGATGCCGACTACAAGATCGGCTCTGTCTGGTCGGAAGCGCTGACACACATCTTCGCCCGCAACGACTTCGCCGGCCTGTCGTTCGAGAAGCTGCTCGCGGAGCGCGTGCCGCCCGCCACCCTGGCGACGGCGGTGAAGTACATCAAGCTGCTCTGGGGCGACCGCGCTCACGAGAACCTGATGAAGAGCATCAACCCGCTCGGGCAGCTCGAGATCACCATGGATAACGGCCGCGGCGGCAAGGAGACGCGCTATCTGCAGTTCGACTTCCATCGCGTGGTCGGCCCCAAGGGCGGCGTCAAGCACGTACTGTGCGCGGTGAGCGACATCACCTCCAACGTGCTGCTCGCCAAGGAGCTGCAGGAGGCGCAGGAGAACGCCAATGCGCAGGTCGACATGATGGTCGGCATGCTGCACGTCGATCCGTTGCAGCTCGGGTCCTTCCTCGACACCACCGAGACGGGCCTGCAGCTCATCAACGCGATCCTCAAGGAGCCGGCGCGCACCGATGCGGAGTTCCGCAAGAAGCTCGGCGGCCTCTTCCGCGAGCTGCACTCGATCAAGGGCGAGGCCTCGGCCCTGAACCTGATGAGCATCGCCAACCGCGTACATCACCTCGAGGACACGGTGAGCGATCTGAAGAAGAAGGCGGAGCTCTCCGGCAACGATTTCCTGCCGATGGTGCTGAAGCTCGATGAGCTGTTGGCGCACCTCAAGGGCGTGCGCGAGATGGCCACGCGGCTCACCGCGCTGAAAGACCCCGCGGCGGCGGCTCAAGGCGCGCAGCCTCGGCCGAAGCCCGCGCTGGGCGGCCGCTCCGGCGAGGACATCTCGCCCACGCTGCAGGCGCTCGCCGAGAAGCTGGCGAAAGACCATCGCAAGTCCTTCAAACTGGCGCTCTCGGGCCTGGCGGAAGTGCCGGTGCCGTACATCGTGACAGTGAAGGACTGCATCATCCAGATGCTGCGCAACGCGGCGGTCCATGGCATCGAGCGGAGCGAGGCGCGCCGCGCTCTGGCGAAGTCGGACGTCGGCACGGTGCGCGTCGACTTCCACCGCTCGGGCGAAGGATACGAACTGGTGTTCGAAGATGACGGCGCCGGCATCTCGCCGCAGACGTTGAAAGACACTGCCGTCCGCAAGAACATGATTACCGCCGAGGAAGCGGCCACGATGGATACCCGCGCGGCCATGTCCCTCATCTTCCGTCCGGGATTCACGACGCAGGACGAGGTGACCATGGACGCTGGAAGAGGCGTAGGGATGGATGTCGTTGCCCGCACGGTTTACGGTCTTGGCGGCAAGATTGGGGTAAGCACGAACCCGGGCCGCTTCACGCGCTTCAAGATCGTGCTGCCCGCCCAGGCGGCGAGCTCGGCGGTGGCCTGAACAAGAGGAAGGGGGAGCGCGGATGAGCGTGGCGCAACGCAACGGGGCTGGCGGCAGGCGGTCGCTGAAGCTCCTGATCGTGGATGACTCGAACATCATGCGGCGGCGGATCGAGCGCTCGCAGCAGTTCGAGGATCTCGAGGTGGTCGGCACGGCCGCCAACGGGATCGAGGCGCTGGAGATGTTTCACAAGACCGATCCGGACATGGTCACGATGGATCTCACCATGCCGCAGATGGACGGCATCGAGTGCATCTCCAAACTGGTGCAATTGAAGCCGGCGGTGCGTATCCTGGTGATCTCGGCGCTGGCTGACAAGGCGACCGCTGTCGAGGCCATGGAGCGCGGCGCAAACGGCTTCCTGAACAAGCCGTTCACGGACCGGCAGTTGAACGAGGCGATAGCGGAGCTGATGTCCTGAAGGCGAGGCGGAGAGCGGGTAGCATGTTGCGGGAAGAGGAGCTGAAAACTTTCGTCGAGGGGACGACGAACTACTTCGAGGTGGCGGCCCAGCAGCCGGCCACCATCGGCTCGCCGTACCTGATGGAGGGAGCCCCTGCCGTGCACGACTACACGGGGATGATCACCATCTCCGGCAAGCGCGAGGGAGTCGTGTACTTCACCGCGCCGCGAGCCATGCTCACGGTGCTCCTCATGAAGATGCAGGAAAACGACTTCAGCCACGAGACCATGCGTGACCTGGTCGGCGAGGTGGCCAACACGATCTCCGGCAACGCGCGGCGGGACTTCGGCCGCGACTTCGTCATTTCCGTCCCGAGCGTACTTGCCGGGGAGAAGCCCGATATCCCGCGCAAGCCCGGCCAGCGCTCCTTCATCATTCCGATCAACTGGCGCAGCCACTCCGCGAAGCTGGTCGTCTCGCTGACCTAGGGTCTGCGGCGCCTGGTCATCGAGCCCGCAGCGACTTCAGTTCTTCCCAGGCGCTTTCCTCGGATGAGGGCAAGTGCCGCTCCAGCGCCTTGAGCGCGCGAGCCGCGTAACGTACGGAACTCTTCGGGAGGGCACCGACCGCCTCCTGCACGGCGTTGGGGAAGCGATCGGCCAGCGCTTCGATCAGAGTTGCCGCCTGTCTCAGATCCTTATCAGGCTTGGCGCTCGCCGTGCTCCTCAACTGAGACACGATGAGCTTGTGAGCCGCGAAGCGTTCCGGAACAGGCACTCGCACCATGACGACCCCGTGAGGGCTGAGCACGGGGATTTCCTGCGAGGCGCCGAGGAGATAGGCGAGGTACGGCAATCCCTTGGCATGCGCACCGAGCTCGGGCACCGGCACGGTTGGGTAATCCTCATCCGGCGAGGGAACCAGCAGATCGACGCGCAGGCGAGAGCCGCCCCGCTCAGCGAAAGACGTCGATGGTGCGCGCCGATGGAGTGCGGGGACTGGAAAGAACTCGAGACCGGTCTCTCGCAACATGTCGACGAAGGGCGGCAGCCCGGAAAGCGCAAGCTGTTGACGGCGTGCAATGTCGACGTCCTCGGTCGCGTAAGCCAACGCCCGCACGCCAAGTGCGTTGAGCAACGCGCCGTACGCGTGTGAGCCGATTAGGAGAGCCCCTGCCTGGAATACACCGTGGTTGTGCAGGCTGGCCAGAGTGGCATAGGCCTTTCGGTCCACCGTGGCAAAGCCGGCGCGTGCAAGAAGTCTGACGCTCGCGATCGCGGAATTAGCGGCATCGATCCGCTCGCGTAGGTCAGTGACTCGAGCGACGACGGCGGAGTCGTCTGCCTTTCCCAGGTAGACTTCCTGACGTCTGCCGGCGGCATCCGAGTAGCGATGCGCCCAAAACCGGGTCCCGGTGTCGTTGGTGCGCTCTGCAAGGGCTCCGGGCGAGCCGAGAAATGCTTCGCCCTGCCGCTCGGCGGCGCTCTGAAGCTCGGAGAAGAGCAGGGTCAACGCCCGCTCATGGGGTGCAGTGAGGGTTGCCATAGCTCGTATCCCACAAAGTCATGGTTTGTGGGATACGAGATGATACCGCAAGATCCGGCCGTATCCCACAGAATTGCTGTTTGTGGGATACGAAAAGGCGCAGGCGGCGCCGGTTACTGATGCTCCGCCGCAACACGCAGGCCGAGACCGACAAGCGCGAGGCCGGTGAGAGCTTCGAGCATGCGGCGGATCCGTCTCCTGCGGAGGACTTCGCCTAGTTTGGCGACCACCACGGAATAGGCCGTGAGCCACGTCAGGGTCATGACGGCGAATATACAGCCGCGAAGGAGCAGAGCTGAGAACGAGGCATTGCCGGGAGGAACGAATTGCGGCAGCAGGCTGGCAAAGAAGATGGCCATCTTCGGATTGCCCAGATTGCTGATCAGGCCCTGGCGCAGCGACCTCGAGGCAGTCAGTTTGCGACCGGAGACCGGTCGTGGAGCGATCTCATCGACGGGAGACGGCCTGGCGGCTTCACGCAAGGCCTGTGCACCAAGAATCACGAGATACGCCGCCCCCGCAAATCTCAGTACCGTGAAGAAGGGATGGAAGGCGGTCAGCAGCCCCACGATCCCAAAGCTCGTAGTGAGCGCCCACAGAATCTGTCCGATCGCGACGCCAAGAGCCGCCGACGCGCCCGCAGCGCGGCCGGCGAGCAGTGTGTTTCGGATCACGAGCGCGGTGTCCGGGCCGGGTGTCACGATGATGATCGCTGAGACGCCCAGGAAAGCAGCAAGCAGGTACATGAGTTGCCTCCGGATCGATGTCTTCAGCCGTCCTCGTCCGCCCGCAGGCGGTAGCCGAGGCCGGCCTCGGTGACCAGATAGCGTGGCTTGTGGGGATCGGGCTCGAGCTTGGCGCGCAGGTTCTTGATGCAGACTCGCAAGCTCCTCGAGTCATCGACGCGCTCCGGTCCCCAGACTTCGCGAATGAGCTGGTTCTGCATCACGATCGAGCCGAGGTGCCGGGCGAGGCACTCGATCACGCGGTACTCGAGCGGCGTCAGGTGGAGCTCTCCGGCCGGGCCATGAGCCTCGCGCTTGGAGAGGTCGAGCCGTACTTCGCCGAGCTTGAGGCCGGAAGTCGTCTCCGCGCCGCGCACGTTGCGGCGCAGCGCCGCACGGACGCGGGCGAGCAGCTCCGGCGCGCTGAAAGGCTTGGTGACGTAGTCGTCCGCGCCGGCATCGAGCGCGGCGATCTTCTGCTCCTCCATGGCGCGTGCCGAGAGAACCACGATCGGGACGGGAGACCAGGCGCGCACTCTGCGGATCACCGTCAGGCCGTCACCGTCGGGGAGTCCCAGGTCGATGAGCAACAGGTCCGGCTTGTGGCTACGGGTCTCGATCTCGGCGCGCAGCGCGGTGTCTGCCTCGATGACCCGATAATGCTCCGCCTCGAACAGCACTTTGAGCACGTTGCGGATCGCGGGCTCGTCCTCGATCACCAGGACCTGATGCATCGCCTCGGTCACGCGGCGGGCTCCTTCGCGGGCAGCGTGAATTCAAACCGTGCTCCCTTGTTGACTCCCTGGCCGTCGCGGCGGCGAGCCTCGATCTCACCGCCATGCGCACGCACGATCGCGCGGCAGATCGTGAGGCCCAGGCCGGCTCCGATCACCGCGCCCTCCTCGTTGCCGCGTTGGAATTTGTCGAAGAGCTTCGCGGGGTCGCCGGACGGAAATCCAGGACCTTCGTCCTCAACGACGACGCGCACAGAATCGCCGTCCTGCATCGCCGACACCCAGGCGCGAGTGCCGGGGGGCGTGTACTTGGCGATGTTGTCGAAGAGATTGCCGAACAGCTGCACGACGAGCCCGGCATCGACGTAGACAGGTGGCAGGTCGGCGGGAAGCCGCAGCTCCACCGTGTAGTCTCGCAGCCGCTCCTTGAGCCGCTCGAGCGCCGCGCCCACGAGGTCCTCCAGGGGCTGCCAGTCCCGCCGCAGCACGACCTGCCCGGACTGAAAGCGCATCAGGTCGAGCACGTTGGAAACGAGATCCGACATCTCGCGCGCCTTGACCTCGATGGAGCGGGCGAGCTCGGCCTTGCTCTCCTCCGCAAGCGTCGCGCCATGCTCGGCGAGCGTGCTCGCGGCACCCGCCATCACGGCGAGCGGTGTGCGCAGATCGTGCGAGATCGACGCGAGCAGCGTGTTGCGCAGGCTCTCCCGCTCCACCGCCAGACTCGAGGCTTCCGCAATCTCGGCGAGACGCGCGCGCTCGAGCGCAAGTCCGATCTGGCCCGCGAAGGTATCCAGCAGATGACTCTGCTCCGGCAGCAGCACCCGGCGCGGGTTGTTGGGCAGGACCGCGAGCACGCCCGCGGTCCTGCGCTCATCGCCGAGCGGTACATAGAGCGCGGGAGCCGCCGGCAGCGTATCGGAACCGAGTCCGGCGCGCCGGCCATGGTCGGCCACCCACTGGGCCACCGCGAGATCCGCGTGATGGAAGGCGTTCTCCGGCGCCTCGCCGCGCGGGTATTGCAGCCTGCCGCTGGCGTCGGGAAGGAGAACGACCGCCTTGCACTCGAAGACCGCCGTCACGTGGCGGATGGCCACACTCGCCATGCTCTCGATGCCACGCGTAACTGCCAGCTCGCGGCTCATGGCGTACAGCGTCGCAGTGCGGCGCTCGCGCGCACCGGCGACCCGCGTCTGCTGTCGCACGTTGGCCGTGAGCGTTGCGATCACAAGCGCGATGATCAGCATGGCCGCGAAAGTAACCAGGTACTGGGCATCCGATACTGCAAACGTGAACCGCGGGGGCACGCAGAAGAAGTCGAACGATGCGACGTTGAGTATGGCCGTGAGCGCCGAAGGCCCCCGCCCGAGCCTCAGTCCCGCCACTGTGACCCCAAGCAGATAGATCATGGCGAGGTTGGAGAGCTCGAAATGCGAGTACATCGCAAGCGCCAGCAGCGTGCAGGCCGCGGTCACACCCATTGCCCAGCCGTATCGGTCCCAGTGGGTCACGCCCTGATAGCTGGCTGCCTGGTCGACGCTCGCCGTGCTCGTCCGTTGCCGCCCGGCGCCGTCGGCTGGCGCTATGACTACGACGTCGAAGCCGCGGGCCTGATGGAGAAGCTGGGTCGCCGCCGAAGGACGCAGCCACGCGCGCCAGCCGCGTCGCTTGGGTGCACCGACCAGCACGCGCGTGGCGCGGCGCGTTTGCGCGTATTCCAGAAGTGCCGTGGCCGCGGATGCGCCATCCAGGGTCACGGTTTCCGCGCCCAGGGACTCGGCGAGGCGCAACACGGCGATCCGGCGGTTGCGGTCGGCTTCGGAGAGGCGCAGCAGTCTCAGCGTCTCGACGTAAACAACGGTCCACTCAGCATCGAGCGCGTCCGCCATCCGCTTGCCGGCTCGTACGAGTTGCTCGGCCTGCGCGTCGGGGCCCACAGCTACCAGAATGCGATCGCCGGCGATGCGGGCGGCGGCGGCCCGGTCCGGCTGCAGCGCGCGCGCGGCGGCTTCCACCCGGTCCGCGACCCGGCGCAGCGCGATCTCCCGCAGCGCCATGAGATTTTGCTTGCGGAAGAAGCGCTCGACGGCCGTCGCGACCTCGTCGGCAATGTAGACCTTGCCGGAGCGGAGCCGCGCGATGAGGTCGTCGGGCGGCAGATCGATCAGCTCGATGTCGTCGGCCTCGTCGAATACCTTGTCCGGCAGGGTCTCGCGCTGCCTCACCCCTGTCGTCTGGTAGACGAGATCGTTCAGGCTCTCGAGATGTTGGACGTTGACCGTAGTCCAGACGTTGATGCCGGCGGCGAGCAGCTCCTCGATATCCTGCCAGCGCTTCGGGTGCCGCGGGGCCGGCTCGCCACCCGTGACGTTGGAGTGGGCAAGCTCGTCCACCAGGAGAATGGCCGGGTGCCTCGCGAGCGCGGCGTCCAGATCGAATTCCTGCCGCACGATGCCGCGATAGGCCACCGGTAGCGGCGGCAGGTGCTCGAGGCCGTCCGCGAGCCGCTCCGTCTCCACGCGGCCGTGCGGCTCGAGGTAACCGATCACGACGTCCGTTCCGGACGCTTTGGCGGCACGAGCCGCCTCCAACATGGAGAACGTCTTGCCGACGCCAGCAGAGGAGCCGAAGAAGATCCGGAGCCGGCCGCGGGCGGCGCGTGCCTCCTCGGCCTTGACGTGGGCGAGTAGCCGGTCCGGATCGGGCCGAGCTTCGACCGAGGAGTTCATCCGGACTCTCCGCGCCGGTAACCTCGCCGTTCAGGGCTGGCCGTCAGCGATAGATGCCAGGAACGACATATTCTCGGGCGTCGGCGGGCGCCATCTTGTGAGCCACTGTCCAGTCGCATCGCTGCGAACACAGTCCCGATGTCTGGATCTGCGGACGGCAAGTCGAGCGTAAAAATGCCTGCAGGATGTTTGGCGTCGGTCTTGTTTTCGCAGCATCCGTCAACGACTATGTTGAGATGGTACTGACCTATCGCTACAGGATCAAGGATGCGACCTCCGGTCGGCAACTCGAGCGGCAGTCTCGGGAGGTGAACCGGGTTTGGAACTATTGCGGGGAGACCCAGGAAGCCGCTCGCCGGCACAACAGGCACTGGCCCTCGGGCTTCGACCTGATCAAGCTCACCCTCGGCAGCTGCAAGCTCTTGGGTCTTCATTCGGATACCGTGCAAGCGGTCTGCAAACAGTTGGCCCTCTCGCGAGATGCGCACGGCAAGCGGCCGCGATGGCGCGGCCGAAAGTCCTTGGGATGGGTCCCCTTCCAGGCGGCTCGCGCAATTCGCTGGGATGGCGATGCGGTGATCTTCCTCAAGCGGCGATGCAGGTTGTGGCTCAGCCGGCCCATGGAGGGACAGATTCGCTGCGGCAGCTTCGCTCAGGATGCTCGCGGCCGCTGGTACTTGAATCTGCAAGTCGAGGTCCCGGAACACAGCAAGCATGGGACCGGGGAGGTCGGCATCGACCTTGGCCTCAAATCCCTGGCGGCCCTTTCGACGGGCGAGAAGATCGAGGCGCCGCGCCTCTATCGCAGATACGAGCGGGCGCTCGCCATCGCGCAGCGTGCCGGGCACAAACCCCGCGTCCGGGCCATTCAAGCCAAAGTCGCGAATTGTCGCAGGCACTTCCTGCATGAGTTGTCCACGCGGCTCGTACGCGAGAATCGGCGCATCTGCGTCGGCAACATCAATTCCTCTGGACTCGCCAGAACCAGCCTGGCGAAATCCGTCCTCGATGCCGGCTGGTCGCGGCTTCGAACCCAGCTCCGCTACAAAGCCGTCAGGCACGGGGTTGAGTACATCGAGGTTGATGAGCGATTGACCACGCAGGTCTGTTCCGCGTGCGGCGTGCGCGGCGGCCCACAAGGTCGAGAGGACCTCGTAGTAAGAGAGTGGATCTGTGGCAGCTGTGGTGCTTGGCATGACCGGGACATCAACTCTGCCATCAATATCCTCGTCTCGGGCCGGAACGTCGGCCTCCCGGGGACGGAAATCCCCTCCCTTCAGGGAGGGGCAGACGTTAAGGTATCGAGCGCCAGGTTCAGCTCCAGCACGTTGACCCGGGGCTCGCCGAGCACTCCCAGCCATCGCCCCCGGGCGTGGTCCGCGATCAGAGCGCGGACCCCGTCCGGGCTCAGGTGCCTCAG
>CAWHWV010000004.1:0-11937 GCA_963833085.1 uncultured Pseudomonadota bacterium
CGATCGGCCGTGGGGCGCAACTGGCGGCTTGCCGTGGGCACCAGGCTCACCCGCGCTCGAGCTCTTCCACCTTGCCCTGATGGCCTCGGAGAACCGGGCGGCGCACGCGCTGGCGCGTAACTATCCGGGCGGCCTGGCGGCCTGCATCAGCGCCATGAACGCCAAAGCCCGGGCGCTGGGCATGACGCATACTCACTTTGTCGAGCCGACCGGTCTATCGAGCGAAAATACCTCGACGCCGGAAGACCTCGCGAAACTCGTCATGGCGGCGGCCCAGAGCCCGGTCATCCGCCGCTATTCCACCAGCCGCGGCTTCACCATCCGCTCCGGCCGGCACATGGTCGCGTATCACAATACCGACTCGCTGGTGGATCGGGCTTCCTGGCATATCGTCGTCCAGAAGACCGGCTTCACCAATGCCGCCGGCCATTGTCTGTGATGCAGGCGGTGATCGACCACCGCACCGTCGTCATGGTCCTGCTCAATTCCTGGGGCAAGTACACGCGCGTCGCCGACGCTCGCCGGGTCCGCCAGTGGACGCAGGCGCAGCTCACCCGCCACGTCGTGCGGCAGGTGGCGAGCCGGACGTAGGCCTTCGTCGAGCTTCGACTCGCGCCTCAAGGACCGCGGACGATCCAACACTCGCCAGCCGTTCTACCCGGTCGAATCCGGCGCGCGTCAATACGTCCTGTGTACAGCCAATCTCATCCGCGGAGCGGCTGATGGGGTTCGGCAGCCAGTCGGGTCCTCGGCGTGAATGCGAACGCAGGATGAGCAGGAGCGAGCCGCCGGGACGCAGGACTGCCCTTATCCGCTGCAGAGTCACATCAGGATCCGCCCAGAACTGGTACGAATGGAGGGCGGTCACGTGTGTGAAGTGCCCATCCGGCCAACTTATGTCCCGATCGGTACCCTGCCGGATATCGACGTGCACCGCGGGCGCGAAGCGCGCGAGCCGTGCACGGGTCTGCGCCGCCATCAGCGCGGAGGGATCGATGCCCGCCAGGAGCCCACCGGCCATCCGGGGAGCGAGCATTGCCATCAGGGCGCCGGTCCCGAATCCGACTTCGAGTACCCTGGCGCCTGGACCGGGACTGATGCGCGCGGCCGCGCGCTGATAAGCCGGTGCATTGAGCCATTCCATGGCCACCGCAAACAGCCGACCGCCGACGCCATGAGGCTCCATAGCCTGACTGACCCCCGATCGTCGGCTCACACCCGCGCACCTCCGTTCTGGCCCTAGGCCTTTTGAAGACGTTTAAGCCACTGGGCGTATTGCCTACCTTGTACGAGTATGGAAGTGCGCCTAGCGTTGTTGTACCCAGCCCACGGAAAATGCCCATGCGCACCCACGAGGAGACCGTTCAGAGCCAATTCGATCCACGAGCCCACGCGTACCTCACCAGTGCCGTGCACTCCGCGGGTCCGGATCTCGAGCGGGCAAAGGCGCTGGTTGCACAGGCGATACCCGCCACCTCTCAGGCGCTCGACATCGGCTGCGGCGGCGGACACCTCAGCTTCGCGCTGGCGCCGCACGCCGCCCGCATCGTCGCCGTCGATCCTTCTCCAAGCATGCTTGCCGCGGTGTCAAAAGCCGCTGCCGCCAAAGGCTTGGGGCAGATCGAGGTCCGGCAAGCCAATGCGGAATCGCTGCCCTTGGATGACTGCGGCTTCGATCTCGTATGCACTCGCTACAGCGCGCATCACTGGACGCGGCTCGAAAAGGCCATGCAGGAGTTTGCCCGTGTAATGGCGCCGGGCGGCCATGGGCTCATTATCGATACACTCGGCCATCAGGATCCGCTCGTCGATACCTTCATGCAGAGCATCGAGCTGCTGCGCGATCCCTCGCACGTGCGCAATCGCTCGGTCGCGGAGTGGCGCTCACTGCTGCGGTTTGCCGGTCTCGTTGAGCTCGAGCGCGCCGAATGGCCGACGCGCCTCGAATTCCTTCCCTGGGTCGAGCGGATGCATACGCCGGCCGATCGGGTCGCGGTCATCCGTTCGCTGCAGGAAGGCGCACCGCGGGAAGTCCGAGAAGCGCTCGCGATCGAGCCGGACGGCACCTTCACCATCCGCACCGGGCTATTCTGGCTCCGTAAGCACGGCTGAACGGCGGCCAGGCTGCACCCTGGAGCGTACTGCCGCTCGTATAGGGTATATATGGAAGCCGATCTCATGAGCCAGCCTGCGGCCCCCAGAAACATGTCCGACTCCTTCGCGACAGAGGGACAGGAGGCGGCTGCCCCGGTCGCCTCGCCGGAGAGCGTCCTGGCCCGCGCACAACGGGGCGAGCTTGCCGCCTTCCGGGAATTGATCCGCGCCCACCAGGACATCGTCTACACACTGGCGCTGCGAATGCTCAAAGTGCCCGAGGATGCCGAAGAGCTCGCACAGGATGTCTTCGTTTTGGCTCACCGCCACTTAGGCAGGATCACCTGCGCGGCCCACCTGCTCTTCTGGCTGCGGCGGACCGTATGCCATCGGGCGATCGATCGGCTCCGGCGCCGGCCGCGCCATGCGGCCCTGCCGCTGGATACAGCGGAGGAAGCGCCGGTGGCGGAGACAAGCCGCGATCCAATGCTCGAGCGGCTTCTGCGGGATCTGGTTCTCACGCTCCCTCCCATGGCGCGCGCCGTGGTGTTGCTGAAGTATCAGGAGGATCTCGACCCCTCCGAGATCGCAAGAACTCTCGACATGCCGCTCAACACGGTGAAGAGTCATTTGAAGCGATCCCTTGCGTCCTTACGTGCCGGCTGCGACGAGCTCCGGCCGATTGCCGCGGGAAGGCAGTCATGACCGACGAATTCGAGAAAGCATTGCATCGCGCCCTGCGGCGCCGCGATCCCGGCGGGGACTTCACCGCTCGAGTCGTGGCGCGCCTCGACTCGACCGAGGCACCGGCGGGGGCGGCTCGCTTCGATTCCAGGCGGCACGGCGTATTCCGTTCCCGCTGGCTGCCGGCCGCGCTGGCCGCCGGCATCGTCGCGGCCATCGGTCTGGTCCAGATGCGGCAGCATGCGCTCGATACGGCGCGCGCGAATCAGGCCCGAGCGCAGCTCCTGAAGGCGTTGAGCATCGCCAGCGACAACGTCAACATCGTACGCACCGCGGTCGCTCGCGAGGAAAACCCCAACTCCTGACCTCCGGTCGGCGGACTCGATGACCGAATTTTCTCTTTGGAGACTACCATGCGACTTCGTTCTGTCATTTCAGTAAGCGCACTGCTGGCGCTCCCGGCCCTCGCCCTGGCGGCGGACCCGGGCCGCCTGCAGCTGCCTGATTTCTCCGCCCTGTCGAAGATCGCCACGCAATCGGTCGACATCTCGCTCGACCCGTCACTGCTTCGTCTGGCGAGCGGAGCTATCAACAGCAACGATGGCGGCAACGGGCCCGCGGTCAACGGCCTGATCCAGGGCATCAGGGGCATCTACGTGCGCAGCTACACCTTCGACAAGCCGGGGGAGTATTCCAAGGCCGATGTCAAAGCCGTAGAGGCGCAGCTTCTCACTCCGGGCTGGCAGCCGGTGGTCTCGACGCACGACCTCAAGCAGGGAAACAACGTCGACATCTACATTCGGCGCACTGGTAATCGCACCGATGGCGTCGCCATCATTGCGGCGGACCCCCGCCAGCTGACGATCGTCAACATCGTCGGCTCGATCGACCTCGCCAAGCTGGCGCAGCTGCAGGGGCAGTTCGGGGTGCCGAAGGTGGGCCTCACGGTCGGCGGCATCCCGCAGAGCGCCGCGAGCGGCGCAGACACACTAGCTCGTGCGGCGCGGTGGGCCGAGCTACACTGGTGCAATCGCACCTGTCGGGCGAGGCCCCGCCGGAGAGCACCGATGCCTGAGCAGCCAACCGCACGCGTTCCGTGGCGCACCAGCCGGATGACATGGTCGCTGGTTTGCGCGCTACCGCTTTGCGGCATCCCCGCCGGCGCAAGCGCGCAGAGCGTGCCTCCCAGTCTTCGCGCCTGCGCATCCGAATCGGATTCCTTGCGGCGACTGGTCTGCTACGACAGGGAAATGGCCCGTCTCTCAAAACCCGCGCCGCCACCCGCAGCCGCCCCGTCGCCGCCAGCACCGCCGCCGCCGCAGGCCTCTGCGCCGCCACCCCCGGCCGCCGCCGCGCCTCCCCCCCCGCCCCCCGCTACGGCGCAGGCGTCGCGCGCAGAGGTCTCAACGCCGGCCACCTCGCCGCCAGCAGCGGCAAGCACCGAGACCTCCGAGCCTCCCAAGCGGACGCTATGGAAGAGCTTTGTTGGCGGCGGCGCCTCGCGCGTGACTGCCCACGTAGCCGGCCTGGATCGCTCGCCGGCTTCCATGGTGCTGCACCTCGACAACGGCCAGGTCTGGCAGCAGATCGGACCCGCCTCGGGCGATCTCACACTGCGCGTGGGCGACAGCGTAACCATCGAGAAGCACCTCGGATCCTTTTGGCTGTCTTCCCGCTACGTCTCCGACATGAAGGTGCGCCCGCAGTCGCAGTTGTATTAAGCGCCATCAAAAGAGGTGGGCCCCGGTGATGCCGCCATAGACGCCGAGCCCTGCGGTGAGGACTGACACCGCGATGACCAGCCACGCGTACGGACCGGTCAGACGGTGCTCTGGCGGAAGCGCCTTGAACGCCAGCAGCACCAGGAAGCCGAGCACGAGCGGCAGCATCAGTGCGTTCATGACTTGCACGGCGATGTTGAGCGCCACGAGATTCGGCACGAGATCCACGACCACCGCCCCGCCTATGACCGCTACCGCGTAGATGCCGTAGAACCACGGCGCCTCCAGCGGATGATGCTCGAGGGAATGGCGGTAGCCGGTGACTTCGCCGAAGCCCCAGGCTGAAGCGAGCGACGCGACGATCGCTGCGACCATGGCTGCTCCGATGGTGCCAAACCCGAAGACGACACGACCGACATCGGCCCCCAACGCCGGAACCAACATCCTGCTGATGTCTCCGATGGTGTTCAGGCTCGCTCCCGCAGCGCCAGCGTGCATCTGGCCGATCGTTGCCGCAGCAGCGATCAGCACCGCCGCCATGACCGCTTGCGTGATCACTGAGCCAAAAGCCGTATCCCACTGCGCATGCCGATAGTGGGAGACGCGCAGCTTCTTGTCGGCTACCGCGGACTGCTGATAGAAAATCATCCACGGCATGATCACCGCGCCGATGTTGGCGGCGACCAGATAGAGGTAGGCGTTGTCCTTCAGCGGCATGTGCGCCAGCCCGCTCGCCAGCTGCGCGCCTTGCGGATGGGAACGCAACGCCACCACGAAGAACGCAAGCTCGAACAACCCGAGGGCAATCGCCACCCGCTCGACCCGGCGATAGCTTCCGGTCAGCACCACCGCGAGCAGGACCGCCGTGACCAGCCCCAGGCTCACCGCGCGGGGCACGCCGAACAACTCACCGACGCCCGCGACGCCCGAGAACTCCGTCATCAGGGCGCCGACGGTGGCCACCCCGAGCCCGCTCACCGACAGCCAGGCCCAGCCCGGTCCGAAAGTGCTGCGGATGAGCTCTCCGTGTCCCTTGCCGGTGAAGATGCCGAGCCGGACGGTCAGCTCCTGCACGATGTAGAGCACGGGCATGAGGAGGAGCTGCAGGAGCAGAAGCCGATATCCCCACTGCACGCCGCTTTGCGCCGCCGTAATGATGCTGCCGACGTCGGTATCGGCGAGCATGACGACGAGACCCGGCCCCATGACGGCCAGGAACATCTTCCATCCCGGACTCGAGATCCGGGAATGCTTCAGAACCGCCGCGCGCTCGTCCACCGTGGCCACGCCGCGCCCTCAGACTGCGGCGCCGCAGATAAGAGTGATTCGCATTTGCGGATGAGATTAGCAGCCGCTGATACCCAAGGCAAGGTTGGCGTCTTTTCTTCCGGGCGATGCGATCTGCCAGCGCGCCCGTGACTGCGAGCGCCGCCTGATCGATGGTTGGAGCCGATATTCGGGCTCAAGGGGAGGGCAGTGACGCAGGGTACGAAATTTTGGGGCGCTGGCGCTGTTCGTTGAATTCGGTCGAAGTGGTAATTTTATTACCACTTGCTCCGAATTGAACAAAGCTCTACGAGGGGCCCATTTTTTGGACCCCCTCACACCCTGTCCTCCTGCAGCGGCGGCCTGGCGCACGCGCTCGTAGAGACGCTCCGCGCCTGAACCCGCTCATCAGTGGATCTGCGGTGGTGCCGCAACCTTGATCGGCTGCCCCGCCGCGAGCGTCGGCGCGCCAGCTGCATAGGCAGCTTGGTCGTAGGCCGCGACATCGCCTGAGAGCAGGGCGTTGTAGGCGGCAAGCTTGGCGTCGAGCTCACCCGTCAACTCCGTCTCGATCGCAAGCAGCGGTCCGGTCGGTGCCTGTAAACCCATGCTCGCGAGCGAGGAGGCATTCGCCTCGAGCGCATCGTGCAGGTCCGTCAGCTGATGGAGACTGTCCTCTCCCACCTTGTGCTGCACTTTGGGCTCATAGACTGAGTCCTTGAGCTTCCCGAGCTCTTTGTCGAGCGCCTTGCCGCGGGCCAGAAGCGACGTCTGCGATTTCGCCAGCGTCCGCTCCGCGGGATCGATGCCGTTGGCCTCCGCGTCCACAGCTTTGCGGTAAGCATCGAGCTGCGACTGCATCGCGCTTATGTGGTTCAACATCCTGTTCATCGCGTCCTCCTGCGCGCGCGCCTCGAGGGCGAGCTCCAGCGAGCGTCTTTGCCCTGCGGTCGAGTGGGCCTGATTGGGATCCGCAATCACACGCCCCGTCGCCGTCTCCGTGTGACCGTCGACCGTCACGCTGACCGAGTATGTTCCCGGGAGCACCTCGGGGCCGGCAAGCTCCTCGAACGCCGGGGGCTTGCCTTCCAGTGGTGAGCTCTCGAAGTCGGTGGCCGTAGGCTTGTCATAGTGCATATCCCAGACGTAGCGATTGACCCCGTACTGCGATTCTCCATAACGGGTCGCGATGAGCTCACCGCTTGAATCGCGGATCTCGATCTTCACCGGCGTCTGCTCGAGAGCCTTCTGCTGCGCGCTGGCCTCCAGCTTCCTGGGCAGGCTGTAGTCGATCACGACGCCGTCCGGCGCGTTCGGCGTGACGAACGCCGGCTCGGCACCTTCGCCGCGGCTCCACCGCTGGTACTCGACGCCGGTGCCAGGCGTGAACAGCCTGACCTGCTTCGGCAGCGCGTCGGGATCGAGCTGCGCGACCGCCGCGAAATGGTCGAGCAGCCACAGGCCGCGGCCGTGGGTCGCGAGCGCGAGATCGCCGCGCACGAACTTCAGATCGAAGACCGGCACGGTGGGCAGGTTGCTCTTCAGTTGCGTCCAGCGGTCGCCGCCGTCGCGAGAGATCCACACTCCACGCATGGTGCCGGCCGCCAGCACCTGGCTGTCATCGGGGTCCGCGCGCACGACCATGACCGAAGCGTCATCGGGCAGGCCGGTGCCGACCGCCCGCCAATGATGCCCGTAGTCGGTCGTGGCATAGGCATAGGGCTTGTTGTCGCCCAGCTCGTGGGCGTCGTATGCAACATACGCCGCGCCGGCGTTCGTCGGCGAGATGTCGATCTGGTAAACACGCGCCCAGGCCGGGGCACGCGGCGGTGCCACTTTGCTCCAGGTGTTGCCGCCATCGCGCGTGACGGACACGAGTCCATCGTCGCTGCCGACCCAGACCACCTGCGGATCGCTCTGCGCCACCTGGATCGAGAGCAGCGTGTCGTAAGTCTCGGCGCCCGAGATATCGTAGTGGATCGGGCCGCCCGGCAGCTGTTGCTTGGATTTGTCGTTGCGCGTCAGGTCGGGGCTGATCGTCTTCCAGTTGAGCCCGCCGTCGGTGGACTTCAACAACACGCTGCCACCGATGTAGACCGTGTTCGCGTCCTGCGGATCGACGGCGATCGGCGGCGTCCAATTGAAGCGGATTTTCTGCGCGTAAGTGGGGAGATCGTCGTCGTATCCGGGGCCGTGCAGGTACGGCATGATGAAGAGCGTCTGCGTGGTTTTGCGATCGAAGCGTGTGATCGCGCCATCCTCGGCGTCAGCGTAGACGATGTTCGAGTCAGACGGCGCGGGCACAGCGTATTCGCCATCGCCGCCTGCCACGACAAACCAGTCCTGCCCGGAAACGACATTGTCCGCAAGCGTGGAGGAGGGTCCACACCAGGCGCTGTTGTCCTGCAGGCCGGTGCATAGATCGTAGGGAGTGCGGGTGTCGGCCGCGACGGTGTAGCCCTGCTCGATCGGGAGCCCATCGAGAAAGCGCCAACTCTTGCCGCCGTCCTGCGAGAGGTAGGCGCCGCCGTCGTTGCCCTGGATCATGCGCTTCGGGTTGGTGGGATCGATCCACATGGCGTGATGATCGACATGCACCGACTCGTCGATCACGTGCGCTGTCTTGCCGCCATCGTCCGATTCAGCAAGCTGGAAACCCAGGAAGTAGACGCGGTCAGCGTCGTCAGGCGCGACCTCGAGCGTGGTGAAATAGAACCCGCGGACGTTGTAGGCATGATTATCGGAGACCTGCTGCCAATGGTCCCCGAGGTCGTCGGTGGCGAACAGTGTTCCCTTGCCGATCGCAGCCTCCAGCAGCGCGTAGACGCGCTCGGGCTCGCTGGGCGCGATCGCCAGCCCGATGCGGCCGATGGTGCCCGTCGGCAAGCCCTCGCGCAGCCGCTTCCAGGTCTCGCCGCCGTCGGTCGAGCGCCACACCCCCGAGCCCGGGCCGCCGTCATGAAGCGTCCACGGCTTCCGGTTGGCCTGCCAGGTCGCGGCGAACAGCACCTGGCCATTGTCGGGCTGCATCGCGACGTCGATCGCGCCGGTGTTATCGTCGACAAACAACGATTTGCGCCAGCTCTTGCCGCCGTCGCTCGTCACGTACACGCCGCGGTCAGGGCTCGGGCCCCATTCCTGACCGAACGCCGCGACCACCACGTGATTCGGATCGTGTGGATCGATCACGATGCGGCCGATCTGGCCGACACTCTTGAGGCCCATCGCCCGCCAGGTCTTGCCGCCGTCCGTTGACAGGTACACCCCCGCGCCGGGGATCACATCGTTGCGGATGTTCGCCTCACCCGTTCCCACCCACACGAGGCTCGGGTTCGAGGCCGCGACCGCGATCGCGCCGATCGAGCTCGTCGATGCATGGTTGAAGACGGGATTCCAGTTCAAGCCGCCGTCGGTCGTCTCGAACACACCGCCGGCGGCCGCGCCGACGTAGTAGATCTGCGGGTTGCCGGGAACGCCGGTCACCGCCGTCACGCGCCCGCCGGCGATCGCCGGACCGAGATTGCGGAACTTGAGCTGCGCGAAGACGTCCCTGGGCTGCTCCGCCGCCGGCTTGACGCCGGCAGCGCGCGCCAAGGCGAGCGGCCCGGCACAACTCATCGCAAGCAGCACGACGGCGGCGCGCGCCGGAAGAGAATATCGCGTCATCATGGACTCCCCAATGTTGTCGGAGCGCGGCAGCTTGCGGCGCGCTACATTAGGGCGGACGGTACGTTATGCCAAGCCCAGGACGCAACCTGTTCCGGGCTTTTCCGTTGCAGAATCAACGACTCATCGCATGCCGCGGACGGCTGGTCGCAGGCCGGTCGGGCGCGTAAGCTCGCTGGGACGTCGCTCGACCAAGGAAGCGGATTATGTCATTCATCCGTGGATTCGTTGATCGTGTGCTGCTCATCTGCGCGATAGTCGCCGGCGGCCTGGTGCCGGGCTTCATCTCGCAATACCGCCAGCGCCTGGGCGGTATGCTCGATCAGGCCAGGTTGGACCTGGCGCCCTGGCAGGGGATCGCGAATCAGCGGTTCCATGGCGATCTGACCCAGCTCATCCAGTACCACCTGGCGAGCAAGGATCCGACCTTCCATTCCGAGGGCGCCGCGATCAGCTCGCTCGTCGCCTCCGTGCAACACCTGCAGAGCGAGGTCGCGGCTCTGCATGGCAACTTGTTCCAGCAGGCCGTATATCTTTCCTTACATGTCGATCCGGCGATCGCGCACGCAACGCTGGGCGATTGGGTGCCGACCTTCGGCCTATCGACCGACGGCATATCGTTCGCGTTGGCATTCGCGCTTTGCCTCTGGCTCTTGTTTCAAATTCTATGGTCCGCCGGCGCCATAAGCGGCAGGGGCCTTGCCCGGCGCAGGGCGCGGCGCTACGCTGCTTCGGCCGCGTCCGGAGCCAGGCCCATGGCGCGCGAAGCCGGGAAAATGTAAGGCCAGAGAATTGTAAGGAAGTTGCAATGTCCGCTCGCCGTGTGTTTGGGTTGACGGTCCTGTTGGCAACCGTCGCCGGCTGTACGGAGAATGTTACCTCCATTTCTCCGACGTCAGTTGCGGAGGGCGGCCCGGCATTCAAGATGACAGTGCTCGGCTCAGGGTTCGCCTCGGGCGACGCGGTACAGTGGAACGGATCCAGCCGAAGCACGACCTACGTCTCCACGACCGAGCTCATCGCCCAGATCAATGAGGCCGACATCGCCGCGACCGGCAGCGCCTCCATCACCGTCACCAACCCGGCCGCTGGCGCCCTCGGCACTTCGACTACATCGGGCACGCCGAGTGGCTCGAATACCGAGACGATCAGCATCGTGGCGCCGTCGATCGATGCGACCGCCTATCAGCTCGATCCGGCGCACGACGGCGCGATGACGTTCGGCTCCGGCTCCGTGAGCTTTCCGACCTCGGCCGCCTGGCATGTGAGCATCGGGTCGGGCGCGCCGTCCAACGTCCTGATCGCCGATGGCAATGTGTACCTGACGACCGGCACTGCGGGCGGCTCGCAGCTGCAGGCGCTGAACCAGACCACCGGCGCCACCAGCTGGGGCCCCGAAGCGATTGCCGGCACTGCCGGTGGCTCCGCCGGTGTGGCCTATGACGATTACGAGGTGTTCGTCACGCAGCAGGACGCCACCGGCACCGGCAGCACCCTTTACGCCTACAACGCCGGTACCGGCGCGTTGGAGTGGAGCACGGAGCTCGGCGCGGCCTCACCCGGTGCGCCTACTGCAGCGGACGGGTACGTATACGTCATCGCGACCGGCAACGCGACGCTGTACGCAGTGAGTGAGTCCACGGGCGCCATTACGTGGGAGCAGTCACTTTCGGGCGCCAGCGGAACCCCGGCGGTGACGGCGGACGGCGTGTACGTGGCGGCCACGACTTCGGGCTGCTTTACGATCGACTTCAGGCCGGCGACGGGGGAGGTCATCTGGGACACCTCCAACGGCACCCTCTACTGTCCGCAGGGGGCAACCCCCACGGTAGCCAATCAGTTGGTTTATTCCTCGAATACTTCCGCGATTGCCATCCTCGACGCCGAGACGGGCGACAACGGCACCGGCACTCTCTCCTACTCACTACCGGCGGCTTTCACCGGCAGCACGGGGTATTTTCTGCAAAGCCCCAACCTGCAGGCCGTCAACCTGACGGACGAGGCGACCAGCGACACGGTGCTGTGGAGCTTCAGCGGCGACAACGAGCTCGAGACGCCTCCAATCTTCGTCGCCGATGAGAACAACGGTCAGTATGTGATCGCCGGCTCCTCCCGTGGAAATCTCTACGCCATCGACGCGACATCGGGCAGCTCTGCGTGGACGCAAGCGCTCGGCAACAACATAGCGCAGCTGGCCGTGGGCGACGGGTTGCTGGTGGCGGTCACCGAGACCGGCAATGACACCAGTGGCACGCTGACCGCCTACACGATCGCGACCGATCAGTAGCAGCAAGCGCGGGAGAAGAGAGCCGCCGTGACTCGCTGGCCTGTTGAGCACGAAGCGCCGAGACATTGCTGGCGTCCTGGAAGGCGCGGCGGCTTATTCAGTTAAATCGATGGGCTGAACAGCATGTCGTCGCCGACCTAGCAGGCCGCGAAGCGCAAACCCAAATAAACAGGCCGGTGAGAGCTTGCGCCCTCACCGGCCTTTTTACTGTTGCCGCAG
>CAWHWV010000005.1:0-291788 GCA_963833085.1 uncultured Pseudomonadota bacterium
CTGATTGGCTGCGCGAACTCGTACGCGCGCAAAGCGCGAGCACAGCGCCCGATTACTGCCCTGTCGCCAAGTTACGTTGCGCCACATCTTCGGCGGCAAGGCACGCGCAACTTCCAAAACAGATAGCGGTTGATGCCGAGCGTCGCGTTGTACGCGTGTGCGCGGACGCCCGCGAGTGGACTTGTGTGGCATCTCCTTCGGTTGGTGCTTTCCCCACCAGACGCTCGTCGTCTCGCGAACGCCTAACACGTAGTCTAGTTTCTGACTCTGAAGCCAGTCTCGCAATTCAGACTCGGCTCCATATCCCGCATCAGCCAACACAATGCCGCGTGGGATATTCTCCCTCAACGCCCGCTCGATCTGTGCGCGAGCAATTTGGCCTTTGGTCTGAAACTCAGTCCCATCTGGCACACCCGCTTTACGACAGCGCGCCCGATCCTCGGTCCATTCCTGCGGCAAGTACAGCCGATAGTCCAGCGGCACGCTGCCGTGCGAGTTGGCCAGCGACAAGCTCACCGCCACCTGGCAGTTCTCCGTCTTGCCCAAGCGACCGCAGTACTGCCGCGCGACACCTACCGAATGCTGTCCCTTCTTTACATGAGAGGTGTCGTCGACAATCCACCAGCAGCGCTCCTCTTTCTTCGCCAACTCAGGGGCCACCTGCTGCGCCACGACACCGAGCACTGCGCGATCTTCCCACTCTGCGGCGGCTACCAGATGGTTCATCGACTGATGCGTCGAACGCACACTCTCTGGACACACTCGCGCCGCCATCGGCTCGACGCTCTTTCTTTCACCTGGCAACAGCAGGCCCTTCAAATACAACTTCGCTGGTTGGTGTCGATCCGCATGCCCCAACACGGTCACCAGCGTACTGCAATAGTCATCAAACCGACTTTCGACAGGCGCACTCATCCGTCACCTCATGTTGTAGGTGAAGACGTGCATATAATACACTGATTTATAACACAGTAAAGTTAGGCTGCCTGAGTAAATCGCTGCTGGTTGGTGATTTTTCGATGCGCACGGGCCGCAGCGATTCGCCGCGCACGCTCGTTTCGAACTTCATCCGGCTGTCCACGATGCCATGTTGCTGGCGTCATGTAGCCCAAGGTGGCGTGTAATCGCTCCTCGTTGTAGTGATGCATGAACCGGTTGATGATCGCCTCGGCTTGCAGGTAGTTTTTGCCGTAATCGTCATCGCTCTCGGTTCGCACCGTGCCGTTGAACCGCTCCACGATGCCGTTCGACTCCGGATGCCGCGGCCTGGTCTTGATATCGATCAGATTGTGGGTTTTGATCACTGCCGCGACATCCCGATTGACGAACTCACTGCCATGATCGTGCACGATTCGCGGTTTGGCCTCTCCCACCGCTTCCAGTGCCGCCTGCAGCTCGATCGCCACCGATGTTCCGTCCAGGCTGATCAGCAGCTTGTGGTGCACGATATAGCGGCTGTAGGCATCGACAAAACTCACCAGGAAATAAAATCGGGCGGCCACCCAGACGTACATCACGTCGGTGTGCCATTGCTGATTGGGCGCTACGGGCCGGAAATTGTATTCCCCGCTCGAGGCGACCGAGCGTTTCCAGCGCGAGAAGCACTGCGCCTCGCTCAACACTCGGTAAACTGTGCTTTCCCCGACGCTCGCCACGCCCTGATCCACCATCATCCAGGTGAGTTTTCGATAGCCGATCTTCGGAAATCGCAGCGCAAACTCACAAATGGCTGCCCGCTCCTCGCACAGCACTTCGTACACCCGACACGGGCTTCCGATGCGATCCACAAGGCTCTCGCGCCCCTTCCAGGCGTAATACACGCTGCGCGGCACGCCCAAGGCGGCGAGTGTGCGGTACACCCGCCACCCCGAGCGCTGTTTGGCCTGCACTACGATCTGCATCACCGCCGCCTTCGTCTCTGCCGGGATTCGGGACAAATCGTCCCAACCTCAGATCTTTTTTTTCAGCTCCAGGTTCTCCGCCGTGATCTCCGCGATCACCGCGCGCATCCGCTCGATCTCCGCCTTGTGCCGCGCCTCAGCATCATCTTTACGCGGCTTGCGCTGCGCATCGCGCTTCAGTGCCACCGCCGAGCCGCCCTGGGCCACCGCTCGCCAGCGATAAAGGAGCGATGGTGCCAAGCCGTGGCGCCGGCACACCTCGCTCACCGTCACGCCAGGCTGCTCCGCCTCGCGTAGGATCTCGATCTTCTGTTCCGCCGTGAATCGTCGATATTCGGTAAGCGTGTGGGCTGAACCCATTCTCGATGCTGCCTGAGGGGAGCACGATGTGCTCAAGAGGGCGGCACAGGAGTGTACGTGTCCGCTTGGAGCTCAAATGGACACGTCCACTTCTATGACAGTAAAGACCGGCGCGTCGGTCCGGTCGCCCGCACCGCGGCGAATGCGCACCGTCGAAGAGAAGCAGCGCATCGTAGCAGAGGCGAGCGCGCCGGGTGCTTCGGTGGCGGAGGTGGCGCGCCGGCACGGGGTGAACGCCAACCTACTTTTTTGCTGGTGCCGGCAACATAAACAGGGTGTATTGGGACAGCGCACGCGCGCGCCCGCAGTGAAACTGCTCCCGGTGCAGGTCAGTAGTGAGCCCGAAGCGCTGCCGGCCGAGCCGAGTCCTCCGAAGGCGCCAGGCGAGGGGCGGATCGAGATTACCCTGGCGAAGGATGCGCGGATTGCGATCATCGGGCCGGTTGCCGCCGAGCGCATTGAGCAGGTCCTCACGATGTTGCGGCGGTCCTCATGATTGGCATGCCCGGTGGAGCGAGGATCTGGATCGTATCGGGTGTCACTGATATGCGCCGAGGCTTCGATGGCCTATGCGCAATGGTGCAACATCAGCTGAACGAGAACCCCTTCTCTGGCGACCTGTACATCTTCCGCGGCAGACGCGGCGACAAAATCAAGATCCTTTGGTACAGCGGCGAGGGGCTGGCGCTCTTCTATAAACGGCTGAGCACTGGCACCTTCACCTGGCCGCAGGTGAAGGAAGGCACGGTGCTGCTCCGGTGGGCGCAGCTGTCGATGTTGCTCGAGGGAATTGATTGGAGGAGACCGACGCGCACGACACCGTCGCCGCAAGATCCAGATCGGACGCATCCGACGCGGACGTCAATAAAACAACAGGAATGTCTAACAAGACACGTGCGCATCTGAGGATGCCGCGCGTATAATCCAGGTGTGCCCGCTTCAAGCACACTGCCGAACGATGTAGCGACTCTCAAGCGCTTGGTGGTCGAGCGCGATCGGGAGATCGAGCACCTGAAGCTGCAGCTGGCAAGGCTGCGCCGGTGGAGTTTC
Organism: uncultured Pseudomonadota bacterium; assembly: GCA_963833085.1. Classification (GTDB taxonomy): domain Bacteria; phylum Pseudomonadota; class Gammaproteobacteria; order Steroidobacterales; family Steroidobacteraceae; genus 13-2-20CM-66-19. The sequence continues at coordinate 3,312 of CAWHWV010000005.1, forward strand.
GGCGCCAGCTCCGAGGCGATCGAGAGAGCCGGGCAGATGCCGCTCACCCTCGAGGAGCTGCAGGATGTTGTGGCCTGGCATGTGCAGCAGAGCGCGACTGATGAGGCGTCGGCGGCCGGCGAGTCGAGGGGTACCGAGGCGAAAAATCGGCCTGTCCGGCGCCAGAGATTGCCCGAGCACTTCGAGCGCGACGAGAACGTGATCGAGCCGGCGGAGTCGGCGTGCGCAGAGTGTGGCGGGGAGCTGAAGAAGCTGGGCGAGCCCGATGCATCCTAGGTGCTGGAAGCCAAAGCGGTCACCTTCACGGTGACCCGGCACATCCGCCCAAAGAAGCGCTGCTGCAAGTGCGCGCGCATCGTACAAGCCCCCGCCCCATCACGGCCGATTGAGAAGAGCTTCGCGGGAGCCTCGCTCCTGGCGCTGATCCTGACGTGGAAATACGGCTTTCACCTGCCTCTGTACCGGCAATGTCAGATCTTCGCCCATGCGGGCCTTACGATCAGCCGCACGACACTCATGCAATGGGTGGGGGCGAGCAGCGAGCTATTGGGGCCTCTGGTTCAGGCGCTCTCGCGATACGTGCTTTCCGCAGGCAACGTGAACGGAGACGATACGCCGGTAAGGTATTGGCACCGGGCATGGGGAAGACGAAGAAGGGGTATCTGTGGACATACGTTCGGGACGGTCGGCCGTGGAAATCCCCCGATCCGCCGGCGGCCTGGTACCAGTACTCACCGGGCCGCGCAGGCGCGTACCCACAACGACATCTGAAGAGCTATGCAGGCGCGCTGCAGGTGGATGGCTACGCAGGCTTCGAGGCGCTGTTCGCGGCACCGGCACCCAATGTGCCCGCGCGTATCACTGAAGTTGGCTGTTGGGCGCACGTGAGGAGAGGGTTTTTCGATCTGCACGAGGCGACGAGCTCTCCGACCGCGAAGGACGCGCTCGATCGAATCGGCTCCCTGTATGGTATCGAGGAGGCGATCCGCGGTGAGCCGGCCGAGGTACGCCTGGCGGTGCGGCAGAAGCATGCCGTGCCACTGCTCGAGGAACTGCGTGCTTGGATGGTCAAGGTGCGAACGGAAGTCGAGAATGGGTCTGCGCTCGCCAAAGCACTCAATTACGCCTTGAATCGCTGGGAAGTGTTATCGCGCTACACCCAAGATGGGCATCTGGAGATCGATAACAACACGGCAGAGCGCTCCGTTCGCGGAGCATGCGTAGGTAAGAAGAACTACTTGTTCTTCGGGTCTGACTCCGGTGGCGAGCGCGCCGCGACCGCCTACAGTCTCATTGAGACGTGTAAGCTTAATAACATAGATCCGCAGCGCTACCTGCAGTATGTACTCGAGCGCATTGCGGATCATCCGATAAACCGGGTAGAGGAGCTGTTGCCATGGAACGTAGCAGACAAACTCAACCAGCCCGATCAAGTGACGGAGGCGCTGGCAGCTTGAGGCTCGAGTCTTGAAGGATAAGGACCCGCGCGTGCCCTTCGCGCACCTGCAGGCGTTCCTGGATGAAACACGCGGTCAGATCACCATCGGCGAGATCCCGCCGATCCGCAGCGCCGCGCTCGCGGCCGTGGGCAAGCGCGTGCGCGTGGCGCTCCTGAGACGCGATAACGAAAACCTCGGACAGCTGCTCGAGCGCCTCGACGCCGCCTTGGGCAAGGTGATGGCCGACGACAGCGTGATCGATGAGGTCCTGCCCGAGATCAAGCGCCGACGCTCTCGCTGACTCGGCGGCCAGAAGCAGCGGCGATCACGGTAGGGGGGCAAGGCGCGCAGATCCCCATGGTGGCATAGATTTATCGAAGGGCAGCTCCAAATCCATGGGCCACGGCCTTACGCTTACTCCGAGACTACCGCGAAGCGGTTTAGTCCAAGATGCGGTGGCAGGTGGAGCTGTTCTTCAAATGGATCCAGCAGCACCTGCGGATCAAGGCGTTCTTCGGCACCTCGGAGAATGCCGTCAAGGGCCAAATCTGGATCGCCGTGTGCACCTACGTGCTCGTGGCGATCGTGAGAAGGCGGCTGAAGCTGGAGGCGTCGATGCATCGAATCCTACAGATTCTGAGCTTGACCTTGTTCGAGAAAACTCCGCTCGATCAGCTGCTTATGCTCGCCGTGGAGGGTCCGAAGCCGCCTGGCGACGCCAACCAACTGATTTTATTCGAGTACGTTGGGACAGTAGTGATATCACTATATCACTCAATATCACGATCGGGCTGTCCCAGAATTGTCCCAGGTCTCTCCCGAAGCGCGACAATCGGGATTGTGCTCTCGCGCGACAAGACTACGAGTCAAGAGGCGGTCGTGGCAGCAATCCATCGCGAGAGCCGGCGACGCAGAGCCTTTAATGATCGCTTGAGTATTAAAGGATAAGTAGTATATCATTAAATAATCCATTCGCCATAAAGGCTTCTCCAAGATGAAGAAGTCTGATCTACACCCCTCTCTTAGGATAACGGCCGTACCTGTCCCAGGGCACTCCGGATGCTATGCCGTGGTCCCGCCCGACCTACCATTCTTTCCTATCAATTCACCGCTCCTCCCGCTGGCACATCGTGAAATGCAGGTGCTTTCTGACGCTATTACCGCTGCTCCGCATTACGCGGACTTGCTCATCCACATGCTCAACCGACGGGAGGCCGTCGATAGCAGCCAGATTGAAGGGACCCATACTGAGTTCGACGAGCTATTGTTGCACGAAATAGAGGCGGGAACACCCGACGCGGTGGCAGATGCGGATGCCGATCTGACGCTTAACTATGTCCACGCGTATATGCTGGGCGTCCACGAGGTAAACAAAAAGGGAATAAATGCGCTGAACACCCGCCTTATCTGTTCGCTCCACAAGAAGCTCATGACCGGAGAATCGCGCGCGGTCCCTGGGAGACTTCGCGAGGTCCAGAATTACATCGGTGGACTGAAGATGGAGAACGCCCGCTTCATCCCACCGCCGCCCGCGGAAGTACCGCGACTCATGGCTGGACTGGATCGATTTATCCGCAATGAATCCGACCCCGAGAGCCATTTCAGCTTCGGTGTGTTGGCCCGCGCTCCGATGGTTCACGCTCATTTTGAAGCCATCCACCCGTTCGTCGATGGCAACGGCCGCGTGGGCCGGATCCTCCTTCCTTTAATGTTCCTCGCAGACGGGGATCCGCCGATCCATCTGGCAACCTTCCTCAAGTTCGTCAGAGAGAGTATTACGACGCTCTACTCGCAGTGCAGATGAAATTGCGCTGGTCCGACTGGGTCCAGTTGTTTCTTGAATGTACGATAGCCTCGTGTCGCCACACGGTGCATCTGTTGCGCGAGCTGCGAACTATCGCAGACCAGTGGCGCGAGCGCCTCAAGGAACGTCGTATCCGAAAGGATGCCGCAGTATGGCGCGTTGCCGAACTCCTGCTCGGCCAGCCTGTAGTTACGGTCAATGCACTGGTATGAGCGGCTGAATGTTTCGTTCCCGGCCGCGAATGCCGCGGTCGCTGTACTGGTGAAGATGGATATACTCCGAGCACAAGGAGCGAAGCGACGCCATCGGGCTTTTTACGCCCATCAAGTCATGAACATCTTACATGCTGGAATTGATGAGGTATTCGAGGATGTATCAACGCTCCATAACTATGGCACTGGGGCTGCCCATAGAATATGACTCGCGTCTGTAAGGCCGCAGTCCCAGAGCTCCTGAACAACGCACGCGCTACATTGTTTTCCCGAGCCGGCCTCAGTGGGTTCCAGCCTTCGGTCGCTGCCATTATTTGCCACTTTTGCGCCACGTCCCGGGCCTGCTTGCGGTTGAAACTCATCTCCCGATCATAGTCGCAGAGCCCCCGGATAACTGATTCGGAGCTGACGTGGTGAGAAGCGTGGAACCACTCCGCAAAAGTCGCCTTTGCTTGGGGTTTGGTCCTTGCTCTATGCGGGATTGGAGCCCTGTATTATCTGGCTCAGTATCGATGGTACGCAGGCCGTCCGACGCACGGAGACGGCGCGCCTTTGGCGCCAGCACTGACTTTGGTTCTTGACTATCTTTTTGGCGCGTGGCTTATTCGGTCCGTAAGCGTGCGGCGGAGGCCCGTGGATTTCGCTGTACCGTTCGCCCAACCTATGCAACCGTGGGGGCCTGCTGGCCGCTCACGGGGCACGGCGGCGCTTGATCTCCGGCAGAACGTCGTCGATCACGGCGTCCTCGGCCATGGCCTTGCCGAGGGCGCAATCCAGGCGCTCGAGCAACTGTGCGATCGTCTCGCCATCACGGCCCACGAGCGCGACGCGCACCTTCTTGCCCTGAGCGGCGAGCGCAGCGCGCCGGATCGGCGGGATCTCCCCGAGGGTGATCTGGCCGCGGGTGTCGTCGAGGAAGGCCTGCAGGTGGTCGAGCGATGCGGTAGGGCGCTGGGGCTTGAACACGCAAGAACTCGCTATGCCGCCAGGGCGTCCGTCACCTGGCTCGGCTGAGCGAGCTTGTCAGCGACGTTCCAGGGCAGCAGCTCTTCGATGCGGTTGATCGGGTGATCGGCGATCCGCTCAAGCACATAATGCAGATAACTCAGCGGGTCAATTTTGTTGAGTTTGCAGGTCTCGATCAAACTATAAATGATTGCTGCCCGCTCCCCACCACTGTCGGATCCGAAGAAAAGATAATTGCGCCGGCCGATGCCCATGCCGCGAATCGAACGCTCAGCGGCCCCGTTGTCTATCTCGAGCCGTCCGTCCTCGGTGTAACGGCAGAGCTGTTTCCAGCGCTTGAGTGAATAGTTGAATGCTTCGACCAACTTCGAGCTGCTGTCGAGCTGTGAGACTGTCTCGATCATCCACGCGTGCAGTGCCTCCAGGTGCGGCACAGCGTACTTCTGTCGGGCGGCGAGCCGATCCTCAGCCGAGCACCCGCGGATATGCGTCTCTATCTGATAGAGCACGCCGATGCGCTCGATGGCCTCTTTGGCGATCGGGGATTTGAGCGCCGCGTAGATGTCGAAGAATCGTCTCCTGCCGTGCGCCCAGCAAGATATTTCCTCCACGCGCGCCGAGGTACCCGGAGTTGACGGGACAAATAGCGGTTCGAAGCCGGCGTAGCCGTCGACCTGCAGCTTGCCCTTGAAGCGGGCCAAGTGCTTCTGCGGATACTTTCCATGCCAACTCGGCGAATATTGGTACCACACCGCCGGTGGGTCCGTGGATCCCCATCCGGTGCCGTCGCGCACGTACGTCCAGATATGTCCGCGCTTGGTTTTGCCTGTGCCGGGGGCCAGAACCCGGTACGGAGTGTCATCGGCGTTGATGTTCGATGCCGACAGGACATGCTTGGCCAGAGCCTCCACCACCGGACCGAGCAGCAGGCTGCTCGCTGCCACCCACTGCATCAACGTCGTGCGCGAGAGCTTCAGGCCCGCATGGGCGAAGATCTGGCATTGCCGATACAGCGGCAGATGGAATGAGTACTTCCACGAAAGAACCAGCGCCAGGAGCGAGGCACCGGCGAAACTCTTCTCGATCGGGCGTGACGGCGCCGGGGCCTGCACGATGGCCGAGCACTTCGTGCAGCGCTTCTTCGGGCGGATGTGCCGGGTGACGGTAAACGTGACGGTCTTTGCCTCGAGCACCTCGGACTCGTCCGTGCCGAGCGTCTTCAGCGCACCGCCACAGTCCGGGCAGGTGCAGTCCTTCGGCTCGATCACATGAGAGATGCGCTCGAGGTGCTCGGGCAGCTTCTTGCGGCGCACCGGCTTGCCCTTGGGGGTATCTGCGGCCGGGATCTCGCCGGCGGCCTGCGCCTGCCGTTCGGCCTCCCGGACAGCGGCCTTGAGCTCCTCGAAGCTCATTGCCAGCTGCCCAGCGCCCTCGAGCTGCTCAGAGGATTGTCCGAAGCGCGCCCGGCGCAGCTTCGCCAGCTGAAATCGCAGGTGCTCGATCAGCGCCTGCTGCTCGCGCAGTTCGATGTCCTTCGCTCGACTCGCGCTGTGCTGCTCGATCACGAGACGCTTCAGCGCCTGCATGTCGTTCGGTAATGCGGTGATATCGAGCACACCCGAATTATACGCGCTGCACTCGAGGTGCGCACGGGATCGTGTGTGTTTTGTGTTGGTATTTTTGTCGGACTGGAGGTCTCGGTACCGAGACCTCCGCCGCCCTTACACCGATCGGATCGGTTGTACCCGATCCGGATCCTGCGGGGCGAGCGCCGTCCTCCTCGGTTGCCGCCAGTCAATGCCCTCAAGCAACATCGATAGCTGCGCCGCGCTCAAAGACACCGTCCCGCTCTCGGCCTTCGGCCAAACGAACTTCCCGCCGCGCAGCCGTTTGTAGAAAAGGCATAGGCCGTCCTGGGTATCCCAGAGGATTTTTATCCGGTCACCTCGGCGGCCTCGAAAGACGAAGATTTGACCGGAATACGGGTTGAGGTCCAGCGCCGTCTGCACCAGCGCGCTAAGCCCGTCGAAACCCTTGCGAAGATCTGTGACTCCGGCCGCCAGCCAGATCCGCACGCCCGCCGGTAGGCCCATCATGACCGTGTGAGCTCCGCGAGCACCGTGCGCAGCATCCCGACATCGACCGTCCCCCGGACGCGCACCTGCTGTCCACTCGCAAGCTGCACTTCGATCGCTCCGGCCATACTCACCGCCGGCGCCGGTTCTCGAGCCGGCCGCAATGGCCGCGGCGCATCGCGCATCACCCGCACCGGCACCAGGCATGCGGCTGCGCGCGCCGCACCGTCCGCGCCGAGCTGCCCCGCTCGATGCTGCGCGCGCCACCTCGTCAGCATGCTCGTATGCGCACCGTGCCGCCGCGCAATCTCGCTCACCGCAGCCTCCGTGCGCTCGAGCTCCTGCACAATCCGCACCTTCTCGCCCACCGACCACTTCCGCCGTCCGCGCTTCCCTGCAGCACCGACCCGCCGCTCGCCACCTTCCGCCTTGATCCTCGCCATCTGCGCCACCCCGTACGTTCTCGCTACGACGGGTTCATCATCCTCCTCGCGCGAGAGGCCTATCCATGGGCCACGGCCACACGGTTACTTCGGTCCTTGCCAGATACCGCCTGATCCAGCTTGTGCGGGAAGGGCGCGAAGTACGGGCCGAGCCGATCGCCAAGGCCGTGCGGGTGGATCTGGCAACGGGGACATACGAGACGGAAGCAGCGGCCTGACGATCGCCAGGCTGCTCGCTAGGCGTTGTGATTCTCGGCGAGTTGGTTCGCGATCTGATGGGATACTTCCATACGGCGCTCCCGAAGTCGCCTTAGATAAGCGCCGTACGTCTTTGATTATATGGTGGGCGGTACTGGGATCGAAAGTATCGCAGAAGGCCTTGAGGATAAAGGGAAAATCTCGATCCCGGCGCTATTCTACCCCCGGCGCTACCCCCGCCCAAAAGCAGCTGTCCCGGACCGTGCGCGGCAATGCCGTTCGTGCCCAAGAAAGCTGCGGCCATGGGTGTGTGCTCACCCACTTGAGGACAAGTGGCTCGTAAAGCCGCCGCGCTGAGACGTCGGCTGGTGAGCGGGCAAGCGTATTGGCGGGCAGGACTCTCGGAGAATACGCGGGATTTCGCGTAGTGGTCAGCCACCGGTGGTCGCGGCACCGACGGGCAGGCGGCGTACGATGCCGGTGCGCTATCCCCAGAGCGACGCTTCAGGAAGCGACATGACTCCCAGCTCGTACCGTATCGCGTGCGCCCAGTCCTGGCGCTGCAGTAGAGGCCCGTCGAGATCAACGAAGTCGCAGAGCTGGGCAACGACGGCGGCAGGTGCCATCGCGAGCGAGGAGCCCGCCATGCAGCCCACCATCAACCGCAGGCCCTCTCGTTGCGCGGCGCGCGCAAGGTCGAGAGCTGCCGACAGTCCTCCAGATTTGTCCAACTTGATGTTCACGTAGTCATACTTGCCCGCTACTCGTGGCAGATCGGCGCTCACGCGCACCGCCTCATCGGCGCAGATCGGTACCGGACACTCGTAGTCGAGCAGCGGCGCGTCGAGCTCGGCGGCGATGGGCTGCTCCAAAAGCACCGCGCCCAGGTCGCGGCAGGTCGGCGCGTAACGCTCGAGCGCCTGAAAACTCCAGGACTGATTGGCGTCCACGATCAATCGCGCCTGGGGGACGACCGAATGAACCGTCTCAATCGCCTCGAGAGGCTTGTCGGCGTTCACTTTGATCTTGAGGAGACCGAATTCTGTGTGGGAGGCTGCGCAAGCGATGAGGTCCTCTCGCTCCCGTATCCCGATCGTAAAGGCCGAGACGATCGGTTGCCAGCGGGGTACTCCTGCTCGACGCCAAGCCGGCACGCCCGAGCGCTTCGCCTCCAGGTCCCACAGGGCGCAATCGATCGCGCACCGGGCGCCGCCGTGGGGAAGCATCTCGAGCAGCCGCTCGCGTGTCGGGTCAGCGTATAGCCCCGCGCGGGCACGGGCCACTTGATCGAGCATCGACGCGACGGTCTCGCCTTCATAGTCGATCCCATATGCCTCGCCGCGCCCCTTATGGCCCTCCTCGTCGGTGAGCGTCACGAGTATGCCTTCGACTTGCGTGATTACGCTCCGCGCAATACGGAAGGGCTCCCGCAACTCCCATTTGACCGATTCGGCGGCGAGGGACACCGTCATATGGCCAGCGCTCGATCGCAGATCGGGACGACGCCGGTGATGAGAGGATCGCAGCAAGGCAGGTCGAGCTCTCGTGCCACCCGCTCGATTGCGGCGGTCCGCTCCGCCGGCGACAGTCTCGACGTATTGAGACTTATACCAACGAATGCCGCGCGCGGATTCGTCAGGCGCGCTGACTGCAGATACCGCTCGACGGCGGTGGCCAGGTCGATGAGCGGGAAGCCGGGGAATCCTTCCAGATGTCGCCGCGTCGGATCGTGACACAGCACGAGGGCATCCGCTTGACTGCCATGCAGCAGACCGAGCGTCACTCCTGCATACGCCGGGTGAAACAGCGATCCCTGCCCCTCGATCACGTCCCAATGATCTGGCCCGTTGGCAGGAGAGAGGCTTCGGCGGCGCCGGCGATGAAATCCGCGACCAGCGCGTCGATGGCAATGCCGGCGCCGGAGATCATGATCCCGGTTTGACCCGTCGCGCGGAAATCCGCGCTCACGCCCCGTCTCGCGAGCTCGGCAGCCAGCGCAAGCGCGGTGTACTTCTTGCCGAGAGCGCAGTCGGTACCGACGGTCAGCAGTCTCTTGCCGGGGCGTCTGACCCCGCTGGCGACAGGGAAGCGGGCCTGTGAATGACGCACGTCGATGAGCTGACGGCCACAACGACGCGCGGCCGCCTCGAGTGCGGGCACTTCGGCGAGACGCGTGTGCATACCGCTCACGACGTCGAGACCCGCCTCGAGCGCAGCGACGAGGCTCGGTATCCAAGCCTCCTCGATCTTGCCGCCGACGGGTGCGATGGCGACGATCAACGACCTCGCTCCCGCACGGACGGCCTCGTTCGGCTGCAACTCAGGCAAACCCAGATCGATGGTCCCCGCGGGCAGAGACCACTGCCCGACGCAATCGCCGCGACACCAGTCTCGAAGGCCGAAGGCAGTCTTGGCCGCGGGTTCCCTGACGGCATCACCGAGGAACAGCAGATAAGGCTTCGCTATTTTCACCATCATGAGGTTCAACCCAGTAGCGGACGGTATGTGCGGCACCAGTCAATGCGCTGCTGCACTGATCCGGTGCAGGGCGAGCGGCGAACCGTAAAACATGACGATCACTCTCATGCCGCGGCGTGTGCCCTCGAAGGCGATTTGTTGCTCATCATCGACGGAAGATACGAATTGCAAGTCGCCCTGATATCGCAGCGGTATGGCAGGCGCCCCTTCACCGCCGATTTCCATTTCGAGTCGGCCGGACACGGCGACGAACGCCATCCTGTCGAAACCGAACCGCATGTCGCCGACGGCGTACTCGCCACGCAGCGAGTCGGCGGTCGCAGGCGGCAACGGTAGATCCTTGATCACCGGCTGCGAAAGGCCAAACAGGATACGTACGATCTTTTGCTCGATGGAGGTCGGAGGGAAGGGCGAGGTATCGGTGTTTGTCAGGATCACGACGGTCAGGCCGTCGTCGGGGTAGTAGGAATACTGCACGGCGAATCCGTCGATATCACCGGGATGACCGATGCGCCGGTGGCCCTCGAACCGACTGATCACGAGACCGCCGAGCGAGTAGGGGAGGAGAAATGCGTCGGGAAGCCGGTCGCGTTGCAGGAGCCGATTGCGGATCAGTACCGGAACCGCGCCGCTGCCAAAGACGGCGTGCCGATACTGCAAGAGGTCGCCCGCGGTGGACATGACGCCGCCCGCGGAGAAGGGCAGGAGAGGATCATAGCGCGGGGCATTTTCGAGGGAGTTGCCGTGGCGCCGATAGCCATGGGCGCGGTGATCGACGAGCGGCGCCCAACCCGCGAGGGTGGTCGCGGACATGCCAAACGGAGTGAAGATGTGCGCGCGCAGATACTGGTCGTAGGACATGCCCGACACGGTCTCGATCACGAGGCCGAGCAAATAGTATCCGGAGTTGGTATAGCTCCAGCGGGTGCCGGACGGAAAGAGCAGCGGACGCGAGTCGAACCATCGGAGGATGTCCTGGCGGGTCATCGGCGCTTGCGCCCCGTTGGGGAAACCAGGAATCTCCGTGTAGTTGGGGATTCCGGAAGTGTGATCGAGCAGATATCTGATCCTTACGTTCCGGTCGGGTTCCGGCAACCGGGGAAGGTAACGACCTATCGGTGCGTTGAGATCCACCTTGCCCTCGGCAATCAACTGCTGAATGGCAAGTGCGGTCATCGTCTTGGTGATCGAGCCGATCGGGAATACGGACTGTGGCGTCACCGGGACCTTGTTCTCGAGGTCGGCGAATCCAAAGCCCTTCTGATAGATCACGACGCCGTGCCGCTCGATGGCGACCGAGGCCCCAGGTATGTCGCCCTTGGCGAGCGCCTGAAGAACGATGTGATCGATTTGTTTCGCGGTTGCGGGTGAAAGCGACTGTGACTGTGCGGATACCGTCACCGAGCCTGCGAGAAGCAGCAAGCCGAGCGTCGCCGACAGCGCACGCCAGAGGCGGGATAGCGGAGCTCGCGATGCGCAGTGTGCCGCGTGGAAGTGGCTCATCAAGGATACTCCTTCGATTATTCTTGAGCTGCCCGAAGCGTTACCCGCCAAGGCGCGGCCGGCTCGTCATCGAGAGGCCAACGAGGCCGGGACACATGTCGGTAGGGATACGAGCGTAGGTTCGGCTGCAGACTGCCCAGGCAGTCCAAGTACACGATCCGGCCCGCGATCCGGGAGAAACTGTCGTAGAAATGCTGGCTCGATTTCACGACGACCAGCCTCTTGTCCTGCGGCGTTATGCCGAGATTCGTGAACAGATCGGTTCCGCGCGCCTGGTCGCGCTCTGTCGCGACGACGATGTCGATGCCGGAACAACGAAGTGCGGCCGCGCGGCCGAGTGAAAATCGCTCTCCGGCGAATGATTGAGTGGCTTCGCTCGCGAGAGCGAGCACCTCGACTTCGGCATCGATCGGGTCCCCCGACAGCGGTCCGGTCTTGCCACCGAGACGGACGTTGACGCGGCCGCCGACACCGACATTGAAGGCGACGGCGACCGTCATCGGATCCCAAATGGGGCCCAGACATACATCGGTTACGCCATGCTCGAGCAAGGCCGCAAGGACGTAGGTCGAATCCCCTGCCGAGCCTCCGCCGGGATTGTCCGCGGTGTCGGCCCATATCACTGGGCGTGGGTCACGACGATCATTTGCGAGTTCTTGCAGGGCGATTCCCAATGACGTCGTCGGTGTATGAGCGCACAACGCCAAGCCGCGCGCGAGGGTTGCGAGCTCCGCGGCGAGGAGGTCTGCACCCGCCGCATCGCCGTCCGAGATGACGAGCCCGCGAGTCCCGAGATCCGGAGAGTCTCCCCATGGAAAACCGTGAATCAGGGACGACGTGAGCGCGCGCGCGGAGTATTCCCACGCCTTCATAAGGTCGACGAGCGTACGAACCTCCGGACGGTTCGTGTGATATACGCCGATGACGCCAGTGTCCCAAACCGCAGTGCGCGGCCGGATCTCGCGACGATGCGCGCGCAGGAGGATTCGCACGAGGTCATCGGCTCGGTCGTGAAAATCGGTATGCGGATACTCCTTGTAAGCGACCAGGACGTCGGCCGCCCCCGCCATGTCACGAGACAAGTGACAGTGCGGGTCCAGTAGGGCACCGATCGCCACGGAGGGTCCCACCAAGTCACGTATTCTGACGAGGAGGTCACCCTCGCAATCAAGATAGCCATCCGCGATCATCGCGCCGTGAAGATGAAGAGCGACGATGTCCATGGGTCGCGCCGCGGAAAGAGTCGCCAAGATATGATCCCGCAGAGACTCATAGGCGAAACGGGTAACCTTGCCGCTCGGATGTGCGCCGGCGGCCGGGCCACAGGTCAATCGCAGTTCGCCCTCGTCGGCGCGCCGGCGGAGGTTGGCGAGCAATGCTTCCGGAAACGGCGGCGTGTTTTTCGATGTCCGATTCCCGGCAGTGAAGCGACCGGAAAAGCTATCGAGGCCGGTCGGTAATGGCCCAAACGTATTGGTCTCTTGAAACAAGGCCGCAGTGAACACCGTCGGTGACACGTTGCCGGACTTCCTGCTATAGTTCCAGATATGAAGCTGATCTCATGTTCATTATTGCCGGGTCGGCCTCGGAAGTCAAAATCGCTCGGGCCAACAGGCTCGATCCCCCGGCGCCTCAGCATGCTCATGGCGCTGCTGCTTGCGGTGTTCGCGGTGATATCCATCCGGCCAGCCGGTGCGGTGCCGGCGAGTCGCCACGACAACCATCCGCCCGGCTGGTCGGACCGTTCCTTCTACCTGCCAATGGGGGACGGTGTACGTCTTGCCGTGAGCGTCTGGTTTCCCCAAGGCCATGTACCCTCCAGGCCCGTCCCTGTCGTTCTCATTCAAACGCGTTATGGGAGAGCGGGCGTCTTCAAATATGGAGAGGCGGGTCAGTACGTTCGCCTGTTGCGCGCGGGGTACGCCGTCGCGATTGTCGATGTACGCGGTACCACCTCCTCCTTCGGCTCGCGAGTCGTGGAGATCGGACCGCAGGAGGTGGCCGATGCAAACGAGCTCATTCGCTATTTTCAGGATCGTCCCTGGTCGAACGGCAAGGTGTTCGCGACGGGCGTTTCGTATATGGCGGATACGGCAGATATCGCGACCGCCTTGCCGGCCGGCTTGGCGGGCGCAATCGTTCGCGAGAGCGACTTCGATGCGTATCTGGACTTGTTCGCACCTGGCGGGGTTTCCAATGACGCCATGATGGACATCTGGGGCGCGGATACTCTGTCACGCGATTATGGGCGCTCTTCCAACCCCAAAGACGGACTTGACTGTGGTCTGCGCGCTGCAGATTGCGCGACATTTTGGCCTCGCTTGCAGCCCGTCGACGGGGACGATGATTTCCGCCTGCTATGGGAAGCCATTGCAAGTCGTAAGCGGCACTGGCAACCGCAGGATTACCGCGCCGTGGAGTTCCGAGACGATAAGGCGCTGAACGGATATACCGAGTTCTCGTCGAGCCCTGTGTCACATCTTTCCGGGATGCGCGGCGAACGTGTCCCGGTCCAGTATTGGGGCAGTTGGATGGATGCCGGTACGGCGGAGGCGGCACTCGCGCGTCACCGGTCGCTGCCAAGGGTGGCGACGGAGGTGTGGATTACCGCCAATTCGCATGGCAATGATCGGTTGACCGACCCGTTCTTCCCGGACCGCTCGGCGCCGCTGCCGTCGCTTGATGCTCAATGGAGCACCATGCTCGGCTTTCTGAATCGCGTGCGCACGCACAAACCGATACCGCGAATCATTCACTACTACGTCCTTGGAAGCGGCTCATTCCGGACGAGTGCCACCTGGCCGCCGGAGTCCAGTCGGCGCATGGAGTGGCGGTTCGCGCCGGGCCACGCACTCACGCCGAGCACTCAGCCGATACCAGGGGGCGAAGACGATTACACGGTCGATGAGACTGCCACGAGCGGCAAGGCGACGCGATGGACGACGCAACTGGGCGATCCCGCGGCGTACGGGAATCGAGAATCGCAGGACAAGAAGCTCCTTACGTACACCAGTAAGCCGTTCTCGCGAGATACGGAGTTGGTCGGAGATCCATCCGCCACCCTGTACATCGCGACGAGCAGCGAGGATCCGGCGTTCTTTGCGTACCTTGAAGATGTCGCGCCGGATGGGCGCGTGACCTACCTCACCGAGGGTATCTTTCGCGCGATCAATCGGCGCCCGGCACCTGAGAGCGCGCTTCCTTATGTAGAGCCCCGACCTGCCAAGAGCTATTTGCGCAGGGATGGCCAGCCGATGATTCCCGGGAGGGTGACCCAGGTCAGCTTCCCGATCTTTCCCTTCGCGGCCTTGATCCGCCAGGGGCACCGGTTGCGTGTGAGCCTCGCTGGCGTCGACCGAAGCGCATTCAGGGTTTACGGCGGCGAGAGCGACCACTGGCGCGTCGAGCGTACCAGGGCAATGCCGAGCGGCATCACGGTCTATACGCTTGCATGGCCGCCGGCTGGATGAGGCGCCGCTCCGCGACGCTCTCCCGCGGATCCGACGTGACACCTGTAGGGCAGGGATACCCGTGGCCGTCCCCGACGCGTGGCTGGTGGATGATCGCAGTGCTGTGCGTTGCTGCGATACTCTCATACACCGACCGATTCATCCTGAGCCTGCTCGTCGACCCGATCCGCGCGGATCTTGCAATCAGCGACACCAAGGTCAGCCTTCTTCAAGGCCTGGCGTTTGCGCTCGTGTACTCCGTCGCAGGCCTGCCGCTGGGCAGAGTCGCCGATATCGCACGCCGTCGCAACGTGATCCTCTCCGGCGTGCTGATCTGGAGCGCGTCCACGGTGGCCTGCGGACTCGCGCAATCCTTCGGCGCGCTGTTTCTGGCGCGAATGGGCGTCGGTATCGGCGAAGCGGCCCTCGCTCCGGCGGCCGTCGCGATGATCGCGGATGCCTTTCCGCCGGAGCGCCGTGGGATGCCCCTCAGCGTATTCATTGCCGGTATGGCCATCGGGGGCGGCGCGGCGATCACCATCGGCGGGTCCCTTTTGGGGGCGGCGAGCAAGGGCTTGTTCGGCTCGCTGCCTCTGATCGGCCAGCTACCTTCGTGGCGATTGACGCTCATTCTGCTTGCATTACCGGGTGTCGCCACCGGCGCTCTGCTGCTTACCGTGTCGGAGCCGGTGCGACGCGACCGTGACATCCGCAATGCATTGGAGCGCGTGCGGCTGGGAGCCATGTTCGAGGCACTGAGGAAGAACGCGGCGGTTCTGGCGCCGATCTATCTTGCCGTGGCGCTTGTTTCCGTGGGTGACTTCTCGTTTCAGAACTGGACGCCCGCCCTGCTCGCGCGGCGTTTCGGGCTCTCCGCGGCCGATATCGGCGCACAGCTCGGTCTGGTGGCGATCGTCAGTGGTGTATCCGGAACGCTCGCCGGTGGTCTTCTGGGCGATCTGGTCGCCAGGCGCGGGGGTGAACGTGCCCGCATGACCCTGGCACTGGCCGCGGTGAGCATCGGGCTCCTCGGCGCCCTGATCGGCTTTGCTCGTAGTCCTCTCGAGGCGCTCGTCTGCTTCGGACTCTGGACGACGACCGCTTCAGCCGCTGAAACGCTGGGCATCACGGTGCTGCAGAGCGTGATTCCCGGAGAGATTCGGGGGGTCGGCAACGCCCTGGTGTCGTTCGCCAACATGATGATAGGGCTTGCGGGCGGCACCACGCTCACCGCGGTACTTACCGATCACGTTTTTCACGATCCCCGGAGCGTGGGGAAGTCGATGGGCGTGGTTCTTGTTCCTGCCGCGCTTGCCGCGCTCGCACTCTTTTCCCGGGTGCGGACCAAATGTCAGAAGCTTGCCGTCAGCGAGAGCCCGTAGGTGCGCGGCATCCCGTAGGTCGTCGTCGTTTCCTCATAATCGTAAGGAGGAAGGAACGAAAGCAGCGGCAACTGCGTCGTCTTGTTGATCTGGTACAGTTTGTTCGTCAAGTTCTGGCAGTATAGCTGGACCCTGAGCCTGGAATCATCGAATGCGAGACCCACGGCTGCGTCCAGCAACCCGTAGGCTGGGAGCAAGTCGGACGGCGTCGTCTTGATGTCGTTGTACTGGGAGAACGCCGCGCTCCGATAGTCGAACTGACCGTTCACGTAGGCTGCGACTTTCGCCGTGACGGGTACGGTGTACTGTGTGCGCAGCGAGCCGGAGAATTTCGGCGCGAACGTCAGCCGCTCGCCGGCCAGGTCATTCCCGTATTGGTCTATGAATTTGTTGAACTTGGTATCGAGCACGCCGGCGTCGGCGGACACGGTCCAGTGGGGCATCACGAGCGCAACCGCATCCAATTCGATCCCGTTGATCTTGGCGCTGGCGGCATTGCCGATGTAATTCGAGAAGCTCGCCGGATCGTATTGCGTAACTTGAAGGTCATAGTAGTCCATGTGGAACACGTCGAAATCCGTGCGCAGCCTGGAGTCCAGGAACTCGCCTTTGGTGCCGAGCTCGTAGTTCTTCACGTGTTCCGGACCGAATCCGATGTGGTTGGCGGTCGACAAGGTATCCACGTTGAAGCCGCCGCTCTTGTATCCGGAAGAATAGGTGGCGTAGGCGTTCCAGTGGCTGTTGAACCGGTAAACAATGCTTGCGGTGGGAGTGAATGCGCCGTCCGAGTAGTCGCGTGAAAGGGGGCCGATATTCGGGACGAATCCCAGGCTGTCCGGATCGAACTGCTGGTAGTTGAGGTGCTCGGTCTCCCAGGTGTAGCGGCCGCCGGCAGTCAAAGTCCAGTGCCGGGTAAGGTGGTAGGTCAGGTTGGCGAAACCCGCATAGGCGTTCGTTCTGACGTCCGCGCGCAGATCGAATGATTCCAGACCGTCGGGAATTCCGAAGATAGTCGCCAGCCCGTTGCCGATCGATACCGGCGTGTGGGTGGTGGAGTATTGGTAGGAATAATAGAGTCCGGCGACGTAGTCGAGTCGCTCGCCGGCAGGCGAGGCGATCCGCAGCTCCTGCGACCCGTAGTCCGTGTGCTCCGTGTAGTTCGAGAACGCAAGGTCCTGCCCGTTGTAGGTTTCGTCGGTGAATTGCGTCCAGTCGGAATCGCGCCACGAACTGATCGAGGTCAGTGTCTGTCCGCCCGGCAGTCGGTAGTTGACCGTTAGAGCGGCGCCCCCGTTCGCCGTCCGTTCTTTGGGGGGATAGACATCATCGAAGGTGAACGGGCGGAGAGTCTCTCCGAAGGCGCCGCTCGTGATTTGCATGAGATAGGGCTTGTCGTGGTGGCCGGTCGCGTCCAGCGACAGCGTGATGTCCAGGTTCTCATTGGGCGTCGCTCGCAGCTCGAAACGACCGCCGAAATCGTTGCGGTTACCGGCTTTGCCACCATTATAGACGTTGGTCGCGTAGCCGTCATCGGTCGCACCGAACCAGGATATCTTGGCGTATAGCAGATCTTGCTTGATCGGCCCGCTGACATAACCGTTGCTCTCCAGGAGACCAAAATTCCCGAAATCGAGGGTTGCGTCGCCGGTGGTCTGGTTTCCCGGCTGGACCGTGTTGAGCAGTATCGCGCCCTCCGTGGTATTTCTTCCGAAAAGAGTCCCCTGCGGGCCGCGCAACACCTCGACCTGGTCGATATCGGCGAGCTCCTGGTCGTACGTCTCTATACGACCTGTATAGACGCCGTCGAGATACACCGCGACACCGGTTTCCTCACCGATGCTGCGCGTGACGGTCGATATGCCGCGGATCACGATGTTCTGGTCGCGGGCCTCCGAGCTCGTACCGATCGTGACGTTGGGGATGCTGTTGCCGAGAGAGCTCAGATCGTCGGCGTTCATGGCAGTCAGCTGGCTCGCGCTGAAAGTCACGATCGATATGGGCACGTCCTGAGCGTTCTCCCGAACCTTGCGCGCCGTGACGACAACCTCTTTCAGGGCATCGCTTGGCGAGGCCGTGTCGGCCGCGGCGGGCGCAGCAAGGGCGCACGCCAGAATTCCCAAGCTAGTGATAGCCCATAGGTTCGGGTTCGACATGTTCTCTTCACCCCCGGTTCTATCGCCCGGCGTGGCCGCCTGGCAGCGGCCGCGCGCCGCCATCAAAATATAGCGAAAAGTGAAGATGAGATCAACCTCATTTTTGTGGTCGAGCCACCGCAAACCCGTGTGTCAAGGAGGGCGTCGCATGAGGCGCGATGCCCGCTCGCGCAGCGCCCGCCGGTCGATCTTTCCGATCGGGAGCAGGGGCAAATCCGGCTCGAGCACGAAACGCTTCGGGACTTTGTAATGGGCCAGATGGGCTCGGCAGAACGACTCGAGCTCGACGTCCGTGAGCGCCCCGGCGGCGGTCACGAAGGCGACACCTACCTCCTGCCACAGCGGATCCGGGACGGATATCACGGCAACCTGGGCGACGGCGGGATGTTGCTCGAGCAGCGACTCGATCTCGCGAGGATAGACATTGTATCCACCCGACTTGTACATGTCGGTGAGACGGCCTACGAGTCGATAACGACCGTCTGGTCGGCGGGTCGCCAGGTCTCCCGTGCGCAAGAACCCATCCGCAGTGAACGCGGCTGCGGTTGCCTGCGCATTGCGCCAGTATCCCAGGGTATTGCGGCGCGAGCGGACCTGAATCTCGCCGGCCCCGGTGCCGGCGCCGTCCTGTGCGGCAAGGCGCACCTCGACATCGGGGTCTGCATGACCCACGGAGTGAGCCAATATGTCCACGTCATCGGTGGGCTCGACGACGGTGATCATGCCGCAGGACTCGCTCATGCCGTAGTTGGTGCCGAGGCGCCGGGAGATTCGAAACAGCCGCTCGATGAGCGGCGCGGGCATCGCGGCGCCTCCCCATACGATCAGCTGGATCGCCCGCAGGTCGAATTCCTCGAAGCCCTCGACGTCGAGCTGCAGTTGAAAGGCGCTCGGCACCGATCCCCAGATCGTCACTCGCTTGCTGGCCATCAGCTCGAGACATGCCCTGGGCTCAAACTGCTCCAGGAAGTGCAACGTGCCGCCCGCCACGATGCAGGGAATCGTGCAGTCAACGACGCAACCGATGTGATTGATGGGAAAATAATTCACGATGCTGTACGGCGCGACCGGCCAGGCCTGGTTCTGCGCGCGGCTGACCGCGACCATTCCCTCATGATGGAGCAGAGCGCCCTTGGGTGCGCCCGTCGATCCGGAGGTATAGACGATGAGACACGGATCGCGAGGGTCACAGGCAGACCTGGCGCTGGCGAGCGACTCATCACTCACATCGGGGCCCGCCGCGACGAACCGCCGCATCGAATCGATGCCGTCGATGACCGGATCGCCGTCAAACACGACGACTCGCCTCAGTCCGGCACTGCAAGAGCGAAGCGCCGCTATCTCGGCATCATACTGGCGCTCGCCGACTCGTGTCCGCGTCAGCAGGAGGGCCGGCTCTGCGTCAGCGACGACGCGGACGAGCTCGTCGCTGGTGTAACGGGGGTTCAGTCCGACCCAGATCGCACCGATCGATGCCGTTGCGAGGAAGGCGACTACATAATCGGGGCTAGGGGTCTGCAGCGTGGCGACCCGATCGCCCTTGCGTATCCCGGCGGCCAGGAGCGCACGTGCAAGCTCATCGACGCGCGAGGCGAGCTCGGCATAGCTCACCTCGGTCTCGCGCAGGGTCATGGCGGTCGCTGTCGGCCGTTGCATCGCATGCGAGCGCACGTAGTCGCTGACGCGCAGCAGCTGCGGCGTGGTATTCATGAGGCTTCCTGGGTTGCAAGGCTCCTTTTGCCCACCGAGTAGAGCAGCGGAAGCGACACGAGACACAGCACTGTCGGCCCCACGATGACGAGCATGCCGACGCTCGCGCCGAGGGGCCCGCGCGCGAACGCCATCACGACCCCCGTCAACGCAGGTCCCAGTGCAAGTCCGAGCTTCTCCGAGGCGGTCCAGATGCCACTGAAGGAGCTCTCACCGGCCTGTCCGCTCCTGGCAGCATCGTGAATCAGGTGCGCGACGATCGTGTAAGGCAGCACCTGCATGCCGGCAAATGGAATCCCGGCCAGCGCGAAGGCAAGTCGGGCGTCGGTCCAGTCGGCGTGGAACAATGCCAGCGCGCCGATGGCGATTGCTCCACAACTGAACCATACAATCGCACATACAAGCATCCGTGCCGTACCGTATCGCCGGCCAGCCCACGCCCACAGCGGCATCGAGAGCGTTGTCGCGCCGAGCATGCCGAGCATCGCCGTACCGATGTCCCCTTCGCCCCGTCCGAATGGGATCGTCACGAGGTAGGGCGTCGATGACGAGAGCACGCCCACTGCCGTCAACTGCAACAGGTAGGCGCAACTCAGCGCGGTGAAATTACGGTGCGCCAGGGCTTCCATTACTCGCCCGACCACAGCTCGGCCGCCACGCGGGGCCGGACCTGTGGCCGGTCGGTCTCTGCCGCGCATCATGACCACCGGCACGAGCATCGCGATCGCGCAGGCACCCGCCACCGCCAGCGACATCCGCGCGTAGCCGACACGGCCTCCGCCTGCGTGCTCTACGAGGAGCGGTACCAGACCGGCTCCCGCCAAGACACCCACCATGGCGACGACCATGCGCCACGCGACCATGCGCGCTCGCGTATCGACCTCCGCCGCGACTTCGGACGGGATCGCTACGTAAGGTACCGCGAACACCGAGTAGAGCGTCGCCAGGAGGAAGTAGGTGACCGCCATCCAGCCGATCATGGCCCCTTCTCCCAGGCTGCCCGGCGGGCTGAAAACAGCGACAAAAGCGACTGCGACGCCGATTGCCCCCGTGATGAGGAAGGGCCTGCGGCGGCCCAGCCGAAGACTCGTACGATCCGACCAAATTCCCACCAACGGGTCCCACGCGATGGCCCACAACTTGGGGATCAATATGACCGCCGCCGCCCATCCGGCGCGCATGTGCAGCGTCTCCGTACAGAAGTACAACAGAAGTATCGCCGGGACTGTCGAGAAGACGCCCGTTCCAAAGGAACCCGCCGCGTAAGCCGCGATTGCGGGCCGGCCGGGGGGGGATGCCTTTGAATTCACCATGCGAAAGCGGTGCGGATCTCGGCGCCGGTTCCGAGCCGGCCATTGTGTGAGAGCGACAATGCCATAATTGAACTTGAGATCACTATCAAAAACAACCCCCATGGCCTATGCTTGCGCATCTCTGGCATGATGCCCCGCACGATGTCCCTCTCATTCATCGAGTATCTTGAGAACAATCTACGCGACAATCCGCCGAAGGAACGGGGGCTTCGTACACGAGAGCGGCTGAAGATCGCTGCGGCCAAGGGACTCAGGGAGAAGGGATATCTCGCCCTGCGCGTCGCCGACGTCACGGCTGGAGCTGAGGTCGCAGAAGGCTCCTTTTACGTGTATTTCACCGACAAGACGGATGTTGCGCTGACGGTGCTCACGGAGTTTCTCGAGGAATTCTTCAAATTGGACGCCAGACCCGCAGCGGAGCGGGCGCCGTTCGAGGCCATCCGTCAGACGAATCGCCGCTGGGTCGCCGTGTGTCGCGCGAACGCGGGGTTGATGCGCTGCATCCTGCAGCTCGGCGACGAGGTGCCCGAGCTCTCACGTCTGGCTCGCAGGACCAACCGCATCTGGTACGAGCGGGTTGCGCGCAGCCTCAAGCGTCGTCGAGGAAATATCGGGTCCGGCCCGGCTCTATTTGCGCTTTATCTGCTGGGCGGGATGATGGATGAATTGGTCCGCAAGCTGATCATATACCCCGATCCCGACTTACACGCTCTCCTGAAGGAGATGGATGCGGACGACGCCGCCGTCGCCGACGCGGCCAGCGTGTTGTGGCTGCATATTTTTCATCCCGAGGAGTCTCCACCTTCTGACTTGCCCCCGGCGGCGGCCGCACTGGCTGCGTGGATTGTGCCGAATCGGCGGTAGCTCGCAGAGATGCGTGTCTTCGTCTCGGCGGATATCGAGGGGATTGCCGGCATCGTGGCTCGTGAGCAGGGTCGCTCTTCAGGTTTCGGATATGAGCAGGCCCGTAGTTTGATGACGGAGAGCGTTCTCGCAGTGTGCGCTGCCGCGAGGGACGCCGGCGTGGATGAGGTTGTCGTCGCCGACTCGCACGGATCGGGTTGCAACATCCAGCTGGAACGGATGCCCGAGTACGTGCAACTGGTGCAATCGTGGCCGAGGCCGCTCGGCATGATGCAAGGCGTCGAAATCGGCAGCTTCGTGGGGGCGCTGCTCATTGGATACCACGCCGGCGGCTCGAACCCGGACGGAGTGCTGTCGCACACGCTGAGCAGCGATCTGTTTCAGGAAGTTCGCCTCAACGGCAGAACGGTCTCGGAAGCTGCCATCAGCGCCGCCATTGCCGGTCATTTCGGAGTGCCGGTTCTGGCGATCGCGGGCGACGACGTCTTTGTTGCCGAAAGCCGTGCGTTCCTGGGGGACGTGGAGAGCGCCGTCCTGAAGCACGCTTACGGAGCGACCTCGGCGATAAGCCCGAGCCCCGCTGTCGCGGCGAGGCGCTTGCGCGAAGCGACCCTGTCCGGAATCGCAAACGCAGGACAGCGGCACCTCTACCGGATCGAGGGACCTGTCAGCGTGGAAATGCATCTGCGTACCCGCGCGGTTGCCGAGTGGCTCGGGTATCTGCCGGAGGTCGAGCGGACCGGTGCGTATACGATCCGATATTCCTGCGATGACATCATCGGGGCATCCCGTTTCCTCGCGTTCGTGACCTTTGCCCGTTCTTCGCTCAGCTGAGGCTATGGCCTGAACGAGAGCGCCGCCCGTGCGGGTGTGCGCAGCGGGCCCGCGAGATTTGCAAATTCGCACAACAGCGGGCGCGTCTCGTGCGGAGCGATGATCTCCTCGATGAGAAACCTCTCGGCCGTTCGGAATGGGGAGCGTACGCGGTTCAGCCTCTCTGTCAGCTCTTCCAACAGTGCTTGCCGGTTCTCGGCTGCATCGAGCTGACCCCTGTAGGCGACCTCGATACCCCCCTCGATCGGGAGCGATCCCCAGT
The DNA here is from genome assembly GCA_963833085.1 of uncultured Pseudomonadota bacterium. GTDB lineage: Bacteria > Pseudomonadota > Gammaproteobacteria > Steroidobacterales > Steroidobacteraceae > 13-2-20CM-66-19. The sequence goes on from CAWHWV010000005.1 coordinate 26,397, forward strand.
CCCCCGACGGCCAGGCGTAGCGATAGCGGAAGCGCGTATGGTCTGCCATTCCCGAGCCCGCGACGCCGAAGGCCTTTCGGATGATCACCGTGCACCAGGGGACAGTCGCCTGGTATATGGTCGCGAGGGCGCGGCTTCCATGTCTGACCGTACCGGCTTTCTCAGCGTCGACGCCGATCATGAGACCTGGGATATCGACAAAGTTGACCACCGGGAGGTGAAACGTCTCGGCGAGCTCGACGAAGCGAGTCAGCTTCTGGGACGCCTCCGCGGTCCACGCGCCGGCGCAGACCGTCACGTCGCTTGCAATCACTGCAACCGGCCAACCGTCCAGTCGGGCGAGCGCAGTGATGATCGATCCTCCCCACAGACGTCCGATCTCGAAAAGACTGTCGCGGTCGACAATCGCTTCCAGGATGGGCCGCATCTTGTAGGTCGAGCGCCGATCGCGCGGCACCGCGCCGTCGAGCCAGCGCTCGCACCGGTCCGGCGGGTCCTGAGTCGGTGCGCGCTCCGGCAGCGCATATACCGAGGCGGGCAGGTAAGAGAGAAAGCGCCGGGCAGAGGCGAGCGCCTGGGCTTCGTCGATCGCCAGGTCGTCGACCGCACCGTTGCGCGCGTGTACCTCCGCGCCCCCGAGCTCAGCCGTGGTGACTGCACGGCCTGCCGCGGAAACCAGAGCGGGGCCTGCCGCGAACATCCGGCCAATGCCCCGCACCAGGACCGAGTAGTGGCTCGACACGAGTCTGGCGGCGCCCAGTCCCGCCACCGGTCCGAGTCCGAGTGAGACGACCGGCACCGTGGCGAGATTCGCGACGACCCAGTTCCAGCCCGGACAGGCCGGCACGTAGGTAAAGCCGTTGGTCTCGAGAGTCTTCACGGAGCCACCGCCGCCGGTACCGTCGATCAGTCGCACTAGAGGCAGACGCAGCTCGTTCGCCATCTGCTCGGCCTGAATCTGCTTTTCGGGAATCGCCGCATCGGCAGCACCGCCCCGAACGGTGAAATCGTCGCCGGCCACTGCGACCGGCCGACCGCCGATGCGGCCGCGCCCGAAGATGAAATTGGAAGGCACGAACTGCTTGAGCTCGCCGCCCGGCTCATAAGTTGCCGAGCCGGCTATGCTCCCAAGCTCGCGAAAGCTGCCCGGATCCACCAGCAGGTCAATGCGCTCGCGGACGGTCAGCTTGCCCTTGCTGCGCTGGATCCGTACTTTCTCGGCCCCTCCCATCTGCCGCGCGGCCTCCTGGCGCGCTCGCAGGGATTCGATCTCCGGATCCCAAGTCTCTTTCGAGCTCAAAGGGACCTCGCGATGAGCTCCTTCATGATCTCATTCGTGCCTCCATAAATGCGCTGCACTCGCGCGTCGGCAAACATCCGGCAGACCTGGTACTCGTTCATGTAACCGTAGCCGCCGTGCAATTGAACACAGGTATCGAGCACCTGTTGCTGCATGTCCGTGGCCCACCACTTGGCCATCGCCGCGGTGGCGGAATCCAGCGTCCGGTCGCAGACTCTTGCGACGCAATCGTTGACGAAGACACGGGCGACACGGGCCAGCGTCACGGCCTCCGCGAGTGCGAAGCGGGAGTTTTGAAATTCAAGGAGCGTGCGGCCGAACGCCTTTCGGCTCTTGACGTAGCGAATCGTCTCCTCGATCGCGCCTTCCATCGCTGCCACGGCCGTGACCGCCACGATCATCCTTTCGTAGGGCAGGTCGGACATCATTTGCGCGAATCCGCAGCCTTCTTCGCCGCCAAGCAGGTGATCTGCCGGTACGCGCACACCATCGAAGAACAGCTCCGCGGTATCCTGAGATTTGAGACCCATTTTGTCGAGAATCCGGCCGACGCGATAGCCCGGTAGATCGTGGGTCTCGACCATCAGAATCGAAATCCCCTTGGCGCGCTCTGACGGGTCGGTTTTCACGGCCAAAGCGATGAGACCGGCGAGAAACCCGTTCGTGATGAAGAGCTTTGAGCCGTCTATGAGGTAGCTGTCGCCGTCCCGGACCGCGCGAGTACGGATGGCCTGCAGGTCAGAGCCGGCGCCGGGCTCACTCATGCCCACGGCACCGATGAGCTCACCCCTGGCTAGGCGGGGCAGCCAACGTCTCTTCTGCGTGTCGGTGCCGTGGTTCAAAAGATAGTGGGCGCAGATGCTGTGGACCCCGGCGCCAAAGCCCGACATCGCGCGGCGCGCGAGCTCCTCATGGACTATTGCCTCATGAGAGAAGGTACCGCCCGCGCCGCCGTACTCAGTCGGGACGTCGGCACACAACAGCCCCAGCTCGCCAGCACGCCTCCAGATCTCCGGTCCAACGTGACGTTGCTCCCTCCAGGCGGCATCGTTGGGGACCATTTCCGCCGCGACGAACTTGGCCACCGTGGCTCGAAACAATGCCAGCTCGTCGCAGTCGCCCGACACTTCAGTCTCCTTCCGCTTCCGGCGCGGGCTTTCTCGAGCGAGGTGGGCCGGTCGTCGGCGAAGAATCGGGCACAGGCCGAGGGGGCGTGAGGGCCGCGCCCTGCGACAGCAGGCCGATCCACTCGGCGACGAGCGCCGGCCGAGGCGCCCCCTCCAGTTCGATGGTGTTGAGGGTCGTGATCAGATAGTCGCCGTTCTTTCTCTGCTCAACCCTCTTCAGTATCACGTGATTGCGAAAGTGTGCGTTCACGGGGACCGGTGTGACGAATCGCACCCTGTTGAGGCCATAGTTCAGCTCGTATCCGACCTTTCCGGTTCCGTGTTGGAAGCGAAGCGGCCGACACAGCGAGCTGAGAAGTGCCAGGAGCTGAAACCCGAAAAGCACGGGCGTGCCGAACGGACCATTGGTCCGGGCAAACTCGGGATCGACGTGATTCGGGTCCGGGTCGCGGGTGACCCTGGCAAATTCGTTGATCTCGCTCTGCGAAACACTGGTCCACTCGGAGACGTAAATCTCCTTGCCGATGTTGCGCTCCAGCTCTCTGATCGTAAAGTCACGTAGCATAAACTCGCGTCCCGACTACTATCGCCGCGCTTCGCGCCGCCTGTGATTGTCCTGTCGGGGTGCAAGTATAGACCAAAATGAGGTTGATCTCATCTTCAGGTTGTTTTAAGATTCTGATTCGCCGCTGACACACCGATTATGCGCACTGCTGCCCAGGTGACCCAAGAGGGTACCGTCGCCGTCATCCGCTTTGGCGGACCGCCAGTCAATAGCCTCGGACAGGTAATCCGGCTAGCGCTTGCCGCCGCCGTTTCGCAGACGCTGGCCGACTCTACCGTCACCGCGATCGTGCTTGCGGGGCACGACGGATCATTCTCGGGCGGCGCAGACATTCGGGAGCTGGGCACACCTGCGGCGCTCGGGGGGCCTCGGCTCAGGGACCTGATCGATGCGGTGGAGTCAAGCTCGAAACCGGTGGTCGCGGCGATCGAGGGAGTCTGCCTCGGCGGAGGTCTCGAGCTTGCGCTCGGTTGCCATTATCGAGTTGCAGCCGCCGACGCCCTTCTGGGTTTCCCGGAGGTGAAGCTCGGGCTGTTGCCGGGCGCGGGCGGCACGCAGCGCCTGCCGCGACTTGTCGGCGTCGAAGCCTCCATCAATATGATTCTCAGCGGCGAGTCTGTGCGTGCGAGTTCCTTTGAGGGCGCGCCGCTCCTCGACCTGATCGTGCACGATGACGTAGTTGGTGCGGCGGTACGCCTTGCCGCTGAAAAATCGGCCCAGATCGCGGCGGGAGCCAGGCTGCCCAGGACGCGCGAGCGCGAGACCCGCGAGGGTGACGTGGATGCGCTGATCGGCTTTGCCCGCGTCACCGCCAGGTCGCGGGTCCCGAGCCTCCCAGCTCCGATGCGGTGCCTCGATGCGATCCGGGCGGCGGCCAGCCGGTCCTTCGCTGAGGGGCTCGAGACCGAGCAACGCCTGTTCAGCGAGCTGATCGTAACGCCCGAATCGCGCGCGCTCCGGCACGCGTTCCTTGCCCGCCGCGCCGCGACGCGAGTCGGGGACGTGCCGGAGTCGATGCCCATACGGGATATCCGCACAGCCGCCATCGTCGGGGCCGGGACCATGGGCGCCGGCATTGCGATCAGCTTCCTGAGCGCGGGCATTCCGGTACTGCTCCTCGATGTGGAGCGGGCTGCGCTCGATCGAGGTGTCGCGCACATCCGCGAGACCTTTGCGTCGCAGGTGAAGCGAGGGCGATTGACGTTGGCGGAGGTCGAGAGACGCGAGCGACTCCTGACGCCGACGCTTGATTACGCAGACCTCGGAACGGCCGACATCGCGATCGAGGCCGTCTTCGAAAGTTTCGATGTCAAGGCATCCGTCTTTGCGATGCTTGACGGCGTCATGAGACCCGGCGCTATTCTTGCAACCAACACTTCATCGCTGGACGTCGATCGGCTTGCGGCGAGCACCAGCCGACCGGGCGATGTCATCGGCACTCATTTCTTCAGTCCCGCGCACGTGATGAAGCTTCTCGAGGTCGTGCGCGGCAAAGCGACCTCCCGTGACGTCCTCGCAACCACCCTGAGACTCGCCAGAGCTCTTGGCAAGACGGCGGTTGTTGCGGGCGTCTGCGACGGCTTCATCGGCAACCGGATGATCGAGCAGTATCTTCGGCAAGCGCTGTTCATGCTCGAAGAGGGTGCCGGCCCGTCGGACATTGACGGTGCGATCGAACGCTTCGGATTCGCGATGGGGCCGTTCCGGATGAGTGACCTCGCCGGGAACGATGTCGGATGGTACGTGCGCAGGCGCCGCTCCATCGAACAGCCCGGCCTCGTTTACTCGGCGCTCGCCGATCGGATTTGCGAGCTGGGACGATTCGGCCAGAAGACCGGCAGCGGGTGGTACGATTACGCACCCGGCTCCCGCCAGGCCCTACCTTCGCGCGCCGTCGAGGAGTTGATCCTCGCGCACCGGCGCGCCCTCGATCTCACGCCGCGGCAGATCGACAGCCGTGAAATAGTCGACCGGCTCGTGTACGCGCTCGTCAACGAAGGAGCGCGCATCCTCGGGGAGGGCATCGCGAGCCGCGCCTCTGACATTGACGTCGTCTATCTCAGCGGCTATGGGTTTCCCGCCTGGCGCGGCGGCCCGATGTGGTATGCCGACGAATTGGGCATCTACCACCTGCTGCAGCGCATGCGCGAGTTTGCAAGCAACCCCCATGGCGACTCGGCGTTCTGGTCGCCGGCGCCGCTCATCGAGCGCATCGCGACTGCGGGCGGAACTTTTGGTTCCGTGGAGGTCGGCACATGACCCGCGACGCCGTCATCGTGTCAACGGCCCGCACGCCTCTGGCTAAGTCCTGGCGGGGTGCCTTCAATCTCAGCCACGGCGCCACATTGGGTGGCCACACCGTGCGTGCGGCGCTCGAGCGCGCGGGGATCGAGCCCGGGGAGGTCGACGACATCGTCATGGGCTGCGCCCTGCCGGAAGGAGCGACTGGAGGCAACATCTCGCGCCAGATCGCGCTACGCGCTGGCTGCCCCGTCACGGTATCCGGTGTCACCGTCAACCGCTTTTGCTCCTCGGGATTGCAGGCAATTGCGCTGGCCGCGCAACGCGTCATTGCCGGCGAGGGGGATATCTTTGTTGCGGGCGGCGTCGAGGCGATCTCGGTCGTACAGAACGAGCAGAACAGCCACTTCACCCGTGAGCAATGGCTCCGCAAGCATCGTCCTGGTGTCTATTGGACGATGCTGGAGACCGCAGAGGAGGTCGCCAGGCGCTATGGAATCGTGCGCGAGCAGATGGACGAGTACGGTGCGCAAAGCCAACAGCGCGCGTGCGCCGCGAGTGACAAGGGCCTGTTCAGCGCAGAAATTGCGCCGATCAGTGTCAAGACGGCCGAGATCGACAAGGAGACGGGACGGCTGTGCACGAGAGAGGTGACGGCCACGGTCGACGAGGGGCTTCGCCCGGGCACGACCCAGGAGGTGCTGGGCTCACTGCGATCCGCGCTACCCGGAGGGCTTGTCACGGCGGGTAACGCCAGCCAGTTCTCGGATGGCGCGGGCGCCTGCGTCGTTATGAGTGCCGGTCTTGCCGCGCGCCGCGGCCTTGAGCCGCTCGGCCTGTTCCGTGGCTTCGGCGTCGCTGGCTGCGAGCCGACAGAGATGGGCGTAGGTCCGGTGTTCGCGGTCCCCAAGCTGCTTGCGCGCGCCGGGCTGCGAATCGAGGACATCGATCTCTGGGAGCTCAACGAGGCATTCGCAGTTCAGGTGATCTATTGCCGGGACCGGCTCGGCATTCCTGCGGAACGCCTGAACGTCGACGGCGGCGCCATCGCGCTCGGCCACCCATATGGCATGAGCGGTCAACGGCTCGTCGGGCACGCATTGCTCGCAGGCAAGCGGCTTGGCGCGAAGCGTGTCGTCGTCACGATGTGCGTCGGTGGTGGTATGGGCGCTGCCGGGTTGTTCGAGGTCATCTAGAGTATGTTTGCGGGACGCGCTCGTTCAGCGAGAAAGCCGGGCGCCGGTCCGAATGTTTGGGCGGGGGTAAGGCAGGGCGGAGCTGAGCGAAAGCTTCCATCAAGTCGATAGCCTAGAACAGACCGCTTGAGAGAGATTGAGGGGTTCGCCGCCCGAGATCGGCCCAAATTTGGTTCTCAGACCCGTTCAGCTGAGATTTGACGCAGCGCCTTTCTCTCGCCGGCAGACCGACGCATTGAGCGTGAGGGCGGTGAGTTTTCGCGTCGGCCCAGTGGCGTCACCCGGTATTCGGAAGTATCATCGTATGTGATACTTCTTGAGGCGAGAGTACTTTCGGATACCGATGGCCCGAGCGACGACCCCAGCGGACCCTTGGCATTACCCGCGGCCGGAGCTCGCGGCGAAGTATCTGGATGTTTTCGGCGTTGGCCTCACGTCTGCCCGTGCATTATTCGCCAAGCGACGGATGGGGAAATCTGAGTTCCTGGAGCAGGACCTCATACCGGCGGCACGCGAGGCGGGGTACCTCACGGTGTACCTGAACCTGTGGGACGCGAGAAGCCAGCCCGCACTAGCGTTCTTGGCCGCGCTGACCCGGGCGCTCGAGCCGACCGGCCTCGGCAAGCTGGCGAAGTCGCTCAAGCGGCCGCTCAAGCGCGTCAAGGCGTCGGCCCAGGTAGCGGGCATGGCGAAGGGCAGTCTCGAGGCCGAGCTCGGCGGCGTCGATTCGACGGTCACCCCATGTCTGACGGAGCTGATCCGTGGCTTCGACAAACCGAGCCGCCGCATGCTGCTGGTGTTGGATGAGGCGCAGGTGCTCGCTGAGTCGGCGCACGCGGATCTCGCGCACTCGCTGCGCGCCAGCCTCGATGGGCGCAAGCAGAACATCAAGGTCGTCTTCGCGGGGAGCTCGGAGGCGACCCTTCGCCGCATGTTCGGCCGCTCCACCGAGCCATTCTACAACTGGGCGCCGCTCGAGCCGTTCGAGCTGCTCGGCGAGGATTTCGTCCGCGCAATGGTGGTGAAGGTGAACCGGCTGTCGAAATATCCGCTGGCGCAGAAAGACGCTTTGGCCGCTTTCGAGGGGCTGAAGCGCACGCCCGAGTTCTTCCGGCGCTACCTCAATCGCTATCTCACCCACGCGAACCTCGGCGCAAAGGCTGCGCTCATCGATACGCAAGCGCACGTTTTCAATGACGCCAACTTCCTGAATGTCTGGCACCGCCTGCTGCCAGCTGATCGCGAGCTGCTGCGACTCATTGTGTCCGGCGTCGGCGACCTTTTTTCGGAATCATCACGCCGGAGGCTCGGAGCGGCGCTGGGACTCGAGGAGCCTGTGAGCAAGAACATGCCGCAGCAATCGCTCCGGCGGCTGCAGGATACCGATCTGGTGCTGCGAATGGATTACGGAGACTACCGGCTGCAGGACGATGCGTTCGCCGAGTGGCTGCGCAACCGCGAGCTCGAGGGCTGAAGCTTGCACGGGCGCCGTCATGCCGACCGCGGCAAGCTCAAGATCGGGGATGACTGGAACGCGATCCGTATCATTGCGCTCTCGCAGAGCAATCCCTTGAAGGCGATCGCCGAGTTCGTCGAGAACAGCATCGACGCTCACGCCAAGACCGTCACGATCACCCGCGGCCGCGAGCACGGGGAGCACTATCTGTCGATCAAGGACGATGGCGATGGAGTGCCGCGGGACGAGGAGGGGAGACCGAACTTCAAGTACGTCGCGACGCACATCTGCGACTCGATCAAGCGGCGGCTGAAGGCCGAGGGTACCGGAGTCGGTCTGCAGGGCGAGTTCGGCATCGGGCTCCTATCCTTTTGGACTGTCGGCGATACGCTGACCATGATCTCGACCGGCAGCGATCAGCGCCCCTACCAGATGACCATGAGCAAGGGCGACTCTGGCTACGCGGTGAGTCCGCGCCGGGTCCTCTTTGCCGAGCGCGGCACGGAGCTGCGCATCAGCCCGCTGCTCGAGGGCATCCGGACCCTCTCGGGTGAGAAGATCCAGTGGTATCTGGCCTCGGAGCTACGCGACCGGATCCGCAACGCCCGGGTGCGGGTGACTGTCATCGACAAGCTCGCCCGCAAGCAGTACGAGGTTGAGCCGCGCGCCTACGAAGGACGGCTGTTGCATCAACTTCCGGCGGTGCGCACGTCCCATGGGGATGCCTACGCGGAGCTCTACCTCGCCGAGCCGGCCGAGAGCTGCCGGGTCGCCCTGACCCGAGCCGGGACCCGGGTCATCGAGGATCTCGCCACCCTTCCCGGCCTCGAGCACGCTCCCTGGTCCTCCCGTTACCTGCAGGGACTCCTCGACGTTCCGTTCCTCAGCCTCACCCCGGGCACTCGCAGCGGCATCATCCACGACGAGCGGTACGCGGCGCTCCTCGATGCCCTGCAGCCCCTCGAGAGCCATCTAAACGGCCTCGTCGAGGCCCAGCAACGTGCAGAGGAGGAGCAGGCAAGCCAACAGTCGCTGCGCGCGATTCAGCGTGCTTTCCGCGAGGCGCTACTCGCCCTGCCACCGGAGGAGTACGACTGGTTCGATATCCAGGCGCGCGCCCGTAACGAGGGTGGCTCGCCCCGGCCGGGTGCTGGCGAGGCGGGACCGATCGCGGGTGACGAGGAACCGATCGGCCTCGGCGCCATCGAACCGAACTTCAATGCAGGCGTGCAGCGGCAGTTCTTCGATTACGCAGGGCCGCTCTTCAGTGTCGTCATTTCACCGGCTTCGAGCACCGCGCCGGTCAGTGAGCGGCGGCGCCTCCGCGCGCTGCCCCGAGATCGGTCCCGCCGCCGCGTCGAGGAGGACCTCAAGTTCTCCTGGGAGATCACCGAGGGCGGCGGGTCACTTGCCAGCACCGTCGACCAGGAAATCGAGTACATCGCCTCCGGCATCCCGGGCCTTGCCCGGCTCAAAGTCACCGTCACCCAGCGCGAGGTCACCTGCACCGCGGAGGCCCTGGTGACTGTCACCGGTAACCTCGAGCCCTCCGTTAGCTCCGCCATCGTCAGCGCGCGCGGTCTGCCTGGCTACACCTTCGAGAGAGCGGCGGGAGAGCTATGGAGATCCCGGTACGACACTGAGCGCAACATCATCGTCGTCAACAGCGGCCACCGCGACTTCGTGTTCGCCACCAGGAATAGGGCGTTACAGCTCCGCTACCTCGTGCGGCTCTACGTCAAGGAGCTGGTGCTGAGGAATTTCGCCGGCGCCTCTTCCGAGCAGCTCCTCGAGCGAATGATCGAGCTGTCGCTGTATGCGGAGGAGAAGCTTAGAACTGGGTAATGTCGCGACAACAGACTGGCGTCGCGGGTCAGCGAGCGCCGCCTGTAATTTGGCCCATGGCCGACAGTGCCACATCGCGAAGTTGAGTCGGTCCAACCGGGTTGCGTACCTCGGGCTTGAGAGATTTACCTGGACGGTGCCAGCTGCGGGACCAATCGCACTCCGAGCACACGCATAGCTTTGACGATGGTATCGAAGCTCGGATTCCCGTCTTTCGAGAGTGCTTTGTAGAGCCCGGCGCGCGTCATGCCGGTCTGCTTGGCTAGCTTCGTCATTCCGCCGTGTGCGCGCGCGGCGATGCCGATGATGTGAGCCATGTACGCAGCGTCGTCACCCCCGTCCTCGAAGGCTGCAACGAGATACTCGGCCACATCCTCCGGAGTCTTGAGGTAATCGGCAGAATCATAGCGAGCGAACCGCTCAGCTTTTCTACTTCGAGTTGCCATGGATCATTTCCCCTTCCTCGGTTTTCGCCGTCGAGCCTCCGAGGCTTGTCGGGCTCTTACAGCATTCATTTCGATCGCACGTTTGATATCCGCGTCCTGAGTGCCTTTTGTCCCACCGCAGAGCAACAGGAACACAACCCGGTCCGTTTGCGCGTAGTACACGCGGTATCCCGGACCGTAGTCGACTCGCATCTCACTCACGCCGGTCCCGACAGGCTTCACATCGCCTGGATTGCCCATGGCGAGTCGGTCGATCCGTGCGGCTATGCGCGCCCGGGCGTTCGAATCGTTCAGATTCGTAAGCCACGCGTCGAACGTGGCCGAGCGGCGGATCTCGTACGCCGCAGTACTGTATCCTGTAGGAGACATTGGTGTCAACTATGGTATACGGCGACTCTCTCGCCGAAACGGTCCTATCCGGAACGCTCGACGGAATCTGATGCGAACTGTCCCAAATGCGGGAAGTAAAGGCTCAGGAAACCTGGCGAAGCCTTTGTTCTGAATGGTGGCGGTACTGGGATCGAGATCCACCCGCAACCACCTAAATCGAAAGGGAATTCTAGGTACCCACGTCGCGTTCTACCCCTGGCGCTACCCCTGCCCTAAAGCGGCTGCGAGCGCGCTTTGGTGCACTTATCATGCGAGCCCTCAGTGGCGCTCGGAAGATCTCCGCAGCGAGAAGAATCTTTAAGCGAGAAGGCTCCGCATTGACGACGTAAGGAGAATTCCTTACTATTGAGGCCACGTTACCCATGGAGCCCAAAATGGCCAGCATCCAGGAAACCGCTACGCTCACCTCCAAAGGGCAGATCACGTTGCCGAAGTCCGTCCGGCAAGTGCTTGGAGTCGATACAGGCAGCAAGCTGGCGTTCGAGGTGCGCGATGATGAGGTCATTGTGAGGCGCGCGCGAGCCGAGCACCAGGACGAGGCCATCAGTGCGTTCCTGAACTTGATCGAGGCCGACATTCGGTCAGGCCGGCACGTAGGGTCCCTACCCGATGCGCTCGCAAAAGCGCTGGTGGCTAATCTCCGGCGCGCAAACGACTTGGATGAGGAGATCGAGGGAGACGTGGCACTCTAATGCAGCGTCACGGCTGGACGCTGCTGTTTCACGACGCCATCGTTGAGCAGTTGCGCAGACTGCACACGGCAGCGCAGCGGGCAGAGCGAAAGGACCCGAAAGGATTTGGGGGCAATGCGAACGTCAGGTTGTTCCGTGCTCTCAGCCAGCTGATGCTAGAGGCTGTACCGAGCGATCCGGGCCGTGAGGAGTACCGTCAGGGCAACACCCTGGGATCCGCCTACCGACACTGGCGGCGAGCGAAGATCGGGCGGCGGTTTCGCTTGTTCTTCCGATATGATTCCAAGGCGAAAGTGATCGTCTACGCTTGGGTGAACGACGAAGAGACGTTGCGCTCGGATGGCAGCAAATCCGATCCATACGTCGTTTTCGCTAAGATGCTGGAGCGGGGCAATCCACCGGATGACTGGTCTGCACTGATGGCCGAGAGCAAGGCAGACTGGACCGAGGAGCCAAAACATCGCGGCCGGTGATGCCGGGCCCCTGTCTGCGTGAGTCAGTGTCGAGCAGCACAACGAGTGCTTCGTCCCAGTCCTGGGAGATACACTCCGCATCCCGCACGGCTTCATCATCCGCGGAATCCATTAGGCGGGGCGTCTTAAGCGAGGGACTTGCCACGCTGTTTATCCCGGGATCCAAGGCGGACCAGCTTTCATGCGTTCGCCCGGAATGCGCCACTCGGCGGCGTTCAGGTCGAACTCGCGCCACTCGGCCCGCCGAAGTTCACCGGGACGAACGAACACGTAGGGAGCCAGCCGGAGTGCGTACGCCGTGCTCGGTTGGCCGCTGCGTATTCCGGCGATTGTGACCGGCCGTTCCGGCCGAACGTGACCGGCAATTCCGCCAGGTCAGCGCTGTGAGTGTTTATTACTCCGATCGGTCACGTTCCGTCAACACCTGGGCGGCTCTGGTCCGCTTCTTCGCTCCTCGTTTCACGGAGAAGCCGTAGGGGAGTCTGACCGCCCCGGAGGGCGGGCAGAAGCACCTGCGCTGGCACTTCGACAGGGTCGCGACCTCGCCATCACCTCAGCCCTTCGCAGCCTTCTTGCTGGTGCGCTCGCGCATCGACTCCTTGCCCTGCAGGTGGATCTTGTGCGAGCAGTGGATGAGGCGGTCCATGATCGCGTCGGCGAGGGTGGGATCGTTCAGGTACTCATGCCAGTGCTCGATCGGCAGCTGACTCGTCAAGATCGATGCGCGGGATCCGACGCGATCATCGAGGAGTTCGAGCAAGTCGTTGCGTTCGCGGGGGCCGATGGGACCGATCGCAAAATCGTCGACGATGACCAGCTGGATTTTGGCGATGGCCGCGAGACGCTTGCGGAACGTGCCGTCGGCGTGGCAGAGGCTGAGCTCCTCGAACAGGCGCGGGGCGCGCACGTACCAGGCGGAGAGTCCCGCACGGCACGCCTGATGCGCCAGGGCGCAGGCCAGATAGGTTTTCCCGCTGCCAGTGGCGCCGTGGATCAACAAGTTCTGGCTCTGGCGGATCCACTCGCAGGAGGCGAGGCTCGCAAGCTGTGCCCGGTCGAGTCCGCCGCGTCCGCGGTAGTCGATGTCTTCGATCACCGCGCCGCGCTCCTTGGGCTGACAGGCCTTCCACAGCCGGCCCATGCGGCTGTTTTCCCGGTGGATCACCTCGCGCTCGAGCAGCAGCGCGATGCGCTCCTCGAAGGCGAGCTGCTGGGCGGCGGTGTTCGTCATCTGCTCGCTCAGGGCGAGCGCCATGCCGGTAAGCTTCAGGCGGTTCAATGCATCGAGGGTGGGTTGGATGAGCATAGATCATCATCTCCTTCGGTAGTTGACGGCTCGGCCGTCTGGGTGGCGGTGGTGGCACGGAAGTACTCCGCCCCGCGCACGTTCTGGTGGGCACGCGAGGCGGTGGGCGCGGCCGTGTCCGCGCCGGGAAAAAGATCGGGGTGCTGATCGAGCTTGGCTTCGAGGATCGCCTCGATGCGCTTGCGCGTCGGGGAACCGATGGTCAGTGCCCGGCGACAGGCCGCTTCCAGTCGCGGCTCGCCGTAGGCTTTGGCGAGGTTCAAGAGCCCCAGGCACGTCCGATAGCCCTGCTCGGGATGTGGCCGGTTGTCGAACTGCCATTGCACGACAGCGCGGGTGCCGGGGCCGATCTTCTCTCCCCAGTTCAGCAGCCGGCCCGGCGTCCACTGCATGTGCCGGCGGTGCGACTCGGGCATGTGCTCAGGGAGCGTCGTGTGCTTGCCGCGCTGGTAGGAACGCACGTGCGCGGCGATGCGGCGTCCCTTGAACAGGTACTCGATGACAGAGGCCGTCATGCGTACGCGCACGTGCTGGCCCACGAGCTGATGCGGCACGCTGTAGTAGTGATGATCGGCTTCCGCGTGGTAGTCGATGCCGACCTTGGCTTTCAGCCACTCGGCGTACTCGTAGCGCCTCTCGGGCAGCGGCTTCATTGCCGGCCGGTCGATCGACTCGAACGCCTCGGCGCGGCAGCCAGGCAGCTTCTTGAACGGACGATGGTTGAGCTTGACGAGAAGGTCTGCGATCGCAGTGTTGAGCTCGGGCAGAGAGAAGAACTGGCGGTTGCGCAGGCGCGCCAAAATCCATCTCTGCACCACGAGCACGTGGTTTTCCACGACCGCTTTATCCTTCGGCGATTTCGGCCTTGCCGCGATAATCACGCAGCCAAAATGACGCGCCATATCGCCGTAAGTGGAGTTCTCTTCCGGCTCGTAGCGACACGCCCTCTTGATGGCGCTTTTGAGGCAGTCAGGAGTTAGGATCTCCGGGACGCATCCCAGGTACTCGAACATCCGGATGTGCGAGGCGATCCAGTCCGGGAGCTGCTGCGTCCAAGTCGCCTCCGCATAGGTGTATTTGCTCGCCCCCATCGAGGCGACGAAGATCTGCGCCTGCAGGATCTCCCCGGTCACGGCATTGATGACCGGGACGGTGGCGCCGCTATAGTCGATGAAGAGCTTTTCGCCTGCCCGGTGGGTCTGGCGCATCGAGCGGGCGAGGCTGTCGTTAAAGCGCTGGTAGTGCCAGCAGAACTGGCTGTACTGGTAGGCCCGCTCCCCGTGGGTGGCCTGGTACTCCTCCCAGAGCAGCTGCAGCGTCACCCCTTTGCGCTTGAGCTCCTGGTGCACGTACGCGTAGTCGGCGTGCGTGTACTGCTCGCGCTGCACGACCTGGGGGAACAGCAGCCGCTCGAGGGCGCTCTCGTCCAGCTCCTGCGGCAGCGGCCAGCCGAGGCTCTTCTGAACGGCCCGCTGCACGTAATTGCTCACGGCGCCCTTGGAGACGCCGGTCGCCGCCGCGATCCGCTCGTGACTCAATCGCGCCTCGAACTTCAGGCGCAGGACCTCTTTGATTTTGCGCATGGCACTCCGCTTGGCTGGCATCGGCTCCCCCGAGATGAAAATCGGGCAGCTTAGCCAGCGGTGAGGGGTCCAGCGCAGACCCGGCGGGATCATTCCGGGGGAACGTGACCGAGGATTCCGGGATCGTGACCGGCGATTCCGGGCACAAGCCCAAAATCGGTCACCTTCCAGCGGAATCGGCGGTCACATTCGGCCGGAACGGCCGGTCACGTTCGTCCGGAATCAGCGGTCACGATGGTCCGGAAAACGCAGCCGCCTCGCGATGCTCGCGCGCCTGCCTCAGGCCAACATCGGGGTAGGGCCCGAGGGACAGCAGCTTCTCACGCCCGGCAAATCGGTATTTCAGCCGCCAGAGCTTCGAGCCGTTCGCGCAGATGAGCAAGTACAGTCCGCGCTCGTCGAAGAGCTTCGTATCCTTCGCGGAAGGCTTCGCACTGCGCACCGCGACTTCGGTGAGAGCCATGGGGGTAGAATTCCTGGAGACTCAGTGTCTACCCCCATTCCTATCCCCAAACACGCGTGGCTGTCAATGCCCAACAGCAGATCGCTCTGGCATCTAATTGCCGGAATTTTTAGGGATTTTAGGCCTCCAGCAGCTCTTGGTGGCCTTCGCTGGAACCTAAGTTGGTGGGCGGTACTGGGATCGAACCAGTGGCCCCTGCCGTGTGAAACGGGGGGTAGGGAGCTTACGGATCAAGCATATACGAGCCCAAACCGCTTTCGCAACAGGGGTTTGGTATCACGTGATGTCATTTGATATCACTCAATATCACGATCGGACTGTCCCAGAATTGTCCCAGGTCACTTCGCTTTGCGCGGGCGCCGCGGCGGCGGACGATCGCGGCGTCGCGGCGCTCTGAACAGTTGCGTATGCGTCCCGATGCGATGCACCACCACCGCGCGCCGACGGACCCGATAGATGAGCAGAAGGTCGGATCCCAGGTGGCACTCGGTGAAGCCGCTCCAGTTATGGCCACGGATGGTGAGGCGATGCTCACGTAGGGCCGATGGGAGCCTCTCGCCGGAGATCAATGCGTCGAAGACGTATTCGAGCGTTTCGGCGTCGAATTCGGCGTGCTTGCGAGCTTTCCGGTAATCGCGCTTGAAACGCTGGAGAATGACTAGCTCTCGAGCCACCGAATGGCCTCACGGCCGCTGTCAAAGCGACGCCCCTTGCCGCTGGCTTCTTCCTTCAGTGAATCCTTGAGGGCGCTCCGGAGTTCCGCAGCCGAGCGCTTCGCATTTGCGCGGGTAGCCCAAGCCTTGAGTGCCGCTGTGGCACTTCGCTTACCTGTGCGCGCCTTGAGGGCCTCGATCTCTCGCTCGCTAAGTTGAACGGTAATATTGGTCATCGTGGCAAATCCATTATACGCCGTGTTCCTCGAAGGCGCTAAGCAGTCATTTCTGACGAGGTACTGCTCGCTGCGAGCGAGCGCATATCCGAAAGACCCAAACGGGTCGCCATCTGCCCGAGAACGAGCGGCACGGTCGGTAGGGTAGATAGATACGACTGAGACTCGCGAAGGTAATCGGCAGCCCGCAGTGCAGGGGGTAAACGAGGAGGCAAGCGGAAAAGGCGCGTATCCCCTCGAATGCGACCACGTACTCGTTCCGCTATGCGCACATCAGTGAGCTCCTGCAGATCCACGGCATTGACCCCCTCACCGTTGTGGCGCGGACTGGAGTTCCCAGGGTTTCATGGACACGCTAAAACGGCGGACAGAAACCGGAGGGCGGCCAAGTGTCCAAGCGATCCACCCCGTGGGCTACACGACGAATATACGCGTTCATCAAGGCACATCGCGAGAAGTACGACATCAAGTCGATGTGCGACGCCCTGGGGGTTACTCGTAGCGGCTATTACGCCTGGCTGCGCAACCCGATCTCCAACCGAGCCGAAGAAGACGCTAGGCTGCTCCGGCTGATCCGTGCGTCCTTCAAGGCGAGCCAGGGTATCTACGGATCGCCTCGAGTGTTCCTCGATCTCCGGGAAGCGGGAGAAACCTGTAGCAAGCACCGCGTGGCCCGTCTGATGCGCGTGAACAAGATCAGGGCGTTCCATGGATACAGAACCCGACACTACTCGGTCGGAAAGGCGGCTGTAATCGCCCCGGACCTCGTGAAGCGGAACTTCGATGTCATCCGGCCAAACAAGGTCTGGGTCACTGATATTACCTACAGTACGCCTAGACGCTGTCGGTCCCCGCCGCATTGAGGGGGAAGCAGCGCTTGAGCATGTGTGGAATGCATCGAGTTATGAAGATGCCCTTCTTCTGCTACGAGAAGAAGTGAGCCGAAGCGGCGGTGACTTGTCGGACACTGACAAGGTGACGAAGTCCGCGGGAAACGGGGCTTGAGGCGAAGTCGTTACGCCAAGATGAGTCTCTAGGCTGAGCACGGGACGGTTGAGGAATACGAACCTATTGGAACGCATCTGAGGGTTGAAATGTCACCCCTGCCGACACGACTTTACCGGTAGGACGCGGGTTTCGGTCAGCGACATGTACGCGCTGGCCGGCGAAGACAGGATCAACAGTTTCGTGATCCTGTCGGCGGTTTGGAGAGAGCGTCGCTAGACCAAATCACCCGCGACGACTTGCGGCAAGCAAGGATAAAGACTGCGATAGGCAACCTCGCCCGTGTGTTGAGTCCAGACATGTGAACTAGGGAAGGCTTGGAACAGATGTTAAGGGAGTGTGTCCCCCGAGGCTGACCAAGTTGGCGGAGCTCTCGTAGTAGTCGGCGACAGGGAAAGCCTGTCACAGGGCGAAGGGGAGCAGTCTGAAGTGGCTTGTGCGGCGGATTAGCCGACTGCAATGAGGTGAAGACCTTTGATAATCGGCGAAATGCAGGACAAGCTGGCGAGATGGTCAACGGAGAACAAAGAACGCAAGTTCGATCGACTCCTGCGACTGATTACCGGCAGAACTTGGCTCGCGGAAGCCGCGCGCGTGACCCTGGCTTCAGGCGGGGCGCGAACGGCGGGGATAGACGGAATCGACAAGCAACGCATGGAGGGCGATCTCCCTGCCGAACTATCGAGGATACGGACCGAGCTGTTGGCGGGCACATATGAGCCGCTACCAGCACGTCGTGTGTATATCCCCAAAGCGAGTGACAAGAAGAAGTTAAGGCCTCTGGGTATACCCAGTCTGCGTGATCGAATCGTGGAGCGGGCCATGCTGATGGCGATGCAGCCGATTTGGGAAAGCGATTTTCATCGGCTTTCCTACGGCTTCAGACCCGAACGCAGCGTCCACCATGCGATACGAACGGTCAAGTTGCAGCTGCAGGACGGAGATGAAACGAGCGTGTCTGGTCGCTGGATTATTGAAGGCGACCTTGCCAGCTACTTCGATACCGTCCATCATCGGCTGCTGATGCGAGCCGTTCGCAAGCGCATTGCAGATCAACGTTTTCTGGCATTGTTGTGGAGACTCATCAAAGCCGGTAGCGTCGATCGTGGTCTATTTCGCGCCGCCAGCGAAGGCGTTCCACAGGGGGGAGTTCTGTCCCCGCTGCTATCCAACATCATGCTCAACGAGTTTGATCAATGGATGGAAGTGAACTACCTGAGCAAGAAAGTGCGGAAGGATCGGTGGGCATGGAACTTTGGCATTCTCAAGCGGCGACCTATCACCGTGCGAGAAGGCCGGCAGTGGAAGCCAGCGGTGGCATACTGCCGATACGCAGATGATTTTACGGTGGTGGTGAAAGGTACCAGGGCGCATGCACAGGAAGTGCGCGAAGCCTGTCGGGCCTTTCTGGAAGGCAAACTGAAGCTCACGCTCAATATGGCGAAGACCCATATCACTCACGTGAACGACGGTTTTGTCTTTCTCGGCCACCGGATCATCCGCAAACGAGGACCGCGCGGCAGCATGCGTCCTGTCACAACGATACCGTGGGCGAAGTACAGGGGACTTGCGCAGAAGCTTGTCAAAGAACTGTCGGGCAATTACAGCATCAACAAAATTGACCGGGTGGAATCTCTGAATCGCATCCTCGCGGGATGGGCAGAGTTTTACCGGTTCACTGACTACACGGCAACTGTATTCCAGCGACTGGATCGGATCGTGTTCTGGAAGCTCGGGCACTGGCTCGGTCGAAAATATCGAGCCACCCTCAAAACCCTCTGTCGTCAGTGGGTGCGCGCTCCGGAACCCGGACGGGCCAAGACGTGGGTCTTACCGGGGCCAGACAGTCACGGAGCCTTCCGAGAAATCACACTGCGGCGACTGGTGACGAGCCGGAAGGGTCAGTTCAAGTGGCGACTGCCGCAAGGCAATCCCTACATTCTACGCGAGGAGGAGCCTCACATCTTCGAATCGCGTTACGCTGATCTCGTCATTGCTATGAGCAACACTTGAGATGGAGAGCCGGATGCGCTGAGAGGTGCAAGTCCGGTTCGGGGCGGAGAGACCGGAAGATAGCTCGACTACGTCCGGTCTCTCACTCCACTTCGCACTTGGCAGGGGTGGCTCTATCTGGCGGTCGTGATGGACCTGTTCTCCAGATTGATCATTGGTTGGCCGCATTGCCTCACCTAGAATGTTACCGACCCGGGTCGTTGGTCGAGTAGGCGCGGGCCATTGCTGGCCCGCGCCCCTCTAAGAACCGGACATGCGAGTTGGCCCCGCATCCGGCTCAAGCATGAATGAAGCCCCAGTTTCATGGAGCCGGCACCCGGTGGTCGCGCACTGGAGCTGTCCCAGTGGCGATGCGGAAAGAGCGTCGGCAGGTAGAGTGCAGCAATTTCAAGTTGGTGAGTGAGCGAGTGCCACCGGCCTTGAGTGGGACAGCGGGGTGAATCACCCATCGGTCGTCTTCGTCGATGAGTTGCCCGCATCCCGGGCATTTGCCATGTTGCTGCTGCCAGAGTCGTTTTGGGAAGCCACGTGCCTGTAGCTGCTCCAACAGTCGAGCGCCTTTACGCTGCACAAAGTAAGAGTCCCAAGCCGGATCGAATGGGTTAGCGTCCGATTTAACTCTGACGTGCCTGACGATCCGAGTGTCTGAGGCTGCAATCAGCGCCAGCATTCTCGGTTCGCCGGTATACCCTCGGGTTCGAGTCGCAAACACCCAATGCCGGTGACCTTGAGTCCGGAAGTACTTCTGCCGAACCCATTCGGGCAGTTTGTTTGGATGTCTACGCCGCGCCCAGCGCCACAGCGCTCGCCAAATGTGGTGATCCACCGCCACGTACGTCTTCTTTGCGACGACGTGCCGATGGTAATTCGCCCAGCCCCTAATCATCGGATTGAGCAAATCAATCAGGGTTTCCTGCTTCGCCGAGCGGTTCACCCTGATGGTTTCCCGGACGCGGTCCAAAAACGCCTTTACGTTTTTGCCCGACGGCTTAATGAGAAGCTTGCCGTCGTATTTGCGTACATTCTGTCCGAGGAAGTCGAAGCCCTCCGAGATATGCGTGATTTTGGTCTTCTCTTGCGAGAGCTGAAGACCCCGTTCGGCGAGGAACGCCTCGACGCACGGTTTGACTTCCTTCTCCAACAACTCTTTCGAGCAGCCGGTAATAATGAAGTCATCCGCATATCTCACTAACCGCACGCGGAGTCGCTTAGTAGTCGTTGCCGTTGAGCCAAACCGCTCAGTCAGCATCATCTCGAGACCGTCCAGTGCGATGTTTGCGATCGTCGGCGAGGCGATGCCCCCTTGCGGAGTGCCTGCCTCTGTCGGGAAGAGCTTCCCGGATTCCACATATCCAGCTTTGAGCCAGCCCCTAAGAACTTTTCGGTTCATCGGGACGTGATCTTCGAGCCATCCATGTCCGAAGTTGTCGAAACAGCCTTTGATATCTCCCTCAAAAATCCATGGCGCTGAGACCTTCCGCGCGAGCAAATTAAACACGCGTGCGATTGCATCCTGCGTACCTCGGCTCCGACGAAAACCGTAAGAGTGAGGATCGGCTCGTGTTTCCGCCACAGGCTCAAGACCTTGCAAATGCAAGGCTTGTTGAGCACGGATAATCATGGCGGGGATTCCCAGAGGGCGCATCTTGTCGCTGCCGCGCTTGGGGATGTACACCCGGCGCAGCGGCTGCGGTCGAAGACCGCGGCTGCCCAACCGCTGGATGGCTTGCCACTTGGCTTCCGGGATGGACCATATCTCGCCGTCCACACCCGGTGTTCGCTTGCCATCGTTTTCCGACACTCGCTTCACAGCCAGTACTTTGGCCGAGAAGGAGTTGACCAGGAACCTCTGCAGGGCTTTCACCCGACGCCAGTCCTGTTCACGAGTTGCCTTGGCGATACGAGTTTGCAGTCTTCTCACGCGAAGATATACGATGGGCCAAGCAATTGTGTCCCATTCGTGTATGCCACGGGAGGCCGCAGAATCCGCTTGCACGGATCGCATACTTGCTGGCCGCTTGTCGAGAAGATTCCGCATACGCTCTCGCCATATCACACCACGCGGAAGTGGGCGCCCTTTCGGGTAGAGCACGTTGGCTCCTATCCGAACCGTTACAGTCCGGCATTTGCTTTCTCCGCGATCCCTTGCCCGCTGCCCCATCGCACACCTTGCAGTGCGCAGACCCGGCCGGCCCATCCGGACGGGAGAACAACGGATTTACCGAGTTCCACGACGATGACGAGGTGGGGTGGGTGCTGCCTCTCTACCGACGGTGCTGCATCAGCGTGTCCCAAATGAGGAGCAGGACATCCGACCGCATGCCTTTTGGCCCAGGCGCATAAAGCTATTTTCGCCTGCTCATTTTAACGATAGTTATAGCAGTTCACTTGCGTTCACCCGACCACCCAGCCTAGCTCCTCGTCCACCTATAGCTGGCAGACTCCGGAATCGCTTCTCGCGAATTGATTCCGCCGCTTGCGCGGGGTCACATTGTCCGGGCGCTTTAGACGGCTCCTCACGGATCCGCCACAGCCCGTAGGCTCTCTGATGGCTGAACACCAGGTCAGATCTGTCTGCTCTCGCGAGCAGTCACACTGACACTCATCGTCGCAGCTTTGCGCCGCTTAGGACACCTCCTTAGCGACTCTCGTCGCACCCTCACCTAAAATGTTACCGGCGACCATCTGTGCGAGCATGGCTCCTTCACCACGGGAAGGCGCTATGCACAACTAGATGACGCGCACCGCGCGGGCCGAGCTCGCCAACGCTATTCGCCACCGTTACCAGTCGGCCTCGGGCGAGCGAAAGCACCAGATTCTAGACGAGTTTGTTGCCACGACCGGCTATCACGAGAGGTCGGCGATCCGCGTTTTGAACGGACAACCGCCGGCCAAACACCCTTAGACCCGCAAGCGTCCCCCGATCTACGACGAAGCGGCCCGTGGCGCCCTCGTTCTGTGGGAGGCGTCCGATCGGGTCTGAGGATCCGGTAACATCGATGATGAGGCAGCCGGTAACAGAATTAGGTGAGGCAATACGAACAGTCGTGATGCTATGAAACTGGTTGACGGTTGACGGCGTTGCAAAGGACGCTGCTACTCGATGCAGGAGAATCGTGTTCCCCGGGCAGCTCCGAGATTCTCCAAGGCGCGTAGTTGGAGGTAATTCGGTAATTCTTTGATACGCGGCAGTTGTGTTGTTAAAGCCTTGAGAGGCCGGTGGCGATCCGATCGGGGAAAGCTGCGAAGCAGGGGAAATGCTGGATCTTTAATGCAACCATTACCTGGTTGGCGCGAACAGGGCACTGAAGCTCGGATCTTCTGGTCGAGCGAATCGCGCAACTTGGGCATACTTAGGGTAGGCAGGTCGTTCTCGACCTGACGCCGACGGCGATCAGGGGTTGATGTGCCCCTGAGCGCACTCGGAGCTCAACATGGGAAGTAGCTCGAGTATCAGCTTGTCCAGGTAGCGGCGCGCGTCTGGGTCCAACTCGATCGTGACGGGGCGAACCGTCTCGGATTGCAGGATGCCCCGCGCGCGGAGCAGCAGCTTTTCGGAGTGGTGGAACTGCTCGAAAGTCTGCAGGCTGAACTGAAGATACGGCGCGACCCGAGTGAAGGAGGAGTATGCTCCCTTCCAGTCATCATCGGATCCCAGACGCCAGATTCGCGCAAAGATGTCGGCCAATGCCAGTCCCGGCATGACTCCACAGGCGCCTGCGGGCTGAAGCTCCGGCACATACATGCCGCCCCAGCCAAGGAATACACCGACTTCCCCTCCGAGCTCGAGCCGGATCGAGCGGATCAGCCGCCCGATGCCGGGTTCTTCGCGCTTCAGGTAACGAAAGTTCGCACAGTGCTTGCGCAGCTCGAGCACGAAAGCAAGTCCAACCGGCTCGCCGCTGGGATACCAGTCCTGCACGACGACAGGCACGCCGACGGAGTCGCAGACCGTTCGCGCATAGGCGAGCATCTGTCCGGACGAGGAGGGAAACATGCGCGGCAGGGCGATGTTGACCGCCGCCGCACCCATCTTCTCGGCCTGCCTGGCGAGGCGAGCGGCGTGCCGTGGCGAATGGTGATTGCACTGTGCCATCACCGGAATCCGCCCGCTCGAGTGAGCCATGACCGACTCGAGCACGTGCTGGCGCTCGGAGTCCGCCAGTTTGTAGAACTCGCTGCCGAAGGCGGGGGTTCCGACCGCGGCCGCACCGGCGGCAATGGAGAA
This sequence comes from uncultured Pseudomonadota bacterium, assembly GCA_963833085.1. Taxonomy (GTDB): domain Bacteria; phylum Pseudomonadota; class Gammaproteobacteria; order Steroidobacterales; family Steroidobacteraceae; genus 13-2-20CM-66-19. The sequence continues at coordinate 49,615 of CAWHWV010000005.1, forward strand.
GTCGAGGAGTGCGGCGAGAGCCTCGAAGTCAACCTCGTCGTTCGAGCGAAAGGGTGTCGGCAGTATGGGAACCACGCCCTGGATCGGAAGCTCGCTCATGCGATGACGCCGCCGGGATATCGCTCGTGGACCTTGGGGTCATAGAGGGGAATGAAATGCTGCGCCCGCGCGCGAATATCGCGGTATACGGCATGCGCTTCGATGATGCTCTCGGCGATTCCCAAGGGTCTCTGCTCCTCGACATTCGCAAAGTGGAATGCACAGTCCGAGAGAATGGCGAGGCCACGCGCTGTCTGTGCTTCGACGAGCATGGAGGAGCGATGGTGTACTCCGGCCCAGCGGCACACGAGACCGGGAAGGATTTCGTCAATATCCTCGAGCAGGCGGAAATTTGCCTGGTTCGCGCCGAGAAGCCAGGACAGGTCTTCATCGGAGATGCAGCCCGACCTTGGAACATGGTGCGGGTAGGTGGGTGAGATGATGTCTTCGATCCAGCCGCGCTGCGAAACACAGATCTTCGCGTTGGGAAACAGACGGAGATTCCCCGTCGTGTAGAGCTGAAGCGGCGTGAGTAGCACGAAGTCGACCGACGAGGGGTCTATCCCGGCCGAGCGGAGTGCCGGGCCGGTCTTCCAGGCGTCGGGACGGCGCAATACCGCGCGCTCGCCGAGGTAATCCCGCCAGGCTCGCGCAATACCGGTGATGTCGTCGGGGAAGCCGGTGTTCACAACGACGGTCTTTCCGCCTCCCTGGATCACGCCGATCTGGAACTCCAGGGTCGTCCAGTCCTGGAACCGCTCCATCCAGTAAACCTCGGGGTAGGGGACCTCGACGGTTCCTGCGCGCAACATTCGCAGCGTGTAGCTCACGGTGGGACACTAGCAAGGCGGATGGGCATTGCGTTAGGCTATTCCTAGCGAATGCCTAGCACGAGATGAACATATGCAATCCACGGCATCGTACTCTTGGGGAAATCACTATCCGGCCTCGGAGGTCGTTCACGTCGACCTGGTCGTGAGGAACGGCAAGCGGGTCCTGCACACGCATGACTACGCGGAGATTGCCCTGACCGTAAAGGGCGAAGGCGAATTCCGTTCGGCGAACTTCAGCAGGATCATCTCCAAAGGATCGCTGGTCGTCGTTCCTCCGGGCATGGCGCACACCTACACGAACTGCAGGGACGCCCACATTCTCTTTTGCTCGATCCGTCCCGAGATCATCGAGAGCGTCAGTCTTTCGCTCAATATGAAGCCCAGCGTCTGGGCCGATGTCGGACTTGGACGATCGGAGACGGAGCCGCGGGTGTTCGCGTGGCAGATCGAGCGCGGTCTGGTTCCGCTCTACACGCAGACGCTGGCGGATATGCTGGACACTCACCGCCAGCGGGGGATCAAGGCGCAGTTCGCACGGGTAGGCGGGCTTTTCTCCTTCCTGGGGCTGGTCGTGGCGCAGCATCGGCCGCGCGCCGGCGTGGAGGAGCGTGAGGGCGGCGTCAATCTGCACGCGCTCACCGTGCGGGCGCTCTCTTTCCTCCGCGGTGACCTGACCCGGCAGTGGACGATGAGCGGCCTGTGCAAATGCCTCAATGGAGTCCATCCGGTGCATCTATGCCGGGTCTTCAGGCGCGACATGAACATGACGCCCATGTCTTATCTTCGATACGTGCGCTGCCAGCATGCGGCGCACCTGCTCGCGACGTCCGATACCCCGGTGGGCTCGATCGGCTCCGCCGTCGGCTGGGACGACTCGAACCTCTTCTCGCGGCGATTCCGCACGATATGCGGTGTCACCCCAAGCGCCTATCGGGTCAAGCACGGCCGCCAGTGACGTTATTGCAGATTGACGAACATGCCGCCATCCACCAGTACCTCCGAGCCATTCATGTAGCGCGAGGCCTCGTCGCACAGGAACAGGATTACGTCGGCCACATCCTCGGGATCGCCGATTCGCCCGAGGGGAACGCGTTTCATCAGGTGATCGCGCAGCGGCTGACCGTGGTCCAGCAGCGTGCGGTTGATATCGGTCAATACGACGCCGGGAAGCACCGCATTGCAGTTGATACCGTGTGGCCCGAGAACGATGGCCACGCTCTTCATCAGTGCCGATACGGCCGCCTTGGACGGGCAGTAGTGGGTCTGCATCGCCCCGCCCACCCACGCCGAGATGGAGCTGACGAACACGAAGCGGCCCGGGAGCTTCCGCTGCACGAGGTCGCGCGCGATCAGTTGCGAGCATAGAAACGCGCCGAAGACGTTCACGTCCTGAACGCGGCGGAACAGCGCCTCGTCCATCGTCAGGAATTCGTGCATCGGGCAGATGCCGGCGTTATTCACCAGGATCTGAATCGGGCCATGATCCCTCTGTGCCTTTGCGATCATGTCGCGGACGTGATCCGACCGGGAAATGTCAGCCATGATCGCAGTCGCCGTCCCGCCGTCGGACTGAATTTCGGCGACCACCTGCGCGGCTTGGGATTCATCGCCGGGGGGGAAGTTCACGATCACGGTGACGCCCCGGCGCGCGAGACGGAGGGCTGTCTCGCGCCCGATTCCTCGGGATGCTCCAGTGATCAATGCGGTGTCGTGCATGGGTCGTTCCCGGATCGGACTGGCTGCGGAAAGCTTGGATGTTATCGCTCCCGCGGCCCGCGCTCAATCGCGGCACGAGGGATACGGCGCGCGTATAAACCGTGCTAATCGCATGCTTGCCGCGGGCTAACTCAAATGAGCCGCGGCGCGGTATGCTGGAATCGGGCGAAGCGCGACTGTCGGGAGGCGATCCATGAAGTTCCCAGCGATCAAACAGGTACGTGCGTATGTCACGCGGGGCGGTGGCGCGGACTATCACGATACGAAAGGTCGGCATTGGATCGACGATCACGTCGCATCTGCGATGAGTCGCTATCCGGAGTATCGGGAAAGTCGCCGCGCCTTCGGCACGAATGTGCTCGGCACGCTGGTGGTGGAGATCGAGGCCGCTGACGGGACGATCGGCTTCGCAGTCACGACGGGCGGCGAGCCTGCGGCCTTCATCGTGGAGCGGCATCTCGCGCGCTTTCTGGAGGGGCGGGATCCATCGATGGTGGAGAAGATCTGGGACCAGATGTACTTCGCGACCCAGTTCTACGGGCGCAAGGGATTGGTGGTCAACGCCATCTCGGGCGTGGATCTCGCACTCTGGGATCTGCTCGGAAAGCTGCGTGGCGAGCCGGTGTATCAACTCCTCGGCGGGGCGGTGCGCGACGAGCTGGTCTTCTATGCCACGGGGTCACGTCCCGACCTGGCGAAGCAGCTCGGTTTCATCGGCGGTAAGCTGCCGCTGCATCACGGGCCGGCGGAGGGGGAGGAGGGGCTGAAGCGGAACCTCGACGCCCTCGGCGAGATGCGCAGTCGCGTCGGCGAGGACTTCTGGCTGATGCTCGACTGCTGGATGAGCCTCGATCTGCCCTATTCGATCCGGCTCGCGCACGGCGCGGGCGAGTACGGGCTCAAATGGATCGAAGAGGCCCTGTCTCCGGATGATTACTGGGGTTATGCGCAACTGAAGCGTGCCGTGCCGCCCGGCATGTTGGTCACCACCGGTGAGCACGAGGCCACCCGCTGGGGCTTTCGCCTGCTTCTCGAGATGGATTGCTGCGACATCATCCAGCCGGACGTCGGCTGGTGCGGAGGGATTACGGAGCTGCAGAAGATCGCCGCGCTCGCGGACAGCCGGGGAGTACTCGTCATCCCTCACGGATCGAGCGTATACAGCTACCACTTCGTCGTGACGCGCCACAACAGTCCGTTTGCGGAGTTCCTGATGATGGCTCCGGAAGCCGACCGCGTCGTGCCGATGTTCCACCCGCAGCTGCTGGAGGAGCCCGTGCCCGTCAATGGACGACTGAAGCTGTCAGACAAACCGGGCTTCGGTGTCGAGCTGAATCGTGCGCTGCCGTTGCACAGGCCCTACGAGCACGGCTGAGTAGCTGTCTTACTTCGCCTCATACCCTATGGGCTTGTCTCCCTGCGCCCGCAGCCGCGCGTTGAGTCGCGGCACCTCGATGCGCTCCAGGCGCTGCCACTGCGACAGCGTCGCGTCGAGCTTCCGCGAAAGCTGCGCATAGGCAGTCAGCGCATCGGGGCTCGGTGCGCCGTCGGCGCTCGCGACCGCCTCCGCGAGATTGGAGAGATCGAACGCCAGGGCGCGAAGGCTGTCGGCGCGATCCGGCGGCATGCCGGTCAGTTCCTTCAGCCTTTCCGGATGCGTCTGGGCGCCGGAAATGTTGCGGGCTTCTGTCATGAGCATCGCCACCTGGGCGTGTGCCGCTGCGGATCGGGGGGCTCTGGCTTCGAGCGCATCAAGGAGCTTCACCGCCCGGTCGGCCATCTGCGAGGCGCGCAACTGCGCGCGGTCCACTTTCTGCGCCAGCTGGAACTGCTGGATGTAGTCCGTCTGCGAGGCTCCAACGTGCGGGTCGGGCTGCACGATGAGCGGCTGGCTGTATTCTCTGCCCATGACGCCGAGCCGCACCGTGTAGGTGCCCGGAGGTGCCGAGATTCCGGCATCCGGTGGTGGATAATGGAGGTCCCAGACAAAGCGCTGCATGCCGGGCTTCGCCGAGGGAGCCGCCGGTGCTTGAGCCCACGCAGGAGCGAAGCTGTCCTTCCCGGGGTCTGCGCCGGGGCTGTGCGCGCCACTGCTGTAGCGGCGAACGAGCCGACCCTGCGGGTCGAGGATGGACACGGTCAACGGACCTTGCACACTTGCCGGCAGCTCGTAATCGATGATTGCGCCATCCGGGGGATTCGCCGCCATCGGCTCATCCTTCGGCATCGGCGTACCGGTGAATCCCGCCTGGAAGCGAATGGCGACCGCAGGTTTGAAAAGCGTGACGGCATCCGGCCTCGTCGCCGCCACCTGCCTGAGTGCCGTCATGTCGTCCATGATCCAGATGCCGCGCCCGTGAGTGGCGATGACGAGGTCGTCGCCGTGTACGTCGAGGTCGCGCACGGATGTGACTGGGAGATTCTGCTGCAGGGATTGCCACTGCGCGCCGTCGTCGAATGAGACGAACACTCCGAACTCAGTGCCTGCGTAGAGCAGGTTGGGCTGTAGGGGATCCTGGCGCACCACATTCACGTAGTCGCCGTGCGGAATCCCGGAGACGATGCTGCTCCAGCTCCTACCGTCGTCCCGTGTGACGTAGATATACGGCTGGTCGTCGCCCAGGCGGTGCCGATCGATCGCAAGGTAAGCGACGCCCCGTTGGACGTGCGACAGCGCGATGCCCGCGACCTTCGACCAGGGGGTTAGCGCACGGGGCGTGACGTCTTGCCAATGTGCACCGCCGTCGCTCGTACGCCATGCAAGTCCGTCGTCGGTGCCCGCCCAGATCACCTGCGCATCGAGGGGCGACGGTTCCACGGTGTAGATCACGCCCCAGCGCTTGCCGAGGTGAAAGTTATCCGCGGCGGTCGTTGGATCGAGATTCGACGGTATGGGATCGGCCTTGCGGGTCAGGTCGGGGCTGATTCGCTTCCAGTGCCGGCCGCCATCGACGGTGCTGAAGAGTTGCTGGTTGGCGAAATAGAGCGTGTCCGGTCCGGTTCTCGAGAAGCTGAGCGGTTCAGTCCAGGTCGCGCGGTAATGAGCGTCCGGGTACGCCAGGGTTGGATCGATGTCCCATGTACGCCCTGTTCGCAGATTGAGTACTTCTACGGTCGCGAGGACTTCGGTGCTGTCGCCGTAGACCATGTCGGGGTGGTCGGGATCGACCACGATCATTCCGTTCTCGCCTCCCGGAACGATCTCGCGAAAATTCTCTTCCGTGATGCCGTCACCGCTTGCGGTGCGGCTGGGCAAAGCGACGGCGCCGGAGTCCTGCTGCGCCCCGTACACCCAGTACGGGAAGCGGTTGTCGGTGCTCACGTGATAGATCTGGGCCGTCGGCTGGTTGTACCAGCTGCTCCAGGTCTTGCCTCCGTCGAGGGTGATCTGCACGCCCTGGTCCCCGCCCAGGATCCGACGATCGGTGTCGGTGGGGTCTATCCAGAGCTGGTGGTAGTCATCACCGGCCGCGCCCTGGACCGGGGCGAAGTGCGCGCCGCCATCCCGTGATTCGAACACGACAGTGTTCATTGCATACACGCGATCGGGGTCGGCCGGGCTGACGGTGACCGAGCAGAAATACCAGCAGCGGTTCCAGATTCTCGGATCGCTCGAAACGCGCTTCCAGCTCGAGCCGCCGTCATCCGACCGGTAGAGGCCGCCCTCGTTCCACGGACCATCCGTCATCACATACACGCGACTGCGCTGCGTCGGCGCTACGGCAATGCCGATGTGGCCCGGATGCGCGGGGAAACCGTGGCCGTCGATCTTCCTCCAGTGTGTGCCGCCATCGTGCGAAACATAGAGCCTACTGCCGGGCCCATCTGACGGAGGGTACACGTTCCATGGTGGGCGGCGGGTCTGCCACAGTGCCGCGTAGATCGTCCGCGGATCATCCGGATCGAAGGCGAGATCGGCCGCTCCGGTGTCGGCGTTCTCGTAGAGCACTTTGGTCCAGTGCCGGCCGCCATCCTGCGAGCGGAAGACGCCCCGTTCGGGATTGGACGCGTAAGGCTCGCCGAGCGCCGCCGCGAATACGATGTTGGAATCATGCGGGTCGACCAGAATGCGGGAGATCTGCCGGCTGCCGGCGAGCCCGATGTGCGTCCAGTGCACCCCGCTGTCCGTCGACTCGTACATCCCATCACCCTGGGCGATATCCGAGCGCATATCGGCCTCACCGGTGCCGACGTATATGGTGCGCGGATCGGACGGTGCGACGGCAAGAGCGCCGATAGAGCCCACCGGCTCGTGATCGAATATCGGCTGCCATGTCCGGCCGGCGTTGCGGGTGACCCATACCCCGCCATCGACAGCTCCGAAGTAGAAGAGCCGGTCGTTGCCCGGGATGCCGGTCACCGCCAGCGCGCGGCCTGCTCTGAATGGCCCGATGAGCCGCCAACTCAGGGCCTGGTAATCCGAGCGCGGGATCTCCCCCAGGCTGGCGGCGCCCGCGGCAGCCGCAACCGGGATCAGGGCGCCGAGTCCCACGGCCACGGCCGTCGCGAGAGGGAGCGACAGCGGAACCCAGGAATGTCGCGCGCAGCCGATCAAAGATTCCCGCTGAAGGCGCGCCTCAATGCCTGCATCTTCGTCGCCACGAAACTCCGTGCGATTTCCGTCGACCCGGCAATCAGATCGAATCCGTGGAACGCCCCGGGCGCCACACTCAACTCCGTTGCAACTCCTGCCGCGGCGAGATCTTGGGCGTAACGCATGTCTTCCTCGCAAAAGAGATCAATCGAGCCTACGCCAATGAAGGCCGGCGGAAGCCCCGCCAGGTCCTCACGGCGCGCGGGTACCGCCGCCGCGGGGACATTTGGAGTTCCGGGCTTTTGCCCCAGAAAGGCTTCCCAGGCGACACGGTTGTCCGGCGCCGTCCAGATGATACTGCCCTCGTTCTTCGGCGGCTGCCTCGAGCTGCCTGTACGGTCGTCGAGCATTGGATAGATGAGAGCCTGAAAGGCGACCGGTACCTCGCCGCGATCGCGGGCCGTCAACGCAAGCAGCGCCGCGTGACCGCCCCCGGCACTTTCCCCCATGACGGCAATGCGCGCCGGGTCAACCCCGAGCTCGCGCGCGTGCTGATACACCCACCGAAGCACGGAATAATTGTCTTCGATCGAGCCCGCGTACCGGATCTCCGGCGCAAGACGATACTCCACCGTCGCGACGAAACAATCGAGCTCGGTAGCCCAGCCCTGGGCCAACGGAACGTAATCCCTCGCTGAAAGCAGCACGAATCCGCCGCCGTGCGTGTGGATGATCGCCGGACGCGAGGCGCCAGGCTTGACATTGATCAGATAGGCGGCAACATCCGGCGCCCCGCCGGGCACCGGGATCCACTTCTTTGCAACAGGCACAGTCGCTTTGAAGGCGACTTTCTCGGCCGCTTCCTCTTTTTGATACTTGAGGATGAAATTCAGCGTCAGCGGCTCGCTTCCGTCCTTCGCGGAATGCTCAATGTATGCTCGTGCATACGATCGCAGCTCCGGATTGACGAAAGAAAGATCGACCCCGGCCGCCGCGGTCCCGTCCGCCGAGGCCCACGCCGCGCCCGTCTTTCCGAGCGCGCCGAGCGCGGCGAGTCCCAGACCGCCGGCAAACTGGCGCCTGTTCAGGATCAAGGCCGTACGGCCTGCTCAAAAATCATAAGTCGCACTCAGGGAAAAGGTTCTCGGCCGGGTCACGACGTAGCGAGGGCGTCCCGGGATCGCAACCGTGATGGAGGCATTCGGGTCGATGGATTGCCGGGCCTCGTCATTCAGCAGATTGGTCGCCGACAGCGCAAATTCCCAGGCGCGATAATTCTCGCCGATCCTCGCATTCAACATGCGTACGACCTGCACTTCATCCTCCGGGTCGAAGCTGCCATCGGAGAGCCGGGTGTAGTTGGCAATCGAATGCCCGGTGTACTGATAATCGATCCGCGCAAAGCCGTCGTTTGCCTCACGAATCGGAAACGATGTCTGTGCATATAAAGCATATTGCGAGTTCGGCACGAACTCAATCGGATCCCCGGCAAGAGCCCCGAGGACCGGTGACGGCTGAACCAGCTCCGTGTGAAGGTAAGTCGCCGAGAGACCTGCGGTGACCCGACGCGTCAGCTGAGCGCTCGCCTCGAGCTCCGCGCCCTTGATCACCGCCGAACCAAAGTTCTCGGCTATGCCGAATCCGCAGGGCAGGAGCTCCCCCTGCTGAATGTCGGCCCAGTTGATGCGATACGCCGCACCGTTGACCGTGAGGCGCCGATCGAGCCAGGCGGTCTTGGCGCCGATCTCGTAGTTCTTGATCGAATCCGGATTCACCTGCAGCTGGTACGAGGTGGCCGGACATTCCGAGGGCAGCTCCGTGTTGCCGAACCCCGGTCTGAATCCTTCCGAAAACTGGGCATACAGCAACTTGTCCGGCGTGAGCTTGTACGAGAGATTCCCTTTGTACACATTGCCTTCCGCCCCGGAAGACTCATCCGTGAAGGTGGTCAGGCCGGGGACGTTGCCACCGATGAAGAGTCCATCCTGGTAGAGCTGAAAGCGATTCGACACGTCGTAGTGACGGACACCGCCCGTCAGGTCGAGCGCGTCGGTGAAATGATACGTCAGCTCGCCGAACGCAGCGATTTGACGCTCTCTGAACCCCGGGCCCCACGCGCTATACAGATTTCCCCCGGGCGCGTAGGCAGGATCCGCGGGATTGTTGCCGACGACATCCGCATCGTATTGAGAGTAGATCTGATCGTAACTGCGCGGGTCGTGGGCGTTGGCAAAGTAGCCGCCGACGAGTCCGTCGAAATGGGCCACGGGTTGGGCGGTGGCCAGTCGCACTTCCTGAGAAAAATTATTGGCCGTCTGGCGGAAAGTCCCCACACTCGGAAAAGTCCCTTCGAAGACGGGATCGCCAAAAAAGGCCGGCGTCAACTGGATCAGCGAAGTCGACTCTTCCGTATATTGGAGCACTCTCTCCATGTAGCTGGTGGAGGAAACGACATTGAAGCGCCCGAAGCCATACTTCACCGTCAGGTTGTACAGACTGATGTCGTTGATCTGCGGCTCGGGAGTGTCGGAGATGAAACTCTGCACGAGCTGATCGTTCGGATTCCCCGGGCCGCCGGTGATATCGGTGAAGCCATCGAGGTGCTGGGTCTCGTGGTAAACCATGGCGGATATCTTGAGCTGCTCGAAGGGCTGAAACAGCGCGGTGGTTCGGAAGCCCCACGTATGTTCGTCGGGCAGGTTCCCGACGGTGCCGGCCACAGGGCCGGTGGCGATCCCGTTCGCCCCGGTATTGGTCCAGGTGCGATCGATGAATCCCCCGATATCGCGATCCCAGAGGGCTGCGCGCAGCGCCGCATAGCCTTGGACGATCGGCAAGTTCAGCACCAGGTCCGATTGCTCGCCGGGGGAGGCGCCGTCGGCGCCCTGGGTGTCCTGCGCCTCGACTTTGACCGAACCTTCCACATTCGTCAGCTTGGGTGCGTTCGGGATGAGCTTGATCGTGCCGCCGATGGAGCTGGAACCGTAGAGGGTGCCTTGCGGGCCGCGCAGCACCTCGATCCGATTGATATCGATGAGGGTGGGCTGCGAGACGATACCCTCGCCTTCGATGCCTGCTATGGGCGTCTCATCGATGTAGTAGCCGACCGTTCCTTCTCCGGCCGACGGATTGATGCCGCGGATGGACGGGATCTGTCGTCCACCCCCCAGATCGGTGAACGTCAGGCCGGGAATCGACCGGGCATAGTCGGTGAACGTCTCCGCGCCCATGGCCTGGAGAGTTCCGCCGGAGAGTGCGGACACCGCCAGGGGAACGTCCTGCAGGCGTTCGGAGCGCTTTTCAGCGGTCACGACGATTTCCGCAAGCTGTGGTCCCTGCGCCGCGCTCTGCGAGGATGTTGCTTCGTCGGCCCGGGCGGATGACTGCCCGAGGCCGCTCCATACGATCATGGCTATCGACACCGCCGTCCATTGTGCGGTTGCGAGTTTCATGGAATTCATTCGCACCCCGAGAGGATTATGCCGACGACGAGCCTGCTGTCCCTGGTCGGCCGCGCGACCGTTTCTGCCTGCCTGAGACTCGGCAATAACATACCCGCCGCGCCTCCAGGCGGTTAGCCCGTGGCAAGCATTCGACTAGCACGTTTTTATTTCTGCTAATTACGCAGGAAGCTGAGCACGGCCGCGTTGAACTCGGCCGGATCCTGCAGGATCGCGAAGTGGCTGACGTCCGGTAATATGACCAGCTTCGCGTTCGGGATCGTTGCGGCGATGTAGCGTGTATGCTGCGGCTTGATGATTTCTTCGTACTCGCCATCGGCGATCGTCGTGGGCACACGAATCGATTGCAACTGCCCGGCGGTGAAATCCGGCTCCGTGCTCCACATGTGGCCCATCACGGCGAGGAACGAGTCCCAATCGTCAGGGGTGGGCGACAGTTGGCGGTATTCCTGCTTTGCGCGCGCCTCGAACGCGATGACCGTGGGCGCTTTGTCCGCATTTCCGTAGACGCCCGCAACGTCGGTGTTCGCGCCATAAGCGAACAGTCGATGCAGGCGTTCGGGGTGGTTGATGGCCAGGTCCAGCCCTGTGATGCCGCCATCGCTCCAGCCGACCAGACTCACCTGCCGAATGTGCAGCCGGTCGAGCAACCGGATGACGTCGTTCGCCATCATGTGATAAGTGATTGGTCCCGGCGCGCGCGCGCTTCTCCCCTGTCCGCGGCTGTCCGTCGCGATCACCCGGTAGCCGTGTTTCGTGAGCTCTGGAATGAGCAGGCCGAAGTAATTGGAGTTCAGCGAGCCGCCGTGGAGCAGGAGTACCGGTACGCCCCCATTGCGGGTGCCCCATTCGGCATACCAGAGCCGCGCGCCGTTGATCATCGCATGGTGCCCCACAGTACCGGCGGGAAGCGACGGAGTGGGCGGCAGAATCTGCCACTGTTCCCTGGAGTAAGCAGGCAAATTGGGGATCAGGAGGAGTAGGGCGAGCAGTGCCCAGCGGGCGCGGGGAAAAATAATCATTGTTGGCCGCTCCGGCAGTTGAAATCTTCGACTCTTCAGCACGATACCCCGTTCTCCGCTCACGCAACAAGCGCGCGTCACGAGCTCGGCCTCGCTTGACTTGTTGGTGAGCCGCCTCTATAAGCAGCGTCTCCAAGAGGGCGGAGGCCTGACCCAATGATCGAATTCTCCTCGCTGCCGCGGGTGCGTCTCGCTCAGTTACCCACTCCGCTCGAGCCCATGGAGCGCGTTTCGAAGCACCTGGGCGGCCCGCGTCTCTGGATCAAGCGGGACGATTGCACCGGCCTGTCGACGGGGGGCAACAAAGTCCGGAAGTTGGAATTCGCGCTGGCGGATGCGCTCGCCGCGGGCGCGGACACCGTCATTACGGCGGGCGCGATGCAGTCCAATCACTCACGACAGACCGCAGCCGCTGCGGCTCGTCTCGGCCTGAAGTGCCATCTTCTGCTCTGGAACATGACCGGATGCCGTGAACGCGCATACCTCGAGAACGGCAATATCCTGCTCGACCGCCTGCACGGCGCAACGGTTCATGAGCTGAGCGGTGTCGGCGCCACGGACCCGCTCACTTACCTCAACGGTGAAGTGGACAAGGTAACGCAACAGCTGCGGGAGCAGGGAGCGCGGCCGTACGCGATTCCCGTCGGCGCTTCCAATGCCAGGGGCGCCTTGGGTTATGCAGGGTGCGCGTTCGAGCTGATCGCGCAGACGCGTGAGCATGGGTTGAAGACCGCCGCGGTCGTGCATAGGTCCGGCAGTGCCGGTACGCAGGCCGGGCTGGTTGCGGGTTTCGCGGCAGCTCGCGCGCAAATTCCCGTGATCGGTATCGGGGGAGGGGAATCGCCGGGCGAACTCGAGGAGTTGGCTTATCGCCTGGCCGTGGAGGCCGCCTCCCTCTTGGGCGAGCCATCGGCCGTGAAGCGAAGCGCCGTCGTGGCGACCGATCCGAAGCCCGTCACATACGGCCACCTGACCAGTGAAATAGCGGAGGTCATAAGCCTGTTCGCCCGCACGGAAGGTATTCTGATCGACCCGGTGTACACCGGCCCGGCTCTCGTCGGATTGATCGAGCTCATTCGCCAGGGAAAGTTTGCGCGTGACGCCGATGTGGTTTTCATTCACACGGGCGGGATAGCTTCTTTGTTCAGCTACGTGGACGCCCTGGCCGGAATTCGCTGAGGGCAGGTGCGGATGGTGTTCGCACGGCCGCGTGTGGACATTGCGTGCAATGGCCGATATAGTGAAAGAGCATGAAGATGGGGATAACCAGAAGAGCGGCAATCGCCGTCGCAGGCATTCTCATCGCGTCGAGCGTGGTTTCCGGGGAGGCAATCGCTGGCGCAGCGCGCAGCGCCGTGCTCGCAGAACACACGATGCACGGTCAGCCGATTCCGTGCTCGGCGCTGGTCGACGGTGTGCGCGTGTGCCATGGGGATGGGAAGGGGCCCGCTGGAGATGACCTCCGCGTGAAGTCCTTCGACGGCACACCGCTGGCGCTGTACGTCACTCTCCCGCCGCCGCCTTCTTCCGGAACTGACGGCAAATACCCGTTGGTGATACTGAGTCACGGCTGGGGCGACCCCACGAGCGGGCCGGACGACGCGCAATACGGCGGCCCGACGGCGCATCAATGGGCGAAGGAGGGTTACGCCGTCCTCCAGTTGGTGGCACGCGGCTGGGGCAATTCGTGCGGCAGCATCCCCTCGCGGTTCCTCAATCCGGCAGGTTGCCAGAACGCGTACATTCGTCTCGTCGATTTCCGCTATGAAGTTCGCGACGCTCAATACGTCGCCGGGCTCCTGGTCGACGAAGGGATAGCGGACCCCAACAGGGTAGGGGTGCAGGGTGAGTCCTATGGCGGGGGCACGTCGCTCGAGCTGGCAACCCTCGACGATCGCGTGATGAACGCCGACGGGACGCTGAGCCCGTGGACGAGCCTCGGGGGAACACCGCTTCACGTAGCCGCCGCGGCGCCCTTCGCCGGGTGGAGCAGCGAGTCCGCCCTGGCACCGAACGGGCGGTGGCTCGATTCACAAACAGCCGCGCCCAACCCAGACCTGCCGGTCGGTGTCCAAAAGATGTCGATCAGCAGGGGTCTGATCATGGTGGGCGCCGGCGGCGCCTACTACCCGCCCCCGGGCGCCGATCCCGACGTCCTGTTGGGTTTCGCCATCACGACAGCCGGCGAGCCATACGACCGACCCCTGGTGCAGTCGACGCTCGAGCAGGATGCGCGGTTCCGCTCCTCGTACAACATGCTGGCCGGTACTTTCGGCATCTCGAAGCGTGCACCCGCGCCGCTCTTTTTCGGACAAGGCTTCACTGACGATGTGTTCGAGGCCGACCAGGTGCTGGTTTACTACGACCTCCTGCGCTCGCTTTACCCGAAGGCTCCGGTCGAAATACTGTTTGGTGACATCGGTCACCAACGCGCCCAGGACAAGCCGGCCGATCTGGCGCTGATGCGCGCCCGCATCCGGGCATTCTTCGCCCACTACGTCAAGGGTACGGGGCCGCAGCCGAACCTGGGCGTGAGTGTGCTCACGCAGACGTGCCCAACCAGCGCCGCATCCGGCGGTCCATACAGCGCAGCCACCTGGGCGGCGCTCCATCCAGGTGTCGTCAACTTCAGCTCTCGTCCGACCCAGACGATCCTTTCCACCGGCGGCGATCCAGCAGTTTCCAAGGCGTTCGATCCGGTTTACGGCGGGCGCTCCTGTACGGCCGCTTCCGCGGCCCCTGAGGGCCCCGGCGTTGCAACCTATCGTTTGCCGGGTCCGACCGGTTCGGGATACACGCTCCTCGGATCGCCGACGATAACAGCCGATCTGCAGGTTACCGGCGAGTTTGCTTACATTGCGGCGCGTCTGCTCGACGTGGACCCGGTGACGAATACAGAGACTCTCGTCTCCCGCGGCGCCTACCGGATCGATCCGAATGCGCCGAACGGCCGCCAGACATTCCAGATTTCCGCGAACGGATGGCACTTTGCGGCCGGCCACCTGCCGGAGCTCGAGCTGCTCGGCCGGGACGCGCCATTCCTGCGCCCCTCCAATGGGCGCTTCTCGATCGCGGTCTCGAATCTCGAGTTGCGGCTGCCCGTACATGAAGTCCCCGGCGTCGGCGGTACCCCCCCCCGGAGGTGACCCTCCCTTCAGCAGCTACAGTTTCCAACTAGCGGCAAACGCGGTAGCGCTTTGTCGAGAAGGGGCGATATGCGCAAAATCCTACTGGCGCTGGTTCTCTGTCAGGCATCCGCGTGGGCTTCATTTGCCTGCGCGCAGGATATCGTTTCGATCGACACGGGCAGAATCCAAGGGTCCACCGAAGCCGGAGTGGTCGCCTTCAAGGGCATTCCATTCGCGGCTCCGCCGGTGGGCAGGTTGCGCTGGCGTCCACCGCAGCCGGCGGCCAAATGGAGCGGCGTTCGCCAGGCGACTCGCTTTGGCCACGATTGCATGCAGGTGCCTTCGATTTTCTCCAATTCGCCGGCGGAAGACTGCCTGTTCGTAAACGTCTGGGCTCCTCGGCATCACGGTCCGAACCTGCCGGTGATGGTGTGGATCTATGGCGGCGCCTGGGTCGTTGGCGGCAGTTCACTGCCGTTCTTCGATGGCAGCCAGCTTGCGCGCAAAGGCGTCATCCTCGTCACCTTCAACTACCGGCTCGGGCGATTCGGCTTCTTTGCATTTCCCGCCCTGAGCAGGGAAGCCAATGGCGGCTTGCTGGGTAACTACGGATACATGGACCAGATAGCCGCGCTCGAGTGGGTGCGACGAAACATAGCGGCATTCGGAGGCAATCCCCACGAAGTCACCATCTTCGGCCAGTCGGCCGGCGGATTTGCCGTGCACATGCTGATGACCTCGCCCCTGGCCAGGGGGCTGTTTCAGCGCGCCATGGTCGAGTCCGGCGGCGGCGGGTGGATGCACGATTGCACGGGCCTCCGTACGGGAATGAACGGGCGGCCGTCCGCCGAACGGATCGGCGTCGCTTTTGCCCGAAGCAAGGGGATAGACGGCATTGGCCCCGCGGCTCTCGAAAAACTGCGCGCACTTCCGGCGACCGCCATCCTCGACGGTCTTACCGCAAGCAACGTGTTGGCTGCCGACTCCAGCTACGCGGGACCCATGATCGATGGCGGGCTCGTCGTCGGCCAGCCTCCACGCCTGTATCAGGAAGGCGAGTACCAGCATGTACCGATGGTCGTCGGCGCGAACAACGGGGATGCCAGCCTCAACGCTGCGGCGAATCGGCAAGCGCTGTTCGCCCCGTTTGGGGCGGATGCGAAAGCCGCCAAGAAGGCTTACGACGCGACGGCCTCCAAGAACTTTCCGCTCCTCCGGGATGAGGTCGGCGCGGATGCTCTTTTCGTCGGACCCGAGCGCTTTGCGGCGCAGGCTCTTGCCTCTCGGGGCGACCCGGTCTGGGAATACCGATTCGGCTACGTTCCCATGCTCGCGCGCGCCAATTTGCAGAGCGCGACTCATGGCGGGGAGACTCCGTTCGTTTTCGACCATGACACCTGGTTCAGCGTGAAGCTGACACCGCAGGACCAACAGATGGCGCAGGAAATCAGCAGCTATTGGGTGAACTTCGCGAAGACCGGAAATCCCAACGGCGCGGGACTGCCGCACTGGCCGCGCTATCGCCCCCATACGGACATGTTGATGGATTTTTCGGAGAACGGGCCGGTTGCAAAGGCAGATCCATGGAGGGAAAGGCTGGACCTGACGGAGAAGCTGGAGGCACAACAGCTCGCGGAGAATGCCGGGCGGTAGTAAGAACTGCGCTGTATAAAACGTGCTAGTCGAATGCTTGCAACGGGCTAACCCGCCATGAACCTTGCTGGCAAGATTGGCCAATCGCCGAAGGGGACGGCAGAGAACACCACCATGACTCATTTCCAAGACGAGAAGACCCGGGCGCGTCGAGGTTGGCTGGTTGCACCCGTGCTGCTGGCTGTGGCGCTCGCTGCGAGCGCCCAGAACGACGCCACGGGCCCGCAAAAGCCCAAGGCGGCCCCCGTAAAACTCCAGGAAGTGGTCGTCACGGGTTCGCGCATCGCGCGACCGGCCAACGATCGTGCCGACCCGACGATCGTCGTCCCGGCGATCACGTTTCAGGAGCGAGGCTACAGCAACGTCGGTCAGGCCCTGAGCGAGCTGCCGGAATTCGGCGTCCAGCCCAGCAGCCAGCAAAACGAGCAGAGCCCGTACGGCGTTGGCCAGAGCTTCGTCGATCTGTACTCCCTCGGGTCCCAGCGGACGCTCGTCCTGGTCAACGGAGACCGGTTCGTCTCGTCCAATACCGCCAGCCTGTCCTCCTCGGGCGGTCCGGGCTCGCAGGTCGATCTCAACGTCATCCCGATCCAGTTGATCCAGAGCGTGGAGACCGTCTCGGTCGGCGGCGCGCCGATCTACGGCGCGGACGCCGTCGCGGGCACCGTCAACATCATCACGAAGAAGAACTATCAGGGACTGTCACTGGATGGTCAGTGGGGCAGCGAGGGTTATGGGGCCCGCAACTACCGGCTGAGCCTCCTGGCCGGCAAGAACTTCGCGGATGGACGCGGCAATGTGGTCGCGGTCGCCGAGTACACGTACAGCGGTGGACTCACCGGCCCCGAGGTGCCCTATTTCGCCAACACGGGCGGCACCGTCGCACTGGCGCCGGCGGTGCCCGGCAAGTACACCAACGTATTCGTCCCGGACGAGACGGCGCCCGCGATCAGCACCTCGGGCGTGCCGATGCTGGACAACGGCACGCTTTACGGGAATGAGCTTCCCTGGACGAATTGCCAGGTCGGCATCTGCAATTCGGCAGGGCAACCGCTCGCGTTTTCCCCGGGCTCGAATGCGCTCACGCCGTACAATCTCGGTACTCCCACCGGTAACGTCGTCTTCAATTCAGGCGGTGCCGGCATCAACTTCGTCGAGTTCGAGAATCTGCAGGCGAGGATCTCGCGGGTCAATCTGGACACCCTCGGACACTTCGACTGGACCGATCATGTGCAGACCTACTGGGAGGGCTGGTTCACCGAGTCCCACAACCTGGGTCTGCTCACCCAGCCGCTGTATCAGTCCGCATTGACGGCGCCTCCCGGTCCTCTGGTCGTCAGCGTACACAATCCCTATCTTTCAGCGGCGGACCAATCGACGCTGGCCAATTCCCTCGCGGCCTACGCCGCCTCCGGGTACTTCCTGGGGTCGGGGGCGCCCCTCGATCCAAATTGGAATCCGAACCATTTCTATCTGAGCGTGGCCGACAGCAACCTGCAGAACGGCAGTGACGGCAACAATGACCTCCTCGGCCGGGGCGTGATCGGCATAAAAGGCGACTTCACCGTCTTCAACCGGAATTTTCATTGGAATGCCACGGCCAATTATGGCTACTCGCGCGTGATCAGCCTGCAGCCGGACATCGACCTGCAGAACGAGCAGAACGCGCTCGACTCGGTACTGAACTCGAGCGGGCAGATCGTCTGCGCACCCGGGTATGTCAATTCGCGTTACCGGACCGAATCGAGCACGTGCGCCCCGCTCGATCCCTTCGGTGGCCTGGCGAGCCCCGCGGCCGCCGCCTATATCACGCACATTGCGACCGCGGAGTCGTATGACACCCAGCGCGACGCGACCGCCAACCTGACCGGGCCGATCGTCGAGCTTCCGGCCGGATCCTGGAACTTCGCGACGGGCTTCGAGAACCGGCGCGAGGCGGCGGTCTTCGCGCCCGACGCTTTCCTCGCGGCGGCCCCTTCGCCGAATTACGATACGGCGGGAGCCGTGGCGACCGCCATCGAGGGCGCCTATCACACCAACGAAATCTACGCCGAAACGCTGGTCCCGCTGTTCGAGCCGAAGCTCGACATTCCGGCGCTGCATCGCCTGGAGTTCGAGGGCGCCATCCGGCGCGTCTACAATTCGCTTTCGGGATCCGCCAACACCTGGTCCGCCGGACTGCGCTGGGCGCCGACACAGGACATCATGTTTCGCATCAACAAGACGACCTCGATCCGCACTCCGGCGATTACCGAGCTCTACCTGCCGACGGCGGCATCGGAAGAGTTCGGCGCAGACCCCTGCGATCACACCCAGGTCGGGCTGCAGCCCAATCCGGCGGTGACTGCCAAGAATTGCGCGGCGGCAGGCCTGAACACGGCGACATTCACCTCGCTTGCCGTCAACGCGACCGTGCCGGGGACCACGTCCGGCGATCCGAATCTGCAGCCCGAGGTGGCTCATTCCTACACCTGGGGAGTGGTGCTGACGCCGCGCTGGGTACCGCATCTCAACGTCAGCTTCAACTATCTCGACATCAATCTGACCGGCGCGATCTCCGAATTGACTCTCAGCGACCTGCTCGCGGCCTGTTACGACTCGCCCACCTATCCAAGCGTGGAGTCCTGCTCGCACTTCACGCGTAACTCCAGCGGACAGATCACGGGCTTCAACGATGGCTTCGTGAACGCCGGTCTGCTGCATTTCCAGGGTGAGACCGTCGAATTCAACTATGAGATGTTGCTGCCGCGGAACCTGGGGGTCATGCAGTGGTCGGGCAACTACCTCGATACCAAGACGCTCGAGACCCAGGTCGGTGAGGCGCCGATCGAGAACGTGGCGGGTGAGCTCGGGGGGCCCGGGGACAGCACGATCGTGCCCAAGGGCCGTGGCGTTCTTTCCGTCACCTACCTCAAGGGGCCTTTCTCCTGGTACTGGCAGGGCCAGTTCCTGAGTGGACTGAACATTGAGAACGCTGTCCCGGCGAACACTTTCAATGTCATGAGTGTGCACCGCTGGTGGGTGATCAATTCCTCGGTCGCCTACCAGATCACCGCTGACATCGGTTTGCGCGCGGTGGTCGGCAACGTGTTCAACAAGAGGCCGCCGCTCTACGCGACCGACTCGGTCGCCGGCGGTTTCGCCGGGCAGACCTCGCTCTATTACTCCGGCATCATCGGCAGAACCTTCATGCTCGAGGCGCACGCCGACCTGTTCTGATCGGCCTTACCGGGACATACGCTTGCGGAGCCAGACGACGCCCTCAGTTTTCAAGCGCTTCTTTCTGCCGGGATTCGCGTTCAAGGCGGTAGTCATTGGCGGCGGGTATGCGACCGGACGCGAGCTGGCCCAGTACTTTCTGCCCAGCGGTCCACGCGGCGGTCTGCTCGGCATGCTGCTCGCAATGGCCATCTGGAGCCTCACCTGTACGGTGACGTTCCTCTTTGCGCGCTCGACCCGCAGTTGCGACTATGGTGCCTTCTTTCGGCACCTGCTCGGTCCCGCCTGGTTTCTCTTCGATATCGCATATGCCTGCGCGGTCCTCGTCGGTCTGTCGGTGTTTGGAGCAGCGGCCGGCGCGATCGTGACGGCGCTGTTCGGCTGGCCGGAAATCGCCGGGACTCTAGGACTCATCGCGGGAATCGCGGCTATCGCCGCCTTCGGCAGCGATTCCGTCGAACGCCTGTTCAAGTACGCGACTTACTTTCTCTACGGCGTCTACGCTTTGTTCTTTGCGCTCACGTTCGTCAAAGCATTCGGCCGCATCGAGACGAGTTTTTCGACGCCATTCCCGATGACGCACTGGGCGCTCGGCGGAGCCACATATGCCGCATACAACGCCGTGGGAGCGGTGGTCATTCTGCCCGTGCTTCGGCATCTGACCAGCACCAAAGATGCCGTGATATCAGGCGTAATTGCCGGGCCCCTCGCGATGCTCCCGGCAGTGCTCTTTTTCATCTGCCTGGCCGCCTATTACCCCAATATCGACGCCTCGGTGCTTCCCTCCGACTACGTACTGATGCACCTCAACGTCCCGGTTTTCCATTTCGCCTTCCAGCTCATGATCCTTGCGGCACTGCTCGAAAGTGGCACCAGCCTGGTGCACGCAGTCAATGAGAGAGTCGCCGGCATCCTCCGTGCGCGCGGACGGGCACTCTCGGTTGGCATGAGACTTTGGATCTCGGGAGGCATGCTCGTCATTTCGATATTCGTCGCCACCCGCTTTGGGCTCGTGAACCTGATTGCGCGGGGCTACCTCGCGCTCGCTTATGTCTTTCTCGCGGTCTACGTGGCCCCACTCCTGACGTACGGCCTCTGGTCGTTTCTTCGCAGCCGGCACGCAGTCGTGGACGTTGCGTGCAATAGCCGATAAACTCAGCCAATGTCCCAATCGTCGCCCGGCAGCGCAGGCTCGGTGATCCGGCTGAGCCGCTTCGATAACGTGGGAGTTGCCCGTGCAGATATAACGTCAGGTCAGGAGTTGGGTGAGGCTGACGTGACTGCGCGCCAGGCGATTCCGCGCGGGCACAAGGTCGCTCTGGACGATATTCCTGCCGGTAGCGTGGTCGTCAAGTATGGCCAACCCATCGGCGTCGCTTCCACCGCCATTCGTGCCGGCGAGCACGTGCATCTTCACAACCTGTCGATGCGCGACGACCTGCAACAGCGGGATTTCGCCAGCCACGGCTCCGTGCCTCTGGCGCCGCAGGACGCCGGACGACGCACCTTCGCGGGGTACCTGCGGAGGGACGGTCGCGTTGGAACCAGGAACTACATAGCGATCATCAGCTCCGTGAATTGTTCGGCGACGGTGTCGCGCTACATCGCGGAGCACTTCGGCCGCCGCGACGGCCTGCGCGGCCGTGAGCACATCGACGGCGTGGTTCCCCTGACCCATGGCAGTGGTTGCGCCATCAACGTACAGGGGGAGGGCTATCGCCTGTTGGCCCGGACGCTGCAGGGGTATGCCCGCAATCCCAACGTCGGCGGTGTGTTGATGATCGGCCTGGGTTGCGAGCACGCTCAGGTGCAACGGATCATCGAGGAGTACGGGCTCGAGGAGGGCCCGGTGCTGCGGACACTCACCATTCAAAACGCCGGGGGCACGCGCAGGTCCATCGAGGCGGGCTGCGAGGCGATCGCGGACATGCTCGATGAGGTGGATGCCTCGCGACGATCGATGCAACCGTTGTCGCATATCCGCGTGGGGCTGCAATGCGGAGGTTCCGACGGCTACTCGGGAATCTCCGCCAACCCCGCGCTCGGCTGCGCCATGGATCTGCTCGTAGCCCAGGGCGGCACCGCGGTCTTGAGCGAAACACCGGAGATTTACGGCGCCGAGCACCTGTTGACGCGTCGCGCGGTGAGCCGGGACGTCGCCGCGAAGCTGCTCGAGCGTATCGATTGGTGGCTGGATTACACCGCCCGCAACGGCGCGCAGATGAACAACAATCCCTCGCCCGGCAACAAGGAGGGCGGGCTGACCACCATCCTGGAGAAGTCGCTCGGCGCTGTCGCCAAGGGCGGCTCCACCGCATTGCAGGCGGTTTACGAGTATGCGGAGCGCATCGATGCGCACGGACTCGTATTCATGGATACGCCGGGGTACGACCCGGTGTCGGTAACCGGACAGGTCGCCGGCGGCTGCAACCTGATCTGCTTCACCACGGGTCGCGGATCGGTTTCGGGCTTCAAGCCCGCGCCCTGCATCAAAATCGCCACCAACTCGCAGATGTACGAGCACATGTCCGAAGACATGGACATCGACTGCGGAACCATCGTCACCGGGCAACAGAACGTCGCGGAAGCAGGTGCCGAAATCTTCGAGCGCGTCGTGGCGGTCGCGTCCGGTGAGCAGACCAAGAGCGAAGCGTACGACTACGGTGACAACGAGTTCGTGCCCTGGCAGCTCGGAGCGGTTACCTGAGGACAGTCCAGGATGAGCAGCAGCCGCCTGCCTGCGACGCGCGCGCGACCCCTGCAGCGTGATCCGCCGGCTTACAAGCTCATCACCGATACGCTGCGTCAGAGCATCCAGCGCGGCCGGTTGCCGGCGGGACTGGTGTTGCAGGAGGCGTCGCTCGCCGAGCTGTTCGGCTCGAGCCGATCGCCCGTAAAGGCCGCAATAAAGCAGTTGATGTCGGAGCGGCTGCTGTCCCGTTCCGACGGCCGCGGCGTGCAGGTCGGCAGCAGGGGGGCTACACCCGATCGCACGCCGCTCACTCACGCCATGCTCGGTATCGAGGAAAGCAGCGTTGCGCTGCCGCGGGTGCACGCCTGGCAGAAAATCTACAGGACGATCGAGCGCGAGCTGCTCTATCGCTCGGCGTTCGGGCGCTTCCAGGTCAATGAGCTCGAGCTCGCGAGGTATTACCACGCCGGACGCACGGTCGCGCACGATGCGCTATTGCGGCTGCAGGCAAGCGGCATAGTGACCAAGGGCGAAAAGGCGCACTGGTACGTGGTGCCCCTCGATTCGCAGCGGCTGAACGAGCTATACGAGCTGCGCAAGCTGATCGAGCCGACGCTCGTAGGCAGCGCCGCCACGCGCATTCCCGCGGACGTACTCGCCGAGATGCGAACCAGGCTGCGCGACGCCATGCGGCGGCATCCGCAAGTCAAAATCGACGAGCTCGACGGCCTGGAGCATGACCTGCACGTGAGCTGTCTCGAGTACGGAGGCAACCGCGAGATGTTGGAAGCGCTCGGGCGGACGCGCTGCATTCTCATTTCGGGCAAGCACATCCTGGGCCGTCACGTCCCGTATCCGCGAGTCGATCCTTTCCTGGGGGAGCACCTGGCGGTGATCGAGGCGCTGCTCGCGCGGGATTCGCGGCGTGCGCACCAGGCGATGCGCGCGCACCTCGACTCGGCACACTCCAAGGTCGAGGCCCGCCTGCAGGAGTTTCGCAAGAGCTACACCCTGGCTCCGATCTCGTTCATCAGCTCATCCTGAGGGCCGTGAGTGATCATCGACGCGCACCACCATTTCTGGAAAATCTCCCGCGGCGACTATCATTGGATGACGCCCGCCATGCCTTTGCTGGCGCGTGATTATCTGGCCGATGACTTGCAGCCCCACCTGCGCAAATCGGGGGTTGCACGTACGGTGCTCGTCCAGGCCGCGGCGACCGAGGCCGAATCCGATTTCCTGCTCGAGCTAGCGTCCGGCACGGACTTCGTCGCCGGTGTCACAGGGTGGCTCGACCTGGCCGATCGCGGATTCCCGCAGCGCCTCGCGCACTATCGCCGGCACCCGAAGTTCGTGGCTGTTCGTCCCATGCTGCAGGACTTGAAGGATGACGCCTGGATCCTCGGTCCCGTCGTGCTCCGAAATCTCCGTCACCTTGCCGAGCTCAAATTTCCCCTGGAGTTCCTCACCTTCACGCGCCACCTGCCGCAGGTGTTGCGGGCGCTCGAGGAAACACCCGGACTGCATGCCGTGATCGATCACCTGTCCAAGCCGCCCATCGCCTCGGGCGCGCTCGAGCCGTGGGCCACGCTCATGAAGAGGGTGGCGGACTTTCCCGGGGTCTACTGCAAGCTCTCCGGCATGGTGACCGAGGCGGATCATGCCCGCTGGTCTCCCGATTCGCTGGCGCCCTATGTCGACCATGTCGTCGACGTGTTTGGAGCCGACCGGCTGCTGTTCGGCAGCGACTGGCCGGTGTGCCGGCTGGCCGCCGAGTACGGCGAGGTCGTGAATGCGTTGCGTACCGTGCTGAGCGCACGCCTGGGGCCGCGCGAGCTCGAGAAGGTGTTCGGCCGCAATGCGGAGGGATTCTACGGACTGGAGAAGACATGACCAGCGCGCACGTGCGGCCCTTCCGCGGCGTTTTTGCCGTAGCGCCGACGCCGTTTTCGGAGTCGGGAGAGGTCGACTTCCTTGGCCAGGGCCGGGTGCTCGATTGCATGGCCGATCAGGGGGTCGACGGTCTGTGCATCCTCGCCAACTTTTCCGAACAGTTTTCACTCACGGACGGCGAGCGCGAGTCACTCGTTGACTTCTGTCTGGAGCACGTCGCCGGACGGCTGCCGGTGATCGTCACCTGCAGTCATTTCAGCACCAGGGTCGCCGCGGAGCGCGCCCGCCGGGCCGCGGCGCGGGGCGCTTCCCTCATCATGCTCATGCCCCCGTACCACGGAGCGACAATGCGGGCCGACGAGGACGGTCTGGTGGAACACCTGAGGCGTGTCGCGGAAGGCTGTGGCCTGCCGATCATGCTGCAGGATGCACCGTTGAGCGGGACTCAACTTTCCGCAGAGCTCCTGGCCCGCATCGCGCGCGAGGTTCCGGCCGGGCGAAGCACGGAGGCTGCGGCCGCGTACGCACGCGTCCTGCCCCTGATCAACTTCGAGAACCGACAGTGCGGGTTGCGCGCCACAAAGGCGGTCATGGCGGCCGGCGGCGTCATCCGCAGTGACGCAACGCGCCACCCGGTGTCGCCGCTGTCGCCGGCGACCCGCGCGGCTTTATTGGAGCTCGCCCGGGAGGTCGATCCCGTGGTGCTGCGGTGGGGCCGTTGAGCCCCCTGAATGCGGCAGGCGGCCAGGGGTTGCCGCACGCCGCTGACGACTGCGATCCCGCGGAAACCAAGGATTGGTTGGACTCCCTGGATTCGGTCGTTCGCACACACGATTCGGAGCGCGCTCTATTCATCCTGCGGCGGCTGACCCAGCATGCGCAGGAGCGTGGGTTACTGGCGGCTTCCGCCTCCTACACCGCGTATCAGAATACGATCCCGCTCGAGCACCAGCCTCCTCATCCGGGTGATCTCGAGATCGAGGAGCGGCTGACGACCATCATGCGCTGGAACGCGCAGGTGATGGTGGTTCGGGCGAACAAGGCGCATGGCGAGCTGGGCGGACACATCGCGAGCTACGCATCGGCGGCAGAGATATTCGAGACCGGGTTCAATCACTTCTTCACCGCGCCTCACGACGGCCACGGAGGCGATCTGGTCTACTTCCAGCCGCATTCCGCACCTGGAGTCTACGCGAGGGCGTTTCTCGAGGGCCGACTGTCGGAAGCGCAGCTCGAGCGCTTCCGACAGGAAATAGGCCAGCCGGGATTGTGCTCGTACCCGCACCCGTGGCTGATGCCCGAGTTCTGGCAGTTTCCGACGGGCTCCATGGGAATCGGACCGATCAATGCCATCTACCAGGCGAGGTTCCTCCGCTATCTGGCGCACCGCGCCCTCGCGGATACGAAGGGCCGGCACGTTTGGGGTGTGTTCGGCGACGGAGAGATGGATGAACCCGAGGCGGTGGGTGCCCTGGCACTCGCGGCGCGCGAGAAACTCGACAACCTGACGTTCATCGTCAACTGCAATCTGCAGCGGCTCGACGGCCCGGTGCGCGGCAACGGCCAGATCATCCAGGAGCTCGAAGCGCTCTTTTCCGGCGCCGGATGGAATGTCATCAAGGTCCTGTGGGGATCGGACTGGGACGAGATCTTTGCGCGTGACACCGGTAATGCACTGTTGCGCCGGCTAGCCGCGACCGTCGATGGCGAATACCAGACGCTCGGCGCAAAGGACGGTACCTACAACAGTGAGAAGTTCTTCAAGAAGGATCCGGCGATTCAGCGACTGGTGAATCATCTGAGCGACGGGCAGATCGATGCGCTCCGGCGCGGCGGCCACGATCCGCGAAAGCTCTACGCCGCCTTCCTCGCCGCCGTGAATCACTCCGGGCAGCCGACGGTGATACTGGCCAAAACCAAGAAGGGCTATGGCATGGGTGGGGCGGGTGAGTCGCGTATGACGTCTCATCAGGCGAAGAAGCTCGATGTGGAAGCCTTGGCGGCGTTTCGCGATAGGTTCGGACTTCCCTTGACCGATGAGGACGTGGCGGAGCTGCGCTTCTACAAGCCGGCTCCTTCGAGCCCGGAGCTCAGGTACCTGCAGGAGCGCCGTGCGGCGCTCGGGGGCTCCTTGCCGGTGCGACGCCCCACGATGACTACGAGGACGATTCCCTCGATACAGGATTACGCGCGCTTCGCGTTCGATGCCGACCGGAAGGAAATGTCCACGACCATGGGGGCAGTGCGCATGCTGGGCGCCCTGTTGCGCGACAAGGAGCTCGGGCGGTTCATCGTTCCCATCGTCGCCGACGAGGCCCGTACTTTCGGAATGGACAGCCTCTTCCGCCAGATCGGCATTTACTCCTCGGTGGGGCAACTGTACGAGCCGGAGGATGCCAGCTCGATGCTTTGCTACCGGGAGGCCAAGGACGGTCAGCTCCTGGAGGAGGGCATTACCGAAGCCGGCGCGCTGTCTTCGTGGATTGCGGCGGGAACGGCATATAGCGTTCACGGCGTCGCGATGCTTCCCTTCTATATCTACTACTCGATGTTCGGCTTCCAGCGGGTCGGCGATCTCATCTGGGCCGCCGCGGACCAGCGCACCCGGGGTTTCCTGCTGGGCGCCACTGCCGGCAGGACCACCCTGGGCGGTGAAGGACTGCAGCACCAGGATGGCTCGAGTCATGTGGTGGCGGCAACCGTGCCCAACTGTCGCGCGTACGATCCCGCGTTCCTTTACGAAGTGGCGGTGATCATGGATCACGGCATGCGCCAGATGATGGAACGGCATCGTGACGAGTTCTACTACATCACGTTGACGAACGAAAAATACGCCCAACCCTCGCTGCCCGAGGGAGTGGAAGCCGCAATCATCAAGGGAATGTACAGATGCCGGGCGTCTGGCGTTGAGGCCGCCGCCGGCGCGACGGTCAGCCTATTGGGCTCCGGCGCCATCCTGCGCGAGGTCGGCTTCGCAGCCAGTCTCCTGGAGCAGGATTGGGCCATCGGCAGCGACGTGTTCAGCGTGACCAGCTTCAGCGAACTGGCACGGGAAGCATCCGAGGCGCATCGCTGGAACCGGCTGCACCCCGATGACCCGCCGAGAGTGAGCCATGTGGAAGAGCAGTTGAAGAATGCGGAAGTTACGGTGGCGGCGACCGATTACGTTCGCGCCTACCCGCAGCTCATTTCGCCGTACATCGATGGGCTGTACATAACTCTGGGAACGGACGGCTTCGGGCGCAGCGATACGCGCGCGGCGCTACGGCGTTTCTTCGAGGTCGATCGCCATTCCATCGTGCTGGCGGCACTGCACGGCCTCGTTCGCAGGCGCCGGCTCCCCAGGGAGGTGCTCGTTCAGGCAATCGAACGCTACGGCTTCGATGCCGGAGCCGCGGCCCCGTGGACACTCTAGGGCGATCACGCCGGGGCGGGAGCACCGGGAAGGGGCGCGTCCGCCCGCAGGAGCCCGGCGGAACGCAATTCCGCCCAAAATTCCGGGGGAATGCGGGTGTTGTAGAGGCGGACCGTCTCGGCGACGCGGTCGCAGCTTTCGAGGCCGGGAATGACCGAGACCACCTGCGGATGTGCCAGGGGAAACTGCAGTGCCGCCGCAGGCAACGGCACGCTGTGGCGGTCACAGACCGCTTCCAGCGCGCGGACTCGCGCCGTGATCTCCTGCGGTGCGGCGGCGTAGTTGTAGTGAAGACCTGCGCCGCCGCGCGTGCCCGTGGCGAGAATTCCCGAGTTGTACGGTCCGCCCACGATGACCTGCGCCCCGCTTTCGCGGCAAAGCGGAAAGAACTCGT
This sequence comes from uncultured Pseudomonadota bacterium, assembly GCA_963833085.1. Lineage (GTDB taxonomy): Bacteria > Pseudomonadota > Gammaproteobacteria > Steroidobacterales > Steroidobacteraceae > 13-2-20CM-66-19. The sequence goes on from CAWHWV010000005.1 coordinate 77,614, forward strand.
CGAGGGGTGCCTGCTCGAGCAGCGTATAGCGGCCTGCAAGGAGAATCAGGTCGAGCCGGGCGCAGCGCATGAGCTCGAGACAGACCGCGACCTCGTTGACGCCGACGCCAAGGGCCGTGATGTCCCCCGAGCTGCGGAGCTCTTCCAATGCACGCAGGCCGCCGCCGGTGAGTTGCTCGAACATTTCACGATGCCGGCCCCCATGAGTGAGGGCTCCAATATCGTGAATGAGCAGGATGTCGACGTGGGCCAGCCCCAATCGCTGCAGGCTGTCTTCGTACGAGCGCATGACGCCGTCATAGCTGTAATCGAAGCGCGGCTCGAAGGGGAACGACGAACAGAAGCCACGCCGATCCGCATCGTCCTTTATCTGTGGCGCCGGATCGAGCAGCCTGCCGACCTTGGTCGACAGGATGAATCCGGGCCGCGCGCGCAGAGCGTCTCCCACACGCCGCTCGCCCAGTCCATATCCGTAGAAGGGCGCCGTGTCGAAGAAGTTGATACCGGCATCGAGCGCAGCGCGAAGCGCGCCATGCGCCTGGGCGTCATCGATGGGCTGGTACATGTTTCCGACCGGCACCGTGCCGAAGCCCAGCTCCGACAGATTGAGATGGGTCCGTCCCAGGCGCCGGGTGCGAATGCCTTGCGTTGTGGGCATGATCGACTCTATATCAGTGATCACTGACATAACACCATATCATCCGCTCGCGGAAAGTCAAACATTCGGAGAGCAAAAAACATGCTCATCGGCATAGATCCTCTGTTGGGCCCGGAACTGCTGGCGCATCTGCGTGCCATGGGCCATGGCGATGAGTTGATCATCGCCGACGCAAACTTCCCCGCGGCGTCCGTTGCCAGACGGCTCGTGCGGGCCGACGGCGTCACGGCGACGCAGATGCTCGCGGCGGTTCTGACGGTGTTGCCGCTCGACACGTTCGCCGATGGCGCGGTTCGTGTGATGGAAGTCGTGGGCAGCGCGGGACAGTGCGCGCCGATCACCGAAGAGTTTCGGGAGATCGTCACCGCGCGCTCGGGGCAGAGGTTCGAGCATATCGTGCCGGTTGAGCGGTTCGCCTTCTACGAGCGCGCGCGCCAGGCATACGCGGTGGTGGCAACGGGCGAGCGCCGCACCTATGCGAACGTCATTCTTCGCAAAGGCATCATCGAGCCCTGAGCGGCTTGGGGTCAAAAACGTGCTAATCGAATGCTTGCAGCAGGCTAACCGGGCGGGTAGGCCGCCGGTATTCTCTGTCGGCGGTAGCCTGAGGGAGTCCGGAGCATTGAACATTGCGCTGAGATTCGTTGCGACGGCGGCTCTCGCATTGCTCGTGGGCTCGACCGCTCACGCTGCCGACAGACTGCTGCTGCAGTATCCGACGATGTCGACGACGCAGATCGTCTTCGAGTACGGCGGGGACCTCTGGAGCGTTCCACGCAGCGGCGGGCGGGCCCATGTGCTGGCGAGCGGCATCGAGCAACCGATAAAAATCGTCTTCGCGCCTGGAGGTGCTGGACCGATCTTTTCCCCGGATGGAGCCACCGTCGCGTTCAGCGGCACGTTTGAGAAGAACACCGACGTATACGTCGTGCCCGCGGTAGGTGGACAGCCGCGCCGTCTGACGTACTACCCTGGGGCGAACGTCGCTGTCGGGTGGACCCCGGACGGCAAGAGTGTGCTATTCCATTCCAATCGCTACAGCTCCTCCCTTCAGGATCAGCTCTTCACCGCGCCGGTCACGGGCGGCTTTTCGTCCGAGCTGCCGTTGCCGGACGGGGCCACGGGCTCCTATTCTCCCGACGGCAGCCAGGTCGCCTATGTGCCCGGGTTCCAGTGGGAACCCTTCTGGAAGGGCTACAAGGGCGGGCAGCACGCCCAGATCTGGATCGCACGGCTGTCCGACTCGCACACGGTGCGCATCCCCGAGCTCGACGCCAACGAGACCGATCCGATGTGGGTCGGCAGCCGGATCTACTTTCTATCGGATCGCGACGGGCCGGTGACGCTGTACGCATACGACACGCGCAGCGGGCAAGTGAAGCGCCTGATCGACAACACGGGCTTCGACATCACTTCGGCCTCCGCCGGCCCCGGCGGTATCGTTTACTCCCAGTTCGGCGGGCTCAACATCTATGATTTCGCCACCGGTAAAACTCATTCGGTGCCGGTGACAGTGGCGGGCGACTTGCCGCAGCGGCGTCCCTATTTCGAGGACGCTTCGAGTCAGATTACAGCGAGCGGCATCTCCCCGAGTGGAGTGCGCGCCGTATTCGCAGCGCACGGCGACATCCTGACGGTGCCGGACAAGGATGGCAGCATCGAGAATCTCACCAATAGCCCCGGGGTGATGGACCGCGAGGCCGCCTGGTCCCCCGATGGAAAGTCCATTGCTTACTTCTCCGATCGCGCCGGCGAGTACGACCTGGCCATCCGTGCGCAGGACGGCACGGGTTCCGCGCGCAGGATCTCCCTCGGGCAGAGCGATGCGTTTTACGACGGACTCAGGTGGTCACCCGACAGCAAAAAGGTTCTCTTCAGCGATCAGAAGCTCAACCTCTGGTACGTGGACCTCACTCAGAGCAACCCGCGGCCGGTGAAGGTAGCGACTGACTCTGTCGCCGAGGTGCACCAGTTCGACGCCAGCTGGGCGCAAGACAGCCGCTGGGTTGCCTATACCCGCGTGATGCCGAATTATCTGCACGCGGTGTTCATCTATTCGCTGCAGGACGGCAGCACACAGCAGGTCACCGACGGCACCAGCGATTGCCTCTATCCGGCATTCGACGCAAGCGGCAAATATCTCTATCTCACCTCGAGCACCGACACTGCGCTCACCCACGGCGGGTTCGACATGACTCAGCTCGAGCGGCCGGTGACCCGCACCGTCTATGCCCTGACGCTTCAGGCGAATCTTGCTTCGCCGATCGCTCCCAACGCGGGCTTTGAGCAGAGCCTGCCGGCTGCGAAGGAGAGCGGAGACAAGCACGTCAAGATCGACTTCCCGGGCCTGCAATCCCGTGCCGTACCGCTGCCCATACCTGCTGCGAACTACGTGGGGCTCGCGGCCGGCACGAGCGGAATCGTCTACCTGCAGCAGGCGCCGCAGATAGTGACACCAGCGGACGTAGGTCCGCACGGTCTGCCGGTTGCGCTGCTGCGCTTTGATCTCATGTCCCAAAAAGCCGAGCCGCTGGCGGCCGGCATCACGGATTTTTCGCTGGCCGCCAAGGGCGGGAGGATGCTCTACCGCATCGGGGACGACTGGTTCATCTCGGATACCGCGCCAGGGGCCAAGGCGGACAAACTGAATCTCGCAGGCATGCGCGTACGGGTGGTCCCGAGTGAGCAGTGGGCGCAGATGTATCGGGACGCCTGGCGGATCGAGCGCGCCTTCTTCTACAACCCCACGTTCGATGGCCTCGACATGGATGCGGCAGAGCGCGAATTCGCGCAGTACCTGCCCGGCATCGCCAGCCGCGATGGGTTGTCGTTCCTGTTCCGCGAGATGATGAGCTACCTCTCGGTCGGGCATATGTTCATCTTCGGCGGCTATGCGCCGAAGGCGGACGATATCGAGGTGGGACTGCTCGGGGCCGATTACCGTGTCGAGCACGGCCACTACCGCATCGCGCGTATCTTCACGGGCGGGGAATGGAACCCGAGCCTGTACGCGCCGCTGTCCCAACCGGGTCTCGCCGTCAAGGTGGGAGACTACGTGCTCGCGGTCAACGGCAATCCGCTCGATGCTCAGACTGACATCTACGCAGCCTTCGAGGACGCTGCGGATAAGGTCGTGACGCTCACGGTGGGACCCAACCCAGATGGCAAGGGCGCACATCAGATCATCGTGAAGACCATCTCGAGCGAGTTCGCGCTGCGCCACATTGCCTGGGTCGACCAAAACGCGCAGCTCGTGAACCGCCTGAGCGGTGGCAAGCTCGCGTACGTCTACCTGCCCGACACGATCTGGGGCGGCTACCAGAGCTTCAACCGCTATTACTTCTCACAGGTCGACAAGCAAGGTCTCATCCTCGATGAGCGCAACAACGGCGGCGGCCTGCTCTCCGATTACATGATGCAGTACCTGGAGGCCCGGCCCATGGCGCTCGATGTGAGTCGCTGGGGTAGAGCCGTAGTGGATCCGCCGGAGGCGATCTTCGGCCCCAAGGTCATGATCATCAATCAGTTCGCCGGCTCCGGCGGCGATGCCCTGCCGTGGTATTTCAAGATGGACCATGTCGGCGCCATCGTCGGCGAGCGCACTTGGGGTGGACTGGTCGGCATCGGCGGCTACCCTCCGTTGATGGACGGCGGCTACATCATGGCGCCGGGCACTGCCGTGGAGGGTCTGAACGGCACCTTCCCGGTCGAGAACCATGGCATCAGCCCTGACGTCACTGTGTGGCAGGACCCGCAGCTCATCAGGGAGGGCCACGATCCCCAACTCGAGCGCGCCGTCGCGATCGCCCTCGAGCAGCTGCAGGCGCATCCGCCGGCTCACTATGAGCGTCCAGCCTGGCGCGACTACCACCCGCACTTGCCGCCCTTGCCCCGGCCGACCGCTGGGGGCAATTGAGCCATGTTGGGCGATGACAAGCCGCCCCTGCGGTTGACACGTCGCTTGTTCATCTCGGGCAGCGCCGCGACAGGAGTCATCGTAGGTCTCGGTCCGCTCGCTCGAGCCGGTGCCCGCCCGGCTGTCGCTGCAAGAGATTGGGAGTCATTGGCCCGAGCGTTCCTGACTCCGCCGGACAGCTCGAAGGCCTGGGTGTACTGGTGGTGGCTCGACGGGGCCGCGAGCAGGATGGGCATCACCGCTGATCTGGAGGCCATGAAGCAGCAGGGGATCAGCGGCGTCGTGGTGTTCAATGCCGGCGGGGGCGGCCCGCTTGCGCCCAAGGGGCCGCCCTTCATGAGCGCGCAGTGGCGCGAATACTTTCGCTTCGCGGTGCGGGAGGCCGGCCGGCTCGGCATCGAGATGGCGGTCAATCTCTGCAGCGGCTGGAACTGCGGCGGCCCATGGGTGACCGAAGAAGACGCGATCAAGGATCTGGTGTGGTGGGAAACGAGCATCGAAGGACCGGGCCGGATCGACCGTGTTCTTGCCCATCCACGGGGATCCGGCAGGCCCTCTGACTCGTATCGGGACATTGCGGTGCTGGCCTGTCGCGAGAGCGGCGATGGTGTCTGGCGGATGGAGGAGATTCGAGACCTGACGGGCCTGGCCACCGACGGAAGATTGCGATGGGATGCGCCGCGCGGCCGCTGGACGGTGCTGCGATTGGGATACGCCGTCCGTCAGCAGGCGGATCAGGGACCGATCTGGTACGGGGCGACCCACACGATCAAGGAGCCTGCCCAGGCGGCCGATGGAGGTTGGGAAATAGACCCCATGAGTGCCGGCGCAATGGATCGGCATTTTGCGCACACGGGCGCGAAGTTGATTGAAGACGCTGGCCCTCTCGCGGGCAAAACCCTGAAGTACTTCCACATCGACAGCTGGGAAATAGGCGTGGTGCATTGGACGCCGAATCTCATGAATGAATTTCGATTCCGCCGCGGCTACGACCCGACGCGGTATCTACCGGCACTCGCGGGTAAGAAGCTGGATACCGCGGAGTTGACCGACCGTTTCGGCTGGGATTACCGGCGCACGGTGGCGGATCTGACCGCGGAGAACTACTACGGGCGGCTGGCCACAATCTGCCACGAACACGGGCTCGGGTCGGAGTCCGAGTCGGGTGGTCCCTATTACTCGCACTACATCGATGCCCTGGAGTGCGAGGGTGCGAATGACCTCCCGATGGCCGAATTCTGGGATTCGCGGCACGTATTCGTGCGGGGGGGCGAGCCCATTCCGAATTATGAGGGCGTTGCCGCCCCCTTTTATTTGAGCACCAAGTGGACCTTCCCTGCCCTCAACGACGGCTCCATCCGTCAGGAGGTCGACGCGGCGCATGTCTATGGGAAGCCGATCAGCCAGGCGGAGTCCTACACCGGCTTCAACCAGGATTGGTCGGAGGACCCGTACTTCCTCAAGCCATACGGCGACCGGGCATTTTGCCTCGGGCTGACGCGACAGGTCCTCTCCTTCTGTGTTCTTCAGTCGACCACCGCCAAGCCGGGATTCGAGTGGGAGCACGTCGGGACGCATTTCGACCGAAATGTGACTTGGTTTCCTCTGAGCCACGGGTGGCTCACCTATTTGGCGCGGTGTCAGCACATGCTGCGCCAGGGAAGCTTTGTGGCCGACATCCTGTACTTCTCCGGCCAGGCCATCCCGAACTTCGTCCTCTTGGATCGTAAGCCCATCGTGGGTTTCGACTTCGATGTCATCAATGCGCAGGCGTTGCTTGCGCGTACCGCGGCACAGAGCGGCAGACTGGTGTTGCCGGATGGTACGAGCTATCGATATTTCGTCCTACCGGAGGGAGCGGCCGAGGAGATCACACCGGAGGTGCTGGGCAAGGTGCGGCAGTTGGTCGAGGGAGGAGTGACGCTCGTCGGACTGCGCCCGAAGCATTCGTTGGGGCTGGCGGGATTCCCGCACTCGGAGAGTGATGTCAGGGCGCAGTCGGATGTCCTGTGGGGCGCTGACGCCACGGCATCGGGAGTCCGGCGCGTCGGCAAGGGACGAGTCATCTGGGGCCGCAGCCTCGAGGAAGTGATTCGAGCGGATCGCCTGCCACCGGATGTCGAGTTGCGGGGAGTGCCCTCGGGGGCACGGCTCGACTGGATCCATCGCCACGACGGGGAGGGCGAAATCTATTTTCTGGCCAATCTGAGTGAGCGGCCGCTTCAGCTCGAGGGCGTATTTCGGGTGGCGGGCAAGCGGCCGGAATTGTGGGACCCGGTGACGGGAGAAGTACGCGATCTACCTGAGTTTCACTCCGAAACCGATCGCACGGCGATACCGCTGTGCTTCGCGGCCAGGCAGAGCTGGTTCGTGGTATTCCGCCGGCCCGGCGCTAGCCGCGAGAGGCCGCCCGAGGCGCGGAACTTCCCCGCGCTCGGCGTCCGGGCCGCTCTTTCGGGGCCGTGGGAAGTCAGGTTCGATGAGGAGTGGGGCGGACCCGCGAAAGTGATTTTCGAGCAGCTCGAGGATTGGACTCAGCGACCCGAGGAAGGCATTCGCTACTACAGCGGCATGGCGACCTACCGGAAGACCTTCGATGCGCCCGGAGGCACGGCGGGAAAGGTATACCTCGATTTGGGAGAAGTGAAAAACGTCGCGCGCGTGCGCCTGAACGGCAAGGAGCTCGGGGTTGTCTGGACAGCCCCATGGCGCGTAGCCGTGGTCGATGCGATGAAGGCAACGGGAAACCAACTGGAGATCGACGTGGTAAACCTCTGGCCGAACCGGCTGATCGGCGATGATCTCCTGCCCAAGGAGCAGCGGCGGACCAGGACGAATGTGAGGCTCTACGACACACCGCTGCCGGGAGACGTGCAGCTTTACGGCAGCGACCCGGAAGCCGCGATGCGGCAGAAGACCGGGGCATCGCCGAGGCTGCTCAGGTCGGGTCTCTTGGGACCCGTGAAGCTTCTGGCGGAAATCTGACGAAGCAACCGGAAGGGTATGAGCATGCAGGCGGTCGGCTTTATCGGTCTTGGGCGGATGGGGAAGCCCATGGCCGCAAACCTGTCCAGGAAGGGATTCGATCTCGTGGTCTACGATGTGAGCTCGAAGGCTGTCGAAGCCCTCCGCGCCGTGGGCGCCCGGAGCGCAGACTCCGTGGCAGAGGTCGCCCGAGGGAGCGAGGTCATCCTGACCATGGTGCCCGGCTCGGCCGAGATGGAAGCGATAGTACTCGGCGAGGCCGGCCTGCTCGCCAACGGGCGTTCCGGGCAGCTCATCATGGACATGAGCACCATCGAGCCCGGCATGACCGATCGCATTGCCGCGCGCGCGGCGGAGAAGGGGATCTCCTTCGTTGACGCGCCGGTCGGACGGCTCGCCAGCCACGCCGATCGCGGCGAGTGCCTGTTCATGGTTGGAGCCTCGAAGGAGGATCTCGAACGGGTGATGCCCTTGCTGCAGGCGATGGGCACGACGATTCACCACTGCGGCAAGGTCGGCATGGGTGGACGCACCAAGCTGGTCAATAACTATCTTACGGTCGTGTCCTGTCAGCTCAACGCCGAGGCGCTGGCCCTGTCGCAGCGCTTCGGTCTGGACCTCGAAAAAGACGCTCGAAGTCATCAACGGGACTTCGGCGTTCAACGGCCAACTCCGCATGAACTGGTCGACGAAGGTGCTCACGGGGGATGTCTCCCCGGGATTCACCATCGACCTGGCGCACAAGGACCTTTCGCTCATCGTGGCCGCGGCCAATGCGGCCAAAGTGCCCTTGCCCGTTGCAGCGGCTACACGGGAGTTCTTCAGCCTGGTGCGCTCGGGCCCGTACGCGCAACGCGATTTCTCGGCAATCGTCGATGCGCTCTGCGAATTCTCAGGAATCGAGAAGCCCCGCCTGAAGGCGCGCAGCGGCGAAGCAGGTTCGAGCCCGACCGCAGCCTGAAATGAAATACGCCATGACACCGCGGCAGATCGAGAGCTACCAGGAGCAGGGCTTCCTGGTCATTGAGGATTTTCTCGACCCCGCCGAGTTAATGGAGTGGCGGGAGGCGGTCGATGAGGCCGTCACGGAGCGCAATGGCATCAAGCTTCCGGGCACGGCCATCAAGACCGGCGAGGACGATGGCATCAACGCGGATACCGCCTATTTCGGCAAGGTGTTCGATCAACTCGTCAATTTGTGGCAGACGAACACCCGCGTGCGCCGGCTGATCGTGAACGAGAAGCTGGGTGAGGCCGCATGCCGCCTGTCGGGAAGCCGGGGAATTCGACTCTGGCATGACCAGGCGCTCATCAAGCGCCCCTGGGCGAATCCGACGACGCTCCACCTCGACTCTCCCTTCTGGTCGTTCAGCTCGCCCGGCGCATTGTCGATCTGGGTGGCGCTCGATGATGCGACGCTCGAGAACGGCTGTCTCTACTTTCTCCCGCGCACTCACCGGCGTACGGACTATCGTCCCATCGGCATCACGCCGAACATGGATACGGTGTTCGAGACATATCCGGAATTGGCCAAAACCGCGCCCGTCGTGGCCCCGATGCGGGCTGGCAGCGCTTCTTTTCACAATGGTCTGTGCATTCACGGCGCCGGTCCCAACATGACGACGCGTCCGCGGCGCGCGATGACCTGCGGCTTCATGCCTGACGGGTCGACGTTCAACGGCGAGAAAAACATCCTCACCGATGACTACGTGAGCCGACTCAAGGTGGGCGACCTCCTTAACAACGACACTCAGAATCCTCTGCTCTTCTCCAGCGCCCCCTCCATCTGAGGTATGCGTCGATGCTGACGGTGCGTTATTTCTGTTCCTGGTGGGGCCTGGATCACCTGGGCGTGGAGCCGATGCTGCGCAAGATTCGCGAAGCGGGCTACGACGGCGTCGAGCTAGGCATTCCGCAGGATCGATCGGCCCGGGAGGCGCTGCACGCGGCTCTCGACACTCACGGCCTGCAGCTCATTGCGCACCAATATCAGGCCGAGGGGGCCCACTTCGCCGACTATCGGCTCTCGCTGCGCCAGTCCCTCGAGCGGGCGGCTGCCTTCCGGCCGCTGCTCGTCAACAGCCATACCGGCAGAGACTACTGGACGCTCGAGCAGAATCTCGAGCTCATCGACATCGCGCAGGAGGTGCAGGATCGCCTGGGGGTTCCGATACTGCATGAATCGCATCGCGGACGCTTTCTGTATAGCGCGCCCGCCGCATTGAGGTATTTCGTCCGTCGTCCGAACCTGCGGATCACGGCGGATCTCAGTCATTGGGTGATTGCGGCCGAGAGCCTGCTCGTCGGCCACGAGACCGCGCTGGAGGAGGCCGTGCGGCGGGCCGAGCACATTCATGTTCGGGTGGGATCCGCCGAGCTTCCACAGGTCGATGATCCGTTCTCACCGCGCTGGGGCCGGGAGTTGCAGGCTTTCAGCGAATGGTGGCTGCGGATCGCGCGCCGGTTCCGTCACGAGGGGCGCGACCTGTTGACGATGACAATGGAATTCGGGCCGCCGCCGTACTGTCCGGTCTCTCCCGAAACCGGCAAGCCCCTGGCCGATTTTTTCGAGATCAATCTGCGCATGAAAGACTATATGGCCAACTGTCTGGCCGGTGAGGCGATGTGACTCTCTATTCGGGACGATTTCAAGATCGGGTTGCAGCCGTCACCGGTGGCGCATCCGGTGTCGGTCGCGAGGCTGCCGTTCGCATAACTGCCGAAGGCGGCCGTGTCTTTCTCTGGGATCGCGATGAGTCTGCGCTTGCCGTCGCGGCCGCCGCGATTCCGGGTGCGCGGACCGCACGGGTCGATGTGTCTGATCCGGAAAACGTGTCCCGCGCTGCTGACGTCGCCTTCCGCGCGTACGGCCGGTTCGACATCCTCATGGCGAGCGCAGGCATCACGGGTCCCACGGCCTCCCTTTGGGAGTACCCTCTTGAAGAATGGCGCCGCGTCATCGACGTCGACCTGCACGGCGTCTTCAACAGCTGTCGCGCCGTCGTACCTCTGATGCTCAGAAGGAACTACGGCCGCATAGTCAACATCAGTTCCGTCGCCGGTAAGGAAGGGAATCCCAACGCCTCCGCCTACTCCACCGCCAAAGCGGGCGTCATAGGCCTTACCAAATCCCTCGGCAAGGAGCTTGCCCAGACCGGCGTGCGCGTCAACTGCGTCACCCCCGCGTCTTTCAAAAGCCCTATCCTCGCTCAGCTTCCTCAGTCGCAGATCGACTACATGAAGTCCAAGATCCCCATGGGCCGCCTTGGCGAAGTGGACGAGGTGGCCGCTCTCGTGTGCTGGCTCGCCAGCGAGGAGTGCTCCTTCTCCACCGCGGCGACCTTCGACATCTCTGGCGGCCGCACGACGTATTGAGGACTGACGGGAGCTGCCGTTGTGACCTGCGTGCGCAATATCGTAGTGGTGCCTGAATGCGGATGGCGCTCCGTGCCGGGGCAGCAGTCGCGCTGGCTCTGGCTACTGCTGCCGTGGCTCGCGACGCCGCCGAGGGGAATTGGGTTGCAGCGTGGTACTCGCCCCCGTTTCCGACGACGGCGGTATGGGATTGCAATCAGACCCGCACCTTCACGCACCAGACCGTTCGTAAGGTGGTGCGGCTCGAGGCGCCAGGCGATCGTGTGCGCATCCGCCTCACCAACGAGATAGGTCTCGAACCACTGCAGTTTGCAACCGTGCACGTGGCGCTTTCATCGCCGAACGGCGTGACGGAACCAGGGACGGACCGCACCGTCACCTTTGGCGGCAAGCCTGGCGCGATCATTCCAACTGGCAAGGCTCTTATTAGTGACCCCGTCGATCTGAAGGTTCGCCGCTTCGAGGAGCTCGCGATCTCCGTCTATTACCCGGCCGGAGCCGCCCCCGCCGGCCACCTGGCCAACCTCGAGATCTCGCCATCCGGAAACCATGCGGCCGAATCGCTCTGGCCTCAGGGCGAGCGCGCGCAGTCTCCTGGACTTGCGAGCGGTGTTGACGTCGAAGAGGTCTCGCCTGAAAAGGTTCTGGTGGCGTTCGGCGACTCCATCACCGAGGGAGTTTGTGCAACGGAGGGCACTCACCGGGATTACCCGGAGCGGCTGTCGGTACTGCTTACTGCCCAGCGCGGCGCTAAGCCATCCTGGCTGGTCATCAACTCCGGAATAAGCGGCAATCGCCTGCTACACGACGGAGCGGGCCAGAAGGCGCTCTCCCCCTTTGACCGCGATGCGCTCGACATTCCGGGTGTTGGGGCCATCCTACTGCTAGAGGGGATCAACGATATCGGTTGGGCCTTCGATCCACGAGGCGACGGCGGCCCGGTGACTGCGGCGGACATCATTGGCGCCTATCGGGACCTCATCCGGCGCGCGCATGCGAAAGGGCCGCCCATCTTCCTTGGCACACTCACGCCGTATGAGGGAGCTAACTACTCCCGTCCCCAGGGAGAGAAGGTCCGGGAGGAAGTCAACGCGTGGATTCGCCAGGGGCAGGGATTTGAGGGCATCGTCGACTTCGATGATGCGTTGCGCGATCCTGCCGACCCGTTGCGCTACCTGGGCGCGGAGCAATGTGGCGATGACCTGCATCCCAATGATGCCGGGTATCAGATCATGGCCGAAACGAGCTTCCGACGCCTTTATGGAGGCGCACTATCCCTCTGGTTCCATGAAGAAGGCAGGTCGGCTTCCGCGAGATCGACGATAGGGTCTGGCTGGTGAGCTTTTGGGGTGGGTTTCTTCTACCACGAGACCGCCTGGGGCGAGTGCTCGGAGAATCCTTCCCAGGCCCGTACGTGGCGCCTCTGTATCCTCAGCGGTCGAGTGCCCGACTAGCGGCAGCCACCAGAGCTGCGACCGGAAGCGAAGCATCGAGCGTGACCGTGTCGGTGGACGCAGGACGCTCGAGCGCAGCAAGCTGGTGGGCGGACAGGCAGGTGTTACTCGAGCTCGCGCAGAACGAGGAAGCGCTCTACGCCGATCTGCGGTCGAGCCTCTATCGTCGCAGCTTCTCACGGAGCGGTGAGCTCAAGACCGGGAAGATAGAGGAGTGGGCCCTGCTTGTGATGCATCCTTCACGGGCCGTCACCACGAAGCAGATCCGCGCGCACCTTACGCTCGAGCACCAGAAGGCCCGCGCCAAGAAATAAAGCTATTCCGTCGTCCTTCCGCCCCACTGGAAGGGCTTCAGGGATTATTTTTACGGATATAGGGCTAGTGTATTTTACGGAAATACGGCTATAGTGTTTTACGGAAATAGGGCTATACTATCTTACGGAAAAAAGGCTGGTAGTTTTATCGGATAAAAGCTCATGGCTGCCGCGCGCCCCCTCGAACAGGCACGACGCTGGTGGAAAGAACGTGCCGATGCCGAGCGCTACGTCGTCTCCCCGACTGAGGCGCCGTCGCTTGCCGTTGCCCGCGTTCTTCGCCAGGAGAGGCTGGTTCTCGACACGGCCGGCAGACGAGCCTGGATTCTGACTACAGGCAAGAGCGTCGATGACCGCGCCGTGTTCCTGGCCAACTACTGGCCTGTCGTTGCGCTGGTACTAAAGCGTTACGAGCTTGCGGCGGTCGCGGGCGTCGCCGCCATCCGCGTGCACCTCGAGGACTTCTCGCCACCCGAGGATCTGCCGGCATACCAAGCCGCGAACCAAAGCGAATACAAGCTCACTCTGTACCCAGGATTTCGGCTGCGTCTGCGGCCGCGGAAGCTCACCGCCGAAGACATCGTGACCGTCAGTGTGGCCGGTCACATGGAGCTGCCAATCCAATCACCTGCCGGCATCCTCACCACGCTCGACGTAGGCGAGGTCAGCGCCGGCATTGAGCCCCTCTCGGCTTGGCTTCGCCACCTCGTGGTGCGCAACCCGGATCTCGAAGCCCGCGTTGAGGAGAATCCCAGGCCCGTCATCCTCCAGCGCCTGGCGGATCTCGCGGCAAAATTGCACAACGATCCATTGGCACGCCAACTCGAGCGACTCGTGCGGCGTATTTCCAGTCGCCAGACGACCCCCGTGCGAACGGGCGTCGGCACCCGTATTGCGATTCCCGAGGCTCTGCAGAATGCGTCGCGCGGTACGGGCTCGCCGTGGCTCGATGCGCAAGCAATGCGTCTTACGCGCGGAGAAACTGAGACTCAACACACCATCGGCAAGGTCGCCAGCGAACTGCGGAGATTCAACTGGACGCAGCTTCGTGCGCAAGCAGAAGAGAACAAAGCGTACGACGCTTATCACAGCACCACGATGGAGGGGTATCGCATCTCGCGCGAAGTCTCCGATGCCATCGTGCGGGGAGAGCCGCTTCCCGACGGGCCTCAGGATCAGAAAACTCTGGAAGCCGCGATGGCTGTTCAGGGCTACACCATCGCATATGACATCGTCCTCGAGCGCGCCCGCCGTCAGGACCCCGTTGATACCGCGCTCATTCTCGATTTGCACGAAGCGCTGTTCCGGCCGTCTGTGGACGCTGAGCTCGCGGATACTGCTGCGCTGCGCGGCTGGCGACGCGACCGGGTCGGTCTTCAGGGCTGGCGCTATGTGCCGCCGAACGCGAAGAAAGTGCCGGACCTCATCGGCGGGCTCGAGCGCTTTGCGGCGCGTGGCGATCTGGATCCGGTCACGCGCGCGTTACTCGTACACCTTGAATTCGTCACCATCCATCCTTTCATGGACGGCAACGGGCGGATCGGGCGCTTGCTCATGAATCATGCGCTGCTCACCGCGGGCTTACCTTGGGTAACGATCCGCAGCGACGAGCGGGTTCCGTTCTTCAAGTCGATCGAGAAAGCGCAGGTAGACGACGAGATCGGACCTTTTGTGGAATTCCTATGGCATCTGATCCGCCAGGCCGTGCGGGAGCTCGAGTCCCGGAGAGGGCGGCCTACTCGATCGGGCACGCAGCGTGGAATCGCCTCGCGGAAACCAAGAACGCGGGTTTGAAGCTACCGCGGATTGAGATGGTGCCTGTCCACCGTTGGATAGTTCCATACGGTTGTCTGGAAGTACTGCTTCTTTCCCCGATAAGTCTTTGATTTTCTGGTGGGCGGTACTGGGATCGAACCAGTGGCCCCTGCCGTGTGAAAGCAGTGCTCTACCGCTGAGCTAACCGCCCATGCCCTCGAGGGGGAGCAAGTGTATCGGCCGGCCAGGCCGGAGGCAATGGCGCGGGTGCCGGGATCTTGCCTGACCACGAACCGCTTGGAATGGGGCAGGTTCTGCCTTACCGTCGCCAGCTAAAGCCATGGAACGCCTCCTCATGAACAAGCACATTCTGCTCGCTATCGCCCTGGGTATTTGCGTCCCCGCCACCTGGGCTACCGACGAGCCGCAGGCGCCGGATTTCAAGCCGACCGAGGTGACCTCGACCGGCTCCGTCACCGTGGGCGGATCGCACATCGACTATCAGTCCGTGGCAGGTACGCTGGTGGTCCATGCCGACGGCTCGGACGCGAACGACGCGTCGGGCGGCGACGAGAGCCACAAGGCCGAGGCCTCGATGTTCTATGCCGCCTATTTCAAGCGCGGTGTCCCTGCTGCCGGCCGGCCCATCACCTTCCTCTTCAACGGCGGCCCTGGCTCCTCCTCGATGTGGCTGCACATGGGTGCCTTCGGGCCGGTCCGGATTCTGACGGCCGACCATAGCCATACACAGGCGGCGCCGTACGAGACCGTGAACAACGACGAAAGCCTGCTGGACGCAAGCGACCTGGTCTTCGTGGATGCGCCGGGCACCGGCTTCAGCCGCATCGGCGGCAAGGACGCGGCGAAGTCCTTCTATGGCGTCGATCAGGACATCCACGCCTATGCGGTGTTCATCCGGGACTTTCTTTCCAAATACAACCGCTGGAACTCGCCCAAGTACGTATTTGGCGAGAGCTACGGAACCATGCGCTCAGCGGGTCTGGCGCTGGCGCTGCAGAAGGAGGACATCGACCTCAACGGCGTGGTGCTGCTGTCCTGCATCCTCGACTGGGACCTGATGCCGGACGATCCGGAGGCAAACCCATCGGTCGATCTGCCGTACGTTGTCGCCTTGCCTACCTATGCAGCAACCGCATGGTATCAGCATAGGCTGCCGAGCCAACCGCGGGATCTACGCGCGTTCCTCAGCCAGGTCGAGCATTTCGCCACCACGGATTACGCGCTGGCGCTGATGCGTGGTAACAGCCTCGCGCCCGAGCAGCGCCAGGCGATCGCGGAACGGCTGCACGCCTACACTGGATTGCCGGTAGCGTACCTGCTGAAAGCGAATCTGCGCATCGAGTACGGCGCCTTCCAGAAAGAGCTGCTGGGCGATCAGGAGCTGACCACCGGCACGCTCGATACTCGCTTCGCCGGTCCGACGCTCGATCCGCTCAGCAAGGTAGCGGAATACGATCCGCAGGCGGCCGCCATCGGCTCGGCCTATGTCGCCGCCTTCAACGCCTATGTACGCGAGAAGCTGCATTACGGAGCAGGCGTCTATTACAAGCCGGGCATCCCGGTCTATGCGAGCTGGGACTACAGGCATCAACCGCCCGGCGCAGACAGGGCGCTGATCGCGCTGCCCAACGTGCTGCCCGATCTCGCTGCGGCCATGAAGACCAACCCGAAGATGAAGGTGATGGTCAACGGTGGCTATTTCGACGTCTCGACGCCCTACTACGAAGGCTGGTTCGAGACGCATCACCTGCCGATACCGACGAGCCTGCAGGGCAATATCGAGTACCACTACTACCAGTCCGGGCACATGGTCTATGTCCACGTGCCCGCGCTGCAGCAGCTGCACGACAATGTCGCGGCCTTCATCCGCAGCACTGACAACCTGTGAATCGCTAGCCGGGATGCGGGCTGCGGGCTGGAGCCTCCGCCATCGTGTTGAGCGCGGAGCCTGCCCGGAACCACTCGAGCTGCCGCTCGCTGTAGGAATGGCGCAGTTGCAGTGTCTCTTCGCCGCCGTCCGAGTGCACCAGGCGGCATTTCACCGGCTGGCCTGCCGCAAGCTGCTGTAATTCCAGCAGGCTCAGGCGATCCGAGGCGAGTATCCGCTCGTAGTCGTTGGGATCGGCGAAGGTCAGGGCGAGAAGTCCCTGCTTCTTGAGGTTCGACTCGTGGATGCGGGCGAAGCTGCGGGCGATCACGGCCGTGCCGCCGAGGAGCCGGGGAGAGAGGGCGGCGTGCTCGCGGCTACTGCCCTCGCCGTAATTGGTGTCGCCTACGATCACCCAGCGAAGTCCTCTGGAGCGGTAGTCGCGGGCTACGGCGGCAATCGGTTGCCCGGACGCGCCGCTGATTGCGTTTGAGGTCTTGCCCACCTCGCCGGTCGCGGCGTTGGTGGCGCCCAGCAGGAGGTTCTCGCTGAACCGTTCGAGATGGCCGCGGTAGCGAAGCCATATGCCGGGAGGCGAGATGTGGTCCGTGGTGGTCTTGCCACGGGTCTTGATGAGGACGGGCATGTCGAGGAATCCTTCCCGTCCCACGCGGCCCACGGCTTCATGAGCTGCAGGCGCTCGCTGCCGGGTTCAACCGCGAGGTCGAGAGAGCGGCCATCGGTAGGAGGCGCGATGTAGTGCTCCCGCCGGTTTTCGAAGTCGCGGGCGGGAACCTCGGGGGCCGGCTTCGGCGGCTGCAACATGAACGGTTCACCGTTCGCGCCAATGAGCTGATCCTCCAGGGGGTTGAAGTCGAGCCTCCCCGCGAGAGCGAGCGCCGTGACTATTTCCGGGCTGGCGAGGAAGTTCATGGTGGAGCGCCGCCCATCGTTGCGGCCGGCGAAGTTGCGGTTGTAGGAGGTGACGATGGCGTTGGGCGTGTCCGCAGCAACAGCCTCTCTGCGCCACTGACCGACGCAGGGTCCGCGGGCGTTGGCGAGCACCGCGGCACCGATCTGCTCGAGGGATTTCAACTGACCGTCGCGCTCGATCGTCGAGCGGACCTGCTCGGAGCCCGGCGTCACGAGGTATGGGACGGCGGCCTTCCGCCCATGCAGGCTTGCTTGTTCGGCCACGTCGGCCGCACGGCTCATATCCTCGTAGGAGGAGTTGGTGCAACTGCCGATGAGTGCAGCCGAGATGCCGCGTGGGAATCTGGACTCGGAGTCGGCGATCTCGGCAGCGAGCTTCGAGAGGGGCCGCACGCGATCGGGCGAGTAGGGGCCCGCGACGTGCGGCTCCAGGGTTGAGAGGTCCAGCCGGAGCACGCGGTCGTAGTGCTCTTCCGGCGCCTGCTCGGCTTCCGGGTCCGGCTCGAGGAGATGCTTGTATCGCTCGATGAACGGAGCGAGCACGCTGCGATGCGTGGCTCTCAGGTACGTCGCCATGTGCTCATCGGCGGGGAACATCGAAGTCGTCGCGCCGATCTCGGCGCCCATGTTGGCGATGGTCGCCTTGCCGGTCGCGCTGATGGTTCGCGCGCCGGGCCCGATGTATTCCACGATCGCATTCGTGCCACCGGAGACGGTCAACAT
Organism: uncultured Pseudomonadota bacterium; assembly: GCA_963833085.1. Classification (GTDB taxonomy): domain Bacteria; phylum Pseudomonadota; class Gammaproteobacteria; order Steroidobacterales; family Steroidobacteraceae; genus 13-2-20CM-66-19. The sequence goes on from CAWHWV010000005.1 coordinate 95,615, forward strand.
CCCGGCGACGGCGATGATCACCCGAGAACAGGATCACGATCCATGACCATTCCTCCTTCGGAGTGGCCGAGTCGGTGCTGCGGCGGGACGCGGAATTCGGCATCAACGTGACCGGCTCGCACGACGTCGGGCTTGCGAGCATGCCGCTCGAGCGCGACCGCTTCGTCCTCATCTGCCGTGACGATCACCCTCTTGCGGGCCGCAAGAAGGTGTCATGGCGACAGCTCGCGCCGCATCTCCTGATCTTTCCCGGCAGCTTGAGCGCCAACAAGCCGGTGTTGGAGCTCGCCCTGACGACTGAGCGCCTGCGGCTGAGGACCTACTACGAGGTGCAGCACAGCTCCACGGCTCTCGGGCTCGTCGCCGAGGGAGTGGGCGCGGCGGTCGTCCCCGGCCTGGCGGTGCAGAAGGAAGCGTATCCCAGGATCCGTGTGATCCCGCTCGTCGAGCCGGCAGTTGCGAGATCAGTCGTACTGATCTCGCTGAGAAACGCGCACCTCTCGCCGGCTGCTCAGGCGCTCTACGACATGCTGGTCACTGGGGCATCGGATAGGGACACTTCGGCGGCTTGAAGCATTGGCGCTCTTCGAGATAGACCTTCTAACCCATTGATTCATCGAATACTGTCGGCCAGGCCCGGTGCTTGGTACCATGCGCGACCCATGACCGTAGTCACCCGATTTGCCCCGAGCCCGACCGGACTGCTTCACGTCGGCGGCGTGCGCACCGCGCTTTATAGCTGGCTCTACTCCCGCCGCTTGCACGGCAAGTTCATCCTGCGTGTCGAGGACACCGACCGCGAGCGCTCGACGGACGAGGCCGTGCGGGTGATCCTCGAGGGCATGGCCTGGCTCGGGCTCGACCCCGACGAAGGTCCGTTCTACCAGTCACAGCGCTTCGATCGCTACCACGCCGTGATCGCAGAGATGCTGGCCGCCGGCAACGCCTATCACTGCTACTGCACCAAGGAAGAGCTCGATGCCATGCGCGAGGAGCAGATCGCGCGCAAGCAGAAGCCGCGCTACACCGGCCGGTGCCGCGATCGCAAGGAGCCGCGCGCGGGAGTGCCGCCGGTGGTGCGCTTCCGCAACCCGCTCGACGGCGCCGTGGTGGTCGAGGACCTGATTCACGGGCCGGTCACATTCCAGAACGCGGAGCTCGATGACCTCATCATCGCGCGGTCCGACGGGACGCCCACGTACAACTTCTGCGTGGTGGTGGACGATCGTGACATGGGGATCACGCATGTGATCCGCGGCGACGACCACCTCAACAACACGCCCCGGCAGATGAACATGCTGCTGGCGCTCGGCGCCACGCCGCCTGTCTACGCTCACGTGCCGATGATCCTGGGGCCGGACGGCACGAAGCTATCGAAACGCCACGGCGCGGTGAGCGTGCTGCAGTACGAGGAGGAGGGCTTTCTGCCGGACGCGCTCCTCAACTACCTGGTGCGCCTCGGCTGGTCGCACGGCGATCAGGAGGTGTTCACGCGCGAGGAGATGATCGCCGCGTTCGACATCCACGACGTCAACAAGGCGGCCTCGGCGTTCAATACCGAGAAGCTCCTGTGGCTGAACCAACAGCACATAATGCGGGCCCAGCCCGCGGCCATCGTGCCTTACCTGCGCTCGCAGCTGCGCCGGCTCGGCCTGGACAGTGACGACCAGCGCCTGCTCGAGGGAGTGATCCTCGCCCAGCGCGAGCGGGCGAAGACCCTGAAGGAGATGGCCCAGAACAGCCGCTTCTTCTTCACGGACGCCGTCGAGATCGACCCGAAGGCGGCCGCCAAGCACTTCGCGGGGGGAGGGCTCGAGATGCTGGCCAAGGTCCGCGAGCGGCTTGCAGCGCTGCCCGAGTGGAGTACCGCCGCCATCCACGGTGCCTTGAACGATCTGGCCACGGTCCTCGGGACCGGGCTCGGCAAGATCGCGCAGCCGGTGCGGGTGGCCGTCACCGGTACGGCGGTATCGCCCCCGATCGATGCGACCCTCGACCTCCTGGGCCGTGAACGTGCGCTGGCTCGCATCGATCAGGCGCTGAAACCCGCTTCTTCTTGACAGTCCTGCGGGGCTTACGTACCTTCGCCGACCTCCCGCCGCCCGCGGGGGCTCCGGGAGAGATGTGGGGCCATAGCTCAGCTGGGAGAGCGCTTGCATGGCATGCAAGAGGTCGGCGGTTCGATCCCGCCTGGCTCCACCACTCCCCTTGGGCTCATGCTCGCTACCCCGCAACACCTGGAGCGCACAGTCCGACCGGCTCCGCCGCCATCGGGTGTGGCCCGAGACCCATCGGGCGTGACTCGCGTGCGCAAAGAGTGGCCCCGGGCAGCCCTCGTCGCCGTCAGCCTCGCATTTCTCGCGGTGGTCGGGGTCGTTGATTACCTGACCGGGTTCAATCTCTCCTTTGCCGTCTTCTATCTGCTCGACATCGGTTTCGCGGCCTGGCTCATCAGCCGAGGGTTCGCGGTGGCGGTCGCGGCTCTCAGCATCGTCATCTGGATTGCGGGCGATTGGGCGGCGGGCGCGCACTATTCCACCATCTTCATCCCCATCTGGAACGCACTGATCCAGTCCGTCGTCTATGGCGTCGTGATCTGGCTCCTCGGATCGTTGCGCGAGGCGCAGCGCGGGCTCGAGCAGAAAGTCGAGCAGCGCACCCGCGCTCTGACACGCGAGATCGGCGTGCGCGAGCGGCTGGAGAAGGAGATTCTCGAGATCAGCGAGCGCGAGCAGCGTCGCATCGGCCACGACCTGCACGATGGTCTTTGCCAACATCTGACCGCGACGGCGATGGCCGGCCAGGTGCTCGGCCAGAAGCTCGCCGCGCGTTCACTCGCGGAAGCCGCGGATGCCGGCGAGTTGGTGCGCCTCATCGAGGACGGCATCGCCATGACGCGCGATATGGCCCACGGCATCGCGCCGCTCGAAATGGAATCGGAAGGCCTGGTCACGGCGCTGCGAGTGCTGGCGGGAAACGTCGGCCGTATGTTCAAAGTAGTCTGCACGCTCGAGTGCGACTCGCCGCCGCCGATCGAGGATGCCGGCACGGCGACACATCTATATCGGATTGCGCAGGAGGCGGTGCAGAATGCGTTGCGCCATGGCAAGCCGCGACAGATCGTGATGAGCCTGAGCCGGGTGCGCGAGCGCGCGCAGCTCAGCATCGAGGACGATGGGGCCGGGTTGCCCGACGACTGGCAGAGTGGCCGCGGTCTCGGCACCCGCATCATGGCGCACCGTGCGCTGATGATCGGCGGGGAGCTGTCGATCGAGCCGAATCCGACGGGCGGCACGTTCGTGACGTGCTCGTTTGCGTTGCCAACGCAGGGCTGAGGACGGCGCACTCATGTCAGCAAAACGCATCTTCCTGGTGGATGATCATCCGCTGGTGCGCGAGTGGCTGACGCAGCTCATCGATCAGCAGCCGGATCTCACTGTGTGTGGCGAGGCGGGCAGCGCCCCCGAGGCTGTCACTGCCCTCGGCTCCGTGGGAGCCGACCTCGCCATCGTGGACCTGAGCCTCGAGGATTCGACCGGGCTCGACCTCGTCAAGAGCCTGCAGAGGCTCACGCCCGCTGTGCCGGTTCTCGTCCTTTCGATGCACGACGAGTCGCTGTACGCCGAACGCGTCTTCCGCGCAGGAGCACGCGGCTACGTCAACAAGCGTGAGAGCGCACAGCGGGTGGTGGAGGCGGTGCGCCGCGTACTCGATGGCAAGCTGTACGTCAGCGAGAAGGCCGCCGAAATCCTTGCGGCCCAGACAGTACGCGGCCGGGCACCCGGCGAGCCGGCCATCGACCGCCTGAGCGATCGGGAGCTGGAGGTGTTCGAGAAGCTGGGGCAGGGGATCGGGACCCGGCAGATCGCGGAGGATTTCTCCGTCAGCATCAAGACGGTACAGGCCTACTGCGCGCGCATCAAGGAGAAGCTCAATGTCGGGAGCGCGACGGAGCTTTTGCGAGAGGCTGTGCGCTGGCACGACACGAAACTGACTCGGTGAGCACGCGTCGCTTAATCGCCGGCATTTCCGTCCGGGATTTCCTCACTCCCTCTTCACGCCGAGCCGACTAAGATCGCCTCCATGGTGGAGGCCTGATCCGCCCGCCCACCAAGATCCTTCGGCAGAAGAGGGGGCCATGCAGAAGCCTTTGTTGCAGCGAATCCACATCGTGACGCTGGTCATCGCCGCCGGCGCCTTGCCGGCGGTCGCGCTGGCGGCCGACTCCCCGGCCACGACGCTGGCGCAGATCCTGGCCAACTCCGGGATCACGGAGTCCGGCTATGTCGCGGCGTCCTATTACGACTCCTCGAGCTATAACACCTACCATCAATTCGATACCTCGCACGACACGTTCCAGCTCGATGAGGCGGGATTGCAGCTCGCCTATCAGCCGAAGTCCGGCTTCGGCGCCGTGGTCGATGTGATTGCCGGCGAGGATGCGAAGATCGTCGATGCCGCCGAAAGCGCGGGCGCCAGCGCCAACGCTGTCGACATCCTGCAGGGATTCGCGCAGTACGTGACCGGTCCTCTGACGGTGCAGGCCGGCAAGTTCACCACCCTGGCGGGCGCCGAGGTCATCGCACCGACTGGCAACACGAATTTCTCGCGCTCGCTCCTCTTCTTCGCCGAGCCGATGACCCACACCGGCCTGCGGGCCACCTATGCGGTCACCGACACGGTGAGCGTGATCGTAGGGGTCAATAACGGCTGGAACTACACCAAGATCGACTACGGCTCGAAGACCGGCGAGCTCGGTGTCGCTTACAATCCCAGCAAGTATTTCTCGCTCACCGCCCAGATGTACGCTGGCAAGGACCCGGTGTACGGGGCGGAGCGGACTTTCTTCGACACGGTCGCGACCTTCAACGCGACCTCGGCCCTCTCATTCGTGGTGAGCTACGACTGGGGCAAGCAGGAGACCGGCACCGCGACCCCGGACACGCTCACCGGGGGCGATTGGGATGGCGTAGCCGCGTACGTGAACTATCAGATCAACAGCCAGTGGCGCGTGTCGCTGCGCGGCGAGTATCTCGACGACAAGGACGGCACGACGGTCGTGACCGGCACGCCGCAGGACCTCAAGGAGGCCACGCTGACCTTCGGCTATGACCCGGTAGCGAGCTTCGAGCTGCGAATCGAAGGCCGCTACGACACCTCGAGCGAGCCGACGTTCGTCAAAGCCGAAACGCCTGTCGTGCAGTACGGCAGCAACCAGAGCGAGGTCGCGCTGCAGGGCGTATACAAGTTCTGATATGGCCTGACTTGTAAGGCCATCATGTCTGATGCGGTGCGTGTAGGGTTTCGCCCGACAAAAGCGCTAGGCTGGATCGGGCAGACGAGGCTCCGCAGTGCTGCCATCTTGACGGGCTATGACTCAATTTCCCGTCTGGTGCCGGAGGTCGAGCGTCTCCGGAGCGGCGATGGCTGCGCTCGTCGTCTGCGTTGCCGGCCTTTCCGCGTGTGCCCGCACGTCCGAGGGAGCTCCTGCGCCGCCACGGGCCGGCGCGTCCAGTATGGCGGCAGGCCCGCCGTCCGTGGATCTATCAGCGACCCAGGCGGCGGCAATTCGGGTCGCGCCCGCAGGGATGTACAGCTTTCCCGTCGTGAAGACGGAGCTCGGCAGCGTCGCGTTCGCCGAGGATCCCGCCATCGTGCAAGCCGAGTCGACACTGCTCGGCGCGGCGGCCACCTTGAAGCTGACCCGCAAGGAGCTGCAACGCGCGCGCCTCCTCTATGGTACGCAAGGCGTCTCCGCGCGTGAGGTCGAGCAGGCGACTTCGGACGAGCAGACCGCGACGGCGGCGCTCGAGGCGGCGCGGGTCGCGCTTCTCGCTCTCGGCAAGAGCGATGACCAGATCGACCAGATGATCGCGACCGGCCGCATGGACGCGGCAACTGCGGCGCGCGCAGGGACGCAGTGGGTGGAGGCCAACGTTTTCGAGACCGACATCCCGCTCATCCATCCGGGCCAGTCGGTCCGGGTTTCGGTCACGGCCTATCCGGGCACGACGTTCTCAGGCAGCGTCTACCGCATCTACGCGACGGTCGATCCAAACCTGCACCGGCAGACCGTCCGCTGCAAAGTCGCCGATCCCACGCATGAGCTGCGTCCCGGCATGCTCGCCACCGTCACAATCGAGGTGCGCCCGCCCATGGCCGCGCTCGCCATTCCCGCCGATGGCGTCGTGCGCGAAGGTGACGGGACGCTGACCGTCTGGGTGACGAGCGATCGGCGCCACTTCACGCAGCGAGTGGTCAGGACGGGGCTGCGTGAGGATGGACAGGTGCAGATCCTCGAAGGGGTGCAGCCGAACGAACTGGTGGTCACCCGGGGGGCGATCTACCTCGACAACATGATCAATGCTGTGCCGAGCGACTGAGCCTCGGGCATGCTGAAGACGATCATCTCCTTTTGCCTCAGCCGGCGCGCGATCGTCGTCTTCGGCCTGCTCCTCTTCGCCGCGGCGGGCATCCTCGCGTTCCGCTCGCTCGACATCGAAGCGTACCCGAACCCCTCGCCGGTCGTGCTCGAGATCAGCGCCCAGGCGGCGGGACTCTCCGCCAGCGAGATGGAGCGCTACTACACCATCCCGATCGAGAACGGGCTGTACACGGTGCCCGGCATCCAAGTCATCCGCTCGACCTCGTTCTACGGCCTGTCGTTCGTGCGGGTGGAGTTCAACTACGGCGTCGATTATGACTTCGCCTATGCGCAGACCGTGATCGCGCTGCAGCAGAACGTCAACCTTCCCAACGGCGTCTCTGCCAACGTTGCGCAGAACAGCGGCACGGGCGAGATCATGCGCTACGAGGTGGTGGGTCCGCCGCATTTCGGAATCACCAACCTGCGCACCGTGCAGGACTGGGTCGTCCGGCGACGCCTGCTGCAGGTGCATGGCATCGTCGCCGTCAACAGCTGGGGAGGACCCACCAAGGAGTTCGAGGTCGACGTCGATCCGGCCAAGCTGCGCGCCTACGGCCTGACGGTCCCGCAGGTCATCTCCGCGCTCGGCAACGCCAACATCAACGTCGGGGCGCGTGATATCACGATCGGGCAGCAGTCGGTCAACATCCGCGGCGTCGGGCTGATCGACGATGGCGGCGATGAGAACATCGCCCAGGGGTACAAGGTCAGGGACATCGAGAACGTGGTCCTCAGCCAGCAAGGTGGCGTGCCCGTGCTCATCAAGGACGTCGCCACGGCGAAAGTGGGTTATCGCCCGAGGCTCGGCATCGCGGGCAAGGATCGCGACGATGACATCGTGTTCGGCATCGTCGTGATGGGCCGGACGTATCAGACCGGCCAGCGTGCTGCCGCAGGTCGAGGCGGTAGTCCGCAAGATGAATCACGACGGCAGTCTCCCTCCGGGAGTGAAGGTCGTACCGTTCTACGACCGCAGTCAGCTCGTCGGGCTCACCACTCACACGGTGATGCACAATCTCATCTTCGGCTGCCTGCTCGTCTTTCTCATCCAGTGGATATTCCTCGGCGACCTGCGCAGCGCCATCATCGTCGGCCTCACCATCCCGTTTGCGCTCGCGCTGGCGGTCATCATCCTGGTCGCGCGCGGGGAGAGCGCCAACCTGCTGTCGCTCGGCGCGGTGGACTTCGGGATCATCGTCGACTCGGCGGTGATCGTGATGGAGAACATCTTCCGCAACCTGCAGCGGACGCACGATGAGCGGCAGAGCCTGCTCGACCGGCTGGCCGCCGGCGCCTGGGGGACCGACCCGACGCGGTCGGCCGATCACGTCACGCCGACACGCGGCTGGAACGATCGGCTGCGGCTCATTCTGATCAGTGTCATGCAGGTCGATCGCGCCGTGCTCTTCTCCGTGCTCATCATCGTGGCGGCCTTCGTGCCGCTCTTCACTATGCAAGGGGTCGAGGGGGCGATCTTCGGTCCCATGGCGCGCACCTACGCCTATGCGCTCTCCGGGGCGTTGATCGCTACATTCACCGTGACGCCGGTGCTCGCCTCGATATTTCTCCCCGAGCGCGTCGAGGAGTCGGAAACGTTCATCGTGCGGTGGCTGCACCGGGGATATGACAGGGCGTTGCACTTTGCGCTCGCGCACCGCCCGGTCGTGATCGGCGCCGGCCTCGTGTTCCTCGCGGTCGGCGCGTTTTGCTGGACGGGGCTGGGGAGCGAGTTCCTGCCGCATCTCGACGAGGGCAATCTCTGGATCCGCGCGGAGCTGCCGATGACCATGTCGCTGGAGGATGGCACGGCGGCGACTCGCACGATGCGCCTCATCCTGCTGCAATACCCAGAGGTAGAGACCGTCGTCTCCCAGCATGGGCGGCCGGATGACGGCAGCGATGCCTCACCGTTCTCGAATGTCGAGCTCAATGTGCCGCTGCAACCGCCGAGCGAGTGGCCCAAGGGGCTTACCAAGGACCAGCTCATCGAGCAGATTCAGGCCAGGTTCCAGGCGGCCCTCCCCGGCGTGTCGTTCAACTTCTCGCAGTACATCCAGGACAACATCGAGGAGGCCATGTCGGGCGTCAAGGGCGAGAACTCGGTGAAGATCGTCGGCCCGAGCCTCGAGACGCTGACCACTCTCGCCAATCAGGTCCGGGACGAGATGGCGAAGGTGCGCGGCATCACCGACCTCGGCATCTTCCCGGTGCTCGGCCAGCCCGATCTCGACATCCAGATCAACCGCGCCGAGGCGGCGCGCTATGGACTCAACACGGGTGATGTCAACACCGTCATCCAGGCGTCCCTCGGCGGCGCTGTGGCGACGGAGGTGCTCGAGGGCGACAGGCAGTTCGATCTCGTGGTGCGCTATCCGCGCGATGATCGCGACACGATTCAGAAGATCCGCAACCTCGAGGTGGCGTACCAGGCAGGCAACGGAGCGGTGGGCTACGTGCCGCTCGAGGACCTGGCGAGCATCAATCTCACGACGGGCGCGGCCTGGATCTATCACGAGGGCGGCGAGAGATTCATCCCGGTCAAATTCAGCGTCCGCGACCGGGATCTCGGCGGCGCGGTGGCCGAGGCGCAGGCGCGCATCGCGAGCCACGTGAAGCTGCCGCCCGGCTATCGCATGGAGTGGTCGGGGGAGTACGGCGAGCTCAAGGACGCGCAGCGGCGGCTGGAGGTGATCGTGCCGGTGAGCCTGGTGCTCATCCTGGGCCTGCTCTACGGCCTCTTCAACTCCATCAGGGAGTCTCTGCTCTCGCTCACCGGAATTCCGTTCGCGATGGCGGGCGGCGTTCTGGGGCTCTATCTCACCGGCCGCAACTTCAGCATCTCGGCGGCGATCGGCTTCATCTCTCTCTTCGGCGTTTCCGTGATGATCGGCATTCTGCTCCTCAACCGGTTCCGTCGGGCGAGGCGACGCGGCCTGGCGCCACCCGAGGCCATGTTCGAGGCAGCCTCGGGATTGATGCGCCCGCTTCTCATGATGAGCCTGGCGGCCGGGATCGGCCTCCTGCCCGCCGCGGTTTCGACCGGCATCGGTAGCGAGGTGCAACGGCCGCTTGCGACTGTGGTGGTGGGCGGGATGCTCTTCGGCACCTTCCTGCTGCTCCTCGTCGTGCCGGTGTTGACGATGGTGCTCCTTGGACGCCGCATAGCGCCGGAGCGGAGGGCGTAGGGCATGTGGAGGACCCGGGCAACGCTTCGGACCCTTATCGCTCTGTGGGCGCTGCCCCTGATTGGTGGCTGCGTGGTTGGTCCAAACTATCAGCGTCCGGCGACGCCGCCGGCGCAGGCGTACTCTCCCGCGCCGTTGCCGGCGTCCACAGCCTCGACAGCCGGAATTGCCGTGGGGGCTGCCCAGAGATTCAGCACCGCGACGCTCGATCTCCGCGCAGTGGTGGACGTTGTTTCGCTCTCCGGCGCTCAATAGGCTGATCGAGCGCGCCTTCGCGGCAAATCCCACGATCGATGCGGCGGTCGGGGCTCTCAAGGAAGCCCAGGAGAACGTGTACGCCCAGCGCGGATACTTCTATCCGACCGTGCAGGTGAGCTACCAGGGCGAGCGCACCAAGCTCTCAGGTAACACGGCGACTTCGAGCGCTCCGGGCCCGCAGGGCAACGGCGAGAACATCACTCCGCTCGCGCCGGCTCAACCCGTCACCTACAACTTCCACACGGCCCAGGTGACCGTCGGGTACGTGCCCGATGTCTTCGGCCTCAACCGCCGGCAGGTCGAGTCGCTGCAGGCGCAGGCCGATGCTGCTCGTTATCAGCTCGATGCCGCCTACCTGACGTTGGCCTCCAACGTGGTCGCCGCGGCGTTCCAGGAAGCGTCGACGCGCGCGCAGATCGACGCGGTACAGACCATCATCCGCTCGAATCAGCGCTCGCTCGCGATCCTGCACAGCCAGCTCAAGTCGGGATATGCCGCGCGCCTCGATGTCGCGCAGCAGGAGCTGGCGCTGGCCCAGGCGCAGGCGCTCCTGCCGCCCCTCACTCGCCAGCTCGAGCAGACCCGCGACCTCATCAGAGTGCTCGCGGGCAACGCGCCGGACCAGGACGTGCCGGAGACCTTCACACTCGCTGCGCTGCATCTGCCGGAGCGACTGCCGCTGTCGCTGCCCTCGCAGCTCATCGAGCAGCGCCCGGACGTGCTGGCCGCGGAGGAGCAGGTACGCTCGGCCAGCGCCCAGGTGGGAGTCGCGGTGGCGAACCGCTTGCCGCAGTTCTCGCTGAGCGCCGCGCTCGGCGGCCAGGCGACGAGGATCACCCAGTTGTTCGGGAACTCCGGCACCTTCTGGAGCGTGATCGGCAGCGCCTCGCAGCCCCTGTTCGACGCCGGCACGCTGCGCCACCGGCAGAATGCGGCGGAGCAGGCACTGGCGCAGGCGGCGGCGCAGTATCGCAGCACGGTGCTCACGGCCTTTCAGAACGTTGCCGACACACTGCATGCCCTCTACGCGGATGCCGATGCCCTGAAATCGGCGTTGGCGGTCGAGCAGGCCGCCGGGGTCACCTTGCGGCTGACACAACAGCAATTCCGCGTGGGCTACACCAACGGCCTTGCGGTGCTGACAGCCCGGCAGGCGTACCAGCAGGCAGTGATCGGCCGGGTGCAGGCCCAGGCAGCGCGTCTGGGTGACACCGCGGCGTTGTTCCAGGCGCTCGGAGGAGGGTGGTGGAACGCGCCGCCGGCCTCAGCCGATCGGGGGCCCGCGAAGCAGTAGCGGCGAGTTGCGCCGAGCCCGGTCTCACGAGGCCGGTATATCGTGCGCGCGGGCATCGATCGCGGCTGTCCAGCGACGCTTCGCGGCAACATCGAGAAACGATCCCGCGATCGAATTGCGCGCCAGAGTCGCAAGCTGGACACGCGTCAGTCCCAGCGCACGTTCCACGGCGAGATAATTCTCCAGGATATACCCGCCGAAGTAGGCCGGATCATCGGAGTTCACGGTTACACGCAGACCGGCTTCGAGCAGGCGCTTCAGGTTATGGTGCTCCATGCGGTCGAACACCCCGAGCTTCACGTTCGACAGCGGACAGACAGTCAGCGTGATCTGCTCCCGAGCCAGGCGCTGGACGAGCGCAGGATCCTCTTCACATCGTACGCCGTGATCGATGCGCTGCACGGCCAGCAGGTCGAGCGCCTCGTGGATATAGGTTGGCGGGCCTTCTTCTCCCGCATGCGCGACGGTGAGCAGGCCCTGCGACCGCGCGTGCGCGAACACCGCGGCAAATTTCGAGGGCGGATGCCCGACCTCCGAGGAATCGAGGCCGACCGCGGCAATACTGTCGCGGTGCTCGAGAACCTCATCGAGCGTGCGCCTCGCCTCCGCCGCACTCAAGTGCCGCAGAAAGCACGCAATGAGGCGATGCGTCATGCCGAAGGAGCGCTCCGCCTCCGTGAGCGCTCGATTCAGACCCGCGACGACCGTGGCGAAGGGAATCCCGCGCGCGGTGTGCGTCTGCGGATCGAAGAAGATCTCGGCATGGACGACGCCCTGTTCATGCGCGCGCTGCATATAACTGCGGGCCAGCTGGTAAAAGTCGTCCTCGTCCCGCAAAACGTCCGCAACCGCGTAGTAGATGTCGAGAAAGGCCTGCAGGTTGCCGAAGTCGTAGGCGCCGCGCAATTCGGCTACGCTGGCATACGGGAGCGCCGCGCCATGTTTGCGCGCCAGGCGGAAAGCCAGCTCCGGCTCGAGGGTCCCTTCGATGTGCAGGTGCAGCTCTGCTTTCGGCAGGCCCCTGATATAAGCGTCGAGCGATGGGATTGAATCCGGTCTACTCATGAGGCGGATTTTGCCTTAGATTCTGCTTCTCCTGCCGCGACCCGAACACATGCTTACACGAACCTTCGACCTCGACGGCCATGGCACGACCGTACGTACCGAGCTGTTCGCCGGGCTGACGACCTTCCTCACGATGGCATACATCGTTGCCGTCAACCCGCTCATTCTCGGCGCTGCAGGCATGCCCGTGGCGGCTGTCGCGGCAGCGACCTGTCTTTCGGCCGGCTTCGGCAGCATCCTGATGGGCCTGCTGTCCAATTACCCGCTGGCGCTCGCGCCCGGGATGGGGCTCAACGCCTATTTTACCTACACCGTGGTGAAGACCATGGGGCTGCCCTGGCAGGTGGCGCTCGGCTGCGTATTTCTCTCGGCCGTGGCCTTTCTGCTGCTCACGCTTTCGGGAGTTCGGCAGCTCATCATGGACGCAATACCGCGCTCGCTGTTCGCGGCGGTCAGCGGCGGCATCGGGCTCTTCATCGCCTTCATCGGTCTGAAGAATGCGGGAATCATAGTCTCCGATCCCGGCACTACCGTGGGTTTGGGCAAGCTGACGGCGTCGACTCCCGCGCTTGCCATCCTGGGCCTGCTGATCATCGCCATTCTGCAGGCCCGAGCCGTCAAGGGCGCGATGCTCTTCGGTATTCTGGGCACTGCCGGTATCGCCTGGATCTTCGGACTCGCCCACTTCACGCCGTTTGCCTATCACCTGCGGGACCTGTCGGCGGCCGCGTTCCGGCTCGATATTCCGGCGGCCCTGAATCTGAAAGGGGGCGCCGCAGTCTCGCTCATCGAGATCGTGTTCGTGTTCCTGTTCGTCGACCTGTTCGACAACGTCGGCACGCTGATGGCCGTCACCAAACGCGCCGGGCTCGTTGCCGCGGACGGCAAGGTCCCGCGCATGAACCGAATCCTGCTCGCGGACTCGATCTCGATGCTCGCCGGAGCGCTCGCGGGCACGAGCCCGGTCACGAGCTACATCGAGAGCACTGCGGGCGTCGCGGTGGGTGGGCGTACGGGGCTCACCAGCGTCACTGTCGGGGTGCTCTTCCTGGGCACGCTGTTTGTCGCGCCGTTCGTGCAGGCGATTCCGGCCGTGGCGACCGCGCCGGCGCTGATATTGGTGGGCGCGATGATGATGGGCGCGCTCGCGGACGTGAATTGGCACGACCCGGGCGAGGGCATCCCGGCTTTCCTCACGGTCATCATGGTGCCGCTCAGCTACTCGATCGCGAACGGACTCGCCTTCGGCATCGTGAGTCATGCCGTGCTGAGGCTGGTGCGCGGCCAGGCGCGCCTGCGCGACTGGCTGGTGTACGTGCTCGCGGCGCTGTGCGTGGTTCGTTTTGTCTACCTTACGTGACTAAGTCAGGACCGGCGCGACGTTTGCCGGGTCGGAGACACTCTCATGTCCGTCCTCGATATGCCCGGCGAGGCGCCACTCGTGTCGTTTCGCACTGACGATGAGGTCGTACCAATGGTGGCTCGGTTGCAGATCCCAGAGCAACTCCTGCGTGCCGCCCGGCGCGACCAGGATGCTGCGCTCGCTCCGGCCGTAGCTGGCGTCCCGGACCGTCGCTGTCAGGGCGCGCTCGCCCGTGTTGCGCAGGTGTAGCCGGATGTCACCCTGGGGCGCCGCAGTGCCGACGACCTCGAGCGAGCTGTCGCCGGGGCTGCGCACCCTCCGCAGAAAGCCGTTGGGTCCGTACACGGTGAGCCCCAGCGGGCGCCCCGCCGGGGAATGCACCAAGTCCTGGAGCCGATGTCCCGCGCCGATGGTGTAGCGCCGCGGGATGGCGAAGCTGCCATCCCAGTAGGCCGTACAGCAGACGCCCGCAGTCGAGCGATTGTCGAAATGCAGCCGAACGCCGCCGTCGCTCGCTGCGAGGCTCAGCTCGAGCGCGTAGGGGAGGGGTCGCGCCGGCCGCACGCCGCCCTCCTGCGGGACGATCTCGGTTGCCTGGCGCTCGGGGACGCCGGGGGGCGGCAGCCTGGCCTGCTGGTAGACCAGGTCGCGGTTGCCGGAGGTGACCGGCAGAATGAGCCGCCGGCTGCTGTAGGAGCCGAAGTCGAAGGCCGCGGTCAGATCGCCGCAAACTGCCCGGCGCCACGGCGAGATGTTGGGCTCGTTGACGCCGAATCGCGCCTCGAGGAAGCGAATCACCGAGGTGTGATCGAAGACTTCGGAACAGACATAACCGCCTTTGCTCCACGGCGAGATGGCCATCATCGGCACGCGGGGTCCGAGTCCGTAGGGCAATTGATCCGGGGTGTAAAGAGTCCGGTGCCGGGTGTTGATGAAGTCGTGAATCTCGCCCTCCGTGGAAACGGTGGATATGCCCGGCTGCGTGGGTGTCGGCGGCTGCGGCGGCGCCATGTGGTCGAAGAAGCCGTCGTTTTCGTCGTAGTTCAAGAGCAGCGCGGTCTTGCCCCAGACTTTCGGGTTGGCGGTCAGGGCTTCGAGGACACGAGCGACGTAGATGGCGCCGTAGGCGGGCGGGTAGGAGGGATGCTCGGAGTATCCGGCCGGCATGACGATCCACGACACCTGTGGCAGGCGCTCGTTGAGGACATCCTGGCGCAGTCGCGCGGTCCCACCGGCGGACATCGCGCGCCGCTGCAGCTCAGAACCTGGCGGGGCCTGCAGCGAACGGCTTGAAATAGGCGAGCGCGTTGCAGTGGAAGTTGCCCGTCATCGGGTCGTCGTCGACTTCCTCCAATGCCTCCTGATACACCTGCCAGGTGATTCCGGCGCGCTGCAGCCGTTCCGCATACGTGCTCCACGTGAACGGCTTGACGCCTTTGGTGTAGATCCAGGTGTCGTCGTCGATGAATGGGCCGCCGCCCGTTCCCTGCGGGTCGATCGTGCCCGTCCACAACATGGCGCGGTTGGGGCAGGTGGGACCGGCGATGGAGCAGAAATAATGATCACAGAGCGTGAAGCTCTCCGCGAGAGCGTAGTGAAACGGGATGTCCTGCCGCAGAAAGTATCCCATCGTCATGTCGGTCTTGTTGAGCGGCCACGCATCCATGCGGCCGGCGGCGATGGCCCCATGCTGCGAGTCCCAGCTGTGGTCGAGATCCTGAATGAGCTGGGCCGAGCTGGCATGGGTGTCGAGATGGAACGGCAGGATCGGCTCATCCGGCCGCTGCATGCGCGGCTGAAACCAGACCGGTTTGCCGTTGGCGAGGCGCACGGCGAAGCGGTCGTTGTAGCCGCGGACGCCGCTCAGATGGCCGAAATAATGATCGAAGGAGCGGTTCTCCAGCATGAAAACCACCACATGCTCGACATCCTCGAGCGTGCCCGATCGGCCGATGGCCGGCAGCGCGGCGGCGCGCGCCAGACTGTTGCGCAGGAAGGCGGCCGTGGCCGCTCCCATACCCGCGGATTTGAGAAAGTCACGACGATTCATTCCGATTGTCCCTGTCCCTGCAGGCGGCGGATGGCGGTCATGGCCGCGGCGTATTGCAACGAGGCGGCGCGGCACAGGTACCCGAGAGCCTTGGTGCGATCCCGCGGCACTCCATCCCCGTACTCATAGGCGAGCCCCAGGTAGTAGGCGGCCTCGCCGTTCGGCTCCTTCGCCAGGGCGCGCAAATCGGCCACGCTCTCGTCGAGGTAGTAGCTCACCTTGCCTGATTGACGGGCGCGAGGTGGTCCTTGGCGTACGTCTCGGACAGGCTGTGGTACATCCGGGCAACCTGAAAGGGAGCGACGCCGATCCGAAACCAGTAGGCGGCGTCGGCGGCGTTGCGTTGGGTTCCCTCACCGTCGAGATAGGCGTTTGCGACCTGTCGCTGCGCGAACCGATCGCCTCTTTGCGCGGACCAGAGATACCAGCGGAAAGCGCTGTCGAGCACTGCGGGGCACGCCGAGTCCCGCGGCGTAGAGATCTCCCAGGGCGTTTCCGGCCCACGCATCCGGGTAGCGGCTCACGGCGATGCGCAATGCCGACACCGCCTGGCGGTAGTGCTGTCCATCGAGCAGTCGCGCAATCCTCTCATCGGTGCGGCGCATGAGCGGAGCACGCGCCAGAAAGCCGCTGACGACCGCCTGGCATGGCGTGAGGGTGGGCTCGGCCGCTCGGCGGCAAAGAGGCGGTTCCCGGTCGGAGTCAGGATCGCCACGAGTACGAGCGCGGCCCAGCGGAGCCACCGTCTGCCGGTTCTGTGAAAGCATGCGTGCCTCCCTTTCGTCAGTGCTCCGAAGTGGACGTCCGTGGCAGAGAAATGGGCTCAGCCGCCGTCAGCAGCCGCACCACGAGGCTGTTCAGTCTCGGCACATCGACGGTGAACACCACGTGGACCGGGCGCTCGCCAAGGCCCGGACCCGCGCCAACGGGCCAACTCAGAGTGGCTCCGTAGTTCGCGGTGAAGCTCGTATCGATGTCCACGAGGAGCGTCTTCTCGCGCGTGATCAATGATGGGTCGAGCCAGACGGCAACTGCGGTCTCATCCCAAAGGGGATAGACCTGCCCGAATCGGCCGAGGTAATGATCGAACGGGGCCTTGCCTTGCGCCACCTCGCCGAGAAGTCTGTGCGACATGAGCGTCGGGCTCGTGGGATCGACCGGCACCTCGATGATCTCGGCTCCACGGCTGGTGAAGCACGATCGAGGCGGCCTCCGGGTCGAACCTCATGTTGAATTCCTGCCGCGGGTTGTTGTCGTATTCCTGCGCGAAAGGGGTGTCGGCCGGCACCGGATTGAAGCTGCCGCCCATGAAGACCAGCTGCTTTGCCAGCACGGCAAACTGCGGATCCAGCTTTGCCGCCAGCGCGAGATTGGTCATCGGGCCGGCCGCGATGATCGTGACCTGGTGTGGATAGGTATGCACCATGCGCAACAGGAAGCTGACGGCGCTCTCATTGGCTGCGTGCGTCGTGGGTTCGCCCTCCGGAAGCGGCGGCACCCAGTACGGCCTCGTCGGATGAAGCGGCGTCCAGTCAACCGTGTTTTCCGACGGCCAACTGCTCATGTACGCCCCGTCATAGAACAGCGGGCCGTAGAGCTTCTCCCACGCCAGGGTCCGCCGCCGCCCGTTCAGCAGCGGGAACACAGCGCCGGGAACCACGGGTATGTCCGTGCGGTGGGCGATCTCCAGCATTCTGAGGGCGTGGCTCACTTCCTCATCCCGCCAGGCATCACCGGTCATTATGGTGATGCCGAGGAGATCGATATCCTTGTCCTGCATCAGCATCAGTATGGACTGAATGTCCGTACTCGCGGGACCGGCCGCGTCCTGATCGATGATGACCTTCGGCCGGGCGTCGGCGTCCGTTGCCTGGGCGGGCGTCACCATGACGCCCGCGAGTTGCGCCACGAGGAGAGCGCCCAACAGGGCGGACGCCCGCGAGATGCGTGATACCGATATGGTCATCTTTTGCGCTCCGAGTCCCATGGCGCCGTCAAATCGTGCGGGCGAGAATGATGAGTCCCAGGCCCGCGATGAAGCAGAGAAACATGGCGGCCAGCAGGCCGGTCACGCCGGCGCGCGCGCCGCGGAACTCCTGCCAGACGAATACGCCCCAGAGCGCGGCGACCATCGTGGCGCCCTGACCCAGCCCGTACGATATGGCATATCCCGCGCGGCCCGATGCGATGAGGTTGAGCGACATGCCGATACCCCAGATCACGCCGCCGAAAATACCCGCGAGGTGGGTGTTGAAGCGCCCTCGCAGGTAGTGGGAGAACGGCACCGGGGGACCCATGACGGGGAATCTCATCGCGAGGGTGTTCCAGAGGAAATTGCTGAGGAATACGCCGATCGCGAAGACGAAGACGGCGGCGTAGCTGCCCATCAGGCCGGGCACGGGGTGCGCCGGGATCGGCGTACATCGCCGCGGCGACAAAGCGGTAGAACACTCCCATGAACACTCCGCAGGCGAGCGACAGCAGCAGGCCCTTCGCGCTCATGCGTACCGCGGCGGCCGCCTGCCGGCGATAGGCGAGGGCATCCAGAATGATCGCGAGTGTCACCAGCGCCACGCCCATCCCGAGCAGGGCGGGATTGCCGACCGGGACCGCCACGTAGTTCAGGATGACACCCAGCACCAGCGCCAGCCCGATGCCGACCGGAAAGGCCACCGCCATGCCGGCGACCTCGATGGCGGCCACCAGCAGGATGTTGGCCAGGTTGAATACCGCGCCGCCAAAGAGCGCATGGCCGATGCTGGCCCGGTCGGCCTGCAGCAGATCGCGCGAAGAACGGCGGGCCGCCACTGCTCAAGGTGCCGAGCGTGGCGCCCAGAATGAGCGTGATCAGCAATACGCCGAGCGCGTAATCCCAGTAGAAGAGCTCGAACCGCCAGCCCGCCGGGGCGAGCTTGCGGGCGTTGGCCCACGAGCCCCAACAGAACATCGTGATCACGCAGAAGACGACAGCCAGAGAGTAGCTGTGGACGACGTACATTGCGGATTACCCCCGATTACATTGGCGGGCGGAGCATTACTACGGTGTCTCCCGCCGCGCCCGAGCGCCGCCGGGTGAGCTCGGCCTCGAATTCGCCGCGCTTGACGAAGGATTTCTGGGTGCCGGTGCGGGTCGTGGACAGCGCCGCATACAGGTTGGCGCGGGTCACGGCCTCCTCGTCGGACATTCCCTCGGTGAGGAATACCGCCAGGCTGCCGATGAACGCATCGCCCGCGCCCGTCGTATCCACCGGGGAAACTCGAAATGCCGGCACGTGCACGCGTCCCGACTGCGATGCCAGCACCGCGCCGCGGCCACCCAGCGTGAGGATCACCCGGCGAATTCCACTGTCCAGAAGGGCGGTCACGCAGGCATCGAGGTCGGCTTGCGACTCAACCTGTCTGCCGGTGATCACCTGGGCTTCCGTTTCGTTCAGGATCAGATATTCGGCGAGGGCGAGCACGCTCGGGTCGGCCGCCAACGCCGGCGCCGGATTGACCATGCAGCGCACCTTGTGTGCCTTCGCCAGGCGGATGGTGTGGTACACGGTCTCGAGGGGAACCTCGAACTGCAGGAGCACCATGTCCGCGCCGGCCAGGAGCGGCGCCGCGGCGTCGACATCGGCCGGCCGCAGCAGATCATTGGCGCCGCTTGCGACGATGATGCGGTTCTCGCCGTCCGGTGTGACCAGGATCAGCGCAGCCCCGGTGGCGGCATCAGGGATTACCCGCACGCCCGAAGTGCGCACCCCGATGGACGTGAAGTTCCTGACGGTCTCGGCGCCGAGCAGATCCGTCCCGACGGCGGCGACCATCTCCACGTCCGCCCCGCAGAGGCTCGCGGCGACCGCTTGATTTGCGCCCTTGCCGCCAAATCCCATGTCGAAGCCGGTGCCGAATATCGTTTCCCCGCCCCTGGGCACCACATTGCTCTTGAACAGCAGGTCGGTGTTGGCGCTTCCAACGACGACGATACGAGGTTTCTTAGCCAACGCGATGTCTCCTCTGGTGTCGGAGCGATCAGATGTTCTTCACGGAATCCCGCTCGACCAACGTGACGTCGAAAGCCGTGGCCCGGCTGGGGATCGTGGCGCCGGACATGCGCTCCTGCAGCAGCTCCACGGCCCGGGTGCCGATGGCCACGAGCGGTTGCGCTATCGTCGTCAGACGCGGACTGACGACCTTGGCCCAGCTGATATCGTCGAACCCCACGACCGAGACGTCGTCAGGAACGTCGATGTCGTGCTCCGCCAGGAAATGAATGGCGTTGATGGCGATCAGATCATTACCCGCGACGATGAGCGTGGCCCGCTGCCGCCGCAGCAGTGCGTCCCTGGCCTCGCGGCTCAGGATGCCGTCGAATCCAACCCGCACCTCCCAGGCGATCTCGATGCGCTGGGGAAAGGCGCGCACGAAGCCGTTGCGCCGCTGCTGCGCGCTCTCCAGATTGCTCGGCCCCGACAACAGTCCGACGCGCGTGTGCCCCTGCTGCAGCGCGTATCTGGCGAGGAGTTGTCCGCCCATCAGATAGTTCGAGTGCACGGCGGCAAATCCCGGCTTGGGGCGGTCGATCAGCACGACGGGTTTATCGAGCGTGCGCAACGGGGCAGGCACCTGCGGTCCGACCGGGCACCAGATGACGCCATCGACCCCGTGCTGCGAGAGCAGGGTCAAGCCGTCGGCTCTCCCCCTCGGCGCAGCCCTGACTGTCGATGAGACACACCAGGAGTCCCAGGTTGCGGGCGGTGTTCTCCACCGTCTGGGCGAGCTGCGGGAAAAAGGGGTTGGTCAGGTCCGGGAGAACCAGGCCAATCGCGCGGGTGCGGCCTTTGCGCATGGCCTGAGCGGCGCGATGCGGCCGATAGCCGAGCTCCTTCGCCGCGCGCAGCACTTTCTGCCGTACCGTCGCGCCGACGTTCGGCTTGTCGTTGAGAACATTCGAGACGGTGGCGACCGAGACACCGACTTTGGCGGCAAGGTCTTTTATGGTTGCCATCGTGCGTCCGTGGCCGGCTGCGCGCCGCCCCCGTCGTCATGGTGATTGAGCAGTGAGTATACACGCCGCGACCTTCCGGAAAAACGTTTAACTGGAATGGTTCGAGCCCGTGGCGCACGCGCAGTCCGGCTAGAGGAATGAGATTCCGTGCGCCAGAGCCTGCAGGCCGAGGTGGGCCGCGAGGCTCTGTCCGATATCCGCGAAACCGGAGCGCCTGCCGATCGGCCCCGCAGTGACTGACGCGCCGAAGCCGAGCACCGGAATGTACTCCCGGGTGTGATCGCTGCCGGGGAACGTCGGGTCGCAGCCGTGATCGGCCGTGATGATCGCGACATCCTCCGGCCTCATCGCAGCGCGCAGGGGCGGTACGTAAGCGTCGAATTCCTCGAGCGCATTGGCATAACCGCTCACATCGCGGCGGTGACCGAAGTTGGTGTCGAAATCCACGCAGTTGGCGAACAGCAGGCTGCGATCGGGCGCCGCGCGCATCGCTTCCAGCAACCGGTCCATCACCGCGCGGTTGCCGTGCGCCTTGATGGTCCGCGTTACGCCACGATGGGCGAAAATATCTGCAACCTTGCCGACACAAATCACCTCTCCGCCGGCGGCCTGCAGTATGTCGAGCAGTGTGGGGCCATGCGGCGGCGTCGCGAGGTCGCGCCGATTGCCGGTGCGGGTGAAGCCGCTGGCCGCTTCGCCCACGAACGGACGGGCGATGACTCTCGCGATTCGGTACTCGTCGACCAGCTCACGCGCGATCTGACACAGCGCGTACAGCCTTTCGAGCCCGAAGTGCTCCTCGTGCGCGGCGATCTGCAAAACCGAGTCACCGGAGGTGTACGCGATCGGGCGCAGCGTGCGCAGGTGCTCCGCGCCGAGCTCCGCGACGATCTGCGTGCCGGAAGCATGCCGATTGCCGAGTATGCCGCCGATTTCGCCGCGACGGATCAGGGCGTCGGTGAGCTCCGGTGGAAAACAGGGTTGCGTGTCCGGAAAGTAGCCCCAGTCGAACTCGACGGGCAGCCCCATCATCTCCCAGTGTCCGCTGGGCGTATCCTTGCCGCGGCTGCGCTCGGCGGCGTAGCCGAAGCGGCCGGTCCGGAATGCAGGCCTGACGGCGGGCAACGCCGCCCCGCGCGCCGCCTGCGCCGCATCCATCAGTCCAAGAGCCGTGAGCTCGGGAACGTTCAGCAGCCCGGCGCGGCGGTCGCTGTCCGCGCGCCCGGCCGCGCACGCTTCTGCGATGTGGCCAAGTGTATCGGCGCCGCGGTCGCCGTAAGCTTCCGCATCCGCGGCCGCCCCCACGCCCAGCGAGTCCAGCACGATGACGATCGCGCGCCCCATTCTGACTCCACTCGCACACTCGATTGACTTGGATGCTACGCTTCGGTACGGTATTTGACCAATTGGTCCAAAATCAGAGTCTCACGGAAAAGTCCGCCGCGGCGGGTGCCGAATGAGTTCGATGACTGGCTCAGACCCGACGATCGCCTTTCCCCGCCTCGTATCCGAGCGGGCGCAGGCCATCCCTGCGGCTGCGCCCGTGAGCAACCCCGGCATCGAATTCGACGCCGGCTGGGTGAATCGGGTGCGGGTGAATCTGTCCGCGGCCGAGCGCAGGGTGGAGACGCTGCCCAAACGCCGTAGCCTCAAGAAGGCCTGGCAGGCCGCCTGGCTGCTCAAGGCCGTGACCCTAATGGATCTGACAACGCTGTCGGCCGACGACACGGCGGGCCGGGTATCCCGCTTGTGTGCGAAAGCGCGGGCTCCGGTCCGGGCGGATCTGTTGGAAGCGCTGGGGTGGGGTGCGCGCCCCCTCACGACCGCAGCGGTCTGCGTCTACCACGAGATGGTGCCGATAGCGCGCGCTGCGCTTGCAGGCACTGGAATCGCCATCGCCGCCGTTTCAGCGGGGTTTCCGGCGGGCCTGTCTCCTCTGGAGCTGCGTCTGGAGGAGATCCGCCGCTCGGTGCAGGCGGGCGCGACGGAGATCGATGTGGTGATCAGCCGCCGTCACGTGTTGACCTCGGACTGGCGGGCGCTGTACTCGGAAGTGCGCGCTTTCCGCGAGGCGTGCGGACCTGCCCACATGAAGACCATCCTCGGCACGGGCCAGCTGGGCTCGATCGGCAAAGTGGCGAAGGCCGCCGTGGTCGCGATGATGGCCGGCTCGGACTTCATCAAGACCTCCACGGGAATGGAGCCCGTGAACGCCACGCTGCCCGTGAGCCTGGTGATGATGCGCATGATCCGCGAGTATGCCGAGCGGACCGGATACCGCTCGGGATTCAAGCCGGCGGGCGGCATCTCCAGCGCGAAATCGGCCCTGACGTACCTCATGTTGGTGAAGGAGGAATTGGGCAACGAGTGGCTGGCTCCCGATCGATTCCGCTTTGGGGCGTCGCGGCTGCTCGGTGACATCGAGCGACAGCTCGAGCATCAGGTCACGGGCCGGTATTCAGCGGCCCACCGTCATCCGTTGGCCTAATGCAATGAGCAGCGTCCCGGAGATTTTCGATAGCCTGAGTTACGGGCCGGCACCGGAAGATGCCCGCGCCGTGCGCGAGTGGCTCGCGGCGCATACGGGCGGATTCGGTTTGTTCATCGGCGGGCAGTGGCGAGTCTCGCAGCAGCGGAATCCGCCGATTACGTGCCTGAATCCGGCGAACGGCGAGACGCTATCGAGCCTGACGCAGACCTGCGCTCAGGATGTCGATGACGCCGTTGCCTGCGCCCGGGCGGCATTCCCGGCATGGTCGAAGTCGGGATATGAGCGCGCCCGGGTGCTGTATGCGCTGGGGCGACTCATCCAGAAGCACAGCCGCTTCTTCGCCGTCCTCGAGTCGCTGGACAACGGCAAGCCGATCCGGGAGACGCGTGATCTCGACATTCCGCTGGCCGCGCGCCATTTCACCTACCACGCCGGATGGGCGCAGCTCGTCGGGCGGGAGCTCGCTGACCACGAGCCGCTCGGAGTGGTTGGACAAATCATTCCGTGGAATTTTCCGCTGCTGATGCTGGCGTGGAAAATCGCCCCGGCATTGGCCGCGGGCAACTGCGTGGTGCTCAAGCCGGCGGAGGATACCAGCCTCACGGCGCTCTTCTTCGCCAGCCTGTGCGCTGACGCTGGAGTGCCGCCGGGTGTCATCAACATCCTGACCGGGGACGGCAGGGTAGGCGAGCTGATAGTGCAGCATCCCGGGATCGCCAAGATCGCATTTACCGGCTCGACCGAGGTCGGTCGGCTCATCCGCCGCAGCACGGCCGGCACGGGCAAGTCGCTGACACTGGAATTGGGTGGCAAGTCGCCGTTCGTCGTCCTCGAAGACGCGGATCTCGATGCTGCCGTCGAGGGACTGATCGATGCGATCTGGTTCAATCAGGGACAGGTGTGCTGTGCGGGGTCGCGCCTCATCGTCGAGGAAGGCGTTCTTGGCGCGTTGGTGAGCAAGATCAAGACGCGTCTCACGCATCTGCGCATCGGCGATCCGCTGGACAAGGCCATCGACATGGGCGCACTCATCTCGCCCGCGCACCGTCAGCGGGTGCAGCGCCTGGTCGAGCAGGCGCAGGCGCAGGGTGCGACGCTCTGGCAGCCCGACATTCCCTTGCCGCGGCAGGGCGCGTTTTATCCGCCGACTCTGCTGACGGATGTCTCGCCGGCGAACATCGTATGGCGCGAGGAAGTCTTCGGGCCGGTTCTCGCGGCAACGAGCTTCCGCACATTGCAGGAAGCGGTCGAGCTTGCGAACAATACCAGCTATGGCCTCGCCGCCACCCTGTACACGGAGAACGTCAACCGCGCGTTGGAGCTCGCCGTGAAGCTCAAGGCCGGCGTGGTATGGATCAACACCACCAACCAGCTGGATGCGGCCTGTGGCTTCGGCGGCATCCGTGAGAGCGGCTTCGGGCGCGAGGGCGGTCTCGAAGGCATGCTCGACTACGTGCGGGAGCGTGACGCGTGGCAGCCGGGCGCGCAGGACAGCTCGAGTTCGCGCGAGCCCTCAGGTCAGCCGCCGAGGGCGGCCGAGATTTCCAGCGGCGGCATCGACAGGACCTTCAAGAACTACATCGGCGGCAAGCAGACTCGCCCCGACGGCGGTCTGTCGCTGCCGATCAACGATGCCCGGGGGAATCTCGCCGGCTGGGTTGCGCACGGCAACCGCAAGGACATTCGCGATGCGGTCGAAGCCGCATTCCTGGCCGAGCGCTGGTCGGCGGCGACCACACACCTGCGCAGCCAGATCCTCTTCTATTTCGCCGAGAACCTGGCGCTGCGGCGCAAGGAGCTCGTGGACAACCTGCGGCGTCTGACCGGCCGCAAGCCCGCGGAATGCCGCGCGGAAGTCGATCGCGCGATCGAACGCCTGTTCAGCTATGGCGGCTGGGCGGACAAATACGACGGGCTGATTCACACACCGCCCGTACGGAGCATAGCGCTCGCCGTACCGGAGCCCATCGGCGTAGTTGGCGTTGCCTGTCCGGATGAGGCGCCGCTCCTCGGGTTCATCTCGCTGCTCGCGCCCGTCATTGCGATGGGCAATCGCTGCGTGATCATCCCGTCCCAGCGCATGCCGCTGCCCGCGCTCGATCTGTGTCAGGTGATCGAGACCTCGGATGTGCCCGCGGGCGTCGTAAACATCGTGACAGGCCATCGAGAGGAGCTGACGGAAACCCTGGCAGCGCACGAACAGGTGGAGTGTGTCTGGTATTTCGGCTCGAAGGACGGCAGTAAACGCGTGGAGGAGCTGGCCGCGGCTTCAGTGAAGCGCACCTGGGTGAGCCACGGCCGCAGCCGCGACTGGCTGTCCGCGCGCCACGGCGAGGGGCGCACATTCCTCCGCCAGGCAACCCAGATCAAGAACATATGGCTGCCGTACGGGGACTTCACATGACCCATCCGTGCGCACACGCCGCGGCGCCGCCTCGTGTTGGTGCATTTCTTGCTGTTGCTCATATGCAACGCATCGGTCCCGGCGCCGCATCCGGTATCTGACGATTGACAGGTCGCTAGCGCGGATCTATCGTTTTACAAGAGGGGTTAAACGTTTAAGAACGCCAGGGGTGACGGAGCATCGCTTCGTAACGGTAATGCAAAATTCGACGGCTACTATCGTATCGTTCCCGCAACACCAGTGAAATCCGGCGATCGGTCGGCGCCCGCCACCGATCGAGCGCCGGAATTCGATTGGCGCGGCCGTGTTGTGATCACTTTCGGAGAGTCTGCAATGTCCATTGAGATCCGTAAGGTCGTACGACAGATCCTGGCGCCGTTGACGGTTGCCGTTCCATGCATGATGTTGCTTGCGGCTGCGCCCGCGCTCGCGGCGCCGCAAAACCCGGGCCAGGGCGACTCCAGCGACACCAGCTCGTCGCCGGCCGCGCAGCAGGATGCCGATTCGCCGCCGAGCAGCTCATCGTCGACGAGCAGTTCCACCACGACGCCGCCGCTCACACTCAGCCAGGTCGTGATCGTGGCCCCGGAGCAGGCTGTCGCAACGGTGGAAACCACCGACCTGCTGCATCTCAGTCCCGCGCTCAGCACCATCTCGGTGTTGAACAACATTCCGGGCGTCAACGCCCAGGCGCTGGGACCACTGGGATTCCTGCCCAGCGATACCGCCTTTACGGTGGATGGCTTTGGCAGCAATGAGATGGGTACAACCTTCGACGGCGTGCCCTACATCAATACGTTTCTGGGTGGCGTGTACGGCGAGGGCGACGATCAGGCCTCGACGCCGATCGACCCGATCTTCGTCAGCGGCGTGGAGCTCTATAGCGGCGCCAATACGATGTCGCAGTCCTCGCTCGACGACCTCGGCGGCACGGTGGCGTATGAGGCCGAGCTGCCGACCGCGAATTTCGGCGTGCAGGTCGGGATGACCGGCGGCATGTATTCGGGCGGCGGATCGGAGACGCAGGAATCATTTGGCATCAACTCGGGTGCGATCAGCTCCCTGAACGGTCTCGATGTGCTGGCCAGGGTCAGTCATACCGACTCCGATGGGCCATGGGAGAATGTGGGTGGCCACCTCGATGCGTTCTATCTGGCGGCCGTGCAGCCGACTTCGTCGGGCCAGGTCAAGCTGATCGCCGCGGTAACCGATGAGGACGCGCACCCGCCGCAGGACGGCGTGCCCTCGACGTTGATGGGGTCCCACTACGATTACAACTACCCGCTGGACGTGGCGCAATTCGACCAGAAGGCGAATTCGACGTTCGTGGATTTATCGGTGAAGTCGCTGCTGAATCCTTATGTGATCGGCGAAGCCAAGGTCTTCTACACCGGCACGCAGAACAACCGCACGGACTGGTCCAATCCGACTTACGACAACGACTACCTGGGCTACTACGATGACCTGCCGGCGGTGACCAAGAGCTGTTCCGCCCTCAACGCCTACGAGTCGTCGAGTCCGCTGCCGGGGTCCTACCCGGAGACTTACGACTGCGCCGAGGCCGACGCGATGTTCGGCTCGCCCGGCGCGGGAACCGCCTACCAGCACTACATCAACAATTATGACGATGAGGGCGGCATCGGCACTCTCACCCTGCTTATTCCAGACAACACCGTCACGGTGGGCGTGATGGGGCTGCTCGGCTCGGAGCTGTCGGAGGAGGCATGGTACGGGTCGTATCCGGTTCCGATCGGCACGACGGGATACGACATGGCGTGGTTGGAGCACGACGGCCAGACGTGGTATCAGGTTTATGCGGAGGACAACATCGAGCTGCTGGACGGCAAGCTGCACATCTACCCAGGCTTCAAATACAACAGCGACGAGCTGTACTCGAACGACGACCAGGGATACTACTACGACTACTCCGGCTCCGTGACGGAGACCTATAAGTGGGTCGAGCGCTCAATCGGCGTGAACTACGCGTTCACGCATGACCTGAACGTCTACGTCAACTATGGTCAGTCGACCAAGCCGCCGGATATCAGTGCGCTCTACGGCAACATCGGTGAGAGCCCGCAGCCGGTCGCGCCCGATGTCAGGCCGGAGTACGTGAATAACATCGACGCCGGGATCCGCTTCAAGAATGCCACATACTCCTGGGATGTGGCGTTCTTCAATCGCGACTTCAACGACATCTTCAGCGAGACTTACAGCGATGTGACCGGCATTACCCAGACGTTCAATGCCGGCAAGGCAACCTTCAGGGGATTCACCCTCGACGGCGCCATCAACCTGCCTTACAACCTGGCGCTCAAGGGCAATTTCGGCTACACCAGCGCGAAGTACACAGAGAGCTTCACGGACGTGAACGGCTCCACGATCACCGACGGCATGTGGCGGCCGAATATCCCGGAGGAGACCGCAAACATCGAGCTCGATTGGAGCTATGGCCCCTGGTACGCCAAGCTGAATGAGCATTACATCGGCTCGCAGTACCTGCAGGACTACAACGACGGTGAAACGACTTCAGATCAGATCGGCGGCTATGGCACGCTGAACTTCACCGGTGACTACAATTGGGTGCTCGACAATAAGACGCTGCAGTCCGTGACTGTGTCGCTCAACGTCGACAACATACTGGATCGGCACGCGATCTCGTATTCGCCAGGAGTGCAGTTGACCACTCCGGGAAGCCCGAACAGTCCCGCGGAGTTCACCTGGGAAATCTACAACACGCCGATGTTCGCCTCGCTGGAGCTGACCGCCAATCTGTTCTGACGCCGGCGTGACCGGTCGCGGAGGAAGCCGCGGCGCGGATGATCTTCAAGAACCTCATCCGCAAGAAGCGCGATGGTCTCAGGCTGACGCGCGAGGAGCTGGAATTCCTCGCGCGCGGCCTGGCCGATGGATCCATTCCCGCCGAGCAGATCGCGGCTTTCGCCATGGCCGTGTTCTACCGCTCGATGGAGGCCGCCGAGACCGGGGCGCTCACGGCGGCAATGGCCGATTCCGGAGTGCGGTTGCGCTGGGACGAGCTGCGCGACCGCGGGCCGGTGATCGACAAGCATTCGACGGGCGGCGTCGGCGACAAGGTGAGCTTCCTGCTCGCGCCGATTGCCGCCGCCTGCGGCTGCTTCGTTCCCATGATCTCCGGGCGCGGCCTCGGTCACACCGGAGGAACACTCGACAAGCTCGATGCCGTTCCCGGCTATCGATCGATGCCCGCGGTGGCGGACTTTCGCAGGGTGGTGGGCTCGGTCGGGTGCGCCATCATCGGCCAGACGGACGAGCTGGCACCGGCGGATCGGCGCCTGTATGCCATTCGGGACGTCACGGCGACGGTGGAATCGATCCCGCTGATCACGGCTTCCATTCTTTCCAAGAAAATCGCGGCCGGCCTCGATGCATTGGTGATGGATATCAAGACCGGATCCGGCGCCTTCATGGAGACGCTCGAGGAATCACGGGCACTTGCGCGCAGCATCATCGGCGTGGCGGCCACTACCGGCCTCGAGACTCACGCTCTCGTCACCGACATGTCGCAGACACTCGGTTGGACGGTGGGCAACGCGCTCGAGATCGCCGAAGCGCTCGAATTCCTCCGCGGCGGCGCGCGCGAGGCCCGCCTGGAGGAGGTGGTGTTCTCACTCGTAGCCGAGATGCTGGTCATGGGAGGGCTGGCCGCCGATCGCGCGCAGGCACGCGCACGAGCCGAGGCCGCGGTTCGCTCCGGAGAAGCCGCGCAGCGGTTCGAGCGAATGGTCGCGGAGCTCGGCGGGCCGGGCGATCTGTTGGCGCACTCGACCCGGTATCTGCCGCATGCTCCGATCGTGGAGCCCATCTTTCCGGTGAGGGAGGGCTATGTCTCGGACGTCGATGCCCGGGCAGTCGGTAACGTGCTGGTCGGGCTGGGCGGAGGCCGACGTGTCGCGGGCGAAGTGCTCGACCTGGCTGTGGGCTTGAGTGACGTGGCCGCCATCGGCGCGCGCGTCGGCAAGGAGCGGCCGCTCGCCATGGTCCACGCCCGATCGCCAGAGCAGGTCCGGCAGGCCGCGGATGCGCTGCGGGCGGCAACGTCGCTCACTGACAGGATGGTATCGCCGCCTCCGGTCATCCATGAGATATTGGTGACCGCCTGAATCGGTAACGGTGGCATGACTGCGGACAGCGATGTAGCGGCGGATCTGTGGAACACGGATCTGGCGCCTACCCCGGCGGAGAAGCGGACCTGGCGCTGGTATCACTACGCCGCGCTCTGGCTCGGCATGGTGATGTGCGTTCCGGCCTACACGCTCGCTGCCAGTCTGGTCGGCTCAGGCATGTCGGCGTCGCAAGCCATCCTGACCGTGACGCTCGGGAACCTGATCGTCCTCGTCCCGATGCTGCTCATCGGCCATGCCGGGGCGAAGTACGGGATTCCGTACGCGGTCCTCGCACGGTGCTCGTTCGGCACTCGCGGCGGGCGTTTCCCCGCCGTGCTGCGCGCGCTCGTGGCCTGCGGCTGGTACGGCATCCAGAGTTGGTTCGGCGGCATGATGATCTATGCGCTGATCGGGGTGCTCATCGGTCACCCGCTCGGCGGCCGACAGATCGCCGTGCTTGGAATCAATCCGTGGCAGGCGGTGTGTTTCCTCGTCTTCTGGCTGCTGCAGTTCTACTTCATCGTGCACGGCATCGAGTCGATTCGCCGCCTCGAAACTTATACCGCGGCGATCAAGGTCGTGATCTGCATCCTGCTGCTCCTCTGGGCCGACGACAAGGCGGGCGGCTTCGGCCCGATCGTGAGCACGCCGTCGCAGTTCGCGCCGGGAGGGGCACGCAGCGGCCAGTTCTATTCCGTCTTCTGGCCCTCGCTCACGGCCATGGTCGGTTTCTGGTCCACGCTCGCGTTGAACATTCCGGACTTCACGCGGTTCGCGAGATCGCAGCGCGATCAGGTCATCGGCCAGGCGATCGGTCTGCCGGCCCCCATGGGGCTGCTCGCCGCGCTGGCGGTGTTCGTCACCTCGGCGACCGTGGTGATTTACGGCCAGGCGATCTGGGATCCGGTGACACTGGCCGGCCGCATGACGGGTGCGGCGGTGCTGCTGGCGTTGCTGGTGCTGCTGGTCGATACGATCAGCGTAAATCTGGCGGCCAATCTCGTCGGGCCGGCGTTCGACTTCTCCTCGCTGTATCCCCGAGGCATCAGTTACAAAGCGGGCGGTTACATCACGGCCGTCATCGCGGTGGCGATGATGCCGTGGAGGATTCTCGCGAGCACACACGGTTACATATTCACCTGGCTCGTCGGTTATTCGGCGCTGCTCGGATCGGTGGCAGGCATCCTGATCGTGGACTACTACCACGTGCGCCGAACGGTCATCGATGTCCCGGGGCTGTATCGTGAGCAGGGCAGCGGCTACCACTACCGCGGCGGCTGGAATCCGATCGCCGTCGGCGCCTTCCTGATCGGAGTACTGCCCTGTCTGCCGGGATTTCTACATGCTTCCCTGCCGGGCGCATTTCCAGGCACGAGTGCGTTTCTCGACGGCATCTACGGCTACGCCTGGTTCGTCGCGCTGGGGCTTTCCGCGGCCGCGTACGCGCTCGGCATGCGGCTGGCTGGCAAGGTTGACCAAATGGTCAAAGTTGTGCATGCTGACTTTCCTTCCAGTTGAGGCCGGGGGACGCGGATGAGCGAGCAGCGCAAACCGGATATCCGTCCGGGGCGCCTGACGGCCGAGGCCTACGCCGCGCATTTCGCCGACATCGCGCCGCCGCTCTCGGAGGCGCAGGCGGTGTTGGAGGCCAGCCGGTGCCTGTACTGCTTCGATGCTCCCTGCATGCAGGCCTGTCCGACTCGCATCGACGTGCCGTCCTTCATCAGGCGCATCGCCGAGGACAACGTGCGCGGCGCGGCCGAAACAATTCTCGAGGCGAATCCCCTCGGTGGCTTCTGCGCGCGCGATTGCCCGACCGAGGTGCTGTGCGAGCAGGTCTGCGTGCGCAATACGCAGCAGGGACAGCCGGTCGCCATCGGCCGGCTGCAGCGCTTCGCCGTGGACCGGTTGCTGGGCAGCGCGGACAATCAGATATTCGAGCGCGCTCCGGCCAGTGGCCGACGCGTGGCGGTGGTTGGCGCCGGCCCGGCGGGGCTCGCCTGCGCGCACTCGCTGGCACGCAGCGGCCATGCCGTCAGTCTCTACGATGCCAGACCCAAGCCCGGGGGCCTGAACGAGTATGGCGTCGCCGCCTACAAGACGGTGGAGGATTACGCCCAACGTGAGGTCGAATGGCTCCTGGGCGTGGGCGGCATCACGCTCGAGTGCGGCTGGGAGCTCACCAGCGTCGAGCAGTTTGAAAGACTGCGGCGGGAGCACGACGCCGTATTCCTGGGTTTGGGACTCGCCGACACGTATCAGCTCGGGGTGGCGGGCGAGACGCTCGGCGGCGTGGTGGATGCGGTGGAATTCATCAGCACGCTGCGCCAGGCGACGGATCCGGGTATGGTGCCCGTGGGCCGCCGCGTGGTGGTGATCGGCGGCGGCATGACCGCCGTCGATGCCGCCGTGCAATCGAAGCTGCTCGGCGCGGAGCGCGTGGAAATGGTCTATCGCCGCGGCCCCGAGCACATGAGCGCCTCGCGCGAAGAGCAGGACCTGGCCCGCACTCGCGGTGTGACCATTCTGCACTGGCTCGCTCCCGTCGAGCTGCTTGGCGAAGGTGGCAGCGTGCGCGCGGTGCGCTTTGCCCGTCAGCGCCCCGCCGCGGGCCGGCTCGAGCCCACGGGCGAGGAATGTATACTCGAGGCCGACATGGTGCTCAAGGCAATTGGGCAGCGGTTGGGCAATCCGGTGTTGCGGCAATGCGGACTGGCGCTGCGCGACGGCCGCATCGCAGTCGATGCCTCCGGACGTACCAGCCTCGCGGGCGTGTGGGCGGGCGGCGACTGTATCGCCGAGGGGCAGGACTTGACCGTCGATGCAGTCGCCCATGGCCTGCGCGCCGCGCGCGACATCGATCTGCAACTGCACAACCCGGCGCCTGCCGAGGAGTGACCCCCCGGGGATCCCATGGCCCGACTAGACACCGAATTCTGCGGCATCCGCAGTCCCAACCCTTTCTGGCTGGCCTCGGCTCCGCCCACCGACAAGGCATACAACGTCGAGCGCGCTTTCGAGGCCGGGTGGGGCGGCGTGGTATGGAAGACCCTGGGGGAGGCCGGACCGCCGCTGGTCAACGTCAGCGGAGCGCGCTACGGCGCGCTGCTCGCCGTGGACCGCAGCCTCATCGGCTTCAACAACATCGAGCTCATCACCGATCGCGATCTCGACACCAACCTCGAGGAGATCACGGCGGTCAAGCGGCGCTGGCCCGACCGGGCGATGGTCGTCTCCATCATGGTGCCCTGCGAGGAGGAGTCCTGGAAGGCGATTCTGCCGCGCGTGGAGGACACCGGCTGCGACGGCATCGAGCTCAACTTCGGCTGTCCGCACGGCATGAGCGAGCGAGGCATGGGCTCGGCGGTCGGGCAGGTCCCGGAATACATCCGGATGGTGACCGCCTGGTGTAAGCACTACACGCGGCTGCCCGTCATCGTGAAACTGACACCGAACGTCACGGACATCCGCTATCCGGCGCGTGCGGCCAAAGCCGGCGGCGCCGACGCGGTGTCCCTCATCAACACCGTCAACTCCATCATGGGGGTCGATCCGGAGACGCTGACGATGACCCCCACCGTCGGCGGCCAAGGGACGCACGGCGGCTATTGCGGCCCGGCGGTCAAGCCGATTGCACTCAACATGGTGGCGGAAATCGCCCGCGACCCGCAGACGGCCGGTTTGCCGATTTCCGGCATCGGCGGCATCGGCAGCTGGCGTGACGCGCTGGAGTTCATCGCTCTCGGGGCGGGCTCCGTGCAGGTGTGCACCGCGGCGATGGTCTTCGGCTTCAAGATCGTGCAGGAGATGGCGAATGGCCTCGCCGCCTACCTCGATGCCAAGGGCTTCGCAAGCGTGGCGGAGCTGCGCGGCCGTGCTCTCCCCAGCGTGACCGATTGGAGCCTACTGGATCTGAATCGCGTGTCGAAGGCGGTGATCGCTCAGGACAAGTGCATTCAATGCGGCCGCTGTCACATCGCGTGCGAGGACACCGAGCACCAGGCAATCACGTCCATGCGCGACGGGCGGCGTCACTTCGAGGTGAAAGACGAAGAATGCGTGGGCTGCAACCTGTGTGTCAACGTCTGCCCGGTGCCGGGGTGCATCACCCTGCGGGATCTCGCGCCGGGAGAGATCGACCGGCGCACTGGCCGCGTGGTGAGCGCCGAGCGGCTCGAATGGACGGCGCACCCGAACAACCCACTGCGAACGCCTGTCTGATGCCTACCAAACCTCAGGCCGCGCGCGTGCGTGCCGACGAGAAAAGCACGGCTCAAAAGGGCCGCAACCGACCCGCCCAGGAGGCCGCCATCATCGCGGCGGCCGAGCGTGTCTTCGCGGGCGCCGGCTTCGGCGGCGCCACCATGGCCGCCATCGCCATGGCGGCCGGCTTGCCGAAGCCCAACCTGCACTACTATTTCGGCAGCAAGAAGGCCCTCTACCAGGCCGTCCTCGAGCAGACTCTGCGCGAATGGCTCGAGCCGGCGGACAGCATCGTCGCGGATGCCGAGCCGCGAGCGGCGCTCGAGCGCTACATCCGCGAAAAGATGCGCCTGTCCTTCGCGCGGCCATTCGCGTCGCGTGTATGGGCCAATGAGCTGTTGCACGGCGCGCCTGAGTTGCACGGCACGCTGGTTCGAAAGCTGCGTCCGCTGATGCGGCGCAAGGCGGCGGTCATCGACCAGTGGATTGCCGAGGGACGCATGGCGCGACTCGACAGCATGCATTTGTTCTTCACTATCTGGGCCGCCACGCAGACCTATGCTGACTTCGAGGTGCAGATCTGCGCTGTGCTCGGCCGTGCATCTCTCGACGCCGACGCGCAGGCGAAGGCCACACAGCACGTCGTAGCGCTCATTCTGCGAGGGTGCGGGCTGACATGAGGAGACTGCGATGGACGGATTACTGATTCGGGGCGGTACGGTCGTCAACGCGGACTGCGCTCGGCGCGCTGACGTATTGTGCGCGCAAGGTGTAATCGTCAACGTCGGAGAAAACCTCGAGGCACCGACGGGCGTTCAGGTGTTGGAAGCGGACGGCCAACTGGTCCTGCCGGGAGGCATCGATCCGCACACGCACATGCAGCTCCCCTTCATGGGCACGGTGGCGGTCGATGATTTCTACAGCGGCACGGCCGCCGGTCTTGCCGGTGGCACCACCTGCATCATCGATTTCGTCATTCCCGATCCGAAGGAGTCGCTGCTCGCGGCCTATCGGAAGTGGCGCGACTGGGCGCAGAAGGCTGCGGCCGACTATGGGTTCCACGTGGCCGTCACGTGGTGGTCGGAGCAGGTGCGCGCGGACATGGGTACCCTCGTTCAGGAGGAAGGGGTCAACAGCTTCAAGCACTTCATGGCGTACAAGAACGCCATCATGGCGGATGACGAGACCCTGGTGAACAGCTTCCGGCGCGCGCTCGAGCTCGGAGCGATGCCGACGGTGCACGCCGAGAACGGAGAGTTGGTCTTTCAGCTCCAGAAGCAGATCATGGAGCAGGGCATCAGCGGTCCGGAAGGCCATCCTCTGTCGCGTCCGCCGGCGGTGGAAGCCGAGGCCGCGCAGCGAGCGATCGCCATCGCCGATGTGCTGCAGGTGCCGCTCTACGTGGTGCACGTCTCGTGCGCAGAGTCGGCGGAAGCTATCGCGCGCGCGCGCGCACGCGGCCAAAGGGTGTTCGGCGAGGTGCTGGCCGGCCACCTGACGCTCGACGAGAGCGTATATCGCAACCCCGAGTTCGCGGCAGCCGCAGCGCACGTGATGAGCCCACCGTTCAGGGAGAAGCGACACCAGGAGGCGCTCTGGCGCAGTCTGCAGGCGGGCAGCCTGCAGACGACGGCAACCGATCACTGCACGTTCTGCGCGCCGCAGAAGGCGGCCGGCCGCGACGATTTCCGCAAGATCCCCAACGGTTGCGGCGGCATCGAGGAGCGCATGATGGTAGTGTGGGATGCGGGGGTAAACACCGGACGGCTGACGAGCAGCGAATTCGTCGCGGTCACCTCGGCGAATGCGGCTAAGATTTTCAACATCTATCCGCGCAAGGGTGTCATCGCATCCGGCTCCGACGCCGATCTCGTCCTGTGGGATCCCGAGGCCACGCGCACGCTCTCGGCGAAGACACAGCGCTCGCGCGTCGACTACAACGTTTTCGAAGGCCGGACGGTGACAGGTGTTCCGACTCACACAGTGAGTCAAGGCAAGCTGGTGTACGCGCGCGGCGATCTACGAGCAGAGCGCGGCGCCGGCCGGTATGTCAAGCGTCCGGCGTTCGCGCCGGTATTCGCGGCGCTGGGGCGCAAGGCGCGGCTGGCGAAACCCACGGCCGTGATGCGTTGACGGGAGAAGAACTGATGACGACGTTGCGTGGCGGTCTGATACAAATGGCTCTCAAGGCGCCCACCGATCAATCGCCGGAGAAGATCCGCCAGGCGATGCTGGAGGCGCATCGCCCGCTGATCGAGCAGGCCGGCGCGCGCGGCGTGCAGGTGCTGTGCTTCCAGGAGGTCTTCACCCAGCCATACTTCTGTCCCAGCCAGGACGCCAAGTGGTACGCCGCGGCCGAGCCAGTTCCCGGCCCGACGACCGAGGAGATGCA
Source organism: uncultured Pseudomonadota bacterium (assembly GCA_963833085.1). Classification (GTDB taxonomy): domain Bacteria; phylum Pseudomonadota; class Gammaproteobacteria; order Steroidobacterales; family Steroidobacteraceae; genus 13-2-20CM-66-19. Next base: position 131,885 of record CAWHWV010000005.1, read on the forward strand.
GGGCCATGCGCGCAAGCACCGGATGGTGATCGTGGCGCCGGTCTACGAGGCCGACCCGGTTGCCGGCATCTATTACAACACGGCGGCCGTCATCGATGCCGATGGCAGTTACCTCGGAAAGTACCGCAAGACCCACATTCCGCAGGTGTCGGGATTCTGGGAGAAGTTCTTCTTCAAGCCCGGCGCTTCGCAGTGGCCGGTGTTCAAGACGCGCTATTGCAAGCTCGGTGTCTACATCTGCTACGACCGGCACTTCCCGGAAGGCTGGCGCGCGCTGGCGCTGAACGGCGCCGAGTACATCGTCAACCCCTCGGCGACGGTCGCCGGACTGTCGGAGTACCTGTGGAAGCTGGAGCAGCCGGCCTCGGCCGCCGCCAACGGCTGCTGGATCGGCGCCATCAACCGCGTCGGCCGCGAGCAGCCGTGGGACATCGGCGAGTTCTACGGCCAAAGTTACTTCGTCAACCCGCGAGGGCAGATCGAGGCGACCGCAAGCCGCGACAAGGACGAGTTGCTGGTGCACGACATGGACATGGGGATGGTGCACGAGGTGCGCGACCGGTGGCAGTTCTTCCGCGACCGCAGGCCGGACCTGTACGGGCGGCTGACGGCGGCCGAGTAGCGCTGCATGGCGACCGATCCGAATGCTCTCATCGCGCGTGCCCGGGAGTGCCTCGATCGGGCTTACGCGCCTTACTCCCGCTTCCGCGTCGCGGCAGCCGTCGTCGACGATCAGGGGCGGGTGTTCACCGGCGTCAACGTGGAAAACATCTCTTACGGATTGAGCGTGTGCGCGGAGCGCGTTGCGATATTTTCCGCCGTTGCGGCCGGGGCCCGCCGGATCACGGCGCTGGCCGTCACCGGCAGCGACGCGGATCTGTTGTCACCCTGCGGCGCCTGCCGGCAGGTGCTGGCCGAATTCGCGGCGCCCGACGTCCCTGTCTACTGCGACGCGCCCGGGCAGTCGCACTGCTGGACCGTATCGGAGCTGTTGCCCAACGGCTTTGCCGCGTCGCGGCTCAAATGACGGAAACGCACGGTTTCGAGACGCTGGGGGTGGCGCCGGTCCCGGACTCGGAGCGCACCATGCGACCGGGCTCGCTCTTCGTCATCTGGGGGCTGGCGTCGGCGTCGGCAACGACACCGGTGATCGGCCTGGTATTGAAAGGCACGGGCCTGTGGAACTTCACCTGGCTCAATGTGCTCGCCCTGCTGATCGGGCTGGTACCGTCCATGCTCCTGTCGCACATGGGTCGTCAGGTGCCGATCATCTCCATGGTGATGGCTCGCCGGACCTATGGCGTGGCCGGGGCGACGCTGCTCGCGGTGCTCTATACGATCGTGGGCGCCGGATGGTTTGGACTCAATACCGACGTCGGCGGGGAAATCCTCGGCACGATATTCCCCGGATACGGCGTGATGTGGTACGTGATCCTGGGCGTCGTGCAGATTGCGTTGGTGTTTTTTGGCATGGAGGTGCTGGAGAAATTCTACAACTACACCGCGCTGGTGTTTCTGCTGTGCTATGCCGTCCTGTCGTACTTCCTCTTCAGCCGCTATCCGCTTCGCGATGCCGGCTGCAGAAAGGACCGGTCGCCTGGGGCAAGGACATCGATCTCATCCTGAGCTTCAGCCTGTTGGCGTGGGCCTATATTTTCCCGACGGTCAGCCGCTTCTGTCCGCCGCCGCATGCCGCTGAGAGCTCGCGCGACCGCGCGCTTTATCTCTTGAATCCGAGCGTCGGTGTCATGGCGGCCGTGCTGATCATGGGGGCGCTGGGCCTGATCACGCTGCAGATGACCGGCGATTGGAACGTCGCCATGCTCGCCAGGAGTCTGCCCGTGTGGGGCGAGATATCCGCCATCGGGGTGATTCTCGCCATCGCTCATTGCAACGCGATGAATCTCTATCCCGCCGCCACCAGCCTGCTCGCGGTCATCAATGTCGCAGGCGAGAAATCGCATCGCATGCTGCAGCCGGTGGTGGTGATCATCCTGGGAGTTTTCGCCACCATTCTGGCGATCCTCGGCATTCTCGCCGTCATCGAAGGCTTTCTGACGCTGCTGGGCTCGCTGCTGTTCCCGTTCAGCTTCATCCTGGTCGTGGACTGGTTCCACGGCCGCTATTACGCGGATTCCGTGTCCTCGTTTTACAAGCGAGCGACGCGTCTCACGGAGTGGTTCTCATGGCCGGCTCCCTGGGCCATCACGATGTTGATCGTCGGGGTGGCTCTCGGTCAGTTGGAGGACCTGTTGCCGAAAGCCGCGGTCCATTTCATACCCTGGCAGGTCTGCTCGGCGCTGATCGTGACGCTCATTTATTATCTCGGCCTGCGAATCATTGCCAGTCGGGGACCAGGAAGCGTGCCGGGCAGTTATCCTGCGCGATCGGCGCATTCATGAAGGAGTCGTCGCGCGGGAAGCGCGGCAGCGCATCTCTATATAGTGTGATCCACAGTTGCGTCAGGACCATGCGTCCCTGCGCATTGCTTCCGCAGCGTAGCTGCAGCGCCGCGGACTGATTCGTACCGAAGTCGCGCGTGAAGGCGCGGATCAGGTCCGCGCGCCCGATTTCGCGGCCTCTGGCCGTCATTGTCAGGTAGCGGCCGAAGGCGCTGTCGGTCACCTCGCCGCGCATTCGCAGCTCGGTTTGGAAGAATGTCTGCGGGTCGAAGCCGAAGCACTGCACGTGCTTGTCGTATTCATGCGTCAGCAGACTGTCCTTGAGGCGCGGCATGACGGCATTCAGGCGCAGCAGCGTTGCCGGCGGCAGTCGCGGTGCGCTGTCACTGTGGTGGTAGTAGTCGCAGCCGCGACTCCACCATTGCGGTGCGCTGATGCCACGGCGGATCAGCGATTGCGGCCGCGACGCCCAGAGGCCATGCAGCCCGATGAGCACGGTGTGCGGTTGCTCGGGCAGGCAGCCGCCATCGGTGCTGCAGAATCCCGGCTGCCACGTCAGCGCAAAAGTGTAATGCGCGAAGTCACCGTGCCGGGCGGCCACGAGTGGGGCTGCTCGCGCGCCGGCAGCCGCTAGCAGCCCGAGCATGAGCACAACAATCGCGTGCGAGGGGGCGGCGGGGTTTTGCCGTGCATGAATGAGTCCTCAACCCTTGGGCAGGACGATCGGCCGCTCGCGCAGCAGTAACACCCAGTCTCCGTTCTCCATCAGTGCCTCGCGACCGAGCTCGCGCAGCAGCGCGAGCAGCGCGTGATGCCGCTCATGCCCTCCGGGATCGCGCTCGAGGCGCTCCGCGAAACGCTGGGCGCGCCGGAAGATGCCGGCGAAGCGGGCGTACTGATTGACCTGAGTCCGCAGGCCGAGCCGCTCGGCATAGGTCTCCCAGAGCGCGGCGCCGATGGGCGCGAAGCCCATCAGGACCACGATCCAGCGGTGCCACGTAGGCAGGGTCTCGAGCTGGCCCCAAAACACCACCAGGAGCGAGGTGGCGATGAGGCCCGCGCCGAGAAAGAATCGCGAGCGGCGCTCGAGGATGTGCAACCGGTGGCGCTGCGAGTGCGCGCGGTCGGCGTAATAGGCGGCCTGGCCGCCGACCCAGTGCTCGATCGCAAGCTCCGGGTGCGCCGTGTCCGGGGGCGGCAGCGCCGCCGCGGCCCGCAGCGCCTCACGGATCCACCGCAGCTCATCGGCCTGCTTGCGCAGGTAGGAGGACGAGGCGCTATCGTGAAGTCCGGCGAGTCGCCAGTAGAACTGCACGCGCAGGCCTTCGGCGAGCGCTCGATAGTCGAGATACCGGCCCTGTACGTCGCGGCGGCCCTGCCACAGCAGGATGATCGTCAGCGATGCGAATGTTGTCGAGATACGCTGCCGGCAGCAGGCGCGAGTGCACGATCTCGGCGTAGAGCTCGAAAGTGAGGGCGAGCATCGCCGCGCACAGCAGGGTGAGCCGCAACACTACGCGGGTGGTCCGTTGGTAGTGGCGCGCCAACAGGTCGGCAGCCGCGAACGCGTATGCCAGGCTGCGCCCGCCGGCGGAGCGGGAATCGATGTCGGGCAGCAGCGCTCGAGCCGCCTCGGGGAGACTCGAGGCGAGCGAGCGGCGCAGGGGCTCGCTGTTGAATCGCTCGATGCGGCTGCACAGGGTATGGAACAGTGCCTGGTCGCCCTCCTGGGGAAACATCCATTCGGGCTCTTTCAGAGTCTGCTCGGCCGACACGCCGGCGCGCAGCGCGTGAATGTGATGGACGGGGCCGCCGTCCTCGGCGTCGAGCGGCCGCAGGCCGGCCTCGGGCAAGCCCGAGGGCCCGTCGAGCTTCATGCGCACGACTGCGGCGGTTCCCGCGTTCGAGTCGGTGGGCCGCCCGTCCCAGAGCGCGAGCAACAGATGAGTATGTTGGGCGAGGAGCATGCCAACGGCGCGGTAGCGCTTCTCCCGCTGGTCCTGCGGCGTCGGCAGCTCAGGGTCGGAGTCCTCGTCCCGCGGTAGCACGAATACGTGCTGCGGCGGAACGCGACTCAGGATGGAGTGGAATTCCGCGGCGGTCTCGGGGAAGTCGTGCTCGTAATCCGCCGGCGCGAGCGGCAGCGGCACGAGCAGCTCATGCCCCCCCTCGAGCGCCACTTCGGCGACCAGGCGGTCGGCGCCTTCCGCGAGCGCGGTGACGATCCTCAAGGGTGTCGACGGGTAACGCCGGCGCAGCAGCGTGAAGAGCTCGCAAACGTGCTCGCGATACTTGGGCAGGTCGGCGGCGCGAAGGTGTCGGTGTCCCGTTACGCCAATGACGATCGGCAGCCGGCCGTCCGGTGCAGGCGTCGCGATCACAGTCGGGCTTGGAGAAAGCGCTGCCGGTCTTCGGAGTCGAGCTCCGCGGCGAGCCGGCGCTCGAGGTCGGCGCAATCAGCGGCGCCGACGGCCATGCGGTCGATCAGGATGCCGGCGATCGGCCCCAGGATGCGGGCGAGCCGTGTCTCGAGCTCGCGCCGCTGCTCGGCAGAGACGCGAAAGCCATGTATGACCCCGCCGTTGGATATCGCTTCGGCGATCCGCGGCGACGCGGACGTGCCAGCAGCCTCGGGCCGCGAGGGGTGGCCGGGAACCGCGTCCGGTATCCACTGGCGGAGGCATCCGCGGAGCCGCTCGTAATGAAGCTCGCGCGGCGGCGGGAAACCGTCGAGCCAGTGCTGCGCGCTCAGGAAGTACTCCAGGCTGCGGGACGGCAGCACGTCCTCGATTCGAAACGGGAGGATGCGCAGGTCCTTGTGAACGGCGCGCTCGACCTCCCGCCGCACCTGCGGTGAGGCGTTGCTGCTCGAGGAAAAGACGAGAACCATCACCTTCGCCTCGGAGATCGCATCGATGATTTCCGCGGCCCATTCCGCGGCGGGCGAGACGTCCCGCGGCGCGATCCAGACAGTGAAGCCGTTCGCCTCCAGGTGATGTGTCAGCTCGCTCGCGCAGTCTCGGTCCGGCTGCGAGTAGCTGATGAAGATGTCACGTGCCACGGCCTGAGCCTCCGATCAGCTTCATCGCCTTGTCCAGGCTCTTGCGCATGCGCTCGAAAGCTTCGCCAAGTGCCCCGATCTCATCGTTACCGCCCGTGAACGTCGCCCCCGCTGCCTGGCCGAGGCTCACCTCGTTCGCGTGCCGGGTCATCTGGCGCAGGGGGCGTAGCACCATCCAGTATACCGTGGCATTGACGATGGCCAGCAGTGCGACCAACACCCCCACTATGACCGTCGTGATGCCGGAGAAAAGATGCTGCGCGCCTGCCGCGGCGTCCGAGAAGGGGACCGATACGATCTGCGCGCCGATGACCTCGTTCGGCTGCCAGCCGAAGCCGTTGTCATGGCCGTAGCGGGCGATGAGCGTCGCGGGCGCGGCGGTCGCTAGCCCGTGGCACGCGAGGCATTCCGGCTGGGCGCGGATGGGCCGTGCCAGATAGAGCGATCGACCCATGGGCGTGGCGCGCTCGCCCTCGATCTGCGTGGAATTCGAGTGGTTGCGGAACTGATCGATGATGTCCGCCTCCCAATCCGTGGCGCGATCGCGCGGATTGGTCGGGTTCAGCGTCGATTCCTTATAGGTGAAGTCCGGGTGGAGCTTGCGCAGATTGTTGAACGTCTGCGTGGCAGCATAGAAGGGGATGACCTGGGGCGGGAAGGAATCCTGCATATGAGCTTCGAGCAGCGGGTCGATCTCATCGGCCGTGTACGCGCGGCTCGCGAGCGCGCTGTCGAGCATGAGCCCCGCCGTGGTCAGCACCTCACGCCGGGCATCCTGCTGCTGTAGAGAGGCGCAAACCTCGTACGCGATGATGCCCACCACCGCAAAGGCGATGACGAACACCACGTTTAGCCGGATGAGCAGGTTCATTCGTCGCCTCGGCCTTCGCGGGGATCACCGCCCGGCCATGTAAAAGTTGGAGCGACACATTCGAGCTTAGCACGTCGCGAGGCGCCAGGCGGCTAGCGCCGCCGCTCTGCTGCTCGGGCGATCGCATGTCTCATGATCGCCGGCAGCAGCGCCGTGAAGGCTATGACGTTCGGGTCCTTCGGCTCGAGGCCGCCCACGACCTGGCGCAGGCGAAAAGCCAGCACGCCGCGGTCGTCCCTCTTGAGGGCGCGAAGCAACTCCTGCCATGCGCCGCCATCGCCGCTCAGGATCATGTCTGCCAGGTCCACCTTCGTGAGGTCGCGGCCGGTCTCATCCGTCAGGCTGCGCGGCGGGAGATAGCGCAGAGGCGGGCGGGTCTCGAGGAGTATCCCGGCCGCAGCGCAGACCCGGGCCACTTTATTGAAGCCCAGCTCGTGCAGCTTGCCTGACTCGAGGGCGGCGAGGGTGGACCGCCCGACCTGGGCGGCTTCTGCGAGCTCAGCGAGAGTGAGCCCCTGCGCCGAGCGACGCTCGTTGATCAGGCGGCCGAGAGAGAAGAGGTCCATGGCATCCCCTTTTTTGGGCGAGTCCAATATACGAGATAGTCCAGTATATAAGACTGTCTCGTATATTGGACTGACCCAAAGAGGGGCTCATCGCTCGAGTCTCGGGGCTGCAGGCGCATTCAACCTGTACTGCCCTGAGCCGAGGGTGACGATCACGCCGCGACCGGCCCGGCGGGCTCCGGTCACGCCGTGCGCCAGCCAAAGAGGCCTGTCGTTCTCCAGAACTTCGGCTACCGCGCTGGCCAGGATCTCCACTGTGGCTGCGGCTCCTGCCGGGATCTCGATTTCAAGGTGCAGCCGGCCTTGCTCCTTGTGCCAGGACACAGCCACCTCCCCCAACGCGGATCGGTAGCGAGCGGATGCCGCCTGGATACCGTCTACCGCTTGCGGCGCGATGCGGATGCGCTCAGCCGGCGGCCGGCTCATGTCGATGCGGATGCCGGCGAGGCCGCCATAGAGCCAGGTCTCCGCGTGCCCGAGCATGAAGTGGTTCTGTGACTCGTCAGGATCGGCGTTCCAGGACTCTGTGAGCGAGGTAGCGCCGCGGGCAAGTTGATAGCCGTAGCTCGGCGGATCGGTGCGAGTCAGGATGTCGTAGAGAACATCGCCTCGCCCGGCGCGCATCAGCGCCAGCACCACGTAGTGGAAACCAACGTCGCCGGCCGTGACATGATTGCCGTGAGCGCGGATGTCGGTAACCAGGTTCTCCAGCACCGCCGCCCGGCGAGCTCTCGGCACGAGCCCGATCGCAAGTGGCATCGCGTTGGCAGTCTGGCTGCCATGGTCGTATGCACCCGTCGCGGGATGAAAAAGCTGCGTGTTGAGAGCGCGCCTGGAGGCCACGGCGAGGCGGGCGTAGCGGCGTGCATCCTCTCGGTGTCCGAGGAGTCGTGCGATCCTCGCGAGAGTCAGCAGCAGCTCGCAGTACGTCGCGGTGGCGGTCAGCGCCTTGCTCGTGAGTTGTGACTCGCCGGGAGGCTTGGGGCCGATGTCGTACCAATCACCCAGCCCATAGTCGATGATGCCGTGCCGCGCCCGCGTCGCAAGGTAATCCGCGTAGCCGCGCATGGCCGGGTAGCCCATCTCGAGGATTTGGCGGTCGCCGGTGTAGCGGTAGGTAGCCCAGGGACTCAGCACGACGGCCGCACCCCATTCGGGCGAGTCGCGGAACGCGGAGTCGGTCCCATCGGCATTGAGAAAGGCGACGTACTCGGGCGCGATCGCCGGCACCATGCCGTCGGGCAACTGACTGTCCATCATATCGCGCATCATCTTCTCGTAGAGCGTCACCGCGTCCTCGTTGTAGTAGACGGTGTCCGCGTTGAGATGGGTCTGCTCGAGCCAGCCGAGTTTCTCGCGGTGCGGGCAGTCGGTGAGCACGCTGAAGGTGTTGCTGAGCAGCGCCTGGAGGATGAGCCGGTGAATGCGCTCGAGCAGCGGATTGGCCGCCGACAGGCGGCTCGCCGGCGGAAGATCGGTGTGGAGGAACTCGCCCCAAAGCTCGAGCAGTTGCGGCTCGCCGGGCGCGCCGAGCCCCGGCGGCGCCGCTCCCTCCACCTGCACGTAGCGAAAGCCGTAGTAGCTGAAGCGCGGATGCCAGCGCTCGAGACCGACGCCAGCTAGCGTGTAGTCAAAGAAGACTGCATCGTCCGGGCGCGCATTGGCGCTGCGCTGGGTGACCAGGCCCTGATCGTCGAGCAACTCGCCCGGCAGGAGCCTCACCCGACGCCCGGCCGGCCCGCGCACGGCGATCACGGGCCAGCCGGAGAAGTTCTCACCGAGGTCATAGACGAACACTCCAGGCCGCGGGATCGTCATCCTGACCGGCTCATAGGTGCGCGCGACCGTAACGGGAGGAATGCTCTGCGCGCGCAGCACGCCACCGGGGGGCGCAACTTCGACCGCAGGTGCCCACTCGCTCTGCGCGTGGACGTCGAAGCCGGGACTGTCCCAACCGCGCTGCTCGAGGCGCGCATCGAAGTCCTCGCCGCCATACACCGAGGACAACGTGATCGCTCCGGCGCCGGCGCTCCACGAGCCATCACTCAACACGACATCCTGGCTGCCATCGGCGAAGAGGAGACTCAACTGCAGAATGAGCTTCGGCCGGCCGAACGTGCCGACGAGCTTCGTATAGCGACCGGGATATTTCTCGACGTTGAAGAAGCCGTTGCCGAGTATTACTCCGAGCACGTTGACTCCCTGGGAGAGAAGCGGCGTCACCTCGAAGGTGTCGTACAGCACCGTCCTCCGATAGTTGGTCCATCCAGGGTTGAGTACTCCGGCACCGGCGCGCCGGCCGTTGATTCGCAGCTCGTACTGGCCGAGCCCGCAGGCGGACAGGACCGCGCGGGCGAGCGGCCGGTCGAGCCGCAGCTCCCGCCGGAAGAGCGGCATGCGCCGCGGCTCGGCAGCGGGGCTATGACTGATCGCAGGGGGCGGTCCGGGCGGGAGCCGCCAGTCCGGTCCATCGGAGACCCACGCGGCGCGCCAATCGTGCGGACTCATCAATCCGGTCAGGAACCGGGCAGGGCGCGTGAAGCCGTCGCTGCGGCCGTGCCCATCCCACACACGCACCGCGTACCAGTACGGCGTGTGCGACTCGAGATCGAGATCGCGGCCGGGCGCCGTGCGCAGCTCACCTGTCTCGAGCACGCCACTGTCCCAGATGTCACCATGACCACCCTTCGCAGCATCCTCTGAGGAGGCGAGAATTGCCTGGCAGGCCGTCTGCCGGACTCCGCGGAGGTCCGGGTCGGCAGCCAGTGTCCAGGTGAGGCGCGGCCGGCGCGTATCGATCCCGATCGGGTCTGTGCGCCACTCGACGCGCAAATCCACCGGGATGATGTCGGATGCGCGGTCGCCGTCGCGTCCGAGCGGCTGATTTCCGGCGTTTGCAGCCTGTCTCGCGAGCCCGGGCCCGATCGCTGCGCCGGCCGCGAGTAGCTTGAGGAGCCGCCTTCGGGAGGTCACTTGCGGCTTTCTCCGGATTCTGAAAATGTGGCGAGGTATTTCACAATATGGGATATCGCTTGCTTTGACTCAGTCGCGATGATATTTATATACAAAAGCTCCGTCCGCTGGTAAACGAGATTCGGCGGATGGCGCCGAGCCACCCCCGGGGGGCGGCGATGTCGTTTTCTTGCATCAAACCGACTGAGGGGGAAGATCATGAAGCTTACGTCAAGGCTCGTGTCCGGTGCCGTCGCCCTAGCGATGGCGGGCGCCGTACCCGCCTGGGCCGACACCGCGGCGCAACCCACCCCGGCGGCGCCAGCCGGTAAGAGCGTGGTGCCCGCGGCGAAGGCCGCGCGCAAAACAACGCCGCTGCATCTCGCGCAGGCAGCCAATTCCGCCACCGGCCCGACCTCCGGCGGCCGGCAGCAGGCCTCGCAGCTGCAGGAAATCGTCGTCACCGGCATCCGCCAGAGCATGGAGAGCGCTCTGCACATCAAGGAATTCGCCGACACCATCGAGGACTCCATCGTCGCCTCGGACATCGGCAAGCTTCCGGACGTAACCGCTGTCGAGGCTATCCAGCGCATCCCTGGCATCCAGATCAGCCGGCAGCTCGGTGAGGGCGGCGGCACGGTCACGATCGGCGGCTCGGCGGTGATGAGCGGCTATGAGATCCGCGGCCTGCCGCAGGCGGAGACCACGCTCAACGGCCGCGAGGTCTTCAGCGCCCAGGGCAGCCGGGTTCTGGACCTGACCGATATCCCGTCCGCGTTGCTGGCGGGGATCGATGTCTACAAGGACCCGACGGCGGATCAGATCGAGGGCGGCATCGCCGGTGCCGTCGACCTGCGCACGCACAAGCCGTTCGACTTTCAAGGCCTCGAGATCGAGGGCAGCGGCGAGGAGCAGTACGGCGATCTCATCGGTCAGGCAAAACCCGCCTTCACGGGTCTGCTGAGCGATATCTGGGACACGGGCATCGGCAAGGTGGGCGGACTGCTCACGCTGTCGTACCAGGACCGCTCCTACCGGGAAGACAACGCCACCAACAGCGCGATCGGGACCAGCACCACGGCGGTGCCGGGCCAGACGGTCACCTACCTGAACGGCGTGTACAACACCATGTTCGTCGGCGACCGCAAGCGCACCGGTGTCGACGGGGTTCTGCAATGGCAGCCCGCCGATGACTTCCAGGCCTACGCCGAGGTCTCGAGCGAGGACTTCGTCTGGGCGCAGAACCAGTACACCTTCACGACCTCGGCCGGCACGCCCGTGGAGGGCTCGACGACGCTCTTCCCGGGCACGAGCGATGTGCAATCGACTACCTGGGACAGCGCCGGCATCGGCACCGTCGGCGCCTGGCGTACGGTCGAGGATGTGAGCCGGCAATACGCCCTGCATGCCAAGTGGACGCCGGCGCCGTGGACGGTCGAAGGTGACATCGGCTACACCGACGCCACAGAACGGCTCAACAATCCGGCGGTGAAGATCGGCGCGGTCGGGACGCTGACGCAGCTGAACTCCATCTCTGGCGTCACGCAGTCGATCGTGAGCGGGCTCGATGCGTCAGACCTGGCCAATTACGGCGGTACGTCCAGCAACTATCAGAGCTACATGTATGACACCGAGCAGCACTTTCGAGGTGGCGAGACGGCCGGCCGGCTCGATGTGACCTATGCACTGCCGGGCGGCTTCATCACCGACCTGAGAGCCGGTGCCCGTGTCTCTGATCGCATGGACGCGTTCAATCAGTGGTCCGACTTCGGTGCCGTCACGACTGCGAACATCGCGGGTACTTCGGGGTGGTACGGTGAGGTGCCGCTGTCGCCGTACTTCTCCGCGACCGAGACGAACGCCGTGCAGCCGCAATACGTCGTGTTCAATCCGAACGTGCTGCACTATGACCTGCTGGGTGTCGACCAGGCGTACGGGATTACGCCAGCGGTGGACAATGGCTCGGCGGACTATCACGTGCAGGAGCACAACTATGCCGGTTACTTTCGCGTCGATTTCGGGGCCGAGGGTTGGCCAATTCCGATGACTGGCAACATCGGCATGCGCGTGGTGCAGCACAAGACAGACTTGAGCGGCGAGCTCCAGAATGGAGCCGTCTACACTCCCTCCGTCTTCGACACGACTCGGACCTATCCCTTGCCGAGCCTCAACCTGACGTTCAAGCTGACGCAGGACCTGCTGTTGCGGCTCGGTGCCTCGAAAGCAGTCAGCTATCCGGACTTCAGCCAAATCCGTCCATCGATCAGCCTGCTGCCGGCTCAGGGCAACGCGAGCGGCGGCAATCCGTACCTGAGGCCCACCCAGGCGAAGCAGCTCGACGCTTCGCTCGAGTGGTACTTCGCCCCGGGCGCGGCGCTGACGGGCGATGTCTTCTACAAGAAGCTGACCGACTTCATTCTGCAGGAGACGCAGCAGGATGCGTTCACGATCGATAGCGTGCTCTATAACCTGACGGGCGCCATCGATGGCGGCGACGGCTCGATCAGGGGCGTCGAGGTCGGGTATCAGCAGTTCTACCGCAACCTGCCCGGCCTGTGGAGCGGCCTCGGAACGGAGCTCAACTACACCTATATCAGCGCGAACGCGCCGACGGCGGTGGTGGGCCAGAGCACCACGTTGCCGGGTCTCTCCAAGGACAGCTTCAACGCGATCGGGCTCTACGAGCTCGGCCCAGTGTCGTTCCGGGTCGCGTACAACTGGCGCAGCCAGTTCTACACGACAATCTACAACGGGTCGAACGCACAGCTCGCGGCCAATCCCATCTACACGAAGGGATACGGCTGGCTCGACGCGTCGCTGGAATACGACGTAAACCACTGGCTGTCGCTGTACGCGCAAGGCTCCAATCTGCTGCGGACGCGAATCACGGAGTTCTTCGGCGTCCAGACCCTGCAGCAGTCGCAGACGATCGACGACCGGCAGGCGACCCTCGGATTCCGCGTCAAGTTCTGACGTGGAGTCTTTGTTCGATTCCAAGCGCCGGGCGCTGCTGTCGAGATTGATGGCAGCGACCGGCGCCGGGATCGCGTCGTGCCTGGTGACCGGACGGGCCAGCCCCGTGGCGGCGGGTGCGTCCGGGCTGGGGCCGCCGCAGCTGCCGGATCTTGCGCCGTTCCGCACACCTTACAAGTATGGCAAGCGCGTGCTCGAGAAGTCCGGCGTCCCCGGAAGCTTCGATGAGCGCTCCGTGGATTGCCCATTTCTGTTCTCCGCGAACGGCCGGTTCCACATGACATACGTCGGCTACGACGGAACTGGCTATCAGACCGGCCTGGCCCAGTCCACCGATCTGGTCCACTGGCGGCGCGAGGGTCTGATCCTGGCCCGCGATCCGGCCGACCCGATCACGCGCTACAACATCGCCCTGATGTGCATCCTGCGCGACGAAGCGCTGGACTCGAATGCGCCTCTCATCAAGGTCGCCGGCCGCTATCTCGGCGCTTGGCACGCTTATCCCAACGCCGGCTACGAGCAGGGGCCGGCGGTCATCGGCCTGGCGTGGAGCGACGACCTGCATCACTGGCAGCGCACGGAGCCGATCCTGCGGCCCGAGAACGGCGCGGTGTGGGAGCGGGGCGGCCTCTACAAGCCCTACCTGGTCAGAAGCGGCGGCCTCTACTACCTCTTCTACAACGCCAAGACCGACGAGAAGCGCTGGCATGAGCAGATCGGCCTTGCGACCTCTCCCGACCTGACGACCTGGACACGCCATCCCGGCAATCCCATCGTGCGCAACGGCCCTGCCAACGCCTGGGACACCCGCTTCGCCAGCGACCCCTGCGTCCTACGGCACGGCCCCTGGTGGGCCCTCTATTACTACGGCCTGGCCGCCGACGGCCGCGCCCGCGACCTGCTGGCGCTAGGCCGCGACCCTTTCCACTTCACCAAAGTCCCCGAGATCATGGTCAACGTCGGCCCCCCCGGCTCGATCGACGAGGACTACGCCCACAAACCTTCCCTGATCCACTCCCGCGGCGCCCTCTATCACTTCTATTGCTGCGTCAGCGGCAAATGGCCCCACGACACCCGCGCGATCTCCGTGGCCCGCTCGGTGCCGTTCACTGCAGGTTGACGAACAACCCTCCGTCCACGAGCACAGCCGCCCCCGTCACATAACGCGCCAAGTCCGACGCCAAAAACACCACACACCCCGCCACATCCTCAGGCCTCCCCAGCCTCCCCAGCGGAATCCTCTTCTCCATGTAGGCCCTCTTGGCCGGATCCGCCAGATCCTCCTTGTTGATGTCGGTAGCGATCGTTCCCGGCATCACCGAGTTGCAGCGAATGCCATGAGGCCCCAGCGCAATAGCGCAAGACTGCATCAGCGAATGCACCCCCGCCTTGGTGGGCGTGTAGTGCGCCTGCATCCCTCCGCCCACGAGCGCGCTGATCGAGCTGATGGCGATCAGCGATCCCCCCCGTCCCTGCTCCTTCATGCGCCGCGCCGCTGCCTGCGTCATGTAATAGGCGCCGTGCAGGTTCACCGCCATCGTCCGCTCGAATACCTCCGGCGCCGTATCCAGGAACGCGTGAAACGGGCAGATGCCGGCGTTGCTGACGAACACATCGATGCCACCGAGGCCCTGCGCCGCCGCATCGACGAACCGCGCCGCCGACTCGCGCCGCGCCACATCGCCTTCCACCTCGATCACCCGGCGCCCGAGCGCTCTTACCGCCGCCATCGTCTCCTCGATGCCTTGCGGGTCCTGGTACCAGTTGAGTGCGAGATCCGCGCCCTGGCGCGCGCATTCGATGGCGGTGCCGCGGCCGATGCCGCGTGACGCGCCGGTGATCAGCACGTTCTTGCCTTGGAGCAGCATGTTGGAGCCTCCGGCCGGCGGCTTAATTTCGGGTGAGGATCTTCAGGGCGTAAGGCAGGTCATCGTGCGGCGGAGGCAGCTGCACCGCAAGCCCTTGCGGCGTCTGCCGCCAGTCCAAGGCCGTGGCATCGCCGAGCAGGGAGACTCGCGCGATCGGCCCGGCGAGGTACGGCGTGCCGGCATACAGCGTCTTGATCAGCACCTTGCCGTCGCGCGGCCATGCCAGCCCCAGCGCATACAGAGTCCGGTCTTTCTGCGTGAACCGGATGTCCGCTGGCGTGTATACCTGTCCGGCCTCGCGTCCGGATGGCGCGTTGGTCGTGCCTTCGCCGTAGAGCACCCACGGGCGGGTACCGTAGATGGCCTCGCCGTTGACGCGCAGCCACGAGCCCATTTGCAGCAGCACCGTCCGGATCTGCGCCGGAATGGTTCCGTCCGCGCGCGGCCCGACGTTGAGCAGCAGATTGCCGTTCTTGCTCACGATGTCGATCAGGTCCGTGAGGAGCGAGTCCGCGGTGCGGTAGGTGTCATCCTTGACATAGCCCCAGGAGTTGATGCTGACGGAGGTGTCGCTCTGCCAGGGGAGCAGCCGCAACGCGTCGAGCTTGCCGCGCTCGATGTCGAGCACGGCAGACCCAGGAGGAAACGCTTCGAGCTTGTACGTCAGCACCACGCCCTGGTGGCGCGCGGCAGCAACGTCGTAGTAGTACGCCGCCATGCGCTTCAAATCCGGCGCGAACGCCGGCTGATTGATCCACCAGTCGAAATAGATGAAGTCGGGATGGTAGTCGTCCACCAGCTCCGTGCTGCGGGCCAGCCAGTCGTCGACATAGGGTTGCGACGGCGGTAACCACCGTTCGAGGTGGTTGGGGTCCGGCTCCCCCGTTGTGTCGTCTCCTGGCAGATGCATCGGCTCCGCGGGTCCGTAGAAGCCAGCGTAGCGAGGGTCGTCGACGTCGGAGGCATACTCCGTGCCCTCGTAATACCACCACCAGTGCTCGGCGCGATGCGACGAAACACCGAATCGCAGCCCACGGGCGCGCACCGCTTTCTCCAGAGCCGCGACGACATCGCGCTTCGGTCCCATGCGGGCCGCATCCCAGAGCGTGAACTTCGAGTCATACATCGCGAAGCCGTCGGAGTGCTCCGCGACCGGCACGACGTAGCGGGCACCAGCTCGGACGAAGAGGTCGGCCCAGGCATCGGGGTCGAACTTCGCCATGGTGAAGCGCGGAATGAAGTCCTTGTAGCCGAATTTCGCCTGCGGTCCGTAGACGGCGCGGTGGTACTCATAGGGCACGGAGCCCTTGACGTACATGTTCCGCGAGTACCACTCGTTGTTGAAGGCGGGCACGGAGAAGACGCCCCAGTGGATGAAGATGCCAAACTTGGCATCACGAAACCACGCCGGCACCTGATAAGCCGCGAGAGATCGCCAGCTGGCCGCGAACGGGCCGCGCGCGACGCGCGCATCGACCTGTGCGAGCTGCCGATGCAACGCCTGCTGGTAGTCCTTGGGCTCGTTCCAGAGCGGCGGAAATTCCTGGGGGGTGTGCGCTCGGGCCGCCGTGGCCGGCGCGATCGCCAGCACCGCCAGCGCGACCGCCGCCACTGTTGGAAAGCTCGAGCGCATCAGAATTTCTCCAGTACCGCGACACCCTGCGCACCGAGCCTGACCTCGCGGACGGTCACGCCGGGGTGGAGCACATCGCGCATGCTCTGCGGCAGGGCTATCGTCCGCGGCGAAGCGCCGTGGTTGATGAGGATCGTGACCTGCCGGCCTCTGCCGTAGCGGCGCATCAGCTCCACGCCCGGAGGGAGCGCGCCGAAGGATGATGTGACGCGGGCGGCAGCGAGCGTCCGCTGCAACAGGCTGCGCGTGAGCTTCGGATCGAGCAGGGCGCCGAGGTAGGTGATCTCGCCCCGCCCGTAGGTCCGTCGCAGCGCTGCCGGCTGGGTGCTCAGCCAGGAGCTGTTGGGGGCGTACCTCAGGATGACCCGCGTCTGGCGGCTGAGCGGCTGCAGCGCCTCCGCCCAGATGGAGGCTTCTCCCGTACCCGCCGGCCCGGAGACCGCTACCGCGCTGTCGAGCGCGTAGTACTGCTGCACGCGGCCGCCGAGCACGGCGACCAGCAGTCCGGGCTGGCGATGAACGTCCAGACGATCATCCCGATCCTTCATACCGCTGCGCGGCCCGAGGATGAGATGGCCGCCGCCGCGCACGTACGCCGCAAGATGTCGCGCGAGTGTTTGCGGAATGAGGTTGAGTCCCGGCGCCACCACGACCTTGTATCGGCCCAGCGGCGCGTTGGCGCTCACGATGTCCACCGAATGCGTCAGGTCCTCGAGCGGACGGTAGTACTCGAGCAGCACATCGAGCTGGCGGTAGTCGGCGGCATGGCGCTGGAATTCAATGGCCCAGCGGCTGTCGTAGGTGGTCACGATCGCAACCTGGGACACGGGAGCCGTACCGGCGATCGCGGCCGAGGCGCGGCGGAATTCGCGCCCGATTCCCGCCACTTCGTGATAGAGCGGTACCGGATTGCCGTCGGGACCGACCAGCGTGCCGTGGTACTGCTCCTGGCCGTTGAGGGCGCTGCGCCACTGCCAGAAGAGCACGGCATCGGCGCCGTGGCCGATCGACTGCCAGGTCATGGCCCGCACCTCGCCCTCGTCGAGCGAGTTACTGACGGGCGCCCAGTCGACGAATCCCGGCTGCGCCTCCATGACCCAGTAGTCGCGCCGCTTCCAGCCGCGCACGAAGTCGCTGACGGCACCGTTGCGATAGGCGTCGAGATGCCCCTGCCCGACATAGTCGTCCCACGAAGCGAGATCGAGGTCGTGCGCCAGGGTGTAGTGATCCCAGTTGTCGCTCCAGCCGAGGCCGCCGAAGTTGCTGGTGATGAACTGCCGCGGCGCGATGGAGCGGCGCAGCGCCGCGATCTGATTGCTCTGATAATCGCGCCAGGTGCGGGTGACGAAGTGCCGGTGTGCCAACATCAGGCCGGGATTCCCGGGCTGCGCGTTGAGCGGGATCTGGCTCCACGCGGTGTAGGTTTGACTCCAGTACGCCGTGGTCCAGGCGCTGTTCAGTGCGGCAAGCGTGCCGAACCGGCGTCGCAACCACCGCTGGAACTGAGCGCGAGTCGCGGCATCGTAGGACTCGTCGGTGTACTCGTTGTCGATCTGCCAGCCGATGACGTCGGGGTCGTGGCCGAAACGCCGTGCCAGACGTGTGACGATGTCGCGGCAGAACTTGCGATAGAGCGGGCTCGAGTACGAGAACTGGCGCCGCCCGCCATGCTCGGCGCGCCGGCCGTCGGGCCCGACGCCCAGCACTTGGCTGTAGCGGCTCGTCAGCCACGCCGGCGGGGCATCGGTCGGTGTACCGATCACGACCGCGATGTGGTGGCGCTTCGCCATGGCTACGGCGCGCGCGAGCCAGTCGAAGTCGTACTCGCCTTCGGCGGGCTCGAGCCGGCTCCATGCAAACTCTCCAACCCGCACGACGTTGATTCCGGCCGCCTGCATCAGCGAGAGATCGCGATCCCAGGCGCTCTCCGGCCACTGCTCCGGGTACCACGCGGCGCCGAGCCAGAGGCGGCCGAGGGCCGTCGACGATGCGGGCGGTACCGCCGCCGCCGGCGGCCGCTGCGGCTGGCTCGCACAGCCGGCGAAGAGAGCGCTGGCCGCGATGAAAGACAGCAGCAAGCGCGGTAATCCCCGGCGCCTCATCGCAACGGCGCCTCGAGCACGTGAATGCTGTGCGGCGCCAGCGTCACGCTCGCGGTCCTGGCGGCCCCGTCGTCGGACAACACAGGCGTGGCAGGCGAGGGGAGCCGGATCGTATGCGCGCTGTCGCCGTGATTGATCAGGATCCACACCCGCTTGCCGGCTCCGCTGCGCTCACAGACCTCGATGTTGGCCGAAACTCCTGCAACGAGTGGTGTGACCTGGGCCGCGCGCATGAAGTCGTCGAGCACGTTCTCCATGAGTGCCGGGTCGAGCCACGCCCCAATGTAGGTGATGCTGCCCTTGCCGACCTCGCGGCTGATGATCGCGGGCTTGCCGTCGAGCCAGCCGTTGCTCCTGCCGTAACGCAAGAGCACCTTGGTGGCGGGATTGCGCACCGAGAGCGCTTCCGCCCAGATGGAGGCCTGCCCGGAGCCGAGGACACCCAGGACCGGCACGGAGGCATCGAGTGCGTAGTACTGCTCCACGCGGCCGCCGAGCAGGCTCGCGAGCGGTCCGGGCTGGCGCTGGGGCCAGAGTGCGTCGTAGGCATCCTTCATACCGCTGCGGGGACCCAACACGAGATGGCCGCCTGCGCGCACGTAGTCGGCAAGATGTCGCGCCTGCGCCGCCGAGAGGACGTTGAGCGCCGGGGCGAGCACGAACCGATAACGCGTGAGCGGCGCATCCGGCGAGACCACGTCCACCGACTGCGCATAGCGCTCGAGCGGCGCGTAGAAAGCGTCGAGCTCCTTCACGACGTCGAAGTCCGCCTGCTGGCGCTGGAAGTCGATGGCCCAGCGGCTGTCGTAGGACTGCAGCATGGCCACATCGCTGTGCGGCGAGGTGCCCGCGAGCGCCGGCGCCGCGCGCGCCATCTCCGCGGCGATCTCGCGGACGACACCGTAGGCGGGCACCGGCGTCCCGTCAGTTCCGAGCAGCGTGCCGTGATACTGCTCCTGGCCGTTGAGGGCGCTGCGCCATTGCCAGTAGAGCACGGCGTTGGCGCCGTGCCCCACGGCCTGCCAGGCGAGCTCGCGCATGGCATCAGGGGACAGGGGGGCATTGACGGGCCACCAGTTCACGAACGCCGGCTGGGTCTCCATCAGCCAGAAGTCCCTGTTCCTGTAGCCCCGCACCAGGTCGTGCTGCACCGCCTCATCGAGCCATACCAGGTGGCCGTCGGGCACGTATTCGTCCCAGGAGGCCAGGTCGAGCTCGCGGCTCAGGACGTATTGATCGTACTGATCGCCCCAGTGCGTCGTGTTGGTGGTGATGAACTGCCGCGGCTCGGCGTGCGCGCGCAGCGCCGCGACCTGGCTCGCGACGTAGCTCGTCCAGGTGTCGGACACGAAGCGTTTGAAGTCGAGCAGCAGTCCCGGATTCTCGTTCTGCGAGTGCATCGGGACTTCATCGAAGCTGTCGTAGGTCTCACTCCAGTAGGCGGTGGTCCAGTGCCGGTTGAGGCTGGCGATGTTGCCGTACCGGCGCTGCAGCCAGGCGTGGAACTGGCGGCGGGTCTCGGCATCGAACGAGGGCGGCCCCATCTCATTGTCGATCTGCCAGCCGATGACATCCGGGTTGTGGCCGTAGCGCTCGGCGAGGCGCGTCACCAGCTGCCGCGCGAGCTCGCGGTAGCGCGGACTGGAGAAGGAGAACTGTTGGCGATTGCCGTGCTCCGCGCGCGTTCCGTCCTCATCGACGCGCAACGTATCGGGATATTTGCTCGTGAGCCAGGCGGGCGGCGCTGCGGTCGGCGTGCCGATCACCACGTAGATGTGATGCCGCGCGGCTGCCGCGATCGCGCGGTCCAGCCAGACGAAATCGTACTCGCCCGCGCGCGGCTCCATGGTGCTCCAGGCGAACTCTCCGACCCGCACGACATCGAGGTGCGCCGCCTGCATCAACTCCAGGTCCTTCGGCCAACGCGACTGCGGCCACTGCTCCGGGTACCAGGCGGTGCCGACGAGGAGCGCCGGCTGCGCCGCGCTGGCGCCGCCCGCGAGCAGCAGGCCGAGAGCGAGCAGCGCAGGAGCCAAGGACCGGGATCCCAGACGTTCGAGCATGAGAGCGACTCCGAGTCGAGTGCCGCACGGATACCAGGGGCGCGGCGCGGTGGCAAGAGCTTATTCCAATGCATGGTACAAAAGTCCACAATATGGAAT
Organism: uncultured Pseudomonadota bacterium; assembly: GCA_963833085.1. Classification (GTDB taxonomy): domain Bacteria; phylum Pseudomonadota; class Gammaproteobacteria; order Steroidobacterales; family Steroidobacteraceae; genus 13-2-20CM-66-19. The sequence goes on from CAWHWV010000005.1 coordinate 152,475, forward strand.
GAGCACCGATCGCCGCGAATTTCTCCGTCTGGCCGCGGGCGGGCTCGCTGCCGCCGGCCTGCCGCTTGCGGCCGGGGGCCGCGGCGCCGCGGAGGCGGCGGCTGCGCCAGGACGGGCGGTGGCCATGGCTCGCGCGCAATCGCGGCCGGAGCTGGCGGCGCTGTTTGCGAATCCTCCCGAGAGCGCGAGCCCCGGAGCTTATTGGTACTGGCTCGGCGGCCAGGTAACGCGCGCCGGCATCACCGCCGATCTTACCGCCATGCGCGCCGCCGGTATCTCTACCCCGATGCTTTTCAGCATCGGCAAGAGCGGCCCCGACAGCCTCATCCGGCCGCCCGCCGATGCGCTGACCCCGCAGTGGTGGGAGTTGGTCGAGCACGCCGCGGCGGAATGCGAGCGGCTCGGCATGCTGCTCTCGCTCAACGATTGCGACGGCTGGGCGACGGCGAGCGGTCCCTGGATCACGCCCGAGCTCTCGATGCAGTGCGTCGTCTGGAGCCATCGGACCGTCTCCGGCGGCGAGACCATCGCGGGTCCTCTGCCGCAGCCGTCCGCCAAGCACGACTATTATCGCGACCTCGCCACGCTCGCGGTGCCCTGGCCGGCGCAGTGGGATGAGACGAGCTTCACCCGCCGCGCGAGCCTTGCCACCGACCTGCCGCTCAAGGTCGCCGACCCCAGCCTGCTCACCGATCCTGACAACCGCGCGCAGGTCGTCGACTGGAGCCGCGTGGCGGACGACCGGCCATCGTGGGTCGAATATGGCTTCGATCGTCCGTTCACGCTGCGCTCGATCACGGTGCGCACGCCTTCACCGCCCGGCTTTGCCCCGGGTGTCTACCGCGCCGCCAACAGTCTGGTGGTCGAGGCGAGCGATGACGGCAAGTCCTTTCGGCGGATCGGACAGTTGGAGTATCCCAGGCACGGCTGGCAGACGGATCTCACCGCGCTGACTCACGCCTTGCCGCAAACGACAGCGCGTTACTTCCGCCTGGTGCACCACCCGATTGCGCCGCAGCCGTACGAGGAAGAGTACGACTTCGGCCAGGACACACGCCTCAGGTTCTTCAGCATCGTGCTCTCGAGCGAGCCGCGCATCCACCAGCTCCCGGGCAAGTCGGGCGCCCAGTGGGCGATCAGCCGCCGCACCACCGCCGCCGACATCCCGGACGATGTCTGCATCCCGCTCGCCGACATCATCGACCTGACCGGCCGGCTGCGGCCGGACGGTACGCTCGATTGGCAGCCGCCCCCCGGCCAGTGGCGGCTGCTTCGCATCGGCTACACGACCACGGGGTCGCAGAACTCCGCGGCCGGCGGCGCGCAGGGACTCGAGTGCGACAAGTTCTCGGTTGCCGCCGCGACGCTGCAGTTCGAAAGCTGGTTCGGGCAGGCGCTCGTCCGGGTCGGCCCGCGGCTCGCGGGCAGGGTGCTGCACGTTCTGCACGTCGACAGCTGGGAGGCGGGCTCGCAGAACTGGTCACCCGTGTTTGCGGAAGGCTTTCAGCGACTTCGGGGCTACGACCTCTTGCCTTACATCGCGGTCATGACGGGCGTGCCGCTGGCAAGCGCGGACGTGTCGGAACGTGTCCTGCATGACATCCGCCGCACTATCAACGACCTGATGGACACCGGGTTCTTCCGCACGATGGGGGAGCTGGCGCACCGGAGTGGCTGTGTCTTCAGCGCCGAGCCGCCCAACCCGACGTTCCCCGCCGACGGCATGCAGCATTTCCAGTACGTCGATCAGCCCATGGGCGAGTTCTGGCTGCATACGCCCCGCAATGACAAGCCGACGGACATCAAGGACGCCGTCTGCGCGGCGCGACTCTACGGCAAGCCGTATGCGCAGGCCGAATCGTTCACCGAAGGACTCATCACCTGGGACGAACATCCCTTCATGCTGAAGCCCCTGGGCGATCACAACTATTGCCAGGGAATCGGGCGGCTCTTCCTCCACGTGTACGCGCAGCAGCCGTGGCTGCACCGCGAGCCCGGGATCACGCTGAACGGCATCGGCAGCTTCTTCAGCCGCACGCAGACCTGGTGGCGTCCCGGGAAGGTGTGGTTCGACTACATGCGCCGCTGCCAGGCCCTGCTGCAGCAAGGCCACGCCGTGGTCGACGTGTGTTACTTCAACGGCGAGAACATCCCGGCGCGGGCGCTGCTGCGCCGCCAACTGAGCGTGCCTCTGCCGGAAGGCTACGCTTTCGACACCATCAACCGTGATGTGCTGCTGCGGCTCGCGAGCGTCAGCGAGGGCGACATCGTGCTCGAGAGCGGGCCGCGATACCGTGTGCTGGTGCTGCCCGACAGCGACCTCTTGACGCCAGAGGTCGCGTTGCGATTACGTGATTTGGTCGATGCCGGGGCTACCGTCGTGGGACCTCCACCGCGGCGATCGCCGAGTCTCACTGGCTATCCGGCCGCCGATCGGACAGTTGCGCGCGTCGCGCACGAGTTGTGGGGCGATCTTGACGGCAAGCTGCGAACCGAGCGCAGATTCGGTGCCGGACGAGTGGTTTGGGGACGGCCGCTGGATGTAGTTCTGCACGAGATGGGTAGGCCCGCCGATGTCAGCGTCGCCGTGGATTCCAACTCGCCCGCCGTCGAATGGACACATCGCAGGATGCCGGACTGGGACCTTTATTTCCTCAGCAATCCCTCTTCCGCGGCACGGCGGCTCGAGATCAGGTTCAGGGTGACGGGAAGGGTGCCGGAGATCTGGCATCCGGACAGCGGCAAAACCGAAACCCTGGCGCTCTGGCGTGAGGAAGACGGACACAGCGTCGTATCGCTGCAGCTCGACCCGAGCGGCTCCGCATTCGTGCTGTTCGCGCGGCGCTCGCACGAAGTCGCGCATTTCGTGTCGATCGACCCCGGCCCGGGCGCGAATGGCGTCGTACAGGCCGACGCCGTGCGTCTGTTGGAATCGGGAGGTCGCGTGCGCGCCCTGGTGTCGACGCCGGGACACTGGATCCTGAAGAGCGCCGCAGGCAAACGCACGCCGCTCGAGCTGGCGCAGCTCCCCGCGCCGCTGCCGCTCACGGGTCCGTGGCAGCTCACATTCCCCCGGCGCCCCGCAGCGGATGAGGGACGCCGCTCGGCTCGCTCCGTGCGGGCCAGACTCACCGAACTCGTCTCCTGGACCGGGCTGTCCGACCCTGAAGCGCGCTATTTCTCCGGCACGGCACTCTATAGGACGCAGTTCGAAGTGCCCGCGGCGCTCCTCGCCCCGGGACGGGCGCTGTGGCTCGATCTCGGCGATGTGCGGGAGATCGCGGCCGTCCGGGTCAACGGCACGGCGCTCGGTGTGCTCTGGAAGCCGCCCTTTGTGGTCGAGATCACCGGCGCCGTGCGCGTCGGCCGCAACTCGCTCACCCTGCGCGTGACCAACACCTGGCGCAACCGCCTGATCGGGGACTACGCCAAGCCTGCCGCCGAGCGCGAAACCTTCGTCGTGCCGATGCTGCGCAAGGGTCAGCCCTGGTTGCCCGGCGGCCCGGGAGTCGAGCCCGCGCCCGCGGGGTTGCTGGGCCCCGTGACGGTGAGGAGCATCGCGCGCGTGGATCTATAGCCGGTGGGCCGGCTACCTGCGCCGACCGCTACCGCGTTGACGGCCACGCGTCTTTGGCGCCGGTGCCGGGGAGTTGGCGCGAGCGCCGCCAGGCGCGACGTCGGGGGTCATGGGCTGGGCCGGGTGACGGCCGGTCCAACCCAGGCCCTCGCTGATCCGATGCGCGGCCGCCATCACATCCTTGCTCAACGCCTGCATCCGATGGTCGCTCATGTACTGGGCGGCGCTCGAGACGCTGATGGCGGCGATGGTGCGTCCCGCGACATCGCGGATGGGTGCGGCGATGCAGCGGATCTGATCCTCGTTCTCCTCCAGGTCGAAGGCATAGCCGGCCTGCAGGTAGCCGCGCATGCGCGCCAGCCATTCCTGTTGGGAGATCTCCGCGCGCCGCCGCGCGCCCTGCCTGCCGCCCTCGCCGCGCTCGGCTCGGAAAAACTCGAGCCACGCGTCCTCATCGAGGTCGAGGATCAGCGCCTTGCCGAGACCGGTGGAGGTCACCGGCTGCAGCTCGCCGATCCGCGAGCTGATGTTGATGCGGCGCTTGCCGGGGACCTTGTCGAGATAGAGCACCCGGCCGCGGTCGAGGATACCGAGGTGCACCGTGTCCTCGGTGAGGAGGGCGAGACGCTCGAGGTGCGGCGCGGCGACACGCGGCAGATCGAGCTCGTCGCGGACGCGAAAGCCGAGCTCGAGCAGCTTCGGTCCCAGACTGTAGCCGCTGTGCGGCACGAAGCTGAGATAGCGCCGATCGGTGAGGGCGGAGGCGAGCCGGTGCGTGGTGCTGCGGGTGAGGCCGAGCCGCGCCGCCAGATCGCCGAGCTTGATCGGGCCCGCGGCGACGACATCGATCACATCGAGGCCGCGAAGCAGCGTCTGACTGCCGAGGCGCGCGCGGTCCCGGCCGCGCGACTCCGTCGCCGGCTCCGCCTCGGCCGCACGCCGCTCCGCAGCCAACGCCTGCTGCGCGACGCTCGGGATGATTCGCGTGCTTCTCATTATATGGTACCCGTATTAGTATGTGGGACGAGCTCCGCCGCCGCAACCAGGAAACCATGAGCTTCCCCGCAATCAGACAGGTCCGCGCGTATGTGCTCCGGGGCGGCGGCGCGGACTACCACGACCAGCAGGGGCGGCACTGGATCGACGATCACATCGCGACCCCCATGAGCCGCTACCCGGAGTACCGGCAGAGCCGCCGCAGCTTTGGCATCAACGTGCTCGGCACCCTGGTGGTCGAGGTCGAGGCCGACGACGGCACGATCGGTTTCGCCGTCACCACCGGTGGCGAGCCCGCCGCCTTCATCGTGGAGCGGCACCTCGCCCGCTTCCTCGAAGGCCGCGATCCGGCCACCATCGAGAAGATGTGGGACCAGATGTACTTCGCGACCCAGTTCTACGGGCGCAAGGGCCTGGTCGTCAACGCCATCTCCGGCGTCGACCTGGCGCTCTGGGACCTGCTCGGCAAGCTGCGCCGCGAGCCGGTCTACCAGCTCCTCGGCGGCGCCGTGCGCGACGAGCTCGTCTTCTACGCGACCGGCGCGCGCCCCGACCTCGCCAGGCAGATGGGCTTCATCGGCGGCAAGCTGCCGCTGCACCACGGTCCGGCGGAGGGCGAGGAGGGGCTGAAGCGCAACCTCGATGCGCTCGGGGAGATGCGCAACCGCGTCGGGCCCGATTTCTGGCTCATGCTCGATTGCTGGATGAGCCTCGACCTTCCGTATGCAGTGCGGCTCTCGCATGGCGCGCGCGAATATGGGCTCAAATGGATCGAGGAAGCGTTGTCGCCCGACGACTACTGGGGTTATGCCGAGCTCAAGCGTAGCATTCCCGCGGGAATGTTGGTGACTACCGGCGAGCATGAGGCCACCCGCTGGGGCTTTCGCATGCTGCTCGAGATGGAATGCTGCGACATCATCCAGCCCGATGTCGGCTGGTGTGGCGGCATCACGGAGCTGCTGAAGATCGCCGCGCTCGCCGATAGCCGCGGCGTGGCGGTAGTGCCCCACGGCTCGAGCGTCTACAGCTATCACTTCGTCATCACGCGCCACAACAGCCCGTTCGCTGAGTTCCTGATGATGGCACCCGAGGCCGACCATGTGGTGCCCATGTTCCATCCGCAGCTTCTCGGTGAGCCGGTGCCCGTCAACGGCCGTCTGAAGCTTCCCGACACGCCGGGCTTCGGCGTGGAGCTCAACCGCTCCCTGCCCCTGCACCGGCCCTATCCGCACGGCTGAGCACAGTCAGCCCAATACTCCAGGAAACCCATGAAACTGCTGCGTTACGGCCCCGCCGGCCACGAACAGCCCGGACTCCTCGACGCTCACGGCCGGATCCGCTCCCTCGCGGGCAGCATCCCCGAACTGACGCCACAGCAGCTTTCACCGGCGAGCCTGAAGCGCCTCGCGGCCATCGATCCGGCCTCGCTTCCCGTCGCGCCAGGCACCCCGCGCCTCGGCGTGCCCTTCGCCGGCACCCGCAAGTTCATTGCCATCGGCTTGAACTATGCCGATCACGCCGCCGAGTCGAATCTCCCCATCCCCACCGAGCCCGTCATGTTCACCAAGGCGGTGAGCTGCCTCCAGGGTCCCAATGACGATGTCATGATCCCGAAAGGATCGAAGAAGACCGATTGGGAAGTCGAGCTCGGCGTCGTGATAGGCACGACGGCCCGCTACGTGGAAGAGCGTGACGCGCTCGAGCACGTCGCCGGTTACTGCGTGGTGAACGACCTCTCCGAGCGGGAGTACCAGCTCGAGCGCGGTGGTACCTGGGACAAGGGCAAGGGCTGCGATACGTTTGGTCCGGTCGGCCCCTGGCTCGTCACCCGCGACGAGGTCGGCGACGTGCAGAGCCTCGATATGTGGCTGGACGTCAATGGGCAACGGATGCAGACGGGCAACACCCGCACGATGATCTTTGCCGTTGCCAAGATCGTCAGCTATGCCAGCCACTTCATGACTCTGGAGCCCGGCGACATCATCACCACCGGCACCCCACCCGGAGTAGGGATGGGTCGCAAGCCCGAGCCGGTCTACCTGGCCCCCGGTGACACCATCAGGCTTGGTATCGCAAAGCTCGGCGAGCAGAACCAGTCCGTCATTCCCTGGCGCCGCTCTTGACCGGAGAAGAGGCATGAAGGTCTATTCGGGACGCTTTCAGGATCGCGTCGCCGTCATCACGGGTGGCGCCTCCGGGGTCGGCCGCGACGCCGCAGCCCGCATCGCCGCCGAAGGCGGCCGCGCCTTCCTGTGGGACCGCGACGAGGCGGCGCTCGCGGCCGCGGCCGCCGCGATACCCGGCGCTCAGACCGCTCGCGTCGATGTGGCCGATGCGGCAGAAGTGGCTCGTGCCGCCGAAGCGGCCTTTCGCGCCGGCGGCCGCCTCGACATTCTCATCGCGAGCGCCGGCATCACCGGCCCCACAGCCACCCTCTGGGAGTACCCCATCGAGGAGTGGCGCCGAGTGATCGACGTCGACCTGCACGGAATCTTCAACAGCTGCCGCGCCATCGTCCCCCTGATGCTCAAGAACGATTACGGCCGCATAGTCAACATCAGCTCCGTCGCCGGCAAGGAAGGCAACCCCAGGGCCTCCGCCTACTCCACCGCCAAAGCCGGCGTCATCGGCCTGACCAAATCCCTGGGCAAGGAGCTTGCATTGACGGGCGTACGCGTCAACTGCGTCACCCCCGCGACCTTCAAGAGCCCCATCCTGACCCAACTCCCCCAAGCCCAGATCGACTACATGAAATCCAAGATCCCCATGGGCCGCCTGGGCGAGGTAGAGGAGGTCGCCGCCCTGGTCTGCTGGCTGGCCAGCGAAGAGTGCTCCTTCTCCACCGCTGCCACCTTCGACATCTCCGGCGGCCGCACGACGTACTGACGATAAGAGAGTGACGTCCGGTGACAGCCGAACTCAATGTGGTCGACTCCCACATGCACCTGTGGGACCTGGGACGAATCTCCTATCCCTGGCTGACTCCCCCACTGCCCATAGGCATCACCGGCGACGTCTCCTCGATCGCGCGCAACTATCTTCTCGACGACTACCTACGTGATGTAACCGCTCACAACAGCCGAGTGCGAGTCAGCAAAGTCGTGCACGTGGAAGCGGGAGCCGACCCCGCCGACTCCCTGGCCGAAACCCGCTGGCTGCAGAGCATCGCCGACTCCCGTGGCTTCCCACACGCCATAGTCGCTCACGCCGAGCTCGAAAGCCCCGACGTCGCAACCCTTCTGGCGCAACATGCCCGCCACCCCAACGTGCGCGGCATCCGCCAGATCCTCAACTGGCACCCCGATGCCGCCAAGACCTACACCCGCCGCGACCTGCTCGCCGATGAGTCGTGGCACAAAGGCTTCGCGCTCCTCGCCCACCACGGCTTCTCCTTCGACCTGCAGATCTACCCGTTGCAAATGGCCGCCGCCGCGCGCCTGGCGGCCCGCCATCCCGACACAGCCATCATCCTCAACCACGCCGGCATGCCGGTCGACAAGGACACCGCCGGTATCGAAGCCTGGCGCGGCGGCATGCGCTTGCTCGCCGCACAACCGAACGTTGCGGTCAAAGTCTCCGGCCTCGCGATGCTCGACTGGCGCTGGACCGTCGCGACCCTCGAGCCCTTCGTCCTCGAGACGCTCGAGATCTTCGGCGCCGACCGCGTCATGCTCGCGAGCAACTTCCCCACCGACCGCCTGTTCGGCACCCTGGCGAGCTTCTTCGACGCCTATCGATCCCTCCTTGCCGGCGCCAGTGATGAGGACCGCGCCAAGCTCTTTGCCCGCAACGCCGAGCGTATCTACCGCATGCCATGACTCCCAATCCACTGCTCGGCGTCTTGTTCCACTGGCTCGGCGGTCTCGCGTCCGCCAGCTTCTACGTGCCGTACCGCTCCGTGCGCGGCTGGTCATGGGAAGTGTTCTGGCTGATCGGCGGCATCTTCAGCTGGATCATCGCGCCCTGGCTCTTCGCCGGGCTGCGCAGTCACGACCTGCTCGCCGTGCTCGCCGCGACGCCGCCGCGCACCCTCGAGCTCTGCTATCTCTTCGGCTTCCTGTGGGGCTTCGGCGGCCTCACATACGGTCTCAGCGTGCGTTATCTGGGCATCTCGCTCGGTACCGCGATTGCCCTCGGTCTCACCGCGGCATTTGGCACGCTGATCCCGCCGCTCGTCAGCGGCCAGCTCTTCGGCAGCCTGATCCATACCCTGGGCGGACGTGTTGTGTTGGGTGGCGTCGCGATCGCACTCGGTGGCATCGCCGTCGTCGGCAAGGCGGGGCACGACAAGGAGCGGGAGCAGGCGGCGCAGCACCTCGACGACACGGGTCAGCCGCAGGCGAAAGATTTTCGCAGGGGACTCGCCGTGGCGGTGTTCTCCGGCATCATGAGCAGTTGCTTTGCCTACGGGCTGGATGCCGGCGATCCGATCCGCCACCTGACGCTCGCGCACGGCACCGATCCTCTGTCGCAGGGGCTGCCGGTGCTGGTGGTCGTTCTCCTCGGAGGGTTCACGACGAATGCCATCTGGTGCGCGTATCTGATCGTCAGGAATGCCGGCGCGCGCCAGCCCGCAAACCCGGTGGCGCCGTTCAGCCGCAATTTCTTCCTGTGCGCGCTCGGCGGCACCGCGTGGTACCTGCAGTTCTTCTTCTACACCATGGGGGAAAGCCAGATGGGTCGGTACGCCTTCTCGAGTTGGACCCTGCACATGTCGAGCATCATCATCTTCGCGACGCTCTGGGGCCTGGCGCTGAAGGAATGGAAGGGTGCCAGCGGGCGCAGCTTCGTCGTCATGACGGCGGGTTTGATCATCCTGATAGGGGCTACCGTCGTCATCGGCCTGGGCAACATGCTCGTGGTGCGCGGATGAGATTTCTTCTTGGCGCCGCGCTGTGCTTCGCCGCGTCCGTAGCGTTGGCGGCCGATGGCCATTGGGTGGCGGCCTGGTATTCGCCGCCATTTCCACCGACTGCGGTTTGGGCCTGCGATCAGGTGCGCACCTTCAGCCACCGGACGGTCCGCCAGGTCGTGCAGCTCGAGGCGGCCGGTGATCGGGTGCGCATCCGCCTCACCAACGAGCTTGGCCTCGGTCCGCTGCAGTTCGGTGCCGTGCACGTCGCGCTCTCGTCGCCGAACGGCGTGACCGAGCCCGGAACGGACCGCGCCGTCACCTTTGGCGGCGAGCCCGGTGCGACTATCCTGACAGGCAACGCGCTCGTCAGCGATCCCGTCGAGCTGAAAGTCCGCCGCTTCCAAAATCTCGCGATCTCCGTCTACTACCCGAGCGGCGCCGCCCCGGCCGGTCACCTCTTCAACCTCGAGATCTCACCCCCAGGTGACCATTCTGCCGAGTCGATCTGGCCGCAGGGCGGACGCTCGCAGGCGCCGGGGCTCGCTGATGGCGTCGATGTCGACACTGCTATTGTTCAACAGGTGGCGCCACAGGTGCTGGTGGCTTTCGGTGATTCCATCACCGAGGGTGCCTGCGCCACGGAGGGTACTCACCGCGATTATCCGGAGCGGCTGACGGCACTGCTCGCGGCCCAGCGCGACAGCGACCACTCCTGGGTCGTCATCAACTCCGGCATCAGCGGCAACCGTCTGTTGCACGATGGCGCGGGTCCGAAGGCGCTCGACCGCTTCGGGCGGGATGCGCTCGACATCACGGGTGTCAAGGCCATCCTGCTGCTCGAGGGCATCAACGACATCGGCTGGGCCTTCGACCCGGAAGGCAACGGCGGCCCGCTCGCGGCCGCGGACATCATCGGCGCCTATCAGGATCTCATCCGGCGCGCGCACGCGCGCGGGTTGCAGATCTTTCTCGGCACGCTGGTCCCTTATGAAGGGGCGACTTACTCGCGTCCCCAGGGAGAGCAGGTGCGCGAGCAGGTCAACGCCTGGATCCGCAAGGGACAGGGGTTCGATGGCGTCGTCGATTTCGATGCGGCGCTGCGCGATCCCGGCAGTCCGCTGCACTTCCTGGGCGCGGACCAGTGCGGCGATGATTTACATCCCAACGACGCCGGGTATGCAGCCATGGCCGAAGCCGCTTTCCAACGCCTGTTTGCACGGGGATCGGCGCACGCGCCACTGGCGCGGGTACCCATCGTCGGCTCGCATGGATCCGGCTGAGCGAGGCGCCGATGGCGAAGATCGACCGCCGGCGTCTCCTCTTTGGCACGGGCCTTCTCGCGGCCGCGCCGACTCTGCTGCGCACGGCGCCAGCCGCCGCCGCGGCATCTGCTGATGCGCCCGCCGATCAGGCGACGCTCGCGGTGGGGCAACTCTGGACCGAGCGGGTCGAGTGCCCGTTGGGTTTGGAAGTCTCCCGGCCGGGCCTCTCCTGGTCGGTGACCAGCGCCGGGCGCGGCGCCCGCCAGAGCGCGTACCGCGTCACGGCCGCATCGACCCGAGAGCGTCTGGAGGCGGGCGAAGCCGATCTCTGGGACAGCGGGCGGGTGGCCGCCGATCGCTGCTTCGAGGTCGCCTATGACGGCAAGGTGTTACATGCCGGGGAGCGCGTCTGGTGGCGTGTGCAGGTGTGGGATGGCGCCGGCCGCGCCTCGGCCGCGAGCACGGCGACCTGGTTCGAGATGGGTTTGCTCGAGCCTTCGGACTGGCAGGGGCAGTGGCTCGACATCGAGGACCCGGAGGAGCGCACGATCCGCCAGGCGGGAGTGCAATGGATCTGGAGTGACGCCATCCGCCTCGCCCCCCTGCCGCAGCAATTCCGCTACCACCTCGAGCTGCGGCAGCCGGCAACCGCGGCGGAGCTGCTCGTCAGCGCGAAGGACGATCTCCTCGGTGTCTGGATAGACGGCAAGCCGGCCACCCTGCCGGCCAGGATCTACTGGGGCACGATGTTGCGCTTCCCGCTGCCAACCGCAGCAGGTGCGCACGTCATCGCCGTGCAGGCGAAAGCGGCGGTCGGCGGGTTCATGCCCAGCACCGGCGCAGGGGTCGCGGCGCTGATGATTGTGCGCGAGGCCGGTGGCGGAATTCGCAGGCTGACCTCGGGCGAGGACTGGCGCGCCTCGAGCGACGCGCCGCCGGGTTGGCAGGCGTTGGAATTCGACGACGGGTCATGGGCCCACGCAAGAGCGGTCTCGGTTCCCTGCGATCCGCGCCCACCTCGCGCGGCGCAGTGGGCACGCCGCGATTTCAACGTTGTGAAGCCTCTGGCGCGCGCTCGACTCTATGCCACCGCGCTCGGAGCTTACGAGATCCACATCAATAGCCAGCGACTGGGCACGGCGCGTCTGGCGCCGGAAATTTCTGTGGCGACGGATCACGTGCTCTATCAATGCCATGACGCGACGCCGCTCCTCAAGCAAGGAGCCAACGACATCGCCGCCTTGATCGGAGACGGCTGGTACGCGTCAGCGTTCGCCTGGAACAACGAGCGTTATTGCTTCGGCGACAGCCCGCGCCGCTTCCTCGCGCAACTGGTGTTGGACTATGAAGATGGCAGCCGCGAGGTCATCGCGACAGATGCGAGCTGGCGTCTCGCGGCGTCCGCTGTGCGCTCCTCGGAGATCTACAACGGTGAGGACTATGACGCGCGAGCGGAGGGCTGTGCGTGCGTGAAGTCGGGTCAGCACGCCGCAGCCAGCCCATGGCGGGCGGCCGCGATAGGCGCCGCGCCCGCGACGCGGCTCGTGGCGCAGATCGACCCGCCGATCCGGGCGCTGCAGTCGCTGGCCGCCCGCAGGATCACACGGCCGCGGCCGGGCGTGTTCGTGTTCGATTTTGGACAGAACTTCGCCGGCTGGTGCCGCCTGCACGTGAAGGGTCCGGCCGGCACCGTCGTCCGCCTGCGCTTTGCGGAAATCCTCCGCGCGGACGGCGAGGTCGACCAGTCAAATCTGCGCGGGGCTCGCGCCACCGACACCTACACCCTGCGCGGCGATCCGGCCGGGGAGGCTTACGAGCCTCATTTCACCTACCACGGCTTTCGCTACGTGGAGGTCACGGGCTTTCCCGGCAAGCCCGGCGTCGACTCGCTCGAAGGGCTCGTGGCGCACACCGATGCGCGGCAGACCGGAACGCTGTCGCTGGAGAATCCGCTCGCGCAGCGCATCTGGCACAACGCGCTCTGGAGCCAGCGCTCCAACTTCTTCGGCGTGCCGACGGACTGTCCGCAGCGCGACGAGCGCATGGGCTGGATGGGCGACATCCAGGTGTTCCTCGATGCGGCGGCATTCAACATGGACGTGGATGCCTTCATCCGCCGTTTCATGGCCGAGGTGCGGGCTGGCCAGACGTCCGACGGCGCGTTTCCCATCGTCACTCCGCAGCCGCGCTCCTTCCCGGAGATGGTGACCGCGGGATGGAGCGATGCCGGGGTGATCCTGCCGTGGACGCTCTATCGCCGTTATGGCGACACGGCGGTGATCGAAGAGAACTGGCTGCCCATGCGGCGCTGGCTCGACTACGTGTCCGAAGCCAACCCGGACTTCATCTGGCGCCAGCGCCGCGGGCTCGACCTCGGGGACTGGCTGTCGGTGGATGCGAAGAGCCCCTCGGATGAGACCACGCCGAAGGCGCTGGTGGCGACCGCGTTCTGGGCCCGCTGCGCGAGCCTCATGGCGGAGATGGCCGCGGCCATCGGGCATGCCGACGATGCCGCCGGTTACGCGCGCATGCGCGCCAACATCGAGCAGGCGTTCGCGCAGGAGTTCGTCCAGCCCGACGGCAGGGTGGGGAACGACAGCCAGACCGGCTATTCACTGTCGCTGCGCTTCGGACTGGTGCCGGCGGCGCTGCGAGAGGCCGCGGGCGCGAGGCTCGCGGCCGACATCGAGCGGCGCGGCACGCGGCTCTCGACCGGTTTTCTCGGCACGCCGTACCTCCTCGATTCGCTGGCTGACACCGGACACGAACAGCTCGCCGTGTCGCTCCTCCTGCAGACGAAGTACCCTTCGTGGGGATACATGATCGCGAAGGGCGCGACCACGATGTGGGAGCGATGGAACGGCGACGTCGGCGACGTGGCGATGAACTCCTACAACCATTACGCCTTCGGCGCCGTGGTGGGGTTCATGTACCGGCGTCTCGCCGGCATCGCCGAGGCGGCGCCGGGCTTTCGGCGCATCGCCGTCGATCCGATCTTCGACCCGCGCATCGGGCGCGTGCGCGCCCGCTATGACTCCTGCCTCGGACCGGTCGCGACCGACATCCAGGGAGGCCGGCACGGCCTGACGCAGCTCGCGCTCGAGCTGCCCGCCAACTCGGTGGCGGAAGTGCGCCTGCCGGGACGGCCGCACGACTGGCAGGAGGGCGGCCGTCCCCTGGGAACCGCGGCGCAGAGACTCATCGGGAGCCAGGGCTCGCACTTCATCGTCGAGCTCGGCTCCGGAAAATACGACTTGAGGAGACGATCATGACAGCCCGCAGGATTTGCCTCATCCACACCGCGCCTCTGATGGTGCAGGTCTTCACCCCGCTCTGCCGCGAGCGGCTGCCCGACGTCAAGGTCACTCAGATCATCAACGAGTCGATGATCAAGGACACCATCGAGGCGGGCGGGGTCCGGCAACCGACCATCGATGCGCTCAGCATCTTCGCCGACGCGAGTTTCAAGATGGGGACGGAGCTCGTGATGGTGACCTGCTCCTCCATCGGGCCGGCGGTGGACCTCATCCAGGGTCAGTTCCAGAAGCCGGTGCTGCGGGTCGACGAGCCGATGGCCGAGGCGGCCGTGGCCAAGGGCCGAAGGATCGGCGTCGCGGCGACGCTGCGCACGACGCTCGAGCCGACATCGGAGCTCATCCTCCGCAAGGCGAAGGAGGCGGGAAAGGACGTGGAGCTCGTCGAATGCCTGTGTGAGGGCGCCTTCGATGCGGTGATCGCAGGCGATACCGAGACGCACGATGCGCTGGTGTCCAAAGCCATGATCAACAAATTGGGTGACGTCGATGTCATCGTGTTGGCGCAGGCATCCATGGCGCGTGTGATCGACCGGCTGCCTCCCGAGGCGCTCACCGCGCCCGTGCTCTCGAGCCCCGGGCTCGCGATGGACTACGTACGCGAGAGACTGGCCCGCCTGCGTCCCAACTGAGCGATGCGCAAGCGCTACGCCGTAGTCGCGTTGCTCGGAGTCGTCTCGGTCATCACCTTCATCGACCGGACGGCGATCGCGGTCCTCGCGCCCTGGATCCGGCACGACCTCGGGATCGGCGCCGCCGAATGGGGCTGGGTGTTGAGCGCCTACGTCATCGCCTACGGCATCTTCGAGATTCCCTCGGGCGCGCTCGGGGATCGCAACGGCCAGCGGCGCGAGCTCGCGCGCATCGCCGCCTGGTGGTCGGCGTTCACGGCGCTGACGGGCGCGAGCTCGCGCTTCATCGAGCTCGTGGTCGTGCGCTTCTGTTTCGGCATCGGCTCGGCGGGAGCCTATCCCAACGCCGCCGGGGTTCTCTGGCGGTGGTTGCCGGCGCGCGAGCGGGCGCGCGGCCAAGGGGTCGTCTGGGGCGCGAGCCGTCTCGGAGGGGCGCTGGCGCCGCTCCTGCTGGTGCCGCTCGCGGCGACTCTCGGCTGGCGCGCCGTGTTCTGGGTCCTGGCGGCGGTGGGCGCCGTCTGGGCGGCGTTCTGGTGGCGGTGGTATCACGACGATCCCGCCGCTCAGCCGCGCATCACCGCCGCGGAGCTCGCGGAGATCGGCGCCGCGCGCGAGCGCGGCCGGCACGGCGGCGTGCCTGGAAAAGACTCCTCGGATTGCGCCATCTCTGGCTCATCGTGCTCGCCTATGGCTGCTACGGCTGCGGCACCTGGTTCTATTTCAACTGGTATCCGAGCTGGCTGGTGCACGCGGGTCATTTCTCGCTGCGGCAGATGGGCGTCTACGCCTCCTTTCCCTTCCTCCTCGGCATGGTCAGCAATCTCATCGGCGGGGCGCTCTGCGACCGTCTGGGAGTTCGAATCGGCCTGCGCACGGCTTCGCGCGCCATTACTTTCGGCTGTCTCGCCGTCGGCGCGGCGCTCCTTTTCTTCATGAGCCTGGCGCGCAGCCACGGCGCCGTGATTGCGCTCTCGAGTGCCGGCTTCGCCGTGATGGATCTCATGCTGCCCTCGGCGTGGGCGATGTGCATGAGCATCGGCGGTCCGCAGGGCGGCCTCGCGACGGGCATGATGAACACGGCCGGCCAGGCGGGTGGAGTGC
Organism: uncultured Pseudomonadota bacterium; assembly: GCA_963833085.1. Taxonomy (GTDB): domain Bacteria; phylum Pseudomonadota; class Gammaproteobacteria; order Steroidobacterales; family Steroidobacteraceae; genus 13-2-20CM-66-19. The sequence continues at coordinate 168,212 of CAWHWV010000005.1, forward strand.
TCTGCACGCTCGCCTTTGGCTACATCGTCGGCGCGAGCGGCAACTACGAGCTGCCGCTGCAGATCGTGGCGCTGATGGTGATGATCGCTGCGGTAGTGTTCTCGCGAGTGGACTGTACGGCGGGCTTAGCGCCAGAGCCGCACGCGCTCGAAGAAGTCGTCACCCCCAACCTGACCACCTTTGAGGACAAGCTGTAGGCCATCGAGATCCGGCGTCTGCGCATGCGCGCGACAGAGTGGCGCGCCGGGCTCGAGGCTCGCAGCCCAGGTGAGCGCGTGAATGCCGAGCTCGCCGACTGCGTGGGTCGCGGTGTCGCCACCTGCGAGCACGACGCGCCGCACGCTTGTCTCAGTGAGGATGCGTCGAAGTAGCGCGCCCGCGCGGCGGCCGAGCGCCTCGCCTCCGGGCTGCGCCGCGGCGGCAAGCGGCCCGAGCGCACTGTAAATGACGGTATTCTGTCCCGCGCGCAGGTGAGCCACGGCCTCCTCGAAGGCCGTTTCCGTCTGTAGCGGAATGCCGTGATAACCGTTGGCGAGCGCCGTGCGGATCTGACGCTCTGTCACTGGCGAGCAGCTGCCACTCAACACGAGAATCGTCTCGACCGGCGCGGCCGGGGTGTGTGTCGGCTCGCCTGCAATCACATGCCTGCGGCGCCACGCGGCCAACAGGGCGTAGGTCAGGCCGGAGCTGCCGGCGCAGAAGAGCGGATGCTTGGAGCCCGCATGTTGCCTCAGCGTCGCGTATTGCCACACCAACCGCCCGGTCTCCCCGAGCTCCGCTTCGCCCACACCGTCGAACAGCACGGCCGCATCGCCCCGCGAGAGGCATTGCGCCAGCGCCTCGGGCGCGCGACCCCGCGCGAAGGCCGTCAGATCCACGAGTCCGATGGGCAGCGGCGTCTGCGCGCCAAGATGACGTCGCAGGTCCGCCTCGTACATCGGAGTGACCGGATGGGATCGCATGCTCGGGTGCCGGTCGATGCGGCAGACCTTGTCGCCGGCGGCCGCGAAAAGGTTGCCGAAGGCGAGGTAACGCCGCAGATGCGGTGCCGCCACCACGATCGGAACGAAAGCCGGCGACAGCGTCTCGCGGCCGATTTCGAGCGCGCGCCCGATCGAGCCGATCTGCGGCGAGCTGTCGAAAGTCGAGCAGGTCTTGTAGTGGACGATCGGCGCGCCGAGCGCGCCCAGCCGCGCAAAAATGGCCGGCAGATGCTCGCTCATCCATTCCGGCGGACGGCTGCGGCTCTCGCCGGCGATCCCGAACGCCTGACAGTCCGCGAACTCCCGCCACCGCTCTTCCGCGGGCGCGCCGGTGAAGAGCACGGTGCGTACGCCAGCGAGCGCCAATGCCTCGAGCACATCGGTCGAACCCGTGAAGTCGTCGCCGTAGTAGGCGTAGAGCCGCCGGACCACGCGCCGACCTTCAGCGCCCGAACGCCGCGAGCGCTTCGGTGAGCTCACGGTGGCTGCGCGCGTAGTCGGTGAGAGGGATTCCGGCCACGGCGGCCTCCCAGCCCTGATGCAGACTCCTGACACCCGCGGTGATGCCGCCGGGATGACCCATGATGCCGCCGCCGCACGCATGAATGAGATCGACGGAGCCGAGCGCGCGGTACGTGTCCGGCGCCTGTAGCGCCGACTGCCCCGAGGAGAAGACCGGCATGACCTCACAGCCGCGGTGCGGCGCAGGGAACATCGGTGTCAGGCACTCGCGCGCCGAGGCGATCACCGAAGCGTTGCTTTCGCAGAACTTGTTGTCGAGGCCGTTGACGTGCACGTGATCGATGCCCGCCAGGCGCCAGAGCTTCTGCCAGGCGATGAAGCTCATGCCGATGGCCGGCGAGCGGCCGAGGAGCCCCCAGCCATTGCGGTGGCCGTGGATCGCGACCTGGCAATGCGCCCGCAGCGCCGCGAGCGCCGGCAGGCCGACGCTGTTCAGGCTGACCATCACACAGGTATTGCGCTCGGCCACGACCCGATCGTGCCGGCGCAGCATCTCATCGATCTCCCCGGTGATGTTGACCGCGTACATCACGCGCTTGCCCGTCCTGTCGGCGTGGGCGTGGAGGACGTGCATCACGGCGGGCAAGCGCTCCTCGAAAGGGCAGTGCGGCCCGTCGGCCTGCAGCTCATCGTCCTTGACGAAGTCGATGCCGGCCGCGGCGATCTGCGCGACCCGCTCTGCGGTGGCCGCGGGCGAGAGGCCGACGCTCGGCTTGATGATAGTGCCGATGAGGGGCCTGCCGTGCACCCCGGTCAGGTTGCGCGTGCCCGCGATGCCGAACTGCGGGCCGCGGTAGCGCTCGAGAAATTCCGGCGGCAGCGACAGGTCGAGCAGCCGCATGCCGGAGAAGGGCCTGAGCTCCCAGAGGTTGCCCGCGACCGCGGCGAGGAGGTTGGGAAGCGAAGGGCCGAAGTTGTGCAGCGGCCAGGACAGCGTCACTTCCGCCGTGCGGCGCCGGTCGGCGGCGGATGTCGGCGCCCAGGCGCCCGGCAGCGAGGGCGCGGTCGCTTCGCCGAGCTCGACGAGCGACTCGATGCGCGCGCCGAAGCGCTCGCGCAGCTCATCGGTCTCCCCCGCGACCCGCACGAAGGTGCCGGTGGACTGCTCGCCGGCCATCACGGCCGCAGCCTCCTGCAGGGGACGCGCCGTCTCGATCCAGTATCGCGCGATGACGCGCCCGGCCCTGTCAGGTCCGCTGGAAGTAGACATCGTAGGACTCGTTCTCCACGGTGTAGAACGGCACGAAGATCGTCTGCCGTGCGGCGTTCGCTTGCACGTAGCTCTGGCGGGCACCGGCAACCGGCGTGAGCGGCGCGGTCGTGAGCGTTGCAAGCGGCCTGTCCAGTGCAGCTGCGCCCGACCCGCCGAAGTTGAGCGCGCAATACATCAGCGGGCCGCGCATGAGCGCCACGGTGGCGGGATGCGAGGCGTCGATGGGCTCCGCTCGGAAGGCTTGCGGCAACCGCAGCTCGATCCGATCGCCGCGCTTCCAGGTGCGCCGCAGCGCGGCGAAAGTGCCTGGTACGGCCGTCGACGTCACGCGCCGTCCGTTGACGCGAATCTCCGGCGTCCTGCTGCAGCCAACCCGGGATGCGGATCATGACCGCGAATGCCGTGGGCGCATCGGTGTCCACGGCCAATGCTACCTGCTCGCCGGCCGGATAGTCGGTTTGCTGCGTGAGGCTGATTCTGCGTCCGCCAACGGACCACCTGAGGCTCGACGGGGTGAAGAGATTCACGTATATCGCGCCGGGCGCCTGGAAGTAGACATTGCGGACGTAATCGGCAACACCTTGTACCAAGCGTGCCGGAGCAGCAGGGCCACTTCGCGGGATAGAAGACTTTCGTCGCGCCGGGGTTGTAGCTCGAGTAGTACGGCGAGTTGCCTTCGGAGTCCGGCGCCTTGACGGCGAGCAGTCCGTTGTACATGACTCGCTCCAGTGCATCCCCGTAGCGCGCGTCGGCAGTGAAGCGCATGAGGTAACGCGCCAGCTTCATCGTGGCGTAGCAGCCGCAGGGTGTCTCGAAATGATTGTCCGTCGTCGTCAGGCTGGCGGCGAGATCGGTGGTGCCTGGGCGAACCAGTGTCTCGTTGGGACCCCAGCCGCCGGAAGCGTAGCTCTGCATCTCGAGAAATTTCCAGCCGTTCGCGGCGGCCGCGCGGTAACGCGGGTCACCAAGCTCGACATACGCCCGGGCGGCCGAGTTCAGCGCCATGACGTGACTGTAGGCGTGCCGCCCGGGCAAGACGTCGTCCCCACGCGCCAGCGGATCGAAGTAGGGTGCATCGAGAAGGTATTTGACGGCGAGCTGCCGCAGGCGGGAATCGCCTGTCAGTCGCGCGGCGGCGAACAGGTTCTCCGGCAGGATGTAGGTCTCGTCGTAAGGCGGCGTCTTGACGCCGACCCGGTCGCGACTCACCGGAGAGATGAAGGGCAGGGCGCCTCGGACCACATCGGGTATCAGCGTCCGCGCGCGCTCGACACCGCTCAGCGTGTAGGCATCGAGCAGCCCAATGACGTGCTTGTCGAGTACGTAGGCGGGCCAGAGCTGTTGCGCGCCGGGTCCGGCGTAGGGAACGGAATTGGCGGCGAGCGCGGCGGCGAAGCCGTCGATGAGCTCCGCGACCTTGCGGTGGCACGCCGCATCTCCCGTGCTGCGTCCAAGGCGCGCCAGACCAGAGATGTACTGGCCGAGGGAGTGGCCCGGAATGAAGCCGCCCTCGCCATACCAGCCGCCCATGTCGAGGCCGGGCGCGGCCAGGCCGGCGTGTTGGCGGTAGACCCTGAGCAGGCGGTCGTTGTCGAGCCCGAGGTAATGGCTATGGATGAAGTCGTACTGTGACTTCAGCGGGCCGCCGGTGAGCGCGACCCTGCCGTAGTCGAAGTCCTGGAGCCGCTCCCCGAGTCGCGGTGGCCCGGCTGTTGCCGCCGCGCCGTGCGCCTGCGCCAGCCGCAATCCCGGGGCGAGCGCGCCGGCGGCCGCCACGGATGCGGCACCGCGCAGGAACGCACGCCTGGAGGTTTGTCGGCTCATGCTGGCACTCCGTTGAACAGACGATTGATCGCCACAATGACGCTGCGTGCCGGCTCACCCGACTCGAGCCCCTGCCGCAGCCGCTCCGCGGCCGCATGTTGGAAACGCATGTAGCCCGCATGCCGCGGGCGCAGCCACGCGCTTTCGAGGGTCGCGCGGGTGTTGCGATAGAAATCCAGCGCGGCGCTGTTGGCCGCGGCATCTTCCCAGGCGGCGCTGCTCGCGGGCTGGCCGCCGCCGGCGAGATAAGGCCCGCGCTGTGCCTCCTGCCCCGCCACCCAGTATGCGAACTCGATGGCCGCCTGCCGCCGCAGCGAGCGCGCGGACACCGCGATGCCGGTGCCGCCGAGCGCCGACCCGGTGGGCGGGGAGCCCGACATGAGGGGCATCAGGTTGCCGAAGGCGAGCGCGGCGCGGCCGCCGGCGGGCTCGCTGGCCCGACGCGAGTAGCTCACATAGCCATAAATGAGCGGCGAGGAGATGAGGGAGGAATCCGGCTGCGACATCCGCTCGAGCACCGCTATGGGGTCCATGGCGAGGCAGGTCGGGTCGATGAGAGCGGTGAGCTCCCGCAGGAGCTCATAGGCGATGCCGGCGCCCGCCGGCGCCAGGAGCTCGGGCCCGTCCACTCGCGCCGGGCTGCCTGCAAGCCCGCTCAGGGTGAAGAGAGCCATGAGATTGTGCGGCGGGCGCAGCGGGCAGAGCACTGCGCCGGCGGCAGCGAGCGCGAGCATTTGCTGCCATTCGGCGGGCGGACTCGCCAGCCGGTCCGGCCGCCACGCCTGGACCTGCGCCGCCGCATCGATGGGGAGGGCCCAGAGCCTTCCTTCCCAGACATAGCTCGCGAGCGAGGCGCCAACGTAGTCCTTCCGGAGGCGGAGCGCCACGTCCGTCCTGTCGTCGAGCGGTACTAGGCATTGCTCGCGTGTGATCTGACCGACATGCGGATGATCGATCACGATGAGATCGTAGCGTTCCGCCAGCTCCGCGACCGGAAACGACTCGAAGTCCTGCAGTGAGCGACGGTCCCATTCGACGCGTACACCGGTGCGCGCTTCCCAGACTGCGGAGCAGGCAATGAGCGGATCGTAGCCCCGCGGGTGGTCCCAGGTCATGCCACGCAGCCGCCCCCCAGGTGGATTGACATCGTTTGTCAACGAACATAGCATTTATATATAAACTATACGCGAGGAGTGGGGTTGACGGTAGCGCACGCAGGCCAGCAGCAGCCGGGGGGTGGGGAACGTCCTCTCGAGGGAGTGCTGGTACTCGACTTCAGCCAGTTCCTCGCCGGACCTTCCTGCTGTCTTCGGCTCGCCGATCTCGGCGCCGAGGTCATCAAGGTGGAGCGCCCCCGCGGCGGCGACCTTGCCCGCCAGCTGCAGCTCGCCGACCAGGTTTTCGGCGCCGACAGCGCGCTCTTCCACACCATCAACCGCAACAAGAAGAGCTTCACCGCCGACCTGAAATCGCCGCGTGACCTCGAGCGGGTGAAGGCGCTGATCGCGCGCGCCGACGTCATGGTGCACAATTTCCGCCCGGGCGTGATGGATCGGCTGGGTCTCGACTTCGATACCGTCGCGCGCCTCCATCCCGGGATCATCTATGCCGCCATCAGCGGCTACGGCTCGCGCGGGCCCTGGCGGGAGAAGCCGGGGCAGGACCTGCTGGTGCAGGCCGTGTCGGGGCTGGCGTGGCTCTCGGGCGATGCCGGCCAGGGGCCCGTGCCGGTGGGTCTGTCGATGGCCGATCTCATGGCCGGAGCGCAACTCTGTCAGGGGGTGCTCGCGCTGCTGGTGCGCCGCGGCCGCACGGGCCGGGGCGGCCGCGTCGACGTGAGTCTCCTCGAATCCGCGATCGACATGCAGTTCGAGCAGCTCACGGCCTTCCTGAACGGCGACGGCCGGCAGCCGCCGCGCGATGCGGTCAACAACGCGAGCGTCTACCTCGGCGCGCCCTACGGTATCTACAGAACCGCCGACGGCTGGCTCGCGCTCGCCATGGCGCCGCTGGGCAGGCTCGCCGAGCTCACCGGCTGCAAGGCCCTCGATGCTTACGCCGACCCCGCGACCTGGTTCAAGGACCGCGCCCGCATCAAGGCGTTGCTCGCCGAGCACCTGGCGCTCGAGCCGACGGCGCATTGGCTGGCGCTGCTCGAGCCGGCCGACATCTGGTGCGCGCCGGTGCTCGACTGGCCGCAGCTCGTGCACCACGACGGCTTCGCGGCACTCGAGCTCACCCAGGAGATCGAGAACCCCGAGCACGGCGTCATGCGCACCACGCGCTGCCCGCTGCGGGTGGACGGTGAGGTGTTGACTTCTCCCCGCGGCGCGCCCGCGCTCGGCGCGGACAACGAGGAGATCCTGCGCCGGATCGAGCCGGCCGTCGGCGGGAAGTGACTCATGATCGCCGAGCAATATTTCGAGGATTACGCGATCGGCTTCAGCCGCCGCTCGCTGGGGCGCACGCTGACCGAGGCCGACATCGTGATCCACGCCGGCCAGACGGGCGATTTCTTTCCTCACCACATGGATGCGGAGTGGTGCGCCACCCAGGACTTCAAGCAGCGCATAGCCCACGGTACCCTGGTGCTCAGCGTCGGGATCGGCATGACGGCGAGCACAATCAATCCGCGAGCGATGTCCTACGGCTATGACCGTGTGCGCTTCCTCCGGCCGGTGTTCATAGGCGACACGCTCACCGTCACCGCACGCATCACGGAGAAGCGCGATCATCCCAGGCGCAAGACGCATGGGGTGGTGGTCGAGGCGGTCGAGATCGCCAATCAGCGTGCCGAGCTGGTGCTGGTCTGCGAGCACCTGTATCTCGTCGCGCGCCGCAGCGCGGCGCCATGATCGTCTCGCCCGGCAACATGCCGTGAGCGCGCGCACGGCGGCGGTGGCAACCCTCCTGGCGCTCGCGGCAGTGCCGGGGCATTCCGCAACCGCTGCTGCCGGCGCGACACACGGCGCGCCGCTGCGATTCGGGCTCTCGAGCGCCGGGCTCAGCTATCCCTTCGCCGCCGCCATCGCGCAGGGATTCCAGCAGCAGGCCGCGCGCGCCGGCGTCGAGGCGATCGTGCTCGATGCGCAGGGCAAGGTACAGAAGCAGGCGAACGACCTCGACGACCTGCTGTCGGAGCGGGTCGACGGCATCGTGCTCATGCCGCTCGACTCCGTCATCGCCCAGAGTTGGGTCGACCGGGCGGCGGCCGCGGGAATTGCCGTGGTGGCGGTGGGCTCCCAGGTCGGCGATCCCAACACCCGGCCGCTGCATGAGGTCTATCCCAAGCTCGCCGCGCTCGTTACGCAGGATGAGGTCGTTGCGGGCCAGGAGGCCGGACGGCTCGCGCTGACGCTATTGCCGCGGGATCGCGCGGCGCGGATCGCGATCATCGAGGGCGCGCCGGGCTTCCCCGAGGTCTTGCAGCGAGCCGCGGGCTTCAAACAGGCGCTGGATGCGGCACACGCAACTTACCGCATCGTTGCCTCGCAGCCCGGCAACTGGACGGCGGACGATGCGGACGCGGCATGTCAGAACATTCTCGCCGCGCACCCGGACATCGACCTGTTTTTCAACGAAGCCGACGACATGGCGGTGGGTTGTGCGCACGCGGCGCGCTCAGCCGGCTCCGCTGCGCGTCTGATCGGCATCGGCGGCTCGCGACTCGCAATGGTCTCGCTGCAGGCCGGCAGGATCGACGGCACGGTCTGCTACCAGCCGCGTCAGCTCGGCGCGTTGGCCTTCGATGCGCTCTACGGGGACGTCACGGGCCGCAAGCCGCTGCATGCGGCGTTCATCACATACCCCACGCCGGGCATCACGCGCACGAATGTGGGCGCGTGCCCGGCGCAGTGGTGAGCGCCGTCAGTATGAGCGAGAAGCCTGTCCCTCTCCTGCAGCTCGAACGCCTGGAGATGGTCTACCCGAACGGAACAGCCGCTCTGCGGGGTGTCGACCTCACGGTCCGCGAGGGCACGGTGCACGGGCTCCTCGGAGCCAACGGCGCCGGTAAATCGACGCTCATCCGCATTCTCGCGGGCGCATCGCGCGCCACGGCAGGCAACATCGTGTGGCGGGGTGAGCGTGTGAGCTGGAGCCGGCCGGCGCAGGCGCGCGCGGCAGGCATCGCGACGCTGCACCAGCAGATCCCGTTGGTGGGCACGCTCTCCGTGCTGGAGAACGTGTTCCTGGCGCAGCGCGGCGGCAGGCGGCGAGGACGGCAGCTCGCGGCAAGGCTGCGCCGGCTCATGGCGGCGATCGAATATGAGATGGACATGGATGCGCCCGTCGCGACGCTCGCCATCGGCGAGCGGCAGATGGTCGGCATCCTGCAGGCGCTCGCGGCCGATGCCGCCCTCATCGTCATGGACGAGCCGACCGCCTCGCTCGCCGCCACCGAGCGGCGGATCGTGCATCGCGCCATCCGGCGGCTCGCCGGCGAGGGCAGGGCAGTGCTGCTGGTCAGCCACTTCCTCGACGAGGTGTTGGCCCTGACCGACGAGGTCACGGTGTTGCGCGACGGGGCGCGCGTGTTGATTGCGGCCACGGCCGTCCTCGATGAGCCGGGACTGGCGGCCGCGATCGTCGGCCGGCCGCCGCGCGAGACGGCAGGCCGCGTGGCCGCAAACGAAGCGGGCGGGCGGAGGGTTGCCGAGATCATCGGACTCGAGAGTCCCGGACGCCTGGCGCCGTGCTCCTTCGAGGTCCGCGCCGGCGAAGTGCTCGGGATCGCGGGATTCCTCGGCTCCGGGCGCAGCGAGTTGCTGCACGCCATCTTCGGCGCCGATCGTAGCGCCCGCGGCGAGGTGCGGCTCCATGGCAGGCGGATACGGCGCTCGCCGCGGGCCGCTGTCGCCGCCGGCATCGCGCTCGTGCCCGAAGATCGGCAGCGGCAGGCACTGGTACCGGAGTTTCCGCTGTCGAAGAACCTGACACTGGCGCACCTCGAGCGGTTCGCGCGCTGGGGGCTCATCCTGCGCGCGAGCGGCGAGACGGCCGCAACCGACGAGGCAATCCAGCGACTCGGGATCAAGACCCGTGATGCAGCGACACCCGTGACGGAGCTCTCCGGGGGGAACGCGCAGAAGGTCAGCATCGCCCGCTGGCTCTGCGGGCCGACGGAGCTGCTGCTGCTCGATGAGCCGACCGCCGGCATCGACATTGGCGCCAAGGGCGAGATCCTCGCCCTGGTGCGTGAGCTCGCCGCCGCCGGCCTCGCGATCATCTGGGTGTCCTCGGAGCTCACGGAGCTCACGGCTGTCGCCGACCGCATTCTCGTCATGCGTGAGGGTGCCATCGTCGCGGAGCGAATGACCGGGGCGACGGACGAGGCTGAGCTGGTCCTCCTCGCCTCGGGCGCGGCCCGTGCCCAGTCTGCGGCCATGGCGGAGGGTCAGCATCTTGATTCCTAGGAAACAAGAAATTTTGTTTCCTAGGAAACACGATGGGGAGGTCCTATGAGACTGCAGGCTCGGCGGGCGTTGGCTTTGCGCGAGGCGGGGGTCTATTACGCGCTGATCCTCATCATTCTTGCGCTCGCCGCCGTCTGCGCGGCTCTCGGACGCCCGAGCTATCTCAGCGCCGTCAACCTCATAAACATCCTCTATCAGGCCTCGCCCGTCGCCCTCATGGGTGTCGCGATGACGGTGGTGCTGATCACCGGCAACTTCGATCTGTCGGTGGCCTCGGTGGCGGCCCTTGCCGCGGCCGTGCAGATTGGCGCGGTGGACGCCGTCGGCTTCTGGCCTGCGCTCCTCCTAGCGCTCGCGGCGGCGGGCGCGGTGGGACTCCTCAACGGGGTCATGGTGCAGCTCGTAGGCATCAACGCCTTCATCGTCACCCTGGGAACGTTGACGGCTATCCGGGGGCTCGTCCTCATCGTCACCGGCGGCCGCTCGCTCATGGTGCGGACACCCGCTGCCCTCACCGCCATGACCAACTTCGAGAGCGGACGCGCGGGGCCGTTTCCTTACCCCATTCTCTACATGGCGGCTTTCACGCTGCTCGTCTGGCTGGTGCTGCAGTTCACCACCGTCGGGCGGCGCTCGTATGCGGTCGGTGGCAACGCCGAGGCGGCGCGGCTCTGCGGAATCAGCGTCAATGCCTACCGGATCGGCGCGTTCGTGCTCTCCGGGCTGGCCGCGGGGTTTGCCGGCGTGCTCTACGCTTCGCGGTTCGGCGCCATGAACCCGACTGCCCTGCAGGGCGAGGAGCTCACCGTCATCGCCGCGGCGATCCTTGGGGGCACGTCTCTCTTTGGTGGCGCGGGCAGCGTCCTGAAGACCGTTGCCGGGGCGCTCGTGCTCTACACGCTGACCAACGGCTTCAACGTCCTGAACCTGGGCGCGAACTACCAGGGATTGATTGAGGGCACGGTGCTGATCGCGGCCGCGGCGATCTATACGATCGGCGGCCGGCGGGGCGGAGCATCTTTCCGGCGCGTCCCCGCGCCGCTACTCTTACGGGGTTCGCCTCCGGCGAAGCCCGTAGATCCTGCGCGCAGCACATGAGAATACCTATGCCACAAGACTCGCTGACGAGCCTCGAGGAGCGCCGCACGAAGTACTCCGTGCCGGCGCTCGAGAAGGCTCTCGATGTGCTCGAGTACCTGTCCGAACAGGCTGTGCCGCTCACCCAGGCGCAGCTCGCCCGGGCGCTCAAGCGTCAGGCGGGAGAGATCTTCCGCATGCTGGCCTGTCTCGAGAGCCGCGGCTACCTGCGGCGCGAGCCGGTCACCGGCGGCTACTCGCTCACCCTGAAGCTTTTCGAGCTCTCGCGGACGCACTCACCGTACGAGGTGCTCCTCAAGGCGGCACAGCCGCTCATGCGCACCCTTGCCGAGGACGTGCGCGAGTCGTGTCATTTGTGCGTGTTGCACCGCGATCGCGTCCTGGTCCTTGCCCAGGAGGACAGCCCGAGGCCCTTCCGCCTGTCGGTGGAGGTGGGGTCGCTGCATTCACCGCTGCACACGACCTCGGGCCGCGTGCTGCTCGCCAGCATGGGGGAGCAGGAGCGGGAGGAGATCCTGGTGCGCGACCTCGAGTGGCGGCGGGAGAAGCCGGTCCTGCGCGCCGCCTTCATCAAGCGCCTGGCGGCGATCCGCGCGCGCGGCTACGAGCGCGCGGAGGGCGAGCGGTTCGTCGGCGGACTGGATATCGGCGTGCCGGTGGGCCCTCCCGAGTCCTCCATCAAGGCGGCGCTCACCATCGCGACCCTCAAGGAGAGGAACGGCCCCGATCTCGAGACCATGCTGCCGGCGCTGCAGGCATGCGCCGAGGTCATCGCGGTGCAGGCGGGCTTGAAGCGGGAGGAGGAGGCGCCTGGTGCCGACGCTCAGAATCGCGGTCCGGAAGTTTGACCCCTTCGAGAGCGCGATCCGGCGCCAGCTCGCCGACTTCGCGCGCGCCGCCGGGTTGCCGCTGCGGATCGAGCTCGAGCCGCTCGAGCTCAACGACCTCCACCGCCGTCTCTTCGACGAACGGGGCTTGAGCGACGGCTCGCTCGACATCACCTTTCTGGCGACCGACTGGCTGGCCGAGGCGCAGGCGGCGGGGCTCATCGACGATCTGACACCGCAACTCGCGCGGGCTCCGATCGACGATTTCCCGCAGGCGTGGACTCCCTCACTGCTCGGACTGCAGTCCTTTGCCGGCGGTTTCTGGGGCATGCCGTATCACGACGGCCCGGCGTGTCTCATCTACCGCAAGGATCTGCTCGCGGAGGCGGGGCTGGAGGTACCACAGACCTGGGAGGACTTTCATGCGGCCGCGCGGCGTCTGCATGCACCGCAGCACGGCTGCTACGGGACCGCCCTCGCGTTGTTTCCGGACGGACACAATGGCTTCTACGACTTCTGCATCCAGGTGTGGAGCCGCGGCGGCGAGCCGTTCGGGAAGAGCGGCCGCCCGCAGCTCTGCTCGCGGGCGGCCGTGGAGGCGCTCGAGTTCCTGCGCCGTCTGGCCGCCGACGACGGGGCGATCGCTCCCGGCGCGCGCGATCTCGACAGCGTCAAGTCGGGACTCCTCTTTTGTGAGGGCAGGGTGGCCCTGATGAGCAATTGGTTCGGCTTCGCGGCGCTCGGCGAGCGTTGGGAGGCGAGCCGGGTCAAGGGCCGCATCGCCGTGGCGCCGTTGCCGCGCGGCGAGGGCCAGGGCGGACGGAGTGTGTCGTTGAACGTGTTCTGGGTGCTCGCGCTGGCGTCGGGCTCCCGCCAGAAGGATCTTGCGTGGTCCTTCATGCGTCACATCGCCACGGCTCCGATGGATAAGCTGACGACGCTGGAGGGCGCCATCGGCGTGCGCCGCTCCACCTGGGTGGATCCCGAGGTCAACGGGCTCATTCCCTTCTTTCACGAGCTCGCGGTGCTGCACGAGCACGCGCGTGAGCTGCCGGCGCATCCGCGGCTGGCGGGCATCGCACACGTGATCGATGACCTGCTCGCCCAAGCGACGGCGACGAGCGTCGGACTGGATTCTGTGCTGCAGCAGGCGCAGGATCGGATCGAGGCCATCGTCGCATGAGCTCATTTGTCTCGTCGCTGCCTCTGTGCCAGCGCCATCCGCTCCCCAGCGTCCCGAGCCCGATCGTCCTCATCGGCACCGGTGGCATCGCCAACGACGCCCATCTGCCGGCTTACGCCAAGGCCGGGTTTCCAGTGGTGGGCGTGGTCGATCTCGATTCCGAGAAGGCCCGCGCAACGGCGCAGCGGTGGCGTATCGAGCGGGTGTTTCGCTCCGTGGAGGAAGCGGCGGCGGCCGTGCCGGGCTGTGTGTTCGACGTCGCCGCGCCGCCTGTGGCGCACGAGGCCATTCTCGCTGCGTTGCCCGAGGGCGCCGCGGTTCTCATCCAGAAGCCGCTGGGACTCGACCTGGAGCAGGCGACGGCCATCCGGGCGGTCTGCCGCGCGCGGCGGCTGGTGGCCGCCGTCAACTTCCAACTGCGGTTCGCCCCGATGATGCTGGCCGTGGCCGATGCGCTCGAGCGCGGGCTCCTCGGGCGTTTGCTCGACATCGACGTGCACCTCAGCCTGCGCACGCCCTGGGAGCTCTTTCCGCATCTGCAGTCCAACCCCCGGGTCGAGATCGTGTCCCACTCCGTCCATTATCTCGATACCATCCGCGCGCTCGCGGGCGAGCCGCGCCAGGTCCTCGCCCGCAGCTATCATTTCCCGGGGAGCGGGCTCACGGACACGCGCACGTCGGCCATTCTCGACTACGGCAACGAGCTGCGCGTGACGCTGTCCATCAATCATCATCACGATTTCGGTCGCCGCTTCCAGGATGCCAGCTTCCGCCTCGAGGGCGATCGTGGCGCCGCCCTGGTGAAGCTGGGGTTGCTGCTGGATTACCCGCGCGGGGAGCCGGACGAGCTGTGGATCGCGCCGCGTGGCGGCCCGTGGCGGGCCGTGGAGTTGGAAGGGAGCTGGTTCCCCGACGCCTTCATCGGCACAATGTCCAACCTGCAGCGCTTCGCCGCCGGGGAGGACGAGGTTCTGAGGACGTCCGTCGAGGACGCGTGGCACACAATGGCTCTCGTGGAACGATGCTACCAACAGAAATGACTACATCACCGGATCTGCAAGGCAAGACTGCACTGGTTACCGCGGCAGCCCAGGGCATCGGACGCTCGAGCGCGCTGGCGCTTGCCGCAGCGGGCGCGCGCGTCGTCGCTACTGACATTGACGACGTAAAGCTTGCGACGTTGCGAGAGGAAAATGCCGGGATTGAAGTCTGCCGCATGGACGTGCGCGACACGTCCAGCGTGGCGTCCGCGGTCGCACTCGCAGGCATCGTCGACGTTCTCTTCAATTGCGCCGGATTCGTGCATCACGGCACGGTGCTCGATTGCACAGATGAGGAGCTGGACTTCGCGTACGACCTCAACGTCAAGGCCATGGTGCGTACCATTCGGGCGGTGCTGCCCGGCATGCTGGCGAAGGGCGCGGGCTCCATCATCAACATGGCGTCCGTGGCGAGCAGCGTCAAAGGGGTCCCGGTGCGCTGCGTGTACGCGACCACCAAGGCGGCGGTGATCGGGTTGACGAAGTCCGTGGCCGCCGATTTCGTCAGCCGTGGCATCCGCTGCAACGCCATCTGTCCGGGCACGGTGGAGACCCCCTCACTCGAGGGACGCCTGAAGACGCTGGGGAAGACCGACGAGGGGTATGAAAAGGCGCGCGCCGCATTCATCGCGCGCCAGCCGATCGGACGGCTCGGGCAGCCGGAAGAGATCGCGGACCTGGTGGTCTATCTTGCCGCCGGCGGTCTATACGACCGGGCAGATCCATGTCATCGACGGCGGCTGGAGCATGTGACGCTCGAGGTCCAGCTAAAGCTCAAGCCGCGGGCGGGGACGGATCACTCTCTTGCGGCGCCGGGGCCGCGGCGGCCGGCCGCTCCCGGCTGCTCCGCCAGGCGTCATAGCATCGAGGGTGGAAGTGCAGGGTGAAGATCTCGTGGTCGAGCTGGGCTTCGACCTCGTACTCGATTTCTTCGGCGCTCACGAGCACGCGACAGTAATCGCAGGGCGTGCCACAGCCCTTGCCGCCCCACATGCGGCCGGGGATGGCATTGCGCAATGCTGCCACCGTCAATCGTTCGGACCGTTGTTCGGGCGCGGGCTCACTGGACCCTGCCGGCTGCGACCCACTCATTGTTGCTGACGTCCTGCTCGGCCAGCGGGTGGCCAAGCGTGCGACCCGGACCTTTTCCCGCGTTGTAAAGTGTACACCACTTCCCACAGGCAGTCCGCAAGTGGCGACCCCTGACGCCGTTGCTGGCATCGGTCGCGCTACCCCTGTGGCGGCTCGAATACACTTTGCCTCGCTGGCGGCTTTCCGCTATGGTTTATGGGCGGATCAGCCATCTCAAGGCTAGCCGTCATTTATTACTAGAAACTTTCTGTCGGGGCTTGAGTCGCACGGAACTCCGGACGCAGCTTGCGGGAGACTGTCCGTGGTGCAAAGCGGACTGCCGGCGCAGCGGCGGCTGGAAGCGTCGCCATCGCCTGGCAGAGCACGCCGCCGCCCGGCGCGTGGTGCGCTGGCGCTCGCCCTTTGCCGGCATCGACCGGCCGTAATTCATTGTCGTTTTGAGGCCCGCGCCCCGGTGGCGCGGCCGGCTATCACGCTGGAGAATCAGAATGCAATCGCCAGAACAAGGAACCGGAGCCAAGCGGCGTAAGACCACGAACGGTGCCGGGCGCAGCGAAGCTGATGCCCTCGACCTGCGCGAGATCCTGCGCGCGCTGCAGTCCGTGCGCGACGGCGACTTCTCAGTGCGTCTGCCGGGCGACAAGGCGGGGCTCGCCGGCAAGGTCGCCGATACGTTCAATGAAATCGTGAGCTCGAGTGAGCGGCTGGCAAGCGAGCTCGACCACGCCGGGCGCATCGTCGGCAAGGAAGGCCGCACGCGCCATCGCGTCGGGCTCGACCGCCGCTCCGGCGCCTGGGGCGCGATGGAAGGCTCCGTCAACACGCTGATCGATGATCTGCTGTGGCCGACCACCGAGGTGACCCGCGCCATCGCGGCGGTCGCCAAGGGCGACCTGTCGCAGACCATGAGCCTCGAGGTCGACGGCCGGCCGCTGCAGGGCGAGTTCCTGCGCTCGGCCAGCATCGTCAACGCCATGATCGAGCAGATGAGCGCCTTCACCTCGGAGGTGACGCGCGTCGCGAGAGAGGTGGGCACGGAAGGCAAGCTCGGCGGTCAGGCGGCGGTGGCCGGTGTCTCCGGCACCTGGAAGGACCTGACCGACAGCGTCAACTCCATGGCGAGCAACCTGACCGGCCAGGTGCGCAACATCTCCGAGGTGACCATCGCCGTCGCGAGCGGCGACCTGTCGCGCAAGATCACGGTGGACGTGCGCGGCGAGATCCTGCAGCTCAAGGAAGCCATCAACACGATGGTGGACCAGCTCCGCTCGTTCGCGTCGGAGGTGACGCGCGTGGCGCGCGAGGTGGGCACTGAAGGCAAGCTCGGCGGCCAGGCTATCGTGCCGGGCGTCGCCGGCACCTGGAAGGACCTCACCGACAGCGTCAACGCAATGGCCACCAACCTCACCGGCCAGGTCCGCAACATCGCCGAAGTGACGACGGCCGTGGCGCGCGGCGACCTGTCGCGCAAGATCACGGTGGACGTGAAGGGCGAGATCCTCGAGCTCAAGAACACCATCAACACGATGGTGGACCAGCTCAACGGCTTCGCGGCGGAGGTGACGCGCGTGGCGCGCGAGGTCGGTACCGAAGGCAAGCTCGGCGGCCAGGCGGCGGTGCCGGGCGTTGCCGGCACCTGGAAGGACCTGACCGACAGCGTGAACTCCATGGCCGGCAACCTCACCGGCCAGGTGCGCAACATCGCCGAGGTCACGGTGGCGGTCGCAAACGGTGACCTGTCGCGCAAGATCACGGTGGACGTGCGCGGCGAGATCCTGCAGCTCAAGGAAGCCATCAACACGATGGTGGACCAGCTGCGCTCGTTCGCATCCGAAGTGACCCGCGTGGCACGCGAGGTGGGCACCGAAGGCAAGCTCGGCGGCCAGGCGGCGGTGCCGGGCGTCGCCGGCACCTGGAAGGATCTGACCGACAGCGTGAACTCCATGGCCGGCAACCTCACCGGCCAGGTGAGAAACATCGCGGAGGTCGCGACCGCCATCGCCCGCGGCGACCTCTCCCGCAAGATCACCGCGGACGTGAAGGGCGAGATCCTCGAGCTCAAGAACACCGTCAATACGATGGTGGATCAGCTCAACAGCTTCGCGGCGGAAGTGACCCGCGTGGCGCGCGAGGTGGGCACTGAGGGCAAGCTCGGCGGCCAGGCCGAGGTGAAGGACGTCAGCGGCGTCTGGAAGGACCTCACCGATAACGTCAATTTCATGGCCGGCAATCTGACCGGCCAGGTGCGTAATATCGCCGAGGTTTCGACGGCCATCGCGCGCGGCGACCTGTCGCGCAAGATCACGGTGGACGTGCGCGGCGAGATCCTGCAGCTCAAGGAGACCATCAACACGATGGTCGATCAGCTGAATAGCTTCGCGGCGGAAGTGACCCGCGTAGCGCGCGAGGTGGGTTCCGAGGGCAAGCTCGGCGGCCAGGCCGTGGTGCCTGGTGTCGCCGGCACGTGGAAGGACCTCACCGACAACGTCAATTCCATGGCGCGCAACCTCACGGGCCAGGTGCGCAACATCGCGGAAGTGACCACTGCCGTGGCGCGCGGTGACCTCTCCCGCAAGATCACAGTGGACGTCAGGGGCGAGATCCTGCAGCTCAAGGACACCATCAACACTATGGTGGACCAGCTGAACAGCTTCGCGGCGGAAGTGACGCGACTCGCGCGCGAAGTCGGTACCGAAGGCAAGCTCGGCGGCCAGGCCGAGGTGCCGGAGGTTGCCGGCACGTGGAAGGACCTGACCGACAACGTCAACGTGATGGCAAACAACCTGACGAACCAGGTGCGCGGCATCGTCAAGGTGGTGACCGCGGTGGCGAACGGCGACCTCAGACAGAGGCTGACCGTCGAATCGAAGGGCGAGGTCGCGGCGCTCGCCGACACCATCAACAGCATGACCGACACGCTCGCGATCTTCGCCGATCAGGTGACCAGCGTGGCGCGCGAAGTGGGAGTGGAAGGGCGCCTGGGCGGCCAGGCGCACGTGCCGGGCGCCGCCGGCACGTGGAAGGATCTCACGGCCAACGTGAATCTGCTCGCCGCCAACCTCACCACCCAGGTGCGCGCGATCGCCGAGGTGGCCACCGCCGTCACCCAGGGCGACCTCACCCGCTCGATTCAGGTGGATGCCCGCGGCGAGGTGTCGGAGCTCAAGGACAACATCAACGCCATGATCGGCAACCTGCGCGCCACCACGGAGCGCAACACGGAGCAGGACTGGCTGAAGACCAACATCGCGAAGTTCAGCCGCATGCTGCAGGGCCAGCGGGATCTCGTCACGGTCGGCCGACTGCTCCTCTCCGAGGTCGCGCCGCTCGTCAACGGGCAGCAGGGCGTCATGTACGTCATGGAGGGCGTGAACGGCTCCTCGTGCCTCAAGGAACTGGCGAGCTACGCCGACGGCGCGCACGAGATGCACGACCCGCGCTTCTTCGCGATCGGCGAGGGGCTGGTCGGTCAGGCGGCCGCCGACCACAGGCGCCTGCTCATCACTGACCTCGATACGAAATCGCGCTCCATCGAGGTGCGCGGCGGGCTCGTTTCCGTGTGCCCGCGCAGCGTCATCGTACTGCCGGTGCTGTACGAAGGCGAGGTGAAGGCGGTGCTCGAGCTCGCCTCGCTCTATGACTTCACGCCCTCGCAGCTCGCCTTCCTCGAGCAGCTCACCGACAGCATCGGTGTGGTGCTCAACACCATCGAGGCGACGATGCGCACCGAGGAGCTGCTCAAGCAGTCGCAGCAGCTCGCCGGCGAACTGCAGACGCAGCAGCGCGAGTTGCAGCAGACGAACGAGGAGCTCGCCACCAAGGCACGCCTCCTCGCCGACCAGAACGTCGAGGTCGAGAGGAAGAACACCGAGATCGAGCTCGCCCGCAAGGCGCTCGAGGAGAAGGCCGCGGAGCTGGCGCTGACCTCGCGCTACAAGTCCGAGTTCCTCGCCAACATGTCGCACGAGCTGCGTACGCCCTTGAACAGCATCCTGATCCTGGGCCAGCAGCTGTCGCAGAACAGCGAGGGCAATCTCAGCAATCGTCAGGTCGAGTACGCCCGCACGATCCATTCCGCGGGCACCGATCTGCTGAACCTCATCACCGACATTCTCGATCTGTCGAAGATCGAGTCCGGAACGGTCACCGTCGAGTACGAGGAGCTGAGCTTCGGCACCCTCAAGGAGACGATCGAGCGCAGCTTCCGCCACGAGGCCGAGACGCGAAAACTGGCTTTCACGCTGGACTTCGACTCGCATCTCGCGCGCTCGATGACCACGGACTCCAAGCGCCTGCTGCAGATCTTGAAGAACCTGTTGTCGAATGCCTTCAAGTTCACGGAACGCGGTGGCGTGCGGCTGCACGTCGCGGCCGCCACCGGCGGATGGAGCCTCGACCATCCGTCGCTGAATCAGAGCGGGACCGTGGTGGAATTCTCGGTGAGCGACACCGGCATCGGCATCCCCCTCGAGAAGCAGCGCATCATCTTCGAGGCGTTCCAACAGGCGGATGCCGGCACGGCACGTAAGTACGGCGGTACCGGCCTCGGCCTCGCCATCAGCCGCGAGCTCGCGCAGCTCCTGGGCGGTGAGATCCGTCTCAGCAGCTCGCCGGGCGCCGGCAGCACCTTCACCTTGTATCTGCCGCAATCGCAGACAACGATGACGCATGCGAAGTCGGCCGCGAACGTTACCGTCGCCTCGCCCGCTGCGCAAACAGCGTTGGCGCCGGCCGTGCGCGCGGCGGTGGCCCGCGTGGAGGAAATTGCGGACGATCGCGACGACATCGCACCGTCGGATGCCGTATTGCTCGTCGTAGAGGACGATCCTCATTACGCGCGGGTCCTGCTGGAACTGGCTCGCCACAAGGGCTTCAAGGTGCTGGTGGCCGGCAGCGGGGAACGGGCGCTGTCGCTGGCGGCGAAGCACAAGCCGACCGCGATCTCGCTCGATATCTTCCTGCCCGACATGCTCGGCTGGACCGTGCTCAATCAATTGAAGCGCAACCCGGAGACGCGGCACATTCCGGTGCAGCTCCTCACGGTGGAGGACGAGCGCCAGTACGGCCTGGAGCGCGGCGCCTTCTCGTTCGTCACCAAGACGATCACCACCGAGAGCCTGGAAGAGGCGCTCGACAGGCTGAAGAACTTCACCGCTGCGCGCCCGCGGCGCCTTCTCGTGGTCGAGGACAACGCGGCGGAGCGGCTGAGCATCACGGAGCTGCTGGGATCGGAGGACATCGAGATCGCCACGGCCGAGAGCGGCGGCGCCGCGCTCGAGCTCATGCGGGAGCGCTCGTTCGATTGCGTGGTGCTCGATCTCGCGTTGCCGGACATCTCCGGGTTCGAGCTGCTGGCGGAGGTACAGAAAGACGCCAAGCTCCGCGAGACGCCCATCGTTGTCTTCACCGGCAGGGAGCTCACGTTGGAGGAAGAGGGGGAGTTGCGACGCCAGGCGAAGAGCATCGTGCTGAAGGGCGTGCGCTCTCCGGAGCGACTGCTCGATGAGACCGCGCTCTTCCTGCACCGGGTGGTGGGTGACATGCCGCCAGAGAAGCAGGAGATGATCCATTCGCTGCACGAGAGCGACGATGCGCTGCGCGGCCGCAAGGTCCTCGTGGTCGACGACGACATCCGCAACGTCTTCGCGCTCAATAGCCTGCTCGAGCGGCACGAGATGCAGGTGGTCAACGCCAGCAACGGGTACGAGGCGATCGATCTGCTGGAGCGTACCGACGAGCTTTCACTGGTGCTGATGGATGTCATGATGCCGGAGATGGACGGCTACGAGACGATGCGGCGTATCCGCACCAAGGCGCAGTTCAAGCTGCTGCCGATCATCGCGCTCACGGCGAAGGCCATGAAGGGCGACCGGGAGAAATGTCTGGAAGCGGGCGCGTCGGACTACGTCGCCAAGCCGGTGAACAGCGACCAGCTCCTTTCCCTGGTCCGGATGTGGCTGCGTCGTTGATTGGTGCCGGCGGCCGAGGGGTCAATCGAATGTCAGCAACAGAGCTCGCAGAGAAGGTCAGTATCCTGCTGGTGGACGACCAGCCGCAGCGCCTGGTGGCGTATCGCGCGATACTCGCGAACCTCGACCTGGATCTGGTGTGCGCCCGCTCCGGACGCGAGGCGCTCGAGCACCTGATGGGCCAGGAGTTCGCGGTCGTGCTGCTCGATGTCAGCATGCCCGACATGGACGGCTTCGAGGCGGCCAAGCTGATCCACGAGCATCCGCGCTTCGAGAAGACGCCGATCATCTTCGTGACGGGTGTGCATCTCGATGACCTGGATCGCCTCAAGGGCTACTCGCTCGGCGCCGTCGACTACGTGTCGGTACCGATCGTGCCGGAAATCCTGCGCAGCAAGGTGTCGGTGCTGGTCGAGCTCTACTGCAAGCGCAAGGAGCTGCAGCGGGCGAACGAGGAGCTTGCGTCCGCGAACGCGCGCCTGTCCGAGGCCAATATCGCGCTGCAGGAGGAGAAGACGCGCGAGCTCGAGGTCTTCAACCGGAGCCTGCAGCGCGCCAACTCCGAGCTCGAAGCGGCAAACCGTTCGCTGCAGAGCGAGAACGCCGAGCGCACGCGCGCCGAGCAGGCGTTGAAGGAGGCCGACCGTCACAAGGATGAGTTCCTGGCGATGCTCGCCCACGAGCTGCGCAATCCCCTGGCGCCGATCCACAACGCGATCGAGCTGATGCGCATCAAGCCGCTCAACGATCCGCAGCTCAATTGGGCGCGCGATGTCATCGCGCGGCAGCTCACCAGCCTGACGCGGCTGGTCGACGATCTGCTGGATGTCTCGCGCATCACGCGCGGCAAGATCAACCTGACCCGCCAGATGGTCGAGCTCGAAGCGCTCATCTCGCGTGCGGTCGAGACGGTGCATCCGCTTTTCGACGAGCACAAGCATCAGCTCACACTCGAGTTGCCGGAGCCCAGGCTGAAAGTCTTCGGCGATTCCACGCGCCTCACGCAAGCGATCGCCAACGTGCTCGGCAATGCGGCGAAATACACGGATGAAGGCGGCCAGATCATGGTGAGCGCGGCGGTTCGCGACGCGGACGTCGAAATACACATTCGTGACAATGGGATCGGCATCCGGCCGGAGCTGTTGCCGCATGTCTTCGAGCTCTTCACCCAGCTCGACCGCGACGACGGCCGGACCCAAGGCGGCCTCGGCATCGGGCTCGCGCTGGTGCAGCGGCTGGTGCAGATGCACGGTGGTGATGTTTCGGCGACGAGCGATGGGCCGGGCAAAGGCAGCGAGTTCGTGATCCGCCTGCCGCTGCTGCGCGAGGAGGAGGATGCACCGGTCGCAGCAAAGCCCGAGCCGGTTGTCGAGGTGCTTGCCACGGAGAGCGGGATGACGTCGGTCGTGACGCCGCTCGTTACGGTGAGCGCGGCGCGCCTGGCTCGCAGAATCCTCATCGCGGACGACAACAACGATGCGCTGGAGAGTCTGGCGACGTTGCTGCAGCTCAGCGGGCACGAGGTCTTTACGGCGACCAACGGCGGCACGGCGCTGCAGAGTGTCGAGCGGCACCTCCCCGAGGTAGTGCTGCTCGACATCGGCATGCCCATGCTGGACGGCTATGAGGTAGCCAGACGCATCCGGGCGCAGCCCTGGGGGCAGCGGATCACGCTGGTGGCGCTGACCGGCTGGGGCCAGGACTCCGACCGCCGCCGCTCGCGCGAGGCCGGCTTCGATTCTCACCTGGTCAAGCCGCTCGATCTCGAGACGCTCACCGATCTTCTGGCCCGGCTGCCTTCCACCTCCGCATCCGGCGCCGCGCGCGGACGCTCCGCGGGAAACGGCGGCCGCCCGCCGCCGAGCGCGAAGTCGTCGGACGGCTGATGGGCAGGGCGCTGCCGCTGCGATCGTCGCCGGCATCATGAGCGCCACGAAGCGATTCGTCGAGACACGAGACCTGTTGCTGCGGTTGCGGGCGGATCTGGCCGCGGCGCAGAGCGAGTTCGCGTGGCCGCAATTCGCTGAGTTCAATTGGGCAAGCGACTACTTCGACGTCATTGCCCGCGACAACGAGCAGCCGGCGCTGCGGGTCGTGGACGATGCGGGCAACGGGGAGACGCTGTCCTTTGCGCAGCTCGCCCGGCGGTCGTCGCAGGTTGCCAACTGGCTGTCCGGCCTCGGTGTCGGGCACGGCGATCGCATCCTCGTCATGCTGGGCAACGTCCTCGTGCTGTGGGAGACGATGCTTGCGGCCATCAAGATCGGCGCGGTGATCATTCCGGCGACTACGTTACTGGAGAATGAGGACGTCGCGGACCGCATCGCCAGGGGCCAGGTGACGGCGGTGATCACGCATTCGCGGCTGACGGGCCGATTCGACAGGATCGGTGAGCTGCCGCTGCGGATTTCCGTCGGCGAGCCGGTGGCGGGCTGGACCGACTATGCAATGTCACGGCACGCGGGTGAGGCGTTCGTCGCCGCCCGCAAGACCCGGGCGGATGACCTGCTGTTTCTCTATTTCACCTCCGGGACCACGGCCAGGGCCAAACTCGTGGCGCATACGCACACGAGCTATCCCGTCGGGCACCTGTCCACGATGTACTGGATCGGCATGAAGCCCGGGGACGTCCATCTCAACCTCAGCTCGCCGGGTTGGGCGAAACATGCATGGTCGTGCTTCTTCGCGCCCTGGAACGCGCAGGCCTGTGTGCTCGCCTATCAGTACGAGCGGTTCGATTCCCGGGCGCTGCTCGATCAGCTCGTTCGGTGCCGCGTGACCACTTTCTGTGCCCCTCCCACGGTCTGGCGGATGTTGATTCAGCAGGATCTGCGGCGCTGGTCCGTCAGCCTGCGCGAGGTCGTGAGCGCGGGCGAGCCGCTCAATCCCGAGGTCATCGAGCAGGTTCGGCAGGCGTGGGGCCTGACGATTCGGGACGCCTACGGGCAGACTGAGACAGCGGCGCAGATCGGCAATCCGCCCGGTCAGCCGCTCAAGGCCGGGTCCATGGGTCGGCCGCTGCCGGGCTATTCGATCGTGCTGCGCGGCCCGGACGGTCACATCCAGGAAGAGGGCGAGATCTGCATCGATCTGACACGGCGCCCCGTGGGCCTCATGCAGGGCTATCTCGACGATCCGGAGCGGACCGCCGGCGTGATGCGCGATGGCTACTATCACACGGGCGATGTGGCCCAGCGGGACTCCGATGGCTATCTCACTTACGTCGGCCGGATGGACGACGTCTTCAAGTCGTCCGACTACCGGATCAGTCCCTTCGAGCTCGAGAGTGTCCTGATCGAGCACATCGCGGTGGCGGAAGCCGCGGTCGTACCGAGTCCTGATCCGCTGCGGCTGTGCGTGCCGAAGGCATTCGTGACGCTGGTGGCCGGATACAACCCGGATGCGGAGACAGCTCGCTCGATTTTCGTGCACATCCGGGCGCGGGTCTCCGCCTACAAGCGCATCAGACGTATCGAGTTCACTACGCTGCCGAAGACCATCTCGGGGAAGATCCGCCGCGTCGAGCTGCGCAATGCCGAGCTGGCACGCGAAGCCGCGCCCGGGCGCAATCCCCATGAATTTTGGGAAGAAGACTTCTCGGAGCTGGCGGCGGAGCGCAAGCGCTAGCCCCGATCAGCCCAGACGCGAGCGCGTTAGCACCGGATACTTCCATGACCATCGAAGCATATCCTGTGAGCGGAGGCTAATAATGGCCTGACCGGCAAGCAACGCAACAGCCGATCAGGAGAGGTTATGACATTAGCACTCGGCGCGGCGCTGTTGGTCGCTTCGCTCAATTATCCGGCGCCAATCGACACGATCAACCTTCCCATCTCGCCGGGAGCGACACAACATATCGCGCTGCATTGCGTCGAGCCCAAAACACACACAGGCAAGGCTGTGCTGTTCGTTCACGGCTCCAGTTTTCCCACGATGCTCGCGGCAGGGTTTGAGTTCCGGGGAGGCGACTCGTGGATCGACTTCATGGCCGGGCAGGGCTTCCTCGCCTGCGGCTTGGACTTCCTGGGCTTCGGTGCCTCGAGCCGCCCTCAGGTCATGGCCGAATCGCCCGCTGGCAAGCCGCCGCTGCTGCGCGCACCCGAGGCCGCCGACGAAATAAATCTTGCGATCGCCTACATGCGAAAGGAACGCGGCATCAAGGAGATGCACGTCATCGCGCATTCCTGGGGAACGATCCCAGCCGCCGTCTTTGCCGCCAGTCATCCGGGAGCGCTCCAGTCCCTTGTCTTGTTTGGCCCTGTGGTGCCTTTGGCCGGATCAAAGCCGGAATCCGAGCATGTCGCCTGGTTCAGTATCACTGCTGAAGAGCGCCTGCAACAGCTCCACTTCAGAGACGTCCTACCGCCGGACCTCGTGCTGCTGGAGCCCGCTCCTGGTGAGCGATGGGCCAAGGAGTTCGAGGCATCCGCCCCCCATTTCCCGGGTGACCAGCCAGGAGCGATCCGCATTCCTGACGGCCCTTTAGCGGACGTAGACGCGGTGCAGGCTGGTACATATCCCTACGCGCCGAGTCAGGTCATGGCGCCGGTCTTCGTGGTCTTTGGAAACTATGACTCGGTCGTAAACGAGCGCGATGCGCCGGCATTCCTCGCGAGATTCACCTCGAGTCCGCTCAAATGGCAGCTGTGCATCCATGATGGGACGCATGTGATGCATCTCGAGCGGAATCGGATGTCGCTGTACGAGAGCGTACTCGGGTTCATACGTACCGCCGAGCAACTGAAAAGGCCACGCTGAGGGGCAGGGGAGCAGCTCCGATTTGTCCTCGGCCGGCCGCCCGTGTAATCTTGCGCGCCCGGTGCGGCCGGCCTACCGCACCTCTCTCCTTCAGCAGCGTCCCCGTCGTCTAGAGGCCCAGGACATCGCCCTTTCACGGCGGTAACACGGGTTCGAATCCCGTCGGGGACGCCAATAAAATCAATATTTTGCGTCTGAAATGCGCGCCGACGCGGCCCGGTGGGAATCTCATGGGAATCAGGCCGTATCGGGCCAACGGCCCCAGGGAGGCGGGCGACGCGTCCCGCGTGTCTTCACGCGGGCGCAGGGTGGGGTGCGTCGCAGTCGTCGGCCGATCGCTTCGTGATGGGGCGCACCTTGGCGCGGAAGCGCCGCCGCGCCTTCCACATATCGTAATTGGCCTGCATCGCATACCAGCTACCCGGCGTCGTGCCGAGCGCCTTCGAGAGCCGAAGGTCCATGTCCGCGCTCACGCCTGCGGAGCCATTGAGCACACGCGACAGCGCTACGCGCGTTACACCCAGCCGCTTGGCCGCCTCAGTGACGCTGATCTCGGAAAGCCACTCGCGCAGAACTTCCCCAGGGTGTGGGGGATTGTGCATCTCGGTCATGGTGGTTTCCTCCTCAGTGATAATCCTCATAATCGACGAGCACGGCGTCTTTGCCTTCGAATGCAAACGTGAGCCGCCAATTCTCATCCACCCATACAGCCCAACGTCCTTTCTGATCGCCCTGCAAAGGATGCAATCGCCAGCTCGGGACAGCCATATCGTTCGGACCGCTCGCCACATAGAGTCGGCCGAGCTGAAGCTGTAATCGCTTCGCATGCTTCGGCTGTATGCCGGCCTTCGAGCCCGTGCGGAAGAACGCCTCGAGCCCGGCATGGCGGAAGGAGCGAATCACGGATGCAATTGTATAGTGATGCTATACGGTACGCAACGGGGACGTAGGCTATCAGCGCATAACCTTCGCGAACATCTGGTACCGGGTCCTGAGTGTGACTCGCGTCACGAGCCCCGTTTTGCTGTCCGCAGTTCGCCGGCCACGCCTCGTCAATCCGAGCTGCGACGCATGATGCGCTTCATCACATCCACTGGGTCAGAGTCCAGCACTTCGCACCACTGGATCATTTCAGGCACGTCGAGTCGCCTGTCACCCATCTCGATTCGGCTGACGTAGCTGTGAGCGCGATTGAGACGGCGCGCGAGTTCTCGCTGCGTAACCCCCGCCTCGGTGCGGATCGCCGCCAGTACAACCATAACCCTGCGGTGCCGGGCCGTCCGGAGCTGTTTCGACAAGCTGCACTGTCCCCAAAAGTGAGCCAGCGCACATTGCCGCAAGGTGCTTGTGGACTCATCTTGGGGACACGCCTATGGTTCAGGCGCGTGATGTATCGACTCAACCCACTGAAGGGGAGCACATGCGCAAGGTGCTATGCCTGTTGGCGGTGAGCGCCGCTCTAAGTGGATGCTCAGCGTTCGCCACGCGGCCGGATGGCGGTTCACAGTTCCTTGATATCCTATTTGGAGCAGCGGGTACTGCCGCTCCGGCAGAAGACGGCTCTCAGGAACTAACACCGTTCCAGGGAATACTCACGAATT
Organism: uncultured Pseudomonadota bacterium; assembly: GCA_963833085.1. GTDB lineage: Bacteria > Pseudomonadota > Gammaproteobacteria > Steroidobacterales > Steroidobacteraceae > 13-2-20CM-66-19. The sequence goes on from CAWHWV010000005.1 coordinate 195,736, forward strand.
CCGAATTTACAACGTCCCTCATGGGGCATCCTGCATGGAACTGTACATACAGTATCCCGGCTGCGGGCCGAGAGGTGACTATCGTTGAGGAGGCCCAATGCCCGCAAACCATGCAATTTCACTAAGCCGCCACCGGCGCCCAGGGTCGCTCGCCTTGGGTTGGAAGCAATCAACGCCATGTCATCCGTGATCTTTGCTTTGGGTGGCTGGGTTGTCATGATTGCCTTGGTGTATGGATGGGTGGCGGTACGCAACACGGCGCTCCTCTCGAATACCACCTCTGGCCGCGTCGTCTACCACGCACTCGGACGCGGCGCCTTGGGCCTGCTCCTCACTGTGGCGCTCGTAGCTGGATTGCGTAGCGGCGATGTGTGGGGCGCTCTGGTTGACGTCGCAACGATTCTGCTACCGTTGTTTTTTATTCGATGGATGCTGACAAGAAGGTTTGGGATGTGGTGCTCAGAACTCGTGCGGCCCGTAAAGCGATTGGTCGAATGTCTACGCGCCTCGCGAGAACGCGCCAGAGTGACACGCCGATAGCCGAGACACGTCCGCAGGCTATTGCGGCACGCAAGCTAGCGCTGCGTCTATGACAGCGAGCGCCGTAGCTGCACGCGCCTGTAGCCGGAAATGAACCGCGGCAGGGACCCTCAGTCCGATGCAGGCCGCAGCCCCTTGGCGAGCGACAATACGGCCCTCCAGGAACGAGCCGGCGATGACTGCGCCGTGACAGATTTGAACCCCGGCCCAGCGCACGATCTCGCTCCGCACGTTGTAGCTGGTATGGCCGCCGATCCAGTCGCCGGTGACCGATCGCAGAAACAGCCGCGGCGCTGAGCACCGGGACCACGTAACGACAGAGGCTCAGATAAAGGCGGATTGCCTCGCCCGGGTCGTCCTCGGCCACACGGTCCAGCCATTCTTGCACGCGCCCCGCATTGGCCTCCGCCAATTCCCGGAGCGTTGCTCGGACGTCAGCGGTGATGCGGTTCGGTGTCCCCTTCTGCCTGCCGCCAGTCTTCGGCCGTCTACCACGAACTACTTCAGGCACAAACGGCCGATCAGTGTCGGCAATGCAGGCCATGTCGGTCATCGTTCTGCCCGAAGCCGGGCCAGATGGCAGAGATACTAAAGTGACATCTCCGTTGTTACCGCCGGACTGAAAATCGTTCGGAACTGCCGGTTTGAAAATCACGGTCCAGGGAACGGGACTGGACGTCACTCTGTGGGCTCGGCGTGATCTTTGCCGCGGTAGGAAGGACCCTCGATGACGATGGTTTCGGCGTGATGGAGCAGGCGATCCAGTAGCGCCGAAGTGAGGGTGCTGTCGTTGTTGAAGATTTCGGCCCAGCGCTTGTAGACGCGGTTGGAGGTGATCACGGTGCTGCCGTGCTCGTAGCGGCCGCTGATGATCTGGAAGAGCAAGTCCGCGCCGGTCTTATCGATCGGCAGGTAGCCGAGTTCGTCAATGAGGAGGATCGCGGGACGCAAGTAGCGGTTCATGGCGCGCTTGAGCGTGCCGGTGGCCTGTGCTGCGGAGAGCGTATTGACGATATCGATGGCGGTGGTGAAGAGCACGGGGTAGCCGCGCATGCAGGCAGTGTGGGCCAAGGCGATGCCGAGGTGGGATTTGCCGACGCCCACGGTGCCGAGAAAGATGATGTTGGCTTTGTCTTCGAGGAAGGCGAGGCGGAAGAGGTTCTGGATCTGCAGGCGGTTGATCTTCTTCGGCCAGTTCCAGTTGAACTGCTCGAGGGTCTTGATCACGGGGAAGCGCGCCAGGCGCACGCGGCGACGGATGCTGCGATCCTCGCGCCAGGCAGCCTCGCCCTCGATAAGTCGGGCGAAGTAACCGACATGAGGCCAGTGCTGCGCGGCAGCCTCTTGGGCGAGCGGCTCGAAGTGCTCGCGGGCGAAGGGCATCTTGAGCAGCGCCAGGCGCGCGCAGAGCGCCTCGGTCTCCTTCGAGCGCATGGTGCGGGAGGGGTTTGCCGCGGAGTTCTCGGTGGCGGGCATGATGGTGACCTCGTGGGGGTTGTGGCTGTAAAGCGGTGAAGAGCCGCCCGCCGGGGGTGCGGGTCAGTCTTTGACTTCGTAGCGCGAGAGGTCGGCCTCGGGCAGTTCGAGCTCGAGCAGATCCGCTCGTCGAGTGAGCGAAAGCGGACTGACGGGCGGTGAGCTGCGGGCACGGACTTCGAGCAGGTGCGCGATGTACTCGCAGCTGAAGGCGTGGAAGGCGAGCCCGTCGGCGATCGCCCGGGCGGTGGCCTCGGCGCCATAAATCTCCGCGAGCGCCAAGATCTTACGAACGTGATGGCGGGGGTTGAGGCGGCGGCTCTCGAGCCCTTCGTAATACGCCTGAGCCTGAGGCGAGAGCGCCAGGAAGTGCATCAGCAACCGTTGCTCGCGGGCGTTGCGCCGCTGGGCGAGCAAGGCCTTGGGGTGATCGGGATCCTCGATGTCCTGGCGGCGATCGTAGCTTCTGCGGTGACGGGCAATGATGGCCTCGTCGTGACAGATGAGCACCCGGTCTGGATAGGCCTTTACGGTCACTCGGGCGCTCGCATGCTCGGCCGGCACCGAGTAGCGGTTGGTATCGAGGCGAACGCGGAACTGGCTCGAGGCGCGCAGGGTGAAGATGCGCGCTACATCATAGGGTGCGCAGTTGAGCGGGCGCAGCTTGCCGCGCTCCTCCTCGAAGAGCTCCACCGGGCGGCGGTGCGTCTCGCCATGGATGCGCACGTTGGCGATGGTGTCGAGCCAGACTTGCGCGGCGGGGTTGATGGCGCTGAAATCCGCCAGCTCGAGCCCGTTGAGGAAGTTCTTTTTGACATACCCGACGCCCGACTCGACCCGACCCTTCTCGTGGCCGGCGGCGACATTGCAAGCGCTGATGCTAAATCCGGCGTGACGAGCGTAGTCAAGATAACGGGCGTTGAAGACCGGGGCGGTACCCGCCAGACGCTGCAGCACGGCGCTCTTGAGGTTATCGATCATGACCCGAGAGGCAACGCCGCCGAATGCGGCCCAGGCGTTCTCGTGGCAGGCGAGGAAGTGCTCCATGGTCTGGGAGACGGTGAACTCCACGTACATCAGGCGCGAGTAGCACAGCACCATGACGAAGAAGGACAGGCGTCTGCGGGTTGCCCCGACGGCGATGGAGCCGTACTCGCCCCAATCGAGCTGGGCGCACTCCCCGGGGGCGAAGGACAGGCGCAGGAACGCCGGAGCCCGCCGCGGACGGATCTTGCGCACGTAATCGCTGACAATCGTGCGACTGCCGGCAAAGCCGGCCTCGCGCAGGCGCTGCAGCACCTGCTGGGCACTTAAGGGATGCGCATCGAGCCAGCGCACGATGAGCCCCTTGTAGGGATCGAGCAGAGTCTTGCGAGGCGCGGCCGCACGGCGCGGCCGATACTGCTCGATGCGCACCCACTTGGAGACGGTCTGCGGGTGAAGGCCCAGCGCGCGAGCGGTCTGAGTGATCGTCAGGCCCTGGCGATCAAAGTGGTCGCGGATCTTGCAATAGGTCTCGTAATCCAACATCGCAGCTTCGATCACGAAGTTCGATCGCGAAGGCGTCGCTCCACCCTCGCGAGTGCCGCGCTGAGCGGCTCAGGCCCGGCCCGCCGCGCCGACGCCGATGCCGCTGTCATGCCCGGCGCACACTCGAGCGCGAGTACCTGATAGAGCGGGGCTCGGTAGGCGATGAGGCCGGCCTGGAGCAGCTCTGCGCGTGCTGGCTCAAGAGCGGGCGGCGCAAGCGTCAGCAGTCGGCAAACACTGCGATCGGCGTAGTAGCTCAAGCCCTGCGCATCGGCGACCGTCACCAGCAGCAGATACAAGGCGAGTGCCTCGGGCGTACAGCGCTCGATGTAGTGCTCACGCACCAGGCGCCGGTCGACCCAGCTGAACTGTGGCGGGATGCGCCGCAGGCGCTGCGGGCACAACAGGCGTTTGATCGGCATGAGCGCGAGGGGCGGTACCGAGGATGTCTTGCCCCAGTTGTAGCAGCCGCCGGGAGGTAGCGAGGATGTGCTCTTGTAACGGGCTGCCGGTCAGATGGGCGATTAACCCAATCAGCACCGTGGCTTGGGAGCGGCAGAGATCTTGTAACGCCAAAGTGAAAGAATCCACTGACCGATCAACGACTTGCCTGCAGGAGGGATCTTGTAACGCACCGCCGCCTGCCCCTGCCGGACGGCGCCAGTACCCCGGATGCTGTGCTCGCCAGGCGCGCACGCGCCCAGCGTGCAACGGACCGGTGAAGTAGCCTTCGTTCTCGGGCTTCTTGAGCCAGCGGCGCTGACTGGCGCTCTTGCTCGCCTGACGGCAAGCCGGCTTCGGGCAGTACTTCTGCCGGCCACGGTTGCGTGGATCTGCCCGAAACAACTCCCCGCAGCACAGGCACTTACGTCTTCTCGTTCTTCGCATCGACCCGCCCCCCTCGGGGACCGATGATGCCTGCGCAGAACGCGCAGCCGATGCGCGAGCCCGACTGGCGCCTTCCCGGCGCCCACCAGAGAAGAAGACGATTTATAGAACGGTGAGGGAAGAAAACGGCGCGAACAAAACGACGACGTTCACACCGGCAGATTTACACGACGATCAAGTCGGCGGTGACACCCGTTATAGGAGCCGGGATCATCGCCGACATACACTGCATCGCCGACGGCCCCAGCCCAGTGCTCGCTCGGTCCGCTTCATAGCACCTCCCGAAGTCGCCATTTCCGACCTGCGCCGCGTGCTTCACCGCACCGGATCAGCTTCCAGCGACCTGCGATTCGGTCGCGCTTCCGGGGGCCGGGAGCCTTGACCCTCCTATGCGCGGCTTCCGCGCGTGGCGCGTCACTACGCCGCGCCACGCTGCTCAGGCGGTGCGACCGCGTCGCACGTCTGTTACATTGCTTTCGATTCCGATGCCGAATCGCGGCAGCTTCTCACGAATCATCTCAGCGACGTGCGAGGGTGCCAGATGGCCGTAATGCTTCTCGACCATGCGGGTGTCACCGTGCCCGAGCGCCGTCGCCACGAACAGCAGCGGCACGCCGGCTTGGACGAGATGCGAGGCATAGGTGTGTCGCAGAGTGTGGAACGTGGCGGCTGGTGCAACCTTGCCGCCCTCGCATGCGGCGCGCATCGCTCGCACTACGGCCATTCGGTACCAGCGAGAGCCGTCCGCGCGGGAGAACAGCAACTCGTTCCCCGACTTGCCAGCCGTGAGACTCTCAAAGAGCGCCACGCCGTCGTCTGTGAGCGGCACACGGCGAGGCTTGCCGCTCTTGCTGTCGGCAATCAGAATCGTCTCGGAGCGTGGATCGAAGTCACGTGCCTGGAGCGCCAGCAGCTCGCCCGCGCGACAACCTGTCAGCAGAGCGGCACTCACCAGGGGGCGGAAGTCCGCACCGCACGCGTTTTGCAACCGCCGCGCCTCATCGACCGTCAGCCACCGCAGCCGCGCCGAGTCAGCCGAGCGGAACTTCTTCAGCCGATTGAGCACGCGTTCTTGCGCTCCCGCGCGCTTCAGGCACGCTTTGAAAGCATTGATGATGCGGTTGATAGTCGCCTTGCGCCGTCGCTGGCGTTCCGCGGAGTCTTCCGGTGCTGAAGTGTCCTTTGCCGGGACTTGCGCCGCATCGTCTGCGCGCGCTTTCTTCGATCTCCGGCGACGCTTGATCGCCCACGCAAGCCACGCATCCATGTCGGCTTCGGTCAGGTCGGCAACTCGCTTCTGGCCGAGCCCCGGAATCACATACGCCTTGAGCTTCGATTCTGCGTCGGCTGCACTCTTGCCATGCCCCCGCAGGTAATCCACGTAGTCGGCGACAGCATCGGCGACCGTGTGGAACTGTCCGCTCGCCTGTAGTGCCTCCTGGTGAGCCTCGGTCAGCAGCTTGCGCTGGGCCTGCGCGAAGTCGAGCACGTCGGCACCGTCGGCATCGCGAAAATCGTCCGCTGTGCCAAGTCGGCTCTCTAGGTGCCGCCGCCGACTTGGGTCGTAGCGTCGCACGATCCACGCGCCGCCCTCTTTCTCGGACTTGCGATAGCCCAGCGACAGCCCGCGCTCGATGACCAGCCAATAGGGCTCAGCGCGGGCCTTCAGGCGCCGCCGCGCCTCCCGTGAAGGCGGTAACACGGGTTCGAATCCCGTCGGGGACGCCATAAATCAATCAGTTACGTGAGCATAGGTGGGCTGTATCCACTTTATGGCCACTATCTTCGGTCGGATCCGGACATCTTGGACCTGAGCTGCACCTGACCACAACTGAAGCTCTGGAGGACCCTGGCACTTCACAGTGCGGACCGCTCGCCACATCAAGCCTGCTTGAATTAAGAATGATGGCATCTCATAATGATGCCATTACACTTAATCATTCACGCAGAATGGCCACTCTCAGCGAAGTCCGCGATGCATTCCAGCAGCGGCTGCTGACTTGCCTGTACCGCGGACCGGCAAGCTCGAGCCTCGTTCTGAAGGGCGGCGCCGCCATGCGTGTCCTCACTGCAAGTGCGCGCTACACCCAGGATCTGGATTTCGATCATGATCCCCGTCGGTCGCTCACGAGCTTACCGGCGACTGTCAGATCGGCCATTGCCAGGGCGCTTCAGGGAAGTGGCCTGACGCAGACCTCGATTTCGGAGCCCAAGCAGACGGATACGGTCGCGCGCTGGAAGATCTCTGGCCGCACCAGCACCGGTGAAGACCTCCATCTCACCGTCGAGGTGTCGCGCCGCGGAATTCATGATCTCGGTCATGTGGTCAAGATCCCCGTCCAAATAGGCGACCGGACGCTGCCGCGCGTATACGTGAGCGTTTATGACGAGCAGGCCCTTGCTGACAACAAGCTCGCCGCCCTGCTCGACGAACGGCGCACTGCACCCAGAGACATCTACGATCTCGAGGTGCTGCTCGCGCGAGGCGCTTGCCCAAGCAGCACCGTGGTGGAGCGTGTCGGCGGACGGGCAGCACTCCTGCGGCGCGCGGGCGAGAAGCTCGACCTGATGGGCTGGCCGCTTTTTCGCGATCAAGTGATTCCGGCGCTGCCGCAGGAAATTCAGGCACACGTCGATGAGCACGAGTATCTGGCGATGAAGGTGCGGTTGCTGGAATCGCTCGCGCGGTGTCTGTCGGGCGAGAGCCGCACGGAGACCCGGCCGTGAAGGGGCTCGAGTGGACGACGCGTCTCGAGCTCGCGCTCGCGGAGCCGCACGCGTTGCGCGTGCTCGATAAGAAGTCGATCGTCGGACTGGCGCAGGGCGTGCGGCCGGGGGTTTCCGAGCCGACGGTGGAGCGATGGCTTCAGGACGCAGTCGGTGCGGATCGCCTGCAGCGGGTCGTCCGCGGGCTGTACCTCAATTGCCTGATCAGTCCACCGGCGCAACTTGCCGAGGCGGCGGTATGGCTTCGAGCGGGCGCGGTGATTTCTTTGCAGACCGTCCTCGGTGACACCGGAGTCTGGAATAACTACACCGGGTGGGTGACGGCGGTCGTTCCGCTATCGCGCCGATATGCGACTCCCTCGCTCGGGAAGTTCGAAGCGGCCGCGGGAACGTTTGTATTCCGAGGTGTTCCGGAGCGGGTGTTGGAGGCAGGGCGCGAACAGGATCGGCTCACGGCCGGCGTCCCCTATCGGCGCACCACTCCCGAGGCGGCTTTGCTGCACTGGCTCTACCTGTCGCATTCGCCCCGCAGCCGGATGTCCGCGCCGCCGTCGGATCTCGAGCTGGACGGCCTCGACTCGCGCCGGTTGAACAGGCTGGCGCGCGCGATGCGCTTGTCCGAGCAGCTCGAGTCATGGGTCAGCCACGTGGGCGCGGATCGCAGCATCAAGCGAGCGCGCTCGGATCGGTCCCTTTCACGGCGGTAACACTGATGCCGGACGAGGAAGCCGGGGCCTCTTCCGCGCTCAGTGGCCTATAAGACGCAGTGATAGAAGCGTCTGCATGTCGCGGCGGCCGTCGACAATCAGGTAGATCACGACTTGCCCGCCGATAACGCGATAGATGACGCGGTACGGCTTGAAGAAGGCCTGACGATATTCGTTGAGGCCCAGCGGTCGCAGTTCCTTTGGGATCGAACCGCGGAGGGGGTCGTCGGTGAGCGTGTCCGCCAGCTCGAGCAACCTATCCAGGACGTACTCGGCGCTCTGGAGGGAGTCGAACTCAGCGATGTGCTCGTAAAGATCTTGGAGATCGCCCTCGGCATCCGCAATGAGTAGAACCTGATACGGCATATGGTGGAAGACGCTCCGCCCCGCGGTCGCCGGAGGCGGATAGCGTTCCAGACTCGAGCGTCACTACCGGGAGGGTCCCTCGGACGGCTTTCGGGCGCGCAATGCCTTCACAGCCTCCGCGACAGGGCGGACCTTCCCTTGGGCAGCCTGCTGATTGCCAAGCGCCAGGATCTTGAGCAGCGCAAGCGTCTCCTGAGTCTGCTCATAGGTGGCCACGTCTTGAATCACCGCCTTGGCTTCTCCGTTTTGGGTGATGATCAGTGGCTCGCGTCGTTCACCGAGCTCCTGCAATACCTCCGCGGCATTCGCTTTGAGGTAACTTATTGGCTTGATCCGCGTGGAATAGCGCATTCGCGTTCTCCGCTCTGTCCGGGCCGGCCGGCTCGCACAAGACTAAATATAGTCCTTTATCAGTCCGATCGCAAACGGTTCTCGTTTGCTATTGCTCGGGCCCAGGCAGAGAATTGCACTCACTAAGCAAGAATGATCTAACCCCCGGCGTGCCTCGTGCCTGCGGCCGGCGCGTCTGAGACCTCGACCTCCGGGAGATGGCTCACCATGAAGACTCAAAGACCTCGCGGCACACTGGCGGCCGCGGTCGGCGCATTGGCTTGCCTAATCACCTTGGCGAGCGGAGTCGCAGCGGCGGCTCAGCCGGCCGGTGCCGGTTTCTGGCCGCCCGATCAGATGGGGGCATACTCGATCGGGCACGTCACCGCGGTCCTCGTTGACACCTCGCGCAACCCCGACGGCTCGACGCCTGTCACCACCGCCGGCCGGCCGCTGTACCTGGAGATCTGGTATCCGACCTCCGTGGAGACGTCGCAACACATCTTCTACACGTGGAACAATCCCGTTTACAACCAGAACCCGGGCGGCTCGGTCTATCCGGGCCTTCCCGATACGCCGGCGCTCACCTTCGCCGGCAGTATCTCTGCGCATCCGATCGCGGAGGGTGCGCCGCTCGCCCGGGGCCGCTTCCCCCTGCTGGTCGCGACCCATGGTTTCGAGGTCGCTGCCGGGAAGAACATTCCCGATACTCTCGAGACGCTCGCGAGCCACGGATATGTTGTCGCCTCCGTCGAGCACACGGGCGATGACGATGCGTACTACCAAACCTATTTCATGGAGCAGTACGTCGGACTGAGCCTCGGTCCTAATCCCAGTATCCAGTCTTCGATCAAGCAGCGCTCGCTGGATGTGAGCTTCGTCATCAGTGCCGTGCTCGACGGCATCGTGGATGAGAAGACTCGTACGCCGTTCGCCCGGCAGATCGAGGCGGACAGCATCGGCGTGCTTGGGTACTCGCTGGGCGGTGAAACGAGCCTCGCCACCGTGACGGGAATTAGTGGGCAGGGGCTACCCGCCGATCGGCGCGTGAAGGCCGCGTTCATGGGCGCGGGAAGCAATTATGGCGGGGTGCTGACGGGTGCCGACTACGCCAACGCCCGCGTGCCCCTCATGTTCTTCGCGAACGATACCGGCATCGCTTATGAGAACTTCAACGCCTTCACGGGCAGTCATCCGAAGTACCTGGTCGACGTGGCCGGCTGGAATCATCACGTCGGCGGCTACCAGAGCAGCTGGTGCCAGGATATCCACAACTCGCTCGTGGCCGTGAACCCTGCGGTCTATCCTGAGGCGTTCATCGACCCCGCCGCGCTGAGCGGCTCGGACATCGCCAACTGGGTGTTCGACTCGACCTTCTATTTCGCGTACACCGGGCCGTGGGAGCTCGGCGTATACAACTTCTGCGGCGCCTCGGTTTTCAATGACGTAAGCGATGCGCAGCTGGTGTCGGTGCTGTTCGGCAACTCGCAGATCCTCACGGCCAAGAGCGAGCTCATCGGATCGATGCCGCTCGAGACGCAGCTGCCCATCGAGGAGATCAGCTCGCTCACCACTCAGTACGCAGTGTCGTTCTTCGATCAGACGCTCAGGCACCGGGACGATGGCGTGCTCGAGAGCCGAGAGGCGGGTGACGCTTCGAGCCCACTGGTGCAGGTAGTCCGTGACTGCGAGCAGGTGCAGGCACGCCCGTTCGACCTCGGCTCCGGAGACAGCATCACCTTCGTGCCCGCGGGCCAGGGCTACTGGGTGACTGTGAGCTCGGGCGCCGCGCTGCTCGATGCCGGTACCACAAAGCTCGCCGTGGCGGGCGGTGAGACCGCGTATCTCAGCTATCCCGGCTTCTCCTTCCCCGTGCCTGGCATCGCGCAACCGGTCAGCGCTCTCTTCGTGAACGAGGACGGTGCCATCACAGCGCGGACATCCGCCGACTACCCGGGCGTGGACGATAACGGCTCTCCCTGGTACATGCGCGGCCAGCTGCTGCTCAGCAACCGCCTGACGATCGGCATGCTGATGAAGCAGCTCGACAGCTCGGCCGCCGCGGCCGGTGGCGGGGTGTTCGGCTACTACGACTCGGCCCACGGGCGGGTCGTGATCACCTATCTCGGTGTCCCTGCCGAGGGCACGACGCAGCCCAATACGCTGCAGGCCGCGATCTACACCAGTGGCAAGATCGAGCTCACCATCGGCGCGCTCGCGCCGACCGGAACCTCCTATACACCGGGGATCCTCGGGACCATCGGCATCGCCTCCGGACAGACGAGCGCAGGCGACCTGCAGCGCACGCCCCCCATTCGCTTCGGCGCGCTGCGAGGCGGCGCGCCGGCGTGGTTGCCCTTCGGCAGCCAAGGGGCGATTTACGATCAGTACTACGAGGGCATCAACGCCGCGTGTCACGGCGATGCCGAGTGACCCCTCGCTCGGGCCGCGCGCCCCGGCTCCCGCTTGAATGATTTCGGTGTCTTCGCGCCGCAATACGGCGCGCGGCGCGGGATTTTCAGCGGCGTGGAATGGGATTTCTGACAAACCTTCGTCCCGGCCCTTGACCATACCTACTAGTCGGTATATAACCGAAAGCCTCGATCATCTGGGCCGGTACATCGAATTGTTGTTCGGCGACGGCCGCAAGCGTCGAGCCGGTCGCGCGCCTTCCCAAAAACACTGAAAGACGAACCCATGAAGAAGCCCTCGAAGCAGCGACGAAGCACCTGTGCGTCGATCGTATCCTTACTGGCGATCGTCGCGGCCGGTTCGGCATCGGCCGCATCCATGGGCTCCTCCGCCCAGTCCGCATCGGCCCGGATCGAGCCATACCTCATGGCAAGCAAACAGCAGGAGATCGCGCTCGCTCGAAGCGCGGCACCGCCTTCGGTCTCGATGCATGCCACGGTCATGGTGCTCACTGCCCACGGGTATGTCACAGCGGTGAAAGGCAGTAACGGCTTCGTCTGTATCGTTACGCGGTCGTGGGATAACGCGGCGACTGTAAAGAGCGCCAGATTCTGGAATCCAAAGATCAGCGTCGCAGACTGCTTGAATGCGCCGGGCGCACACTCGATGCTCGCCGAATACCTGATGAAGACGCAATGGGCCGTCGCCGGCGCATCCGAGGCTGAGATAGGCGAACGGATAAAGGCCGCCCGGAGCGCGGGCAAGATGGAAGCATCCACCGCGGGTGCGATAGCTTACATGATGTCCAAGCAGAGCTGGGGGGTGGGGGGGAACCCCGGGGCGTGGCGCCCCCATCTGATGTTCTATTTCCCCAACGCACAGGCACCGAATTGGGGCGCTAACATAGACGGCACTCCTGTCTCGTCCGGCGCCGCCGACGACAACACCACTGTGTACAACGTACTGGTGCCGGTCTGGTCGGACGGGTCACCGGCGCCGAGCTTCTGATCGCGGTACGCGGCGGGGCGGGGCGCACAAACGCGAGCCTGCTGACATAGCTCCCCGTCCCGCCGCCTGAGATCCCGGCTTTTCCCCGTTTCTTCGGGGCGGCGTTGCCGACCCATATCTCCATTACGATAAATGTACCAGCGGCTACAAAAAGTGTGTTGGGGGTAGTGTTCATGAGAACTTCCGCAAGCGTCTTCCTTGTGATGACCGCTGCGGTATGTCTTGGAGGAACGGCGCGCGCCGGCTGCCGGGGATTGAAGCCCGGGAAGCTCGTCGGCGCTGAGATTATTGCAGTGCAGCCGATCGCACAGGCTGGCTTCACCGCGCCGGGTCAATCCGGAGTCCTGACAGCGGTGCTGCGGGAACTGCCATCATTCTGCCGGGTGGTGGGGGTGATCCGCCCGACCGCGGACTCAAAGATTGGGTTTGAGCTCTGGCTGCCTGATCGATGGAACGGGCGCTACCTGCAGACGGGTAACGGCGGCTTTGCGGGCATCATCAATTACTGGGGTTTGGCGGCAGCGCTGCGGAAGGGCTTCGCTGTCGCCAGCACCGACGACGGGCACACCGGCAGCGATGCGGCCTGGGCGCTGGGGCATCCGGAGAAGGTTATTGACTACGGGTATCGAGCCGTGCATCTGACCGCAGTTACGGTCAAGGAGATCGTGAGCACCTACTACGGCCGCAAGTACTCTTACGCCTACTTCGACGGCTGTTCGGACGGTGGGCGCGAGAGCTTGATGGAAGCGCAGCGATATCCCGATGACTTCGATGGGTGGCTGGTCGGCTCACCGGCGAACGACTTCACCGGCGTGATGACCTACCTCCTGCACCTGGCACAGGCAGCCTCGGCGATGCGAGAGCCGTTGAAGCCGTCACAGATACAGGCGCTCAGCAAGGCAGCACTGGCGCGCTGCGATTCGGCAGACGGGGTCCGCGATGGTGTAATCGACGAGCCGCTTCGATGTCCATTCGATCCGGCGGTACTCAAGTGCAAGGGGGCACCTGACGGGACGTGCCTGACGCCAGGTCAGGTCAAGGCGGTGCGCGCGATATACGACGATGGCAGGGACTCGACAACGCACGCGCGTCTCACACCGGGCTTTCGGGAGGCGCTCGGGGATGAGGTCGGTCAGTGGCCGTTCTGGATCGGACCGGTGCCCATGGGCAGTGGACTATCGGAGCCGTTGTCGCAGTTCTTTGCCGAGCAATTCTTTTCGGACATGGTTTATGGCGATCCGAAGCTGGATTACAGGAAGCTCGATCCTCTGCGGGCCGCCGAAGACAGCCGTACGCGCGTGGGGATGCAGCTCAATGCCGTGGATCCGGACCTGAGCGCCGTGCGCGCCTCCGGCAAGAAGATCATTCAGTACCACGGCTCGGCGGATGGACTCATCCCGGCTCAGTACTCGATCGCCTACTACGAGGCGGTGCAGAAATATCTCGGGCAAGATAATCGCGATTTCTACCGCCTGTTCCTGGTGCCGGGGATGGAGCATTGCGGAGGAGGACCGGGCACGAATGCATTTGGGGCGGCCTACGAGGGCGGGGGCTACGACGCGAGCCGTGAGTTGGACCCCGGGAGCAATATCCTCGCGGCCCTTGTGCGCTGGGTAGAGAGGGGTAAGGCCCCCGAGCGGATAGTGGCCACCAAGTACAAGGATGACGTCTCGGCCAAGGGGGCAGTGCGCACCCGACCGCTATGCGTCTATCCGAAGGTAGCCAGATGGACCGGCAAAGGAAACGCCAACGATGCCAAGAACTTTGTGTGCGCTACAGATGTGCCGCCCTCCAAGCGCTTCCAGTAGAGGACCTTCACGCGGCTCCTGGCTCGATTGCGGCGCGCCGGATCAGCTCACGGGCTGCGCCCTGCGCGCCAGCAGGCCCCTATCGGGCCGCTGGACTGCCGAACGGCCGCCTCTAGTGGCACACTTGCGTCTTGGCTCTTGACCCATACCTACTGGTCGGTACATTATCCATATGGCTCACGCTCCGCACGAATCCAAAATGAAGCTTCTCGAGGCGACGCTGAAGGTGGTGCGCACCAAGGGGTACAGCGCGACCCGGATCGAGGACGTCTGCGCCGAAGCGGGGCTGACCAAGGGAAGCTTCTTCCATCACTTCAAGAGCAAGGAGGATCTGGCCCTGGCGGCGGCGGCGCATTGGGATGCGCTTTCGGTAGAGACTTTCGCCGCGGCGCCCTATCACGGCGCCGCCGATCCAGTCAGCCGACTCATCGCCTATGTCGAGTTTCGCAAGGCTATCCTGACGGGCGACCTTCCCGATTTCACCTGCTTCGCGGGCACGATCATCCAGGAAGCGTATCGGACTCATCCGGACGTGAGTGCCGCCTGCGCTCGCAGCATCACCGGCCAGGCCAAGGCGCTGGAAGCCGACATCCGCGAGGCGATGCGGGCTCACTCCATTCGCGGACCCTGGACAGCGGAAAGTCTTGCGCTGCACATCCTGGCGGTGATTCATGGGGGCTTCATCCTGGCGAAAGCACACGAAAGCGCCGAAGTCGCAGCCGAAAGTCTCGATCACCTGGGCCGCTACATCGAACTGTTGTTCGGCCAGGAACGCAAGCGTCAAAGTGGGCGCGCCCATTCACCAAAGCACTGACGACAAGACGAAGAGCCGGGTCACCGGCGCCGGGATCCTGATAACTCCACCCTTCCGACATAGCGCCCATCCCGGGCGCAGCGTCCTATGACGTTCTGAAAAAGCTGCGTCGCTGACGCTACCTCGGCCTGCGCCAAAGTGAAGCGGGAGGAGTGTGGCTTCGCGCGGACAACCGAAGCGCCGCGGGCGCCCGGCATGTCCGAGTACGCGGTCGCCCGGTTTTCCCGGGTCCGGGAGGGCGCTCGCTCGCGCGCAGATTTTCGGCGCTTGACCAGTACCAACCAGTCGGTATAAGGTACCGACCAATCGGTATGGTACAACTATCACACCCATCCCGAACTCGTATCGTCGGCGCAACACCGAGGGGTGGTGCGCGCGGGCCGGGCCACCGGGGGACAAGAACAGCCGAACCCAACAGCGATCCTGATCCAGGGGAAATATTGCAATGACCGTCAATCAGGCCATCAGACATTCCGTCAAGCAGGCGCTGGCATCGAGCGCCCTGGTCGCTCTCGCGACGGGCGGGCTCGCGGCGCATGCGCAGCAGGCTGCCACTTTGCCGGCCGCAGCTTCGCGGCAGGCCGCCACTACGCAGCACGCTGCTGCTTCGACAAAGGCCGCCGCTGCGAAAAAGGCCGCCGCCTTACGCCTGGCCTCTGCATCGCCACAATCCGTCCAGCCTGCAACAGCGTCAACCGCGTCGCCGACCCAGACTCTGCAGACCATCGTGGTGACCGGCTCCTTGATCAGTCAGACGAGCGTCGTGACCCCGAGCCCGGTGCAGATCGTCGACATGAAGCAAATCGTTCAGTCCGGGTACACGGACATCTCGGATGTGCTGCGCAACATTTCAGCGAACGGCGCCAGCACGCTGACGCAGTCGTTCAGCTTCGCGTTCGCCTCCGGCGGCGCCGGGATTTCGCTGCGCGGCCTCTCGGTCGGCGACACGCTGGTGCTGGTCGACGGTGAGCGCACGGTGCCCTATCCGCTGCTCGACGACAATGAGCGCAACTTCGTCGACCTGTCGTCCATTCCCTTCACCGCCATCCAGCAGGTTCAGGTGCTGAAGGACGGGGGCTCGGCGCTCTACGGCTCAGACGCGATCGCGGGCGTGGTGAATGTCATCCTGCGCAAGGAATACCAGGGCCTTAACGTCACCGCCGAGGGCGGCACCTCATCGCATTGGGACGGCACCACGGAGCACTTCGGCTTCATCGGCGGCCACGGCGATCTCGCGGCTGATGGCTACAACTGGTACATCTCGGGCGATTTCCGCCACCAGGACCAGATACTGGCGTCCAACCGCCAAGGGTTGTGGGACACCCTCAATTTCGCGCCCTGGGGCGGGTACGACACGATCCCGGGCCACATAGATCCCAACTTCGAGTACCCCGTGCCGGCCGACGGCTACCTGCTCAACCCGAACAATCCAACGAGCCTGCAATCCGCCGCCTTCCTTCCCGGTTGCAGTTACGTGCAGCTGACACTCGATCAGTGCTCCTCCCTTCCCGCCGGCGCGCAGCTACGCCCGGCTGGAACCAACACCGACATCCTAGGCAAGTTCACCAAGGAAATCGGCGGCGACTGGGAGCTCGGGCTGCAGGCTTCCTGGTTCGACAGCGTCTCGCAGCAGAGGAGTCAGTACGTCAACCAGCTTGCTAACGCCTGGAACGACACGGGTGGCTCGATCAGCACGGTCGCATTTGGGCCTTACAGCCCGCCGGAGGTGATCACTTCGCCCCCCATCACCGTGCCGGCGGATTACCCCGGTAACCCCTTCGGGACGCCCGCGCCCCTGATCTATCAGTTCCCTGAGCTTGGGGAGGGCATCACATCAGTCGACACAAATACATACCGACTGCTGGCGTCTCTCACGGGTAAGGCGGCCGGCTGGGACATCAAGGGCACCGTCGGAGCAATGGAGGCCGTGACGCAGCAGTCGCAAGCAGACCTGGTCGAGCCTGCTGCACTGCAGACAGCGCTGAACAACGGCTACACTCTCGGCAGCGCCGGCGCTACCCAGCTTTTCTCGCCCGTGCAAAAATGGAGGCCGACCAGCGACATGGATCTGCTGGATGTCCACGGCACGCACAAGCTGTTCACGATGCCCGGAGGGCCGCTGAGTCTCGCCCTCGGCGTGCAGTGGGTCAAGGAAGGCCACGATGTAGTCTCCTCGCCCGATATAACCGATGGCGTCGCGTCGGGCGGCGATCCCGTCTACGCCATGGGAAACGAGTACGACCGGGCGGTCTTCGCCGAGCTGCAGGGCAATCCGATCAAGCAGATCGAGATCGATGGCGAGGCGCGGTACGACAATTACAAGACCTTCGGATCGGATACCACGCCGAAGGTCGGCATCAAGTTTACGCCCTGGCAGTGGATCGCGGTACGTGGCACCTGGAGCAAGGGCTTTCGCGCGCCGTCGGTCGCCGAAGGCGTGTCTTCCGGTGAGACGTTTGGCGCCGGCAGCTATACGGATCCCGTCCTTTGTCCGAATGCCGTACCCCAGGGCAAGGTCGTCGGCCCCGGGGACTACCAGACCACTTGTGAATTGGCTCTGGAGGGTGTGACGTTGGCGAATCAGCACCTGAAGGACGTCACATCGACCAACTTTACCACGGGTCTGGTCCTCCAGCCGATCCGGCAGGCAAACGTCTCCGTCGACTACTACAACATCAAGATCAACAACGATATCATCCCGGCCTTCGAGGCGGGCGGGTTCGGCGCCAACTATATCAGCTCGGTTCGCGGCCCAACGACCACGTTGCTGTATTGCCCGACTACCTTTGCGGGGGGGTGCAACGAATCGCAGCTCGTACCCCAGCAGACTCCGGTAGGTCCGATCATCTACGAGGCTTTCCCGTACATCAACGCGAGCTCGACCAATGTGAGCGGATATGACTTGGATCTGCAGTATCATTGGAACTGGGGCAACATCGGCCGCTTCACCGGCGAGACGACTTGGACGCATGAGCTGACCTACCAAGTGATCGTCGACGGCCAAACCTTTGAGCTGGCTGGCACGCACGGCCCGTCGGGCGTTTCGGGCGACACCGGTAACCCGAAGGACCGCTTCAACGTGCAACTTAGCTGGAGCAAGGGTCCGCTGACCGTCACCCCGAGCGTTAATTTCATCTCGCACTTCAGCATCACGGACTCGTCCTCCAGCATCGCGACCTGCGGCGAAGCGCTCGGATACTTTCAGCGGTTTCCAACTACGAGCACGGTGCCGGCAGACGAGGCGAATTTCTGCACCGTCAAGTATTTCCTGGAGACGGACGTCTATGCCAGCTACCAGTTGAGCGCCAGCTTGGAGGTGCATGCCTCGGTGACGAACCTGTTCAACAAGCAGCCGCCTTTCGACGCGCAGACTTATGGCAGCGGCAGCTACTTCTATCCGTATGACGCCGCGATGCACGAGGACGGCGCCGTGGGCCGGTTCATGATGGTAGGTGTCACATACAATATGGAGTAGCACCCGCGGAGCGGTCATGCTTCTGAAAGAAGTGGATCTTGGCGGGCGCGTCAACGACCGTCTCCTGCTGCGGATGATTTCCTGGGCTTCCGGGAAGCGGCGCAAGGGCAGCAACGCGTTCCGTTCCAATCTCAACCATCAGGTATATTTCGGCGCGTCCATGGGGGCATGGACGCAAGCCGCCATGCGAGGACCCAGCGCATGGAGCATTGGCGAGCGCGAGCTGATGGCTGCACTGGTGGCGAAGTGGAACGACTGTATCTGTTGCATGGATGTGCACAGCGTCGTGGCGGCGACGCACGTGGGCAGTGCGTCGGTCGATGCCGTACTCTCCGATTACTGCTCCGCGCCGATATCCGCAGGACTCAAAGCGACATTGGGGTTCCTGGAGACAATGACGGTGCGGCCCGAGGAGTTGTCGGAGGGAGACGCCAGGTCAGTGCTTGGCAGTGGCGTCAGTGAGCATTCATTGGCGGATGCGATCGCGGTGGGGACGGTGTTCAATCTGATTACGCGATACGTCAACACCCTCAATTTCGCGATTCCGACGGCACACAAGCTTCGCCGCGTTGCTGATGTGCTGGTCAGGAGCGGCTACCCCCTGTGACGTCCGCGCGGACGGCGTCCTTCGTCCTGGGATGTTGCCTCGTGGGTGCCGTAGCAGTGTTGCCTGCGCCCGCGGTGGCGGCGAAGCCGCCGCCACCGGCACCACAGCCGCCCGCCGCAGCGCCGACTCAGCGGGATCGGCAGGGACGGATCATCGCGCCGGTCATGATCGACGGTAAGGGACCGTTTCGATTCCTGGTGGATACGGGGGCCAATGGCTCCATGGTTACCCCGGCGCTGATGCAAGCCCTTGGGCTGGCCCCGGTCGAGGCCACGAACGAGCAGGTCGAGGGGATAACAGGCACGGAGCGGTTGCCGTGGGCGCCGATCAAGAGCCTGCGCATCGGGGACATCGTCAAGCACGATCTTCGGCTGCCCATCGGCGACAGCCCGGTACTCGACGGCCTCGACGGCATCCTCGGCCTGGCCGGCTTCGGCGCGGTCCGGGTAGTGGTCGATTTCCATGATAACCGGATCATCATCGATCGCTCGAGCGCGGGAGCCCTGCCGGGGTTTCTGGACATTCAAGCGCAACGAACGCCAGGCGGGCTACTGGTGATTCCGGCGCGTGTCGGAGACGTCCCTGTTGCCGCCGTAATCGACACGGGCGCTGCTGTAACCCTTGGCAACTCCGCGCTGCGCCAGGCGTTGCTACGTGATGCGGCCAAAAAAACCGGGAGCGCCGAAATCTACGGCGTTACCCGGCAGACCTCCGAGGGCGGCGTCTCGGCCGCGCCCGAGATTTTTATGGGACCGGCCGCGATCGCAAACCTGACGATCGTCTATGCGGACATTCCCATTTTCAAGATCTGGCATCTCGACTCGCGACCCGCCCTGATCATCGGCATGAATGTCCTCGACACTGTGGCGGCGCTGGCCCTCGACTATCCACGCGCCCGGGTCTATCTCCTGCCCGTCGAATCAGGGCAACACGCGGTGGGGATCTGCAATATGTATCTCTCGAGCCCTCTCATGGGCGAGTGCGGTAACTGAGGCCAAAATGAAGCATGAAGTCGTGTCCGGCAGGCAAGTACCCAGAGCGCGCTCGCGCGGCTAGACTATCCGGTCTCGCCCCGACCGGAAGCTCTCCCGATGAAAAGAACCGCCCCGGTGCTCACCGCTTTCCTGCTGCTCGCTACCGCCTCCGGCATGGCTTCGCCGGCGCGCCGGACGCTGCAGTATCCTGTGGCTCCCCGCGACCAGACGGTGACCGACTACTTCGGCACGCAGGTGGCGGCGCCGTATCGATGGATGGAGGACATGCAGAGCCCGGCCCTGCACAGCTGGGTGGAAGCGGAGAATCGGCTGACGGACGGTTATCTCGCGAAGATACCGGTGCGGGGCTGGATCACCCGCCGCCTGACGCAGTTGTGGAACTTCCCGAAGGAGACTGCGCCAATACAGGTCGCCGGCAGCCGGATTTTCTTCCGCCGCAACTCGGGCCTGCAGAATCAGTCCGTCCTGTTCGTGCGGGACTCGCCCTCGGCGAAGCCGCGCATCCTGATCGATCCCAATAAGCTCTCACCCGACGGCTCGGTGGCCCTCGTCGACCTGGAGCCATCGCCCGACGGACGGTATCTCGCCTACGCGCTGTCGTCTGGCGGGTCCGACTGGGAGACATTGCACGTGCTGGATGTATCGACGGGCAAGACCCTCTCGGACGTCGTGCAATGGGTGAAGTTCTCCAACATCGCCTGGACGAATGGTGACAACGGCATTTTTTATTCCCGCTATCCGACGCCGCCCAAAGGCAACGCAATCAATCAGCAGGTGATCGATCAACAGCTCTACTTTCATGTTCTCGGGCAACCCCAGAGCGCGGACCGGCTGATCTACCGCCGGCCGGATCTGCCGCACTGGATCATCGGGGGGCAGGTGAGCGAGGATGGCCGTTACCTCTTCGTGGTCCTGGTCAACGGCACGGCGCCCGAAAACGAGCTTTTCTACGCCGACCTCGGCAACCCGGCCCAACCTGACGTCGCCGCGAAGCTCGAGCCTCTCTATACCCGCAACGATGCCGCGTACGTCGTCGTCGGTGTGCAGAAGGGCACGCTTTATCTACAAACCACCCTCGATGCACCGAAGGGACGTGTCGTCGCAACTACGCTGTCCGATCCCGCGCCTGCGCACTGGCGCACGGTCATTCCCGAGGGCAGGGGGGTGATCCAGGAGGCAGACATGGCCGGTGGGCGCGTTCTGGTGCATTCGCAGATCGACGCCACCAGCCGCCTCTCGCTCTACGCGACCGATGGGAAACTGCTCCGCGACCTGCCTCTGCCGACTCTGGGCACCGTCACTGCCGTGTCCGCGCGCAACGACTCCAACAGCGTCTATTTCGGATTCACCTCGTATCTGTACGCGGAGCGGATCTACCGCTACGACGTGCAGCAAGCGAGTGCACAGACGGTGTTCGCGCCGCAGGTCAGCTTCGACCCGAGTCTGTATGAGACGAAGCTGGTCTTCTACCGCTCCAAGGACGGCACGCGGGTGCCGATGTTCATCGTCGCCCGCAAGGGCGTGAAGCTCCAAGGCCGCAATCCGACGATCCTCTACGGTTATGGCGGCTTCGATATCACGATCATGCCGGAATTCGATCCGATGCTACCCGTCTGGCTCGAGCTCGGCGGGGTATATGCCGAGGCCAACATGCGCGGCGGCGGCACCTACGGTGAGAAGTGGCACCAGGCCGGCATGCTCGGGCACAAGCAGAACGTGTTCGACGATTTCGCCTGGGCCGCGAAGTACCTGATCGCGCACCGCTATACCGATGCCCGGCACATCGGGATCCAGGGGTACTCCAACGGAGGTCTGCTGACGGGCGCCTCGATCACGCAGCATCCCGAGCTCTTCGGTGCCGCTTACATCGGGCACGGCGTGCTCGACATGCTGCGTTACCAGGATTTCTCGGGAGGCGCGCTCTGGGCGCCCGAATACGGGACCGCGAGCGACCCGCGTGCCTTCAAATGGCTCTACGCCTACTCGCCGTTGGATAACGTCCGTTCCGGTACTTGCTACCCGCCGACGCTGATCACGACCTCGTGGGACGATGATCGCGTCGTACCGATGCACGAGTTCAAGTTCACCGCTGCGATCCAGCGTGCGCAGGCCTGCAGCAACCCGATTCTGTTGCGGACAACGGGCGCGACCAGTCATACCTACATGCCGACGGACAAGCAGATTGCCCAGACGGCCGACGTGTGGGCCTTCGAGGCCTACACTCTGGGAGTGAGAAAGCCGCCGAGTCATGCGGGCCACGCCATCGCGAGCGCGGCGCCCTGAAGAGAGCTCAGCGTTTACCGGAATAGATGCTGAGACAGCCGTCCCTGGTAATCGCGACAGGCGTACCACTGGAGATCAGTCTGTGCTCGGCGGCCGGCAGGCGGAAGATGGGCGGGGACTTCCAGCCCATCTCTCGTCCGACGATCACACCGAGGGCGAGGATGGCGTCCGGCGAATCGAGGATGATCGCCGCCGGCGCCAGATCGCGGTAGATCAGCTCCAGCAGCACGGAGCTTCCGGAGGAGGACCCTCGCAAGTCGCTGATGAACAGCGCGGCTCCGCTGACGGCCCGGTTGTGGTTTCGGGATCGGGGATCGGTCAGCTTGCCGCTGACGGAAGATATCCCGCCCCAGAAGCAGATCGGCTCGGCGAGCACCAGCGCGGGCGCGCATTCGATGTTTTCATGGGGCAGCCCGGCGACGATGACTTCAAGTCTCATGCAATCCCGCCGGGTCCAGGTGGAGTGATCCGCGGACTGCGCTTTCGATGCACTCCGTGAGACTTGCGAAGACGACGTCATAACCTGTGTTGGGCGGCGCGTAATGCGCGAACTTTCCGGAGTTGGTGACCAAAACCCCGGTCCCGCCAGGCAGCACCGGCGTAACGACGATGCAGGTGTCGACCACCACGATGACGCCGCGGATGCTCAGGCGCTCGATGAGTCCTTCGTCGCGCAGCGCATCTAGCGTGTGTCGGCCCGTGCAGGCGTAGAGAGATTTGCTGCAGCGCCGATCGCCGAGCAGCCGATCGAGGGTGCGCAGCTCCTCGATCGAGAGGTGGGGACTGCCAATGGCCACCGCATCGATCGGGTCGCCGTCGCTCCGGCTCGCGGTCGAGAGGCCGGCCCGGGCGGTGGCCAGGGCCGCAAGATCGAGGCGGATGATCTCCTCGGGCGGCGAGTTTCCGAATGCGACAGCTCGGGAGGGCGCCTCAGGGGTGACGCCGATGACATGAAAGAGACCGACCGAGCCACTCGAGGCAGCGGCCGCGCCCAGTGCCTTGAGCTGATCTTCCGTCGGATGCCCGATCCCCTCGATCGCGGCTATCTTGCGGCCCACCGCGCGACCCAACCAGGCTCCGAGGATGGGGAAGGCGATGTCGTCGCGCCAGAAAGCCTGCGGCACGCCGCTCGCGTCGATCAGAACCCTGGCCAGCCGGTTCTCCGGCAGATGAAGCCCTGTCTGCGGAGCGCGGCCGGCGATCGCCGCACAGATGTCGAGGAAGTCACCATAACGGTTGGTGCGCGCACCCAACACCGAGTTGCAGAAAGCGACCGCGTTGCTTTCGCCCCAGGCGACGTCCTCTCCAGTGGAGGGTCGATGGCCGGCCTGATACGGCGCGCAGGTCCACGTCTGGCGGGCACCCATGGCGACGTAGGCGGTCATCATTCGCCGGGCCATCGTCCGAGCCGCCGGGTCGAGCCGTGCGAGGCCGGTGTGCAATAGATCGAGAGCGCCAACGTTGAGTGTCGTGGGCACCGAGACACGCGCCCCGAGGCTGACCAGCCGCTCAGCGAACAGGGTGCCGCTGTCACCGTGGTAGAGGCAGCTGTCGATGTGCGCCGACCGGATCTCGACCAGCCGCGTGGCGCCGAGCACGCGGCCGGATTCGACGATCACACGCATTGCGAGCGCCGCGCCATCGCCGCAGGCGCCTTGGAGCAATCTACGTTCGTGGGAGTCGAGGTCCACCACTGCCGCCGGGCTGTTTCACGTCGACAAGACCGCACAGCCGATCCAGTTTACCCCCTTGCAAGGCTCAGTCGCGGCTTCCTGTTGCGCCAGCCCACTAGAAGGCCCGCAGCGCTGTACCGCAAGAATCCCTCGTCGCTGTACCTTTAAATGCCTGGGGCGCAGCCGGCAGAATGCACCGTCATTTCCCGCCAAGGTCCCGCCTCGTGCACAACGCCCACCCGCCGTGATGGAAGACCCTGATCGCCTTCGCGATCATCTACTTCGTTTGGGGATCCACGTTCTACGCGATCCGCGTGGGAGTCCACGAGGTGCCGCCGCTGCTGCTCGCGGCTGCGCGCTTCACCATCGCGGGCGCGGTTCTGTTTGCATGGGCCGTGGCGCAGGGAGACCGCCTGCCGCGCCGCCGCGAGTGGGTCGCCATCGCGCTCGTGGCGCTGCTCATTTTCGTGGTGGACTACGGCATTCTCTTCTGGGCCGAGCAGCGCGTGGCCTCGGGCACCGCCGCGGTGATCCTGGCAACGATTCCGGCCTTCATGGCGCTGGCGGAGATCGTCCTCCTGCGTACTGGGCGGCTGACATTACGTCTCGGCGCGGCGCTCCTCATCGGGCTCGCGGGCGTCGCGGTGCTGGTCGACCCATCGCTCGGCATGGCAGGAGCGCCGGTGTATGTCCTGGGGGCCGCGGGCCTCCTGGTGAGCGCCATCAGCTGGTCCGTGGCGTCGGTGCTTTCCAAGAAGTTGCCGCTGCCTTCGTCCAAAGTCATGAGCGCCGCCTCGCAGATGCTGGTTGGCGGACTGCTGCTCTGCATCGTGGCCGCGGCCGCAGGCGAGGAGCACGGCTTCCGCGTGGCCGCCGTCTCGAGCGGCGCCTGGATCGCCCTGGGATATCTGACGGTAGCGGGCTCGATCGTCGGCTTCACCGCCTACACGTGGCTGATCCATCATCAATCCCCGACCAAGGTCGGCACTTACGCCTATGTCAATCCCGTGGTTGCGGTCGTCGTCGGCCACTTCCTGGGCGGCGAGGTGTTGGATGTCCGTACCGCGCTGGGCACCGCGCTCGTGCTGGTCAGCGTGATCGTCATTGCGACGCGCCGCAGGGGGAGTTCGCCGGCTGTTTCCGCGAGTGGCAGGCCGCCTACTGGCGGCCGCTCGAGATCAACCGCGAAATCGCCGCGCATTTCGGGCGCAGGACGCGGCTCCTGCAGTGGATGATCGATGCCACCGGTGGGCTGCACCGCTGGCTGCTGCAACGGGGCCGGGGCCGGCGCGAAATCGGCGCGCCGCTGTCGCCTACCGCGTGATCGTCGGACGGGGGGGGGCCGTGCCACTGGCCGTCCCTGGCGGCAGGGCCCCCGGCCCGCGCATCCGTGCGCGGGCGCTCGCCGGAGCGAGGACACTTTAAGTGTCCTCGCTGAAAGCACCGGCTCGCCCCATGGAATCGCTGGGGGCGGCCCGCTATCCTGTCGCCTTGGTTCAAGGTCAAGGCGAAAGGTGGAGCAGGGTGGCAAAGATACCTCCTGGAGTAGGTCCGCGATATCCGCAGGTCTTGGTTCTGGTGGGCGCCACGGGCGATCTCGCCCGGCGCAAGCTGTTTCCGGGGCTGTTTCATCTCGCTGACGTTGGATTCATCCCCGGTTGCCGTATCGTCGGCGTCTCTCTCGACGACCTCGATGCGCAGGGTTTTCGTAAGCTCGCACGTGATGCACTGGACGAGTTCTACCCACGCAAAATCTCCGACGCGGACTGGGCGTCATTCGCGGAGGGCTTGGACTACGTCCCACTAGGTGCCGGGCCGACCGCGCTGCGGGCCGCGGTGGAGCGCGCGGAGAAGGCGCTAGCGACGGAGAGTCGGCGTCTGCACTATCTCAGCGTGCCGCCGAGCGCAGCGCTGTCCGTCGTGCGCATGCTTGGAGACGCTGGTCTCGTCGAGCGCTCACGGATCGTGATGGAGAAGCCCTTCGGCACCGACTACGCCAGCGCCTGCTCACTCAATGCCAAGCTGCACGAAGTGTTCGCGGAGGAGCAGATCTTCCGCATCGACCATTTCCTCGGCAAGGAGCCGGCGCAGAACATCCTTGCCTTCCGTTTCGCCAACGGCCTGTTCGAGCCCATCTGGAACCGCAACTTCATCGATCACGTGCAGATCGATGTGCCTGAGACGCTCGCGCTCGATAAGCGGGCGGCGTTCTACGACCACGTCGGTGCCTTCCGCGACATGGTCGTGACGCACCTCTTCCAGATCCTGGCCTTCATGGCGATGGAGCCGCCGACGGCGCTCGAGCCGGCCCCGATCGGCGAGGAGAAATACAAAGTCTTTCGCAGCATGGTGCCGATCCGGCCGACGGACGTCGTGCGCGGCCAGTACAACGGTTATCGCAGCGAGGAAGGTGTCAGCCCGGAGTCGGACACCGAAACCTTCATCGCCCTCAAGTGCCAGATCGACAACTGGCGCTGGGCGGGAGTGCCCTTCTATCTGCGCACCGGCAAGCGTCTCGCCGAGGGGCAGCGCATCATCTCCATCGCCTTCCGTGAGCCGCCCAAGAGCATGTTCCCGGCCGACTCGGGGGTGGGGGCGCAGGGACCGGATCACCTGACGTTCGATCTCGCGGATGTCTCGAAGATGTCGCTTTCCTTCTATGGCAAGCGGCCCGGGCCGGGGATGCGCCTCGACAAGTTGAGTCTGCAATTCGCGATGAACGACACCGGGCACGTCGGGGATGTC
Organism: uncultured Pseudomonadota bacterium; assembly: GCA_963833085.1. Lineage (GTDB taxonomy): Bacteria > Pseudomonadota > Gammaproteobacteria > Steroidobacterales > Steroidobacteraceae > 13-2-20CM-66-19. The sequence goes on from CAWHWV010000005.1 coordinate 222,120, forward strand.
CTCGAAGCCTACGAGCGGCTGATATTGGATGCCATGCGTGGTGATCGGACGCTGTTTACGAACGCCGAGGGCATCGAGCGGCTGTGGGAGGTGTCGACCCCACTGTTGGAGGCACCGCCGCCCGTGCGCCTGTATGCGCCCGGCTCCTGGGGCCCGAACTCCATGCATCAGCTCGTCGCGCCCCACGCCTGGCGCCTGCCTTTCGAGCGGGTATGGCGGGACAACCGCGCGCCCAGCTAAGCGTGCAGCCGCTGGGCGGATGTTGTAGGATGTTGTCGGCGCACCAATGCGCCTAGGGTGAAATAACAAGGGGCACGGAGCATATGCTTATACTCACGCGACGAGTGGGCGAGACCATCATGGTTGGCGACACGGTGACGTTCACGGTGCTCGGCGTCAAAGGCAACCAGGTGCGCTGCGGCATCAACGCGCCGAAGGAGATTGCCGTGCATCGGGAAGAGATCTACGAAAGGATCCACCGGGAGCGCGAGGAGGCCGCCCTGCGGGACCCGCCGCAGGGGTCCCCTGACGAGCCGCCCGGCACACCCTGAGCCCTCTATATACATAATCGCAGGCGAGGCGCTGGCTGGGGCCAGTGGTACGACCTCAACCTGCTAAACTAGGGTCTTCCGTATCCAAAGGAGACCCAGATGCCCCTTCCAGTGCGCCGTACCGGCAACCCCATGCTGAACGAAAGGACCTTCGGCGGCCTGCCGCGGATGGGGATCGGGGTCGAGGGGATGACCCTCAAGGGGACGATCGACAAGTCGTTCCTGCTGCTCATCGTCCTCATGGCGGCTGCGCTCTGGCCCTGGTCGCAGCTGGCGGGCGGCGATGTCCAGGCGGTCTCGTCGACTGCGTTGCTCGGGGCCTTCGGCGGCTTCATCCTCGCCATGATCGTCTCATTCAAGCCAACCACGGCACCGTACCTGGCTGTTCCCTACGCGGCGCTGGAGGGCTTGTTCCTCGGCGGGATCTCGGCCATCTTCGAGCAGCGGTACCACGGCATCGCCATCCAGGCGGTGGGCGTCACCTTTGGCGTGCTCGCTGCCCTCCTGATCGCCTACAGAACCCACCTGATCCGGGTCACGGACCGGTTCCGGGCGATGGTGGTCGCCGCCACCTTCGGCATATTGCTGTTCTACGTGGCGACCATGATTCTCGGCTTTTTCCACGTCTCCGTGCAGGCGCTCTACGCGCCCACGCCGCTCGGCATCACCATCTCGGTGGTGATCGTAGGAATCGCCGCGCTCAATCTCGTGCTGGCTTTCGACCTCATCGATCGGGGCGCCGCCGGCGGGGCGCCGAAGTACATGGAGTGGTACTGTGCCTTCAGCCTGATGGTCGCTCTGGTGTGGCTCTACCTCGAGATCCTGCGCCTCCTTGCCCTGACGCGACGAAACTGAGCGGGCCGATTCCGATACCCCCCGCGGAGCTCTCCGCCGCAGCGCTGCGGGGGGTGATCGAGTCCTTCGTGCTGCGCGAGGGCACCGACTACGGCGAGCGCGAGCATTCCCTGGAGCAGAAGGTCGCGCAGGTGCGCGCGCAGCTCGAGCGCGGCCAGGCGCGCATCCTCTTCGATCCGGAATCCAACACGATCACTCTGGTGCTCGTGCCGGCGTGAGCTCGACGTGGTGGGCCCGCAGCTTGCTCAATTCCTCGCCGTAGCCAAATACAGAGGATTGACACCATGAACAGCGATCGCACGGCCGGCCAGTGGAAGCAGATCAAGGGCAGCATCAAGGAGAAATGGGGCAAGCTCACCGACGACGAGATCACGCAACTCGAGGGCCACAGCGAGCAGCTCGTGGGCAAGCTGCAGGAAAAGTACGGCCTCGAGCGCGAGGAAGCGGAGCGTCAGGCGCGGGAGTTCCGCAACAGCAACAACTGGCACTGAGCGCCAGATAACCCTCGTCCCGTCGCGGCCGGGATGCCGCGCGGGACGGGGTCTCGATATCATGGAAGGAACAAGAACGACCCCGGAGGGGAGTTTCGATGGGAAGACTCACTCATGCGATCGGTTCCGTGGCGCTGGCGGGCGTGCTCGGCTCTGCCGCGGCAGCGGCGGCAGGGGCGGCGCCTGATCTCGCGGCGCTCAGCCGGATTGCCGCGGTTTCGGGTTACGAGCAGACTCTCGCGGCCGCGGTCCAGCGCGATCTCGGCGCGATGGGGTTACATCCCCACGCCGACAACCTCGATGATGTGTGGGTGACCGTCGGCAGCGGCTCGCCGCATCGCCTGATCGTCGCCGCCATCGATCAGCCCGGGTATGCGGTGAGCGGAATCACCCCGCAAGGGTACCTGCGGGTGGAGAGGCTGCCGCAGAGACCGCCGAACGCAGTGTTCGACACGTTGAGCTTCGCACAGCCGGTGCGGGTGCAGACTCCAAACGGCAGCCTCGACGGCGGGTTTGTCGGGCTCAGCATCCATCTTTCGCCGGGGCGTCTGAATCCGCCCAGCATGACTCGGATCGATGAGCTCTACCTGGATATCGGCGCGCGGTCTGGGGACGTAGCGCGAGCCGCCGGCGCGGACCTCCTCGACCCCGTGACTCTCGCACAGCCGCCGATCACCGTCGGCGCCGACGATGAGGCCGGTGCCAGCGCGGGCGATCGGTTCGGCTGGGAGGCGTTGCTCGAAGCCGCTCGAAATCTTCACCGTGCGCGCGCCTCGGGCACGACGACGATCGCCTTCGTCACACAACAGTGGCTCGGAGGCCGCGGACTCATTCGACTTCTGACAGAGCTGCCGGCCGACGAGATGATCTTCGTCGGGCGGATAACACCGGTTGGGACTGCTGCGAACCCGGCATTGGTCGTGCCGCCCGAGCCCGGAGACGGTGTCCTCATCGGTGGGCAGCCCGGGACGCAATCCTCGACAGACGCTCTTCCGGTCGCGCTGCAGTCTCTGGCCGCAGACCAGCACATCCGGGCCCGGCTGACGAACGCCGCGCCGCCGCGCACTGCCGGCGAAGGTCCGCCTCCCGAGCTGCCGCATCGCCTGGCGGAGCTCGGTGTGCCGACCCTGCTGCCGGTGACTCCCGCGGAGACCTTCTCGCGCGGGGATCTGCGCGCGCTGACGCGGCTGCTCGAGGCGTATCTCAAGGAGCCCGCGGTGCAGATGAGCGCGGCGGACGATCCGTTCGATGTGGCCCGGCCTGACACTGGCGGTGTCGCGCAAGGCGTCACGACCGATCCGCAGGTCGTGCCCACACTGAAAGCGCTCACAACGGCTTACGGCGCGAGCGAGCATGAGCAGGGCGTGCGCGACGCGATCCGGGCGCAGCTCCCCGACTGGGCCAGCCGTCTGACAAAGACCGACTCGGCAGGCAATCTCGTGCTCACGCTCGGGAGTGTGGCGCGGGGCGCCCACGGCTCCGACCTGGTCTTCGATGCGCACATGGATGAGATCGGCTACGAGGTGACTCGGATCGAGTCGGACGGCCGCCTGCAGGTGAAGGAGATCGGCGGGTTCTACGGCCGGTACTACCTTGGTCATGTGATGTTGGTTCATACGCGGGACGGCCACTCGATCGGCGGTGTGCTGGAACTGCCGTCCGGTTGGGATCGGCCGGATTTCAAATGGCCGCCCGCCCTCAGCACTCTCAGGCAGCCCGCTTATGTCTATGTCGGCACGGCTAGCGGGGAAGAGACCGCGAATCTGGGGATCCACGTGGGTGACTTCCTGACGATCCCCAAGGTCTACCGCCCGCTCCTCGGCTCATTGGCCATGATTCGCAGTCTCGACGACCGGGTGGGTTGTACCGCGCTCGTCGAGGCGGTGCGTGCGCTGGGTCCCGACTTTGCACACAAGTGGCCGGGCCGTCGGCTGACATTCGTCTGGGCGACAGGCGAGGAGTTGGGCCTGGATGGCGCCATTGCATACGCAACACGCGTAGGGAAGGCCGGTCGGGCACCGGACGTCGTTTTTGCCGTTGATATGTTCGTCAGCAGCGATTCGCCGCTGGAGACGCAGCGCTACGGCGATGCCCCTCTCGGGCAGGGATTCGTGGTGCGCGCGCTCGACGATTCCAACGTTGTTCCGCCCGTCGACGTCGCGCGTGTCATTCGGATGGCGCACGAGCACAATATTCCGGTGCAGTACGGTGCGACGGGCGGCGGCAACGACAGCGCCGCATACACTCGCTATGGCACCGTCGCCGTCGCGCTGGGGTGGCCCGCGATCAACTCCCACTCGCCGACCGAGACCTCGAGCACCAAAGATGTCGCCGGTCTTAGCCGGATCGTCACCGTGCTCGCGACGGAGTGGTGAGAGCGCGCTAGCGCAGTACCTCGTCCAGGAACTGAAGGAGAGTGTGCCAGGCGCGGCGGTCGGCCGCTTCGTCGTACACCATGCCGTTCGCCCGGTCGTTGGCGTGTGGATTCGTGAATGCGTGCAGCGTGTTGCCGTAGGCGTGGAGCTGCCAGTCCGCACCGGCCGCTGTGAGCTCCTTCGCGATGGCGAGCACGTCTTCCGGCGGCGCCATGGGGTCGGCGTACCCGTGGAGCGCGAGGACCTTGGCGCGGATCTTGCCCTGCGACGGCAGACCGTTCGGCTTGAGAAGACCGTGGAAGCTGGTGACGCCGCGGAGGTCGGCGCCGCTTCGAGCCAGATCCAACACACACATCCCTCCGAAGCAGAACCCCATCGCCGCGACCCGGCGACCGTCCACCTCCGGTAGACCTTTGACGGTCGTGAGCGCCGCCGTGATGCGGCGCGCGAGCATGGCGCGGTCCTGCACGAGGGGAGTGATGAGCGCCGAGCACTCCTCGTTGGTGGTGCCGCGCTTGCCCTTGCCGAACATATCGAGCGCGAACGTCGCGAATCCGTGCCAGGCGAGTCGCCGCGCCTTGCGCTCCCCGAACTCGCCTCTGCCGCTCCAGTCGTGGGCGATCAGAAGACCCGGCAGCGGGCCGGGGCGCGAGTCGTCATGGCAGAAGAAGCCTTCGAGAAGGGTCGAGCCGTCGCGGTACTCGATCAGCCGTTCGCGAATCGCCATGGTCGCTCCTTATTGGGTTGCGCCGCCGGACGGCGCGGGGGAGGGGATTCTAGTATGAAGCGCTGGATCCGGTCATCCTGACCGGCCCAGCGCGCCTCGGGCAAAAAGCGCGGTTTTTTGCCCGAGGCTCCGCCACCTGGCGGCGGCGGGGCACATCCATGTGCCTGGGGTGCCGGCGTGTTACGCTTCCCGGCCGAAGCCAAGAACGAGAGTCCGGCCCTACATGATTCCCGCAGCCGAGGCGCTCAAGCGCCTCAAAGAAGGCAACCGTCGCTTCGTCGAGCGAGTGCGCAACCGTGGTGCGCTGCTCGATGCCTCGGCACGGCTCGAGCTCACCCAGGGCCAGGAGCCCTTCGCGATCGTGCTCGGATGCTCGGATGCGCGCGTTCCCGCGGAGATCGTCTTCGATCAGGGACTGGGTGATCTCTTCGTCATCCGGGTCGCCGGCAACATCGTCTCGCCCTCACAGATCGGCAGCGTCGAGTTCGCTGCCTCGCGTTTCGGGACGCGGCTGGTCGTCGTGCTCGGCCACTCCCAATGCGGCGCTATCCGCGCGACGCTGGAGGAGCTACGGCAGCCGGCCGAGAATCAATCGCGCAACATCCGTTCCATCGTCGACCGCGTGCGGCCGTCGGTCGAGGTCCTGCTGAAGACCGACCTGCGGCACGACGAGGAGGCTCTAGTGAGGCACGCAGTCCGTGCCAACGTGGGAGTCTCCGTCAGTCACCTGCGATACGGATCCGATGTGCTCGAGAAGCTGATCCGCAGTGAGGGCCTGGCGGTCGTCGGCGCGGAATACTCGCTGGAGACAGGTGAAGTCGAGTTCTTTGACGGGCTGGCGGAGTAGTCAGCTACAACCAACCGAATCCGCGCGCCATCACGCCCAGGATCGCCGCGCTCTGTAGCAGCATCCATATGCGATTCGAGGCAAGGCCGCGGGTTAGGGTGCGGTCCAGCCGCGCGATCTCAGCGCGCAGAGAGGAATCGACCCCGTGCAGTTCTCCGCGCAGAGACGTCCCTAGTTTGTTCAGTTCCCCGCGCCCGCCGCTGATTTCACGCTGCAGCCCGCGAATGTCGAGCTTGATCTCCGAAATGTCCGCGCGGATATGGGCTACATCTGATTCCAGCCGTGCTACACGGGACTCTAGAGTTTGTTCTGCCATCATTGCCGCTGCCGCCGCCATTGTCGATCTCCTTGGGTTATGCCTGCCCGTACATTCCGGCAAAGGAAGCAGGTTCCCCACCAGCCCGGATAACCGGGCGCTTGGGGTAATTTTGCGAGATTTCAGCGTTCCCGCCAAGGATTTGAGACAAATTTCCCGTCCGTGGGTGCGTATGACACCAACGTCGAACGATGCGTTGGTGTGTCAGCCGAGGCTATGAGCGTTTGAAGAGACCAGCCCCGAGCAGCACGACGCCGGCGCCAAGCACTATCCCGCCTACCCATTCGGGAACCGCCCGCTCCGCTTCCACCTTCGCCTGGAAGTTGCCGAGCTTGAGGACGCTGCGGTCCGACGGGTAGTGAAGTGGGCGCAGGATCATGAAGACGCCCGCGGCAATGAGTATCAAACCGGCAAAGAGTGAGGTGCGCATGACCATAGTGTATCAGTATCTTGCGCCGGGGCCCGGCCGCCGCGTCAGGCCATCCCGCCACTGACCGAGATGATCTGCGAAGTCAGATAGGAGGCCCCTTCCGAGGCGAGAAAGGCGACGACATTCGCCACTTCCTCGGGCAAGCCTGCACGGTTCATCGGCACGAGCCTGCTGATCGCATCGGCATCGAAGAGCCCTTCGCTCATCGGCGTGCGGATGATGCCGGGAGCCACCGCGTTCACGGTGATGCCACGGGTAGCGACCTCCAGGGCGAGCGCCTTGGTGGCGGAGTTGAGAGCTCCCTTGGCGGCGGCGTAATTGACCTGCCCCTTGTTGCCGATGAGGGCCGAGACCGACGAGATGTTGACGATCCGCCCCCAGCGGGTGCGGATCATCGGCATGAGGATCGCCTGGGTGACATTGAAGAAGCCGCTGACCGCGACGTCGATGACCCGGTGCCATTGCTCCGGACGCATTCCGGGTAGCACGGCATCGTCGTAGACGCCGGCGTTGTTCACCAGGATCTGGATGGGTCCCGAGCTCAGCGCGGACTCCAGCGCCTTGCGTGTACCGTCCGCATCGGTCACGTCGAAATGCAGTGCCGCGGCACTGCCGCCCGCAGCGGTGATCTCCTCGACCAGCTTGTCCGCGGCGTCGACACCTTTTCGTGTATGCACGTACACGTGGCGTCCATCGGCCGCCAGGCGGCGGCAGATTGCGGCGCCCATGCCGCCGCTGCCGCCCGTGACCAGCGCCCGCTTGATGGTGTCGCTCATAGGGACCCCGCCCCGAACACGATGCTTACGCGACCGCTCAGGAGCTCCTGCCCGCCGCCCGATACCGTGAATTCGTACAACGTGCTGCCCTCATCGCCCGCCAGACGCTCGGCGCTTGCAATCAGATCGGTGTCGAGATCGTCGAGACGGCTGACCCGCAGCACCAGGTTCCTCACGCTCGTCAGCAGTCCGGCGCGCGGCGGCGTGCCCGCCTGGTGCGCCATGATGGCTCCGTGCACCGCCATGGCTTGCGCCGCGTACTCTACTCCGCACGCGGCACCCAGCCGGCCGTGAGCCCGCAGCGGATTGTCGGTGAGGCGGTGACTGGTCGCACGGCACCTGATGCGCACGGCATCCCAGCTCAACACCTCATCGAGAAGACACATGCGCCCGCGATGCGGAATGTGACTCTCGATCCATGTCCGATCGAGCTGCGCGCCGCCCGGCAGACGGCTGAAGGGAGTCGTGCTCAGCGACACTCGCGCACCTCCACCCTCACGCGCTGCTCGCCAACGTAATCGAGCACCGTATCTCCGGGCTCGCGGCGGGCCAGAAGCCGCAGCAGCGGCAGACTGCGCGCGGCGGGCAACGCGGTTCGCAGTGCCTCGAGCTGCGGCTCCGACAGCCGATCGGCCGCCGGCGCGGGGCTGCAGAGGCTCGCAACGATCCTCGCATGGGCCTTGGGGAGCGGGGCCGGCGCGAGGACGAGCGCTATGGCGAAGGAGTCTGGCAGCGGCCGCTTGGAGCGCAGCGGCTCGGGGTAGCCCGTGTCATATGCGCACAGCAGGACCGGGACGCGGTCCGCACTTACGATGGCAAGCGCCTCGAGAAGACCGGCAGTGAAGCTGCCATCGTGGGCGCAGAGCGCGGTGGATGCGGCGGTGGCGCCGGTGGCGAGGCTCCAGTAGCCGGCGGCCGCGTTGTGTACGGAGTTGTGGAAGCGTGTCGGTGAGAGTTGCCGGTCGGCGGAGGCGAGCGTCTCGCAGATCTCGTGACAGATGAGGCCATCGCCCCCCGAGGAGCTGAACACCGCCGGCAGTCCCACCGGGTCCGCGCCCGCGGCAGTGATCGCCTGCTGCGCCGCACTGAGCGCAAGCTTGACGGTGGCGCCGGTTCTGCGGCGCTCGGCCGGCGGCAAGCCCGCTGGCGCCGGGACCGTCGTCGGGCGCGGTGAGTAGGATTCCTCGCCGGCAATCACGCGGGCACCGCTTTGCCAATCCGCCAGGCCGGGCCCGATGAGGCCAATGCCCTGGATGTAGGCCGTCAGCATTGCGGCCGCCCCAACACCAAGGCGCAATTGGAGCCACCGAAGCCGAAGGAGTTGCTGAGCGCGCGCGCGATCGGCCGATTGCGGTTGGCGCACAGGTATTCGAAGCCGGGGGTGGCATCGACTCGTTGTGTATTGGCACTGCCGGGAAGGAGCCCGTGCCGCAGCGAGAGCGCACAGATCACGGCCTCGAGCGCACCCGCCGCGCCGAGCGTGTGACCGGTCGCGCCCTTGGTGGAGCTGGCCTCCACGGGTTGCCTGCGGTCGGCGAACACGGCCGCGACGGCCTTGCCCTCCGCGCTGTCGTTATTCGGGGTGCCGGTGCCGTGCAGGTTTATGTAGTCGATGTCCGCCGCGGTGAGGCCGGCGTCATCGAGCGCCTGCAGCATCGCGGCCCGCGCGCCGCGCCCCTCGGGATGAGGTGTCGACATGTGATAGGCGTCGCTCGACTCCCCGACGCCAAGCAGCAGTATGGCGCCGTCACCGAGACTCTCCGGGGCGCGCTCGATGAGTGCGAAGGCTGCCGCCTCGCCGATGGAGATGCCGTCGCGCGCGACGTCGAAAGGCCTACAGGGGGCACGGGAGACCAGCTGCAACGAATGAAATCCGTACAGGGTAGTCAGGCAGAGCGAGTCGACACCGCCGACCACCGCCGCATCGATGACTCCGGCGGCGATCATCCGCCGCGCCGAGCCGAACACTTTGGCGCTCGAAGAGCAGGCGGAGGAGACCACCGCCGATGGTCCGTCGAGCCCGAGGATCGGGCGCAGGAATGCGGCGAGCGAGTAGGAGTTGTGACTGCCGGCGTAATCGAAGTCCGCGGGAAGCGCGCCGGTCTGGGGATCGCGCCGCCGGTAGGCGAGCTCGGTCTCGAGCATCCCGGAGGTGCTGGTGCCGAGGAAGAGCCCGACGCGCTGGCTGCCCCAGCGGCCGACGCATGCCGCGACCGCATCGACGAAGCCATCCTGCACGATTCCGAGCTGCGCCAGGCGGTTGTTGCGGCAGTCGAAGCGCTTCAGCGCCGGGGGTAAACGCACCTCATCGACGCCCAGTACCTCGCCGATGTGCGTTTCCAGGGTCACCGTCTCGAAGGCGCAGGGCGCGAGTCCGCTGCGCTGTGCACGCAGAGAGTCGAGGGTCGCCTGGAGACCGCGCCCGATGCAGCTCGTCGCGGTGAAGTGGCTCAGGACGAGAGGAGTCATGGCGTGAGGGCAGCCCGCAGTGTGACCGGCGCGAGCTGCGCGGCCGCCACCGCATCGAGGAGTCGCGGCAGCACCTCGAGAATCACGGGCACGCCGTTGCCGGTGAGCGCCGCATGACCGTCGTGCAGCAGCAGGATGTCGCCAGCCCCGAGGTCGCGGGTGAGCTTGCCGAGCACCGACTCGGCGCTCGCGCGCACCGTATCGAAGCCGCGTCGCGTCCAGCTCGCGAGGCGCAGCCCGAGCCGACTCAACACCGGATCGAGGAACGGGCTGCGAAATCCGGCCGGAGCGCGGAAGAAGAGGGGATGTTGGCCCGTGGTAATGCCGATGGTGTCTTGCGCCCGCTCGATCTCGGCGACGAGACCTCGTGGACCGAGCAGGGAGAAATAGTTCAGGTGTCGTTGGGTGTGGTTCTCCACAGCGTGTCCCCGACGCACCATCTCACGTGCGAGTTCCGCGCAACGCTGCACGCGCTCTCCGATGCAGAAGAAGGTCGCTTTGGCGCCGCGCTCGTCGAGGAGGTCGAGCACTCTAGGGGTTATCCGCGGATCGGGACCGTCGTCGATGGTGATCGCGAGCTCCCGCCGGCCAGCGGCGGCGGCGGGGAGCCGGGTCCAGTTGGGCCCGAGCAGTGCGCTGCGCGGCGTGAGTCCCATGGCCGTGAGCAAGGCGTGGTCGGCGAGCACCGCGCCTACCGCCCAGGGCCAGGCGGACGGCCGTGCCACCACGAGGGCAAGAGCGCCCAGATGCAGCCCGAGCGATACCCGCACGAGCGGCGTAGGCCGCCAGCGCTGCGGAGTCGGGGAGGAGGGTGGTGGCTTGGGCGTCGTCATCGGGGGAATTCTATCCCGCCCGGCTGCCGCGCCAGCAGGGCGGCGTAGATCAGCGCCAGAAAGGCGCCCGGCGCGACCGTTTCGCCGAGATCATGCAGCACCGGCACCGAGGAGAGCGCCAGCACCCCGAATGCCACCACCGTGGCGCAGTTGGCCACCAGGAGTGAGGCAAGCGTGAGCTCGCTCGTCGCGGCCCCGCCGCGAGCCGCATTGCCGGCGCCCGGCGTCGAGCTGGAAAACCGCTTGTCGAAGAAGAGCGCGTAATTCGAGCCGACCGCGACGATGAGTAGCATGCCAACCACGTGCAGCAGCGTCAGCGGACCGCCGAAAAGCCGCAGGCTGGCTGCCACGGTGAGAACGGCGAGTGCCAGCGGCAATACGACGCGGAGCACGCGCGACGGACGGCGGAGCGCGATCAGGAGGAGGACGACGATTGCGGCAAAGCCTGCCAGCGACAGCCGCACCGCGCCCGCGAGGTAGCTGGAATACATTGCATCCGCCTGGTCCTTGAGATCCAGCACCGTCACATCATCGGGCGCGCCGATGGATACAACACGCCGTACACGCCCGATGTCGATGTCGCGCGCGTGTCCGTGCAGGACGGGCGCTTCCAGCGGAAGCAACGCGCGCCATCCGTCGTCATCTCTTACCAACAGCGCGTCCGCCAACTCCGCGAAAGACGTGCCGCCGAGGGAAGCGGACCCCAGGGGCGGCGCAGTGCGCGCAGCCTCCACGTCATGAAGGAAAGGCGCCAGCCGATCTTCCCGCAGGGGCAGACCCGACAACGCCTGCGTGAGGCGTGTGCGCAGCACATCGGGTGGCGGCAGACTCTCTTGCCGCTGTCGCTGAGCAGCGAGACTCGGCAGGTACTGTGCCGGGCTCTGATATCCCGAGATCACGCCGCCGTCGGCGAGCCCCTCGAGCTCGGCACCGACATGCTCCGCCCCCTCGAGCGCGGATTGCTGATCCGGCGCCGAAATCACCACCAGGTAACGCACGTCAGGCGCGCCGAGATCGGCGCGCAGTTGCCCATCCAGCCTTTGGGCCGCCGCCGGCACCGGACTCAGAGCGGCGAGATCGTGACTCCAGAGCCGATGGCGATATACACCAAGCACGACGGCCGCGCAGACGGCTATGACTGCGACCGCCACGCGCCCCGCCGAGGCATTCTCACGAGTACGCGCTGCCCGCCGCCCCATTGGCGTCAGATCCCTGATCGTGAAATCGCGCGGCAACAGCCCCGGCAGCACAAACCGCGTCACCAGCCCCGCCGCCAACACGCCTGTCAGCGAGTACAGGCCGAGCTGCGCCAGCCCCGGAAAGCTCGACGCCAGCAGCACCGCGAACCCACAGGCGGAAGTCAGCATGCCGAGGCGGATCGTCGGCCACACCGACCGCCGCCAGTCCGTATTGGAGGTCGATTGAATGAACAGATAGATCGAGTAGTCAACCCCCTCGCCGATCAGGGTCACGCCGAATCCGAGCGTCACTCCCTGTACGACGCCAAATCCCAGCGCCACCGCCGCTATCCCCGCGAGCGCCCCCGAGACTACCGGCACGAGCCCGAGCAGCAGCGCGGTCACCGACCGGTAGACGAGGAGGAGGAGGACGACGATGAGTACCGAGCTGATGATCGAAAGGCGCGTCACCTGCGACTTGATGTTCTCCCGCGCCTGCACTGCAAAGACTCCCGGCCCCGACATGACCAGCCGCGCGTGTTGATCAACACGTCCTCTGTTGAACGCGGCTGTGATTGCCTCTACTGCGCGCTGCTGTCCGTCGGTATCCGACCCCGCCGCACGCGTGCGTACCAACAGCAGCGCGCGCCCGCCATCCCGCGACACCCACACCCCATACTCGGTTCGCGGCGGCTCATTGCCGCTCAGCTGATCGAGCAGCGTCATCATCTCGCCCGTCGGATCGCTCGGCACCAGGTCCTTGGTGAGCGCACCCGCCGGCGAGGCGAGCAGATCGATCGTATTGCCGATGGCCGCCTTCAATCCCGCGACGCTGAATCGCTGCGGTGTTACCGTGCCGCTGAGCGCATAGCGGTGCGCGAATAAAAACGCCTCGTCCCGGCGCGCCGCCGCCGCGTCCCCATTCTCGACCGCAAGAAACTCCGGGTCCGCCCGCAACCGCCCCGCCATCTGCTGCGACAGCCGCGCACGCACACTCTCATCCGACCCTTCGATCGCGACGATGATCAGTCTGGACGCCACTCCCTGCCGCAGCTGCTCCACGAGCAACCGCTGCGCGCCCGTAGGCGCCTGCGGCAGGAACGCCGACAGATCCGCCGAGTACCGCGCCCGTGCCAGCACCCACACCGCGAGCAGCGCGAGCCCCACCCAGACGAGGACCGCCGCCGCGCGCCGTCCCCTCATGGCAGAGCCGCCCGCTTCTTCACCCACCAGCCCCCGACCCCGAAGACGGCGCTGCCAGCATCATCACCGATCGATCCCCATCCGCCTGCGATATCTCGACCGAGCGGATCACATCTTCCCCGCCCGCGATCTCCACCCGCCTGACCTTGCGCGCCGCCCCCCTGTCCAACGGCACCAACTCCAACTTCCACTCCTGCCGCGTCCCCGTGAATCCAACCTTGAACACCTTCTCGAGCGCCGCCTCATTCCCCGCCAGCGTGTCCCGAATCGCATCCACATACGGCGCCGCCTGCGGATAAGCGCTGACCTGCATCCGATAGGTCTTATGTCCCCGCTGCACCGTCAACTCATCCCCCTGGAGAATCATCGACTCCTTCCTGGGCTCCAACGTCCTCTTCTCCAAATGATCCGGCGCCCGATAAAGCAACACCCCGGACGACTTTACCGGCTGATCCAAAACCTGGAGATAGTCCGTCTCCGAGAACTTCACCTCTCCCTGCTTACGCTGCGCCAACAGCGACATGAGCTGATCCACGGTAAATCCCGCCGGCGCGGCCAAGCAGGCCGCGGATGTGCATAACAGAATCAACGCCAGCGCGCGCATTCGAGCCTCACTCCGCCCAAAAATCAAAGAAGTTGAACCAGTTATAAGGGTACTCGCGGCAATACTTCTCCAACCTCCCCGCATACCGCGCCACAGCCTGCCGAATCGCCTGGTCGCGCTCCCGCCGCCCCACCCCCGAAAAATCCGCAATCTGCTCGAACACCACCCGATACCGATTGCCGCCGCAATAAACCCCCAGCATCAAAATGACCCGTCGCTGCAACAGCGCCGCCAGCCTCATGGGGCCGAGCGGAAACTTCGCTCCCCTGCCCAGAAACTCCACCACCTCCGTAGGCTCCCCTCCCGGCGTCCGATCCCCCAGCATCCCCACGAATGCGCCCTCATCCAGCAATCCCCGCACCCTGAGCATTGCCTCCGCGGTCCCCAACGCCACCGTTCCGTCCGCCAGCCCCGGATTGACCGCGGCCATCATTGCGTTGATCTTCCGCGCATTGTCCTCGTAAGCCACCATCGCGACTCGCAACCCCGGGTGTCGCCTGCCCATCGCCCGCGTCACCTCGAAGCTCCCCAGATGCGACCCCACCAGGAACGCGCCCCGGCCCGCGCGTACCCGCTCCAGCATGAGCTCCTCCCCCTCCACCACAATGTCAAAGAGCTCGTACCGATCGTTCAGCAGATACACCCGGTCATGAATCGTGGTGGCGAATGCCAGCACCTGCCGGAAGCGGTCCCGCACCGTCGGCCGCCGCCCGAGCACCCGGCGCAGATACGCCATCGAGGCACGCCGCGCGCGCGGCGCAAAGAGGAAGAAGTAGGCGGCAATGAGATAGAGGACCGCACGTCCCGCACGCCGCCCCACGGTCAGCGAAAACATCGCCATGAGGCGCAACAGCCATACGCTGCCGCGCTCCCGCTGAGTTGCCCACTCAGCTTTCAAGAGACAGTGCGCCGGTCGCCACCGCCTGTCCGGCGCTCAGGACCGTGAAACGCACCGTCCTGCTTGCCAGCCGCTCCTGCTCGAGCACGAGCGCCTCGCCCGGCACCACCACCCGAAGAAACTTCACCGCAGCAACACGCCAACGCCGCGGCTCACCGCCGTCCGTGAGCTCGATCGCGCGGATCGTCTCATCGAGCAACACCACCCCCGGCAGAACCGGCGCGCCTGGAAAGTGGCCGTCAAAAGCCGGGTGACTCGCTGCGATCGGCAGCGCGACGGGTGGCATTACTCCACCCGCTGGCCTGCGGCCGCAGGCGCCGGGGTCGGTGTCGCGGCGAGCGAACGCAACGCCTCGCGGGGAAGCTTGCCGGTGCTATTGCGTGGCAGACGTTCCACCAGAAGAAGTGGCCGGGGCAGAAAGACCGGATCGATCCGCTGGCGCAGCGCCTCGGTGAGACGCGCCGCATCGAGCCCGGGAGCGACCACGGCCGCCGCGACCCGCGCGACTCCCGCCTGCGAGGGGTGCGGCTCCTCGGGAAGGAAGAAGACGCCGTCCGCGACACCCGCGATGGAGTTGAGCTGATGTGTCAGGTAGGAGAGGGAGCTGCGCTTGCCCGCGATGTTGACGAGATCGGCCAGCCGCCCGCCAAGAAGGAACCGCTCCGCGTCGATCGGCTCCAGCTCATCGCACATCGGCGTCGGCTGCTCGAGATGGCCGCCGCGCGCCCAGGCGCGTCCTTCCTCGAGCGTCAGGCACACCCCGGGCCACAACCGCCACTCCTCGTCACGGGCCGTCCGCCGGGTGGCGAGCTGACCGCTTTCGGTGGAGCCATAAATCTCGAGGAGCGGTGCCTGGAATCGCTGCTCCGCCTCGGACGCGAGCTCTCGCGGCAACGGCGCCGTCGCCGAGATGATCAGGTCGGCCGCGGGAAGCTCAGCCTGCGAGGAGAGGAGGGCACGCAGGTGAATGGGTGTCGACACGAGGGTGCGGGGCCGGGGCAGTGCATCGAGTGCGCTGCAGACATCGGCCGGATAGAAGGGCCTCTCCGCGCAGAGCGCACCGCCGCTTTGCAACGCGAGCAGGACGCTCGACTCGAAACCGTACATGTGCTGCGGCGGCACCGTGGCGAGCACGACATGGTGGCGGCCGTCGGCAAAGCCGAGTCGCGCCGCGCCGTCGCGCACGCATCGAGCCAGCTTGCCCCAGGTCTTGGGGTAGGGCACCGGTACACCCGTCGACCCGGACGTAAATACGTACGCCGCCACCTGATCGGCGTCGATCTCGGGGACACGCCATGAGCCGCGGTCCGTACCGGTCCGTGCGGTCGGCTGCCGCGGAAAGGGCACCTGAGGGAGCGCGATGTCGCAGTCGTCCTCGTCGGTGAGGCAGCAGACATCCGGGGCGAAAGTGGCGAGCTGGCGGATCACCTCCGGTGTGCGCGTCGGCGGCAGCAGACAGACTTTGCGCGCCAGCAGACACGCGGCCAGACCCACCGCGAATCGGTATCGGTCCGCGCAAACGTTGATGACGTGCTCGCCGGACGGCAGCCGCTGCGCCAGGAATGCAGCATCACTGAGGAAATCCCCAGCGAGAAGCGGTGCGCCTGCGCGGTATGCGATTACCGCATCAGCGGTCGGGTGCGAGATCAGCGGGTAGGTGGCCAGGCTTCAAGTCGTCCGGTGAGCGGTGATGTACTCGGCGAGCCGCCGCAGCGAGCGGAAGATCTGCTCGTTCTCGGCGCTGTCGGCGCGCAGCTGCACTCCGTAGCGCTTGGAGACCACGAGCGCGATCTCCAGGATGTCGATGGAATCGAGGCCCAGGCCCTCGCCGTAGAGCGGCGCATCGGCGTCGATGGTGGCCGCGCTCAGCTCGAGATTGAGCGCCTGGACGATCAGCTCGGCAAGCTCGCGCGTGAGCGTATCAGTATCGGGCGCGCGTGACTGGCGCACAGTTGAGGCGTGATTGGACATTGAACTCAAAGGAAAACGTCTCGGCCCCCCTTATGGGCGCACAATTTTATACACCGGGCTGCCGCCCGGCCAGCCGGTGGCTGAGCAGCCAGGGCAACCGGACCAGGAAGCCGAAGAAGAGGCGCGCATGCATCGAGGTGAGCACCACGTTGTCACGCCAGTAGTCGAAGTGTGACACGCTGCCTTCCGCGGCACTGAAATACCGGATCGGGGCGCTCAGGTTCACCGCCGGCACCCCCCGCCACGAGAGCCGCACCGCCGCCTCGACGTCGAAGTCGAACCGCCGCATTCCCAGGCTGGCGTGCATCTCGCGTACCAGCGCCGCGATGGGGTAGACGCGAAACCCGCAAAGGGAGTCGTGAATGCCGGCCCAGAGAGTCTCGCAGTTCGCCCACCAGTTGGAGATCCGCCGCCCCTTGACCCGAATCGCCGGGGCACTGGCATCGAATACGGGCTCCCCCAGCACCATGGCCTCTGGCCGGGCCGCGGACGCCGCCATGAACGCTGGGATCCTGTCCGCCGGGTGCTGGCCGTCCGAATCCATGACCAGCGCGTGCGTGAACCCCTGCCGCAGCGCCTCCTCGAGGCCGTCGAACACGGCAGTCCCCTTACCGCCATTTCGCTGCCGGACCAATACTCGCAGGCCCGCGTCCGCCCGTGCCAGTGATGCCAACCCAGCGCCCGTTCCGTCAGTGCTGCCATCGACCACGATCCAGACGGGAGACCACTGCTCTCGCGCGGCGCGCACCGTCTCGAAGACCTTCGGACCGGGGTTGTAGCTCGGGATCAGCACGACGTGCGTGCTGGATGGCGCCGCGGCGGGACTCACGCGAGCTCGCGGGTGAGCTCGCGCTCGAGGGCCAGGGTGATGGCGGCCGCATCACCGGCGGGCTCGAGCCGCCGCCCCAGGTGCACCCGATAGCGGATCGGCAGCCGCGGCACCCGGAATATCGGCCAGCCCTTGCCCAGATACGGCGAGTCGGTCTCGATGATGGCCACCTGGATGGGAACCCGCGCATGGCGGGCGATGACGCCGGCGCTGCCCGTCAGCCGGTTGAGAGGCGCACGTGTGGTGCGGGTGCCCTCCGGGAAAAGGAGCACGAGTCCGCCACGATTGAGCTCCGCCACGGCCTCCCGAATCATGCGCCGCGGAGGCTCGCTGCGGATGAAGCCTGCCAGCCGCGCGCCCGCTCCGAGGAAGACGTTGCTCATCAGCGCGGGCTTGAGGATGCAGGCGAGGTCCGGGTGTCGCGTGAGGAAGAGAATGGCGTCGATCAACGACGGATGATTGGGCGCGAGGATCACGGGCGGCCCGCCCCGCAGAGTGTCTATGGCATCGAGGTCGAGCTGGTAGGCGCCGGCAACCGTGAGCGCCCACGAGAAGAAGCGGAAGGTCATCATCATCGTGTAGCGGGCCGTCGCCCGGCGCCGGTGGCGGGGAAGTGGTGTCAGCAGGATGAGAGCCGGCAGCGTCCAGGCGACGATCAACGCCGCCAGGATCGCCAGCAGGCCGTAGATGGCGAGGTATTCGTAGGCTCGCTTCACCCGGGAGCTCGATGGTCAGCCGGAGCCATTATGCCGCCAGCCGCCACCGCCCACCGCCTCGATCTCGACGGCCAGCTCCCGCCGGCAGATGTCCGCCTTGAGGTAGAGGAGAGCAGCCCCGCGACCTACGGCAGACTCGAGCTCCGCCCGGATCACGGGCAGGTCCTTCGGATCTCGCACGTAGACTTTGTACGCCAGTGTCTCCAGCCGCAATGCTTGGATACCGGAGCGGCGCGCAGCCTCTTCCAGCAGCGCCTCGATGTTGGCCAGTGTCTCGCGTGTCTGGGCCGCGGGATCTCCGGCGTGCAGGGTGCGATGGCCGACGATGCTCGCGGTGCCCGAGACGAAGAGCGTCGCCTCACTCCCTTCGCCGAGCACCGTGGCGCGGGAGAAGGCCGGGCTGCGCGGCCCGTACTGTAGCGGGTAGCGGTAGGCGCTCACCTGGCGCGGATTCTCGATGAAGGCGGGAGCATGGCGGCTGGCCAGAAAGTAGATCGTGAGCGGGCTGCCGGTTGTGGCGCCAAGAGCGCTGGCGGCGGGGACGCTGCCGGTGACGGCACGACCGGACGAGAGCGAGGCCTCGTGGCGCGCCGTGTTGAATTGCCGATAGCGCTCGAGGCCGTGGGTGTCGAGGTTGATGTCAGGAATGTAGTTCCAGATACGCACCAGCGGCGGGTTGCCGGCGGCTGCAAGCGCCGCGTACATGTCGCGGTAGGCGAGGTCTGTGGCGATCTCGAGCGGCGTGCGCGGGCCGGACCCGGGAGGACTGATCAGCTCCGCCTCGTGCACCGCGAGGCTGCCGAAGAGGAAATCACCGCCGCGGGCGTAACGTACCCGGCCGTGAGAGCTCGGCTGCGCGCGCTCGCCCGCGCGCCAGACCTCCAGCATCCCGCTTGCCTCACCCAGTACCGGGGTGTGCACGCGAGCGAGCGGGAAATCGACCCCGCCGCCCCCGGGAATACGCGCGCCGCCCTCGAACGCCGCCGCCCCGAGCACTCCCTGCCTGTCATCTAACTGCGACTCGGAGGACGTGACGTACTCGAGACGCAGGAACTGCCCGGAGCTCATCCGCCCGCGGCCGCCCGTTCGGGCTGAATGGGTTGGATGTTTCTCGCCCGGGTGCGCAGCGCCGCGAGCGTGGCCAGCGGGTGCGCGAGACTGACCACGTAATACACCAGCCTGAAGGCCCTGAGCGATGCCCAGATCGGCGTCTTACCGAAGATGTCGCCGGCGAGAAGCGACAGCAGCGCCTCCTTCATCCGCAGGACATTGCGCGGCGCCATGAAGAGGTTCTGCATCGCCGGCCGGGTCATGCGATAGATGAACCACGAGAAGACGCGCGGCCCGCGGCGCAGTTGCCGCTCGAACCGCCGGAAGGCCCGCCGGCGCCGTGCGGGCGTCCGCAGCGCCTCGTCGATCGCTTCCGCGGCGGCGACGCCGCCATGCATTGCAAACATGACTCCAGAGGAAAACACCGGATCGACGAAGGCGTAAGCATCCCCGACCAACAGGAATCTGTCGCCATACGCGCGGCGACAGGTGTAGGCGTAATTCCCCGTGGCTTCGACCTCACTCGCGAGCGCGGCGGACTCGAGTCGCTCGGCAAGTGGCGGCGAGAGGGCGATCGTCTGCAGGAAGAACTCCCGCAGTGGTAGCGCGCGGGTCTTCATGTAGTGCGGCCAGACCACCGCACCCACGCTGGTGATACCGTCTGCAAGTGGGATGAACCAGAGCCAGCCGTGCTCGAACCAGAAGATGGAGATGTCCCCGGCGCGGTGGGGATCCTCGCTGCGCCAGGCGTTGCTGAAGTGCGCGTACATGGCGGAGCTGTTGTGCTGGCGGTTGCGGCGCTTGGTGCCGAGGCGAGTGCCGAGCATCGTGTCGCGGCCGGAGGCGTCGATGAGATAGCGGGCGCGCCAGCACTGTCGTGCGCCGTCGTCCTGTTGCGAGAGCACCGCGACACCATCCTCGCCCAGGAACTCTATCTCCCGCGCCCGGCACCCTTCCACGACCTGCGCCCCGAGACAGCCGGCGCGCTGCAGCAGAATGGCATCGAAGCTCGAGCGGCGGACCTCGTAGGCATAGCACAGCGTCTTGTTCCAGCTGTCCGCGAAGTCGAAGCGCTGCCAGCGGCGATGCACCGGCGAGAAGAACTCGGCGCCGTGCTTGGCGAGGCCGATGGCCTCGATCTGCGAGGCAACTCCGAGCCGCTGCAGCAGCGGCAGAGTCGCGGGCAACAGCGACTCGCCAATGTGGAAGCGGGGATGACGGGACTTCTCGAGCAGCACGACGCGATGGCCGGCCTCCGCCAGCAGGGCCGCGGCGGTCGATCCTGCCGGGCCACCGCCGATGACGACGACATCAGCCTGCGAGTCGGATGCGGTCACCGCGATGTCGTCTTGCTCGCGGGCGGGTTCTCGATGAACGCCTTCGTCTTGTGCGCCTCGTCGCGAACCTTGGAGCCTACTTTGTGGGCGCCGTGGGCGATGGCATGCCCGGCCGCGCGCGATTTCTGCGCGATCGTGTGGCCCGCGGCCCTGGAGTTGCGCGCCACGGTGTGGCCGACCTGCCGCGACTTGCTCCTGATCTGCTCGCGCGTGCCCCGGGTGTCGCGGGCAACCGCGTGACCGAGCTTGCGCGAATGATCGGCTATCGAGTGGCCGACATGCTTCGCGTCCTTCGCGACTGTATGGCCGAGATGCTGTGCTTGCTGCTTGATTGGGGTGTCGTCCGCCCGGGCTGCCGTCGCGGCGGCAAGCGAACTGAGTGCGACGGCGGCTGAGAGGAGGAGTGCCAGGATCGGGGGCTTCATGATGTGGCGGGCTCGTGGGGCCGTGATTACCTGGTTGCGATGGTACCGCAAGCGTCAGCGCACTGCCGCAGGGAGGTTTGTGGTGCCAAATGTCACAACCTTCGGGCAAACTTGACGGGATGCGCTTCGAGCTGCCGATATCAGTAGTCAAGCCCAGGTACGTCCCCGGCCCCTGGGACGTGGCCGCGTTCATCCTGGTATTCGCGGGCTTCGCGTATCTGGCGGATGCGGCCCACGGCCTCGCCGGATCGCTGGCGCATCTCGAGGCGCAGACGATCTCACTCGATCCACGCTACCTCCCCGGGTACGCGGCGCGGACGGCCCTGCGCATGCTCGTGGCCATGGTTGCCTCGCTCGTCTTCACCTTCACGTACGGCACGCTTGCCGCCAAGAGCCGCCGAGCCGCGATCGTCCTCATCCCGCTGCTCGACATCCTGCAGTCGGTGCCGATCCTCAGCTTCGCCATCTTCATCGTGTTCTTCCTGCAGCTCACGCCGGGCCGCGTCGCGGGCGCCGAGCTGGCGGCCGTCTTCCTGGTCTTCACCAGCCAGGCGTGGAACATGACCTTCAGCTTCATCCACTCGCTGCGCAGCATTCCGGATGAGCTCGACGAGGCCGCGCGCAGCTTCCACCTCGGACCCTGGATGCGCTTCTGGCGGCTCGAGGTGCCGTTCGCCATGCCCCCGCTCATCTGGAACATGATGATGTCGATGTCAGGAGGCTGGTTCTTCGTGGTTGCGGCGGAGGCGATCAGCGTCGGGAACACCACGGTCACGCTGCCCGGCGTCGGCTCCTACATCGCGAAAGCGATCCAGGTGCGAAGCCTGGGCGCGATCGGCTGGGCCATCGCGGCCATGGGGATCGTCATCCTGCTCTACGACCAGCTCCTCTTCCGGCCGCTCACCGCGAGCGCCGACTGGTTCCGCCTGGAGCAGGAGGCCGGTCTGACGCCGTCGCACTCCTGGGCGCTCACCATGATGAGGCGCTCGCGCCTGCTCTCCTTCGGTAGTCGACTCTTCGGCTCTGCGATCCAGCTGGGTTTCAATCGTGGTCGGGTGCGTCAGCTACGGCCACGTGAAAGCGGGTCCGCTTCGAGCACGTTCCTGGGAGACATGGCGTGGTACGCGGTCATTGCAGCGCTCATCGCGCTGGCAGTCTGGCGCATCGCGCGTTTCATCCTCGACCACGTTCCGCTGGCGGAAGTCGGGCACGTCGTCGGGCTGGGCGGCTTGACGCTGATTCGCGTCGCGATTCTCATTGCACTCGCGAGCGTGGTGTGGGTGCCCATCGGGGTGTACATCGGGATGCGGCCGCGGCTGGCGAGCACGGTGCAGCCCATTGCGCAGTTCCTGGCCGCGTTCCCGGTCAACCTGCTCTTTCCCATCGTCGTTTCCGGCATTGTGCTTTACAAGCTCAATCCGAACATCTGGCTGAGTCCGCTGATGGTCCTCGGTACCCAGTGGTACATTCTCTTCAACGTCATCGTCGGGGCCTCCTCGCTCTCGCCCGATCTCAAGTACGTGGGTGAGAACCTCGGCGTGCGGGGCTGGCTCTGGTGGCGCAAGATCGCTCTGCCGGCGGTGTTTCCTTTCTATGTGACGGGGGCCATCACCGCCTCGGGCGGCTCGTGGAACGCGAGCATCGTCGCGGAGGTGGCGGAATGGGGCACCACGCATCTCCACGCCGCCGGGCTGGGCGCCTACATCGCCGACGCCACGAGCGCCGGGGATTTCCCGCGCACCGTGCTCGGCACCGCGGTGATGAGCGTGATCGTGGTGGCGGTGAACCGTCTCTTCTGGCGGCAGCTCTATGCGCGCGCCGAGCGCAAGTTCCGCCTGAGTTGAACGAAGCGAAGCGAGACCTGCGATCCATGAATGCCAACCCCCAGCCGCTCAATCTCGCGCCGCTGCTCACCGTCAAGAGCGTGTGCAAGTCCTTCCTCAAGCCCGATGGCGACGAGCTGGTCGTCCTCGACCATGTTGGGCTGACACTTCGCCCCGGGGAGATCGTGGGTCTTCTCGGACGCTCGGGCTCAGGCAAATCGACGCTGCTGCGGCTCATCTGCGGGCTCGATACGCCGACCAGCGGGGTGGTGGACTACCAGGGCAGACCGGTCGCAGGTCCGACGCGTGGCATCGCCATGGTCTTCCAGAGCTTCGCGCTCTTTCCCTGGCTCACGGTGCTCGAGAACGTGCAGCTCGGTCTCGAGGCGTTGCGGCTGCCGGAGCCGGAGATCCGCAGGCGCTCGCTCCAGGCCATCGACTTGATCGGCCTCGACGGCTTCGAGTCCGCCTACCCGCGCGAGCTTTCGGGCGGCATGCGCCAGCGCGTCGGCTTCGCGCGCGCGCTGGTCGTGCACCCGAGCATCCTCCTCATGGACGAGCCGTTCTCCGCGCTCGACATACTGACCGCGGAGACGCTGCGCAGCGACTTCCTGGATCTCTGGGGCGAGGGCCAGCTCCCCATCCGGTCCGTGCTCCTCGTCACTCACAACATCGAGGAGGCGGTGCAGATGTGCGACCGGCTCCTCATCTTCTCGACCAATCCGGGGCGAGTGGTGAGCGAGCTGCCGGTCGATCTCCCCCACCCGCGATCCACGGTCGATCCGCGCTTCCAGGCTCTCGTCGATCGGGTGTATGTCGAGATGACGGCGAAGCCTCGGGGTGAGCTGCGCGGCGGCGGACTGAAGACCGAGCGCTTCGCGGGAACGGGCATCGGCACGGCGCTGATCCACGTTTCCTCCAACCTGCTGTCGGGGTTGGTGGAGGCGGTGAACGAATCGCCCTACAACGGCAAGGCGGACCTGCCGCTGATCGCCGGGGACCTGCACATGGAGGTTGACGACCTCCTGCGAGTGGCCGAGGCGCTGCAGATGCTGCGGTTCGCCGAGGTAGAGGGTGGCGATATCCGCCTGACGGAGGCCGGCCTCGCGTTCGCCCGCGGCGAGAGCGACGAGCGCAAGCACCTTTTTGCGCGACACCTGCTGACCTACGTCCCGCTCGCCGCGCACATCCGCAGGGTCCTCGATGAGCGCAGCAGCCATACCGCGCCGAAGAGCCGCTTCTTCGACGAGCTCGAGGACTATATGGCCGAGGAGTCGGCCGAGCAGACGCTGCGCACCATCATCAGCTGGGGCCGCTATGCCGAGACGTTTGCCTACGACGACGCGCGCCAGGTCTTCAGCCTCGAGAACCCGGCTTGAGCGGACTCCCCGAGGCGGCCGACGCCCGCACGCATCTCCTCATCGTCGACGATGATCACGAGCTCTGCTCCATGCTGGTCGAGTATCTGGGCCCGGAGGGCTTCACCACCGAGACGGCCGGCACGGGCACGGCGGCGCTGGAGCGTGTCGGGCGCGGCGCGCTCGATCTGGTGGTGCTCGATGTCATGTTGCCGGAGCTGTCGGGGTTCGAGGTGTTGCGGCGCCTGCGCTCGGCCAGCCGCATTCCGGTCATCATGCTCACCGCCCGCGGCGAGGAGGTCGACCGGGTGATAGGCCTCGAGCTCGGCGCCGACGACTACCTCGCCAAGCCCTTCAGCCCGCGGGAGCTCGTGGCGCGCATCCGGGCGGTGCTGCGGCGCATGGCGGCGGAGCCCCAGCAGCCCGTGGCGGGCGCCGTCACTTGGGGGCCGCTACGGCTCGACCTGCGCGCCAGGCGGGCCGACGTCGAAGGGGCGGACCTCGAGCTCACGGCCGCGGAGCTGCGGATCCTGGAGCTCCTGATGCGGGCCGATACCCGCACCGTCAGCCGCGAGGACCTGATGCTGCAGGCCTTAGGTAGGCGGCTGCTGCCGACGGACCGCAGCCTCGATACCCACGTCAGCAATTTGCGGCGTAAGCTGGTGAGGCTGACGGGCCGGGTCTCCGTCCAGAGTGTGCGGGGCTCGGGCTACGCTCTCACTCAGAAGTAGCCGCTTTCATGCATTCCTTGTACTGGCGGATTTTCAGGTCGTTCTGGCTCGCCATCGCGCTGATCCTGGCGGGGACGGTCATCGTGGCCGTGAGCGCCTCCATCCAGCGCCGCGACGAGGTGCCCTGGGTTCAGCGGGGGGACCTCTTTGCGCAGGCCGACGATGCCTTCGAAAGTGGCGGACCGGATGCGCTGCGCGGATGGCTCGAGAGCCTCGCGAGAGACCCGGCATTCTCACGCACCTATGTCGTCGGCCCGAACGGTCACGACCTGCTCGATCGACCGCTGCCGCACTTCCTGCAGGTGCCATTGAACGGGCGGACCAAGCACGGGACGAAGACGGTACGTTCCGGCGCCATCGCCCCCGTGGGCGGCGCGCTCGTCCTGGTGGCACCGGATGGAAGCACGTACCACGTCATCGTCGGGCCTCTGCACGAACATGCGCTGCTCTTTGGCGAGTTGCAGCTCCCCGGGGTGGCCGGCGCAATACTCGCCATCGCGCTGTTGGTGAGCACCGTCATCTGCTTCTTTCTGACGCGGCACCTGGTCGGCCCAATCGATCGGCTGCGTCAGGCCACGCGGGAGATGTCGGCAGGAAATCTCAGCGTACGCATGGCGCCTCGTCTCAAGGGGCGTCAGGATGACCTTGCGCTGCTCGCCGCGGACTTCGACAACATGGCGGAGCGGGTGCAGACCCTGCTCGAATCCAAGCAGCAGCTGCTGCGCGACGTCTCGCACGAGCTACGCTCGCCGCTCACCCGACTGCAGCTCGCGCTGTCTCTGGCGCGACGGGAGGATGGGGGAGTGGAGCGGCAGCTCACGCGTATCGCGAACGAAGCCGACCGCCTGGAGAAGCTCATTGCCCGCATCCTGAAGCTCGTCCGATTGGAACGTCCCGGAAGCGCTTTCCAGGGTGTCCCGGTCGACGTGGGCAACCTGCTGGAGACCATCGCGCAGGACGTCGCCATCGAGGCAGAGGCACGAAGCTGCACGGTATCTGTACACACCGAGGCAGGCCTGGAGGTCTCTGGCGATCCTGAGATTCTGCGCAGCGCCTTCGAGAACGTCATCCGCAACGCCGTACGCTACGGTCCATCCGGCTCCGCGGTCGTCGTCACCGCCGGGCGGGGGGACTGGATACAGGTCATGGTGCGGGACCATGGACCGGGCGTGCCGGAGAAGGACCTGAAGCTGATCTTCGAGCCTTTCTACCGCGTCGATGCAGCGCGTGACCGCGCCGGCGGCGGGGAGGGCCTGGGGCTGGCAATCGCCGCCCGCGCCATCGTGGTGCACGGCGGCAGCATCGAGGCACACAACGTCCCGGACGGCGGCCTGGAAGTCGCGATGCGCTTGCCGGCCCTGGAGCGCCAGGCGGCGAGCACCCCTGCCCCGGCGGACGCGCAGGCCGCCTAAAAAAACCGCCTTGGGGCTACCAAGGCGGTAGGCTTCCGACGGTGCCCGCAAGTGGCGAGTTCTACCGGCGCTGCTCGAGTCTCAGGGAGGGGGAAGTCTCGAGCGCGACCGGCACACCGGGATCACAACGCAATCGTGTGTGCCTCAATCCTCAATGGGTTTGACGCACGAGACCGCCCGAAGTTGATCCGATTCACGTTTCTTTGGATTTCTAGAGATTCGCGGCCGGCGTTACATTTCATCACCGTGTGCCTGACAACTGTCGGACACGCGCCCCGTCGCCGTTTCTTACAGCCGACCCCCCACCCGCAGTATCCCTTTCCTGGCACATTGATTTTATTGAATTTATTTACCCAGGCACGAATCGTGCAATGAGGTGTTCAGTCCCGCATTTCGTGGGCTGCCCGACGGTGCCATAGAACGCAACCGCCGCTCTTCGCTCAGGGGAGAACGCATAATGAAACATTCGCACGCACTCCGGGCCATCGTCGGCGCTGCCTGCCTGGTCTCGGGTACGGCGCTGGCCACTCCGCTGGCCCTTACTCCGGGGGCCTCGGGCTCGGTGCCCAACTACGACGGCCGCACACCCGCCACTACGACCCTGCTCGACGCCGCTTGCGGCTATTTCAGCGGCGCGTCGTGCACGACGGGCACCTCAACGTCAGCGCTCGAGTCGACCGGGATCAGCATCCTGCTGAGCTCGGGTGGCTTCATCGAGGCGGCCGGCACGACTGATCTCAATCCTTACGGCTCATCCGATGTCGCACTGGCCTTCATCTTTGGCGGCGCGGGGTCTTCCGCCGGAAGCTCAGGCGCGGGGTCTTCCGCCATAAGCTCGGTCACCCTTTCGTCTCTGGCGGGCTACTCGACGTCGGTCGAGGCCTGCGGCCCGGTCTTCGGCTCGGAGTTCGCGGGTTGCGCGGCCGTCGCAGGCACCGCGGCACGCAGCAGCGGCACGGGTAACTCCGTGACCTTTTCCGGATTGGGAACGATTTCGATAGAGGGCCTGCCGGCGACAGATGGATACGTGCTCTATACGAACGCGCCCGTGAGCGCCATCGTCGATCCGGACAACATCACTGTCGATCTTGCAAACGGCACGACGCTGTCCTACGCGGGCTTCGGGTTGACGCCTCCGACGACGACCCCACCGCCACCGGTGCCGGAGCCGGGCACGCTCGCCCTGCTTGGGCTGGGACTGGCCGCATTGGCCGTGGGACTGACCTCGAGACGGCGTCAGGCCTGATCGCGCTACCGGTTGGCGTTTGGCTGGCAGGAGTCTCGAGACTCAACGGCGAGTCTCGAGACTCTGTGCGTCGCGCTGCCATCGACCTAACGGAACAAACTCCGGAGAATAACCATGTCCCTGTTCAGTTCTGCCAGACCCTGTCTGACGGCCGCCGGTCTCGCGCTGGTCACGTGCGGGCTGGCCCACGCGAGCACGTTGTCGGTGACTTATTACGAGGTCTCCAGCAGCGATCCGAGTTACGCCACACTGTGCTGCGGCACCTATGACAACGAGGTGTTGAGCGCCCTCGGGCCCAACGGGTTGCCGCAGTTGAACCCCGGCTATTCGGGCGCCATGCCGAGCGTGCAGGATGTCTACAACGGGCAACTGACCTGGTGGAGCCCGTCGCTGAACTCCCATGTGACCGAGACGGGTAGCGCTACGGTGACACTCCCTGTCGACGAACCGTCTGACTTTTACCCGCCCAATGGAACGGGAAGCAACGACTTCAGTGGCGGCTTGACCGCCGTTTACAAGGGAACCCTCGACGTGCCAACGACGGAGCTGATCAGCTTCAGCATTGGCGCGGACGACTCGGCATTCGCATATCTGGACGGACAGATCGTATGCGATCTCGGTGGCGTCCATGCATTTGCCACGGGCACGTGCGTCTCACCGTTCGACATTACCGCCGGAAGCCACAGCCTGGAGCTGTTTTACGATGATATGGATCCGTCTCAAGCCGGTCTGTATTTCAGCATCAATACCCAGGGGGTCACGTCCACCGGTGGTGGTGGCGTGCCGGAGCCCGACACGCTCGCCTTGCTGGGCGCAGGTCTGCTCGCTCTCGGGTTTGGCGTGCGTCGCCGCCGCGCACGCTAGGCGGACTGTCAGAAGTCTCGAGACTCAGTAGGCGTTGCGCTGATCCTGCAAGACCACCAGGAAGGTCTTGAAGAGGATCTTGATGTCCAGCCAGGGCGACCACTTGCGCAGGTACTCGAGGTCGTAACGCACACGCTCGGACATCTTCTCCAGCGTCTCGGTCTCGCCCCGGTAGCCGTTCACCTGCGCATAACCGGTGATGCCGGGGCGCACCTTGTGGCGGATCATGTAGCCGTTGATCAGTTTGCGATAGAGCTCGTTGTGGGCAATGGCATGCGGCCTCGGGCCCACGAGGCTCATCTTGCCCTGCACCACGTTCAGGAGCTGCGGCAGCTCGTCGATCGAGGTCTTGCGCAGGAAGGCGCCAACCCGCGTGACGCGCGGATCGCCCTTCGTGGCCTGGGTTACCACCGTGCCGTCCTCGCAGACTCTCATCGAGCGGAATTTGTAGACGACGATCTCGTCACCGTCGAGGCCGTAGCGGCGCTGGCGGAAGAGGGCCGGCCCCCGCGAAGTGAGCCTCACGGCAGCAGCCACCGCCAGCAGGAGCGGTGAGAGGAGGAGCAGGGCCAGGCTCGCGAACACGATGTCCATGGCGCGCTTGAACACCGCCTCGAGGCCATGGAGCGGGGTCTCGCAGACCGAGAGCGCCGGCATGCCGTTGATCTCGACCAAACGGCCCTGGATCAGGTCGAATGCGAAGGCGTCAGGCACGAAGTACACCGAAGCGGTGGTGTCACGCAGCGCGTTGACGAGCTCGCTCATCCGCGGCACGTTGGCGAGCGGCAGGGCGATATAGACCACCTTGACGCCTTTCTCACGGACGAAATTCGCCGTGTCCCGGCAGTGGCCGGCCAGTTTCTTCGGGTCGGTGACCTGCGCCACGCGATCGGCGGTGCGGAAGTCGAAGTAGCCCATGAAGCCGGCCGGCGGCAGGCGGCGGGCAAGCTCCACGCCAACTTCGTTCACGCCGACGATGATGTAGCGCGCGGCGGCGCCATTCTCCGCGCGCCAGCGCACGCGGCGCCGCAGCAGGTGAGACGCGGACAGAGCCGCCGGCGTCGCAATGAACCAGGTCAGAATCGATTGGCGCGCGAAGATGTCGCTCGCCTTGAAGGTCAGGCTCGCGAGGAACAGCATGCCAACGACGGTGACCCACTGCAGCAGCACGCGGGTGTAGCTTGCGCCGAAATCCCAGTAGCCCAGCGAGGCCGCCTCCGAGGCGCCGACGCGATCGAAGAGCTGGCCGGAGATGATCCAGGTGAGGAGCGCGAGCGCCACGAAGGCGGGCGAGGGCTGGTCGCCGAAGGCGCGCTCACAGCAGAAGAGCGACAGCACGACGATCAGCGGGTCGAGCTGCTTCAGCAGTGCCACGGCCGCCGGCTCGACATTACCGAGCCGGACCCGCCGGTGTGCGAACGACTCAGCAACGGATGACATTGCTATTCACTTCTCGCGGCAAGTGCCGCTTATACAGTCTTCGTATTGTTGTCGGCTCACCGTGGCGCGCCTGTTGGCGCGCTCAGTGAGATCGCATCGTCACGTAAAGTTGTTGTTGGATCGGTGACCTGGGTCGATGGCGTGTGAAATTGTTGTGCTTCTCACCATTGCAGCTTTTGTGCCATTCGTGCGGAGCTCGCGCTGCAAACTCCGCAGGCGGCGTGGGCGCTGCTGATGATTCATTGGCTTGGCGTTGTCCTCGTATGTGCGGGATC
The DNA here is from genome assembly GCA_963833085.1 of uncultured Pseudomonadota bacterium. Lineage (GTDB taxonomy): Bacteria > Pseudomonadota > Gammaproteobacteria > Steroidobacterales > Steroidobacteraceae > 13-2-20CM-66-19. The sequence goes on from CAWHWV010000005.1 coordinate 252,150, forward strand.
TACTTTGACCGCCAGGAGCCCCGGCGCTCGCCTGCACCGCAACGCATCGTAACACACATACCGCTGCCCAGTGTCGGTGCATGGAGACAAGTATCAGGGCAGCTGCGATTGCTTACCGGGACGCGGCGCACAGTTCGCACTTTTGCTGGATTATGTAAGATTGTCGGTTCCCGGCGCAGCCGGAATGAGTGTTGCGGAGCGGGTGACTCAATATTGGCCGGTCAAGGCTACGCTGTAATTACATCGATATTGCGCGGGGGCGGCGGGGGGACCATGCCTCTCAGGGAGCTGGAGCAGCTCCGCGCGATTCCGGCGGTCGCCCTCGACGTGACAGGCTGAGGCGGAGCTTCATCCCGTATGCGGTGATCCGGAGGAGCGCCGCGGCGACGGCAAACGCAGTGAAGGGAAGATAAGCGATGAGGCGGGAGATGCCCTGGCCGAAGGGATTAGCTCGCAAGAAGTCGCTCAGGAAGGCATACGCAATGAACTCCATGCCCACTATCACGATGGCTCGCCACAGCAATCGGGGAAGCGCTGTCGCGAGCGTTGGAATCGAGAGCAGCGCAAGGAGATAGGTAAAGCCCAGCGCTGTGCCGAAGAAGATCGCCGAGGAAGCTCCAAGGGGCGCTTTGCTGGAGATGTGGTAGAGCCAGACAACCAGGCCCGCGTGTATCAGGTGCGCGGAGGCAAAGGCGAGGCCCAGCTCGCGGCCTCGCCGGGCCAGGGGCTGAAACCTCGATCCGAACACGACGGCGAGCGGGCCGCCCGTGTAGGCCAGCCAGAAAAAGCCATAGGACCAGCGGGCTGTCAACCGAAGTGCCGTGTCGGTTCCCTTCGCGCCGATGCCGAGGTGCAAGAGCGTGCCGACGGCGATGAGGAGGGCGATGAGGAAAGCGCCCCCCATCCACAGGCCCGTTCGGGGTGTCTGCGGTCTCATGCGTGTTCAATTCTACTTGCAGACGAGTAGCATCGAAACGTTCTTCGAGGGGGCTCGACTTGCGAAGCACGACCTGCGCCTGGCGTAAGTGTCCGAAGAACCGGGGGCCAGCGCCAGCCCCCGAGGCGATCCCCTCATCCGAGTGGGTCGGTCAGTGGGAGGGGACCAAGATCCGGCGGCGGTCGCGGAAGTCAAAAATATGACAAAATACCGCTGCAGGGGCGCCTAGATCGCACGTCAGCCGTAGCTGTGAGCGGCGGTCCCGTGGGATCGCTGAAGCACACTTCGGGGTAGTTGAAAGAATGATCTCGTCCGCAGAATCGGGCGAATTCGTTAGATTCAAAGCAGGGACTTGAGAAAGAATATCGAGCAGCGTTCTGTCTAGTACTTAATAGGAGTACGTTCCCCGGCTTGGGCTGTGAAGTCTCAGCCGAATAAACAAGATCGTCCGCATGCTTTGCTCGCACAAGGCGATGGCTCTCGATTTGGCTCGAGGCTTGTAGTCAGATCTCGCCTTGGTGCGCCAGCTGAGCCCTGAGACTCGCCCATAGAATCTGTTGAGGAACCGGATTCCATGAGCATTAGACGGGTCGCCGTGATCGGCGTTGGAAACATCGGCATAGGCGCCATGACCGATCTCGTCCTGCACGGAATCGAGGCGGTCGGCGTCGACGTATCCGACAGAGGCACTGCGCCGAGCCGAGGAAGAGATCCTGCGGAACGTGCGCTTCGCCCCGGTCCTGTCGAAGTCGCTGCCGAAAATGACGAAGAGCCGGGTCGCGGAGCTGATGACGCTCACGACCGATCTGGCCGCGGCCGGCAGCTGCGGCTTCGTGATCGAGAACGTCACCGAGGACTGGAGAATCAAGCGGGAGCTGTACGAGCCGGCTGGACCGCATCGTGCCGGATGGGGTTTGCTTTGGGGTCAACACCTCCTGCATATCGATCACGCAGGTCGGCAGCGCGACGCGCCGGCCGCAGGATATCGTCGGCATTCACCTGATGAATCCCGTACATCTCAAGCCGACGGTGGAGGTCATCCGCGGGTACCATACCAGCCAGCGCACGATCGACACCCTGCTCGGCCTCTTCTCCCAACTCGGCAAGCAGGCCGTCATCGTCGAAGACATGCCGGGCTTCGTCTCGAACCGCATCTCGCACCTCTTCATGAACGAGGCGGCCTTCGTGCTGCAGGATCAGGTGGCGACCCCGGAGAAGATCGACGCGATCTTCAAGCAATGCTTCGGGCACACCATGGGTCCCCTCGAGACTGCCGATCTCATCGGGCTCGACACCGTGGTGCGCTCGCTCGATGTCCTCTATGAGAGCTACCAGGACCCGAAATACCGCTGCTGCCCGCTGCTCAGGAAGCTGGTGCATGCCGGACATCTCGGGCGCAAAACAGGTAAAGGCTTCTATGTTTATCCAGAGAGCTAGAGCATGAATACAAAAGTTTCGGGTGGAAGCGGGGATGTCAAAGAGACCCTCAGGCACTTCGTCACCCGCTCCATCAACTTCCCGGACCTCGCGTGACGACGACGATCTGTTCGAGTCCGGGCTGGTCAACTCGCTGTTCGCCATCCAGCTCATGACATTCATCGAGAAGACGTTCGCGCGTCGAGGTGGACGCGGACGACCTCGACATCAAGAACTTCAGGTCGATCGACGCTGCGACGCGAGCTTCGTCCTGAAGAAGAGCGCTGGCGACGACGAGCTGACATCCGATGGCGCGCCCGGTGCCGCACTGGCTGGACGACGCGCAGCAGAGCTCGCTACGCGGAGTTCAAAGAGTTCGTCAGCTCGAACGTGGAGCCCTTCGCGGATGATTGGGAGCGCGAGCAGACGCTGTCGAAAGCGGCGCTGGCGCAGCTCGCCGGCTACGGGCTGGCTGGGCGCCACCTTGCCCGTTCAATACGGCGGCAAGGGCTGGGACGCCGTCACGTTCGGGCTCCTGAACGAGGCATTCGGGAAGGGATCCCCGTCCTCACAAGCGTGCTGACCGTGCAGGCGATGCACGCGATGGCCATCGTGCGCTGGGGCACGCGGGAACAGAAATCGAAGTGGCTGCCCCGCCTGGCAAGCGGTGAGCGGATCGCGGCTTTCGCGCTCACCGAGCCCGGAGCCGGCAGCGACGCTCAACACTCTCACGACGCACTACAGCCGTCGCGCGGGCGGCGGCAGCCTGCGCTTGAACGGCGTCAAGCGCTGGATCACCTGCGCGCAGATCGCGGATGTGTTTCTGGTTTTCGGCAAGCTCGATGAGCAGCCGATCGCCTGCATCGTGCCGCGGGAGTCGCCCGGCCTCACCGTCGAGCCGATTCGCGAGCTCATGGGCTTTCGCGCGGCGGGACTCGGCATGGTCACCTTCCGCGACGTCGAGGTTCCTGCTCGTCAACATCGTCGGCAAGCCGGGTTTCGGGTTTTCCCACGTGGCGCCCGTCGGTTTGCATTGGGGCCGGATCAGCACCGCCTGTCATGCGCTCGGCATGCTGCGGGGCTGCGTGGAGGAGAGCGTTCTTACGCGGCCAGCCGCAAGATCGGGGATCAGCCCATCGGCGAGTTCGGGATGATCCGTACGCTCATCGCCAGGATGGCGACCGACCTGCAGGCGGCAACTCTCGCTCTGCATGAACGCCTGCCGGTCCGAGGACGAGCATGCGGCGGAGGCTTTCGAGGACGCCTTCATCGCGAAATACTTTGCTTCTCGCGCCGCGGTCAGCGCCGCCTCCGATGCCGTCCAGATACAAGGCGCCGCCGGAGTTCACGAGTCGTCGCCGACGTCCAGGTATTACCGCAGCTCCAAGATCACCGAGATCATCGAAGGCACGACGCAGATCCACGAAGACCTGCTCGGCAAGGCGATTCTGGGCCGCAGCGGCACGCTCACGAGATCCGGAGGCGGCACATGACGGAGTCCGAGGTTTCGCGCCCGGCGACTGCGGACGACCTGGAGCGCATCGCCTCGTTCAACGATACGGCGGCGGAGTTCCCGCACGCTCGCCACGCTCGGCGAATTGCTCGAGGCCCGGGCGCGTCAGTGCCCGAATGCCACGGCCGTGCTCTGCGAGCACGATCGAACGTTCGGCAAGCCTTCACTGACCTACGCCGAGCTTGCCGACAAGGTCGAGCATCTCGCCAACCGGCTGCGCGCCGCCGGAGCGAAGCCCAACACGGTCATCGCTCTGATGGTGGAGCGCTCGTTCGCCATGTCGATCGGCATTCTGGCGGTCATCAGGGCGGGCTTGGGCTACCTGCCATTGCCGCCCGAGAATCCGCCGGACCGCACCGAGTACATGCTCAAGGAGGCCGGGGTCGGGATTCTGTTGGTTCACGGCAAGACGGCTGCCAAGGGGCGGCATTCAACGGCACGGTCATCAATCTCGACGACCTGAGCCTGTATGACGGCCCGGGCGCGCCTCTCGAGCCAAGGTCAATGGTCCGCAAGACCTCGCGTATGTGATCTACACTTCCGGATCGACCGGGCGCCCGAAGGGCGTCATGATCGAGCATCGCTCCGTGATCAACCGGCTGCATTGGATGCAGCGCGCGTATCCGCTCGGTCCGGATGATGTGATCCTGCAGAAGACCCCGTACTACTTCGACGTCTCGGTGTGGGAGCAGTTCTGGTGGGCGTTGGAAGGCGCGCAGGTGTGCTTCCTGCCACCGGGGGCGGAACAGAATCCGATGGGGATCGTGAGCACGATCAAGAAGAACAAGGTCAGCGTCCTGCACTTCGTGCCGTCGATGCTCAGCGTCTTCCTGGAGTACGTGGAGAGCAAGGGCGATGCCGCCGCTGCGAGCCTCGCCTCCGTCCGTTACGTGTTCGCAAGCGGCGAAGCGCTTTCAGCGGAGCACGTCAAGCGGTTCAATCGCTTCTGGGGCCGGAAAGACGGGCGCGCGGCTCATCAATCTCTACGGGCCGACCGAAGCCGCCATAGACGTAACGTTTTTGACTGCCCCACGAACGACGAATTCAACATCGTCCCGATAGGGCGCCCGATCGACAATACGAAGCTGTACATCCTTCGTAACGGCCAGCAGGTCGCCATAGGCGACGTCGGCGAGCTCTGCCTGGCCGGCGTCCAGCTGGCGCGGGGCTACATCAACAGCAAGAAGCTGACGGACGAGAGATTCACCGACAATCCCGCCAACCCCGGCGAGCGCATCTACCGCACCGGCGACATCGCGCGCTGGCTGCCCGACGGCAATGTCGAATACCTGGGTCGCGAAGACCACCAGGTCAAGATCCGCGGCTTGCGCATCGAGCTCGGCGAGATCGAGAACTAGATCCGCCAGTACGCCGGCGTGGTCGAGTGCGTGGCGGTGGTCAAGAAGTATTCGGAGACGGTGATTCTCATCGTCGCGTACGTCGTGTGCAGGGGCGATCTCAAGATCGAGGAGCTCAAGGCCTTCCTCAAGACCCGCCTGCCGGATTACATGATTCCGAATCATTTCCAACAGATTGCGGACATGCCCCTGACGCCGAGCGGAAAGGCCGATCGCAAAGCGCTTCCCGAGCCATCCCTGCAGGTGAGGCCTGCGTAAATGGCGGCTGCCCGCTGATCACTCCGGGAAGGTGGGAGTCAGAAGCGGTGGGGCGCCGGGATCGGTCCCCCGATGATGGCTCGCAACGCCTGCTTCAGCGCCCGGATCTCGGCGATGCCGAGGTTTCTTTCGGCGTGGGCCTCGACGGCCTTCGCCGCGGCGACGAGCTCGATGAGCGCGCGCCGGCCGGCCTCGGTCAGCGTGATGCGGACATGCGGATCGTAGCCACGCAGCTCGGCGAATCCGGCGGCTGCGAGCCTCGCGAGCAGCTCAGGGGTGACAAGGTGGCCCGTGTGCCGCAGGAGGCGGTCGAGCTCCGCGACGCTGCGACCATCGGCGACGCCCAGGATACTGAGCGCGAACCACTGCGCTTCGGTGAGCCCGTGCTGCTCGAGATCGCGCCGCAACGACACGAAGAGTTGGAATTGCGCGCGTCCGAGCGAGGGAGATACGAGAAAATCCTGGCTGAAGCTGCTGTCGGGCTCCTCGCTGTCCCCCGTGCGGCTGCCGAGCGGGCTCCTTGCGCACGGCGAGCGCGTAGCGGCCGCCGTGAAAGACGAGCGGCGGGCGATCGGAGTGATCGAACGACTCGACCGCGCCGACGAAGATCACGTGATCGCCCCCCTCATGGCGGAAGGCGGTGCGGCACTGGAACCTCGCGGAGCAGCCGCGCAGGAGCGGTATCCTGGCGGCACTGCGCTCGAGATCGAGGCCGGCGAACTTGGCCGAGCCGCGCGCGGCGAATCGCAGTGACAGCTCCTCCTGGTCGACCGCGAGGACGTGCACGGCGAAATGAGTCGCGGCGAGGAACGCGGGCAGGCTCCGAGCGCTCCTGGCGAGACTCCAGAGCACCATGGGCGGCTCGAGCGAGACGGAGTTGAAGCTGTTGGCGGTGAGGCCCACGTCCCTGCCTTCGGCGTCACGGGTGGTCACGATCGTGACGCCGGTGGCGAAAGCGCCGAGTGCGCTGCGAAAGCGGCGCGCGTCATCGGGACTGTGCTCGGGTGTCATGGTCATAGCGGGGCGCGGGCTCTAGAGCCTTTCCAGCCCCTGGATGATCCGCTGGTGGAGGCGGGCGTCAAGCCTCTCGTATCGCCCCCGTGGAGCGCTGTCGAAGTAGAGCGGATCTGCGATCCGGCCGGGGTCGTAGCCCTGATCGGCGAGCTCCTGCTTTCTTTACTTGAATGTGCCCGTGAGATCGAGCGCCGTCACGATGCGCAGAAAAAGCGGACGGGCGTAGTCGAGGCAGCCGTGCGGCCGCTTCGTCCCTGAAACGGGCGAGATCGAACGCGTCGTTCACCACGAGCGCCGCCATGCCCGCGCGGCCCTCGGTCCGCGCCACCGATACCCCATAGACCGCAACATCCACCACGCCCTTGCAGCCCTCGAGCGCCGCCGCGACCTCGGTCGTCGACACGTTCTCGCCTTTCCAGCGGAAGGTGTCGCCGATGCGATCGACGAAGTAGAAGAACCCTTGCTCGTCGCGGGTCATGAGATCGCCAGTGCGGTACCAGGCGTCGCCGGGTGCGAAGCACGTCGCGCAGCACCTTGGCTCGCGTGGCGTCGGCGTCCGCATAACCTTCAAACCTCGCGCCGGCGCTGGCCTCATCTTGCGCGATGCGGCCGATGGCCTCGCCAATCTCGCCTGGCTCGCAGCTCACGCAGCGGCCATGGGCATTGCGGATGGGAATGCCGGTCGCGGGATCGAAGCGCACCAGCGCCACCGGATAGCGGTGCGAGAGGAATGGCGGGATGCGTCCGATCGAGCCCGGCCGGCCCTCACAGTTATAGAGCGAGAACGTCCCTTCGGTGGCGGCGTAATACTCGAGGATCTGCGGGATGGCGAAAGCGCGCCTGAAACGCGCTTCCAGACGTCCGCCCGCAGACCGTTGCCGCAGGCGAGACGCAAGCCATGGCCTCTCTCGCTCGTGCTGCACGCGAGGGGCGGCCATTCAGCAGATAGCGGCAGAGCTCGCCGATGTACTGGAAGATGCGTGCAGCGCTCCTCGCGGATGTCCTGCCAGAAGCGGCTGGCGGAGAATCGCTCGCGCAGCACCACCGCACCGCCCCCGACGAGCGTCGCAGCCGTGGCTACCACGCCGCCGACGCTGTGATACATCGGCAGACAGTCGTACAGCCGATCAGCGGGAGTGATGTCCATGAGACCGGCGAACCAGTGGCTCCACTGCATGAGCCGGTAGTGGCTGACCATGGCGGCCTTGGGCAGGCCCGTGGTGCCGGAGGTATAGATGTAGAGCGCCCGGTCGGACAGCAAAGGCAGCGGGAGCTCCGTCGTCGGAGACGGCATCGCCGGCCAGGCCGGCGACGCCCAGGTCGATTCTGGGAAAGTCAGAATCATCCACCCCGTGGACCCAGCAGGCGAGATGCGCGAAGCCGCTTTGACGCAGCGCGCGGATCCGATCCGCGAAGCCGGACCCCGAGATGATGCCGCGCGGCGCGGCGATCCGGATGGCGTGTGCCAGCGGCGCGCCGGTCAGATGGGTATTGAGGAGCGCCACCGTCAGCCCCGCCCGCGTGAGGCCGAGCCAGATCGCGAGGTAATCCGGGCAGTTCTCCATGAGCAGGCCGACGACCTCGCCGGCCTGCAGACCTTGGGTAAGTGCCCAACGGGCGTAGCGGCTTGCGGTCTGCGACAGGGAGCGGTAGCTGAGCGTCGATTGCGGCGAAATGAGCGCGGGCGCCGCCTCGAAGCGCTCGGCGAGCGCATCGATAGCCAAAGGGAGAGTGGCGTGGGGGTTGCGCTCGATGGCGGCGGTGCGCTCGAGGGCTCGACCCAGGCTTTCAGGGACGAGCGCGAGCTCTCATCGGGCGATCCAGGCATAATTTACGATAGCAGAATGTGGAAGACACCATGAGCGGCCGAGTCGAACCGGATACGGCATCATCGGGCGGCGGCTCGCCTCCGACCGAGCATGCCGGCCCGCCCCTCACGGAGGGCGTATTGGAGGTGCCGGGCGAGTGGCGCCTGCACCATGGCGGCAGACTCCGGGATGTGCGGCTAGCGTGGCGGCTCGCGGGCGCTGCGGCTGCGCCGCTCGTCTGCGCCATGGGGGGAATCTGGTGCGACCGGCGCCTCTATGAGCCGGGCGATCTGCGACGTGGCTGCTGGCGCGAGATCGTGGGTCCCGGCAGGCCGCTCGATGCGGACCGGAACCGGATCCTGAGCTTGGATTACCTCGCGGGGAAAGGAGATTCGACGGGCCCGGAAGCCGGTGGCGAGTTCCCCAGCGTCTCGACCTACGATCAGGCGGACGCGCTCGCGCGGCTGCTCGATCACCTGCGCATTCGGGAGGTTCGCGCGATCGTGGGCGGCTCCTACGGTGGGATGGTGGCGCTCGCCTTCGCGGAACGCTACCCGGAGCGTGTGGGCGCGCTCGTGACGGTATCCGCCGCCGATATGGCGCATCCCATGGCGGTCGCCTGGCACAGCGTCCAGAGGCATATCGTGCGGTTCGCGGTCGCCTGTGGCCGCGGTCTCGAGGGGCTCCACCTCGCGCGCGCGGTGGGGATGGCCACCTACCGCAGCTCCGAGGAATTCGCGGCGCGATTTGCCACCACGCCGCGGCTCGAGGGCGAGCGGTTCGTGTTTCCGGTGGAGCACTATCTCTTTGCAGACGACCCGGAGTGGCTCACGGGCTTCAGGCCCGAGGCGTTTCTCGCGCTATCGGAGTCGCTCGACCTGCATCACGTTGATGCGGCTCGCATATTCGTGCCGACGGCTGCGGTCGCCGCGCGCGAGGATCAGCTCGTTCCGCTCACGGACGTCAGGGGGCTTGGGGCGCGGCTGGGCAATGCCCGGGTGCACGAGATCTCATCGATCTACGGCCACGATGCGTATCTGCGTGAGACGGAGCAGCTGCGAAGGGTTCTGGCGACCTGGCCCATGTAGCTATCGCCCTACGTACAGTGCGCACCCGGGGGCCACCGGCGTTTCGGCGTGACGGCGGCAGGCGTGAGAGCCGTCACACTTGGCGGGGTCTGCACTTATGCCCCGACGTCGCAAAGTGGCAACATGGGCGATACGATAGGAGGCCCGCGGTCCGCCGGGTCGGACGATAAGAACTTTCACTATGACGACGCGCCATGAACGCGAAGCTCGCACCGATTATCGATGAGGTCCGAGGCGCCTGGCGCTTCCGCTGGGCCGCCCTCGCAACGGCTGCCGCGGTGGCGCTCGCCGGTTGGCTCATCGTCTTCTCACTGCCGGACCGCTACGAGGGGAAGGCCGAGGTCCTCGTCGACACCCGTACCGCACTGAAACCCGCGCTGCAGGGTCTCGCGGTCGACCAGGACATCACCGTGCAGCTCAACTATGTCCGCGAGTCACTGCTAGCCGATCCCGAGCTCACCGCGCTCGCCGAGCGCGTCGGCGCGCTCCCCACGACCGGCCTTGGGCCGGCGCGGCGCCAGTTGCTGCTCGAAGCGCTGCGAAATCGGATCGACCTGACGGTGGCGACATCCGACGACAACGGCGGCACCACCTATGGAATCACCTACCAGGATGTCAATCGCGCGCACGCATTGGGCATGGTGCAGGTGCTGATGAGTACGCTGGTCAATGAGACGCTCGGCGGCAGCCGCCAGGGCTCTCAGCACGCGCAGGAGTTCCTCAGGCAGCAGATCGACGACTACGAGCAGCGCCTGCAAGCCGCCGAGGGCCGCCTGGCGGCCTTCAGGTCCCAGCACCTCGGCATCATGCCGACGGAGCAGGGCGGCTACTTCGCGCAGCTGCAGCAGGAGAACAACACCGTCGAGGATCTGAAGACGAAGCTGCTCGTGGCGCAGAGCCGGCGCGACGAGCTGGGCAAGCAGCTGCATGGCGATCCCGCCATTTCCGCGATGGATGCGCCACCGGTGATAGGTCCCGACGGGCAGTTGGTGGCGGGGGATACGGCCTCGCAGATCGAGCAGGTACAGGCGCACCTCGACCAGCTGCTGCTAAAATATACCGACAAATATCCCGACGTCATTGCCTCGCGGCAGGCCCTCGCGGCGCTCAAGAAGCGGCGGGCCCAGGAGACTGCGGCGTTGAAGGCCGGTGATGCGAGCGCGGCGGCCGCGAGCGGCGCGAGCGCGAATCCCATTTACCAGAGCATCCAGCTCGCGCTCGACAAGGCCAACGTCGATATCGCCGATCTGAAGACCGAGCTGGCGGAGCATCAGTCGAAGGCGCAGGAGTTGAAGCACCTGCTCGGCACCACCCCGGAGCTGCAGGCGCAGTACGCGCAGCTCAGCCGCGATTATGACGTCAACAAGCAACAATATGCGGCGCTTCTCGCCAGCTTCGACAAGGCGCGTCTTGGCGAGCAGGCCGGCAACGACGGGGCGGTGCGCTTCGAGCTGGTGCAGCCGCCGGCGGTGAGCTTCGCGCCCGTATGGCCAGCGCGGGGAAAGCTCCTCGTCGAGGTGCTCATCCTCGCGCTTGCAGCGGGCGGTGGCCTCGCCTATGGCCTCAACCAATTCCGTCCGGTCGTCGGCTCGCCGGCAACTCTGCGGCAGCTTACCGGTGTCGCGGTCGTCGCCGTGGTGGGCAGTGCCTTCCCCACGCGCGCCGCGCAGCTCGCGCGCCTCGAGATCAGGCGGTTCTCGATCGCTCTAGCCTGCCTGCTGGCTGGCTTCGTACTGGCCGTGATATTGAGCCATGCCGGAGTTCGGCTGAGTAGCACCGCTCAGACATCGTCGCTGCACGCATGAGGGATGTTGCCGTATGAGCATTGTCGAGAGCGCGATCGATAAGCTTCGGCGGGTGACCTCTGTCGCTCCCGTGGCCTCTGCGCCCGTTGCCGCGCACGCCGCGCAGGGAGCGCGGGATCGAGCGGTAGACACACAGACTGTCCCGCGCCGGCGCATCGCCGTCGACGTCGACCTGTTGCGCGCCCAAGGCGAGCTCCCGGAGGCGGACCAGGATCGCCGCTTCGCCGATTTTTACCGCGAGATCAAGCGCCCGCTGATCCAGAAGGCGCTCGCCGTGGACGCGCGGCCCGAGGCCCGGTTGATCCTCATCTCGAGCGCGCTGCCGTCAGAAGGGAAGACCTTCACCGCGCTCAATCTCGCGCTCAGCATCGCGCGCGAGCGCGACGTGTCCGTGCTCCTCGTGGACGCAGACGCTCCCAAGCGGCACCTGAGTCGCACATTCGGCATCCAGGACGAGCCCGGGTTGCTCGACGCGGTCGCCGACGAAGCGGTCGATGTCGACACACTTGTTCTCGGGACCGACCTCAAGGGACTGGAGCTGCTGCCGGTGGGCAAAGGCACCGAAGGCGCGGCATCGGAACTCATCGCCAGCGCCCGGATGGCACAGGTCACCGCGCGCCTCACGGCCCGTCATCCGCGACGGCTCGTGCTGCTAGATTCCCCGCCGCTGCTCGTTTCGAGTGAGGCGCGAGCTCTCAAGGAGATTCCGGGACAGATTATCGTTGTCACGCGAGCCGGCAACACGCCACGCCAGGCGCTGCTCGACGCCCTTGCTCTCATCGACAAGACCAAACTGCATGGGCTGGTGCTGAACGATGCTCATGTTGCAGGCCGGGACGGCTACTGGAACTACTACGGCTACGGCTACGGGTACGGGTACGGAGCGGACGAAGGGAAGGCACCTGATCCCGGCTGAAGTCGACAGCCTCATCGATCCGCGTGCCCTCCTGGTGCGCATTGCCAAAACCATAGGAACTCAAGAACCATGCCCGTGAGAGCCATCATCACGACCCACTTTCAGGAGGTTGCCCGGGAGCAGCAGCGTCAGCTCGCACCCCTCGCGGATGACCTCAAGCTCCTGCAGTGCGGGCTCGACTCGCTGAGCTTCGCGCTCATCGTGGCGCGTCTCGAGGATGCGCTCGGCTACGACCCTTTTGACACGGCGGAGAGCTTCCCCGTCACCTTCGGGGATTTCGTAAAGCTGTACGAGAGCCACGCGGCCTAAGCTCATGGCGCTCTGGGACTCCGTAATCGCCTCCGCCGCCGCCCGCGGCGGCGCGCTTATCGGTCCCAACCGAACCATACCGCTGGGCTCGCTCACTCGGGCATCCTGCCTCGCCGCGCGTCTCGATGCCCTGCGCGGCCGCTCGGTATCATCGCGGTGCGCGACCCCCTTGCGGCGGCAGTCCTGCTCCTGGAGCTCGATGGGGTCGCGCGACGAATGGTGCTGTGCACGCCGGAGTCCCGGGAGCATCTGCCACACGTTGTCCGCTGCGCGCAGGCGGACGTGTGGCTGAGCGATTCGCCGGCCAGACTCGCGCCGCCGCCGGCGTCGGGCTCGACTTGGCTGTCGAAGCCGATTCGGAGCCCGTGCCGTTGCCTGATGGCGTACAACGCCCTCTCCACAGGGCCGAATTGCAGGCGGATACCGAATGGGTGCTCCTCACCTCCGGAACCACCGGTGCCCCAAAGCTGGTTGCGCACACGCTGGCGAGTCTCACCAGCGCCTTCGTGGAACCCCCGAGTCCGAGACGCGCCCGGAGCGCCGCGCCCAGTCTGGAGCACGTTCTACGACATCCGCCGCTACGGAGGGCTGCAGATCTGCCTGCGCGCGCTCTACAGCCGGCTCGCTCGTGCTCGCGAGCGCCGGCGAGGCGATCGTGGACTTTCTGGCCCGCGCCGGCGCTGCGGGCGTCACGCACATCTCCGGCACGCCCTCTCATTGGCGCAAGGCGCTGATGAGCGGCGCGGCGCAGCGCCTCTCTCCCGCCTACGTGCGGCTTTCCGGCGAGATCGCCGATCAGGGCATCCTCGATGCGTTGCGGGCGGCGTTTCCGCAGGCGGTGGTGGCGCACGCCTTCGCATCGACCGAGGCCGGTGTCGGGTTCGAGGTCCGTGACGGCCGGGCGGGCTTTCCGGCGAGCCTGGTCGGCAAATCGGAGCGGGGAGTCGAGCTCGACGTCAGTCGGGGTATGCTGCGGATCAGATCGCCCGGCAACGCTTCAGCATACCTCGGCGCGGGCGCGCCGTCGCTGCGGGACCCGGAAGGGTTCGTCGATCTCGGCGACCGGGTGGAACTGCGTGATGGGCGCTACTACTTCGTCGGCCGCAGCGGCGGCATCATCAACGTCGGCGGACTCAAGGTCCATCCGGAGGAAGTCGAGGCCGTGATCAACTCGCATCCCCGTGTGCGGGTGTCGCTGGTGAGACCGCGCCGCAACCCGATCACGGGTGCGGTCGTGACCGCGGATGTGGTGTTGAGCCGATGGAGCGGGAGACGCGGGACCCGCGGCGGATGAGCGCATCCGCGAGGAGATTCTCGACGCCTGCCGCACGCGGCTCGCGGCGCACAAGGTGCCGGCGCTCATCCGGTTCGTGCCCGTCGCTCGAGGTGTCCGCTTCCGGAAAACTGGTGCGCCCCTGATGCGTAACGTGCTCGTCACCGGCGGCAGCCGAGGGCTTGGGCTCGCGATCGCCTCGCGGCTCGCCGCGTGCGGCTACCGCGTCATCGCGCTGGCGCGAAACGAGACGAGGAGCTGCGCGCCGAGATCGAGAGTCTCGCGGCTCCTTCGGGCGTGGTGCCGGTGAGACGGATCGCGGACGCGGGGAGCTGCGCTTTCGCGCCTTCGATCTCGCCAACATCGGGGCGATAGGCGGGGCTGGTCAGCGAGCTGCGCCGGGAGATGGGCTCTCTCTACGGCCTCGTCAACAACGCGGGCCTCGGCACGGCGGGGCTCCTCTCCATGATGCGGGATCCGGACATCGAGGCGCTGGTGCGACTTGAACACCCTGTCGCCGCTGCTGCTGACCAAATACGTCGTGCGCGCCATGATGGCCGAGCGCGAGGGCCGCATCGTGAACATCTCGAGCATCGTCGCCTCGAGCGGCTACAAGGGGCTCGCCGCCTACTCCGCCACCAAGGCCGCGCTCGAAGGCTTCACCCGCTCACTGGCGCGGGAGGTCGGCCCGCTGGGCATCACCGTCAACGCCGTGGCGCCGGGATTCGTGGACACGGCGATGACGCATACGCTCTGCGGAGAGCGAGCGCGAGCAGATCATGCGCCGCAGCGCGCTTCGGCCGCATGGCGGAACCGGACGATGTCGCCGGTGCGGTCGAGTACTTCCTCGGCGAGAAGGCGCGCAACATCACAGGCGTCATCCTGACGGTGGACGCCGGCAACACGGCTTGAGGCATCCGATGCGACCCGAGACCATCGCCCTGCACGGCGGCTTCGACTGCCGATCCGACCACCAAGTCGGTGGCGGTGCCGATCTATCAGACCGTGGCCTACTCTTTCGACAGCGCCGAGCACGGCGCAGCGCTCTTCAACCTGGAGGCCGAGGGCTACCGCTATACGCGCATCGCCAACCCGACCACCGACGTGCTCGAGGAGCGGATGGCGCAGCTCGAGGGCGGCATGGCGCGCGCTCTGCGTGAGCTCCGGGCAGGCGGCGCTGCATTACTCGGTGCTCGCGGTGACGGAGTCCGGCCGGAACATCGTCTCGGTGCCGCAGCTCTATGGCACGACCCACACGCTTCTCGGCCACATCCTGCCGAAGTTCGGCATCCGCACGCATTTCGCCGATTCCGATCGGCCCGAGGCGCTCGCCGCGCTCATCGACGAGAACACCCGCGCGCGTGTTCTGCGAGACGGTCGGCAACCCCGCCGGCAATGTCTGCGACCTCGAGGCGTTGGCCGATGTGGCGCATCGGGCCGGCGTGCCGCTGATCGTCGACAACACCGTGCCGACGCCCATCCTGATACGGCCGATCGACTACGGCGCCGACATCGTCGTGCACTCGCTCACCAAATTTCTGGGCGGCCATGGCACCACGATGGGCGGCATCATCATCGACAGCGGGAAGTTTCCGTGGACACGCCATGCCGCGCGCTTCCCGATGCTGACGCGAGCCCGACGAGTCCTATCACGGCTTGGTCTACACCGATCACTACGGACCGACGGCCTACATCGGCCGCTGCCGCAGCGTCTTTCAGCGCACGATGGGATCGGTCCTGTCGCCGCTGAGCGCCTTCCTGCTCCTGCAGGGCATCGAGACGGTGGCGTTGCGCGTCGAGCGCCACGTCGAGAATGCGCGCCGCGTGGCCGAGTTCCTGCGCGCCGACCCGCGCGTGGCCTCCGTGAGCTATGCCGGCTTCCCCGACAGTCCCTACTACCCGCTGGTGCAGAAGTACCTCAAGGGCAGGACCTGCTCGCTGCTGACCTTCGCGATACGCGGCGGCTACGATGCCGGGACGCGCTTCTACGATGCGCTGCAAGCTCTTCAAGCGCCTGGTGAATCTGGGAGACGCGAAATCGCTCGCCTGCCATCCCGCCTCGACCACGCACCGGCAGATGTCGCCGGAGCAGCAGCGCCTGGCGGGCATCGGCCCCGAGACAATGCGGCTCAGCATCGGCATCGAGCACATCGATGACATCCTCGCCGATCTCGATCAGGCGCTCGCGGCGCGCGGTCCGGCGGCTGAGCGCCTATCGCCATGACCGCTGATCGCATCGCGCCGCCGGTCGCGGCCCTGTTTCCCTGACAGGCGGACCGCGAGCGGGTGGAGGATCGGCTGACGACGGGCGCTCGCCGATGCGGCGGAGCGCATCGCTGCGCGGACCGGTCGTGCCGGACATCGACATGGCCGAGTTGCGCCGGCGAGCTGGCCGCGTTCGACTTTGCGCAGCCGCGGCCGCTCGAGGAGTTGCTCGACTGGGCGATCGGCACGGCTCGAGCACGGCACGGTGCACATGACGCACCCGCGCTATTTCGGCCTGTTCAATCCGCCGCCGAACTTCCCTGCGCAGTGCGCGGACCGCATCGCCGGCAGCCTTCAATCCGCAGCTCGCCAGCTCCGGCTCCTCGCCGGCGCCGGTGGCGATCGAGGCGCACGTGATCCGCTCGCGTTCGCGCTGCGCGCCGGGCTGCCGGCAGGATGCCGGCGGGCACTTCACGACCAGCGGCTCGGAAGCCAACTACACCGCGCTGGTCTGCGCGCTGACGCACGCCGAGCTGCGCTTCGCGGACGAGGGCGTGCGCGCCTTCGGCGGCACCGGTCGCGATGTATACCTCGCGCGAGTGCCAGCCCGCCTGGCACAAGATCGCCCATCAGGCCGGCATCGGCCGCTCGGCGCTGCGGCTGATCGACACCGACGGCACGGGCCGCATGGATGCAGGCGCGCTGGCCGAGGCGGTCGCGCGAGGATCACCGCGCGGGGCATGGTGCCGGTGTTGATCTCCGCAACGGCCGGAACGACCGGCGCCGGAATGGTCGATCCGCTGGCGCCCTGCGCGACGCATCGCGCGCGAGCACGGCATCTGGTACCACGTGGATGCGGCGTGGGGCGGAGCGGCGCTCTGCTCGGAGCGTCTGCGCGGGCGAGCTCGCGGGCATCGAGCTCGCCGACTCCATCACCATCGATGCGCACAAGTGGTTCGCCACGACCATGGGCTGCGGCATGTTCATCACGCGCGAGCCTGCGATCCTGAGCGAGGCATTCCGCGTGGGCGCGGAGTTCATGCCCTCGAGCGCGACGAGCATCGACCCTTATCTCAATAGCGTGCAGTGGTCCCGCCGCTTCATGGGGCTCAGGCTCTTCCTGTCGCTTGCCGCGGCGGGCTGGGAGGGCTATGGCGCGCACGTGGAGCGCGCCGTGCAGGTGACCGATTGCGCCAGGGCGCGCCTGGTCGCGGCAGGCTGGAGCGTGGCCAACAACTCGCGCCTGGCGGTGCTCTGCGTGCTGCCGCCCGCGGGCTCCCCGCCGGTGCGCGAGATCGTGCGCAAAGTGCTGGCGTCCGGCCGGGCATGGGTGGCGGTCGCCAAGCTCGAAGGCCGCGAGGTGGTGCGGATCTGCGCCACCCACGGTGAGACTTCCCTGTCGGACGTCGAGGAGCTGGTTGCAGCCCTGCAAGCGGCGCGCTGAAGCGTCATGTAGGATGGGTCTGCCAGCTTGGCATTGACAGGCGGGCCTGCCGCGTCTATAAACAAAGAAAAACGCGGCCCCTCAGTTATTGGGGCATACATGACTGCCAGCAAATCCCTGCACGATTCGCCTCCGCAAGCGGCGGCGGGTTTCGACGTTGGCGCTCCCGGCGCGCTGGGGCGCATGATCGAGCTATTTGCGCGTACGGGACCCGATGCAATACGCGCCGACGGTGTCCGCCTTCTGCCGCCGGGTCCGGGCGAGTGTTACAACGCGACGGAAGACCTGCTCGAGTGGATGTGCCGCAATTTCGAGCGTTACGGTGACATCTATCAATCTTCCCTCTACGGCGAGAGGGTGTATGTCATCAACTCGCCGCAAGCCGCCGACCACGTACTCTTGCGTAACTGGCGCAACTATCCGCGCAAGGGTCAGGCCGTCAAGCGGATTGCCCTGAGCCTCGGCAACGGCCTCATCTCCAGCAACGGCGATGTTTGGGCCCGCCAGCGGCGCATGATCCAACCCGCCTTCAGGAGGGAATCGATCCGGGCGTTCTTCGATGCCTTCATGCGCGTGAGCGCCGCGCTGCTCGCAAAATGGGAAAGCGCGGCAAGGTTGGGCGCAGGCGTCGATGTCACGCTGGATGTGAGCCTCGCGGTGTTGGAGGCCACACTGGTCTGCATCTTCGGCAGCGATTATGATCGGATCGCACCGCACTTCGCGCTGATCGCCGACGAGTCGCGCAACCTCGAATTTGCGCAAAACTGCATCGACCTCGGAAAGCTCGTGGCGCAGGTCGCAGCGGACCGGCGCAGGAGAGGCGTCGATGACGATGACATGCTCGGCCAGATGATGCGGGCTCAGGACAGAGCGGGCGGGCGCCCGATGTCCGACGCGGAACTCGCGAGGCATGGCATGACGCTCGTCATCGCGGGTCACGAGACCACCGCGAGCGTACTCAATTGGACCTGGTACCTGCTGGCGAGGCACCCGGAGGTCGAGACAAGACTGGGCGTCGAGATCGATTCATTGCTCGGCGATGAGCCCCTTTGTTTCGAGAGCCTCACCGACTTTGTGTACTTGCGTCAGATCATCGAGGAGGCGCTCAGGACGTATCCGCCCCTCTGGCTGATGACCCGCAAAGCGCTGGACGCGGATTGTCTCGGCGGATACTTCGTCCCGCCGGGTACGGCAATCTACATCTCGCCCTACCTGCTGCAGCGGCATCCTCGGTATTGGGAGGACCCGGATCGCTTCGACCCCGGGAGGTTCGCTCCCGCGGCGTCGCAGGACCGACATCCGCTCGCCACGTGCCCATTCGGGGCAGGCCCCAGGAACTGCATCGGCGAATCCTTCGCCAGAGTGGAGATGCAGGTCCATCTGCTCCTCATCGCGCGCGTGCTGCGCTTGCGCCATTGCGATGATAGACCCGCGGATTTTGTGGCCGGCGTCAACCTCGTGAGCCGCCATCATTTCATGATGCGGCCGGAGCTGCGGCGGAGGACACCGGCGGCGCCCGAAGGCGCGCACTGACCGCGCTCCAGGGCTACGGCGTTGCGCCGGCGGGGGAAGCCAACACGCGCTCGATCATCGCCGCGACGGAGTCGATGGAGGCGAAACTCTCCGGCGTGATCTCGCCCGGCGGGATGGCGAGGTTGAATTCCGCCTCGATGGCGAGCATGAGGCTCACCATCTTTATGGAGCTGATGCCGAGCTCCCCGAGGCCCGCGTCGACCGCGAGCGGACGGGTGGCGGCGGATGCGCCCAGAATCTCGCGGACGAGGCCGAGCAGCCGCTCACGAGGCGTGAGAGCTGACATGCGGTGGCGGCCGGTTTCGTTGACGCTCATTTCGTCAATAATACCCGCGTCACGGCCCTCTGTTGCGGGCGATCTCTCACTGCTGCGTCGACGTGCGTGAGCCAGTTGCGGTAGATCGTGACGGCCGCCGGGCGCCAAGGCGCGGGCAGGTCGCTTGCCAGGGCTTCGGTCGGGAAATCGGCCAGGCGGCGCGGATCGGGCGCGGCTTCGACCTCCCGCCGGTAGTGGGCAAGCGCCGTGAGGCCGGGCTCGCGGAAGTACCCCCGGGGCAGGGTGGGCCAGGCCGGCTGCTCACCGCGCAGAAAGCGGCCGACGTCGCGGCGGTATTCCTTGAGGAGCGTCCAGGGCTCGTACTCCGGGTGGCCCTGGAAGCAGACGAGAAGACTCTTGCCGGTCCGCACGAAGGAATCGGCCCCGGTGTCGGGCGAGGCGGTCAAGACGTCGAAGCCGGCGGCTTGCAGCTTCTCCAGGGGCAGCTCATTCCAGCGCGAGTGTGGCATGGGCAGGCGCGATCCAACGCCGCCAAGCAACTCGTGCCGGGCGAGCACGCGATGCTCGAAGACGCCGAAGCACTTGTCGGCAAGTCGCTGCCGCCGCAGTCCCGCTAGCGCTTGCACGGCCGCATGCGCCGCAAGACACGACCAGACGCTGGAAACGGTGTGCGCTTGCGCCCAGTCCAGGAGCTGCACCATGCGCAGCCAGTACGGCTCCTCCTCCAGGGTGGGGGCGCGCGGCTCCATACCGCTGACGATGAGAGCATCGGGAGGGTCGGCCAGCAGGTCCTCCAGCGGGAAGTAGATTTGATCGATCCGTTCGAGCGCTTGGGCTCCCCTTGGCACTTCCGCCAGCCAGACGCGGCGCAAGCGCACCGGCAGGCTGTCCGCCGCTGCGGCCAAGAGCGAGCTGAACTGGCTCTCGGTGGCCTCGAGCGCCGTATCGGGCATATTGTTAACGAGGGCGACCTGGATCGCACCGTCTCCCGCATGGCGCGCGCCGCGATCCTCGATGGTGAGCGGCATGGTTCTTATTGGCCCGTTCTGTGATCCCAGTCAAGCAGGGGTCAAACGCTTATACTATCCTCCAGGCAGAACTAGAACCGAGAGCGGGATCGCTTTTGTGAACGACCTGTCCGTCGCACCCCCGGGCGTCATTGGTCCCGCCGTCCCTGCGCAAAGCCTCTCCGCCCGGGCGGACGCGGTCGCCGCTGTCGCGGCCCGCCACGCGGCCGAGGTCGACGGCTCCTCCCGGTTCCCCGCGGAAGCGTTTGCCGCCATCAAGGCCCACCGCCTGCTGGGAGTGCAAGTGCCGGAGGCCCTGGGCGGTGAGGGCGCCGCCGTCAGGGACGTGGCGGATGTCTGTTTCCGCTTGGCACAATCCTGTTCCTCCACGGCCATGATCTACGCCATGCATCAGGTGAAGATCGGCTGCCTGACCCGTCATGGGCAAGGGAGTGCGGCGATCCGCAAGCTCCTTGGACGGATCTGCGAGGAGCGGTTGCTCCTCGCCTCCTCGACGACCGAAGGTCAGGGCGGCGGCAACGTCCGCGCCAGCGAGGCGCCCGTCGAGTACCACGATGGCCGCATCGGCCTCGAGCGGCGCGCGACCGTCATTTCCTATGGCGCGGATGCTGACGGTATCGTGACTACCGCGCGCCGCAACGCGGAGGCCGCAGCGTCCGATCAAGTGTTGGTGGCCTTCCTCAAGAGCGATTACACACTTACGCGGCTTCAGGGTTGGAACACACTTGGCATGCGCGGCACTTGCAGCGACGGATACATCCTGCGCGCCTCCGGCACGCAGGAGCAGATTGTCCCGGAGTCGTACGAGACGATCCACGCGCACACCATGGTGCCGCTCGCGCACCTGTTTTGGGGGTCCGTCTGGGCGGGTATCGCCGCAGCTGCCAGCGCACGTGCGCAGGCGTTCGTCCGGAATGCCGCGCGTCACTCCGGCGGTCAACTGCCGCCCGGGGCGCCGCAGCTGACGCAGGCGCTTCTTAAGCTTAGGACCCTGCGCGCAGTGCTTGCCAACGCGGTAAGCGCCTACGAGAGCCGGATGGACGATCCGAAGGCGCTGGGCTCAATGCAGTTCCAGTCGCTCATCACCTTGACGAAGGTCGAGGCCTCCGAGCTTGCGGTGGCAACAGTGCTTACGGCGTTGCGGGTCTGCGGGCTTTCCGGCTACCGTTGCGACAGTGAGTTCAGCGTCGAGCGTCACCTTCGCGACGTGCTCTCCTCGCCCCTCATGATCAACAACGACCGCATTCTCGCGAGTCTCGCCAATAGCTCACTGCTTGCGCCGATTCCGGCATCGCTCCGTGATTGAGCCCGGCCCAGTGCGATCCGCTCGACGCCGATCGGGGCCGCGCTATTCGGGCGCTCGGGCGTCGCCGGGCGTATACGGCCGTACGGGGCTCTACCACGACGTACTGCAGCGTCTCGATGCCTACGTGACCGGCATGCGCGACTCGGAGGCCGAGGTGCTCGCCTTCCCGCCGGTCATGAGCCGCGCACAGCTCGAGAAGTCCGGGTATCTCAAGAGCTTTCCCAATCTGCTCGGCTGTGTCTGCGCGCTGCACGGGACGGAGACGGAAATTCGCGCGGCCGCGGACCGCCACGAGTCGGGCGGCGACTGGACGCGCTCTCTGGCTCCTTCGGACTTGGTGTTGTCGCCGGCGGCCTGCTACCCGGTCTACCCGCTCGCGGCCGCGCGCGGCCGGGCCTGCCGCCGGGTTGGATCTTCGACGTCGCCGCCGACTGCTTCCGCCGGGAGCCTTCCCGGGCACTCGATCGGCTGCAGTCCTTCCGGATGCGCGAGTTCGTCCGCATCGGCGCCCCGCAAGCAGGTCCAGGCCTTCCGGGAGGAGTGGATCGCGCGCGCGCCGCGAATCGCCGGCGAGCTCGGTCTGCCGTGCCGGGTGGAGGTGGCGAGTGATCCATTTTTCGGGCGTGTCGGGCCAGGTGATGGCGGTGAGCCAGACGGCAGGAATCGTTGAAGTTCGAGCTGCTGATTCCCTATCACGCCGGGGCCAGCCCGACCGCGTGCATGAGCTTCAACTATCATCGCGAGCATTTCGGCGAAACCTGGGGGCTCGCGAGCGCGGACGGCGAGGTCGCGCATACCGGCTTGCGTCGCCTTCGGGATGGATCGCCTTACAGTCGCGCTTTTCTGCGTGCACGGGCTCGAACTTGCGGACTGGCCGACATCCGTCAAGCACGCGCTCCAAGTCTGAGACGAGGCCGTGCCGCTCGATCCGCACGTCGCGCGCTTCCTGGGCAGTCTCGGGATGTCCTCACCCCGTCAGGTAGCAGACCTCAGTGTGGCGCAACGCCGTGATGCGCTTGCGGGCCTGCTCGCCTTCTGGGGGGAGCCCGATCCCGTCGATGCGGTGACGGAGTGTGTGACGACAGGATCTTCGTCGGGACTGACACTGCGACTCTATACGCCCCTGGCGGCTCCGTCCTTGTTACTTGCCGGGCTCGTCTTCTTCCATGGAGGCGGGCTCGTGGCCGGGAACCTCGACACGCATGATGGCATCTGCCGGGCCCTCGCCAATGCGAGCGGGTGCAAGGTAGTCTCGGTGGCCTATCGCCTCGCTCCGGAGGCCCGCTTTCCCGCAGCGCTCGAGGACGGCTGCGAGGCGGCACGCTGGGTGGCCGCGAATGCGGGGTCGCTCGGGATCGACCCCGAAAGGCTTGGACTCGGAGGCGACTCCGCGGGAGGTACGCTCGCCGCGGCCGTATGCCAGCAGCTTGTGGGGCGGGAGCCGAGACTGGCGTTCCAGCTCCTTGCCTGTCCGATCCTGGACTACCGGGCGCGAACCGAATCTCGACGCCTTTTCGAGTCCGGATACATGCTCGATCAGAGCCTGATCGAGCACGATCTTGCCTCGTATCTTCGCGACTGTGACGATCCATCGGATCCTCGCATTTCCCCCCTGAGGTGCGAGCGTCTTGCGGGCCTGCCACCCGCTGTCATCCATACGGCCGAATGCGACCCGCTGCGCGATGAGGGCGCGCTATACGCCGATCGGCTGCAAGCCGCGGGAGTCCGTACGAGCTACCGTTGCCATCCGGGTATGATGCACCTGTTCTACGCGCTGAGAGAGATCATTCCTTACGCAGGGGAGGCTATCCGGCAGATGGGGGACGACATCCGCGTGCTCGTCGCTTGAGCAGCCATGCCAGACACACCACACAACCCTCCAGACCGTGCGGCGTTCGAGACTTTGCTGCGTGAGCTGTATATTGCGCGGGCATCCGGGAATCTCGAGCAGCTCTGTGGGCTGTTTGCGCCGGACGTCGTCTTACGCATTTCCGGCTCGAGTGACGGCAAGCCGATCGCGGTCAACGCCCGAGGCGCGGCGGAGGTCCGTGGTTGGATGCAGGTGCTGGTCAAGACTTTCCGCTTGGCGCAATACGAGATCGATGACCTGTTGATCGACGGGTCGCGCGCCGCCGTACACTGGAAAGGGACCATCCATTCCCGAGTGACGGGCGCGAGCACGGCGACCGAGCTCATCGACCTCATCGAGATCGGTGGCGACAAGATCCGCTCGTACATCGAGCTTTTCGTTCCGGCGGGCTGACGGTATCGAGAGCGCCATAGAGCCCGAATCATGAACGCGGACACCATGGCGGAGTTTCGCGCCGCACACTCGGCTGGGTTCCCGGAACCGTACTACTTCCATTCCGACGAGCATCAGCTGTTTGCATGGCTTCACTGTCCGGAACGGCCTGATCCGAGCCGCTGGGGAGCGGTGATCTGCAAGCCTTTCGGGTATGAGGCATCCTGTGCCCACCGCGGCACTCGAGCATTCGCCGAAGCGGCGGCCGGCTTGGGCATGCCGACTCTGCGCTTCGATTATCGCGGCACTGGGGATTCGAGCGACATCTCACCCGACACCGACCAGATCACCGGCTCGACGATGGATATCGTCAATGCGGTGGCGGAGCTTCGCCGAGTTGCAGGTGTCCAGCGGGTCTGCCTGATCGGCTTCCGGCTGGGAGCTCTCTTGGCGACCTTGGCCGTCTCGAGATGCCAGGTGGATGCGCTCGCGCTGATCGCACCGGTGCTGAACGGTCGCCGATTTCTAAAGGACGCGCGCACCTCGCAGCTGGCTGCCGCTGCAGCCGAAGTGGCCGTGGACGGCCCGGCGGTGGCCGTTCCCGGAAAACAAGGGTCGATGGAGTTAAACGGGTTTCTGCTCTCGGCCGCCTCCGTTGCTACTCTGTCCGGTATCGACTTGAAGTCCTCCGAATCAGCGCGTGTGCCTAAGGTGCTGGTGATCGACCGCAGCGATTTGCCGACTGCGGCCGCTTGGGCGGAGTCGTTGCGTGCCGACGGTGTTCAAACTCATTACACCGTTTTGCCTGGCATCGTCGAAATGATGATGACCAAGCCGCACTTGGCCACGCTGCCGCTCGCCATGCTGGCGACGACACGTGATTGGCTTTCCAGCTTGATGCGTGAGCGGAACCAGGAATTACCTTCGAATGCGCCTCATTTCGTCTCTCGCGACATCCCCAACGCGCGTGCCAAGCGCCTGCAGCAGTTGGCGGACGGATCCACGCAGGGCGCCGCGCCCAGCGAAAGCCCGATCTTCCTGGCGGCCGACGCAACTGCTTTTGGGATCCTGAGCGAGCCGGCCAGCGATGAACCTCGACGGCGCGCCGTCATCCTGCTCAATACCGGATCGGATTACCACATCGGAGCGAGCCGCATGTACGTATCATTTGCCCGCCGCTGGGTGAGGGCGGGCTACTACGTACTGCGGATGGATCTGTCAGGTCTCGGGGATAGCGCGGTACGGCCGGGTAACACCGAAAACGATGTATTCCCTGAGGATGCCGTGTCTGACATCCGTGCCGCGGTCGAGTACATGCGCGGCACCTACCAGGTCACCGAGGTCACGCTGCTCGGTCTTTGCTCCGGCGCGTATCATGCGTTGCGTGCCGCGTGCGATGGGGTCAGGGCGAACCGGATCATCCTCGTCAATCCTGTCAGATTCCTGCCGGAACAGAGCCGGGACATCGACGGCGTGCAGCTCATGATCGAGGTCGGCAGCAGTCAAAGGATTTACTCCGATCGGATCGTCTCGCTCAGACATTGGCTCAAGCTTCTGCGAGGCCAGGCAGACTTGCGGCGCATCATCCAGGTCAATGCGCGCCGAGCAGCGCTCGTTCTCGCGTCGAGTTTGCGCGGGCTCGCCCGGAAGGTTGGCATGTCGGTATCAAATCACCTTGGTCAGGAGCTCGAGACGATGGCGTCGCGAGGGGTCCAGATCATCATGATCTTCGCGCGCAATGAGCCGGGAATCTACCTTCTGACAGTGCTGGCCGGTTCCGCTCTCAAGCGCCTGGGCAAGTTCTGGCGGATGCGTGTGATCGATAGCGGCGATCACACGTTCAGTCGAGGTCCATCACGAGAAATTCTCGAGAACGTTCTGAGCGAGGAGCTGTTCGCGCGATCGCCATGCCATCCGGTCCCGAACGCGAGCACCGATGAAGGCATCTGCACCAGTTGAGTCGCCCGGCCCCTGGCGGCCGGCCAAACTCCCCCACCTCTGGTGACCTGAAACTCCTCCACCCCTGATGTGAACGGGCGCCGGTCGGCGCCGAGGGCTGATTCGCGGCGGGACGTTACGCTGCCCCTTTTTGCACGGGGGCGGGAGTTGAACGTCTTGAAGCCGCATCTGCGAATTACCGTGGAAACGCTGCTGCGCAAGGGGCGCAGCCAGCGCGAGATCGAGCGTCTGACGGGGGTGGATCGCAAGACGATCCGCCGCTACGAACAAGGGGCGCGGAGGGAACCGCGGGGCCAAATTCCCCCGGGGTGGCCACCGGCTCTGGCGGCCGGGAAAGCGGGTTTTCGGGTGCGGAAACTCCCCCACCCCGGCCACCGGCTCGGCCGCCGAAGCAGGCCCGCTCGGCCTGCGAGGAGCACCGCGCCTGGATCGAGGAGCAGGTGCAGCTCGGGCGCAATGCCCAGAGCATCTACCAGGACTTGGTCGAGCGGCACGGGTTCACCCATCGGTACAACTCCGTCAAGCGCTTCGTGCGCACGCTGAGGGTGCGTGATCCGGAGCGATTTGACGTCCTTACGAGCGATCCCGGGGAAGAGTGTCAGGTCGATTTCGGCCAGGGTGCCCTGACGCTCTAGCGCAACGGCAAGTACCGCCGGCCGTAGCTTTCGTGATGACGCTGAAGTACTCGGGCAAGGGCTTCCGCAAGGTCGTGTGGAAGGCCGATCAGCGGACCTGGGCGCGTTTGCACGAGGAGGCGTTCCGGAGCTTCGGCGGCAGTGTCGAGTACGTCGTGTTGGATAATTTGAAGCAAGGAGTTATCAAGCCCGATCTGTACGAGCCGGAGCTGAACCCTGTTTACGCCGCACTGCTCGGGCACTACGACTGCACAGCAGATGTCTGCCGCGTCGAGGACCCCGATCGAAAGGGTGCGGTCGAGAACGCGATCAAACATACCCAGTCCACCGCGCTGAAGGGCCGCAAGTTCGAGTCCATCGAGGAGCAGAACGCGTGGCTTACGCACTGGGAGGAGCGCTGGGCGGCCCCGCGCATCCATGGCCGCAAGAAGCGCCAGGTGATGCAGATGTTCCTCGAGGAGAAGCCGCACCTGCGGCCGCTGCCGCTTGAGGGGTTCCGCTTCTTCGAGCAGGAGACCCGCACCGTCGATGACGCCGGTCTCGTCCAAGTGGAAGGCTCCTACTACAGCGCGCTGCCGGCGCCGCTGTACTGCGAAGTCACCGTGCGTATCTACGAGCGGGAGATCGAGATCCTCGACGCGCAAGGGCAGCTGCTGCGCCGACACGAGAAATCCAGCCGGAAGGGCCATGTCGAGCTCCCCCCGGAGGACCGCATCTTCAATCCCTCCCGCGAAACCGCCCGCCTGATCGGCAAGGTCGCCAAGATCGGGCCGCACTGCGCGCAGCTCGCCCGCGAGATCTTCGCCCGCCTCGGTCGCCCCGGACAGAAGGCGATCTACGGTCTTGCCAACCTCACGCGCCACCACGAGCGCGAGGACATCGAGCGGGCGTGCGAGCGGGTCCTCACCCTGTCCCAGCCCTCCTACCAGGCCCTCAAGCGCATCCTCGAGCATCAGGCCGCGGCGGGGAAGACGCGCGCTGCCGCCGACCAGCCCACGCTCCGACAGCACGGCGAATCCATCCGCGAGATCGCGGATTACCAGGCGTTCTGGGAAGAGTACTGCCGGCACGCCGCCCACGATCCCTCAATCACCACCGACCGATAGGAGATGACGACGATGAGTATGTCGATACCGGAACTAGAGCAGGCGCTGCGAGCGCTGCGGCTCTCGGGCATGACCGCGACCCTCGAGGCGCGCGCGCAGCAGGTCGCACAACACGAGATGGGCTTCATCGAGGCGTTCTCCTGGCTCGTGCAGGATGAGCTCGATCGCCGTCGATCGCGCCTCCTCGAGCGGCGCTTTACGCTCTCGGGCCTGCCCGAGCGCAAGGACCTGAAGGACATCGACTGGAGCTACAATCCCAAGCTCCCGAAGCGCCAGGTGTTGGAGCTGGCGACACTGAAGTTCATCGAGGAGCGAGAAGGAGCGCTGTTTATCGGGCCGCCGGGCCTCGGCAAGAGTCACGTTGCCAAGGCGCTCGCGCATCTGGCCGTGCAGCGCGGGCTACAAGGTCTTTTATCGAGAGGCGCACAAGCTGATCGAGGAGATCAACGAGGCGCGCGAGCTCGGGAACTCGGCAAGTACCGCGCTCAGATGCAGGCCGCAGAGCTCATGGTGGTCGATGATCTCTTCCTGAGAAAGCTGCCACCGAATGCGGGCGATGAACTCGCCGACGTGTTGATGAGTCGATACGAGAAGTTCTCCACGGTGGTGACGTCAAATCGTCCGGTGGAGGACTGGCCGAAGTTGCTCGGCGGGGACGTCGTCGTCGTCGCCCCGCTCCTCGATCGCCTGATGCACCGAGGGAATCTGCTGAAGTTCGAGGGGCAAGCAGCTGGCGTCTCAAGGAAGCCACCGAGCGGCTTGCCAAGCGGGCCGCCGGCAGCGTAATCATCCGGTCGTCCCGCCGCTGTCAAGTGGAGGAGTTTGACCCGGCCACGGGTGGGGGAGTTCGAGGTGGCCGCCGGGGGCCCGGCCGAAGGTACTACAGGATCTGCCAGGCGCCGCTCGCGAACACCCATGTGGGGCGAGTAGCGCATTGTTTACCGCGCGCGCCCGACGGCTTCCCCGAGCCGCCCGGTGCGGATCGTGAGGATTCCGCAGATCATGCCGGCGGCAATCCCCGACAGCCACATAGGGTCGACGCCTTATGACAACGTGTCCTTGGGGACGTCGGCCGATCCCTGGTCAACATTGGAAGCTTATTGACAGTCTAATGCGTCGGTGAGTTGCTGTACCGCAAAATCGACTGTTGGTATCGATTGGAGCGGAACAAGATCTCAAAGCCTACGCGGCATACCGTGGATCGGTGGAAGTCGTTACCGTAAGCAATCAGGGAGCGGTATTTCCTGAAGTGGTCGAGATTCGAAATCAGGAACCTCTCCACAATGACTTCATTGAATGGATTATTGAGCAGAACGAGGCTAGGCCCGTCGGGAAGCTTCCAGGTCGTCGCATCAGCCACTAGGAAATGCACATTCTCGTATCCCGTCTTGGCCAAGTTTCGTTTGGCGATCTCAATCAGGGGGTGTCGCGCTTCATGTCAAGCCGGACAAAATGCCTGAGCCAAGAAAGGAGACTTTCACTGCTTAGGCTGCCTGAGTAAATCGCTGCTGGTTGGTGATTTTTCGATGCGCACGGGCCGCAGCGATTCGCCGCGCACGCTCGTTTCGAACTTCATCCGGCTGTCCACGATGCCATGTTGCTGGCGTCATGTAGCCCAAGGTGGCGTGTAATCGCTCCTCGTTGTAGTGATGCATGAGCCGGTTGATGATCGCCTCGGCTTGCAGGTAGTTTTTGCCGTAATCGTCATCGCTCTCGGTTCGCACCGTGCCGTTGAACCGCTCCACGATGCCGTTCGACTCCGGATGCCGCGGCCTGGTCTTGATATCGATCAGATTGTGGGTTTTGATCACTGCCGCGACATCCCGATTGACGAACTCACTGCCATGATCGTGCACGATTCGCGGTTTGGCCTCTCCCACCGCTTCCAGTGCCGCCTGCAGCTCGATCGCCACCGATGTTCCGTCCAGGCTGATCAGCAGCTTGTGGTGCACGATATAGCGGCTGTAGGCATCGACAAAACTCACCAGGAAATAAAATCGGGCGGCCACCCAGACGTACATCACGTCGGTGTGCCATTGCTGATTGGGCGCTACGGGCCGAAAATTGTATTCCCCGCTCGAGGCGACCGAGCGTTTCCAGCGCGAGAGCAGATCCGCCTCGCTCAACACTCGGTAAACTGTGCTTTCCCCGACGCTCGCCACACCCTGATCCACCATCATCCAGGTGAGTTTTCGATAGCCGATCTTCGGAAATCGCAGCGCAAACTCACAAATGGCTGCCCGCTCCTCGCACAGCACTTCGTACACCCGACACGGGCTTCCGATGCGATCCACAAGGCTCTCGCGCCCCTTCCAGGCGTAATACACGCTGCGCGGCACGCCCAAGGCGGCGAGTGTGCGGTACACCCGCCACCCCGAGCGCTGTTTGGTCTGCACTACGATCTGCATCACCGCCGCCTTCGTCTCTGCCGGGATTCGGGACAAATCGTCCAACCTCAGATCTTTTTTTTCAGCTCCAGGTTCTCCGCCGTGATCTCCGCGATCACCGCGCGCATCCGCTCGATCTCCGCCTTGTGCCGCGCCTCAGCATCATCTTTACGCGGCTTGCGCTGCGCATCGCGCTTCAGTGCCACCGCCGAGCCGCCCTGGGCCACCGCTCGCCAGCGATAAAGGAGCGATGGCGCCAAGCCGTGGCGCCGGCACACCTCGCTCACCGTCACGCCAGGCTGCTCCGCCTCGCGTAGGATCTCGATCTTCTGTTCCGCCGTGAATCGTCGATATTCGCGCTTGCTCATTTACTTCGCTCTTTCTGCAGGCCCCCTGCAGCAGATCGAAGTCTCTCATCTTCTCGCTAGCCGTTTGTCCGGATACCGCTGAAGCTACACAGGGGGGCGCAGAAATCGATGCCGTATACGCTTGCAAATCCGAAATATTTCTTGGCGAATATGCATGGATGACCCTTGCCACAGCCGACATCCACAAAGGTTCTGAAAGGTATGCCAGTTTGAAGCCCCTCCCGCAGCAGGCGCTTCAGGTGAAAATTTGTATAACGTTTGTAATTGTGTGAATTTGCCAATGAATCTGAAGATTTCGCTACCAGTTGTTCGCGAGGAATGAACCCATCGAAATCCAATGAATATCGCCGCGTGAACACGAAGTACTCAGCGAGATGGTAGTACCAGGACAGCGCATCGAGGTTGTCGCTCATTGGTCTTTTGACCAGTTCACGTATTCGCTTAATGGAGATTTGCGACAAGGCGGTTTCCCGAGAAAACGGCAGAGTATATGAGAAAGGGCGTCATGGTGCGGGAGATAGGGGCATTCATGGTGCTCGCGGACAGCGTCGCCATCTTCTCGCCATTGAGCAACCGAGCGATGAAACGCAGCCGTTCGTCCACTTTGGAACACTCCGGCCACGGCATTTGCGTACCCCTCGCACATGCGGCGTGAAGCGAATGGGAAGGCTAAGGCGACCCCTTATATCTCAGTATGGACTGCTGGTGTTTCAGAGAGCGGAAGATGATCTCGAATCCCAGCTTGAACATCGTCTCCCGACAGTCGTCGAATGCGTAAGCTACCAGCGAGCGATGTCGTGTGAAGTGATCGATGTTCAACTTCAAGAACTTTTCTAAAATGATCCCATCAAAGGGATTGAACATAAAAAAAAGAGTGTTTCCTTCAGGTACCTTCCAGTGCGCGGCATCCGCGACCACAAAGGATACGTCTTCGCAGCGGAGCTTGGCGACGTTGCGGTTGGCCGCCTCGATCAGAGGTTCCGAAAAATCGATCCCGTAGATCTTGGCGAAGCGAAAGTACTTCTTCGCGAACAAGCAAGGTAGACCTTTGCCACACCCGATGTCGACGAAGTTTTGAAACTGAATCCCGGTCGACAGCCCCTCTCGGATCAACGCCTTCAGATGATGGTTCGAGTACGCGCGATAATTATTTGAATGAGCCAGGGAGTCTGCCGAGCTTGTGGCGAGCTTTTCACGGGGAATGAATCCGTCGAGGTCCAACGAGTATCGACGCGTGAACAGCAGAAGCTCCGCCCGATGGTAGTACCACGAAAGGGCTTCCAGATTGTCGCGTAGCGGCCGGCGGGCCAATCTGAGCATTTTACTTCCCAAGCGCGACACTGAAGGTGGCCCGATACTTTCGTCAGGGGAGGTGTTGTTGAGCTTTGCGGGCAAGGCCACCCACATACGGGTCCGTCAGCATACTTATGTGTCCGCCAGGAACGTCGACGACGGATAATTTTCCGCCGGCGTAGCGACGCCAGCCATAATCTTCTGCGATGGCGAAGCCCGGGGCCCAGATGTCGCGCAGACCGGCTCGAAAGAGCACCACAGGGAAATCCAGAGTCGCCTGCTCCGGGTTCCACTGTTTGTAGGCTGCACGGAAGGCGGTTCTTTGCTGCTGTATGAATTGCTGGTAATAGGAGCCCGTTCCTGCCTCCTGCGACATGCGAGGGGGCGGGTCCGATATCGATCGCTGGATCGCGATCTTGGACGAGAGCTTGCGTTGCAACTTGACGAGGTCGTGCAGCAGTTGCTGAAACCCCTCTCGCGTGACCAACGCTTTGAGGCGTATCAGCGTCCACTTCCACCATACGCGTCGCCGAGCCTCCGGCAGCAATGTATCGAATAAAAACACAGTATCCACTTCGATACCCGACTGTCGCAGTTTGCGCGCGAGTGCAATCGCCAGCAATCCTCCGAACGAGACGCCCGCGAAGCGATAGGGCCCTTCGGGTTGAAAGCGAATAATGGCGTCATGGTACGCTTCCACCAGGCGATCGATGGATACACCGCTCATGTCTCCCCGAAGGACCTCGGAGATAATCGCCTGTTCTTCGGCGACATAGACCCCGTACACTGGCTGGTCCTCATCCAGCTCGAGGGCGAAGCGCTTGTAAAGATCGATCCCACAGAGGCAGAACATGGGGGGCTTCGTGCCCTTCGGTTGAAGCGGGACGACAATCGAGGCATTTTTTGCCGCATCGGTGCCCAAGTGTTCAACCAATTGAGCGACCGTTGGAGATTTGAAGACTTCGCCCAGGTTGATATCGAGGCCAGTGGTTTGCTTCATCTCCACCACGAGCTTGATTACTGCCAGCGAATGACCCCCGAGCTCAAAAAAATTGTCGGTGATCCCGACGCGTGGGACGCCTAGAACGCGCTCGCAGGCTCTGCTAAGACTGATCTCCAGATCATTCCGGGGCGCGACGTATGAGGCGTCTCGCTGAGAGACTGAGACATCCGGGCTCCCTTCAGCCGATGATTTGGCGAGCGGAGGGGAGTCGGTCGAACCGGAATCTCCGGGCTGCAGCGAGGCAGACCGGGATTGTGCTCCAAATTGCTGCATCGGCACGCCGCCCGCACATTGCGAAAGCACGGCCAAGCCGTTGAGCCATGCCTTACCGATCGCAGTCAAGAACACATTCTCGTCCGGCACGCCTTCATAGCGCTGTCGTATCGGCGAGATGGCCTTGCGAGCGACGGAGACCTGCCGGTCGGGGTGCTGCCCCGCTAGAACCGTGAGTGTGCGACCAGGTCCGCACTCGATCAGTACCGGATCTCTCAATTCCCAGAGATAGCGCAATGCATCGTTGAAGCGCGCCGTACAGGTTAGATGCTTCACCCAATATTGAGGATCGGATGCATCCTCAGGGGTAATCCATGCGCCGGTCACGTTCGACGTGTAGGGAATCTTCGGGACAGAAAGAGAGACTTTACGAGCGTGAGCGGCGAATTCCGCCGCGATGGGCGCCATCAGACTTGAATGGAACGCGTGGCTGTTGCGAACGCGCACGGCGATTACGTCCCGTCCGGTGAGAACGCGCTCGAACTCATCGATCGAGGTCGGTGGTCCGGCCACTACACATAGCTTTGGGCCGTTAATCAGAGATAGGACGACATCGACAGGGAGCAACGCCCGGAGCTCCTGCTCCGACAGAAGGACAGAGAGCATCGAGGCCCGCGGCAGCGCTTCTACCAGTTTCGCGCGCGCAGAGACCAGCAAAATCGCGTCCTCGAGCGAAATGACGCCGGCAATACAAGCGGCGACGTACTCGCCGAGGCTGTGGCAAACCATCGCTTGCGGCTCGACGCCAATCGACTGCCAGAGACGAACCATCGAGTATTGGACGGCAAATAGGGCGGGCTGCGCCGCTGACGTGCGAGACAGGGCAACGCTATTAGCATCCTCCGCTGCATCGCTGCTCCGGCCAACCATCGCCTTGAGATCGTATCCGCGCGGCTGCTGGCTCGGCAGCCATTCCTGGCCAGGGGGATACAGTAGCTCTCGGATATCCTGCTGCAGATGCTGCTGGAACAGCAGAGCGCAACGGTCGAGCTCGTTACGGAACACCTGCCACTTTTGATAAAGCCCATACGCCATACCGACGTATTGGTCGCCAACGCCCTGCAGGAGAAACACCGCCGGGCCGGGAGTCACGCCGCAGTGATCGGTAATCAGGCGTTTCGGGTCACGGTTCCGAAGTACTGCCAGTGCTTCGTCACGAGCGGCGCATACCAGTATTCTTCGACACGCATCCGCGCCGCAAAAGCGAAGGCGCCGAGCGATCTCCTCGAGGGGCTCTCCGTCGGCCAACATCTCTGTCAGTTCGGAGGTGACTCGTTCGAGCTCGGAGTCGCCATCTGCAGAAATCACCAGCAACTGCGGTTCTGCGCAACCTCCGAATCCTTCGTCCGTTGCCCGAGCGCTTGGGGCTTCAGCAGCCATCTATATCAGCCCTGGCGGCCATGCGAGAGTTGTGCGCGAGGAGGTCATTCATGGCGCCGTATTATAATTTGCGATCTTGGTCATGAGACATATTCCGCCAAAAGTAGCGGCGAACCGCTCGCCTGTTCGATGACGCCCCCGGGACTCACCGCAGATACCAGTCGACGGCTTCGACTATACCCCGCCTGATCAGCATCTCCTTGTCTGTAACGGGGTGCCAATCAAGTACCTGCTCCGTCATCCTGCCGTCATAGGGCGAAGAATGGGCGTTGCAGCGCCAGTCGTGTAGGGTCGGCCACCGACGATTGGGGTGACGGACGGCATTCTTTGCGAGCTCCTTCACCAAGTCGCTGAGCCAATTTCGCCAAGCCGCACGAGGGCTTGCGTCAATCCTGGCACCCATGCGGCTTGAAAGCGCCGACACGTAGTCCCTTGCAGTCAGCATTGGCGGACCAGTAACCAAAAAGGACCGCCCTTCAATCCTCGGAACTTCCATGGCGCGCACCAGCGCCTCAGCAGCGTCATCGACGAGCACCAGCGGGAGAAAATTCCGCCCCTCGCCCCAGTACTCGAGTCTGGTTTCGCCAAGAAAGCGTCCTACCCCCGGGTGCCATGGGGGCGCTCCAACGCCGATGACAATGCCGGGCCGCATGATTACGAGCGGCAATCCCTGGCCGCGGTGCATCTGCAGCAAGAGACTTTCGCAAGCTGCCTTCGAGCGCGCATAGAGACCTCGTCTGGCAATTGCCGGATCGAGCGGCGTATCGTTGTCGATTGCCTCGCGCGGACGATCAGATGCATATGAGGCAATGGTTCCGGTGTAGATGAATCTGCTCACGCCTGCGGCCATTGCCGCCTCGGCGAGCACTCGAGTGGGCTCGATGTCACCGACCACGTAATCCTGCCAACGCTTGCCCGCGCACTTGGTGAGGTGATAGACCGTCGTTATCCCTTCCAAGGCGCGGTTTGCGCAGTCCGGATCGCCGTGGGAACCGGCAACCAGCTCGACGGGCAGGTTCCCGAGATCAAATGCCGCGGAGCGCGCGCTCCGAGTGAGGACTCGCACTCCGTACCCGAGATCGACCAGGCGTGCAACGAGGCGCCGGCCGATGAAGCCGGTGCCCCCTACGACCAGGACGGATGGTCGCTTTGCGGCCTTCGGAAGCGGAACTGAAATGCTATCGAAGCTGGGCGGACCAACACCGGCCGCCGTGGTGATCGCCTCGCAGAGCCTGATTACCTGCGTGCCGAAGCTTCCGTCAAGACGCGGATCAATGCGACGGAGTCCGTCGGCATAAAAGGCTCGGATGCTTCGAAAGATACTCTCGTCGAACGGGTTTGCATCTGGTCGCTTTGCGAGCGCAGCCTTCATGCGTCGATTTCGATCGTGCCATGCTTGGCGGGACAAGGCGCGCCCTGTGGCCTCGGCGGTCCGGTAGGAGTCGAGGATGGGATTGTCTGTTGCCGTAAACTCGCGCCACCCGATGTCGCGCCCAAAGTCCAGTTGGGCGCTCCCGCCGCGTCCGCGGACACGTACTATGCGGTCTGCATATCCAGCAGTCGCCGAGATGGAAAGGAGGGCGGTAGCCGTGGCCGTGCGACCGACCGCCGTCCACTGCCGGTAGACCTTTTGTGCGCCGGGCAGTTCCAAGGGGTCATGTACGCTGACGGTAGTAACGTCCGGCAAACCTATCAGGTCGACAATTAAGGCCGCCAGATGCGAGCCGAGCTCGAACATCAGGTTGGCGGGTGCCGATAACATCCAGTTGTCATAGGGCCCAAACTGCAGTATCGGTAGGCCAAAATGCCAGCTAACGGCAAGGTGATCGATCCTGCCGAGCTCACCTGACTTTACGCTTCGTCTCAGATCCTCATACGACTTGGAAAAAAGGAAGTTGTGGCTCACTCCCACGGCCACGCCCTTTTTCGTCGCACGGTCGCAGAGCGCCGCACATGCCGCGCTCGAGAGTCCCATGGGCTTCTCTAGAAACACAGACTTTCCGGCTTCCACCATTTCGAATGCGGCGTCCAAATGAAGCGCAGGGGGAAGCAGGATATGAACTGCGTCGCATTCGGAAGCCGCGAGCTCCCGGCTCGAGCTCAACGCGTATGGAATGGCGTATTTTTTGGCAACTTGCTCCCGGCGAAAGCGCGATTGATCGCACACGGCATGAAGCTCGACGTCTGGAATTGCGGCCAGAGCGCCCGCGTGATAGTCGACGATATAGCCGGCGCCCAGCAACCCGATTTTCATGTTGTCTTTCACAAAAGTTCGTGTGCAATCTCATCTCGGCTCGGCACCCTTGTACTCGATGAGCCGCGATGCGCGCTTCGATAAGCGATTGTAGTGGTAGGCCATCAGCCCAAGAAACTGAGGAAACTTGCCGATCATGAGGAGCACACCGGACGCGCATGCGACCTTTGGGCCGAGTCTCGCCGACTGCCGCATCATCAGGCGAGCACTATTCAAGGGCCATGCCGCTGCAATTGCGACGCCTGCCAGCCACCAAAGCCCACCGAGCATTGTGGCGAGAGCGCACGCAGCTAGAAGCAACACGGGGAGAACCCCTCCCCATGTAATTATGCTACGCACCGTGCGCGGCCAATTGGGATCTTTCGCATCTGGATGCAAGTGGGCCATCTCGCCATAGGCGTGTCCGGCTCTGCGGGCCCGACGCCACCACTGTCGGAATTCAGTTATACCAGCGTCATGCAGAGTCATCTCTGCATCTATTCGTCGCAATTTCCATCCCGCTTTCCGCAGGCGCATGGACAGCTCGGTGTCTTCGCCCGCAATCATTGCGGCGTTGTAGAATCCGACCTGACACAGAGCTGCAATCCGAAACATCGCATCTCCGCCACAACCAGAGGAGATGCCCACAGGGGAATTCCATTCATCATCGCACAACGCGTTGTATATCGAGCGTTGCGGATAGCGCTCGCGCCTTCTCCCATGTACGGCCGCCAGGTCCTGTTCTGAGACAGACTGACACATGCGGACTCGAGCCAACCCCGTTGGATTTCGCAATCGCCGTCGACCATTTGTACATATTCCAGGTCCGGCACTTCGGCCAATAGGGCAGCAAGACCCGCATTCCGCGCGCGTGCCGCTGTGAACGGCGGCGGCTCCGCCAGCTCCACGACTGCGACACCTTCTCGCTTGGCCAGTGCGATGCTGCCGTCGGTAGAGCCAGAATCAACGTAGACGCGGTTCGCAATTGAGCGCACGGATGCCAGACAGCGCGCCAAACGCTCTCCCTCGTTTCGGCCAACGACGACGAGCCCCAGTTTAGGTCCACTGGGGATAGGCTTCGACGGATTCATTGCCATTGGCGCGTCAAGCGCGCGCACTTCACAATTTGCACCATTCTGAGCTCGACTCGGTCGTTTCCATGAGGTGGGTCACGGACATTTTCGGAAGAGTGCCCTGAGGGCACTTCGGGCGCCCGAAAGTCTTCTGTCCCTTAGTTGCATTGTGCCTTCAAGAGCTCGGATTCGCCAGTCACAAAGGAACGACCAGCTCTCGATTTGCGGTATCGCGGATTACGCTGCGAATCGGGTAGCGTGCAAGCCGATCCCGGCGGTTACGTGCCCTACCGGCAGCTCAGTCAGCCTGGGGTGCACGGTGATGTGGTGGCCCCGACGCTGGAGCCGACTCACCTACGTCGTCAGCAACGCCGGCAACATAACCCGAGCGGATGCGGACGCCGACGAGTTTGTCGGCGCCATCCTAACAGCGGCGTAGAGGAGTCAACTTCGGCCAACACGAGACCTTTGAAATCGCAAGGCAATCAGAATCGGTTTGGCTGTGACGCATCACCCGGAATCAACATTTGCAATGCAGAGATTGCGCAAGTGTACGGAGCCATCCTGGGTATGCGTGTGCTGTCTTCGGCGGTAGACATGTCTCCTATCCGCGACGCCAGTGTGCTTTTGGAGACAGGTTGTCGGATGCCCCGAACTCAGTAGCCTACGCGTGGATCGTTAATTTTTAATGCGTTAAGGGCAAACCCGCCGAGAGGCGGGGACGCAAAACCTCCGGTCTCGATAGCGTCGTTCGCGATTCAGAGATAGCGGGGCTGCCGGCGGCCTGAGCCTGATCAGACGCCGTCACTGGCCTCCCTCGCTAGAACTCGACGCTTGACCGGGGCTTGGCGTCCTGACAGCCCCGAAAAGGTAGAGAGGGAGGGTCATCGTGTCGCGCCTTGCTGATAATCAAACCGTAAGCCGATTCAGAGTTCTGGCTCTGCTCGTCCCCTGTCTCGCGCTCGCGGCATGCGGGCCCGGTACCGACTCAAGTACGTCAACTAACACCCCTAGTGGGGGTTCGGCCTCGCAGGCGACCACCACCACGTCGGCTACCACCACGCCGGCTACCAGCACATCGGCTACCACCACATCGGCCACCACCACGTCGGCCGATGCAGCGACCAAGGCGCCCAAGGTCGCGTTATCGGCGAGTCCGACGACGGTCGCGAACGGCGACCGCTCGACATTGACATGGAGTTCTGGCAACGCGACTTCCTGCACCGCCTCGCGTGGGTGGAGCGGCTCTGTCGGGACGAGCGGCTCTACCTCGACGGGCGCTCTGACCGCGAGTACTGATTACGAGATTACGTGTACCGGCCCCGGCGGCTCCGCTTCCCAGTCCGCAACGGTAACCGTCAGTCAAAGCGCTCCCGCAATCACATTCGGCGCCTCCCCTAGCACAGTGGCTGCCGGAAAGTCGTCGAAACTCACGTGGAGGGCGACCAACGCCACAAGCTGCAAGCTCGGGGCGACCTCTGAGCCAACCAGCGCATCCGTCTCCATAGGACCTCTGAAGAGCAGCGCCCATTACACCTGAGCTGCACCGGTCCGGGCGGCGCCGCCAGTCAAACCACTACCGTTTCGGTCGTGCCGCCGAGCCCGAGTGTCATCTTGGAGGTCAGCCCGAGCACAGTCGCGAGCGGCAGCGCCTCGAACCTGACGTGGTCTTCGGCCAATGCCAGCTCCTGCACCGCCTCTGGCGATTGGTCCGGCAGCAAGGCCACGAGTGGCTCGCAGTCGACGGGTGCTCTGACCGCCAAGGCCACCTATACCCTGACCTGTACAGGCAGCGGCGGCACCGCTAGCCAGACGGCTACTGTGTCCGTCTCGGCACCGGCGCCGACCGTCCAGCTGAGCGCCAGCCCCAGTACCGTCGTGAGCGGCAGCGCCTCGACGCTGACGTGGTCTTCGACCAATGCTAGCTCCTGCACCGCCTCCGGCAGTTGGTCCGGTTCAAAGGCCACGAGCGGCTCGCAGTCCACCAGCACACTGACCGCCACAGGAATCTATACCCTGACCTGCACAGGTGCGGGAGGCTCGGCCAGCCAGGCAGCGACGGTATCTGTCTCGGCCGATGGGCCCACAGTACAGCTTACCGTGAGCCCCAGCACCGTCGCGAGCGGCAGTGCCGCGACCCTGACGTGGTCTTCGACCAATGCCAGCTCCTGCACCGCCTCCGGCGATTGGTCCGGCAGC
>CAWHWV010000006.1:0-114493 GCA_963833085.1 uncultured Pseudomonadota bacterium
GGTGCCGTTCAAGGACAGTTCCGGTCAAGGGTGGGTCAGCGGCGGCGCGCAGCGAGCGACCGGAGGAGCTCGCGATACCCTTCCAGCGGCGGGGTCGCGAGCCCGGCCACCTTGCCGCGATCGTCGCAGCGGCGAACGACGATCGCGTCGCGGTAACCCGGTTCCGCCTCGAAGCTCGCGACTTCATCGGCCGAGAGCCGCCCTCCCTGCAACTTCAAGGTTACGACCGAAGCGGGACTGAGCTGTGAGAAGTATGTCGGGTCGGTCGTGCAGAGATATCGCTTTGCTCTGACGTGCAAGCGCACGGGATCCGCGACGTCCGGCCCAAACCATTCGCCCAGCCATCGTGCACCAGTGGCTTCGTGGCGCGCGTCAACAGTCCACTCGGCGATGTCGTCGGGCACCGTAGCGATCAGGTGACCGATGTCGTGCAACAGTGCGGCGGCGACGACCGTTTCGTGTGCGCCTGCAAGCTGCGCAAAATGAGCAGCCTGCAACCCGTGCTCGGTCATCGACACGGCCTCTCCGAAATAGGCCGCCGAGCCGCGAGTGGCGTAGAGAGAGAATATCTCGTCGATGACGCTCATCTGCCGGTCGCGTCAGCGAGCAGCGCCGCGCGACTGAAGACGCTGTCGCGCGTGAGGTAGCACCCCTGCAGGTGACGCGGATGCCGGGCCGATGCGAAGCCCGTGCGGCCATGCAGGATCCGCTGGTTGTCGAACACGACGAGATCGCCTGCACGCATCATGAATCGCAGCATGAAGCGCGGCTCCCGGAGCAGCGTTGCGAACCGCCGATAGGCCCGGTAGTACCGTTCCGCCGTCTCGGCCGCGAACGGCAGCGGCTGGATCGAGCGGTTGTTGTAATGGACGGCGATGACTTCGCCGCTGCAGGACAGCTGGATCAGCGGCCGCTCGGCGCTAAGCGCCGCGTTCCTGGAGCG
Source organism: uncultured Pseudomonadota bacterium (assembly GCA_963833085.1). Classification (GTDB taxonomy): domain Bacteria; phylum Pseudomonadota; class Gammaproteobacteria; order Steroidobacterales; family Steroidobacteraceae; genus 13-2-20CM-66-19. The sequence goes on from CAWHWV010000006.1 coordinate 944, forward strand.
ATAGGCAAACGGAACCGGCGTCCGCGCGAGAACCTCGAACGCGGCAGGGTCTTCCTGTCTGAGGTGTTCCGCGAGCGCGAAGCCGTCCGCGAGCAAACTCTCGCCGCCGTCCGGCGCCGCGACCAGCACGTGCAGCGCCTGGAAGCCCGGCACCGGCTCCCGATACGGGTTGTCGGTATGTAGCCCGAGCCCGCGATCGGAGTAGGCAAGGTTCTCGGGCTCGGGAACCGCGCGCACATCGAACAGGAGCCCATAGTTGGTCTCCGCCACCTGCCCTACGAGGCGCACGGTCTCCAGTATGGCCCCTGGCTCGGTCGGCACGTCCGCCAGGAATGCAAGTCCATCCGTGACCAGCCGCCCGAGCCAGATCGCCTGCAAGCCAATGTCGTCGTGTGCGGCCGCCACAGGCGCCCACGCGAAGTCGCGAGTCGCATCGAGCCGTCCACCGTCCAGCCAAAGCCGCGGGCGATGCAGCGTGCGCGCACCGCCGATCGCCGCCGCCTGGGTCTCGAGCCAACCGAGATCGAACGAGGCGCCATCCGCCTCTTCCTCCCACTCGACACGGATCGCCGCGCCCTGCAGGGCAGCGTGTCGGATCCGTGGCGCCACGGGGAGATCCGCGACGTCGATCAGGCGTTGACCATTTCCCGGGTCGCGATCTTGCCGGAGATTATCGCGCAGCCATACGCTCGCCAGCTCGACCCGGTCGCCGTCAGCCCACTCCAGCGTCAGCGCCGAAGGCGTCCAACGCATGTCCGTGATTGCGCGCATTGCTTTCACAGTCTGAGCCCCCCGTTTCTGTCATGAGCTCACGGCGGCCGCGGCAGTACGTGCCGCGATCGCACGTCGCTCCATCGTGTAGAGAAATCCGGCACCGATCGCTCCAAACGCTCCGATCACGGCGAGCGTCGCAAACACACCTCTCCAGCCAAACGTCACGGCGAGCTTCGCGCCACCGACTCCGGCAAGCACCGCGCCGAGATAGCCGACGCCATCGATGATACCCGAGGCCAGGGCGCCCGCCGCTTTGCCGCCGAAATCCAGCGCCATCGCGCCTCCGAGGTAGGCGTACGGCCCGAGCAGACAGAAGGCGACGACGCCGATCAGGGCGATCGGCAACGCGGCGCTCGTTCCACCGCGGTGGATCATCGTCAAAAGAACGAGAGCGACGGCAGTCGCCGTCAGGCCCACGAACAGGATTTGGGGTCGGCCATTGGCCCCGAGCCGATCGCCGAGCCAGCCGGTCACGAGCACGGAAATCGCGCCAACGCCCGGGAAAATCGCGCTCAGCCCGGCAGCGTCGCTCATGCTGAGGTGGACGAAATCCCTCATGTACACCGGGGTCCAATCGTTGAAGGTCTCGCGGACGATCGTGCAGACGAGCGACAACACACAGACCATCACGAATGCCGGGCTCTTCAGCAGCGGCCCGAGCCGCTCCCTGACGGTCAGCGGTGGCGCTTTCGAGCTCCCGAACACATTGAGCGGATTCGCGACCGTGTCGCCATGACCGGCCACGACCCGAGATTCGCGCAGGAAGATGAAATTGGCGATGAGCATCGTGCCGGAGACCGCCGCCGCAAGCGCGAACAGGCTTCGCCAACCGTGCCCGTGCGCGATCAGGTGCCCCATCCATTCGCGCGCCACCGCATCGCCTATGAGATAGCTCAGGCTGAGGACGCCGATGATCGCGCCGTGCGAGGAGTAGTCGAACCAGCGGGAGGATACCTTGAGGAGGCCTGCCCACGCACCCGACTGCAGCAGGCGATTCAGGAACCAGGCGAGCGTGAAGAGCGGCAGCGCGCCGGAGAAAGCGAACAGCAGCGTGCACAGCGTTGCACCAGCCAAGCCGAGCAGGAAGTTGACGCGCCCGCCCCAGTAGTCACCGAGCCCGCCGATGAACGGCTTGCCGAGCGCGTAAGCCAGGATGCCGAGGGAGGTGATCCCACCGATCCGCACCAGTGCATCGTCATACGAGAGGCCGCGCCTGACGAGCTCCTTCGCGAGCAGCGGCGTCGCAACGGAGAGATCGGCGCGGCAGAAATAAAGCGAGGCGTAGCCGCCAAAGAGAAGCGAGATGACGATCGCCTGTCGGATCCTGAGCGAGCGTGCGCTCCCCACCAGGCTTGCGGCCGGCGTCGTCATCGGCTGCCAGGTGCAACCCCGAGCCTCCTGCTGAGCGTGCGATACAGACTTCTGGGACCGTCGAGGTCGATGTAACATCCCTGCAGATGCCGGTGACCTTCGTTGGGATCGTACGCGGTCCGCCCGTGCAGTACGCGGCTGTTGTTGAACATCATGAGCTCGCCGGCCCGGAGCGGAAAGCGCAACTCGAACCGCGGATCGGCGAAGAGCTCGCTCAAGCGGCGGCGCGCCCGCTGAAAGCGCCGCGTCGTGGCGGCGTCCAGCAGCGGCAGATAGTCCAGTCTCGGACTGTAGTGCACCCCGGTCATCCGGCCACTGGCGTCCCGCTGCACGATCGGCCGGTGCTCGATGAGCTCCTCGTTCGCATCGATGAACCGGAACCGCACCGGCGTCGACGCCAGCAGCTGCAAGCCCTCGGGATCCTCCGCCTGCAGTGCCTGCGCGACCGACAGGCTGTCCACCAGTGTGGACCATCCGCCCGAGGTCTCATTCACGAGGCAGTGCAGCAGCTGAATGCCGGGCACGGGCTCGCGGTATGGGTTATCGGTGTGCGCTCCCAGGGAAACGGGGCGATAGGCGAGATCATTCGAGCCGGGTCGTGAATAGACCTCGAACAGGCGCCCGAAGTTGGTTTCCCGCACATGGCCGAAGCGACGCGCCACCTCGAGAATGCACCCCGGCTCACAGGACAGATTGCGGATGATGACGAGCCCATGGGTCAGGAACGTCCGCACCGACCTCAGGCGCACTTCCTCGCTGTCCAGCGTGCGCCCATCCACGCTGACGGCGTCCAGGGCCAGATCGGCGCGCCACGGGATCTCTTGCAGCAGACCATCCTCCAGGTCCAGGTCGGCAGCGAGGCTGCTCAACTCATACTCACCGGCGTAGCCGTCGCTGAAGGCAAGCCATGCCCGGTCCTCACCGCTCTGCTCGGCGTGGACCAGGGTGAGATCGTCCGGCAATCGGTGCGGGTCGAAGAGGCGCTGCTGGGTGTGCGGATCGAGATGCGCCGGGTCCTGACAGCGCTCCCGCAGCCAGAGCGCGGGCAGCTCCATGGCGCCGCTGCCGCTCTCCACGATTATCCTCGGCGGATCCGCTTCGAGCTTGAGGCGCACGCCATCCATCACACGCCTCGTCCCTGAATCTGTTCCGGCGGCACGATGTTCGCGCGCGCGAGTTGCTCCGCACGCTCGGCGTCGCCGGCGCAGATGCTCTCCACGAGCTCACGATGGGACTCGCAGATCTCCCGCGCATCGACCTCGCGGTTCGAGAGCGCAATGTAGACGCGGAACTGATTCTCCACGCGAATGTAGTGTTGCAACAGCCGCTCGTGGCCGGAAAGCGTCAGGATCAGCTTGTGCAGCTCGCGGTCCAGCCGATCCGCCCGCTCATGATCCTCCGACTCCGCCGCGGCCATCAATTGCGCGAACGCCGCCCGCAGCCGCGCGATGCCTTGCCCGTCGATACTGAGCGCCGCCAGGCGCGTGCCGAGACTCTCGAGCGCGCCGCGGAGCGTGTACAGCTCCCATAGATCCTGCTCGCTGAATTCGATGACCTGGTAGCCCGTATAGGGGACGTGGCAGACCAGCCCCTCCTCGATCAGACGGCGCAGTGCCGCCCGGATGGTGCCGCGCGACAAGCCGTAGCGCTCCGCGATCGGGGTCTCGAGCAGGCGCTCGCCGGCTCGCAATTCGCCACGCAGGATCTGGCGCCGCAGCAGCTCGGCCGCCTGAGCCTCGAGGCTCTGCTTGTTGATCGTCTCCGTCACTCTGTCCTCGGTGGCGCTCATTCGAACACGTAGCGAGTCTCGGAGGGAATGACCTCCCGGCCGGTCTCCTCGGGCTCCAGGTCCACGAGCTGCGGTGGAAATCCCGGCGCGCGCACCTGGATGCGGCAATGGTCCTCCAGTCGCTGAATGATGCGCGGCGACAGAGCGCGCGGGCCATATCGCGACTGCGTGTCGCGGAACATATCCGTTACGGTGTCGGCAACTTCGGTCGGCACGCCGTGTCTGCGGGCCACGTCGAGAAACAATCCGATGTCTTTCAACGCCAGCTCGACCGTGAAGTTGATGTCGTAGCTGCCGTTCAGGATGACCTGGCTCTCGGTCTCGTGTACGAACGAATTGCCGGATGAGGCTTTGATGGCTTCATAAGTCGTCTTGGGATCCAATCCCGCCTTGCTCGCGACGATCCACGCCTCGCTCAGCGCGGCCAGATGGACGAACGCCAGATAGTTGGTTATGACCTTCAGAATCGACGCGCTGCCCAGGGGCCCGATATGAATGATCCGGCGACCCATGATTCGCAGCACCGGCAGCGCCCGCTCGAACGCATCGCGCTCGCCGCCGACGAAGATCGAGATGTTTCCCGATGCGGCCCGATGACAGCCGCCCGACACCGGCGCATCAAGCGCCTTGGCGCCCGTGCGCTTGACCCGCTCACCCAGGCGCTTGACTTCGCCCTCCTCCGTCGTGCTCATCTCCAGCCAGAGCTTGTTGGCCGACAGGCCTGCGAGTACTCCGTCCGGCTGCTCGAGGACCTGCGCGCTGATGGCCGGTGAAGGCAGGCACGTGATGACCAGATCCGACCGGTGTGCAAGCTCCTTTGGCGTCGCTGCCCATTGCGCGCCGCCATCGAGCAGCGGCCCGGCGGCGGCCTGGTCGAGATCGTGGACGATCAGCTCACGTCCGTTGCGGACGAGGGTCGCCGCCAGTTTGGAGCCCAGGTTCCCCAGGCCGATGAAGCCGATGATCATTGCGCTCGCCTCAGATGGTGCGACCCACGACAGCGGGGTCGAATGCCCGGCGAGAGAAGATCCTGCGCACGAGCGGCTCGTAGTGCTCGAGTGGCTGGGTCGGGTAGTCCGGGTCGAAGGCGGCCTGATCCCATCTTTCGCAGAAGCGGACGCAGCTCTCGTAGTAGGGATGATCCCGGTATGCCGCGCGCAGCTCCGGATCTTCACCCAGGAAATGGGCGTAGTACACCTTCTGGAACACGCCGTGATGCTCGACCACCCAGGTGACTTCGGCCCTGACGTAGGGTCGAATGATCTCGGCGGCGTAGTTCGAGTGATTTTCCGGCGCCAGACTGTCGCCCAAATCATGGACCAGCGCGGCGACGATCATCTCCTCGTCAGCGCCGTCGGCCTCCGCCCGGGTAGCCGTCTGCAAGGAATGCGCGAGGCGCGTCACGCGGTAGCCGCTCAATCCGTCATCCATGGCACGCAGCGCATGCAGGATGCGATCCGGCAATCGCCCGATGTAGTCGCGCTCCAGGCGGCTCAGGAACAGGTACTCCGCCTTCGTACCATCCTTCATCTGCCGGAAGCTGACTGTGCGCATGGCTGCCTGGATGGCTTGTTTCGGGAGATTCAAGCAGGCCGATTGTTAATTGTCAACAATCCGCTCAGTCGTCCGGCGGGGACTCTCCCGGCCATTGCGGCAGTCCGTCCGCAATCTCGTAATAGTCCCCCTTGTCGGCGACAAAGATGTGCATCGACGGCTTCAGGCCCGTCGGCGTGTCCAGCGTGCCGGCCCATATGCTCGTGTGGCCGCCATGGGCAGGCTCCCAGAACAGTTGCGACCCGCAGGTGCCGCAAAAGCCCCGCCGAGCGATCGCGGAAGACTGATACCAGCGCAGCGACTGCGCGGACAGCAGGCGCAGGTGCTCGGGCGCGCAGGCAGTGGCGGCGTCGAAATGGCCGCCCGAGCGGCGGCACATGGTGCAGTGACAGTAGATGATGGGCCGCAGCGGCCCGTGGATCTCGAACCGCACTCCTCCACACAGACAACTGCCGCGTGCAACCGGTGATTCAGACATAGCTACCTCTTTCGCGCTCCATGCCTGCGAAACTCGACGAATGAAGTCATGCGCTTCCAGAGAAAATCACCATACTCGAAAGGCGTGAACAGGTCAGGCCGATCGAGCGGCAATGGCGCTATGGTCGCATCCGCGCGCGCTTCGTAGAAGAACGGAATGGAGAAACGCTCGCGGCCCGAGCCCAGCACCCGGTGCTCGGTGGCGCGGATTCGGCCCGCCGACCACTGCTCGAGCACCTGACCGAAGTTGACTACCAGCGTGCCCTCGAGCGGCGGCACATCGACCCATTGGCCGTCCCGCGACCGCGCCTGGAGTCCTGCAACACCATCTTGCGCCAGCAGCGTGACGAAACCCGAGTCCGTGTGGGGAGCGCCGACGAGATATCGCCGTGTCCCATCGAATTCCACCCAAACCGCGGGATCCTGCACCGCTGCGAGCTCCGCGGCATCCCGCGGTGGATAGCGGATCAGCCGCAGGGTCGATAGTCCGCGACCAAACGAGTCATCGAAGTAGTCCGGGCGCAGGCCGAGGCCGCGTGCGAGGGAGCCCATCAACAGCCTGTGCCGCCCGCTCCATCGCGCGGTAATAGGCGGCGACCGCCTCGCGCCAGCCTGGCAGCTGATTCTCATCCGGCAGCGGACTCGGCTCGCGCAGCGGATCGCCCGCCACCGTGATGGCCGACCCGTGGACCAGGTCGCCGCCGATGTCCATGCCTTCTTTGGAAGTCAGGTTCCCCGGCTGCATGGGAAACCAGCCGCGATAAACGTTGGAGTTTTCCGACGCAAACTTGCGCCGATAGAGGCGTCGCCTCGCGGCCTCATCCAGCCCGAATACGGCAAGTAGACGCGCTCTTTCGGTCGGTCCGGGCGCCGCTTCGCCCGGCAGTCCGCGCACGCACACGAATCCAATGTCCCGAGCCGCCGCCACGAGCGCGCGGTCAGGAATTTGCCGGTCGGTCCGCTCCGTGTCGAAAAGCGGCCCGACGTCGACTACCGGAATCGAGTCCATCAGGGTGCCGTCTCAATCGAAAGGCTGCAGGCTCTCCACCGCCCGCGCGGTCTCCGGACCTGCATCGGACCTTGCGGTCTCTCCGGGAGCGGACCTCCAGGGCTTTCGCAATCACAATCGAAACGAGACCGTTCGGATAGAGGATCACTTCGCTTTCGCCCGCGCCCCACATGGTGGGTAGATAGTACCGCTTGCCGCGGGCACCGACGTAAGGCCTGAAGTGGAATCCCATCTTGTAGAGCTCGCCCTCGGCTTCATTTTCCTTGCCACCGAGGGACAGATCGCCCCGCTTTGGAAGCGCCTCCCGCGCGGCGAGCAGATCCTCCGTGAGACCGCGATGCAATATCTGCTCGCCGCCGTATGCGCCTCGGCTCTGATAGAGCAGCGCGATCTTCGCGAGGTCATCCAGCGTCGGGTAATAACCCGCGTTGAACCAGGGGATCCCGCGACGATTCCTGGCTTCTCGGGTGCGAACGAGAGGAGCCTGCGCGATGCCGATCGGCTCGAACACTTCGCTGTGCAGCATGTCCCAGACATCGGCGCCCGGTCCTCGCATGGCTTTGACGAAGCGGTCGATCGCGACGCCCAGGAGATAGAAGTCCTGGTCGCGATAGCGCATCACCGTGCCCGGCGCCCAGGGATATGGCCGCAGCGATCGGCTGATCTGCTTCAATTTCTCGCGGTGGGAAGGCGCCGTGTACCAGGCGTCGTAATCGCCATCGAGGTAACCGTCGAGCGGATCGTTCGGGTTCGTCTGCCACGTTCCCGTGCCGCCGAAGCCCGTGGCCATGTTGGCCGCGTCGACGAAGCGAACCGCGCGATACTTCGGATCGAGTCCCTCGACGAAGTCACCGATCTTCAGCGTGAGAACGTACGGGCCGCATACTTGCGCGAGTCGCAGCAGCGCGAGCGGCGCCCCGATACTCTTCATGACGGAGCGGACTCCGAGCCGCATCTCGAGCGGATACCCATAGTTGCCGCACGGTGTCGACGAATCCTGATAGTAAATCACGCCGTCGCGGACGAGGGCTGCGAGAACACGCCACTGCTCCCGCACCGGCCCGCCGAAACCTGCGAGCGACTTGGTTGCTGTCTCTCGGATGAGATCGGCCCACGGCCGGTGCGGCAGGCGCCGTGCAAGCTCCGCCCGAGCCGACTCGCGGTGTAGTGCCGCCTCACGAGCCGCGAGCGGCGCAAACTTCATGCGCGCGCGGCCCCAGCCGATGAAATGCTGGTGCAGCAGATAGGGCGCGGTCTGTTGCACGAACTGAAACTCGAGCTCGCTGACCTCACGCCCTCTGTACCTGAACGTGGCCACGCCCTGATGGGAATGATTCTCCGTGTCCCCCACCAGCATCAGCGGGAACGCCGCGCGCGACCACGGCCCCTCCTCGCCGGGATCGCGCCAGATCCGGCCGAATTGCGGGAATGACGGACCAGTAGCTCGCAGGCTCGCCGCGTCGGTGCTCCGACACGATCTGTCCGCGCTGCAGCGGAACCAGGACATCTCCGGCCGTGACGAAGCCGAGTGTGATGCGCGGCAGGAGCCCCGCATCGCGACCCTCGATCCTCGGGTTGTTGAGCCGAGGGCGGGTCTCGATCGGTGACTGCGCGATGTGCAGCAGCCCCGAGAACTCCGGCGCGGCGCGCGCGCCCGGAGGCGGGCGGAAGTATTCGTTGGGCGCGGGAAGCTCAGTTTGACGTCGCACCGGCATCGCGGTTGCCTTACCCGCTGACGGGAACTGACGCCTGATCGAGCTCTGCGAGCCGCAGCTGGCCGGTCTCCGGTGCCCACCGCTGACAGATCGCCGTACCGATTGCCAGGACCGCAACACATGCAGCGAGGGCGGTACGAATACCGTAGGTTGCGACGACTACGGGCAGCAGAAATGTGCTGACGGCCGATCCGATGCGGCTCACTGCGCTCGAGAGACCTATCCCCGAGGCTCGCAGCTCAGTCGGGAAGAGCTCCGGCAGATAGACGTATACCAGATTGGAAGCCGCCGACAGGACTCCGGCGAAGAGCGCGAAAAGGATCATGACCGCTATTGCGGGAGCCGTCCGCCACAGGGTCAGGATGAGCATCGTCGCCGCGGCAACCGCGAAGCTTCCAATGAGGAAGCGTCGTCGCGAGAGGTGATCGGCGACGAGCATGCCGGCGATGCCCCCGGCCAGGAGCGTGAGATTGTAGACCACACCGCCGCCATAAGGACGTTGCAGGTTCATCGCGGATAACACCTGGGAGACGAAGGTGCCGACGGCGAAATACGGGATGACGAGGCAGCTGAAGAAGGCGCAGCCAAGGAGTGTACGCTGCCGCCACGTGGGTGAGAAAAGCTCACGCCATCGATGTTGGCCGATGAGTGCATCGGACTGGCACACCGGGAGCGCCACGTTCGTTCCAAGCCGTTCCCGCACTATCCGCGCGGCCTTTTCGGTTTGGCCATGACGCATCAGCCATAGAGGAGTCTCCGGCACCGTGACCCTCAGGGGGAGCACGAGAAGACAAGGCGCCGCGCTCGAGAACAACATCCAGCGCCAGGCGTCCGCCCCTCTGGACTGCAACGCAAAGCCTACGAAATACGCGCAGGCGTATCCCATCGCCCACGCCACCGACAGCATGCCGAGGAGCTTGCCGCGAATGCGACGCGGCGTGAACTCGATCAGCATCGGCTTGTTCACCGCGTAGTCGGTTCCAAGGATCACCCCGATGGCGAGACGAAGCGCCAGAAGCTGGCCGCTCGACCGAGCCAGCACCTGCAGCAGCGAGAGCGCCGCGAGCACCGCCATGTTGCAGGCGAAGACCGGCCGTCTTCCCAAGCGGTCCGCGGCCGGTCCGGCCAAGAGCGCGCCGACGAAGATGCCGACCAGCGACGCTCCTGCGATAAGGCCGGTCCAGAGCGCGGTGAGATGCAGGGCCGGTGTTGCGAGGCTCAGCGCGATGCCGATGATGCCGAGCCCGAAGCCGTCGCTGAACTCGCCTCCCGAGGCGCCGATCGCCACCCGGAAATGGAACAGCCGCACGGGCGCATCGTCGTATTCGATCCGCTCGAGCTTCGCCGGCGACACGCTCACGATGGCCCCGCGATGAATTGCGTCATCGCGCGGGCGACCCCGCGCGGGTCCTGCCAGATGAGATCATGACCCAGGGATGGAAAGTTTCGAACCTGTGCTCCCTTGATCCCCGACTGCAACGCCGCGCGCCCTGCAGGTCCCTCCAGACTGTCCTCACCACCCCAGATGAGAAGCGTCGGAGCCTGGATGCGGGGCAGCATGAAGCGTAGATCCACTCCGAGCAGGGTCTGCTCGGCAATGGCCCGCCACACCCGCGCCGGAATCGCCGCCGCATCCCGCCGCTCACGGCCGGAGAAGAAAGGCGGGTTGATGCGCATCGATTCGTGCCACCAGCTCTTCATGAAGGCCGAGTCCGGATCGATCGGGTCTTTGAGCTGCTCCGCGCCCGCGAGCGATGCGGGCAGCACGGATTCGACCGCACGGGCAATCCTGCCCCGACGCGGGACCGAAATATGTTCCGGTCGATGAGATGAGAATGAGTCGCCGCGTGCTCGCGGGCCATTCCTCGGCAAAAGTCTGCGCAACGATGCTGCCGAGTGAATGTCCGACGACCACGGCGCGCGGCACTTGCAGCCGCTCGAGCAACAGCTTGATGTCGTTGGCGAAGTCGAAGCGTGTATAGCAGCAGTCCGGCTTGCTCGATGCCCCCTGGCCTCGCAGGTCCGGGATGATGAGGCGAAATCGCCCCGAAAGGAAGGGCGCGATCGGCGCCCAATCGCGCGCACTGTCGGTGTAACCGTGGAGCAGCACGACCGGCACGGCATTGCGCGGCCCGATGTCGAGGTACGCAAGCGTCTCGCCATCGCTCAATGCAATCAGGTGCTTCGCGGCATCGAAGCGCTGCAGATACGCCTCACTGATTGCGGCGTGCGCCGCCAAGGGCACGACTGCGGCGAGCCATAGCGCCATCACACCGCGGCACACTCCCCTCGCGATCGCTGCTGTGCGCATTCGCGCCCCTTATTCATGCTGGGCCCAGCTGTAACCAAAGTTGAGCGAAATCACCCGCGGCCTCATCGGGGTCTCGGTGAGAATGATCTCAGTGTCCGTGGTGAACAGGCTCTTGTCCACGTTCGTGAGATTCGAGCCGTTGAGCGAGACGGTCCAGTTGCCTTCCGATACGCCCGCGGCCGCGTCGACGGTCGTCCAGCTGGGCATCCTGAACTGAGTGAAATAGGTCGTCGAGGATATCGACTGTGCCTGGTGCTGCAGGCCTCCCTGCACAAACCAGATATATGCGCCCACCGGCCAGTCGTATCTGCCCCGCAGGTTCCACTTGAGCGGCGGCGACAGCGCCGTATCCTGACCCTCCGGACCGTAGGGATTCGCAATCGGGGTCGCAACCCCGCCGACGTAGCGCGTGGTGAGCGGCTTGCCGTAGTTGGGGCTGGCCGGATTGTTGTCCATCAGGAACGGCGAGTTCAGCTGGTGACCGCTGTTGATCGCCGCCGACGCATCCACCGTCAGCCCGCGCATCGGCCTCGCCGCCAGCTGCAGCTCCGTGCCGCGGACCCGGTACTTCGGCCCGTTGATCGCGAAGATGAGATTGCCGAAGCCGCACTGCGGGCAGAAGAACTCCTGCTGCGCATCGCTCCAGATGTCGTTGTAGATCGAGCCATTGAACATCAGCCGCTGATCGAGCCAGACCGTCTTCCAACCGACCTCCTGGTTGGTGAGGATGTCCGAGTTGTACGCCAACGGCGTCAGGTACTGCGGTATTCCGTTGGCATCCGGCTCTTCCGCGGAGCTGCCCCGGTTGAATCCGCCCGGACGATACCCCTGCGAGTAGGTGTAGTACACCATCGCCTGGGGCGTGATATGCCAGGTCAGATTCCCGCGGCCGAGATGGCCCGTCTGCACCAGCGTGTGAATCTGGTTGGTGAAATTCGTGCCATAAGGCGAAGACGATCCGTCAGGCTGCCCGTCCGTCCCGCAGGGCGCGTAATTGCCATCCACTATCGGAACGTCCGCCAGCTGGCTCGCGCTGAATATCTTGCAGTAGAAGCTACCCACGTCCCCACCCGTCTCCGAGTCGTACATGTCGAAGTAGCGGATGCCACCGGAGATGGTCAGGGTATTGGGAATGATATCGAAGCTGGATGAGACGTACGCCGCCCGCTGCTTTACGACCCGCTTGAAGTCGTCGAAGAAGCCGACGCTGGGACGATTTCCGTAAATGTACGCCGGCGCTCCCGGCCACGACTGAACCGTCAGGAAGCAGTTGGACGTCGGACCACCCGGGGCGCAGTTCGGCTCGGTCTTGTAAGCCCACGCCGTGTCGTCCCAGACGTCGAGGTCGCCGTAGAAAATGCCCATGAGTCCGCGCAGCCGCCAGGTATCGGGCGTACTCAACCGCAGCTCCTGCTGCACGTTCGTGTTGCGCTCGGTCTCGTTCCAATACGAGCTGGGCGAAGCACACGTGGCATTGGCGTTGCCCGTCGTCGCGCTGTAGGAGACCCCGGCGCACTGGTAGTAGTAGCCGAATCGGCCGCGCGCGTAGCTGGTAAGGTCCTGAGTCTGGTCGACATTCCGATCGAGGTAAGAGCCGGAGTACACCAGGCTCAGCGGGCCCACCTGCCCGTTCACGGTGAGCGCGGTGTCGATGAATTTGTCCTTGTCGTAGGAGGGGTTGAACAGGTTCACCGACAGCGCCGGCAATGCCACCGTGCCGACCGGCGCGCCGGTGGCATCGTTCGTCTCCTCTCCCTCGGTGCTGTATGGCATGTCGTAGAACACGCCCTCCGCGTCCATGTTCTGCGACATGACCGAGAGCACCGCGTTCCAGTCGTCGTTGAATTTGTAGAGGAGCTCGCCGCGAACGCCCTGATAGGTGAGCGGGTTGATCGCATTGGCGGTCTGGTTGTAATTGTTAATCGTGGGGCTAAGCGGGACGATGCCGCCGTTCTCGTCCGCGAGGCCGAGATCGGTCGAGTTGCGCGAAAATGTCGCCGGCAGATTGTTGATGTAGCCGCCGCGGCGATCGATGAACATGACCAGCCGCCCGGCGAGCTTGCCTGCTATCAACGGCGCGTTGAAGACGACGTTCTCGCTGTTGTTCGGATCCCCGTGCGCAGTCATACCGGCGCTGCCGTTGACATCGACCGACCACGTATCCAGCTGCGGCTTGTTCGTGATGTAGCGGATGACGCCCGCCTCCGCTCCCGCGCCGAAGAACATCTGCGGGCCCTCGTCGATTTCCACGCGCTCGAGATCGACCGCATAGACATCGAGATTGCGGGCCGGCAGCAGCGTCGATTGGTCGTCGAGATAGGTCGCCACGTTCGGAAATGGCCCTACCGAGCCCTGCCCTTCCGGGTCTTCGTTCGTCGAGGAGAGCCCTCGCATGGTCACAATGTCATTACCGGCGCCCAAGCTCCCGGTGGTGACGTTCGGCACGTACTTCAGGTAGTCAGACAGGGTCTGCACGTTTAGCTGCTGCAGCGTCTGGCCCGTCAGCACCTGGATGGTGATGGGGACGTTCTGCGCGTTCTCCGTACGCCGCTGCGCAGTTACGAGCACCTCCTGTAGCGTCGAGCTGCTCCCGGCGTCCGCAGAGGCTGGCGCCACAGGCCCGACAGCCGCAGCATCGGCCGCGAGCATCACGTGTGCTGCAGACGCACTCAAAATGGCAGCAATTGTCCGTGCGAGCTTGTGATTCGATTTCATGCGCCGACCTCCGCAGGCCGAGGAACTTTTGTAGTTCGAGCTCACGACTCATCCCCCAATTGAAATTTGAATCTCCGGCCGGGTTCAGGTCTCCCGACCGAGCAGGCTTTCCTCATAGGGAAAGCGTGAAATGGGCTCGGCGCCCGTCGCCGTGATGAGGAATTCCTCCTCGAGCTTCACGCCCTCCGGGCCTCCTACCTCGCCGATGTAGCTCTCGACGCTCACCACCATTCCGGTCTCGAGCACCCCGACGCCGCCGAACTTGCCGAAGTCCTGCAGGTGCGCGATGTACGGCGTCTCGCCGTGCATGCCGACGCCATGCAGAACGGAGGTATAGCGCCGCTCGACGAACGGCTGCGGGATCCGCCAGGCCCGCTCGGCTACCTCCCGGTAAGCCATTCCCGGCTTCAGGATTCCGGAGTTGTGTTGGATCTGCTCGTAGGCGAGCGCGTACAGGGTTTTCTGGTAGCCACGCGGCCTGCCTGGGCCGCAGAAGAACGTACGCGAGAAGTCGGCGTAGTATCCGAAGCAGCCGATGACGTCCGTATCGAGGGCCACGAGCTCTCCGGGGCGCACGCGCCGGCCGCTCGCCTCGCTGAACCACGGGTTGGTTCTCTGCCCGGAAGTGAGGAGCCGCGTCTCGATGAACTCTCCTCCCTGGCGGATGACCTCGCCGTACATCACGGCAAAGAGCTCCTGCTCCGAGATACCGGGCTTGACCGCCTCCCGCACCGCTGCCACGGCGAATTCCGTGGCCGCCATGCTGAGCTTGAGACAGGCGATCTCCTCCGCGGTCTTGATGCGCCGAACGTGCAGCAGCTCCTGCTGGCAGTCCGTCACCGCGCAGCCCTCGGCCTCGAGAGCCAGCGCCAGCAGGTGCCCGCAGCGATCCAGGCCGACTTTCTTCGAGCCTCTGCCGTGCTCGCGCACCAGGTCGGCGATCTCCTGCGCAAACGGGCGCGCGGTCTCGGCATCGCGACCCGCAACCGACGACCATACGATCTTCGAGTGCCGCACCTCCTGCACGGTCTCGAGTCCAGCCGAGACATGCGCGCTTTGCGGGTACTCGAAGAGAAGGACCGGCCCCTCCGTCGGCACGAAGAAGTAGCGCGTCGAATTGCGCAGGAAGTAGCCGAACATGTTGCGCGATCCCGTCGCATAGCGCTGGTTGTACGGGTCGAAGAGCAGGAGCGCCGCGTAATCCTTGTCGCGCATCATGGCGCGCACGCGCTCGAGCCTGTCGGCGCGCAAACGCCTGGTGTCGACGCTCGCCGGCTCGGTATCGGTGAGCCAGAGGCCCGGGCCAGCCTCGAGGTTCGCGTACGTGCTGTCCGTCACCGATGTCCCCCGGGGAAACTGGTCTGCGTCGGATGATGAAGCAGCCCCGGGACGCTTACCATTCAAAAGCTTGCAAGTTCGCCTTGCAAAATTGCAGCTCCTCGTGTGGACTCCATGAGGTCCGCGTGCAGTAGACTTTTTCGTCCCGGGGGTGATCGCCAGTGCATTCCGGAAAGATCGACTGGAGCGACCTGCTGCACGTCCTCGCGCTGGCGCAACATCAAACAATGGCTGCCGCCGCCGGTGCACTGCGTGTTCATCAGACGACTCTCAGTCGTCGCATCTTCGCTCTCGAGGCGCGCCTTCAAACACGACTCTTCGACCGCATCGATGGCCGCTTCACTCCAACAGCTCGCGGCATGGTCGTCGTGCGCCGCGCCCAGGAGATGGAATCGGCAAGTCTTGCACTGCAAGACGATCTCGCGCACGACCCGGCGCACGGACGCCCCATCGTGCGTGTCTCCGTGATTCAAACCTTCGTCACCGGCTTTCTGGCCTGTCACTTCGCCGATTTTCAGGCGCGACATCCCGACATCGGGCTCGAGCTGATCTGCGAGAATCGGGACTCGGTGGTCGAGCACCGTGAAGCGGACATCGCCATCCGCTACGTGCGCCCGGCGCAAGGCCAGTCCGCCGTGCGCAAGATCGGCGAGCTCGGCTCCGCCGCCTATGCTCCCAAGGCGCTCCTTCGCCCGGGTATCGACTGGCGTCGTGAGCTGCCGTGGATCGGCTTTGCACACGTCGCCGACCGCTGGCCGGAGTTCCGCTGGATCGAGGCGAACGTGCCGCCCGAGCGTGTGGCCATGACCGTCAACGGCGGCCCCGCCTACACCGAGGCGGTCTCACGAGGCTACGGCGCGGGGCTCCTGACCTGCATCGAAGGCGACGCCCGGCCGCAGCTGCAGCGGCTCAGCGGTCCGGCGCCGCTCATCGTGCGCGAGATCTGGATCCTCGTGCTGCCGGAGCTGCGCCGCAATTCCGCGGTTCGCAAGGTGCTCGACTGGATCATCGCCGTGACCCGACGCGAGGCGAAGGGCCTCCTGGGATCACCGTCCAGGGCCGATATTCACGCCGACTGAACGCCGGCCGTGCCTTCGGCCGCGGCCATCGCCGCCAGTCTCTCATCTTGCAACAGGTCGCGGGCCGACAGCCAGTAATGCCACGCCGCCCAGAAGCCGGTAGGCACGAGGCAGAGCATCGCGAGCCGCAGCGACTCCGCGTCAGGCGCGTGGTGGGGCGCGAACCAATCGCTCAGGAGCCCGACCATCTGCGGCGCGATGACGAGGTTGCAGATGTTGGCGAGGAAGAGCAGCACGGCGCAGTACATGGCGCGCATCCTGGGCTGCGCCAGATTGTTGAGAATCCCGAACCCCGGGCCGAGATAGACGTAAATGGACGGCACGTAGAGCCAGAAGAGCGCCTTGGTGAGAGCCAGGGAGTGGGTCGAGTAGATGATCGCCGTGACGGCGGTGGCGAGGGCGATGTTGAGGCCGAGCAGTCGCATGACGCGCCGCTCGTCGGAGAGCCAGGGACGGGACAGCAGCCACGTGCTCCCCACCATCGCCGCGCTCCCGCCGATCAGGTGTATGGGCCCGAGGATACCGCCAGCCTGCGCGACATTGAGTGAGTAGCTGCGCATCAGGAATGCCGGCGTCCACCACATGAGACCCCAACCCCAGAGCGCCGTCAGAGACTGAGCGAGGATGGAGTGCACGGTGGAGCGCTGGCGCACCAGGAAGCGCATGGTCTCGAGGAAGGACGGCGAGGCGCCGCGATCCTCGCACTCATCGAGGCAGCCCCGCCGCGGCTCGCGAATACTCAACAGGACGAGCAGTCCAACCAGAACTCCCGGTATCCCGAGGGCGAGGAACATCGCGCGCCAGCCGAACCGGTAGGCGAGTCCGCCGGCCACCTGCGAGCCGAGCCAGGCGCCGATCGGGGCGCCCAGTGAGAAGACCGACAACGCCATGGCACGGCGCGATGCCGGAAAGAAATCCGACAGGATGGAGTTGGCGCCGGGTGTGCCGCCGGCTTCTCCGACCCCCACACCGACCCGCGCCCAGAGCAGCTGCCAGTAACTGCGCGCGATTCCGGTGGCCGCCGTCAACAGGGACCACGCGATCAGGCAAATCCCGATGATGTTGCGGCGGCTGCGGCGGTCGAGCAGCCACGAGAGCGGAAAGCCGAACAGGACGTAGAAGACCGCGAGCGACACGCCGGTGAGGAACGCGATGTTCGCATCCGAGAGATGCAACTCCCGGCGGATGGGCTCGAGCACTGTGGATATCGAATAGCGATCGGAGATGCTGAGCGTGTAGACGAGGCACATCATGATGGCGACGTACCAGCGCTCCGCCAGCGAGGCGGTCTGGACGGGCCTCCCATGCTCGCGCGGCGCAATCGCTGGGCCGACGTCCGCTTGCACGTCGCTCATGAGCTCTGTCTCACGAAGCCAAATTCCGCTGCGCCGTGGCAGATCGCCTGATGCAGGCTGACCGCAAGGCTGCGCCCAACCCAGATCTCGAATACGGGATCGCTCTGAGCGGTGTCCTCCAGACGCCACAACGTGACATTCACGTAACCGCAGATGGTTTGTGCAACATTATGCACGTGGAAGCTTCGCGGGTGAATGTCGATGGGGATCAGCTTGGCCAGCGTAGCACGCACTTTGGGACCGGTAAGCCGAAGAATGGCATAGGCATCACTCTGATCGGAAACCGATGCGCAGTCGCCGAGCATTGGCCGCAAGGATTCCGCGAAACCGTTGCCGGCACCGTCACGCATCGCCAACCAGGTCTGCGGACCGATGCCCGCGACCCCAACGTCGCCGCGACTCGCGCGCCGCGGCCCGTTCGGAGGCTCGACGCCGAAGCTCGCTCGCAAGAGCTCCGCAAGCCTGGCGCTCTGGCCCCTGCGCGCCACGATTCTCGCGATTCCGAGTCCATTGCGCTCCGTAGCGAGCACACCGCTGCCACGGCCAACCGCCGTGGGCAATCCCGCGAAGGGTGACGTCTCGATGACCGTTGGATCCGCGCGCATGCTCAGTCTTTCAGCCGCTTACCGCCCGGATCGTAGAACACGGGATTCGTGATTTCGACCTCGACACCACCGCCGGTCAATGGATCATGCGCCTGAGCCATCTCGCCGATGCGCTCGCGACCGCTCCTCAGGAAGCCGAGGCCGATCCAGTGCCCCAGGGTCGGCGAGAAAGTCACCGAGCTGACGAAGCCGTCATCGTTCGCCAGGCTCGGCTGCGCGCCGAGCCGCAGGAAATGGGAGCCGGCGGTCAGCCTCGCATCCCGCTTCGAGGGCTTCACGCCGATCAGCGCCGGGCGATCCGGCGCGCTCAGCCCCGGCCTGGCCGCGAGCACCCGGCCGATGTAGTCCTTCTGTCCCGACATCATTCGCCCGAGTCCCAGGTCGTGCGCCGTCGTCGCGCCATTGAGCTCGGCGCCGGCGACGTGACCTTTCTCGATGCGCATGGTCCCGAGCGCCTCCATGCCGTATGGCACGACCCCCAGATCCTGTCCGGCCGCCACGAGTGCGCGTACGGTGGCATCCCCGCAGCGCGCGGGCACCGCGAGCTCGTAAGCGAGCTCCCCGGAGAAGGAAATCCGGAACAACCGCGCGGGGCGGCCCTGCCACTGAAACTGCGCGCAGGCAAGATAGGGAAAGGCGGCGTTCGAGACATCGAGGACACCGCCGAGCAGCCTCTCGAGGAGCGCGCGCGACCGCGGGCCGGCGACGGCAAACTGCGCCCATTGCTCCGTCACCGATGCGAGCTGCACATCGAGCTCCGGCCAGAGCACCTGCCGCGCGTGCTCGAGATGCTGCAGCACCTTGACCGCATGCGCGCTCGTCGTCGAGAGCGCGAAGTGACTCGGCGCCAGACGGGCCACGGTCCCATCATCGAAAACGATGCCGTCCTCACGCAGCATGATGCCGTATCGCGCCTTGCCGACGGGCAGCGTCGAGATCATGTTCGCGTAGACGCGGTCGAGAAAAGCGCAAGCGTCCGTGCCTTGTAAGTCGATCTTTCCCAACGTCGAGACGTCGCAGACGCCAACACCGTTCCGCACCGCGTGGACCTCCCGTGCCAGCGTGCGCTTCCAGTCTCCCTCGTCGCGCAACGGAAATGCCTTCGCCCGCCGCCACTCGCCGAGATCCACGAAGGTCGCACCCAGGCTTTCCGCCCAGCGGTGGCTCGGCGTGAGCCGGCATGGCCTGAAGTCGGGGCCGCGGTGCATCCCGGCGAGCGCGCCGATTGCAACCGGTGTGTAAGGCGGCCGCGAGGCGATGGTTCCGAGGTCGGCGGGTGTCCGCCCGGTGAGTGCGCCAATTAGCGCGTGCCCGTTGAGAGCGGACGTTTTGCCCTGATCCGTGCCCATGCCCAGCGTCGTGTAGCGCTTCAGCAGCTCGGCGGAGTAAAAGCCTTCGCGCGCCGCGACGGCAATATCCTGCGTTGTTACATCATGCTGGGGATCGACGAACGCCTTACCGCGAAAGCCTTGCACGAACCAGAGGGGCACGCCGCCCACTGCCTCGTCGTCGACACGCGGAGGACTCTGCGACGGCACGTCGAAACCCGCGGCGCTGGCGGCCTCTCTACCGGCCGCGGCTCCAGCGCGCAACGCGCCCGCCAACGAGAAGTCACCGGCCGCGGCGCCAACGGCGGTCATCCCGCGCGGGGCGTCGGCGGGCACGTACCCACCGATGACATCGGACCACCGCGGACGGCCCCCAAGGTGAGTGGACAAGGCCGTGTTGGGATCCCAGCCTCCCGCCACCGCAAGAAGGTCTGTGCGGATTCGTATCGTACGCCCGTGCTCATCGCGCACGTCGATCCCGCTGACTCCTTTGGCCCCATGAGCATCGAGAACCTGGGCACCCAGCATGACCCGCAGGCCGCGCCGCGTCGCCTGATTCTCGAGCGCTGCCGGGATTTCCCGCCGCGCATCGACGACCACCGGTACTTCGACATCCGCGTCAACGAGATCGAAAGCCGTCTTCCACCCGTCATCGCACGTCGTGAAGACCGCAGCTCGGTGCCCCGGAGTCACTCTGAAGCGATTCACATACGTTCGGACGCCCGAGGCGAGCATGACACCGGGTCGATCGTTGCCACCGAAGACAATCGGCCGTTCCAGCGCACCCGCGGCGAGCACCGTCCGGCGCGCGACGATCTTCCAAAGTCGTTGCCGGACCTGATGCGCAACGGGTACAGGCAGATGGTCGGCCACGCGCTCGAGCGCTCCGTATGTGTTGCCGTCGTAAGCTCCGAAAACCGTGGTTCGGGTCATCACCCGCACCTCTGGGAGCGATGCGAGCTCGTCGGCGACTGTCCTGGCCCAGAGGGCGCCGCCCGTGCCGTCGATCTCGTGACGATCAGCGTTCAGGCGGCCGCCGAGAATGAAGTCCTCGTCGCACAGGATCACCCGGGCGCCGGCCCTGCCGGCCGCCAGTGCGGCGGCGAGACCGGCCGGGCCGCTACCGATGACCAACAGGTCGCAAAAGGCGTGCGCCTTCTCGTATGTGTCCGGGTCGGCCTCGAGGCTGGCGCGGCCAAGTCCTGCCGCCCGGCGGATGGCGGGCTCGTAGACCTTCTCCCAGAAGGCCGCCGGCCACATGAACGTCTTGTAGTAGAAACCGGCGATGAAAATGGAAGACAGCATGGAGTTGACCGCGCCAAAGTCGAGACCGAGCGACGGCCAGCGATTCTGACTGCGGGCCTCGAGGCCGTCGAAGAGCTCGACGACCGTGGCGCGCGTATTCGGCTCGCGACGCGGTCCGGTGCGCAGCTCCACCAGCGCGTTGGGCTCCTCCGAGCCGGCCGTGAGAATGCCCCGAGGCCGGTGGTATTTGAACGAGCGGCCGACCAGTCTCACGCCCGATGCGAGCAGCGCAGAAGCCAGCGTGTCGCCCGGATGACCGGCATAGCGCTTGCCGTCGAACGTGAAGGAGAGGGTCCGGCCGCGCAGAATGGCACCCTCGCCTTCACTCAGGCGGTTAGTGCTCATGAGTGTGGCGTCGCCGTTGCGAGCTGCGCGCCAAGGATCTCGTGAGTGCGTGTGTTGCGGGTGACCCGCAGCCACGAGAGGCAGCCTGCCGCGTGATACCACAGCTCGTCATGGGGACCTGCGGGGTTGTCGCGCAGATACACGGCTTCGTAGAAGCGCTCGGCCGGGCTGTCGGTATCCGACGGCGGCCGACGGAAATCCGCGTCCCCGAGATAAGCGAACTCGCTGACGTCCCGATCCCCGCAGAATGGACATTCGATGCGCATGGCGACTCAGTGCAGATTCGGCTGCGGGCCCTGCCCCTTCTCATCGAGCAGGTTGCCGGTCGCGAACCGGTCGAGGCGGTAGGCGCGCGCCACTTCATGAGTCTCATCCCGCGCGAGCAGGTGAGCGAAGCAATACCCGGAGGCCGGCGTGGCCTTGAACCCGCCGTAACACCAGCCGCCGTTCAGGTAGAGCCCTTCGATCGGCGTGCGATCGATGATCGGCGAGCCATCCATCGACATGTCCATGATGCCTCCCCAGGAGCGCAGGACGCGCACCCTCCCGATGGCGGGCATCAGCGCCATGCCGCTCTCGCACACGTCCTCGACGGTCGGCAGATTGCCGCGCTGCGCGTAAGAGTTGTAGCCGTCGATGTTGCCACCGAAGACGAGGCCGCCCTTGTCGGACTGGCTGACGTAGAAATGTCCGGCGCCGTAAGTCACGACGCAAGGAACCAGCGGTTTGATGGCTTCCGACACGAACGCCTGCAGCACGTGGCTCTCGATGGGCAGGCGCAATCCGGCCATGCGCGCCACGTTCGAGGTGTTGCCGGCAACCGCCATGCCGATCTTGCGCGCCCTGATGTCACCGCGCGAAGTCCGCACGCCGACTATCCGCCCGCCTTCCCGGATGAACCCGGTGACCTCGCAGTTCTGAACGATGTCAACGCCGCGCCCGCTCGCTGCGCGCGCATAGCCCCAGACGACGGCGTCATGTCTCGCCGTGCCGCCCCGCGGTTGCAGCAGTCCTCCCTGGATGGGGAAGCGCGCATTCTCGAAGTCGAGAAACGGCAGCATGCGTCTGACCTGGCGGGCGTCCAGCAACTCGGCATCGACGCCGTGCAGGCGCATCGCGTTACCCCTGCGCACATAGGAGTCGCGTTGGGAGTCCGAGTGATACAGGTTCAAGACGCCTCGCTGGCTGACCATGGTGTTGTAGTTCAGATCCTGCTCGAGGCCTTGCCAAAGCTGCATGGACAGCTCGTAGAACGGGTTGTTTCCAGCCAGCAGGTAGTTCGAGCGGATGATGGTGGTGTTGCGTCCCGCATTGCCGAGTCCGATCCACCCCTTCTCGAGGACCGCCACATCGGTGATGCCGTGCACTTTTGCCAGGTAGTGCGCGGTCGAGAGCCCGTGCCCGCCGCCGCCGATGATGATCATCTCGTAGGCTGGCTTCGGGCTGGCATCGCGCCACGCAGGCTGCCATCCCCGGTGGCCCGCCACGGCCTGTCGCAGCAGGCTGAAGATCGAATAGCGCATGGGGCCTTATCTTACCCGTGCTACATTAGCGCCGCGGTCCGGCATCGCACCTGCCGGGAAGGAGGCGCGATGGCGCTCGGGTCTTCCGGTAAGCCTGTTCGAATAGCGTTTCTGCTCGTTCCCCGTTTCTCGATGATGGGGTTTGCAGCTGGCGTCGAGCCGCTGCGCGCCGCCAACCGTTTGAGCGGATCGGCACTCTTCGAATGGCAACTGGTCTCGGCCGACGGCAACCCGGTGGAGGCCAGCAACGGAATTTCCGTCGCGACCCAGGGCTCGCTCGCGGAACTCGGCAAGGTCGACATGATCATCGCGTGTGCCGGTCTCGAGGCGCCCGAGGTCGAGCGCAGCGTCAAGCTGCATCACCAATTGCGTCGAGTCGCAAGTCACGGCACCGTGGTCGGCGCCATCAGCAGCGGCTCGTTTCTTCTCGCCGAAGCCGGACTGCTCGCCGGACGGCGCTGCACGGTTCACTGGGAATACTTCGAGGCCTTTCGCACGCGGTTTCCGCACCTCGAGGTCACGGAGGACCTCTACGTCATCGACCGCAATGTGTTCACCTGCTCCGGGGGGACCGCCGCGCTCGACATGATGGTGCATTTCATCAGTCAGGTAGGCGGCAGCCAGCTCGCCCTGGCGGTTGCCGAGCAGTTCATCCACCCACAGGTGCGGACGCAGGAGGAGCAGCAGCGCCTCGATCTGCACGCGCGCTATCACATCGAGAACCCGAAGCTCATCCAGGTGATCTCGCTGATGGAAGGGGCGCTCGATGAGCCCATGGAGCTGCGGCAGATGGCGCAACGCGCCAACATCTCGGTCCGTCAGGTCGAGCGGCTCTTCCGCGACCACATCGGCTCCTCGCCGAAGAGCTTCTATCTCGATCTGCGCCTCGCCAAGGCGCGGACGCTGCTGCGCCGGACGCTGGGGTCGCTGCGCACCATCGCGCTCGATTGCGGTTTCGGCTCGCCTTCTCATTTCTGTCACGCCTATAAGCGCCGTTACGGCATTCCACCCACGCACGAGCGCCGCTCATTCGCCGCCGACGACGCTGGGCAGCCAGCCCCGCAGCGCCGGCCAATCCGGCTCCAGGCGCGCAAACCGGCTCAGTTGTAGCGACGACAGATCGGCGAAACCGCACGACCCGGTGATCACCAGATCGCGGATCGCGCGCCCGGCGGCTGGCGACAGCCCGAACCCCACGCTCGAAAGCGTCGCAATCGTCAGATTCTCCACGGCAGAGGGGCGGTCGATGATGGGCCGTCCGTCGGGCGTATTCTCGATGAATCCCGCCCAGCTGCGTATCACACGCGCATGAGAGGCCTTCGGCAGAAGCTCGCAGAGCCGGCGCGCGATGCTCGCTTGCAGCGGTGTGGAGTACGGCCGCCCGTGCTCCACGTCCGCGACGTCGATCCATTCATGAGGGCCGCCACCGTACGCGAGATTGCCACGCAGGGTCTGTCGGCCGTAGAGACCGTTGCCGTCAACGCCACCCAGCGACATCAGCGGCAGCGGTTCCGTCACGATCATCTCAGCGCGGGCGCTCATCAGCGGCACCGCTACTCCGAGGAGGGAGGCTAGCTCTCCGGTCGCAGGCCCCGCGGCGATGACGACGTGGTCGCAGGCAAACGTGCCGCGGCTCGTCCTCACGCCCACCACACGGTTGCCGCGCGTGTCGAAATCCAAGGCTCGGGTGTGCTGTAGGAGTCGCCCTCCACGATCGCGCATTGCCCAGGCGTAAGCCTGAAGCGTGCGATGAGGGTTCGCGTGTCCGCCAAAATGATGGAAGTAGCCGCCGACAGACATTGTCTCCCGCGAGCGGCACGAGCTCCCGGACCTGCCCGGGATCCAACACGTCGGAACGGAATCCCTGGTGGGCACCATTGTCGAGCGCACGCCGATACAGCTCGAACTGCCGCTGATCGAGCGCGATGCGGATCCGATTGGGCTGGAATTCCGTCGGGTAGCCGAGCAGCTCGTCCATGAGCGGCCACAGGCGCTGCTCTTCCCTGAAGAGCGGGCTGTGATGATGCGAGCAACCACCGCCGTTGCGTCCCGAAGCGCCCCAGCCGGCTGCGCCCGCTTCGAGTACGAGAACGTCGACTCCGTCGCTGGCGAGCCACCAACCGGCGCTCAACCCGGTGACGCCCCCGCCGATGATGACGACCGCGGCGCCCGCGCCGTCGCGAGAGCTCATTCGCCCGCCACCGGCTCGTCCGCGCAACATTCGGCGGCGGAGTATGAGGGTGCGAGCCGCCAGAATGGGATCCATTGCGAGGGAATGCCGAACCAACTCTCCCAGCCGTCGCTCATTGCGTCCGCCTCGGGCAGTGCCGCCAGCTGCGCGAGCCGCAGGGGCCGCACTGGCGGCCGGTACGTCGCGAGCGGAATGTCGGCGAGCGGGCTGCCGGTACCGAGAGCCATGAGCGCCGCGATCTGCTCGCGACAGCGCCGTCCCTGACACGGCCCCATTCCTGCCCGGGTGAGCCGCTTCACCACATCAGGATGGGGCGCACCCTCCGGGTCCACCGAGCCGAGCCGGCGGGCATCGGGCGCCGGCCGCCGCCAGCGCAGATAACGGGGAGGGTTCAACTCGAGAACGTCCGCCGCTGTTACCTCCTCGCATTGGCACAGGAACGGGGTCGCCGCCGATTTCAACGTCATTGCCCGTACCCACGCCACGCGCTCCAGCGCGACGTCCCTTGGGGTGGGATCGGGCGCCACCGCGTCCTCCTCCGGGCCATCCGGCTCCAGGCCAAGGGCCCGGAGAGCCGCAACGGCGGCGATTCTGCCCTCGCGGCGAGCTGTGTCATCGGACAGCGTCTTCGACGGCCAGGTGCCGGCGCAATCTCCGGCGGCGTACAGAAACGGCAGTGAAGCCCGCTGCGAGCCATCGATGACGGGCACGTGGCCGCCGCGCGCAACCTGAAAGCTCACGGCGCAACCCGCGGCCTCGATCAGCTCGATGGCGGGAATCGCGGCTACCCCCAGCACCACGGTGTCGCACTCGATCTCTCCAGCGTGCCTGAAAGGCGAGATCCGTCGCCGTCGACACCAACGAGCCGGACGGCAGTGACGCCCTGCGAGTCACCAACCGTCTGCTCTATGACGTGACGTGTGAAAAGGCGGGCGCCACTCTCGAGCAGGGGTGCCAACAGCTCCATCGGCCCAGTGGTCGCCTCCGCCTGCTCGACGACCGCCGCGATCCGAACGCCGGTATCCATCAGAGCATTGCCGATCTGCAGCGCTTCCGCGCCACTGCCGACGATTACCACCGTCCTGGAATCCAACGCCTCGTAGATCGTTGCCAGCCTGTATGCCGCGTTTGCTCCCATCACGCCCGGACGCTGCCAGCCGTCAAATGCGACACCCATGTCCCGGCAACCCGTGGCGACGATGACCTGCCTGAAACGAAGTAGGTATGCGCGGTCTTCGTCCGCAAGACCGGCCACATGGCCGTCGATCCAGCCAGCCGTGCGCCGCTGCGGGAAAAGACCCCAGGCGGCTGTACCGAGGCGGACGTCGACACCGGCGTCGATCGCCTCGGCGAGCTGGGGCCGGGCCCGCAGGATCGATTCGAGCACGGCATTACGATTTGCCACGGTCGGGGCCATGCGCCCACCGAAGTGCAGCGGCACATCCTCGCCCATGGTCTGGAGGGGCACCGGGTTCTCATCGACCAGAGTGACCCGCACCCCGCCGCTCGCGGCGGTCAGCGCGGCAGCGATCCCGGCAGGTCCCGCGCCAACGATGAGCAGGTCGGTCGAATCGTCGATGGGCGGCTGCTTGCCTGCGACCGACGCTCGGTCCCGGCCGATGGACATGTTCGCTCGCGATTTCATGGGTCGTGAGGCAGCATGGCAGGCAGCCTGTTGGCGGAATATCGTATTCGCGACGACCGGTTGCAGAATCCCGACTTGTAAAAGCGCTGGATCCGGGCTCCTGCCCGGCCCAGCGCGCCGCGATCAAAAAGCGTGGTTTTTGCTCGCGGCTCCGCCACCTGCGGCGGCGGGGCACGTCCCTGCGCCTGGGTGGTCGCAGGCGGGCACTGGCGGCGTCGGGTTTGGGCAAACCCGGCTGGACGGGCTCCGAGATCATCAAAAGCATGGAACCAAGGCGACGACGCGAAGGCGGCAGGGGCCGCCGCGCGGCCCCCACCCATCTGCGGCAGCTCCCCTGGCGCGCGGTGCGCAATCCCTACGCGCCCATGGAAATCCTGACGGCGGACCAGCTCGAGGCCATTCATCTCACGTCGCTGCGCATTCTCGAGGAGCTGGGCATCGAATTGAGGTCGCCGCGCGCATGCGAGATCATGCGGGCCGCGGGTGCCCAGGTCGACGATGCCACCGCCATGGTTCGCATCGATCGCGGGCTCGTGGAGCAGGCGCTCGCGACAGCCCCTCGATCCTTCACACTGACTCCGCGCAATCCGGCCCGACAGGTTACGTTGGGCGGCAATCACATCAATTTCGGCCTGGTGGCCGGACCGCCCAATGTCCATGATCGCGAGCGCGGCCGCCGCTCGGGAAACTTTTCGGACTACTGCGACTTCATCCGGCTCGCGCACTACTTCAACGCCATCCATTTGCTCGGCAATCAGGTATGCGCGCCGATAGAGCTGCCCGCGAGCTCACGCCACCTCGATACCTACCGCGCGAACATCCGCTACTGCGATCTGGCGTTTCACGTCAGCGCGATCGGCGCCGGACGCGCGCTGGATGGGATCAGGATGATGGCAATCGCACGCGGGATCACGCTCGACGAGCTGGCCGCGAGCCCGGGCGTGATCACGATCATCTCGGTCAACAGCCCGCGCCGCTTCGATGAGGGAATGACAGAGGGGTTGGTCGCGATGGCCACCCACGGGCAGCCGGTCGTCATCACACCCTTCACCCTGATGGGCGCCATGGCGCCGGTATCGTTGGCCGCGGCGCTGGCGCAGCAGAACGCCGAGGCGCTTTTCGGTGTTGTTCTCGCGCAGGCTGTGCGTCCCGGGACGCCTGTCGCGTACGGCGCCTTCACGTCGAACGTCGATCTGCGCTCAGGCGCGCCGGCCTTCGGCACGCCGGAGAACGCGAAAGCAAATGTCGCGAGTGGCCAGTTGGCGCGGCGCTATGGACTGCCCTATCGGACCTCCAACGCCAGCGCCTCCAACTCCGCCGACGCTCAGGGCACCTATGAGACGGAGATGTCCCTGTGGGGGGCCATTCTCGGCCATGCGAACCTCATCTATCACGCGGCCGGCTGGCAGGAGGGAGGACTCACCGCCTCGTTCGAAAAGCTGGTTCTCGACGTCGAGATGCTCCAGCTCATGATGCAGTTCCTCGAGCCGGTGCAGGTCGATGAGGCCGAGCTCGGTTTCGAAGCGATCCGCGGCGTCAAGACGGGCGGCCACTTCTTCGGTGAGCCGCACACCCTCGAGCGCTACGAGCACGCCTTCTACGAGCCGTTGGTCTCGAACTGGCAGAGCTATGAGAACTGGCAGATCGCCGGCGGCCACGACGCCACCCAGCGCGCCACCGAGATCTGGAAGCGGGCGCTGGCCGAATACGAGGAGCCGGCGCTCGATCCGGCAATTGCCGCGGCGCTCGACGACTACGTGAGCCGCCGCCGCGGCGAGATCGGTGACGGCGAGCCTTGAATCAATGGACCGTCCACCTTCGCAACCAGGTGTCGATGGCGTTCTGCCACTGCACCAAATCCCGCGGCAGCACCAGCTCGTGCTCCTCATCACGAAAATACAGCAGCTCGCTCGGGACACCACGCAGCTGCGCGGCAGCGAAGGCCCCGAGTCCCTGCTCCAAGGGCACCCGATAATCGCGGCCACTGTGGATCAGCATGATCGGCTTCGACCAGTTCGAGACGTGATCGACGGGATTGAACCGCTCGTAATTCTCAGGGTGCTGATAGGCGTAACCGCCGAATTCGAGACCCATGATGCCGACGATGTCGGTCGCGTAACTGAACATGCGGGTATCGAAGACGCCATCATGCGCCACCAGGCAGCGCCAAGGCTTGTTCCATACTCCCGCGATCCAATAGACCATGTAGCCGCCGTAGGAAGGCCCCACGGCGCACGCCCGTGAGCGGTCGAGATATGGAAATCGCGCGAGAGCCGCGGACCACCCCTTTTGCAGATCCTCGAGCGGACGGTCGCCCCAGTGGTTGGTCACCGCGTCTGCGAAGGCCTCGCCGTAACCCGAGGAGCCGTGAAAGTTGATCATCACCACTGCGTAACCGGCACCCGCGTAGACTTGCGGATTCCAACCGTAGGCCCAGCCATCGTCCCAAGCCTCCTGCGGACCGCCGTGGATGAGAAAAAGCGACCGGATAGCGGTGTCCGGCCGCTGAACCATAGGGCGGAAAGACGTAGCCGCGGACCGTGTCGCCGTTCCATCCTTTGAACTCGAAGGGTGTCACGCTGACGAGCTCGACGTCATGTAGATCGCGTGCACTTTGATGGGTCAGCTGGGTGACTCGGACGTCGCCTCGAAGCTCATAGAGCTCCGGCGGGCGTACGAAGGATCCCCGAACGAACACCAGCGCCTTCGCGCCAACATCGTAGTCGGTGACCGTCCCTCCGGCGGTCAGAAGCCGCGCGGCACCGCTCTTCACGTCGACCTTGATGAGTCGATTGGCTCCCGCCGCCTCAACGACCGTGACAACGCCGCGACTGTCGCGCGTCCACTCGAGGCCGCCGCCCCCAAAGCATTCGAGACTCACGCCGGGCACCACCTCCCGGGTGACCCCGCTGCCGATGTCCATGATCCGGATGTGGTCCACAAACTGCGCGAGCGGCTGGTCCGAGGGCCTACCGGCGCAGTACGCGAGCTGCCGTCCGTCGGGCGATATCACCGGGTGCGCATCCGCCGCAGGATTGCTTTTGGTGAGATCAATCGGCGGCCTCGAGCCGTCGATGGGACTGCGCCAGATATCGAAATTGTCACTCCACGCTTCGCTGCGGCCAGCGATCAGGGCGCTGAAGAACACGAAGTGGCCGTCCGGTGAAATGTCGTAGTCCACATCCGTACCCCACCTCTTTTCCGGGGTATCCCCATCCAAATGCGCCATCAGGGCAATTGAATCACCCCCGGCGACACCCGCGGCATTCAGCTGCAGCGAGAAGAGATGGTTTCGCTTGCCGTCGATCCAGGCATCCACGTAACGGACGTAGAGACTGCGAAAGACCTTGCCATGGAGTCCGCTCGACCGCTCTTCCTTGTCACGCTCGACCGTGCACCGTGCGGTGCCGCAGTCCGGATAGACCGCCATCGACACCACGATCCACCGCCCGTCCGGACTCAGCTTGAAGGAGCCGACGACGAGCGGCAGTCGGGTCACCTGCATGGGGTGGTCGCCACCGGCATCCGACTTCCAGACCTGGTTGGAGCCGGACCTGCTGGACAGAAAATAGATCGAGCGTCCATCAGGCGACCAGCGCGGATTCGACGCTCCTCGCGTCGAGATGGACAGCCGCTCAGGACTGCCATGACCCTCCAGGCTGGCCAACCAAACGGCGCTCACGTACTTGTTCCTGGCGTAGTCCGCCTGCGTCACACTGTAGAGGACACGCGTCCCGTCCGGTGAGATTTGCGGATCTGACACTCGGCTCATCTTCGCCAGGTCCATCGCCGTCAGCGGACGGCTGTGCGCCGGAACGCACGCGACCGCAAGCATGATCAGTGAGGCAACCAGTGCGCGCATCACGAAGCCCCTACACTCAGCGGCCCATCAAGGTATCGATGAGAAAGCTCATCTGCATTGCCATGTCGGCGGTCTGGGTGTACTCGTCCGGATAATCGTGCCCGCCCTCCGATCCCTCGAGCAGCATTGCCGGCGCGCCGACCGACTGCATTTTCGCGACATAGAGCCGCGAGTGACTCGGTCCAACCTGATTATCGGTGGTGGCAACGACTACGAGCACCGGCGGATAGGTCGTGCCCGCCCTGATGTTGAAGTATGGATCCCACGTCTCCATGACGCGCCGTTGAGCCGGATCGCTCCAGTCGCCGAACTCCGCAGCCATCCCTGCGCCGATGCCCCCATCGCCATGCCCGACGATGGCGAAGTCGGCCACCGGAGCGCCGATCAAGGCGGCGCCGAAAAGATGTGGCCACAGAGCAATGGCACCCGATGTCAATATTCCGCCATTGGAGTGTCCGGTGATCCCGAGATGGGCGGCGTCGGTGAAGCCGGAGCGCTCCAGGGCCGTTGCAACCGTGGCAAAGTCGTTGAACATCTTCTTCTTGTTCATTCCGGCGCCCGCAAGGTGCCACTCGCCGCCCCTCTCGCCGCCGCCGCGCACGGCGGCGATCGCAAAGGCCCCGCCGCGATCGAACCATGACTTCCAGCCCGCGCCGAGGTGACAGCAGAAGTAGCTCGGGTCGTCACTGACACCGAAACCCCCGTAGCCCTGCAGGATGGTCGCCGTCGGCCCGCTGCGCGCACCGGTCTTGTGCATGAGGTAGTAATCGATGGAGACTCCGTCCGGGCCGCGAGCGGATCGGATATCCACGATGTAGCCGCGCAAGTCCGCCTCAGGAGCCGCGCTGTCGATGACGACAGGGGCGCCTCGCCCGAGCCACCGAACGCGTGGCGGCGTCGCCATTCCCTCCTCATGCAGAAGAATGTCGTCACTGGAGTGATCGGAAGATACTGTGAGCGTCACTCCAGCAGGCTCCACCAGCCGGCGCCTTACCATCCAGCCGTTGCCCTTCGGCTTGACGATGTAAAGCGCACGCCGAAGATCCTGAACGCCCACGACAGCGAAACCTTCCTTCAGGCCGCTGAAGCCGCCGGAAAGGTAAACCCCCCGGGGCGGGCTCATCACGACGCTCACCTGTCGCGTCGCGGGATCATAGGCAACTATTGTATCGGCGGGGTACGTCTTGCCGTTGATGGTGTGCGGTGTGGCAAGTTGGACTGCGAGCTTGCCTCGCGTGAACACCGGTGAGCCGAAACTGTCGAGCTGATCCGGCAACGGCAGATCGGTCACGCGGCCGTCGAGCGTCACCTCCTCGAGCTGGAAGCTCGTGTAGGACCTCGCCTTGCTGATGAATATTCTCCGCTGGCCGGGTTCGCCAGTCACGTCGAATTCGAAAAGCGAGTCCGTCGGGCCCAGCTCGAATATCTTCGGCGCACGGGAAAGTGGTGTTCCCCGCTTCCAGACGTGCAGTTCCGCCGGAAATTGGCTCGGCATGACGCGCACCCCCTCGGTGGTGTGCGCGACCAGGAGAGTGTCGCGGTCGATCCACGCCACAAAGTTGCGCCCGGGCGCGATATGAAAGCCATCCTGTACCAATCGTCCGGTTTTGAGGTCGAGCTCGACGTATGCATTGTCCTGGTCTCCCTCATACCATAGCGGGATCATGCAGCGATCGATTGCCGGTGCGAGACACTCCGTTTCCGGCTGCAGCCATTTGATCGTATACGGATGCGGGACCGTTCTGTTATAGGAGTCCAGATCGAACACCGTCCGCCAGGGTCCCGCCCGACCGTCAGCGGCGGCCTCGGCAGTCGCGATCATCCCATAGGGATGGGATTTGTCATGCACGAAACGGATGTAGCGATGTCCACGGAGAAGCCAATACGTCGGCATTGGCCTCTCCGAGGCGTGTACCGCCCTCATGTCAGCGAGCACCGCCTTGAACGTTGGCGAGGACTCGAGCCGGGCTCGCGTCGCATCCGTTTGCCGTTTCGACCAGGCCACGGCTCGGTCCCCGTGTTGCGGGATCAGATACGCGAACGGATCCGCGGCCACGCCGGCCGCCTGCGCCGCCGGTGCGGCAGCAAAGAGCACGGCCGGCAGGTAGGCCAACATTACAGCGATACGAATAAAACGCATGTTCCGCTCCTCGAACGTTCGCAGACCTGTCAATGCTTGGCGGTCACTCTTTGGAGAGCGATCGTCTTGTCGATGAATCCGGCAAGATCCCCAAGAAGCTGATGGCGCGCTGCCGGGTCTGCGTAGATGACGTGTCCGGACTGATAGCAATGGTTCTCGACCCGCGCCCGCTCGTCCGGCGGAAGTTGCGCGGTGACGCGCGCATCGCCTTCGCACATATTGAGTGGGTCGAAACGGCCTGTCGCTACGAATACCCTGAGTTTTCCGTCACGCCGAAGCGCGTTCGGCATCCACGGGGGATTGTCGCGGGCGATCCAGGTCACCTCTCCGTCCTTGAGAGTCGCGGCCCAGTCGTCGGACGGGATCGGCAGGTCGTAATCGAACTGTCCGCCGGCGGTTCTGAGCTTCGGTCCCGGCTCCGGCCGGTACCCGTCCTCGATCCAGCTGTACGAAAGATCCGTGTCATACCCGAGCTCACCGCGTAGGTATCGGTCGAGCGCCAGCGGAGACCCTTTCAGGTTCTCTTTGGCCTGCAGCTCTCTCGTATCCTCTTCGCTCAACGGGTTGTCGCCATCGCTCCCCATGAAATTCGTGATGAATTTGCTGGCATACATGACGAGGGTCTTGCGACTGAAGTCCTGGGGCTTCATGCCGGTGTAGCGCGCAAGCTGCGCGATGATGCGGGTCTTCTGCGCCTCGCTGAGCGTGTCGATGTGCTCGAGGGCCGGCTCGTAGACATTGGTCGCCCAGTCGACCACCGCTTTCATCGTCGCCGCACGATTCCTCATCAGATCCGGTGGCAGGCGCTTGTAGTAGAAGGCGGTCGCGGCTCTTGCGGGGATGTGCATCGCATCGTAGAAGGCGATCGGCTGCGGGACATTGGGGAAGTCGCCTGAAATCAGGATGGTCCCCTCCAGCCGGTCACCGCGATCCACCATGAAATCGGAGAGCGCAGCCGCACGGAACACTCCATAGCTCTCGCCCGCGACGAACACCGGCTGGTCCATGGCCCGAAGCCGGGTACGGAAGGCGCGGATGAACTCGGCGGTCGCAGCGACGTCGCCCCGCAGGGTGAAGAACTCCGAAGCAAATTTCTCCCTCGCAGGGCGGGAGAAGCCCGTCTCCATGGCGTCCATGTACACCAGGTCCGTGGTGCGCAGCAGTGTCTCGCGACTGTCCTGGATATGGTCGCCGACCATCATCCGCGGCCCCACTCCGCCCATATGGATGATCGAGGACGGCACGCCCGGTCCGCCGTTCCACGCGAAAGTAATCGGCCGCGACGCTCCGCTTTCGGGCTTCACGCGGTACGCAACGAAGAAAATATAGCCGTGCACCTCGCCGTCATCCCCACGCCGGATCGCAAGGCGACCCACCTGAGCTTCATAGGTCAGCGGACCGTCCACGGTCTGGACGGTATGCTGAGAGACGACAATGGGCTCGTCACCCTGAACCAGCGGAGCGATGACCTGCCGCGGCGCGTCAGCCCCAAAGCTCGTAGCGGCAAGCGCGTTGCTCCAAGTCGAAGCACCGGTATACACCGCAAGAATGAGTGCCAGGCCGCCGATCACGGAATTTGGCCGATCTCTGCCCAATGCCGCTTTGGTTTCCATCAAAAATTCTCGGTGAACGTGAGGCCGACCGTCAGAGGTCTGTACAAGACGACGGTATAGGGTGGCTCGCCCGCGAAGTAACCGAAGTCACCGACGTACGCTCTGCGGTTCGTCGCGTTCTTGATGTACAGACTCAACCTGTAGGCATCGCGCGCAACGCCAGCGTGTAGGTTCAAGATCCCATAGGGGGGCAAAGGATAATCGGTGGTGTCGAGCTCGGAGGAGGTATAGCTGAAATCACCGCCGAGATTTCCGGTCCAGTCCCCTGTCAGTGGGAATGTGTAGTCGGCCGTCACGCTCGCCGTGTACTTTGGCACGAGGAAAAGACGCTCGCCGTCGACGAAGGTATTGATCGTCTGGGTAAAGATGGCGTCGGTGTAGGCCGCATTTACACCGACTACCAACCCCTTCACCAGCACGTAGTTGGTCTGTAGCTCGAGGCCCCTGCTGCGGGCCGTACCGCCATTGCCGTCGGTGTTGAACTGACCGATGTACACGAGCGACTGGATGTCCGTCCAATTGATCCAGAAGCCATCGGCATCCAGCGACAGACGGTTATCGAGTGCCCGAACCTTCACACCCGCCTCGTAGCTCCAGATGCTGTCCGACACATAGGATGGCGAGAACCCCGGCGGCGCACCGGGCGGAACCGTGCGGCCGCCGCCCGGGCGATAGCCACTCGCCGCGCGCAGGTAATACATCACGTTGGAATTCATCCGCCAGCGGAGGCCCGCCGAGTAACTCTTGGGGCTCGCCGAGAAGCTCTGTGCATTGGTGAGGAAGCTGGTGGCGCTGCCCGTGTAGAGCAGTCCGCCGTAGTATTGGGAGCGGCTTTGGTTGATCCGGCTGTAGCGGGTGCCCAACGTCAGGTCGAGTTGCGGCAGTATGTAGTAGGTGGCGTTGAGGTATGCCGCCGCTTCGTTCAAGGTGCCGTACTTGTTATCGATGCCGAGCAGGTTCTGATACTGCGGCTGTCCTGCGGTGGTGTAGAACGGATAGATATTGCCGTCCCCCAGAGCCTCGTGCTGCAGGAAACTCCCCGCGATGAACTCCAGGGGCCCGAGCCGGTTCGAGGTGAAGCGGACCTCTTGGGTCTCCTGCTGGTCGGAGTGGTGCCCGATGGCGCCGGCGGGGTTGGAGGGAGAGACGCCGAGACCGAAGGGCTCGAAATCGACCGTCACATCCTGATAGTTTTCCGGCTTGATCTCGGAGATGCTCGTGGCCGAGAGCAGCGTACCGTAGAGCGTGTTCCAGTTGATCTCGGCCGATCCCAGGCTGGTCTTGTAGGCGAACTCCTCGGGAATGTAGCGCAGCTCGCCGAGATTTCCGTACAGCGGGCGCAGAGTATTCGGGTCCAGGTCGACGGTGTCGAGACCATTGACGCTCGATTGCTGCGTCATGGCGTTGAGGTCAATGCTCAGATTGGACGTCGGCTTATAAAGCAGCGTCCCGCGCACGCCCCAGTCGTAGCCACTGTTGGCATCCTTGCCGCTATAGCCGACATCGTCGATAAACCCACCGATCCTGCGGTAGTACGTGCTCACTCGCACCGCGAGCTTGTCCTCGATGATCGGGGTCGAGAACGAGCCCCGGACCTTGCCGCTCGGTTGGCCGCCGTCGGTGAAGCTCACATCTTCGGACGCACTCCCCTCTGCATGCTCCAGGCTCGGCTGCTTGGTGATGTACCGGATTACCCCGCCCAGCGAAGTAGCGCCGTAAAGCGTGCCCTGAGGCCCCTTCAGCACCTCGACCCGCTGGATGTCCGCCGGATCGAGGTCCGGGGTGAAATCGCCGCCTTCGGACAAATTGCTCGAGCCGCCGAACGGAATGTCATCGATGTACACGGCGACCGTCGCTCCGACGCTCTGGGGCGAGATGCCCCGGATCTGGAACGACCCGTAACCCGGAGAGCCGTAGGACTGCAGGCTCAGGCCCGGCGTGAGCTGCACGAAGTCCTCGAGGCTGTTCGCCGACAGCGTATCGAGCTGATCGGTCGTGACGACGGAAATGCCCTCCCCGACTTTGCTGACCGGCTCCGCCCGCCGCGTAGCGGTTACGATGATTTCATTCAGCGTCGATTTGACCTGGCCATCGCCATCGTCCGCGAGGGCGGGCCGGCCGACGACGGCAGTGAACGATGCCGATGCAACGGCAAGCACGATCAGCGAGCGGTTGAAGCACGAGAACATTTTTTCTCCCCGGTCCAAGGCAAGCGTCTGCCGCATGTGTGCGGACCTTTGGCGCTTTTTCATCCATGAGACGCGCGGCCGCTGCGAATCGTCCGCCTTCGGGAAGAAAAAACTCTCGCGAGTGTGTGAGCGCGGCTGGGCCGCTATTCATTGACCAGGGCGCGCCGCGGGACCCCCTAGAAGCTCTGGCTGAACATCACGCCGACGGTGAGAGGCCTGTAGACCACGACGGTGTAGGGCGGCTCGTCGGCGAAATAGCCGAAGTCACCTATATAGGCCCTGCGGTTCGTCGCGTTCTTGACGTAGAGGTTCAGCCTGTAGGACCCCCGCTCGGCGCCTGCATGCAGGTTCAGGATGCCGTATGGGGGCAAAAGGTAGTTGGTCGTGTCGAGCTCGGAGGCGATATACTCATAATCGCCACCGAGGTCAGCGGACCAATCGTGCGTCAGCGTGAAGTTATAATCGGCCGTCAGAGTCGTTGTATACTTTGGCACCAGAAACAGGCGCTCGCCGTCAACGAAGCTGTTGATAGTCTCGGTGAAGATAGCGGCGGTGTAAGCCGCATTGACTCCGACGACGAGCCCCCTGAGCAGCACGTAGTCGGCCTGCAGCTCGAGGCCCCGGCTGCGGGCGCTGCCGCCATTGCCGTCCGTGTTGAATTGACCGATGTATACGAGCGACTGAATGTTTGTCCAATCGATCCAGAAGCCATCGGCATCGAGAGACAGCCGGTCGCCGAGCGCGCGGATCTTCACGCCCGCCTCGTAGCTCCAGATGCTGTCAGATACGTAGTCCGGCGAGAACCCTGGCGGCGCCCCGGGGGGAATGGTACGGCCGCCGCCCGGACGGTAACCGCTCGCCGCGCGCAGGTAGTACATGACGTTGGAATTCATCCGCCAGCGAAGGCCGGCCGAGTAAGTCTTGGGACTCGCCGAGAAGCTCTGGGCGTTGGTAAGGAAGCTCGTGGCGCTGCCCGTGTAGAGCAGCCCGCCGTAGTACTGGGAGCGCGACTGGTTGATCCGGCTGTAGCGGCTGCCCAGGGTCAGGTCGAGTTGCGGCAATATGAAGTAGGTGGCGTTGAGATAAAGTGCCGCTTCGTTCAGGGTGCCGTACTTGTTATCGATGCCGAGCAGGTCCTGCAGCTGCGGCTCGCCTGTTGCGGAGTAGAACGGGTAAAGGTTGCCGTCCGTCAGATACTCGTGCTGCAGGAAAGTCCCCGCGATGAACTCCAGGGCCCCGATCCGGTTCGAGGTAAAGCGGACCTCTTGGGTCTCCTGCTGGTCGGAGTGGTGCCCGATGGCGCCGGCGGGGTTGGAAGGAGAGACGCCCAGGCCGAAGGGCTCGAAATCGACCGTGACATCCTGATAATTTTCCGGCCTGATCTCGGAGATGCTTGTCGCCGAGAGCAGCGTGCCGTAGCGCGTATTCCAGCTGACCTCGGCCGATCCCAGGCTGGTCCTGTAAACGAACTCTTCCGGTGTATAGCGCAACTCGGCGAGACTTCCGTAGAGCGGGCGCAGCGTGCTCGGGTCCAGATCGACGGTATCGAGGCCATCGACGCTCGATTGCTGGGTCATGGCGTTGAAGTTGATGCTCAGATCGTCTGTCGGCTTGTAGAGCAGCGTCCCGCGCACGCCCCAGTCGTAGCCGCTGTTGGCATCCTGGCCGCGGACGCCGACATCGTCGATGAAGCCGCCGATCCTGCGGTAATAGGTGCTCACCCGCACCGCGAGCTTGTCCTGAATGATCGGCGTCGAGAGGGACGCCCGCACCTTGCCGCTTGGCTGTCCGCCTTCGGTGAAGCTCACATCCTCGGACGCGTTCCCCGCTGCATGCTCCAGGCTCGGCTGCTTGGTGATGTACCGGATTACCCCGCCCAGCGAAGTAGCGCCGTAGAGTGTGCCCTGAGGCCCCTTCAGCACCTCGACCCGCTGGATGTCTGCCGGATCGAGGTCCGGGGTGAAATCGCCGCCTTCGGACAGATTGCTCGAGCCGCCGAAGGGAATGTCATCGATGTAAACAGCGACCGTCGCCCCCACACTCTGAGGCGAGATGCCCCGGATCTGGATCGAGCCGTAGCCCGGTGAGCCGTAGGACTGCATACTCAAACCCGGCGTGAGCTGCACGAAGTCCTCCAGGCTGTTCGCCGAGAGCGTATCGAGCTGATCGCTCGTGACGACGGAAATGCCTTCCCCCACTTTGCTGACTGGCTCCGCTCGTCGCGTCGCAGTCACTATCACTTCACTCAGCGTCGATATGATCGAGTCATCGTCGTCGGCCTCATCGCGAGCCGCATCCTTGGCGGACGTCGACTGTCAGCGTGAAGCCGCCGTTCTGCGCTCGCACCGGCTTGAGCCCGGTGCCGGCAAGTAGCTTCTCAAGCGCGGCGCTCGGGGTATAAGCGCCCGATACACCGAGGGAGTGCTTGCCGGCAACCAGGCTCGGGGCCACGACCACCAGCACGTCAGACTGACGGGAGTATTCCAAGAGTGCGCTGGAAAGTGCCTGCGCCGGAATTCTGAAGATCCGCACTTGCTCCTGGGCGGACGCCGGCGCCGCCGTCACGAGGGCGATGAACGACACCCCCATAAGGGCAAGCGCGGTCAGCGAGCGGGCAAAGCTAGAGAAGTTCATCTCTCCCGGTCGAAGGCGAGCTAGCGCCTTTCTTCCATGAGACGCAGACTGTCCAGGACCGTCCGCTTCTTATCGAATTTTTCCGCTTCAGCGCCGACTTACGTCGAAGTGGCCGGTGTCTCCCCTCTCGATCTTCACCGGCAGCGCCGAATCCAGCGTGTTCAGGAAAGCGGGGATCTCGTTGGTTCGGAAAGAGGCCGTCACCCGCAGGTTCGCGGAGGCAGGATCGAGGCTCACCCCGGGGCCGTAATACCGGTTAACGTCCGCAACGACGTCGACAAGCCGTGCATTATCGTAGACCAGCCGCCCATCCCGCCATGCGATTACCGCAACGGGCTCGACTGGACGCACGATGAAGCTGCCCGGCTGCGGCAGGCGGTCCGGGACTTGCCCCTGAATAGCCTCGAGGCTGTCTCCGGCCCGGAGAATCTGCACCGCTTCGACCAGGTGTGCCGCCGGCGCACTACTCTCACGGACTTCGACTTCACCCTCGATGACCGCGACTCGAACACTGGCGCCTGCCCTGTTGACGTCGAATCTAGTGCCGACGTCTCGGATCACGGTGTCGCCAGCGTCCACAACGAACGGGCGCGCAGCGTTGTGCCTTACCTCGAAGAGCGCCTCGCCCGCCGTAAGCCTGACCAGACGTTCCCTTTCCGTAAACCTCACGATGACTCGCGACCTTGCCCCTAGCACGACGGTGCTACCGTCCGAGAGCGTGAGGACTCGCGTCTGACCAACGCCGGTCTGATGGCCGTCCAAGAAGCTCCGTCATAAACGAGCCAGCAACGACGAGGACGGCGACCGCAGCCGTCGCGAGCGCGACAGATCGCAAGACTGAGAATGGTGGCTTGATTGAGCGTAGCGCCTTACTCGCCCAGCCAGGGGGCTCGGCTTCAGCAAGGTGCGCGAGATGCTTCAAGTCAGCGGCTTCGCGCCATGTCCGAGACATCGCAGCAAAGGTGCGGGATCGCCTCGGATCCGAAGCCGTCCACGCATCGAACGTGGCGCGCTCCTGCGCGCTGAGCGCGCCGTCGTCGTGCCGCACCAGCCAGTCCGCCGCTTCCGCGTCGATTCTGGTCTGATCCGCTTCACTTTCCTCAATCACTTTGCTCATCACCCGGGCTCTTCACCGGCTATCCCGTGCGCCCGCAGGCTTCTCTCACACTCGACGATCGCAGCCGCCACGAGGCGCTTGACCGTTGTTTCCGGCATTCTCAGCCGGCGGCTGATCTCGGCATAAGACAGCTCGTGAATGCGATTCAGGACGAATACGGTGCGTCGCCTCGGCTCCATGTCCCGAATGGCTCCTTCGACGATCGAAAGCCTCTGCCTGGCAGATAAGACGCGCTCGGCGTCCCGGTCGTCCGAACTTTCCAGGGTGGCGGCTGGGGTCTGCTCACGCGCAAAGCGATTCCGCACGAGATGACGTCGATGATGATCGACCACCAGATTGTGGGCGCTGCGATAGAGAAAGCGCGCGAGGATTCTCAATCGCGTGTGGATTCTCGAGCGCGGCGAACTGGGCGAAGGCCTCCTGGACTACATCCTCGGGGTCCGGAGGTCCTGCGCCGAAGGTTCGGGCTATATAGCGGGTGAGCTCGCTCAGGTGCCTGCGATAAAGCTCCGCCAGAGGCGTCTCGCGCTGCCGGGCGAAATCGGCGACGCGTATCGCAATGCCAGACTTGTAGGGCGTGTCGGTCATGAGGGGGCGGCCCCCGAGCCTAGCCGCTCCAAGCCCGGGAAAGCAAGAAGAGCCTGCGGGGGACGCGATTTGAAAGTATCCTAGCGCGCCGCTCATGACAGAGTGTCAAGCGAGACAACCTGTCAGAAACAAACCGGCCGTGCGGAGCGCCTTCTGATGCAGTCTACGAGTATTCAGTCCCCGGCGACGGGCAAACTCATCTTCCTGTGCTTCCTGGTCGCGGTGTTCGAAGGGGTGGACATCCAGGCGATGGGTGTCGCGGCGCCGGCGCTCGCTGCAGCTTTCCGTCTGACGCCCGCGCAAATGGGCGAGGTCATGAGCGCGAGCACCGTCGGGTTGATGCTCGGTGCCGCCGCAGGCGGTTGGCTCTCGGACCGGATCGGGCGCGCGCGAGTGATCATGATCGCAATGGCGGTGCTGTCCGTCTTTTCCTTCGCCACCGTAGCCGCGCCGGGATATGCCAGTCTGCGCATCATTCGGGTCCTGGCCGGTCTGGGCTTGGGAGGCGCCTTTCCCAATCTCATCGCCATCGTCGCGGAGCATAGTCCTTCGAGTAATCGGACGGCCTCCCTGGCCTGGATGTATATCGGCCTTCCAGTGGGAGGTGCGGCGGCCGGCCTCGTCGCTTCCTGGACGACGGCTGGTGACTGGCGGCCGGTCTTTTATGTTGGCGGCCTCGGACCGCTGCTGCTCGTTCCCCTTCTTCTCGCGGGGCTTCCGCCAGCAACCCCGCAGGACGGCGCACTGCGCGAGCCCGGCAACCGCGGCCGCCGCGGCTGGCATTCAGCCGCTGCGCTCGGCTCTTGCCGTAACGGTGCGCCTCTGGGTCAGCTATTTCTTCACGCTGCTCGTAGTTTATCTTCTGCTCAACTGGCTGCCTTCCCTGATGATGGCGGCCGGATATTCACACCATCAAGCGACACTCTCCTCAATCATCCTCAATGGCGGTGCCGTCCTCGGGAGTCTCGCCCTCGGCGCGCTGACGGATAGGGTGTCGCCCCGCAATTCCCTGGTCTTGACCTATCTTGGAATGGCGGCATCGCTCCTGGTGCTGGCTTTGGGTCACGGACGCGTCTCTTTTCGCCGGAGCATTCCTCGCAGGGTTCTTCGTGATCGGCGGCCAGCTGATTCTTTATGCGATGGCGCCCGCGCTCTATCCTGCAAGAGTGCGCGGAACTGGCGTCGGCGCGGCAGTTGCCGCGGGGCGATTGGGATCGATTTCAGGTCCGCTATTGGCCGGTCTGTGGCTGAGCTATGGTTTCCGCCCCACACCGTGCCGCTCATCGCGGTCCCGGGACTGTTGGTTGCATTCAGCGCAGCCCTCGGCTTGACTGGGCGGCGCGCGATCGAGGCCCGCTAACTTCGCGTCCGGCGGTTAGGATCGTTGAGGAGATTGTAGACGCTGGCCCGGCTGATCCCCATCGCTTTCGCGAGGTAGTCGACCGATTTGCGGGCCTGAAAGAGTCCGGCCCGATCCACGTGCGAGACGAGCTGCATTCTCTCCTCCCGACTGAGATTGCTGACGGTCTTGTTGACCTGCATGGAGAAGTCGCGAACGATGTAGTTGAGATGCTGCTGAACGTCGGTGCGGTATATGGGTTCCGGACGGTGCATGGCAGTGGACGAGAAACTCGTCAGCATCGCGGCGGCGCGATCGATCACGCTCACATCCAGATTGATGCATAGCAGCCCGATCAGGTCGCCGTCGGCATCGCGCAGTCCCGCGGTGATCGATTTGCTGCGTCCCTGCGAAGGCAGAGCTTTCTCATAAGGCCCGAGAATGGCCTGGTCGGCCACGAACTGCCGCTCGGGATGATCGAGATTCGATAGATCCCCAGG
The DNA here is from genome assembly GCA_963833085.1 of uncultured Pseudomonadota bacterium. Lineage (GTDB taxonomy): Bacteria > Pseudomonadota > Gammaproteobacteria > Steroidobacterales > Steroidobacteraceae > 13-2-20CM-66-19. Next base: position 43,355 of record CAWHWV010000006.1, read on the forward strand.
ACGCCGGTCGCTCCAGCAATTCCAGATCTTGACGATCCGCGCGGTGCGCAGGTCATGGAGCGCGACCTCGACATATGGATAGAAGAGAGTGACCATGGCCTCGCAGACGGGATAGTAGGCCTTGAAGGGCTCGCTCGCGCGCTCTCGCGCACTAGGAATGTTGCGTGAACAGGGCGTTTCTTCGGCTTTGGTCTGGGTGTTGCCACGATCAGCCCTGCCTACGCGGCCAGGACGCGGATGAGTTTCTCCACGTCGGCCATGTCGTTGTATACCGAGGGTGATATACGAATCCGATTCTTCGTCAGAGTGACGTAGATCTTCGCTTTTTTCAGCGCCGCGCCGTACTTCCTGCCTGCTCCTTCCTTCGAGAATACCAGGTAGGGCCCCCGATGATCAGCCGGGGTCAATGGGGCAAATCCATGTCGGGGCAACTCATGCTGTAACCGGTCGAGCATCGGCTCACGATATCGGGCGATTCTGCCGACCTCGAGCGTCTTCAGATACTTCAGCGAGCCCGTCATCGCCGCCAGGGCAGCCCAATCCGGCGTGCTAACCTCGAATATTGTCGCCGTGTCCGTGCCGAGCCGATAGTCCCCCGCCACCGGGCCCGGAGAATCGAATGGGAGGAAGTGAGGCGTATACGCCGTGATGGCACGCCATCCCAGTTGTACTCGCTTCAGCTCTCCCAGCCTATCCGGCCTCACATAGAGGAAAGCGACGCCGAACTCTCCCATCAGCCACTTGTAGGATCCCGAGCAGCAGAAATCAACGCCGCGAATCCTTCACGTCGAGCGGCACGGCGCCGACGCCTTGGATGATGTCCGCGTAGACAAGCGCGCCCTTGCGATGGGCAATCTCACAGACGCGCTTCAAGTCATGCTGGTATCCGGTCGCACTGGATACCCAAGAGACGGCGATCAGCCTGGTTTCGGGTGAAATGGCTGCGTCGAGATCCGAATAATCGATCCGATTGCCGCGATTTCGGACTACGGTAAAAGGCATCCCCTGCCTGCGCAGCTCACTGTACCTGACGAGCGAGGCGTCATAGTGAAACGCATCGGTGACCACGCCTTTGCCGGGGCCGAGCCTCAGCGATGCCCCGATCAGGTTTTCTCCCTCCAAGGTGCTGGGCACGACGGCAACATCGGTGGACGCGGCATTGATCAATCCGGCGAACAAGGCGACGGCCTCGTCACGCGAGTTTTGCGCCGGCCAGTTTCGAGCTGCATCCCGCTGGCGGCTGTCGAGATAGGTCTCGAGCGCGGCGCGCGTCCAATTGCCTACGGGATGCGTGTATGCGGCGTTGAGATCGGTTCCCGCGAAAGCGAAATTCGCCTGGTCGGGTAGCGCGAGCGGCCGCGGTGAGCTCGCCGGCCCCGCGCAGGTTCATCGCCTGCGGCAGCCAGGGCTCGGCTACCGCAGCGCAACGCCAGAGCAGAGTAGCGTCGCTGCCAATTGAATGAGACCGCGCCGGGTTGATTTCATTTTTGCGAAACAGTGGCGACTGGATGGCCGGACTTGATAATTCATCAGTTTATATTGTTTGTCAATTAGACCGCTTACGCGCTTGCGCATCATGGGACAGCTGCGAGAAACCATGCGATCATGGTCACCCACGCGGCTTGCGGACCCGACGATGAGCGACTTCAGCGAACTCGAGATCAATGCCGTCTATCGCGTCATCTCGGAGCGGCGCGACATGCGGCACTTCCTCAGCGACCCCCTCGATGAGGCTCTGCTCGAGCGGCTGCTCGGCGCCGCGCATCTCGCCCCCAGCGTGGGATTCATGCAACCCTGGCGCTTCCTGCGGATTCGGAGACCCGATATTGCGCCGCTCGATCCACGCACTCGTGGAAGCCGAACGGGTAGCGACCGCGCACGCACTCGCCGAGCGCGAGGACGAATTCATGCGCCTCAAGGTCGAAGGAATCCTCGAGTGCGGCGAATTGCTCGTGGTTGCCCTCATGGCCGGCCGCGAAGCTCACGTATTCGGACGCCGCACGATGCCTGAGATGGACCTCGCCTCCGCTGCCTGCGCGATCCAGAACCTGTGGCTCGCGGCGCGCGCGGAGGGGATCGGCATGGGCTGGGTATCGTTGTTCGACCCCGAGGCCCTGCGGGAGTTGCTGCGACTGCCCACAGGGTCCCGTCCGATCGCCGTACTCTGCCTCGGACACGTTGCCGCCTTCTACGCGCGCCCCATGCTGGAAGAGCAGAACTGGGCACACCGCTGCGATCTGCGTTCGGTCGTTACCGATTGCTGGAGCGATCCGCGGCCGGAAGCCTGATCAGGAGGCCTTGCGCAGGGCGTCCGCTGGCAACCGTTGCTCCAGGCGGCTGCAGTACCAATCGATGAACTGCCTGACGCCGTCCTCGGTCACGTTCGACAAAGGACCCGGCTCATAGGTGGGGCAGTTCATGCCGATCTGATTCTCATGCACGATTCGGCGATCCTGCTCGTTCGTCGCCAGCCAGACCTGAGTCAGCTCCGCGACGTCGTAATCAACGCCCTCGACCGCATCGCGATGCACGAGCCACTTCGTGGTCAGTTCGGTGCGCGTGGGACCCAGCGGTAACACCCGAAAGGAGATCGCGTGATCACCGAGGAAGTGGTTCCAAGTCGTCGGGTAGTGGAAGAGAAGCAGCGCACCGATGTTCAGGTCGACGGGGATGGAATCGCTGAGGCGTCGTCGAACCGCAGGCTGACCGGTCATCGTGTAGCTGACCGCCGGGTCCAGCGAGCGGCATGCGGGCGGTGCGCATCTGGCCGTCGGGCGAGAGCTTGAATTGACTGGCGAGCGCCGCCGACTCGCAGCGGCGCCAGTGCTCGACGATTTGCGGATCATCCGCGGCCCCATTGACACTCGTGACCGTGGGAGTGTCGGGGAAGGTTCGCGCCAGCTCGGGATGGTTGCTCGCGCAGTGGTAACACTCGCGATTGTTCTCCCAGACGAGCTTCCAGTTGCCTTCCTCGATGATGGTCGCTTGGAACGCCACGCGCGCCTCGGTCAGACGGTGGGGCAGCAGATAGGGCTCGAGATGCCGGCGGGTGGCCTCGAAATCGGGCGGTTCCGCCGCAACGCAGACAAAAATGTAACCGGCAACCGTCTCACAGTGCACCGGCCTCAGTCCCAGCCGCGAGCGATCCAATCCCGAACCCATCTGGCGGGCAGCGAACAGTCGTCCATCGAGGTGATAGGTCCACTGGTGATACGGGCAAACGAGCCTGGCGGCCGTGCCTGCGGCCTCGGGACACACTCGCGCGCCGCGGTGCCGGCAGGAATTGATGAAGGCGCGGATGGTCCCGTCAGCGGCGCGCGTGAGCAGGATGGGATATGCGCCAATCTGCAGGGTGAGATAGCTGCCTGCCCCCGGCAGCTCGGCGCTGTGCGCAACGAACAGCCAGTCCTTGTAGAAGATGTGCTCGAGATCAAGAGCAAAGATGTCGGCGTCGGTATAGAACTCGCGTGTCAGGCCCATGCCGGGCGTACGCTCGCGCAGGCTGCGGCGCACCCGGTCGCTGATCGTGGTCATGGTCATGCTCACTCCCCGTGAAACGGCCAAAAGAACGCCGCGACGGATGTGTGGGGGAGGAGCATTCAGAGCAGCGCGGCAGAGAGCCGGACGCTGAACCTACGTGCCCGATGATCGCCCACCGCGATCCGACGGCTGCAGTGCTGCAAGGCTGGTTTCCGGGCTCTGGAGGAGTCGCCGAGCTTCTCGACGACCGGCTCGACGCCTTCCCAAACCCTATGATCGGGTTCGGTGGCCAATGCCGAGTCGACACTCCACTACCGTTGCGGGGGCAGCGCCGGAATTCACCGGCTTCCCAATTCTCCCGCCTTGGGGGCGGGCACCTTCAGCGGTTATATGGTAACGCGGGATGCGTGCGGCCGCTACTCGCCGAATTCATTCCTCAGGATCGCCGCCGCCGCCGCCATTGCCCGCATCTTGCCGAAGGCGACCTCCCGCGGCAGGTACTTCATGCCGCAGTCGGGAGCAATGATCACGTTTTCCGGGCTCACGTACTTCAACGCACGGCGGACTCTCGCCGCCACCGTTTCCGGCGATTCCACCGTCATGTCGGAGAGGTCGATGGCCCCGACCATGATCTGCTTGCCCGCGAGCTTTGCGAGCACCTCGCAGTCGAGACCGGATTGCGCGGTCTCCACCGAGATCTGCCGGCACGAGCAGGCCGCCAGCTCCGGCAGAAACGAATACCCGGACGGGCGCTGGTGGATGATCGCGGCATAACCGAAGCAGATGTGCACCGCGGTCCGTCCGTTCACGCCTTCGAGAGCGCGCTCGAGCGCCTGCAGGCCGAACTGGCGAGCTTTCTCCGGCCGGGCCTGCATGTACGGCTCATCGAGCTGCACGATGTCAGCGCCCGCCGCAAAGAGGTCGCGGATCTCTTCGTTGACCGCGGCAGCATAATCCAGCGCCAGCTCCCCCTCGGTCGGGTAAAAATCGTTTTGCGCCTGCTGGCTCATCGTGAAGGGTCCTGGCACGGTGATCTTCACCATGTGCCGCGTGTGGCGCTTGAGGAACAGCAGGTCCTCCACGTCCACCGGTCGCAGGCGGCGGATCCTGCCGACGACGCGCGGTACGGGGTTGGGATGCCCGGACCTGTCGAGCGCCGTACCCGGGTTGTCGAGGTCGACTCCGGAGAGCGCAGTGGCAAAGCGGTTCGAGTAGCTCTCGCGCCGGATCTCTCCGTCGGTGACGATGTCGAGGCCGGCCTCTTCTTGCGCCTTGATCGCGAGCAGCGTCGCATCGTCCTGAGCCTGCGCCAAAAACGGCTCGGGAATCCGCCACAACTCGCGCATGCGGACTCGCGGCGGGAAGCGCCCGGCCAGTTTCTCCCGGTCGATCAGCCAATCCGGCTGCGGATAGCTTCCTACGAGCGTCGTCGGAAATAGCATGTCGCATCCCCCAAGGCTCTGAATGGCAGACCGATCACGGATTTACGAGTGGGCTCTATTATCGCTCGATTTCAGATTTCTGGGCACACGGCTGCGATCTGCGGTGACAGATGCCGTGGCGAGCGCTGATTCGCTCATGGCAATCTACAGGTCGCGGCGCAGGTAAACCCAACCGGCCGCAACGACAAATGCAATCGCCCACATGATCCCCGCCAGCAGGAGACTCCAGGTGGCCCAGTGATAATCAAGGGTCGGCGACGGCTGCGGCCAGTACTGCTTGAACTCCAGCAGTGACTTGTGCACCTGGAATGGGAACCATGCCGCAATGCCATCGAGATGAAACCCAATCAGCGTTCTGGCCACGATGTTATCGAAAATCTGGTAAATGACGATCAGCCCGATGGCTGGTCCCGAACTACGGACCAGAACTGAAATGAGCAGCGCGGTGCCCGAGTACCAGCACATTGCGAGCAACACGCCAAGCCCGGCTGTCACATAGGTGGAGCCCGGGTAAAGAAACAGCTTGTGTGGTGGATGCGTATCGAAGCAGGCCCATGAAGCACCCAGAATGATCTGCGTGCCATACAGCCCCACGCAGATGACCGGTATCAGCAAAAGCTTGCCAAGAAGCCAATTCTCGCGGGATAGACCGTCGATGACATTTTGCCGGCTCGTTCTGCACTCGAATTCACTACAAACGGATAACGCCACCAGCACGGCGGCGAAGAGGCTTGCGATGGGGGCGCCACCGGTAAGGACGCCCTCCCAGGCATCTGGAAAGCCCAGATATGGGTCGCGCGGATGCCCATGATGGCGGCTGTAGAAGAACGCTCCGAACAAAAATATCGTGAGGGTGAGAAAGATCAGATACGTGACCCATGTGGCAAGGCGTTTGCGCAGCTTGAACCACTCGAGCCAAAGCGCTCTGCCAATCACGGCTCTTCTCCGATCTCGGCAGTTGCCTGCGGCGCCGTAACCGCAAGAAAGGCCTCCTCCAGAGTCTGGCGTTGACTCGAAAGCTCTCCGACATATATGCCGCGCTCGGCGAGATATCGGTTCAGGCTCGCCGGCGCCGCATCGACCAGATCGAGATGAACGGCGTCGCCCGTCGCGCGGACATTCCTTGCAGACTCATACTGCCGGACCGCCTCGAGGAGGCGCTGGATATCGTCGGCGCAGAGTCGAAAGGTAACCTTGTCACCGGTGAAATCGCTCACCGCGCCGCTACGCTGCAGCCGGCCTCGCTTCAAGATTGCGACGTGCGTACAGATCTTCTCTACCTCATCCAGAAGATGAGTGGAAATGAAGATGGTGCGACCTGAGCGCGATAGGCGTACCAAAAGCTCGCGTATTTCCCGCATCCCTTCCGGATCCAGGCCGTTGGTGGGCTCGTCGAGTATCAGCAGCTCCGGATCCCCAAGCATTGCGGCCGCCAGAGCCAGCCGCTGTCTCATGCCCAGCGAGTAGGACTTTGCCTGCCGATCGGCTGACTCGAGCAGATCAACTGCCGCCAAAGCGGGCGTGATGCACTTTTTGTCCAGTCCCTTTATGGCCGCAACCAGCGCCAGATTCTCCTGTCCGGTCAGATAGGGATATATGTTGGGCTGCTCGAGTGTTCCACTCATGCGCCTGCTCGCGAGCGCCTCGCGATTGCTCTCACCGAATACGGAGATGTCGCCGTGCGTCGGCCTGATGATCCCGAAGATCATGCCGATCGTAGTCGTTTTGCCGCTGCCGTTGGGACCCAGAAAGCCGAATATCTGCCCCTGCCGTACCGTAAGGCTCAGATCCTCCACGGCCGCTTTCTGCCCATAGCGCTTGGTTAGCCCGTCGACCTCGAGGACATTCATAGGCTCCCCTGCAAGGCGTTCCGAGCATCCGTGGACCGGGCCCGGCGCTCGAGAAACGCGAAGTGCGCCGCGCCAATCATGGGAAGAACTATGAACAGGACACAATCCCGCCACGGCAATTCCTTGAAGGGCGTCGGCGTGCTCGGTAGCAGCAGAATCACGACAGCGCTCCAGGCTGCAAGGAAAATTAGGGCAACAGATCGGCATCTTCCACGACGGCGACAGATACCAAGGGCCACTTGTCCGAAGAATGCAAGTCCGACAGGCCCAATCGATGCTGCGGTAGCCAAGCATAGGGCAGCACCCGCTGGGAGCATGTGGTTGATCGTCGCCTTTAACGTCCATATCCATAAAAGGCTACTTGGCAGGAAGCAGGTCAACACCTCTAATGTCACTAACAGTCTTGGGACCTGCGGTTCCGTTATGGACATCGCGCAAAAGCGCTCTTTGTAGCTCGCCCACACCGTCCCAAGGGACCACCTGAGTACCTCATACGAACTCGTTATAGAGTCAAGTTCGTTGGTAGCGGCGGCGATCCATTTGGCGCGGCGCGGCGGGCAGGCGTGCGATGCGTGGCCGACCAGCACTCGTGAGATGGATCGCACGGCAGAGTCTTTCGCTTTCATGCTTTGGCGTCATCCTGACGGAACCGACACGCGTGTTCCTGGTCGTTCACGACCTCCCGCGCATAGGTCACACCAGCAGGCGTCAGACGGAAAACATGACGTGGCGGGCGTCCCGCGTGTGCGGGTTCCACCCACTTAGACTCCAAGTAGCCACGATCCTGCAATCTGGCGAGTATGGGATATAGCGTCCCGCTTCGAAGACCCGTTGCTTTGGACAAAGCATATCCGTGTCGCCAGATGCGTGATTGCCCCAGAAGCGACGCCATCACTGCCAGAGATTGAATAGAACTCTTTCTATGTAGACCCATCGGCATAAGTCTATATATATAGACTTCTGCGGTCAATACGGCGGATTGACGGGCACCGGGGGCCGGATTATCATAAGTGACCACATTTTCTGGTCACTGAGGTTTCCATGGATATCTCTGCCGCGCAGTTCAAGGCGCAATGTCTCAAGCTGATGGATCAGGTCGAAAAAACCCGGCAACCGATCATCATCACCAAGCACGGACGGCCAGTAGCGCAGCTGGCACCGGTACCTGCAGACACCGACTCGTTGTTCGGGTACATGAAGGGCACGATGAGGATCGACGGCGACGTTACAGCGCCGCTCGATGTCGAGTGGAGCGCGTTGACGGGTGCTGAAGATCATCTTTACCAAGGCATGAGTCGCCCGGCCAAGCCGGCTCGCAAAAAATGAGCGCCCTCCTCCTCGACACCCACATCTGGCTCTGGTACGCCGGGGGAAATGCGGCGCAGCTCACCGCCGCGAGCGTCAAAAAGCTGGATCAGGCGCGGCAAGCCGGAGGCCTGCGGATATCGCCGATCTCCGTCTGGGAAATCGGCGTCCAGCATGCCAAAGGCAGAATTCAGCTCTCCGCTTCGCTTCGAGACTGGGTGCGAGACGCCCTCGCGCCAGTCGGCGTCACTCTCCTCCCTCTTGACGCCGAGTCAGCCGCCGAGAGCACTCTCCTGCCAGGCGAGCTTCACGGAGATCCCGCAGACCGTTTCCTTATTGCCGCAGCCCGTACCGGGGGCCTGATTCTAGCCACGCGCGATGAGGCCATCATCGCCTACGGCAACGCTGGCCATGTGCGGGTGCTGGAGTTGTGACCCTCAGAAGTCGCTTCTGCGACCCGGCTTGAGCTTCTATTCCTACGTGTGGCTCGCCATCTCCCTTGTTGCTCTCGCCTTTGGCGGCGTCATGTTCGCCGTCGCAAAACGAGCCTAGGTCGCCTTATGAACGGAGTTGCACGATCCGCCACAGAGAGTAGCAGGCCAAGGCGAATACAGAGAAGGCCGCGAATCCGTAAAGCACGAGGATGTGCGCCTTGAGATCGAGAGCTATGAAGGTGCGCTCCGCGGGGCGCCGATGAACGGCAAGCATCTGTTCGTAGCAAATGACCGCGACCGGAAACCCGAGAAGCCCCAGATAGTACCAGTCCACCCACCGCAGATTGATTGCCATTCTCGAGCGTGAAGATCCAGACTGCTCGCCATTCTAGTCTCAGTGTGTAATCATATCCACACCAATTTACTCCACGGAGCAGGGCGGCTGTGAGCAAGCGGATCAACATCATGATCGACGACGATACCTGGGGTGTCATCGGGCGCATCCCGGCCGGAGAGCGCAGCCGGACCATCAATGAAGCAATCCGTGACTGGGCCGTTCGGCGGCGGCGCAGAGACGCGGTGCGTGAGATGGACGTGTTGCGCACGCAACTGCCGCAAGTCAGCACGGACGAGGTGGCAAGGTGGGTCCGCGATGACCGGGAGCGGGGCCACTGATGCCGGCGCCATTGGTGGTGCCTGATGCATCGGTTCTGCTCAAATGGGTCCTCCCGTCGGGCGATGAGCCGGACGTCGACAAGGCGCTTCTGCTGCGCGCAGCGATCCTGAACGACGCCGTACGCGCAATCGTGCCGGCGTTGTGGCTCTATGAGGTCAGTAACACAGTTGCGCGACGATTTCCGGCGCATGCCTCCGGCTGGCTGAGCTCGCTCATGAAATTTGGGCTCACGGAGGCGGTGCCGTCGGACGCGTGGCTCACAGCGGCACTCGAATTGACACGCACTTACGAGGTGTCGTTCTACGATGCGGCTTACCATGCACTCGCGATTACTCGGAAGGGGGTATTCGTCACGGCCGACGTTCGGTATGTAAACCGAATGGCTGGGGAGGGTACCGTCGTCGCGTTGAGCGAGTGGAAAGCACCCATGCCCCCATCCTCATCTCGCCGTTAGGAGCTCTGCCAGGTATCAGGTGGGCCGACTAGAGTTCGCGGGACGGCCCTTCCTTGACTTGGGTTATCGATGCGTATAGTGTGCTAGTAGAGTAGCACATTACGTGATCTTCCACCTCAACCATTCCTCGGGCATTCCCGTCTATCTGCAGTTGATGCAGCAGATCCGGCACGGCGTCGAAACCGGTGCCCTTCGAGCGGGCGAAAGGCTCCCGACGATTCGTAGCTTGGCGGAAGAGTTGGTAGTCAATCCAAATACGGTGGTACGCGCGTACCGAGAGCTTCAACACGAGGGAATCGTCGAGCTCAGACAAGGCTCGGGGGCCTACGTCGGGCGGTCGGTCGTCGAGCCCCGTCAAATCATGACCAAGGCCGGAAAGCTCATCGGCTCTGCCATCGGGCGCCTGACCGCGCTCGGTCTGTCGGAGGAAGAGATTCGCCGAATCGTAGAGAACGAACTGGCAATGGTCCGAAAGAACCGTGATTCGGAGGTGGTATGAGTGAGGCAGTGATCGAAATCGAGGGCCTCAGGAAGTGCTTCGGTGCTCAGGCGGCGCTCGACGGGCTCGATCTACGGGTACCGGCCGGAAGCGTGTTCGGTTTTCTCGGACGCAACGGCGCCGGAAAGACCACCACGATCAAGCACCTGCTCGGGCTGACCAAAGCGGACGGCGGTTCCGCGCGCATCTTCGGGCAGCCTGTGGCGGATCCCAGCACCGGCGTCGCCATTCGCCGGCGCATCGGGTTCGTCACCGAGGATAAGGATTTGTATCCATACATGACAGTGGATGGCATCGTTCGATTTACGCGCCCCTTTTTTCCCGGTTGGCGACGCGATTTGGAGCAGCGCTATCTGGACTTGTTCGAGCTGCCCCGCGGCAAGCGTATCTCGCAGCTATCGAAGGGCATGCGCTCCAAGCTGATGCTGCTGCTGGCTATCTCGCACGGCGCGGAGCTGCTCGTTCTCGATGAGCCCATGGACGGTCTGGACCCGGCCGCCGTCGAGCAGGCGCTCCGCGAGCTCGTCGCCATCACCGCCGAGCAAGGCACTACGATTTTTTTCTCTTCGCACCAGCTCCCGGACGTGGAGCAGATTGCCGATCACGTCGCGATCATCGACGGTGGCAAGACGCTGGTCTGCGGGGAACTCGATGGTCTCAGGATGCACTACCAACGACTCAGCCTCGTCTGTTCGGACGAGCCGCCGAGCGACGTCGCGCGAATGGACGGAATTGTAAGCGTACGGCGAAACGGTCGAATGCTCTCGATACTCGTAAGCCGCAATGTCGAGGTCATCGCCGCCCAGCTGCGACAGGTGCCGGGAGCGGTGATCGAGCGCTTCCCGGTCACGCTCAAAGAGCTCTTTCTGGAACACGTGGGGAACAACAAATGCTCTGGTTGAAGTCATGGTTGGAGACCCGGTGGAAGATGGTATGGATGGTGCTCATGGGCGTGCTGCTTTTCGGTTTCCTCCTCGAGGCATTAGGCGGCGCACGGATTCAGCATCCGCAGCAATTCTTGTTTGTCCTGCTCCGCCTAAGCATATTCTTGTGCTTTATCGCTGCGATCATGCTGGCCGGTTCCGGAATTCAGACGGCGTCACCCCGCCCGGGTGCCGACAAAGGTAGCGAGGGATCCACGCTGTTCACGCTGTCGTTGCCGGTGACACGCACCCGGCTCTTTGCAGTGCGTACCGTTACCGGCGTGCTCGAGATGGTAGCTCTGCTGACTTTGTTCGGCTTCGTCATATGGCTTCTCGTTCCGAGGCTTGCAACGAATGCCCAAGTTGGGCTCGGGTATTTCGCCGTGATCGTCTCCTCCTCTCTGGCTGTCTATGCTATCTCGGCATGTCTTTCCACCTTTTGCGATGAAGGTTGGCGATTCAGGGGCAGCGGCCTTGTCGTGGTCGCGCTGTTCATGCTCTCCAACGCCGGCAAGCTTCCGCAATCCATCAACATCTTCGGAGGTATCGGCGGCGTGACATCGCCGCTGGTGATGCAACCCTGGGTGACCGTCGCCACGACCTGCGTTCTCGCGCTCTTGTTTTTCGGGGCCGCTTTGCTGATTATCCAAAGGCGCGACTACTAGCGGCGAGCCGGTTTGCTCCGCAGTCGGTCGTAATCCTGAACGCGGCCAGCACCCATGAGTGAGACCCTCGAGCCAAGAAAGGTTGAGAAGCCATTTCTCGGTCGTTGGGTAATGACGGCGCTCGCTCTGCTCGTGAGGTCGCCGGCGAGCTTCGGCGCCGCCGTCGCGTTGCTCGCAATCTCCGGTTTGCTCGGCACCGAGATAGTCCCCGCGCGCCTCATAGATGCTGGCTGGACGCTTGTTGTCGGCTCATTGCTACTCCCCGTTATTTGGGTCGTCTTGAGTCTGCTGTCACGGCGGTCTGACCGGGCTTTGGGCCGTTCTGAGCTGCTGCAGCATGCGGCCTCCAGAACTGCCTGGGGCGGCGGGCTCCTCCCCGGCTGCGTGCTGGCTAGTGCGGGCTGGCTGCTCCACTGGGCGCTATCAGGAAGTCCAGTCCTGGCAGGCTTTGTCGGCTCCTGCACCTGGAACTGCGCGGTTCTGGTTGCCGCTCTCGGGGTGTGCTACTTCCCTTTGATGGCTCTTGTACCCGGCCTGACGGTACTCGATGCGTGTCAGTTGTCCAAGAAGGCCTCGCGCCTCAATGGCGAATGGATGATCGTGCTGTTCGTCGTGGCGCTCTCGCTGACTGCGGACGGGTTTGCACGTGCCGGACCCGTGGGGGAAATCGTCTCGGCCGCGATAGTCATCTTCATCGGAGTCTTCAACTACGTTGCATACCGCGACATCTTCGAGAGACGGACGGATTACGCCACTGAGTCGGTATTCGCATTCGAGCCGCGCAGGTCGCTGCGTCCCGCGAGACCTCGACCCTCGAATGGCCCCAGACCCGAGGGTACCCCTCGACCGCGTAGTGGTCCTTGGATGGACTGGTCGCGGCCCTGAGAGACTCGAGAACTTCGAGGCACTGTTGCCCTGGAACTGTAAGGACGCCACCGCTTCTACCCGGAGTCATCGTGAACGAGACAATCGACCCGCGCTGGGCCCTGCTGCAGAACAGCACCTGGGCATGCTCGTCGTGCAGCGAGACGCATAGAGGCACGTTTGATCTCGGAAGCGCAAAACCGGACCTCTGGCAGGGTCCGGAAGATCGCCTTCCAAACTCCATGGTTGCGAGCTCTGCAAACTGCCTGACCGAGGACTTCTGCGTCCTGGACGGGGAGCACTACTTCATCCGCTGCGTGCTCAGACTGCCATTGGTCGGAGCGCCCTCAGGGGAGTACTTTGCCTTTGGCGTCTGGTCTTCGCTGTCGAAGAAAAACTTCACGGTCTACACTGAGACATTTGACGGCGGCGAGCAGGAAGAGCGGGGTCCATGGTTCGGTTGGTTTTCCAATCGACTGAAAGGATACCCGGACACGCTGAACCTGAAGTGTCAGGTACACCCGCAGGCGGCACGCGAACGTCCTTGGATCGAGCTCGAGAACACAGAACATCCCTTGGCAAGGGACGCATTCGAGGGTATTACGTATGAGCGCCTGCTCGAGATCTACGCGGCGTATGGTCACTCCTTGTCCAGCGGCCTTTCGTAAGTTCCTGGCCCCAAGAGACACCCACGGGCGCCATCGGCTACCTGTCGGCAATGCCGCAGATCATTGATCGCTTACCTTTCATACTTACTAACGCTGTACAATCGTTCATCGCCGCTTCTGCGGGAGGAGATCGGGCCGTTTCGACGCGTGCCAGGTCGCGACATCCTCGATCAGCCGTCCTCACGCAGATTTCGGCGCGCTGCAATCAGCAGCCGCTCAATTTCTGCAGCGTCCGGGGCGTGAGGCTTAAGCTGCCCGATCTTCAGTAGGTTTTCCAAGCTCACCGGCGTCTCCAATGACGAAGATCTTCGGCTCCCTCAACACGCGCGAAACGAAGCGGTCACGTGCCCGTCGCTTTGACCGAAAGGCGTCCTTGGACATGACGACTGGGTTGACCTCGCGGCCGAGCCGCTCGCGTGCAAGATGGCCTGCCTCCACAACGTTCTCGAACGGCACGGAACCGACGACCATCAAATCAATGTCGCTCGTCGACTTTTCCTTGCCCTGTGCAACCGATCCGAATACGAATGCGAGATCAATCTCGCCCGCAACGGGCCGCAGAGACTCGCGCAGTACATCCGCAAGCCCCGCTGTCTTCCGGAAAATCCCTGCAAGCTCCTGGAATATCGGACAATCGCGTGATGCTTGATAAAGGACTTGGTTTCCCGAGGCTCGGCGAACCAGGAGTCCAGCCCCAGTGAGCGCCGTGAGCTCGCGATGAAGCGGCCCCGCAGGTACTCCGGTCAATCGCCCGATTTCGCGCACATAAAAGCTCTCATCAGGCCTTAGCAGCAGGAGCGACAGCACCCGCCGGCGATACAGGCCGAACAGCAGCTCGACAGGCTGGACGTTTGCAGTTCTCATAGTGAGAACGATCGTACCACAATTGAGAACAGACGCCGACCCGCTCACCCGCGGCAATCCGACGCCTTGCAATCCTTTTGTAATAGCTGTACTATTCATACATGTAGTACAGAGTGCTCCCATGCAGCTCTCGATAGACGAACGATTGCCCGAGCCTGTGTTTTCGCAGCTCATTTCGCAGATCCGCTCTGCGGTGAGAAGCGGAAAGTTGCAACCAGGCAGGCTACTGCCGCCCATTCGCCAGCTGGCGGCCGAATTGCAGCTGAATCCAAATACGGTAGCGAAGGCTTATCGACTCCTTGAGCGCGACGGTGTCATTGAGACTCGCGGTCGCAGGGGCACGTTTGTCCACCTCGATGGGAAGAAGCATTCGGGGGTCGACCTTGGTCCGCGAGCCGCGATGGCGCTAGCTCAGAGTGTTTCTTCCCTGCGAGCGATCGGCCTCACAGATTCCGAAATCCGCAATGCATTTGCCAGCGTCATGAAGGGTTAGGATATGGCTTCGAACTACGAGCTTCTCGCCATCGCTGTCCTATTCGCATCGCAAATCCTCGTGATTTCCTTCTATGTGCCATTTGCCTGGCAGCAATATCGCGAGCTCTTGTTCAAGCGTTACCCACCCGAGAGTTACCCGCGGCTCCATCCGTTACCCAAGAGAGATCTCGAGCGAAAATTCGCGATTTTCAAGCCGATGTACCTTTGCATCGGTGCGTGCGCATCACTCGCGCTGATCGGCTGCCTGGCTTACGGGGCCAAACCTGGGCAGCTGGCCGGGTTGATGCAGATATTTCTGTTAGTGGAGCTGCTGCCGATCTACATTGCGCTGCCCCTGCAGGTCAGAGTCAACCGGGCGCTACGTGCGATGCCGCCGCCGAGCCCGCGATCGGCTGAATTGCGGAGATGGCGGCTTCGGGACTTCATTTCACCACTGTGGATAGGACTCGGATTCGTCGGCCAAGCGCTAGCGCTTAGCTGCGCGGTTATTGTGTACCTCCACCACCCAAATACCCTGGGAATCATTCCTACGACGATCTTCAGCAGCGGCATGCTCGTGGTTATGAGCTATGCGCTCTACGGTGTCGGCGTGATCACCCGAGCTGACCCGTATATGTCCGCAAGAGATACCTTCCGCGCCCGCCGGCGCTTGTGCTATGCGCTCTTTATCGCTGCCGCAGCATTAGGTGCATGGAAGACCTTCGTGCTCCTGTACAATGTTGGGCTAGTCCATTTCGACGTCGCTTACTTGTTCGTGGGATTCAGCGTGATTATCCAGGTCCATGCGATCGTTCTCGCTTCCAGGATGAAACGGGATCTCAATACGCGTGACTTCAGCGTCTATCGCTCCGATAGTGGTGTTCAGTCAGCCCTATGAGCTGCAGGTCAGCTTTCTGGAGGGGTACCGGGCGGTTTTGCACTACTGCTACTGAACTACTACGGCGCCCGAGTCCCTGAAGTCCCTGGCCAGCGGCATGGCGATAAAACTCATTGTGAGCCTTCGGGCACATAGGTTACGGAATATTCCGACCCGGTATAGAACGTTACCGATGTGATCGGAACGTACCCGATTTTATTGGTGGGGCGTGACGGAATCGAACCGTCGACCAGCGGATTAAAAGTCCGATGCTCTACCGACTGAGCTAACGCCCCAGCGAGGGAGTCGCCGGCGGCTGCGGCCCGGATCGGGCGGCTACCGCGGGGGCGGCATGATACTACAGCCGTAGGCCCACCGCCGCATTCGGAGCCACCAGGCAGACGACCGTCCGCGTCTCAGCCGCGCTGGGCTACCTACGACGGAGAGACAGGGCGCACTCGGCCCGGGACGCCGAGAGGGCATTCCAGTTGCGCGCGATCCCAACCGCCGGCTTCCGCCGCTGCCGTGTAGGTGCTCCGGAGGAAATCGAGCACCAATGTGTCCGGCACCGCCGCGAGACGAACCGTATCGTACGGCAGGATGAATTCGCCAAGCTTCGCGTCGAAGTAGCCGCCGGCCGCAACCGCCCGGTCGCGAAAGCCCGGCGGCTCAGGGTAGGCGTAGGAGTAGAACACGGCCGAGGGAAAAGCATCGTTCCCGGGCCAGAACCCGGCGCTGCTCACTTCGTGCGAATAAGCCTCTCGGGTGATGGCATCGGGCAGTCCCGGCACACCGCCCGGATGAGGCGGTGCGGGTCTCCCGGAGAAGCGCGTGACCGCAAGGTCGAAGCTGCCCCAAAAGAAATGGACCGGACTCGCCTTGCCGAGAAAACCGCTGCGGAAATGTTTGAAGAGACGGTCGGCTTGGATGAGCACCCGCCAGAACGCATGAGCGGCGCTAGGGTCATATGAGTGGTGAGCGTGGTCTTTCGAAAAGGCAATCGGATCCGGCAGCTCGTTCGGCATCTCATGGATCGTGACCACAATGCCGAGCCCCTGCAGCAGGTCCATCACCTCATGATAGAAGTCGGCAACCGACTTCGATTCGAGCGCGAGCGCCCGCTCGGCACCGGAGCTGACACGCACCACGAGGCGATGCTCGATGAAATCGAAATCGATTTCGAAGATCTCCTCGCCTGCCGGAATCGGCGAGGTGGTCAGCCCGCGGGCAGTCACATAGAGCGGAACCTGCCAACTGTGATTGATCCACGGCGTCAGCGCAAGGCGCACCTTGCCCACGATTTGGGTCCACAACTGCAGCGTCGCGGCGGTGTCGCGCCACGTTGGGTAGGCGAGTTCGGGCCAGAGCGTGTCTGAACTGACCATTGGAGCCTCCTCGGATGCTACAGGTGCCGGTAGACCGTGGGATCGGGGAAGCCGGCGGCCTCGAAGCCGGCGCGGCGCAGGCGGCAGGAGTCGCAGCGGCCGCAGGCGCCGCCGAGGTCATCGGCCTGGTAGCAGGAGACAGTCAGGGAATAGTCGACGCCGAGGCGCGTGCCCTCGCGGATGATGCGCTGCTTCGACCAGGACATGAGCGGCGCCTGGACCCGGCAGGGATGGCCCTCGACGCCCGCTTTCGTCGCCAGCGCGACCAAGTGGCTGAAGGCTTCGATGAAAGCCGGGCGGCAATCGGGGTAGCCGGAAAAATCAACGGCCGTTACGCCAACGAAAATATCTTCTGCGCCGAGCACCTCAGCCCAACCCAGCGCCAGGGAGAGCAGGATGGTGTTGCGCGCGGGGACATATGTCACCGGAATACCGGCGGTCGGCTGCTCCGGTACGGCGATTGATGTGTCCGTCAGCGCCGAGCCGCCGATGCCCGCGAGATCGACGCGCATGATCCGATGCTCGCGCGCCCCCAAAGCCCCGGCAACTCGCATCGCCGCGTCGAGCTCCGCCGCGTGCCGCTGACCGTAATCGACGGAGAGCGCATAGCACTCGAAGCCCTGCTCGCGCGCAATGGCTAACGTGGTGGCCGAGTCGAGGCCGCCAGAGACGAGAACGACAGCCCTGTGGGACGCCATGGTCAATCTACTTTCCCGGTACGTTGCCCCAGAGGTACTTATGCAGCTGGATCTGGAAGCGCACCGGCAGCCGGTCCTCGAGAATCCAGTCGGCTAGCTGCCGGGCGGGCAGTTGCTCGTGGCTGGGCGAGAACAGCACCGTGCAGCGGCCCTCCAGGCCGAGCTCGCGGAGTTTCGCGCAGCTCCACTCGTAGTCGCCGCGGTCGCAGATCACGAACTTCACCAGGTCCTGGACGCCCAGACGCGCGAGCTCGTCATAGCGGTTGCGCGACTCCTCTCCCGAGCCGGGAGTCTTGACGTCGACGACCCGCACCACCCGCTCGTCCACTTCCTCCAACGACATGGCGCCGCTCGTCTCGAGCGAGACGCGGCAGCCCGCATCGCAGAGTTGAGTCAGCAGCTCCAGGCAGCTCTTCTGAGCCAGGGGCTCGCCGCCGGTCACGCAGACGTAGCGACCGCCCAGCTCCCTCACCCGCTCCACCACCGACTCCACCTCCCACCACTCACCACCGTGGAAGGCATACGCCGTGTCGCAGTACTGACATCGCAGCGGACAACCGGTGAGACGCACGAACACGGTCGGGATCCCCGCCGTGTCAGCCTCGCCTTGCAGGGAGTAGAAGATTTCAGTGATCTTGAGCCGCGCCACCTGCGTTCATCAATGTGATGACAGTTGCTTCAGCCGCGATTGCGCCCGCGCGGCGGCGTCGGTGCCGGAGTACTGACTGACGACCATGCGAAGCGTCGCGCGGCCCTTGGCTGTCTTACCCTGCGCGAGCTCAGTGTTGCCGAGGTCGAGCATGGCATCGGGCGCCTTGCCCGAGCTCGGCCACTGGTCGAGGACGGCCTGGAAAGCCTTGCCGGCGGCCGCGAAATCCTGATTCACGTAGTGCGCCTCGCCCAGCCAGTACTGGGCATTGGGCGCGAGCGGGCTCGAGGGGTACTGCTTGAGAAAGCTTTGGAAGCCGCTGATCGCGATCGAGTAGCTGCCGGCCTTCAGGGCATCGAACGCCTGCCCGTAGATCGACTGCTCCGTGGACGAGACCCCCTGCGCGTCGCTGTCCGTCGCCCCGCCCGCCGAACCCGCGGCGCCGCCCGCCGCGGCGGCGTCGCCAGCGGCACCTCCATGCTCGAGCGCCCCGACCCGCTTGTCGAGATCCGCATAGAGGTCGTGCTGCTGCTTGCGCAGCTCACGGTTGCTGTTCTGCAGATCGTCCACCTGCCCGCGAAGATCGCGTACCTGGGCCTGCAGCGTATCGACCTCGGTCGCAAGCTGCACCAGACTCTGGTTGGACACGACCCGCTCGACCTTCGAGACCCGCGCATCGAGGTCGTTCATCCTGATCTGCACCGGGTCCTGGTCAGGGGGCACCGAGGCGCAGCCGGCGGCGAGCACCGTGATGAGCGCGAGGGGGATGATCGGGCGCATGGCGGACTCCTTTAGTGAGACTGTGCCGGCAAGCTTACTGCGGCGGCTGCGTCGGCTGCCCGTTCGGCGCCAGGTACACGATGTCCACGCGCCGGTTCTTCTGCCAGGCATCCTCGTTGTGCGCCGGATCCACCGGGTGCTCGGCGCCATAGCTCACCACCGTGAGCTGGGCGGCGGAGGCGCCCTGCAGCAGCAGCGCCTGACGGACCGCCTGCGCGCGCCGCATCCCGAGGCCGATGTTGTATTCCGGTGAGCCGCGCTCATCGGTGTTGCCTTCCAGGCGCACCCGCGCGTCCGTGTGGTCGGAAAGATACTTCGCGTGGGCGGAGACGATATCCGTGCCGTCGCCCGTGATCACGGCGCTATCGAAGTCGAAGTAGATCGTGCGCTTGGCGAGCATGCCCGCCTGCGGACCGGCAATCGAGTTCTGGTTGCCGAACGGCCCACCGCCGTTGGCATTGGCACCGCTGGCGCCCGCAGAATTGGCGCCGGCGCCATTCTCAGAAGACGACTGCTGCTCGGCCGATGGCTTCGGCTTGTGGCTCGCACAGGCGACGAGCCCGAGACATCCGGCCAGCAACATCAGGACAGCAATTCGACGATACATAGACCCTTCTCCAGGTTCGCCGCCAGGCGGCAGCTCTTGTTGGACGTTCGGACTTGACTACTGAACCGCTACTGAATGAACGGACCCCACGCCGGGTCGCGCACCTCGCCCTGAGTGGGCTTCAGGGACAGGCCCGTGAGCCCGTCGACGGAGATCGTTGCCAGAATGCCGGCCCTCGCCTGGCCTGGCCGGGCGGCGTACATGATGGCGGCGCCGTTCGGCGCGAAGCTCGGCGACTGGTCGAGCCGGCCGGGCGTCAGCATCCGGAACTCGCCCGTCGCGAGGTTCTGCATGGCAATGCGGTAGCTGCCGCTGTCGTCACGCGTAACCATCGCCAGCAGTTTCCCGTCGGCAGAGACATGCGGGCCGGCGTTGTACTCATCGGTGAACGTGATGCGCTCCGGGTTACTGCCCGGGGTCGCCGCGCACCGGTAGATCTGCGGCTCACCCGCGCGATCCGAGGTGAAGTAGATGTACCGCCCGTCAGGCGACCAGGTCCGCTTCCGTGTTGATGGACGGTGAATCGGTGATCCGCGTCAGGTGCTGGGTGGCCAGATCGAGCACATAGATCTGGGGGTGCCCGCTGTCGCCGCTGAGGGTGAGCGCGAGCTTCTTGCCGTCAGGCGACCAGGCGGGCGCACCGTTGATGCCGGCACGCATGGAGACGCGAGTCCGCTCGCCCGTCAGCACGCGCTGCACATACACGGCAGAGAGGTGATTCTCGAACGAGACATAGGAAAGCCACTGACCATCCGGGGACCACGCCGGCGACATGAGGGGAAAGCGCGACTCGAGGATCAAATGCTGATTGTAGCCGTCGGCGTCGGCGACCACCAATTGGAAGCGCTCGTCGGCGCCCTCGCCCTGCGAGGGCGATGTAGGCGATGCGCGTCGCGAAGGCGCCGCGGATGCCGGTGATTGCCTGGTAGATGACATCACTCACGCGGTGCGCGGCATTGCGCAGCGCCGAGGAGGTGCCGACGAATCGCTGGCGCGCAATGCTCTGTCCCGGTCAGGGCATTGAGCAGGTTGAAATCCACCGCAAGCTGCCCGCCCGCGACCGGCACCACCTGACCGACGACGACGTAGTCGCTGCCCGCCGCCTTCCAGTCCGCGAACTTCACGTCCGCAGCGCTGGTTGGCGTGGCCGGCATCTTATCGCGCGGCAACTCGGTGAAGCGACCGCTACCAACGAGGTCGTGTTGGACGACGCCGGCAACGTCGGTGCCATCGGTAAGTGCCTCGGCGAAGGGCACGATCGCGATGGGTACGGGGTTGTTCACTCCGGAGGTGATCTGGATCTGCAACTGTGCTCGCGCCGCGGGGGGCGCCAGGCACGCGGCCGTCAGTACCACCAGGAAAATCCGCAGCGGGGATGCCATTCTCAGTGTCGGTTTCATGGGTCTCGCGGTCAGTTGGTCGGCTGGAAGGTGATGATGAGCTGGCGCGGGAACGGAATGCCGTCGGGCGGCGGCGGCAAGGGTGCGGCGTTGTACACCGCAGTCTGAATGGACTGACGCACGGCGTCATCGCCATTGCAGTCACCGATGCTCACCGAGGTCACTGAGCCGCCCGGCACCAGGCCCACGTTGAGCACGCACTTGATGCCCGGCTGGGCCGTCGGCGGTCTGATCCAAGCATTTTGGATACGGGACGTGATTACACTCTGCCAGCTTGCCAGCGCGCCGCTTGCTGCGGTGGAGCGCTCATCCTCCCGCAGGCTTTGCTGCAGGTCGGCCACCCGGGCCGCGCGCTCCGCCGCCGCCTGCTGCGCGGCGAGCTTCTTTTCCTCAGCAAGTTTGCGCTCCTCCGCCAGCTTCTTCTTGGCCGCGAGCTTCGCCGCTGCCTTCTGCGCTGCCGCGAGCTTCTTGGCCTGTGCGGCCGCCTGCGCTTCCTCGGCCTTCTGGGCCTCCGCGGCCTGCTCCGCCGCCGCGGCTTCCGCCGCCTTGCGCTGGGCCTCGCCGCGCCTGCTCCGCCTTCGCAGCCTGCGCCTCGTGCTCGGCCTCCTCTTTGGCAGCCTGCTCCCGCATGGCGATCTCGTCCGGGGTAGGCGGCGGCGGTCCCTCGACGGGAGGGGGCGGTGGCTGCTGCGGTTGAGTCTGCGGTGGCGCTTTCGGCTCAGGCGACGGCTTCGAGGCGGTCCCAACGCCCTTCAGGGTCCGAGCATCCACCACGGTCGCATTGATGGGCAGGCTCGGCGCCGGCGCCGTCTGCCGGAAGTGCCACCAGCCGAGCGCAAGCAGCGCAATGAGGCTGCCGTGCAGCACCACGGACATGCCAATCGACAGCCATCGGTCGCGTACAGACTCGGCCATCGCGGGTTGATCAGCTGCCCGGCCGCGGCGGCGGCAGCGGGTCAGTCGCCATTCCGACCTTGCTCGCGCCTGCCTGCTGCAGCATGACCATGGCCTGCATGACGACTCCGTAGGAGACCGACTTATCCGCCTTGACCACCACGGCCCTGTCCGGGTCCTGCTTCAGAGCGGCCGTCACCTGCGTCGAGACAGCATCGGAATCCAGGGCCGCGTGCGGGTCGGAGGCGATATTGAGAAACAGCTGGCCCTGTTGATCGACCGACAGCACTACAGGATTGCTCTCGCTCTTCGGAAGCGGTTGCGCATGGGCCTTCGGCAGATTGACCTTCACACCCTGCTGCAGCAGCGGCGCGGTGATCATGAAGATGATCAGGAGCACGAGCATCACGTCGATGTACGGGACGACGTTGATCTCGCCCATCAGCCGCCGGCCGCGGGAGACTGTCGCCATGCGGACCTCCTAACGGGCTCCGGCAGTGCCCGGCACGACGCTCGGCGCCGCGGCGCTGCCCCCGGCGGCGGACACGTGAGTCGCCCCCGGCGCTGCCGCCGGGCCGCGCGTCGCGTGCCGCTGCAGGATAGTGGAGAACTCCTCCATGAAGGCGTCGAAGCGCACCTCCAGTCGGGTCACCTGGTCGGCGAAGCGGTTGTACGCAATGACGGCCGGGATGGCTGCGAACAGGCCGATCGCCGTGGTCACGAGCGCCTCCGAGATGCCGGGCGCCACCGCCGCGAGCGTTGCCTGCTGGACATCGCCGAGTCCGTTGAACGCCGTCATGATGCCCCACACCGTGCCGAAGAGGCCGACGTAGGGACTGGTGGAGCCCACCGTGGCCAGCGTGGCGAGGCTGTACTCCAGCCGGTCGATCTCCTTGAGTTGCGCCACGCGCATGGCGCGCCGGGCGCCCTCGAGGAGCTGCTCGGACGGTATGGATCCCTGTTGGCGCTGGCGCGCGAACTCGCGGAAGCCGAACTCGAAGATGCTCGCCATGCCGGTCGCGCCGCCATGCGACTCGATCGCGCGATAGAGCTGCGCCAGATCGCCGCCCGACCAGAAGTTGTTCTCGAACTGGTCGGCCTCGCGTCTCGCCCGCCCGATGAGCAGACGCTTCCTGAAGATGATGGCCCAGGAGGTGAGCGAGGCGAGGAGCAGCAGCCCGACGACGATCTGCACGGGGATGCTCGCCTCGACCACCAGGCGAATGATGGAAAGTTGTCCGTTCATGCTGTGTCAGACGGTGAGATCAACACGTTTATCAGGGACTCGGGCAGCCTTTTCGGCCTCAGCGTGTGCGCATCGACACAGGCGACGAGCACCCCCGCGGTGAGGATCGGCGGCCCCTCCCCGGGCCGGTCCCGGAAGATCGCCTGCTCGAATCGGATCGTCGCCGCCCGATCGGCGTGCGCCTCGCAGGTAATGGCCAGCTCGTCGTCGAGCCGCGCCGGGCGCCGGTACTCGACGGTGAGACTGACCACCGTGAACACCAGGCCGGGCTCCCGGGCGAGGGTCTGCTGCGAGTAGCCGAGCGACCTCAGCCACTCCGTGCGGGCCCGCTCCAGGAAGCGCAGGTAGTTCGCATAATAAACGATCCCGCCCCCGTCGGTATCCTCCCAGTATACACGGGCCGGCCATGAGAAGACGCTCACCGCCCGTCCTCGAAGAGCGACAGCGGGGTCGCGGCGCGCTCCGGGGCCTTCAAACCGAAATGCAGGTAGGAAGCGCGCGTCACCATGCGTCCCCGCGCCGTGCGGACCAGAAATCCCTGTTGGATGAGGAAGGGCTCGATCACGTCCTCCAGCGTGTCGCGCTCCTCGCCGATGGCCGCCGCGATACTGTCGATGCCCACCGGGCCGCCGTCGAACTTCTCGATGATCGTGGTCAGGAGCTTGCGATCCAGGCTGTCGAAGCCCTGCGGGTCGACCTCGAGCAGGTCGAGCGCCGCGTCCGCGACCGCCTCGGTGATGCGCCCGTCGGCTTTCACCTGAGCGTAGTCGCGCACCCGGCGCAGCAGCCTGTTGGCGATCCGCGGCGTGCCGCGGGAGCGCTGCGCGATCCGGCGCGCCCCCTCTCCCTCCACCGGCACGCGGAGGATGCCGGCGGAGCGCCGCGACGATGCGCTCGAGATCCTCCACCCCGTAGAACTCCAGTCGCTGCACGATGCCGAAGCGGTCGCGCAGCGGCGAGGTCAGAAGCCCGGCGCGGGTCGTCGCGCCGACCAGGGTGAAGGGCGGCAGGTTCAGCTTGATCGAGCGCGCCGCCGGCCCCTCGCCGATCATGATGTCGAGCTGAAAATCCTCCATCGCCGGATACAGCACTTCCTCGACGATGGGCGAGAGGCGGTGGATCTCATCGACGAAGAGCACATCGCGCGGCTGCAGGTTGGTGAGGATCGCGGCGAGATCGCCGGGACGCTCGAGCACCGGGCCTGAGGTCTGACGCAGGTTGACCCCGAGCTCCGCGGCGATGATGTTGGCGAGTGTCGTCTTGCCGAGCCCGGGCGGCCCGAAGATGAGCACGTGGTCGAGCGCCTCGGCGCGCTGGCGCGCGGCGCTGATGAAGATGTCGAGCTGCGCCTTCACTTGCGGCTGGCCGACGTACTCGGCGAGGCGCCGCGGCCGGATGGCCTTCTCCACCGCCTCATCTTCGCCCGTGGCCCCGGCGCCGATCGTTCTTTCAGCTGGTTGCAAGGTAGCTCTACTCCGGCGCCGCGCCCTTCAGGGCGCGGCGGATCAGCTCTTCGGTGGAATGTGTACCCGGACCCACGGCCTTGAGCAAGCGTGTCGCCTCCACGGGTTTGTAACCAAGAGCAACCAGGGCACCGAAGGCCTCGGCCTCGGGACTCGCCCCCACGGGCACGGCGCTCGCCGCGCCGCCGCCGGATGCCTCCAGGCGGTCGCGCATCTCGACGACCAGGCGCTCCGCGGTCTTGCGGCCGATGCCGGGCACCTTGATGAGCGCGGCCACATCCTCGCTCTGCACGCACAGCGCGAATGCCTCGACGCTGATGCCCGAGAGCAGCGCCAACGCGATCTTCGGACCGACGCCCGAGACCTTGATCAGGCTGCGAAAGAGGCGCCGCTCATCCTCGGTGCCGAACGCATAGAGCACATGAGCATCTTCCCGTACCACGAGGTGCGTGAGCAGCCGCACCTCCTCGCCAACGGCCGGCAGGTGGAAGAAGGTCGACATCGGCGCCTCGAGCTCGTAGCCGAGACCGCCGGCCTCCACCAACAACTGCGGCGGGGTCTTCGAGACGATGCGCCCCCGGACCGATCCGATCATCGTGTGGGCTGCGCCGCCGCGCGCATCGCGCCTGGCTCCGATTGCGCCGCCAGCTCGTACAGACGCAGCGAGTGCGCGTGACAGACGGCGACGGCGAGCGCATCCGAGGCATCGGGGGAGATGCGCCCCTGAAGGCCGAGGAGCGTGCGAATCATGTGAGCCACCTGCGCCTTCTCCGCCGCGCCCGAGCCCACGAGGGCGAGCTTGATGGCCCGCGGCGCATATTCGAACACCGGCAGGCCCTTCGGCACCGCGCACAGCGCCGCGCCCCGGGCCTGACCGAGCTTGAGCGCGCTGTCGACGTTCCTGTTGACGAACACCCGCTCGATGGCCACCTCGCCCGGGCCGTGCGTCGCGATGAGCTCGCACAGGCTCTCGAAGATGACCCGCAGGCGCTCCGACAGGGACGCTGCCGTCGCGGCCACCGTCACGCACCCGTGCGCAACATGCACCCAGTCCGCGCCGCGGCGCTCGATGACACCGTAACCGGTCCGCCGCGATCCCGGATCGAGGCCGAGGATTCGAAGGCCCGCGGCGCGAGCAGGCGGCGTGCGCGCGGCGCCCGGGTCAAATGCGCGCCAGGACCTCGTCCGATATCTCGACATTCGAGTACACGTTCCTCACATCATCCCGCTCTTCCAGCGACTCCAGCAGGTGCACCATCCGCTCCGCCGGTTCCCCGGAAAGCGGCGTCGTCAGAGAAGCGCGTTCGGTCACCTCCGCGGCGGCCGGGGCGAAGCCGCGGTCCGTGAGGATCGCGCGCACCGTATCGAACTCCATCGGATCGGCCAGGACCTCGATCGAGCGGTCGGAGTTGGCAACGACATCCTCGGCGCCCGCCTCGAGCGCCGCGTGTATGAGGCGCTCCTCGTCCGTACCCGGAGGGTAGGTCATCAGGCCGACGTGATTGAAGAGGTAGCTCACCGAGCCTGCGGCCCCCAGGTGGCCGCCGTGATCGCTGAAGGCCTGGCGCAGGTCCGCCCGGGTGCGATTGTGGTCATCGGTGACGCACTCGATCAGCACGGCCGCCCCGCCGGGGCCATAGCCCTCGAAGCGGATCGGGGGCAAGCCGGCGTGGGCCGCGCCATTGGGGCTGCCCAGGCCGCCGCTGCCGGCGCGCGCTGCTCTCGCGGCACGCCCGGCGAAGTGCTGAATGTTCGACCACTTGGTGTGACTGGCCATAAAGTATTAGCGCCGCCAATCATAGCCGCAAAGGGGCCCTTCAGGCAGCAATGGAGACCCGGCAACTCTGCCCACCCGAGCTGATCGAGTCGATCGCCGCCGTCCGGCGCGGGATCGAGGAGCTGAGCGCGCTCGGCCCCGATGCGCTGGCCACTGCGGCCGAAGCGGCCGAGCTCCTCGGCGCGCTGACGTCCGACGCTGACCTCGCCAAAGCGGTGCTGGTGAAGGCCGCCATCGACCTCTCCGGACAAGCGGGGTTGGATCCCCGCCGTGCCGCCGACGGCCTTGCCTCCATGGCCGGGCGATCCGCCGCCGACACGGCCGTCGCCCTCCTCAAGCTCGGCGATCTCGGACTGCCGCGCAACTGGTCTCCCGCCCAGGGACTCGATGCCCGCCAGGCGGAGACGCTGCGCAAGATGCTCCTTGCGGTGGTGAGCGATCCGCGGCTCATCCTCGCGCGCCTCGCGGAGCACCTGGTAGCTCTGCGCCATGCCAGGGATCTGCCGGGCGATGCCGCCGGGCTCGCCGAGCGGGAGCGCCGGGCGGTCGAGGCGCGGGCGGTCTTTGCGCCGCTCGCCAGTCGCCTCGGGGTGTGGCAGCTCAAATGGGAGCTCGAGGATCTGGCGTTCCGCTATCTCGAGCCGGAGGAATACCGGCGGATCGCGAGCGCGCTCAACGAGCGGCGCGCCGATCGCGAGCAGTATATCGAGGCGCTCTGCGAGCACCTGCGCGCCGAGCTACAGGCCGCCGGCGTCGAGGCCGACGTCTACGGCCGGCCGAAGCACATGTACAGCATCCATCGCAAGATGCAGCGCAAGCAGCTGGCTTTCGAGCAGCTCTTCGACGTCAGGGCGGTGCGCATCATCGTCGCCACGATACGCGACTGTTATGCCGCGCTGGGCGTGGTCCATGGCCTCTGGACCTACATCCCCGGCGAGTTCGACGACTACATCGCCACGCCCAAAGGCAACTTCTATCGCTCCATCCACACGGCGGTGATCGGACCGCAGGGCAGGAGCGTCGAGGTGCAGATCCGCACCAGCGAAATGCACGAGCACGCCGAGCTCGGCGTCGCGGCGCACTGGACCTACAAGGAAGGCGCGCCGACGGATGCGGAGTATCAGCGCAAGATCGAGTGGGTGCGGCGGCTCCTCGAGCCCCAGGCACCCGAAGCGGAGACCGACCGGGAGTTCCTCGAGCAGGTGACCTCGGAGCTCTTCGAGGACCGTGTCTATGCGCTGACGCCGAAGGGCGAAGTGGTCGATCTGCCGCGCGGCGCGACCCCGCTCGACTTCGCCTACAGCGTCCATACCTCGCTCGGTCATCGCTGCCGCGGAGCCAAGGTGAACGGCCGCATCGTGCCCCTGACCTACGCGCTGTCGAACGGCGAGATCGTCGAGATCATCACCGGCAAGCAGGATGCGCCGAGCCGTGATTGGCTGGCGCCCGAGCAGGGCTTTCTGGCCTCGCCGCGCAACCGGGCGAAGGTGCGTGCATGGTTTCGCAAGCGCGATGCGGCCGCGGCCGACGGTGATGAGCCGCCCGCTGACGCCGAAATCAGCGCCCCACCGCAGCCGCCACCCGCCGGCGCCGCGAGCGGCACGGCCGAAGTCCGGACGCAGCGGCTCGCCAGTGGAAATCGAGGGCGTTGGCAACCTGCCGATCACCCTCGCCCACTGCTGCGCGCCCTTGCCGCCGCAGCCGATCACGGGCTACGTGACCGTGGGGCGCGGCGTGACCATCCATCGCAGCAGCTGCCCGAGTCTCGCTCGCATGCGCGAAGTCAGGCCGGAGCGCGTGCTGCAGGTCGATTGGAGCTCAGGGGATGCCGCCGGGCTGACCGTGGAGATCGCGGTCACCGCTTACGATCGCCGGGGGCTCGTGCGCGATCTGACGGACGTGCTCGCCGTGGAGCGATTGAGCATCGAGTCGATGTCGACCGTGACCGATCGCGACGCCGGCACCGCGTACGTGCGGCTGACGGTACCGGTGAGCAACCTGGAGCAAGCTCGCGCGCGTGCTGCACCGCCTGGGCGCAGTGCCCAACGTCATCCAGGCAAGCCGAGCACGCTAGGGGTCAGCGGTTTATCGAGTCGATGGCGCGCTTGTCCGCGGCGAGCGCCGCCTCGTGCACCGCTTCCGACAGCGTCGGATGCGCATGAATCGTGCGCTGCAGGTCCTCGGTGCTCGCCGAGTACTCCATCGCCAACACCGCCTCGGCGATCAGCTCGCCCGCAAGCGGCCCGATGATGTGCACGCCCAGGATCTCGTCATCGTCCTGCGCCGCGACGATCTTGGCGAAGCCCTGCGCCTGCTCCATCGCCCGCGCGCGGCCGCTGGCAAGGAAAGGGAACACGCCGATCTTGTAGGGCCGGCCGCTCGCCTTCACCTGCTCCTCGGTTTGGCCGACCCAGGCGATCTCAGGCGCGGTGTAGATGACCGACGGAACAGTCTTGTAGTTGACCTCGCCGAAGCGTCCGGCGATGAGGTCGGCCACCATCACGCCCTCTTCCTTGCCCTTGTGCGCCAGCATCGGGCCACGCACACAATCGCCCACCGCCCAGATGCCTTCGGCGCCGGTACGGCACTGATGGTCAACCTTGATGAAGCCGCGCTCATCGAGCTCGACTCCCGTGCCGGCAGCAAGCAGATCACGCGTGTAGGGGCGGCGGCCGATGGCAACGAAGAGCCTGTCGACGGTGAGCGTCTGATCGCCCTTGGAGTCCGTGTAAGCGACTTCGACCGCACCGCCGCTGACGCGGGCGCCGGTCACCTTGGCCCCGAGGCGGATATCGAGCCCCAGCTTCTTGAAATGCCGCGCGGCCTCCTTGGCGAGCTGCTGGTCGGCAATCGGCAGGAAGTCCGGCAGCGCCTCGAGCATCGTCACTTCGCTGCCGAGGCGGCGCCAGACGCTGCCCAACTCCAGGCCGATGACGCCGGCGCCGATGACGCCGAGGCGCTTGGGTACCGCTTCGAAATCGAGCGCGCCCCACGAGTCGACGATGTGCGGCGCCTGGAAGGGAGCCGATTTGAGCTCGATCGGCGCCGAGCCCGAGGCGAGGATGACGTTCTTCGCGGTGAGCTCCCGGCGCGTGCCGTCAGGCGCCGTGAACTCGACCCGCTTGCCGGGCAGCAGCTTGCCGTGTCCCTGCAGCGGCGTGACCCCGCTGGCCTTGAAGAGCGCGAGGATGCCCTGCGTCATCGTCTTGACGATGCCGCCTTTGCGCTTCTGCATCTGGGCGACATCGAAGCTGACGCCGCTCGTGCGGATGCCGTGCACCGCGAACTCCTCCTGGACGCGGTGATACAGCTCGGTCGACTCGAGCAGCGCCTTGGAGGGAATGCAGCCGGCATTGAGGCACGTGCCGCCGAAGGCCAGCGTGCCGTCGCGGTTCTTCCACTCGTCGATGCAGGCGACGCTCAGCTTGTTCTGTCCGGCGCGGATCGCGGCCGGGTAGCCGGCCGGGCCGCCGCCGATGACGACGACATCGAAGGAATCTGCCATGTTTAAATCCCCAACAGCATGCGGCCGGGATCCTCGAGGCAATCCTTGACCGTCACGAGGAACTGCACGGCCTCACGGCCATCGATGATGCGGTGATCGTAGGTGATGGCGATGTACATCATGGGCCGGATGGCGATCTGCCCGGCGACCACCATCGGACGCTCCTGGATCTTGTGCATGCCCAGGATGGCGCTCTGCGGCGCGTTGACGATCGGTGTCGACATGAGGGAGCCGAACACGCCACCGTTGGTGATGGTGAACGTGCCGCCCGTCAGATCTTCGATCGCAAGGCCGCCGGACCGCGCCTTCTTCGCATACTCCGCCGATTTCCTTCTCGATGGTGGCGAAGCTCTTGACATCCGCGTCCCTGACGATCGGCACGACGAGCCCGCGCTCCGTGGAGACGGCGACGCCGATATCGTAAAACTCGTGATAGACGATGTCGTTGCCGTCGACCGAGGCGTTGATGACCGGGAATCTCTTCAGCGCCTCGATGGACGCCTTGACGAAGAAGGACATGAAGCCGAGCTTCACGCCATGCTCCTTCTCGAACCGGTCCTTGTAGCGGGCGCGCAGCTCCTGCACCGCGGTGAGGTCGACTTCGTTGAAAGACGTGAGAAGCGCCTGCGTGGACTGCGCCTCGATCAGGCGCTGCGCAATGCGCTGACGCAGACGCGTCATCGTCACACGATGCTCGCCGCGCGCGCTTGCCGGCAGAACTGGCGCTGTAGGCGTCGGCGCTCGGGCTGCTGGCGCTGAGCCGATCGCTGCGGCAGACGGCGGTCGGACTGGCTGCAGGAGCCGTATCCGGCTTCCTGCTGAGGAAATCGACGACATCAGACTTGGTCAGCCGCCCATCGCGGCCGCTCGCCGGGATAGCGGCGGCATCCAGCCGGTTCTCCTCGATGAGTCGGCGCACCGACGGACTCAGCTTCTCTTTGCCGGCATCCGTGCCGGTGGCCCTGAGCTCTTCAGCCGGCGGCGCCTCTTTCGCTGCAACAGCAGTCGCTGCGGCCTGAGCACCCTCCTCCAGCAGCGCCAGCAACTGCCCGGCGGTGACCACCGCCCCTGTCTGCACCTTCACCTCCCGCAACACTCCGTTGGCGGGAGCGGGCACCTCGAGCACCACCTTGTCGGTCTCGAGGTCGGCGAGGTTCTCGTCGCGCTTGACCGCATCGCCCGGCTTCTTGTGCCAGGCGACCAGCGTCGCGTCGGTGATGGACTCGGGCAGCTGGGGAACTTTGATCTCGGTCGTCATGAAGTCTTCTTTCTGAGCGGTGTCGCGGCAGCGGCATCCGGCGTGAGACGTGTCGTCTCTCTCGCAGAATCCTCTGTCGTCGTGGCATGGAGCGCCGCAGCGATGAGCGACTGCTGCTCGGCCTCGTGAATCTTGCCGATCCCGGTGGCGGGCGCCGCGGCCGGCGCGCGGCCGGCGTAGAGCACGATGCGCCGCTGGCCCAGCGGCTCCTGCAGGCGATGGCGGATCTGATACCACGCGCCCTGGTTCTGCGGCTCCTCCTGACACCACACCACCTCGCGCGCATTGGGATAGCGCGCGACCACCGCCTCATAATCCTCGGTCGGGAACGGATAGAGCTGCTCGACGCGCACCAAGGCGACTTCACGCGTGCCGTCCTTGCGCCGCGCCTTCAGCAGATCGAAGTAGACCTTGCCGCTGCAGAAGACCACCCGGCGCACGCCCGGCGCGGGCAGGTCGTCGCTCTCGGCGATCACGCGGGCAAAGCCGCCGCGGGTCAGCTCCTCCAGGCTCGAGACCGAGAGGTCGTGGCGCAACAGGCTCTTCGGCGCCATGACGATGAGCGGCTTGCGGAACGGCTGCAGCATCTGCCGGCGAAGCATGTGGAACATCTGCGCCGGCGTCGAGGGCACGCACACCTGCATGTTGGATTCCGCGCAAAGCTGCAGATAGCGCTCGAGCCGCGCCGAGGAATGCTCCGGTCCCGCCCCTTCGTAGCCGTGCGGCAGCAGGAGCACGAGCCCGCAGTAGCGTTCCCACTTGGCCTCGCCCGAGCTGATGAACTGGTCGATGATGACCTGCGCGCCGTTGGCGAAGTCGCCGTACTGGCCTTCCCAGATCGAGAGGCAGTTGGGCTCCGTGGTCGAGTAGCCGTACTCGAAGCCCATCACCGCCTCTTCCGACAGGACCGAGTCGATGATCTCGACCCGCGGCTGCGGCTGCGCGAGGTGTTGCAGCGGGATGTAGACGCGATTGGAGCCTTGATCGTGCAGCGCCGCGTGCCGGTGGAAGAAGGTGCCGCGCCCGCTGTCCTGCCCGCAGATGCGCACGGAGAAGCCTTCCTCGACGAGCGAGGCGTAAGCGAGCGTTTCCGCGCAACCCCAGTCGAGCGGAGTCTCGCCCGCGAGCATC
The DNA here is from genome assembly GCA_963833085.1 of uncultured Pseudomonadota bacterium. Lineage (GTDB taxonomy): Bacteria > Pseudomonadota > Gammaproteobacteria > Steroidobacterales > Steroidobacteraceae > 13-2-20CM-66-19. The sequence goes on from CAWHWV010000006.1 coordinate 75,623, forward strand.
TTCTTGCGATTGCTCATGATATTGGCGACGCGGGGGTGCAGCGTCAGATCCGGCGGCAGCTCCAGCAATCGCTTGCCGAGCGACTCGAGGCGCGCCAGCTCCACGCCGGTACGCACCCTCTCCGTCCAGTCGGCCTGGGAGTAACGCGTCCAGTCGACCGTGAACTTGTTGCCGATCATGCCGAGCGCGGCGCGCGCCTGCGGCCGACCCTCGTCGAGCCCGTCGCGATACTGCTCCGGCATCGCGTCGGCATTCGCCTGCGTCAGCGTCCCCTCGGCCACGAGCCGCGCCGCGTAGAGTTGCCGCGTCGTGGGATGTTGGCGAATGACCTTGTACATCGCGGGCTGGGTGGCCGCCGGCTCGTCGGCCTCGTTATGGCCGTGGCGGCGATAGCAGACCAGGTCGATCACGACATCCTTGTGGAAGAGCATGCGGTACTCGAGCGCGAGACGCGCAACGAAGACCGCGGCCTCAGGGTCGTCGGCGTTGACGTGGAATATCGGCGCTTCCAGCATCTTCGCGACATCGCTGCAATAGAGCGTCGAGCGGGCGTCGGCCGGCTCGGAGGTGGTGAAGCCCACCTGGTTGTTGATGATGACGTGGACGGTGCCGCCGGTGTAGAAACCGCGCGCCTGGGAAAGCTGCAGCGTCTCCATCACGACACCCTGGCCGGCAAACGCCGCATCGCCATGGATGAGGAGCGGCAACACGCAATCGCCCTTCGCATCGTTGCGGCGCTCCTGACGCGCGCGCACCGAGCCCTCCACCACGGGATTGACGACCTCGAGGTGCGAGGGGTTGAAGGCGAGGACGGTATGAACGTTGCCCGCACCGGTGCGCAGGTCCGCGGAGAAGCCCTTGTGATACTTCACATCGCCCGAGCCCTTGAGATGGCTCAGATCGTAGGCGCCTTCGAACTCCGAGAAGAGCGTGGCCGGCGACTTGCCGAGAAGATTGACCAGCACGTTGAGGCGCCCGCGATGCGCCATGCCGATCACGACCTCCTCGATCCGGGCGCCGCCGCAGCTCTGGATGAGGTCATCGAGCAGCGGCAGGAGCGTGTCGCCGCCTTCGAGCGAGAAGCGCTTCTGGCCGACGTACTTGGTGTGGAGGTAGCGCTCCAGGCCCTCGGCGGCAGTGAGCTGCCACAGGATGTTGCGCTTCTCATCCGCCGTGAAGCGCTGCTGCAGCATGCCCGCCTGGAACTGATCCTGCAGCCAGAGTCGCTCCCGCGACTCCGACATGTGCGCGAACTCGGCGCCGATGGGGCCGGCGTAGATGGTCTCGAGCTGCCGCAGGATATCCCGCAGCTTCATCCGCTGCGGCACCGCCTGGGTGCGGCTGGCGGTGAAGAACTCCGCGTCGAGATCGGCGGGCCCGAGCCCGAAGTACTCGAGGTCGAGCACCGGCGGCCGCGGGCGCTGCGTGAGGCCCAGAGGGTCGAGCTTCGCCACCAGGTGGCCGCGATTCGTCCAGATCTGGATGAGCCGCGAGACCGCCGCCTGCTTGGCGTTGACACCGGCGTCCGGGGCAGATGCCGCCCTGGCGGCTACGCGGGGCTGGCGCGCACGCTCGGCGAGCGCCGCCTCGATGGGTCCCTGGCTACGCTCCGCGCCCTTCGGGCCCGGCAGGCTCTCGAAATAGCGTCGCCACTTATCCTCTACGCTCGCCGGATCGCGCAGGTACTGCTCGTAGAGGGCATCGAGAAAGGCGGCGTTGCCGCCGAAAAGAGGTGTAGGTTCCAGCATGGGGAAGGGCAAGGTGCGAAGCGCTAGTTTAGCGGAAACGCACGCGCCAGTCTTTGAATTAAAAGGAATTAAATCTTCTTACAGCCAGCCGAGCAGGTGTAGCTCGTAACCGATCAGCACCCCGTAGCCTGCCAGCACGGCGTAGAGGAGCAGCGCCACCGGCATGCGGCCGAAGGCCCTGATACGCGACAGCAACGTGAGCAGCACGACGCTGATGCCCGTCAGCCCGACCTTGACCGCCACGAAGAGCGCAGCCGAGCCGATGAGCGGTGCCAGCACCGGGTTGAGCTCGTAGGCGCCGCGGTCGATGAGTATGACGGTCAATACGGCATCGCTCGCGCAGAGCGCGAGAATCAGAGTTGCGATCGCGAGCCACCACGGGTGATACCAATCTATGGCGCCGAGCCGCTGCTCCCCGGTCCGCCGTGGCCCGAGCCGTCGCGGCTTGAAGTTGCCGTACACAATTGCCCGTACCACGCGAGTGCGCCTGTCAGGTCCGCGACGCCGCTCGGATACTTCCTCGTCGGCGGCGGGCTCGCGGCGATTGAACAGAATGGGCACGGCCTTGTTCTTTTCGGCTGGTGTTCCTGTCTCTTGATTGTAGCGGTGGCGCAGTCTCCACGCCCGATGGCCGATCGTGACGCTTGTCACAACCTGCCCCACATTAATGGTGTGCGCCCGCGGCGTCGCGCGCGCGGCGTCCGGTCTCGAGGAAGACCTTCATCCGCATCAGGTCGTCGTTGAGCTCCGACTTCGGATCCCTGCCGAAGAGCCGTGCCACCGCGTGACCAAGCGCACCCGCCGGCGGCGTGTAGCTCATCGTCACGAAGACGCGCGTGCCGCCGTCGGTTGGCACAAATCGCAGCAATCCCGCGTGCTCCACCGCTGAGCCTGGAAGGGTCCGCCACGCGATGAGCCTGTTGGGCTCGAGGCGGGTCGTCACCGCCTCCCAGGAGATCGTGCCACCCGCCGGTCCCTCGACGAGCCACTGCGAAGTGCCGTCCCCTCGGACGCGGACTTCGCGCACGTGCTTCATGAACTCGGGAAAGCGCTCGAGCTGCGAGAACGTCTCGAACACCTGCTCGACGGGAGCCGCGACCTCGATGCACTTCTGCAGCTCCATCGCCGGACGGCGCACGCCGACGAGCCGGTCGATCGGCATGTTGGTGCCGCTGCGCGCGATGAGCGCCGCGCCCCCCACGCCGCCGAGGAATCCCAGGCCATTGCGCCTGCCGAACAGCGCGTTGATGAGGAGCGCGCCGCCCACGGCCCCCATGACCGCCCGCACGCCCGGAGGCCAATTCTGCGGTCCGAAGCGCGGCTCGCGCTCCTTGCCACCGCCCTGCAGGGCCGAGACCCCGGCCGCGCTCTCATAAACAGCCAGACGGTCCTCGACATCGGCGACTCCGCGGACCGTCCAGACCGTCCGCAGCAGACGCACATACTCGCGCTCGAGCACAGCTCCGCTCAGGGTCACCCTGCCTGAGAGCGCCGCGACCTCGATCGCGCCGGGATGCGAGACGGTCCCGCCGAGACGCGCGCGGACGCGCTCGGAGAGAATTTCATCCGGCACTTCCTCCAGCGTAAGGCGCGCGCGGAACTCGTGGGCGAAGCCGCGCGCTCGGTTTCGCAGGTCGCGCGAGGCGACGTTGGTCGCATCGTCCAGCCAGCTCATACCGCTCGCCAGCCGGTCGCGCATCACGGCGCGGCGGCGGCGACCGTGGTCGGGGTCGAGAAGGAACATCGAAATGGCGCCGGCAACCGCGGCACTGAGGAGAAGACGAGCAGCCATGGTACCTCCCGTCAGACGTGGCTCGTGGGTCGAACCACAAGCAAGCCGCGCGCCCGAGGGTCTACCAGGTGACCGTGAGCGACTGCCGGATGCTCGCGACGGGCAGCACCAGATACGCGGTCGAGTCGTGCGCGTCCCAGTGCCAATGAGCTGAGCGGTTGCCATCCACCGTGATTGCCGCCGGCCGGCGCGCGGTGTGAATGCGCAGCCCGTATGCCCTCGCCTGCCGCTGGCCGGCAAAGGAGCCGGTGGTGGGTCCCATGACCAACCGGTGGCCGGCACCCGAGGTCTGGTACGTCATCGGCGTCAATGCGTAAGCCCCGTGCTCGTAATCGAGGGAGACTCCGTCATCCTCGTAGAGATCGAAGCGGCTGTTGCCGTCTCCATAGACGTCGACCGTCAGGACATCCGCGCGCGCGCGCCTCCTGCTGCGGAATGATTGCACCCTCACGCACGAAGACCGGAGTTGCATCCACCGCGTAATGAGCGGTGAAGGTGCTGTCACCCCGATAGCGTCGGCCGGTGAAGAAATCCATCCAACTTCCGGGCGGCAGGTAGACGCTGCGCTTGCCGTCCGCCTCCAGAACCGGCGCGACCAGCATCTGGGCACCGAAGAGATACTCGTGGAAGTGCTGGTAGGCCTGATCGAGGTCCGGCCACGCGAGGTAGAGCGGACGCAGCAGCGGCAGGGAGCGCCGGTGCGCCTGCCAGGTGTAGGTGTAGAGATACGGCATGAGCCGCATGCGCAGGGTGAAATACTTCCGCATGAGCGCGACACCCTTCGGCCCGTAGACCCAGGGCATGCGCGTGTTGTCCTCGAGCGGATTCTCGTGCGCACTGTGCATGCGCAGGATGGGGCTGAAGGTGCCGAACTCGATCCAGCGCGCATACAGGTCGAAAGGAATCTTCGCGCCATGAAAGCCGCCGATGTCGTTGCTGATGTAGGGGACGAGCACGTTGCCACCGCGGGCGGTGAAGGCCACCTCGTAGGCGAGCACGCGCCACTCCGAGTACGCATCGCCGGTGAAGAACCCGGGGTAGCGCTCGCTGCCCCAGCCGCCGTAGCGGCTCAGGATGAAGCCGCGCTTGCCGGTCTGCCGCTGCGTGGCGTCGTAGAACACCTCGTTGGTCCAGAGCTGCGGGTCGAGGCCCGGCATCTGCGCCGCGCCGCCGCCGCCGTCCACCCACCAGAAATCGACGCCCTGGCGGATGAGCGGGGCATGCAGATCCTGCATGGAGACGTCCGCCTCCCTGCGGTCGGCCAGATTGAAGTAGATGCGCGGCGGCGGCACCGTATCGCGCAGCGCGACCGGCCCGCGCAGGATGCCTGCCGGCCTTCCGGGCTGCTCCTGCGGCGGCGGCTCGACACGCAAGGTGATGACGTTGAGCTGGCCGGGATGTAGCGCACTCGCGATATCGGCGTAAGTCAGCCGGCGCGGCCACTGCACGTGGCTGTGTCGCACCTCCTCGCCGTTGACGAAGAGGCGGTAGTCCCCTGCCACCTCGCCGAGATACAGGTAGACGGCCGGCGGCAGCGTGGCCGACACGCGGAAAGACACCCGGTACCAGCCGATTCCCTGGTAGTGGGGATAGCCCTGGTGTTGCCAGGAGTCGCCGGTTTGGATCGGGTGCCAGCGGACGCCGTGGTATCCGCCGGCGTACCAGTGTCCTTTGAGTCCCGCATCGTGCGGATCCGGAGCGAAGCTCCAGTCTGCCGGCAGATTCCGGTCGTAGGACGGCCGCGGCGGCCACGGCCGCCCGAGCGCCCGCAACGCCGCGGGCGCATGGCTGTCGCTGTAGGAAAGGATGCTCTCCTGCGTGTTGGCGTAGCCCGGATGATCGTTGAGAGAGAGCTCGAGGCCGCGCGCGTGCAGCCAGTCGATCAGCGCCTGCGGCCGCGGGATGAGCGGGCTCCAGTCGTATCCGCCCTGCCAGCCGTAGTTGTGCCAGGCGAAATCGAGCACCAGCCCCGCGAGCGGAATGTCACTGGCGCGCAGTCGGCTGATCTCGGTCTCGAGATGCTGCTCGCCGTAGTGATGCATCGCGGGCGAGCGCGTGTCGGCCGTGCCGGGGAAATACTCGAAGTTGAGGTCGGTGATCCAGGGACCGAGCGCCTGGCGGGGAATCATCGGCACCGGCCCGCAGAGCTCGGCGTATTCCTCCAGGGGGCGGTGGTAATCGTGATCGTAGGTGAAGAGATACCAGTCCTGACCCGCCGGTCCCGGGCGCGGCTCGATCCAGTCGTGCCCGGCGTTCCATACGGGAGTGGCGCTGTCGTCGAGCAAGGCATAGCCGCTGCGGCTCAAGAGCCCGGGCGTCGCGGGCTGCAGCAACACGTCGATGCCCGGAATCACATTGTGTACCGGACTGCCGAGATCGTCGCCGGGCGGCGGCAGATTGGCACTTTCGATGTTGTCCAGGGAGTACGTGAGGCCGCCGAGATTGCCGGGATCGGGCTGCCCCGGGAACCAGGCATGCCGGTCGCCGGCAGGATCGCGCCAGCTCACCAGGAGGTTACTGGCGCTGAAGGCACCGGAATCCAGCTTGTAGCGCAACAGCAGCGCCGGCGTGGTGAGAATCAGCCAGCCGCCGCTACTGTCCTGGGTGACCGCGACCGCGGGCCAGTCTCTCTTCTGCACGACGGCGGTCGGCGCATCGACGAACCGTCCTTGCGACGAGTATTCCATGCGCACGAGCGAAGGCGTCAGGAACTCGAAGCGAGCGTCTCCGGCGGTGATTGCCGTCGTCGCGTGAGCCTGTGGAAGCGTAACGAGGAGCGCCGCCGCTGCGGCGCCGAAGGTATGGATAATCCTCATCGCGACTTAGTGTACCCGTCCGTCAGGGTGTCGAGGAAGGCAATGACGTCCTGGATCTCCGCGGGGGTGAGCGCCGGCTGATCGCCGGGGTGGCGATTGAACGGCGCGTCCACCGTATCGACGTTGGCCCGATACTGCGGTGGAATGTCGTCGTACTTGATCACCTGGCCGGCGGCGTCGCGTGGGTAGAAGCGCTCCGGCTGGATGTCGCGATTGACATAGAAATCGAGCACCTGCGTGAGACTGCGGAACACCCCGTTGTGGAAGAACACGCGCCGCAGCGCGACGTTTCTCAAGGTCGGTGTCAGGAACATGGCACAGTACTGAGTCGATGTGCGCATGTCGGTACGGTACGGGCCGCAGATCCCGAGATCATAATAGTTTGGATCGCGGTTCGCGGGGATGGCCGGATTGCGCGGCGCGCCGAGCGCCTCGAACTGATGATCGGTGAAGAGCGGCGGCGCGCCGTCACCGGCCGGCTGGTCGAGATGACACGCGGCGCAGTTGCCCTTCGCCGGATCGTTGAAGAGGAGATAGCCCGCCAGCTCGGCGCGCGTGAGCCGCGCCTTGCCTTCGAGCCATGCGTCGTACTTGCTGGTGAAGGGATGGAAGGTGGGGTCCTCGATCTCGTACCGCCCGATGGCGAACATCGCCTCGTCGACCGTCATCCCTGGATTTTGCAACAGGCCGGCGCCGAAAAGCTGCTGCAGCGCCGCCGCGTACGGTCCCGAGGCCAGCTTGCGCGCCACTTGCTGCATCGTGCCGCCGTCCATCTCCGCGGGATTGTAGAGCGGGCCATTGATCTGCTGCTCGAGCGTATCGGCGCGGCCGTCCCAGAAGAGCCCGCCCTGGGGAACGAGGTTGGTCGCCGCCGCCTGGGGGATCAGCGCCGTCTTCAGCGCGCGGGCGTGGCCCGTCGCCGCCTGGGCCTGCTGAGCGAGCGGCACGACGACGTCATTGCCGTTCTCGACGTCCGGACCGATCGTGAATGCCGGCTGGCGGTAGAGATAACGCAGGGACGGCACCGCGCGAAAGCCCGGCGTGCTCACGTGCGGCCCACCCATGACCACAGGCAGGCTGCCATCGGGTCCGTAGGCAAGTGCCGGGTCGTGGCAGCTCGCGCAGGACATCCGTCCCGAGCCTGAAAGGCGTCGGATCATGAAAGAGTCGCACCCCGAGCAGCGCCACGGTCGAGAGCGGCGGCGCGGCGGGAACCATGAGCTTGACGGGATGCGGGTTCTCACCCAGCGCGAGCCAGAGCGCATCCCGCGGCCCGCTCATCCACATGCTCAGAGGGACAGGAGAAAAAACGACGAAGCCGGCGGCCGCCAGGAGCAAAGCTCCCAGCAGCACGCCGGCGATTGTGATTACGGGATCGCGGAGAGGTCTTCAATGGCCAGACGTGTACCACGGCCCCGACCAGTTGTGAATGGGCTCACCCGTCTGCTCGCTCAGGAAAAGCGGCGGGTTCGGACGGTTCGAGAAGTCGAACATGTCCATGATGCTTCCCGTCGTCGCATCGAATGCGCCGCCACCCAGGCGCCGACCGTGCAGCCAATTGTCCTCGATGAAGCGCGTGATGGACGCCTGCGAGACGTACGTATGGCTCACGTAATTGGCCCTGGCCCAGGGCGATATTACGAAGAACGGCGTCCGCGTACCGGGACCGCACCGACCATTGACCGGCTTGCCGGCGAGGCCCAGGGGCTGGGTGCCCTTGCCGCAGAGCGCCGGGTCCGTTGAGCTGGTCCGCCGGGTAGTCGAACGAGGGGCTTCTGGTCGTTCGCGAAGGCGTGGTCGTACCAGCCGTCGGAATCGTCCCAGGCGATGATGACCGCCGTATCCTTCCACTCCGGCTGCCGCTGCAGGAAGTTGATGACCTTGGCTATCCAGGCCTGCTCGTCGAGCGGATCGGAGTAGCCGGCGTGGCCGTCCTGATACGCAGGCGCCTTGAGGAACGACACGGCAGGGAAGTTACCCGCGCGCACGGCGGCGTAGAAGTCATCGACGTCGTACTCGTGGTTCGCCGGATCCGCCTGGCCGTTGGCGTCATAGCTGTGTCCGACCGTCCAGACGGAGGCCGGCCGGGCATGAGTCGGGTTGGAAGTCGACTTGAAGTATTGGAACCAGTTGTGGTGCTGGATGTAGTCGTTCTCGGTCACGCCCGTGACCGTTGAAGTGGTGGTGCGGGCGCAGCCGGTGGTGCCGTTGGAGTTGGTGATCTGGAGGTCGAAGCCGCCCATGAAGCCGCCCCAGCTGATGCCCCTGGCGTTGAGCAGGTCGCCAATGTTCTTGCCGAGCATCTGCACCTGGTTGGTGGTGCTCGAGCAGACGTCATAGGCCGGGTCGACATCGCTGATCAGGTTGAGACCACCGGCGCCGTCCTGAATGTAATACGCGCTCTCGTTCGTCGCGACGAGATCCACGCCGTTCGTCTGACCCGAGACCGCCTCGAGCGCGCCCGGCGTCGACGGTCCATAGGTATCGGTGTAGGCGTCGTCGCTCATCGCGAAGTGCTGCGCGTAGTTCCAGAGGGCCGTCACGGTGTTGCCGTCGTAGTAACCCATGACCTGTCCCTTGGTCCCGAAGGCGCCGACGCCACCCGCGGTGGCGGTTCCTGTGTAGAGCGGAAAGAGGTCGGCCTTGCCGCCGTCATACGCCTGCTGCTCCGCGGTGTAGCCGTGGTTCTGGTCCGCCGTCGCGGCCTGCGTCCGATCCAGGCGGAAGGGATTGGCGGCATTGGTCCCATTCAGGGGATTGGTGAAATTGGGATTGTTGGTCAGCAGATTGGCGTTCGCCAGGTTGTTGACCTTCGGGGTACCGCGCAACGCCTCGAACGACGGCTCGCCGGGAGGATTGGTCGCGCTGGGATAGGTGGCGAAGTAGTGGTCGAACGAGATGTTCTCATCGTAGATGACCACGAGGTGCTTGATGGGCGTCGCGGTATCAGGGCTTCCCCAGTACGAGGGGCCCTGGGCGAGCGCCGCGGACCCGGCGCAGGACACTATGGCTGCCGCGCCAAGGAAAGTCGGCAGCTTGGCAAAGAGATTTCTCATGGAGCAGGCTCCCTTCATCAGAGGAAATGCGGTCGACGGGACTCTAGCGAGGCACTGTGACGACCCGGTGACAGGGGTCGGGCGCCTTCGCTTCGTCGCGGCGCCAGGGGCATTTGCCGCAGATCGCCCTCGCCAAGGCGCTATCGGGTGCTCGGGCGGTGCAGTGATCGGGCATCATTGTCACCTTGTGCCGCCGGCCTACATTCTCCGGCCGGCCAGGCCGGAGATCTCGAAATGAAGCAAGCGGTCGCATTGATCGCGGCGTTCTCGATCACCACCGCCGCAGCGCTCGCCGCGCCACCGAAAAGCGCGCCGGACATGAGCCCATCCGAATCCGGTACGAGCCCCGCGGGCATCTTCACACCGCGGGCAGTGAAGAGCACCGGAACGGTAACCGTCGAGGGTCACAAGATTGCCTACGACGCCGTGGCGGGCACGATCATCGTCCATCCGAAGGGTTGGGACGATGCCGCCAGGCCCCAAGGGCCGAAGGATGCAATCGGCACCGCCGGCGGCCCGCCCATCGCTTCGATGTTCTATGTCGCCTACTTCAAGCAGGGTGCCGATCCACACACACGTCCGCTGACCTTCCTCTATAACGGCGGCCCCGGCTCAGCCACCATCTGGCTGCACATGGGCGCGTTCGGCCCAGTGCGGGTCGTCACGAGCAACGATTCGCACACTCCTCCTGCCCCGTACCGCACGGTGGACAACGCCTATAGCCTGCTCGATGCCTCGGACCTCGTGTTCATCGACGCCCCGGGCACCGGCTTCAGCCGCATCGAGGGCAAGGACAAGAAGCAAGCGTTCTGGGGAGTGGACCAGGACGGCAGCGCGTTCACCTCCTTCATCACTCAGTTCCTGTCGCAGTACGGCCGCTGGAATTCGCCGAAGTATCTCTTCGGGGAAAGCTACGGCACGCCTCGCTCCGCGGTGCTCATCAACGACCTCGAGACCGGGCAGGACATCGACTTCAACGGCGTCATCCTGCTGTCGCAGGTTCTCAACTTCAATCTGATGGCCGATGCGCCCCAGGGGAATCCCGGCGTCGATCTGCCCTATGAGATCGAGCTGCCGACCTTCGCTGCCACCGCCTGGTACCACCACAAGGTCGGCTCGCAGTCGGGAGACCTGGAGAGCTTCCTGCAGGAGGTCGAGCAGTTCGCCATGGGCGACTACGCCGACGCGCTCGCTTCGGGCGCGAACCTTCCCGAGGATCAATTCAACGCCATCGCCGCGAAGCTGCACGACTACACCGGGCTCCCCGTCGCCTACATCAAGAAGGCGGACCTGCGCGTCAGCGGCCCCGAGTTCTCGCAGCAGCTGCTGAATGACTCGGATCTGACCACGGGCCGGCTGGATTCGCGCTTCGCCGGTCCCGTCATGGACCCGCTGGGCGAGGATGCAGCATACGACCCGCAGGGGGCGGCCATCAGCTCAGCATACGTTTCGGCGTTCAACGAGTATGTTCGCCGCGACCTACACTACACGACGCAGGAGGCTTACTTCCCCGAGATCGATATCTGGAATATCTGGCAATTCAAGCATCAGCCCCCGGATGCGCCCTTCCAGCTGGCGGGCGCGGTCAATGTGATGCCTGACCTCGCCACCGCGATGAAGTACGACCCCAACCTCAAGATCTGCCTGAACGGCGGCTACTTCGACCTGGCGACGCCCTTTTTCCAGGGCATGTACGAGATGCATCACCTGCCGATTCCCTCGAGCCTGCAGTCCAACATCGAGTATCACTACTATCAGTCGGGACACATGGTCTACGCCAACGAAGTCTCGTTGAAGCAGATCCATGACAACGTGGCGGCCTTCATCCGCAAGAACGAGGCAGGGGAATGACCATGCGCGACCCCGTACGCAACAAGCTCGTCATGAAGGGAATCTTTACGGTCGCGGCCGCGTCCCTGTTCGCTCTGGTGCAGGGCTGCGCCCTACAGCCGGCGCAGAATCAGCAGTCGGCGGACAATGTGTCGACGGACAATGCCGCGACCGATACCTCGGCGACCGACTCGGCAGCGAGCGCGAAAAAACCCCACGGGCACCACGCGGGCAACCCCTACTTCCGCACTGCCACCAGCACGACCACAGGCTCGGTGACCGTCGAGGGCAACACGATCCACTATCACGCCGTCGCCGGCCTGTTGATCGTGCATCCGAAAGGCTGGAATGATGCGGCTGGCAAGAGCGGTGGCGACGGCCATCACGCGCGAAAAAGACCACCCGAAGCGTCGATGTTCTATGTCGCCTACTTCAAGGACGGTGAGAGCCCGGGCGACCGCCCGATCACGTTCCTCTACAACGGCGGACCCGGCTCCGCGACCATGTGGCTGCACATGGGCTGTTTCGGGCCGCACCGGGTAGTGACCGCGGACCATGTCCATACCGCCCCCGCCCCTTACCAGGTCGTCAACAACGACTACAGCCTGCTGGATGCCAGCGATCTCGTCTTCATCGATGCCCCGGGCACGGGGTTCTCGCGCGTGACTGCGGGCGCGGAGAAGGACTTCTACGGCGCCGATCAGGACGTGCACGCCTTCTCCGAGTTCATCATGCAGTTCCTGTCGAAGTACGGGCGCTGGAACTCGCCGAAGTATCTCTTCGGGGAAAGCTACGGCACGCCACGCTCGGCCAACCTGATCAACGTGCTCGAGACCGAGGACGACACCGACTTCAACGGCGTGATCCTGCTGTCGCAGATCCTGAGCTACGACGAGTCGACCGGCATGGCCCGTTTCGACCCCGGCGTCGATCTGCCGTACGAGCTGGCGCTGCCCACGTATGCCGCGACCGCGTGGTACCACCACAAGCTGCCCAACTCCGGCCAGCCGCTCGAGCCCTTCCTCACAGAGGTGGAGCAATTCGCGCTGACGGATTACGCGCAGGCGCTGCGCGCGGGCTCGACCCTGAGTCCCGACCAGCGCGCTGCGATCGCCGCGAAACTGCACGATTACACCGGTCTGCCGGTGAGCTACCTTGAGAAGGCCGACCTGCGGATCGACGGCGGCGAGTTCGAGCAGAACCTCCAGGGCGACGCCGACATGACCACCGGCCGGCTCGATACCCGCTTCTCGGGACCTTCGCTCGACCCGTTGAGCGAGCGCGCGGATTATGACCCGCAGTCGGCCGCGATCGGGTCCGCATACGTCTCGGCCTTCAACAACTACGTGCGCAAGGATCTGCACTACGGCATGAAGATGCGCTACCGGCCGTCGCTGCGGCTCTTCAGCATGTGGAATTCCCGGCACCAGCCGCCGGGCGCCCACGGGCCGCTGCCGCAGGGGCTCAACGTGATGCCGGACCTCGCCAACGCGATGAAGTACGACCCTGACCTCAAGGTCATGCTGAACGGCGGTTACTTCGATCTCGCCACGCCCTTCTTCGAGGGCATGTACGAGATGGCGCATCTGCCGATGCCGCGGAAGCTACAGGCGAACATCGAGTACCACTACTACCAGTCCGGCCACATGGTGTACGCGCATACCCCGGCGCTGAAGCAGCTGCACGACAACGTCGCGGCGTTCATCGCGAACACCGAGCACCAGCAGAGCAACGAGCAGCAGTAGTAGACGGCTCCATCGGGCATCATAGGCGCACTCGCGCCGCCGGCCTCCGTTGGCCGCCGGCTGCACCGGAGACATATAAATGAGACAGCTGGTCCCATTCGTGGCGGCGTTGTCGCTCGCCACCGCCGCTCTCGCGGCCCCGCCCAAAGCCGCCCCCGCGAAGAGTCCCGCCGAATCCGGAGGAGCGCCCGCGAGCGTCTTCGCGGGGCGGACCGCGAAGAGCACCGGAACGGTGACCGTCGAGGGCCATAAGATCGCCTACGAGGCGATAGCCGGTAGCATCGTCGTCCACCCCAAGGGATGGGACGATGCCGCCAAGCCCCAAGCCGCGAAGGATGCGGTCGGCACGGCCGGCGGGCCGCCTGTCGCCGCGATGTTCTACGTCGCCTATTTCAAGCAGGGAGCGGATGCGCGCACGCGCCCGGTGACCTTCCTTTATAACGGCGGTCCCGGCTCATCGACCGTCTGGCTGCACATGGGCGCCTTCGGCCCGGTGCGCGTGGTCACGAGCAACGATGCCCACACGCCTCCCGCGCCCTACGGCGCGGTCGACAACGCCTACAGCCTGCTCGATGCCTCGGATCTGGTATTCATCGATGCCCCGGGCACGGGCTTCAGCCGCATCGAGGGTAAGAAGAAAGAGAAGGCGTTCTATGGTGTCGATCAGGACGCCTATGCGTTCTCCGCCTTCATCACGCAATTCCTGTCGCAGTACGGCCGCTGGAACTCGCCCAAGTATCTCTTCGGTGAGAGCTACGGCACACCCCGTTCCGCGGTACTCATCAACGACCTCGAGAGCGACCGCGACATCGACTTCAACGGCGTCATCCTCCTCTCCCAGATCCTGAATTTCGATCTGAGCGCGGATCAGCCGGAGTCGAACCCCGGGATCGAGCTGCCCTATGCGATCGAGCTGCCGACGTTCGCGGCCACGGCCTGGTACCACCACCTGCTCGGCTCGCAGCCGGCTGACCTGCAGAGCTTCCTCCGTGAAGTCGAGGGATTCGCCATGGGTGATTACCTGCAGGCGCTCGATCAGGGGGCGAACCTGCCCGAGGACCAGTTCGACGCCATCGCCGCGAAGCTCCACGACTACACCGGCCTGCCGCTCGCCTACATCAAGAAGGCGGACCTGCGCATCAGCGGCCTGCAGTTCGAGCACGAGCTGCAGAGCGATTCCGGCCTGACCACGGGCCGGCTCGACTCGCGCTTCGCCGGTCCCACCCTGGACCCCTTGGGCGAGTATGCGGAGTACGATCCGCAGGCAGCGGCGATCGGCTCGACATACGTCTCGGTGTTCAACGACTACGTACGCCGCACGCTCCACTACACCACCGCCGAGACCTACCTCCCCGAGATCGACAACAATTCCTGGGAATTCAAGCATGCGCCGCCGGGTGAGTCCGCGCCGGCGCTCGTTTCCGTCAACGTGATGCCGGACCTCGCCACCGCGATGAAGTACGACCCGGCGCTCCGGATCTGCCTGAATGGCGGTTACTTCGACCTGGCAACGCCCTTCTACGAGGGGATGTACGAGATGCACCACCTGCCGATTCCGCAGAGCCTGCAATCGAACATTGAGTACCACTACTACCAGTCGGGTCACATGGTCTACGCCAACGACGCCTCTTTGAAGCAGCTGCATGACAACGTTGCGGCCTTCATCCGCAAGACCGACAACCAGGCAGGGGGCTGACCATGAGTGACAAGATGCGCGCCACCCTCCTCACCAAGGGCATTGCCGCAGCCGCCGCTGCCTGTGTGTTCGCTCTCGTTCAGGGCTGCGCAACGCAGCCGACACAAACGCAGACCTCGCCTGATTACGCCTCGTCTGACTCCGGGCCGAGCGATCCCGCTCCGGCCGACCCCCAGCCTGCCGGGAAATCCCGCTGGGCGAAGGCTCACGGTCACGAGAGCAATGCCTACTTCCGGACCATCACCAGCACGACTGCAGGCACGGTGACGGTCGAGGGCAACGCGATCCACTATCACGCGGTCGCGGGCCTGTTGATCGTACATCCGAAGGGCTGGAACGATGCGGCTGACAAGGGCGGTGGCGACGATCCGTCGACGGGTCGCCGGAGCGGGCATCACGCCAAGAAGCAATCCCCTGAGGCATCGATGTTCTACATCGCCTACTTCAAGGACGGCGAGAACCCGGGCGACCGCCCCATCACGTTTCTCTATAACGGCGGACCCGGCTCCTCGACCGTGTGGCTGCACATGGGCGCTTTCGGGCCCCAGCGGGTCGTGACCGCGGATCATACGCACACGCCGCCTGCGCCCTACCAGCTGGTCAACAACGACTACAGCCTGCTCGATGCGAGCGATCTCGTGTTCATCGACGCGCCAGGCACGGGTTTCTCGCGGGTGACGGCGGGCGCCGAGAAGAGCTTTTACGGGGCCGATCAGGACGTGCACGCCTTCTCCGAGTTCATCATGCAGTTCCTGTCGAAGTACGGCCGCTGGAACTCGCCCAAGTATCTCTTCGGCGAGAGCTATGGCACGCCGCGCTCGGCCAACCTGATCAACGTGCTCGAGACCGAGGACGATACCGACTTCAACGGCGTGATCCTGCTGTCGCAGATACTCAACTTCGACGACGCGGTCGACATCGTCCATGACAACCCCGGCGTCGATCTGCCCTACGAGCTTGCCCTGCCAACCTATGCCGCAACGGCCTGGTACCACCACAAGCTGCCCGGTGCGAGTCAGTCGCTCGATTCGCTCCTCAGCGAAGTCGAGCAGTTCGCAATGGGTGACTATGCCGCGGCGCTGCGCGCAGGCTCGACACTGAGCTCCGATCAACGCGATGCGATCGCCGCGAAGCTGCACGACTACACCGGCCTGCCGGTGAGCTATATCGAGAAAGCGGACCTGCGCATCGACGGCGGGGAGTTCGAGCACAGTCTGCAGGGCGATGCCGACCTGACGACCGGCCGGCTCGATTCACGCTTCTCGGGTCCGTCGCTCGACCCGTTGAGCGAGCGCGCGGATTACGACCCGCAATCGGCCGCGATCGGGTCCGCGTACGTCGCCGCATTCAACCACCCCCGGGATTTGCTCCCCAACCGCCTGTACCACCGGGAAAGGGGCCATGGCCGCCCGCTGCAGCCCGTGACCGGGAACCTGCGCCCCCCGCTCCAGCCTGTAAAGATGAGACGTCCCGGGGACCCAGGTGTCGTAGGAGAGTTGATCGCGCACGTACAGCGTGATCAGGATCGCCGCGGCAAGCGCGATCGAAAATCCCGCGACGTTGATGAAGCTATAGAGCTTGTGCCGCAGAAGCCCCCGCGTTGCAGTCACCAGGTAATATCGGACCACGCCGAACCCTCACTTCTCAGTCAGCAACTGTGTGCGCTCCTGCGGCAGCTCCTGCCAGCCGCCGCCGAGGGCCTCGTAGAGATGCACCAGGGCCTGCAGGCGGGAGAGCCTCGCCTGGGCCAGCTCGTCCTTCGCCTGGAATAGCGTCTGCTGCGCTTGCAGGACATTGAGCAGATCGGCGACTCCCTGGCGGTATTGCAGTTGTGAGATCCCGAACGCCTCGTGCGCGGCGTCCACCTCGCGCCGGAGATGCTCCTCTTCGCGGGCGTAGTTGCCTACTTGACCAAGCGCGCTCTCCACGTCGGCATAGGCGTTGAGCACGGCTGACTGATAATCGGCCACCAGCTCCTCCTGCGTCGCATACGCCAGGTCCTTCTGCCCCACCAGCTTTCCGCCCGCGAATATCGTCTGCACGAGCTGCGCCCCGGCGTCCCAAAAGACGCTCGGTCCGTGCAGAAGCGTATTGACCGCGGCGCTACCGAACCCGTCGCTGCCGCTCAGCGCGATTTGCGGCAGGAACGCCGCGCGCGCCGCCTGGAGATTCGCGTGCGCGGCGGCCAGATTGGCTTCCGCCTCGGCCACATCCGGCCGGCGCAGCAAGAGTTGCGACGGCACGCCCGCGGTCACAGCGGGCAGCGCTATGCCGTCCGTATTGGGCGCACGCACGTCGAAGGACTCTGGCGGCCGGCCGAGCAGCACCGCGAGCGCCATGCGCGCTTCGAGCTCCTGCTCTTCGAGCACCGGCAGCTCGGCGCGGACCGACTCGACCTGCGCCTCTTCCTGCGCCAGGTCGAGGTGCGATGCCGTGCCCGCGGAGACTTTGAGCCTGATGGTGGCGAGAATTCCGTCGATCGCGGTGATGTCCTCCTGCGCGATCGAGATCTGCTCGCGCAGCGCGAGAACGTTGAAATAGCCGTCGGCGACGGCGGCCGTGACCGTCAGCGCCGTCACTTGCTGCGCGAAGCGCGACGACTTGAGGGCCTCGGTTGCAGAGCGCAGATTGTCACTCTGGAGGCCCCAGACATCCAGGTCATACGAGGCGTCGAGATTCAGGCCGAATGCATTGCCGGTGGAGAGCTGCTGGCCTCCCGTCTCCACGGCGGACCTTCCTACGCCCGCGCGAACCGCATCCGCCTGCAGGCCGACTTGCGGAAAGAGCGCGGCGCGCTGGATCGTGACCTCCGCCCTCGCCTCCCGCAGCCGCGCCGCCGCGGCGGCGAGATTCCGATTGTCGTCCTGCGCGAGGGTGATGAGATTGGACAGCTCCGGGCTGTCGAACCCGCGCCACCACTCCGCCCCAGGCCACACGGGCACGGTGGCCGTGGTCGGCCCGACGAATTTTGCCGGCACGAGCGGTGGCTTCAGGACCTGCGGCGGCCGCGTCGCGCACGCTGAGAGAAGAATCACGAGGCCGGCCACCGCTCCGCGCGTCCGGCACGTTCCTCGCAATTGTGTTTCGCCTCGCATTCCCGCTCGCCTACTCGTAGCGCAGCGCGTGAATGGGACTGGTGTGGGCCAGGCGCAGCGTATTCGCGTACACCGTCGCCCATGCGATGACCAGGGCCATGGCGCCCGCAGCGAGGAAATAAACCGGATTCAGCGTGATCCGATAGGCATAGTGCTCGAGCCACTGGTGAAGGTAGTAGTACGCAACCGGCCACGCCACGATGTTTGCAGCCAGCACCGGCACCGAGATGCGCCACAACATCAGCCGCATGATGTCGTTGGTGCGCGCCCCGGACACTTTGCGAATTCCGATCTCCTTCGTTCGCCGCTCCGCGGTGAACACTGCGAGGCCGAAGAGGCCGAGACAGCCGATGACCACGGCGACGACCACGAAGGCCGCGAACATCGTTCCCTGCTTCTCGTCCGCCGCGAACTGATCGTCAAAGGCGTCGGTGAGGAAATAGCTATCCATTGCGACGGAAGGAGCGATGGAACGCCAGACCGTCTCGATGAAGTGAAGTGCTTGGGGCAGCTGGGCGGCGCGCACGCGAAGGGAGAGGAACATCGCCTGGCCGCCATCCGGCAGATACACCGACGGCTCCGGCAGCCCCGTCACGCCCCTCATCGCAACATCATCGAGGACGCCAATCACCCGCATACTTCCCCATGGCGTCGAGAGCGTCTGGCCAATTGCCTGGTCCGGCAAATAGCCCAGCCGATGCGCGGCCATCGCGTTGATCAGGACGGGCAAAGCGGTCGATCCCCCCGGCTTCTCGAGATCCTGTGACTCTGACAGCAGCTGCCCGGCAAGCAGGCGGATCCCGTAGAGGGACGGGAAGGTTGGGCCCGCGCGCATGAACCGGATGCTCGCGCCCAACGGAACCTGGCCGGACCGGATCGTCAGATAGAAGGAGTTCCAGAGGTCGAACGGCACTGTGTCCGACAGAGCCGCCGCATCGATCCCCGGGCCCGCGCGCGTGATGCGCGCCAGGCTCGCGCGCGCGTCGGGAGACAGGTTGATGAGATCCCGAAGCACGACCACACCGTCACGGTTGAACCCGAGATCGACGCTGCGCGCGTAGCTGATCTGCCTGAATACGACCGCTGCCGCGATACCCACCGCGATGGATACCGCAAACTGGGAGACGACCAGCACCGATCGCAGCAGTCCCGAGCCACTGCGCTCACTTCCTCCCGACTTGAGAGCCACAGCGGGACGGAATCCGGAGAGCACCAGCGCCGGGTAGACCCCACTCACGAGCCCCACCGCAACCGCGCCACCCACCATGGCCAGGATCAGCCGCCAGTCAGCGAGGTAGCTCAATCGGAGCGGCTCGGCGAGAAAGCGATCGTATTCGGGGAGCAGAATCTCGGCGAGCGACAGCGCGATGCCGAGGGCCACGAGGACCGTTACCACCGCTTCGCTCAGGATCTGCAAGGCTATCTGCGCCCGCGTCGCTCCCGCCACTTTGCGCACGGCGATTTCCCGCTCGCGCAGAGTGGCGCGTGCCGTCGTAAGGTTCATGTAATTGCTGCAGGCGATGAGCACGATGAGCAAGGCGATGACGGCAAACCCGTACACCGTCGCACGATTTCCGCCAGGGGTCATGCCGCCGTATTTGTCGTTGTCCAGGTGAACTTCACGGAAGGGAACCAGGCGATAGCGCTCAGCCTTGCTACCCCGCACATGCATGCCGAGATCCTGGAAGTCCACCGAGGCGTCCAGTATCGGTTCGAGCGCCGCGAGGACCGCGGCGGGCCTGGCCCCTGGCGCGAGCTCCACATACCCATAAGCGCCGAGCGTCGCTGTCCAGAAGCCGTTCTTCTCCGCCTGCGTGACCTCATCGGCCTGCGAGCGATTCGGAACCACGAAGTCAGCAACCAGCTGCGTGTCGTGCGGTAGGTCTCGCATCACACCCGTAACGGTCAACGGGTGAGTGACTCCATACCCATAGCAGGACGCATCATGTGGTGCGCAGTAGTCGATGAGCTTGCCGCTTACCCGCATTGTCCTGCCCAGCGGGTCGGCGTCTCCAAAATACCTGTGCGCCATGCTCTCGGACAGCACGATCGATTCGGGTTGCTGCAGAACCTGCCGCGGATCGCCGCGCAACAGCGGGATTCTCAGCACCTGAAAGAAGTTTGAATCCACCACCGTGACCGTCTCGTACCCCTTGCGATCACCGGCAATCACCGTCATCTTTTCCGGAACCACGTGTACGACGGCCTTCACCCGCGGAATTTTCTCGCCTACCGCCGTGACGACAGGGAATGGACTGGTGGTCAATGACAGCGGCGGGTTGCCGGGCAAACGAAATGTCGCGGCGAGCCGGTAGAGGTTCTGTGTGCCCGGAATCCAGGCATCGTAGGAGAGCTGGTCTCTCACGAATAGCAGGATGAGGATGGCGCAGGCGAGAGCGATCGCCAGCCCCACCACGTTGATGAAGCTGTAGAGCTTGTGCCGGACGAATCCGCGCAACGCCATTCGCAGGTTATGCCGCAGCATTGGGTTACTCGTACCGCAGCGCGTGGACGGGGCTGGTGCGCGCCAGGCGCAAGGTATTGCCGTATACCGTCGCCCAGGCGATCAGCAGCGCCCCCGCCCCGGCGGCGAGGAAATACAGGGGGTTGAGAGAGATCCGGTCAGTGTACCCGTCGAGCCAGTGGCGAAGGTAGTAGTACGCCGCGGGCCACGCGATCAGGTTGGCCGCCAGCACGGGGATGGAAATCCGCCACAGCATCAGTCTCACGATATCGGCCGTGCGGGCTCCCGAGACCTTGCGGATACCGACCTCCTTGGTGCGACGCTCGGCAGTGAAGACAGCGAGGCCGAAGAGGCCCAGGCACCCGATGAGAATCGCGATCCCCACGAAGGCGGCGAACATCGTGCCCTGCCTCTCGTCCGAGCGGAACAAGTCGTTGAACCTGTCACTCACGAAATAGCTGTCCATCGCGATCCCCGGGGCGAGCGATCGCCAGGTGCTGTCGAGGAACGCGAGCGCCTGCGGCAGCTGCCCGCCGCGAACCTTGACCGAGAGGATCCAGTAGCGGCTAGGGTCGACGAGATAAATCATCGGCTGCGCCGCCTCGCGCAGTGTCTCCCTCATGGCATCGCTCAGCACACCCACGATCCTCACGCGCGTACCACGGCCGATCAGTTCGACTGTCCGCCCCACCGCACCCCGCACTGAGATGCCGAAGTGCCGCGCTGCCGCGGCGTTGATCAGCACGTTCTTGTCAGCCCAGTTGGCTGACATGTCACTGCCGTATGCTGCCGAAAGAAGCCGTCCGGCAAGCAAGTGCATTCCGTACAGCGCTGGGAACTCCGGGCTCGTCTCGACGACCTCCATACCGACGACCGACCCCCGCCCATCGAGCCGTGTGGACCAGGTATTTACAGCGTAGAGATCGAAAGGTACCGCGTCCGAAAGCGCGGTTCCGCCGATTCCGGGGCCTGTCCTCAAGACACGAGCCAGACGTTGGCGCGTCTGCAGCGGGACGTTGGCGACACTCGGTATCACCACCACATCGAAGCGATCGAAACCGAGATCCAGGGTGCGCGCGAAACTGATCTGTCGGAAGATCACGACGGCAGTGATTCCAAGGCCGATCGAGACGGCAAACTGGCCGACTACCAGCGCCGAGCGCAGCAGGCCCCCGCCCCTCACGGCCGAATCTGCCCCCCTCAGGCTCGAGGCCGGCCGCAAGCCCGACAGCACCAGTGCAGAATAAAGGCCGCTCGCGATACCGAGGGCGATCGTCCCGGCAACCACACCGGCCAGCAGCGGCCAGTCGCCGGGGGAGTAGACCCGCAGGGGCTCGTTCAGAAAGCGCGTGTAGATGGGGAGCAGCATCTCGGCCAGCGAAAGCGCGACGGCAAGCGCTATCAGCATGATCAGCACGGCCTCACCGAGGAATTGCGCGACTAGCTGAACGCGCTTTGCGCCCACGACCTTGCGTAAACCGATCTCCCGCACGCGCAACGTCGCCTGTGCCGTCGCCAGATTCATGAAGTTGCAGCAGGCAACCAGGACGATGAGAGCCGCCACGATCGCGAAGCCGTAAACCGTCGTGCGGCTTCCGGGCGGCGTCATGCCGCCATAGTTGTCGCTCGTGAGATGCACATCCCGAAAAGGAGTAAGGTGGAATTCCTCCAGATCGCTGCCTGCCAGTGTCAGGCCGCGCTTCCTCAGGTCGATGTTTCGATCCAGTATCGATTTGAGCGCCGTCAGCACCGCCGCCGGCTGCGCGCCGGGTGCAAGCTGCACGTAGCCATAATTCCCGTCCGTGGCCGTCCAGTCCCCGGTCTTGTCGGCCTGCGAAAGCTCGTCCGCAGAAGAAGTATTAGGCATCACGAAATCGGCGACGAGCTGCGTCTCGTGGGGCAGATCCTTGAGTACGCCCGTCACGGTCAGCTCGTGCACGGCAAGATAGCAACCGGCGTCGTTTGACTTGCACTCATTGGGCGCGACGCCACTCACCTCGAGCACGTTGCCAACGGGATCGGTGTTGCCGAAGAACTTGCGCGCCATGCTCTGCGAGAGCACGATCGACTCGGGTTGCGCTAGGACGCGCGTTCGGTCGCCCTCGAGGAGTGGAAGCCCGATGACCTGCAGGAAGTTGGGATCCACCACCGTGACCGTTTCCTGCGACTGCCGCGCGCCAACCGTAACTGTCATCCTCTCGGGAAGCACGTGGCTCACCGCATGCACCTGCGGGATCTGCTCTCCCACGGCCCGCAGCACCGGGAATGGACACTCCGCCACTATGAATGGCTCGCCCCCCGGCGGATGCGCCGTCAGCTCGAGCCGATAGAGGTTGGTCGTATCGGGGATCCACCTATCCCAAGACAGCTGGTCCCGCACGAACAGCAGGATGAGAATCGCGCATGCCAACGCCACGGCCAGACCGACGACGTTGATGAGGCTGTACAACTTGTGCCGGACGAGTCCGCGCAGCGCCATTCGAAGGTAATGTTGCAGCATCGATCGCCCTACTCGTACCGCAGCGAGCGCACGGGACTGGTGCGTGCAAGCCGCAAGGTGTTTCCGTATACGGTCAGCCAGGCGATCAGCAGGGCCACGGCTCCTGCCGTCAGGAAGTAGAGCGGGCTGAGGGCGATCCGGTCGGTGTAACCGTCGAGCCAATGCCGCAGATACGCGTACGAAACCGGCCACGCGATCAGGTTCGCGATGAGAACCGGAACCGAGATCCGCCATAGCATCAATCTCACGATGTCTTGAGTGCGTGCACCCGAGACCTTCCGTATTCCGATCTCCTTGGTCCGACGCTCGGCGGTGAACACGGCGAGGCCATACAATCCGAGACATCCGATCAGAACCGCGACGATCACGAATACGCCCAGCATCGCGCCCTCGCGCTGATCCTCGCGATAAAGGTCGTCGAAGCTTTGATTCAGAAACGCGCGTTGGATGGCCACGGTCGGCATGAAAGCGTGCCACGTTCGATCGATGAACCCGAGGGTCTGCGGAATCAGTTCGGGACGCAGCCGCACCGAGATGTTCATCCCCCAATCCGGGATGTATACATAGACCATGGGTGCGACCGGCTCTCGCGCTCCCAGAAGCTTGGCGTCGGCGAGCACGCCGACGATGTGCATGTGATTGTGGTTGTAGATGATGGCCTGCCCGACCGCCTGCTGCGGACTGAAGCCGAGGTGTCTCGCCGCCGAGACGTTCACCAGAACGTCTCGGCCCTCGTTGAGAGGATCACCGACGGTACCTATCCCGATGCTGTTCAGGCGATCTGCACCGCGATCCGCCGACAGCAGCCGGCCAGCGAGCAGGGGAATGCCGTAGACTGCGGGATAATCCGGGCCGATCACGGTCGTGTTGATCACGAATTGCCCGTTGCGGCCCGGCAACTCGATCTGTGAATTCGACTGACCGCGCCCGAACGGTACGTAACTCGAGAGGCCCACGGCGGCGACTCCCGGATCTGCCTGCAGAGCCTGCACGAAGGCCTCCTGCTTCTCGCCCACCAGCCGGCTATCGCCGTTGATGACGACGACGTCATCGTGAAGAAATCCCAGATCCATGGCACGCGCGTAACTGACCTGCCTGAAGACGACAGCGGCGGCGATGGCCATGCCGACCGAGACGGAGAACTGCAGCACCACGAGCAGGTTTCGCAGTCCTCCCGACCGTGTTGGCCTTGCATCGCCGCCGCGCAAACCGGCGATGGGACGAAGACCGGAAAGTACCAGCGCCGGATAACTGCCGCTGATGAGCCCCGTAGCCACTGCGACACCGGCGAGCAGAAGCGTCAACCGCCAATCGGTCATATAGTGCAGGGCGATGGGCCGCTGCAAAAACTCATCGAACACAGGCAGCAGCACTTCCGCCAGGGCGAGAGCGAGCATCAGGGAGAGCAGCGCCACGAGCACCGCCTCGCCGAGAAACTGCAGAACGAGCTGCCCCCGGCCGGCGCCCAGGACCTTGCGCAGAGCGATCTCACGCGCCCGCAGCGTCGCTCGGGCGGTCGTGAGATTCATGAAGTTGAAGCAGGCGACCAGGAGAGTCAGGACACCGACAGCCACGACGCCGTAGAGCGTGCTCCAGTTTCCTGGAGGCGTCGGATTGTATCCCCAGCGTGAAGAGGTGAGATGAACCTGGGTGAAAGGCGTCAGATGTCCCTTGTAAACCTTGCTGCCGACTATGTGAATGCCGGCAAACCGGCTCAATACCGGCGATACGTCCTGGTCGAAGATCGGCGCCAGGGCCGCCACCACGGTCGCCGGGGCAACGCCCGGCGCCAGGCGGACATAGGCGAAGCCGTCCTGGGTGAACCAATCCTGCTTCAAGCTCTCCGGGATGGGACTCGCCAGCGAATTGGTGGGGATGAAAGCGTCCCCCACCAACTGGGTATTGTGCGGCAGATCGCGCACAATCCCCGTCACGCGAAGCGAGACCTGCGGGCATGTGGCCGCGTGACTGTCGCAATTGCCCTGGGCAGCAGTGACGATGCGCCCGATGGGATCGGCGTCGCCAAAGTACTCTTTGGCTACCGACTGGCTCAGGACGATCGACTCCGGCTGGCGAAACACCGAGCCGGCATCTCCCTTGATCAGCGGCACCGGGATGACGTTGAAGAACTCGGGATCCACGACGTCGATATTTTGTGAGAACTGGCGATCGCCGCTCGTCAATGTGAGGCCCCACGTATACAGCCGCGTCATGCCGGTCACGCCGGGGATTTGATCGCGCATCGCGGCCGGCATGGGGTAGGGAGTGGTCGCCGTCGGTAGCGGCGAACGACCGGGAATATCGATCGTCATCTCCACCCGATACAGATTTCCGGTGTCGGGTATCCACTTGTCGTAGGAAAGCTCGTCGCGCACGAAGAGAATGACGAAGATGATGCACGTCAATCCCACGGCCAGGCTCGCGATATTGATCGCGCTATACAGCCGATGGCGGATGATGCCGCGCGCTGCGATCGACAGATAGTGGCGCCACATGTCAGTCGTCTCTCAGGTAGTGCTGCAGCATGATCTATTCGTACCGCAGCGCATGGACGGGACTGGTGCGCGCCAGGCGCAGCGTATTCCCGTATACCGTCGCCCAGGCGATCAGCAATGCCACGATGCCGCCGGCCAGAAAGTACAACGGATTGAGTGCTATCCGGTCGGCATAACCGTCGAGCCAATGTCGCAGGTAGACGTATGCGACCGGCCACGCGATGAGGTTCGCGACGAGAACCGGGACCGAGATCCGCCACAACATGAGCCGCACGATGTCACCGGTGCGCGCACCGGAAACCTTGCGTATCCCGATCTCCTTGGTTCGCCGCTCGGCGGTGAACACCGCAAGGCCATAAAGGCCGAGACATCCGATCAGAACCGCGACGATCACGAATACGCCCAGCATCGCGCTCTCCCGCGCGGCCTCGCGATAAAGGTCATCGAAGCTCTGATCCAGGAACATGCGTTGGATGGCGCCAGTCGGCATGAACGCGTGCCAGGTTCGATCGATGAAGCCGAGGGTCTGCTGGATCTGACCGGGACGCAGCAGCAGCGAGATGTTCATCCCCCAGGTCGGGACGTACGCATAGATCATGGGCAGGACCGGCTCCCGCGCCCCCTGGAGCTTGGCGTCGGCGAGCACGCCCACGATGCTCAGATGATTGTGGTTGTAGAGGAGAGTCTTGCCAACCGCCTGTTGCGGGCTCCATCCTAGCCGCCTCGCCGCCGCGGCGTTGATGAGAATGTTGCGGCCCTCGTTGAGCGGATCACTGCCGGTCGCGACGTCGAGGCTGTCCAGACGATCCATCCCACGATCCGATAGGAGCCGACCGACAATCAGCGGTATTCCGTAGACCTGGGCATAACCGGGACCAATGACCGTTGCATTGATCGTAAACTCGCCGGGCCGGCCGGGCACCTGCAGCGATGGGTTGATCTGACCCGACCCGAACGGCGTGAAGCTTGATAGCCCCGCCGCGACCACCCCCGGGTCCGTTCGCAGAGCCTGCACGAACGCCTCCTCCTTCTCGCCGGTCAGCGAGGGGTTACCGCTGATGACCACGACGTTATCGTGCCGAAACCCCAGATCCATGGCGCGCCCGTAACTGACCTGCATGAAGACCACAGCGGCTGCGATACCCATGCCGACAGAAACCGAAAACTGCAGTACCACCAGCACATTCCGCAGCCCTCCGGACCGTTGCGGCTTCGCATCGCCCGCGCGCAAGCCCGCAATGGGACGAAGCCCGGATAGCACGATCGCCGGATAACTGCCGCTGACGAGGCCGGTCACCACTGCAACACCGGCCAGCATGAGAAGCAACCGCCAATCGGTCGTATAGTGAAGCGCGATCGGGCGTTGCAGGAAGTCGTCGAACAGCGGCAGCAGAACTTCCGCCAGAGCGAGCGCCACCATCAGCGACAGGACCGCCACGAGCACCGCCTCACCGAGAAACTGCAGGATCAGTTGTTCCCGGCCGGCGCCGAGGACCTTCCGCAGGGCGATCTCACGCGCCCGCAGTGTCGCTCGGGCGGTCGTCAGATTCATGAAATTGAAGCAGGCGACCAACAGGGTCAGGACGCCTATGGCCGCAACGCCGTAGAGCGTGCTCCAGCTTCCGGACGGTGTCATGTTGTATCGCCACTGCGATGAGCCGAGGTGAACCTGCGTAAAGGGCGTCAGATGCGCCTTGTACACCTGGCTGCCGAGCAGCGTAGGCCGGAAAACCTCCGCAGCTCGGGCGTCACGTCCTGGTCGAAAATCGGCGCCATGGCTGCCACCACGGCCGCTGGAGCGACCCCGGGCGCCAGGCGGACGAAGCCGAAACCCGTCCTGGCTGAACCAATCGTGCCGCACACGCTCCGAGACGGGATTTGCCAGCGAAGTCGCCGGGATGAAAGCGTCTCCAACCAACTGGGTGTTGTGCGGCAGATCGTGCACGACCCCGGTGACCCGGAGTGAGATCTGCGGACATGCGGCGGCGCTACTGCCGCAGTTACCCTCGGCGGCCGTGAGAGTCTTCCCGATCGGGTCGGTGTCGCCAAAGTACTGTTTGGTGGCCGACTCTGTCAGGACCACCGATTCGGGCTGTTGGAATACCGACCCGGGACTCCCCCTGACGAGCGGCAGGCGGATGATCCTGAAGAAGTCCGGGTCCACCACGTCGACCAGTTGCGAGAACTGCCGATCACCGCTCGTCAGTGTCACGCCCCACGTATACAGCCGCGTCATCCCGGTCACCCCCGGGATCTCATCATGCATCACAGCCGGCATCGGGTACGGAGTGACGGCCAGCGGCAGCGGCCCACGATCCGGAATATTTATCGTCAACTCCACGCGATAGACATTTCGCGTGTCAGGGATCCACTTGTCGTAAGAAAGCTCGTCGCGTACGAAGAGGACCACGAAGATGGCACATGTCAGCCCCAGGGCCAGACCGACTATATTTACGACCGTGTACAGCCGATGGCGGACGATTCCGCGCGCTGCGAGTCGACAGATAATGGCGCCACATGTTCAGTCGTCTCAGACCGCCATGCGCACTCTTTCGGTGACGATCTCGCCGTCCAGGAGATTGACGATACGATGCGCATATTCGGCGTGTGGGCGGGAGTGCGTGACCATGATGATGGTCGTGCCCTCCTCGTTGAGCTCGGTGAGAAGCTGCATCACCTCCTCGCCCGTGGCGGAGTCGAGGTTGCCGGTCGGCTCGTCGGCCAGGATCAGCTTGGGTTTTGAGACGACGGCGCGCGCGATCGCCACGCGCTGTTGCTGGCCGCCTGACAGCTGCTGCGGCCGGTGCCGCGCGCGGTGGGCGATCTTCATGCGCTCCAGCGCCTCGCGCACCCGCGTCTTGCGATCCCGCGCCGATACGTCCCTGTGGTAGAGGAGCGCGAGCTCCACGTTCTCGAACACGTTGAGCTCATCGACCAGATTGAAGCTCTGGAAGATGAACCCGAGGCTGTTCTTGCGCAGGTCCGACAGCTGCCCTTCCGACCAGCCGGCGATGTTCTGGCCCGCAAACCAGTACTCCCCCGACGAGGGGCTGTCGAGCATGCCGACGATGTTGAGCAGCGTCGATTTGCCGCAGCCCGAGGGTCCCATGACGGCGAGGAACTCTCCGGCCGCGACGTCGAAATCCACGCTGCGCAGCGCGGTAGTCTCGACTTCCATGGTGCGATAGACCTTCGTGAGATGTTTCAGTGACAGCATCGGACTCTTCCTGGAGGATCAGTTCTGGTGGTTGGATTTCTCGAGCTCGACCCGCTGGACGTGCTCGAAGCCCTGGTAGCTGGAGACGATGACCCGCTCGCCCGGCTCGAGCCCGTCGAGGACCTCGACGTGATCGGGGTTGCGGCGGCCGAGCTCTATCCTGCGGCGCGGGGCGTACTTCCCGTCGGGAGTCAGGACGAAGGCCCACTGCCCGCCCGTGTCCTGGTAGAAGGGCCCGTTGGGCAGCATCAGTGCCGTGGCCGCGCCTCCCAGCTCCAGCTTGGTATCGATCGCCTGCCCCACGGTGATGCCCTGCGGCGCCGCACCTTCGAAGTTGAGGTCTACCTTGAATGTGCCATCGGAGACTTGCGGATAGATCTTGACGACCGTGGCGCGGAAGTCCCGGTCGCCGACGGAGAACAATGCGGTTTGCCCGAGCGCGATACGGCCGAGATAGAACTCATCGACCTCAGCGGTCAGCTTGAATCGGTCGAGGGAATCGACCTCCCCCAGCACGGCCCCCGCCACCTTGGACTGGCCCACCTTCGCATCGAGAGCCGTCAACTGCCCGGCGGTCGGTGCGCGGATGGTGAGCGCATCGAGACTGGCATGCGCGGTGGCGATGTTGTCTTTGAGCCAGGCCAGGGTCTTGCCGAGCTGGGCCAGCTGGGTCGTCCGCAACCGCTGCTCCGAGTCGCGCGAGACGATGGTGGCATCGCGGAGCTTGAGCTCGTAGCGGTACTGCTCCTGCTCCTGCGCGTAGAGCATGGGCGCGATCGCATTGCCGTCGAGCAGGATCTTGTCGCGCGCCAGGTCGCTCTTCAGCACGGCGAGCTGGTGCTCGATATCGAGCAACTGGCTCTGATACTTGAAGCGGGTGTCCTCGAGCTGCAGCTTCGTGCCCTCGATGGTGTTGATCTGGCTCGAGATGTCGGCCTCCCGCGAAGCGACCTGGAGCCGCAGAGCGGTGTTGGACAGCACGATGCAGCGGCTGGCCCGCCTTCACGGTCGCGCCGTCCTCCGCGAGCACCTGCTTGCACGCCACCACCCTGCTCGGTGGTGAGATAGAAAATGGTGAACGGCGCGACGGTCGCGCGCACGGCGATGTAGTCCTCGAACTTCCCCCGTGTCACCGTACCGACGGTGAGCTGATCCGCCGCAACGCGATAGGTGCTGATGCCGAGACCGTGGAGCAGCCAGGCAGCGGCGCCGATGACGAGCACCGCCGCCGCTCCGTACGGGGCGTACCGCCGCCAGGCAGGCGGGCGAGCGATGGGTTTGTCCATTCCACCACCGGCCGGAGGGGGGCCGGGCTCAGGGCCGCCCGCCCGCCTGCTCGACACATCGACTACTCGGCTCTCATGCATGACGCATGGGTTCTGCAATGCCCATGCCATCCAAAAATACGTTAGTTATCAATTAGTTACCAGCACCTGCTGGCCGCGAGGTGTCCGCCGGTGTACAACTGCAGCGGACAACTGTTCGGATTCGGACATTGGCACCGACGCAGACCCGATCCAGCCCGCATCCTCATCGTCGACGACCAGGAGGACATCCTCCTCGCCGCTCGTCTGCTCCTGAAGCGGCATTTCGCATCCGTGAAGACACTGCGCGATCCCGCCACTCTGCCGGAGCTGGTGCGGCGCAACGCGTTCGACGTTCTGCTCCTCGACATGAATTTTTCGACCGGCGCCGACAAAGGCGCCGAAGGGCTGGCGGTCCTCACGCAGGTGCTCGCGCTCGACAGCCAAGCGGTCGTGGTGCTCATCACCGCGCACGGCGACGTTTCCCTTGCCGTCGAGGCCATGAAGAAAGGCGCGGCGGATTTCGTCACCAAGCCCTGGGAGAACGAGCGACTGCTCGCGACCTTGATCGCCGCATCCAACCTGCGCCGCTCGCGCATCGAGGCCACGGAGTTTCGCGCCCGCAGCCAGGGGCTCGCGGAGGCCACGCGCATCGAGGGACAGATGATCGGGACCTCCGCCGCGCATGCTGCGCGTTTTCCAGACTATCCGCCGCGCCGCTCCCACCGATGCCAACGTGCTCATCCTGGGAGAGAACGGAACCGGCAAAGAGCTGGTCGCGCGTGAGATTCACCGGCACTCGGCGCGTGCCGAGCACGCCTTCGTGCGCGTCGATCTCGGCACGCTGTCGCCGCACCTCTTCGAGAGCGAGCTCTTCGGCCACCGCCGCGGAGCGTTCACGGACGCCAGGCAGGACCGGATCGGACTACTGCGCGCCGCCTCCGGCGGCACGCTCTTTCTCGACGAGATCGGCAACGTGCCGCTGCACCTGCAGGGCAAGCTCCTCACCGCCATCGAGCGGCGCGAAGTGACGCCGGTCGGTGCTGAGAAGCCCGAGTCCATCGACGTCCGCCTGATCAGCGCCACCAACCTCTCGCCGCAGCGTCTCGCCGACGAGAACGTGTTCCGCCAGGACCTTCTCTACCGCATCAACACCGTGGAGATCGAACTGCCGCCGCTGCGCGAGCGACAGGAGGACATTCCGCTGCTCCTCGATCACTTCATCGCGATCTATTCGGAAAAGTACAACGTAGCTCCCAAGCGATTGAGCGCGGCGGCACTCGACCGCCTGACGGTCCATGCGTGGCCGGGCAACGTGCGCGCCCTGCGCCATGCCGTGGAGCGCGCCGTCATTTTGAGCGAAGGGGATATGCTCGACCCAAGTGACTTCTCGCTCGCCGCATCAGGGCCGGGGGCGCCCGGCGCCGCGCTCCCCTCACTCCCACCGGAGGCGTCGACGCTCGATGCCATGGAAAAGGAGGCGATCCTGCGAGCGCTCGAGGCGCATGGCAGGAACATCAGCCGCGCCGCCGAGGCGCTCGGCCTCACGCGTCCCTCGCTCTACCGGCGCATGCAGAAATATGGCCTCTAGCCCCTTTCGAACCGGCGTTGCCGTGCGCACGGCCGCACTCTTCCTGACGGTCGGCGCGTTGGCGTGGATGATCACCAATACCCAGTGGTACGTGACGATCTCTCTTTTCATCGCCGCGGCGCTCTACGAGGCCATCGCCCTGGTACGGTTCTCGACCCAGTCGAGTCGCGAGATCGCCCGCTTCCTCGATGCGCTATCGGTGGACGATCTCTCGCAGAGCTTCAGCGGGCTTACGGCCGACGGAGCTCACCGCGAGCTCGGCACCGCCATGGAGCGCGTCCTCGCGCGCCTGCGTGCCGGCCGCTCGGAGCGGGACGAGCAGGCACAGTATCTCCAAACGCTGGTCAATCATGTCCCCGTGGCCTTGATCTCCATCGACGAGCGGGGCGCCGTGAGGATGCTCAACATGGCCGGGCGGCGTCTCTTCGAGAGCTCGCTGACCAAGGCTGAGCAGCTCTCGCGGTACGGCGAGTCGTTCGCCGTGGGCCTCGAGTCTCTCTCGCCGGGCAACACCGCCATCCTGCGGATGGAGCGCTCGTCGGGCGCCCTGCTCCTCAAGGCGGCAGCCACTGAGATTGCCGCGCGGGGGATGCGCACGCGGCTCGTCTCCCTGCAGAACATCGAGAATGAGATGAGCGCCCAGGAGCTCGAGGCCTGGCAGACGGTCATCCGCGTCATGGCTCACGAGGTGATGAACTCATTGACGCCGGTATCCTCTCTCGCCACCACAGCCCATGATCTGGTCCGGGACGTTCTGCAGCAGCTGCCCACGGATGACCCGCGCGCAGCCGCCCTGGCGGATGCCCGTGACGCACTGGAGACCGTGTCCAGGAGGAGCGAGGGATTGTTGCATTTCGTGCGCAGCCACCGGCGGCTGACGAAACCGCTCGCCGCGCGGATGGAGTTGATCCCGGTGCAGCGCCTGTTCGCCCGTATCCAACGGCTGCTCGCGGGCGATCTCGCCGATCGCGACATCCACATGCTGAGCCGCGTCGAGCCCGAGACCCTGGAGCTCGCGGTGGACGCCGAGCTTCTCGACCAGGCGCTGATCAACCTGGTGCGCAACGCCATCGAGGCCTTGCGCGACACCCCTTCCGGGGAGATCGCCCTCTCGGCCTACCGGGAATCGGACGGGCGGATCACGATCTCAGTCGCCGACAACGGGCCGGGCATTCCGCCCGAGCAGCGCGAGAAAGTATTCGTTCCTTTTTTCACCACCAAGCGCCAAGGCAGCGGCATCGGACTCACTCTCGTGCGCCAGATTGCCGCCGCACACGGTGCAGGCGTCGACGTCGGGGAGACCCCCGCAGGCGGAGCCACTGTTAGAATGAGATTTTGAACGAGAAATGCGCTTTAACTTATTGATTTAATGGCGCCCCCGGCCGGAGTTGAACCGACGACCTACCGCTTAGGAGGCGGTCGCTCTATCCACTGAGCTACGGGGGCGCCGCCGCGCGAAGTCTACAGGAGTATGCTGAGGACGGCAGCGGGTAACGGTAACGGAGTCCTCCATGAGCACGTCCCTCAGCCTCGGAAAGCGTCCTTTTCTGCACGTGGAAGTGCGCAGCGTCCCCGCGCTGCAGTCGATCGTGTGGCTGCGCGGCGGGTGGGAGGACCTCCGCCAATTGAAGCTGGCCAGCCTCGCGCACGGCGTCATCATCGCCATCATCGGCGCGGTGCTCCTCATGTTGGGCGGCACCCACCCCTATCTCGTCGCGGCCGCGGTGACGGGCTACCTGTTGGTGGGACCCATCATGACCACGGGCGTGTGCGAGCTCTCCAGGCGCCGCGCGGCACGCGAGCCGCGAGGCTTCGACGAGTCGTTGGAGGCCGTCACCCGTAACCCCGACGCGCTGATGCATTTCGGCGGAATTCTCGCCGTCATCGCCATCGTGTGGTTCATCGCCTCGACGGTATTGCTGCAATCGACCCTGGACATCCACGTGCCGAGCCTCTCTGTCGCCCTCTGGGGCGGCGCCGGCGATTTCGCCAGCACCCGGGAAGTCATCGCCTACTTCTCATCGGGCGCGATCTTCGCGGTCGCGGTGTTCGTGCTGTCGGTCGTCGCCGTACCGCTCATCATCGACCGGCATGCGACCGCGACCGAGGCCATGTGGGCGAGCATCAAGGCAAGCGTGCACAACATCCCGGCCATGATCGTATGGGCGGCGATCATCGTGGGACTCACGGCGCTCGGCTTCGTGACCCTCCTCCTCGGCATGATCGTGATCGCCCCGCTCCTCGGGCACGCGACCTGGCACGCCTATAGGGACCTCATCGGCTGAAATTCCGCCGGACGCGGGAACTTATCCCCTCCCTGGGGGATACCTACCCTCATGTACCTGAACGGGATCGGCACCGCGACTCCGCCGTCACGCTATACCAAGCGCGATTGCTGGGACGCTTTCCAAGGCTCGGAATGGTTCGCGGGCCTGAGCGAGCGCACGCGCGCGCTCGCCAGAGCCGTGCTGCTCGGTGATAACGGCATGGAAGCGCGGCGGCTCGCCGTCACTCCCCTCGCCGAGGTATTCCGGATCGATCCGGATACGCTCCACCAGCGCTTCCTCGAGGCGGCTCCGGAGCTTGCCACCCAGGCAGGAGCGGCGGCTCTCGACAATGCCGGAGTGGACACCGGCAACATCGATGCCATCGTGGTGAGCACTTGTACCGGCTATCTCTGTCCGGGGCTCAGCGGGTATGTCATCGAGCGCCTGGGTCTCCGTCCCAACATATCGGCGTTCGATCTCGTCGGGCAAGGTTGCGCCGCCGCGGTGCCCAATATGCGGCTGGGCCAGGCGCTGATCGACTCGCGGCGGGAGCCGAGCAACGTCCTCTCGATCTGCGTCGAGGTGTCGAGCGCGGCCATGTATCTCGATGATGATCCGGGCGTTCTGGTGAGCGCGTGTCTATTCGGCGACGGCGCCGGCGCCGCGGTCCTGTCGAATGCGCCATCCCCGGGCCGCCGCCGCATCCTCTGGCACGACAGCGAGTCCCTCATCGATCCCGATCGGCGTGCGGCACTGATGTTCGAGCAGCGCCGCGGAATGCTTCGCAACGTGCTCACTCGGCCGGTGCCACAGCTCGCCGCAGAGTACGTCGAGCGCGTACTCGGAACGAGCTTGAGGCGCGCGCGGCTCGACATCTCGCAGATCAGCGCCTGGATCGTGCATGCAGGCGGGCGCGATGTGCTGCGCGAGTTGGAGGAACGGCTGGGAATTGCGCCGCAGGACCTGCGGTACAGCGCCTCGGTGTTGCGGGAGTACGGCAATCTCTCGAGCGCGTTCGTGTACTTCGTGCTGCAGGCAGCCCTGACCGGCGGCGCCGCGGGAGGATGGTGGTGGCTCGGAACGTTCGGCGCCGGCTTCAGCTGTCACGGGGCGCTTCTGAGGGTCGATTGACGGCTCGGTGCCGAGAAGTCCGTCCGGAGATCCTCGATGATCTGCCGCCGACGGACCCGCGCGCGATCCGGTCGCGACGCGACCTGCGGCGCGTCAATCGCGTTATCGGAAGCTGCGGAATACTGAGTCGGACCGCGCGACGTGAGCTGGCGTCGACTCCGAAGCGTGGCCCTGTGCGCATCCTCGAGCTTGGGGCCGGCGACGGCAGCCTGGCGTTACGGCTCGCAACGCGTCTTGCGACGTCCTGGCGTGACGCCAGTATCACGCTGCTCGACCGGCAAGCGCTCGTTGCCGAGTCAACGGGTACCGCTTTTGCTCGCCTGGGCTGGAGCCTGCAGCCGCTTATCGTGGATGTACTCCAATGGGCTCGAGCTCCGACTCAACAGCAGCTCGCAGGACGGTGGGATCTGGTCCTGGCCAACCTCTTCCTCCATCACTTCGAGGAAGGCGCGCTGCGCGAGTTATTGTCGGCGGTTGCGAGCCGATGCGATGCCTTCGTCGCCTGCGAGCCGCGGCGCAGCCTCCCAGGGCTCATCGGCAGCCGCTTGCTGCCAGCACTCGGGGTGAGCGCCGACACCCGTTACGATGCCCTCGTCAGCGTGCGTGCCGGTTTCCGGGGCAACGAACTCTCGCGGCTGTGGCCCACGAGCGGAACACGCTGGAGACTGCAGGAGTATCCCGCCGGGCTCTTCAGTCATCTCTTTGTCGCCGCGCGCGGCGATCCGGCTCAATGATGCAGGCCTCATACGACGCGATCATCATCGGCGCGGGCCCCGCCGGTTCCAGCGCGTCCATTCTACTCGCGCGCGTCGGCTGGTCGGTGGCGCTCCTCGAGGCGAAGCGCTTTCCGCGCCGCAAGGTCTGCGGGGAATGCATCGCGGCAAGCAATCTCCCACTCCTCGATGCCCTGGGTCTCGGCGAGTCGCTGCGTCGGCACGCGGGTCCCGAGCTGCGGCGGGTCGCGCTTTGGTGCGGCGAGGACAGTATGACGGCCGCGCTCCCCGCGGGTGCCGATGGCTATCCTCACTGGGGGTATGCCCTGGGACGAGAGCACCTCGATCTGCTGCTCCTCGAGCAGGCGCGAGCCACGGGAGCGACAGTGCTCCAGCCCTGCAGGGCGACTGCCGTGCACCGTGAGGCGCACGGTGCGGGTTTCGAGGTCAACGCCACGGACGCC
The DNA here is from genome assembly GCA_963833085.1 of uncultured Pseudomonadota bacterium. Taxonomy (GTDB): domain Bacteria; phylum Pseudomonadota; class Gammaproteobacteria; order Steroidobacterales; family Steroidobacteraceae; genus 13-2-20CM-66-19. The sequence goes on from CAWHWV010000006.1 coordinate 111,547, forward strand.
GGCTTCGGGAGCCTGACGCTGCGCGCGCCCGTGGTCATTCGGGCAAACGGCTCGTGGCAGCCGCCGCCGGCGGACGGAGCGCGCCGTGAGCGCGAGCGCCGAGCCGCGGACCTGTTGGGATTCAAGGCAAGCTTCCGCGGCGCCATCTTGGACGATGGCCTGCTGCCGGTGTTGGCATTCGGCGGCGGCTATGGCGGCATGGTCATCGCGAGCGACGGGCTCGCTACCCTCGCCTGCTGTATTCGGCGCGACAGGCTGAACGTCTGCCGGCGCGGCGCAGCGGGGAGCCGCGCTGGTGAGACGATCGAGGCGCTTCTGCGTCGCGAGTGCCGCGGCGTGCGAGAAGCCCTGGCGCACGCCTCGCGGGTAGGGCCGTGGCTCGCCGCCGGACCCATCCGGCCGGGCGTGCGCCTCGGAAGCGGTCACAGCGGCGCTTTTTTGATCGGCAACGCGGCCGGCGAAGTCCATCCGATCATCGGCGAGGGCATCAGCATGGCGCTGCAGTCGGCGTGGCTGCTCTGCGAAGAGCTGACTGGCTTTCCGGAGGCACTGCGGTGCGACATGCGGGGCGAGATGCGCCGGCGCCAGATTGAGCAGCGCTATGCCTCACGCTGGCGTGCGCACTTCTCCGGGCGCATGCGCCTGGCGGCGTGCTTCGCTCACGCCGCGATGCGTCCCGGCGTAACCGCCCCGCTCCTGCCGCTGCTGCGGCGGGCACCAGGCCTGCTAGGCATCGCCGCACGCGTCAGCGGCAAGACACGCTCCGCCGTGACAGTTCCGTCCGCAGCCCTTCCCGGCGTCATCCAGGGGTCTCCATCATGACTACGATAGAACGACTGTCGCGAATCCTTGCGCAGCGCTTCAAGCTGGACCCTGCCCGGCTCACGCCCGACCAGCCGCTCAGCTCCCTCGGAATCGACTCTCTCGGCATGGTCGAGATACTCTTCTTCATCGAAGAGGAGTTCGGTGTGCATCTGCCCTCCGAGGGCGTCACCTTTGGAACCCTGGGAGATGCTGCGAAATACGTCGATGAGCTGATGGCCAATCAGAAGGTCGCGCCACAGGCTGTATGAGACGCGTCGCCGTCACCGGCATCGGCCTCATCTCGCCGCTCGGCAACAACTGCGCAGAAGCGCTCGCCAATGCAACGGCGGGCCGCTCCGCCATCCGACGCCTCGATACGCCCTGGTCGGACCGCCTCGCCGCGCCGCTTGCGGCCTGTGTGCGCTTCGAAGGCGACGAGCACTTCGCTGCGCCGCGGCTTCGGATGTTGGACCGCGTGAGTCAGATCGCCCTGGTTGCGGCGCGGCAGGCCATCGGTGCGGCGCGGCTCGATCTCGTGGCCGCGGATCGCGAGCGGGTCGGAGTCTTCATCGGCACCGGCATGGGCGGTGCCCTCACCACCGACGAAGGGTATCTCTCGCTGTACCGGGACGGCTGCGAGCGCTTGAAGCCGTTCTCCGTCCTGACGGGCATGACCAACGCGCCCGCCGCATGGATCGGGATCGAACATGACCTGAGCGGCCCCAACCTCACCTACTCCACGGCCTGCTCTTCCTCGGGCGTCTCGATCGGCGAGGCGTGGCTGCGTCTGCGCCGCGGGGACATCGACGTCGCGGTCGCGGGCGGCTCGGAGGCGCCGTTGTCGTTCGGCGCGATGAAGGCCTGGGAGGCATTGCACACCCTGGCGCGCGAGGACCCGAGCGATTCCTCCGCCTCCTGCAAGCCCTTCGCCGCCAATCGCACCGGGCTCGTGTTGGCTGAAGGTGCGGCGATCGTCGTGCTCGAGGACTGGGAGCGGGCCGTCGAGCGCGGCGCGCCGATTCAGGGTGAGATCCTCGGCTACGGACTCATGACCGATGCGAGTCACATCACGCGTCCCACCATCGCGGGCCAGGCGGCCGCCATGCGCGCGGCACTACGGTCGGCAGATATGGCGGCGGCTGCCATCGACAGCATCAACGCCCACGGCACCGGCACTCAGGCCAACGACTCCGTCGAGACCGCCGCGCTCAAGGAGGTCTTCGGCGAGCGCGCCTACCGGATCCCGGTGAGCGCGACCAAGGCGATCCACGGCCACCTCCTCGGCGCGAGCGGTGCTCTCGAGCTGACGCTGGCACTGCTCGCCCTGCAGCAGGATGTGCTGCTGCCAACCATGCACCTGAGGATGCCGGCAGCGGACTGCGATCTCGATTACGTTGCCAATGTCGCGCGCAGCGGCACCGGCGCGCGCACGGTCATGTCGAACTCTTTCGCCTTCGGCGGCACCAACGCCGTGTTGATAGCGCGCAAACCGGGCGTGGAGCTTGCCGCCTCAGGGAGTGGTGCCGAGCGGCACGCCGCAACGGGCTAGAACGACCCGCAGGTCACGGATCGCCGGGAACACCTCGTTGTTCCAGTCGGCTCCCTGGGCATCGAATGCCCGCTGCTCATGCTCGACGATGTCCTTGTCCTCGAGGAAGATCCGCTCCGTGAACCAGACGAAGAACGGCCACGCAAGATGGATCAGGCCCGGGATAGGCGGTTTCTTGACGGAGAGATAGCCGAAGGTGCGGTTGGTCCGCTGCTGCGCATCGGTGGGCACGTAGCACAGCCACACGCTCAGCACGGGGTCCTGATCCTCCGTGATGTTGCGTCCCACCCAAACCCGCAGGCTCTGCGAGGGATAATCGGTGCGGATGCGCATGTGGTCGCGGAAGTCCGCCCGCTTGTTGTCGCCGTGCTTGCGCATCATATCGACGATGACCCGCTCACCCATGGAGGACTTGCCCGCCGTGCGGCTGAAGGAGTATTCGACTTCCGCCCAGTGCTCGCCATGGCGACGCCCGAGACAGCTCGCACGGATGGAGCCCATGTTCTTCCGGTGCATGAACTGATGGTTCATGTCGAAGAGATTCTCGTGCATGAACGTGTAGTGACAGGCCACCTCGCGATTGAGCCGCCGTGT
>CAWHWV010000007.1:0-12801 GCA_963833085.1 uncultured Pseudomonadota bacterium
TTTGGTGCGGAAGATCTGCCAGAGCCGCACCAAAGGGTATTCGGGGGAATCTCCTTGGACCGAAACTCCGTCCGCAACGCCTGGAGGCTCTTCAACCTGCGCGAGAGCCCCTTCTTTCAGGAGCCATTGCAGGCGGGTACCCGTTATCCCATGTCGCTCTTCGTGGGGCGCACGGCCGATACCGATCGCCTGCTCGCAAAGATCGAGCGCAGTCCGGGATCGAGCAGGCAGACCGTAAGAGGGGCGGTAGGTGTCGGCAAATCAACTCTCGCCCAACACGTCAAGGCTGAGATCGCTGACGCCGGAGTGCTCTCCACGCCGGCCGCAGTCAGCGTGAGCTCCGCGCTGACCCTGGATCAACTCTGTGCCCTCGCGCTGCGAAGCGTACTCGATGCCTTGCTCGGAGCCGCGCCGAAGCAAGCCGCAGCGAGGCGCAAGGTCGAGGGTGCCGAGGCTGTCCGCCAGGCGAGCCAGATGGTGCGCGTGTATCAGGCGACTACCGGAAGCAGTGGCGGATTGAGCGTCGCCGGTCTCGGCGGCAGTGCAGGCCGATCCACTACTCTGGTGACGCCGGCGACCGCGACGCCAAGCTTGATGATCCAGGGCCTGCTGCAGCAGCTCATCCATCTTGCCCGCGAAGTGCTCGGTACACGGGCCATCCTCGTACACCTCAACAATCTCGAAAATCTCACCGAGTCGAACGCCGAGCGGGCTGCTCAGCTCCTGCGCGACATTCGCGACATCTGCTTCATGGTCGAGGGCTATCACTGGCTCGTCGTCGGCACGGACGAGGCGGTGCGGACAGTGATCGACGCTCAGCCGCAGCTCGCCACAGTGTTTTCGACCCCGCCCGCGCTCTCATCGCTCACCCAGGAGGAATTTCTCGAGCTGCTGCGGCGCCGCTACGCCGCCTTACGGGTCGAGGAGAGTCGCCCGGCGCGACCGCCCGTCGAGCCCGAAGCGGCCGGCGCCCTATACCGGATCTTCGATGGCGATCTGCGCGGCTCGCTCGCGGCACTCGATGAGGCGACAGGCGAGATGCTCGGCTTCGGCGCCGACGGCCCCGACGCGCCACTCACGCAGGAGGATATGATGCCCTTCCTCGAGCGTTGGTATTCTCTGCGCGCCGAGGAAAGGCTCGGAAAAAGCTCGGCCGCTCTGCTGCCCAAGCTGGCGCGCAGTCACGCACACAAGCCTTTCACGCTGCGTGCTCTGCGCGACGAGATCATGAAAGGTCGCAATAACGCAGCGGCGCGCAGATTCCTCGAGGAACTGCTGCGTTTCGGGTACATCAGGGAACATCCGGAGCGCCTCCAAAGCGGGGGGCGGCCAGCGGCGCAATACGTACTCGCAGGCGCCGCGAAGCTAGCGACCTCCTTACGGGTGTAAACGGGAGGCCCTGAAAATCAGAATTCCCATTTCCATTTTTCAACGGCCATCCGTTTCGCCCGTTTACGTCCCCTGCGGATGTCGCGCACAATAGGTCGCATGACGACCGACGCCCCCGAGGCCGCCGCGCCTCCCCACGAAGCCTCGCCCGACGCCCTCGAGAGCGACCGCACACTGGTCTTCGAGCAACCGCTCAATGAGCGGATGCGCACCTTCCTGCGGCTGGATTTCCTCTACAGCCAGGCGCTCTACCACAACGAGACCGCAAGCCAGTGGGGGACGCGCGCGGCGGTAACCAGCCTGATCGACATCCTGGCGATCATCACCCGCAGCGACGTGCGCTCGGAGGCGCTGAAGGAGCTCGAGCGCCAGCTCATCCTGCTCGGGGAATTCCAGTCCAAGCCTGGCGTCGATAGCAATCGGCTCAAGGCCCTGATCACGAATCTGACCCGGCTGCGCTCGGAGCTGATGAACGCCGGTATCGCGAACCTGCAGCCGCTCAAGGATTCCGAGTTCCTGAACGCCGTCAAGCACCGCAGCAGCATCCCCGGCGGAACCTGTGAGTTCGACCTCCCGGATTACCTCTTCTGGCTGTCGCAGCCGGATGAGAGCCGAGTGAGGGCCTTCAACCAGTGGCTGACCGTATTGCGACCGCTGTGTGATGCCGTCTCCGAGCTCATCTGGCTGATCCGGCAGAACGGGCGCACGCGGCAGGAGACCGCCCAGGGCGGCAACTTCACGATCACGTTCGTCCGCGAGAATCCGCTGCAGCTCCTGCGGATCGCGCTGCCTGCCTCGATGGCGCTTTACCCGGAGGTGAGCGGCAGCCACCACCGCTGCAACGTGCGCTTCCTCAGCTGGAAGGGTCTGGCGGAGCGCGCGGCGCAGGCCGATACGGACGTGAAGTTCCTCCTCACCTGCTGCGCGTGATGGCCGTCCAGACCGTCAAGTGCCCCACCTGCCAGCGTGAGATCGACTGGTCACAATCGCCCTTCCGGCCCTTCTGCAGCGAGCGCTGCAAGCTCATCGACCTCGGCGCGTGGCTGACCGAGAAGCACGCCATCCCTGGTGAGCCGGCGCCGGACGAGGCGGTGGATCGCGCGCCGGGGCAGCAGGACGACGACGACGCGCCGCCGGATCGCAGGCCCTCCTGACCGTACTAACCCGTCTTCGCGGATTCGCGGGGTAGGAGATGGCTAACCCTTTGATTTTCCGTGGAGCCACCCCCGTAGGTCGGCACTACACGGGGACGGCTGAACCGACCTGAGCGGCGGTGATTTTCGGCGGCGGCTGCGGTGGCAGAGGGAGCTTGAGCTTCTCGAGCAGCAGTTGCAGTTCCGGCTCCGGTTCGGTGTAGCGCGTGAGGATGAGCTCGCGTCCATCGGTGGTGGGTACGTGCACGTCGATCATCTGCACGGCGGAGAACTTCTCCAAGACACTGCGCGCGGTGAGCCCGGGGGCGAGGCCTTTGAGTCGGTGGCCAAGGGTGACGTGCAGACAGTAAGCGAGGAAGGCAATGAAGATATGCGCCTCGATGCGATCTTCGTGTTGATGGAAGATCGGCCGGATCGCCAGGTCCCCTTTGAGGGTCTTGAACGCCTCTTCGACGGCCACCAAGCGCAAATAATACTCCCACAGTTTCGCCGGATCGGACTCGGTGAGATTGGTGCGCAGCAGATAACGACCCTCACGCCGGCGCGCTTCACGCAACTTCTTGCGATTGAGCCAGAAGCCGAAGGCGGTCCCTTGCACGGGCAGCTCCACGGTCACCAGGCGCCAGGCGGCGGGGGCTTTGCTCTGTGCGGCGCCGAGCTTCATCAACAGCGCCTCGGGAGTCAGCTTGTGCATCGTCGAGAGCTGCTTGAGACGCTGCCACAGCCATTTCAACTGGCGCCGGCGCATGCCGCGCTCCTTGGCGATGCGGTCGCGACTCTCGGCGAACACGTACAGCTCTTGATCCTGTGCGAGCAGCTTCACGCGTACGTCCTGGCGCGCCTTCACCCACGGCTTCTCCAGGAGCGAGCGCTCGAGGGCGGTCAGCCGCCCCTTGGGCGTGCCCACCAGGTACTGCACCGGCGGATCGCTCGCACGCATCTCCTGCAGCACCTCCTCGGTGGGAACGCCACGGTCGCAGAGCCATATCCGCCGAGCTTTCCCGTACTGGCGCTCGATCCGGGCGAGAAAGTCCCGCAACGTCGTATTGTCCGCGGTGTTTCCAGCCAGCACTTCGTAGGCGAGCGGAAAACCCTCCGGTGTCACGACCAAGGCGATGACCACCTGCACGCAATCAGGACGGTGATCTCTCGAGTATCCGAACTGACGTTTGTCAGCATCCGACAGCGGTGGGTCGATCTCAAAATAAGTCGACGTGAGGTCGTAGAGCAATACGTCAAAGCTGACGTTGAACAGGTCACGCCAGCGACCGACCAGGTGATCAAACAGCTCCGCCTTGTACTTCAACAGCAGATCGTGGCAGTCGTAGAGCGCGTGCTCGTCGATGACCCGATCCATCCCCAGAAGATCCGCCAGCGCACTGCGCCCATACCACTCCCGGTGCAGCCGCCACTCGCTTCCGGGCGACAGCAGCCGGTACACCACCAGGATCAGCAACACCTCGCTCCAGCGCGTGCCTTTGCGAGAGGGCAGCAACCGCTCCGACCAGAACTCATCCAGCTCCAACTCGCGCCACAATTGCAGCGCCAGCCAGCAGCCACCCCACTGCCGCGGTCGCACGAGGCGCATCTGCGACATACGCAGCCGCACCACCGACTCATCCGGCAACAGGCCTTCGCAATCCTCGGGAAACAACGCCAACGTTCGGGGAGCTTCGCTCCTCTCGTCCAACACCTCGATGGACTTGCGCCAGGCGAGCTCTTGTGAGGAATTGATTTCCCCGAGATACAGCACGTGCCGCTGCACCACGCGACCGCCGCGAACGCGGTGGTTCTCCACCACGCTGAAGTAGCGGTGCTCCTTGCCGTCTTTCTTGCGGATCTTGGCGCGCAGGAACATGACAGGGGTCCATTATGCGCACCCCGCCGCTCCTGGCCAGCACCAAGGTCGGCACTACAGCGATTTTCGCCGCCAAATCGCGCCCAAGTGCCTGAATCGCCGTTACCCAGCCCCCTCGCCGCCCTCAGAACCGGGGGCGAATCCGCGAGAACGGGCTAATACCCGGAACCAATAACCCGGATTATTCATGAACGGCGCAAGCATTCAGCGGGGACTTGATTCGCAAGGCATTTCCCGGGGCGTGAAAAACACGGACGTTTTTCCCGCAGCCTACAGGGACGTACTTGCGGCGGCCCGGGAAATGCCTTGCGAAGCGAGGCCCCGGGGACTGAATCGTGTCAGCGTTCGTGAATAATGTGGACTACCCGGGCGGGCTGCGCCCCCAGCCACTTTGCCGCGAACGCCAGCTTGTCGGCGGCGCGCTCCCGTCTTACCGATAGCGGTCCCCCCGCTCCTCATCCCGGTCGACCCGGAGCAGGATCGGACGACGGCTACAGACTTGCTCCGACTGCAGGACTGCCGCGAGCTCATAGCCCTGCCACGGCCTGATGTTGCCGTCGCGCTCGGCTGTTGTGATCAGCGTCGGTGGAAAGCAATTGCCGGTGGCGATCAGGAGGTACTGCTGCCAGGTACCGGTCGGCAGCGCCGCGCCGAAGAAGTCCGGCCGCAGAGCGACGGCGGCACCGGCCATCAGGCCGCCGAAGCCGCGCCCGTAGATACCGAGCCGCGCCCGTCGGGTGTAGTGGCGATCGATCAGCGACTGCGCCGCAGCGAACAGATCGCTGAGCGCGATGGGCTTGTCGGACGGCGTGGCCGTCCCGGGCGAGCCGGGGTCCGGCGCGAGACTGTTGCGCACCTCGGCGCGCGCATAGACGCCACCCATCTCCAACCAGACCAACACGAACGGCTCCAGCAGCGGGCCCGGCGGCTTGCTGGTCGGGTGGTCGACGGTGAGAAGCGTCGGTTGATTACCGTCGTGCGCCAGATCGCGCCGATGCGCAATCTCCATGCGCAACCGGGTGCCATCGGAAGCGGCATAGAAACTGCGCTCCACGACGACGTCGCCGGCAACGCCGGCGCCGCCGACCTGGAGCTGCTCGAGCCGTCTTCGGATCCACGCGCGCTGCGGGATGGCCGCCAGCGCCCTCGCCGTCGTCTGATTCTCGACGAAGATCCAATGTTTCGTGCGGCCAGAATGGACGTTCTCCAGCCAACTGTAAGGATTCGCTTCGTGAGCCGCGCGCCGCGGATTCACCTCGACGGCGAACTGATTCATTTGTGGTGTCGACGGATTGGGGTTGGCGCCCGTCGCAATCTGCGTGGCCGTCGGCTGCGGCACATCGAGCCGCCCCGGACCCGGAACCGTCGCGGGCTGGCCGACCAGCATGGCGCAGCCGGCAAGCAGCCCGGCCGCGGCCGCCGCGAAAAGGATCGGACGCAATCGCCTCTGTCTACCCATGGCCCACTCCGGTCTTTCGTGCCGCACCTAGGTTGATTGGTGCTTTGTGCGTGGCCGACCTAGGGAAATTTGATCTTGCCCCCGCCAGGACCGGGACCGGGACCTACGCCGCCGCCGACCTCCGGCACGACGATGCGTCCTGCGGCCTCGCGGCGCATCTCGCGGGCCTCATCGATGGCCTGCTCCAGCGCGGCATTGACCCCTTCGGGAAACTTGGCCAGAGCCTCCTCGAGCGTGCTCGCCTCGATCTCGAATACGAGCGGCAGCACGCCGGCGGGGGTGAGGAGCTGCGTCTGTCCGGAGAACAGGACCGGCCGCGCGGGGTCGGTGGCCCCGTGCACGGTCACCGGGGTCAGGCGACGGATGGTGCCGGCGCGGCGATCGGTGTAGATCTCCTCCCGGTAGAGACCGGCCGGGTCGAGGTGTACGTCCGGAAGATCGCTCTTCGCTGCCATGGGGAATCCTGTCTCAGTTCTGGGAAGGCGACGGCCATTGTACCAGCGCGGCCACGAACGGACGGTCCGCCTCCAGAATGTCCTCGCGGTCGAGCTGCGCGCGCTGCACCCATTTCAGGCGCTGGCCGTCGAGCGCCTGCGGCTCGCCGCGGTAACTCTCGACCACCCACATGGAAAGCTCGACGGTGCGGTCGGGATAGCGATGTCGCAGCCGCATCATCGGGCGGGCACCGATCACCTCGATGCCGAGCTCCTCCGCGAGCTCCCGGGCCAGGGCAGCCGCCTCCGATTCGCCCGGCGCTACCTTGCCACCTGGAAATTCCCACCGGCCGGCCATGTGCTTGCCCGCCGGGCGCTCGGCAATGAGGACTTTCCCCGAGCTATCGAGGATCGCCGCGGCAACGACGAGGATCATTCATTCAACGCTCGAGAGCGCGCCGTGGCAATGCTTGTACTTCTTGCCGGAGCCGCAGGGACAGGGCTCGTTGCGGCCGATCTTGCGCTCGCCGCGGACGAACGTACCCTGCAGGTCCGCCGGGGGCGGGACAGGCGCATCACCTCCGCCGCGGCCAGGAGAGCCGCCACGCATCGCCGCGTGCGCAGCAGCGGGAACCGCTGCGTCCGGCGGCACTTCGCTTCCACCCGCCAGGGCGGAGAGTGCTTCCGCGTGCTGCGTCTGCAGAGCCCGCATCAAATGACGGCGGCGCTCCTCCTCCTCGCGCTCGACCTCTTCCTGAGTGCGCACCTCGATCTGCATCAGGCGCGTCACCGTCTCGAATTTCACGCGATCCAGCATCGCGGTGAACATCTGGAAGGCCTCGCGCTTGTATTCGGTGCGGTAGTCCTGCTGGGCATAGCCGCGCAGGTGAATGCCCTGGCGCAGGTAATCCATCGCCCCGAGGTGATCGCGCCAGTGCGCATCGAGAGTGCGCAACATGACGTCCTTCTCGATGTGGCGCATCAACGTCTGATCGATGCGTGACACCTTGGCATCGTACGCCTGCTCTACATCGCGGGCGAGCCGCGCGCGCAGCGCCGGCTCCTCGAGCTCCGGCTCCTGCTCGAGCCAGCCTTTCACGTCCACGCGCACGTTGAAATCGGTCTCGAGCGCCTTGCTGAGGCCCACGAGGTCCCAGTCGGCGGGCATCGCGTGCTTGGGCAGGTACTGGTCGACCAGCGTGCCGATTGCCTCCTCCAGGATGCCGCGGATCGCCGCCGACACGTCCGCGGTCCCCATGATCTCCGTGCGCTGCTGATAGATCACTTTGCGCTGATCGTTGGCGACGTCATCGAAGAGGAGGAGTTGCTTGCGGATGTCGAAGTTATGCGCCTCGACCTTGCGCTGCGCCTTCTCGATCTGCCGGCTGAGCATGCCGCTCTCGATGACCTCGCCCTCCTTCATGCCGGCCATCTTGAGCAGGCGCTGCGTGCGCACCGGGTCGCCGAAGATGCGCATCAGGTTGTCTTCCATGGAGAGATAGAACCGGCTCGACCCCGGGTCGCCTTGCCGGCCGGAGCGGCCGCGCAACTGGTTGTCGATGCGGCGGGACTCGTGCCGCTCGGTGCCGATGATGTGCAGGCCGCCCGCCGACACCACCTTCTCGTGCCGCCCCTGCCATTCGGTCCTGGCAAGCTCGCGGCTGGCCTGATGGGCCTCCTCGCCCTGCTCCTTGTCCAGCGCGGCGAGTTCCACCTCCAGGCTGCCGCCCAGCACGATGTCCGTGCCGCGACCTGCCATGTTGGTCGCGATGGTCACCCCGCCCGGCCGGCCGGCCTGCGCGACGATGTGCGCCTCGCGCTCGTGCTGCTTGGCGTTGAGCACCTGGTGCTCGATGCCCTCCTTCTGCAACACCCCCGACACCAGCTCCGAGGTCTCGATGGAGGTCGTGCCGACGAGCACCGGTTGCTGGCGCTCGACGCAGTCGCGGATGTCCTCGATGATCGCCTTGAACTTGTCGTTCTGCGTCAGGTGCACGAAGTCGGCATTGTCCTTGCGGACCATCGGCTTGTGGGTCGGGATCACCATGACCTCGAGGCCATAGATCTCGAGGAATTCCGGCGCCTCCGTGTCCGCGGTGCCGGTCATGCCGGAAAGCTTCTTGTAGAGTCGGAAGTAGTTCTGGAAGGTGATCGAGGCGACCGTCTGGTTCTCTTCGCGTACGCGCACGCCTTCCTTGGCCTCGATCGCCTGGTGCAGGCCGTCTGACCAGCGCCGGCCCGGCATGGTGCGGCCGGTGAACTCGTCGACGATGATGATTTCACCGCCGCGCACGATGTACTCGACGTCCCGCTTGTAGAGCGCGTGCGCGCGCAGCGCCGCGTTCAGGTGATGCATGAGGCGGATGTTGGCGGGATCGTAAAGGCTTTCGCCCTCGCGCAGCAGGCCCGCCTGCAACATCAGCTCCTCGACACGCTCGTGCCCATCCTCCGTGATGTGGACCTGTTTGGTCTTCTCCTCCACCGCGAAATCGCCGGGCCCTTCCTCTTCGAGCTGGCGCTTCAGGCTCGGCACCAGCTGGTTGATCCGCAGGTAGAGCTCCGTGCTCTCCTCCGCCGGCCCGGAGATGATGAGCGGCGTGCGGGCCTCATCGATCAGGATGGAGTCGACCTCGTCCACGATTGCGTACGCGAGGTGACGCTGCACGCGGTCGTCGAGGCTGAAGGCGAGGTTGTCGCGCAAATAGTCGAAGCCGAGCTCGTTGTTGGTGCCGTAAGTGATGTCGCAGGCGTACGCCTCGCGCTTCTCCTGCTGCGTCTGCGAGTTCTTGACGACCCCGACGGTCAGCCCGAGGAACCGATACACCGGCCCCATCCAGTCGGCGTCGCGCTGCGCCAGGTACTCGTTCACCGTCACGACGTGCACGCCGTCTCCGGGGAGCGCGTTGAGGTAGGCGGGGAGCGTCGCGACCAGCGTTTTACCCTCGCCGGTGCGCATCTCCGCGATCTTGCCCTGGTGAAGCGCGAGGCCGCCGATGAGCTGAACGTCGAAGTGGCGCATCTTGAGAGTGCGCGACGCCGCCTCCCGCACGGCGGCGAAGGCTTCGGGCAGCAGGTCATCGAGCGTCGCGCCCTCGCGAAGCCGCTTGCGGAATTCCTCCGTCTTGCCGCGCAAGGCCTCATCGCTCAGCGCCTTGAGCCCGGGCTCGAGGTCCTTCGCCGCGCGGATGTACCGCCCATAGCCGCGGATCAGCCGGTCATTCCGGCTGCCGAAAATCTGCTTGAGAGTGCCGAGCAACTTGAGGTTCCTGCTACTGGTGGGAGACGACCCCGGGGACGCGGGCGGGGTATTCTACGCACGCGACGCCGAGTCCCCAATGGGTCTCTTCGGGGCCGAAATCAAGCTGAATTGTTCATTGGCGCAAATCGCTCCCGGCGATTTGCGCGGGCCAGCCTTGTGGCCGGGATTCATCCCGCGGCCCAGGGAGCGGCCCTGGGCCGCTCCCTGGGCCGCTGCATAGCTGGCGCTCGGGCGGAGGCTAGTCCTGTGCGGCCGCGCCCGGCGGCGCCTTGAATCCGGTCGATCCTGCGCGCAGCGCCACGAACTTGGCCGGGTTCACCTCACGGCCGTCCTTCAGTACCTCGAAATGCACGTGCGGCCCCGTGGACCGTCCGGTAGTCCCGACCAGACCGATGACATCACCGCGCTGAACGGTCTCGCCCACGTGCACCAGAACCTTGAAGGCGTGTCCGTACCGCGTCGCGTAACCGTTGCCGTGGTCGATCTGAATCATGTTGCCGAAGGCGCCGCGAGGGCCCGCCCAGGTGACGACCCCGGCGGCCACGGCGCGAATCCCCGTGCCCTGCGGCGCCGCGAAGTCGATCCCCTCGTGAAACTCCTCCCCGCCGGTGAACGGGTCCACCCGCTCGCCGAAGCCCGAGGAAATGTAGCCGGCGGTGACGGGACGACCCTCGGGGTGGATCTCCTGCCCGAGCTGGCGGGACAGCAGCACGTTCTCCAGCGCCGAGAGCTGCGAGCCGCTCAAATCGATCTGGCTCTGCAGGCTCTGCAGCATGGTGGAAATGTCGGCGACCCGCGGCCGGGCGCTTGGAATTTCCGTATCCGGTCCGCCCTGGGGCGGATCCTGTCCGAAGTTGAACTCAGTGCTCTTGATGCCCGCCATGGCCGTCAGGCGCTGGCCCAGGGCATCGAGACGGATGACGTGCGCCTTCATGTCGCCGATCTGAATGGCGATCGCATCGGCGCGCACCTGCATCTGGCGCTTGAGGTCGCTAATCTCGTCGTGCTGTTTCGCGAGCACCTGCGACCAGTGAGCGGCCTGCCCCAGCGCGAGGCCGTCAGTGCCGCCGCCATGACTGAGGCTCCATCCGGCCCCAAACACTCCGCCCATGATGGCGAGCACGGCAACAATCACGCAGACGAGCGCGAGCGGCGGCAAGCTCAGCTGACGGGGGTGCCCGTCACGCTTGGAAAAGATTATGACATTCATACCGTCGTGCGCTCCGGGCGTCTACCCCTTGCTATCGGCAGGCAACGCAGCAAATCGAGCGCACGAGCCAGCCAATTGGGTCCCCGGGCGTAGCACCCGTATTCGCGGGCACCAATGCCTCTGGAAACCCTTCTTCGAAAACACTTGCGCTTTGCCGGCAACCCCGCTGTCATGGCTCTCGCTTTAGACCGGTGGCTTTGCGTCCCCGTCTTTCGACGGGTTTGCCCTTTAGCAACGCTTGAGAATATGCCCAATAAGAGCCGCTTGCACAAGCGCGGCAACCTCAAACTCACCGCGCGCTCACCCCGATCGGTGTCGAAGCGGGATGTTTCGGGCTCCGGATCACACTCGCCACATTCTGTCAAAGACCTGCTGGCCCGCTCGGCCCCCGTCCTGCCGCAAGCCGCGGACCGAAGCGCCGCCCAAGCCTTCTGGCGCCCCTGGCTGGAGACCCATCTTCCCCCCGAGCTTCCTCCCCGAATCACCGGAGTCACCGAGCGCGACGGCACCCTGGTAGTGTTCGCCGACTCCCCCGCCTGGTCCGCCCGCCTGCGCTACACTCTGCAGGAACTACAAGGTCAGATCCGCGAAGCTCAGCCGGACATCAAGGCAGTGACGGTCCGGGTGATGCCCCGAACGAAACAGTAAGGAAAAGTAAAGGCTCAGGCCCCGCCGGATCCGGGCAGAGCAGGCGCCTCGATATAAGAGATAGGCGCATCGGCATAAGACTCGAACGCCACCTTCTCCCAGGCGCTGACATCCGCCAACAGCGCCCGCAACAGCCGGTTGTTCAGCGCGTGGCCCGACTTATGGCCGCTGAACTCCCCGATCAGGCTGTGACCGAGAAGGTACAGGTCCCCGATCGCATCCAGGATCTTGTGCTTGACGAACTCATCCTCGTACCGCAGTCCATCCTCGTTGAGCACGCGGAAGTCATCCAGCACGACCGCATTGTCGAGATTGCCGCCGAGCGCGAGGTTGCGCTCCCGCAGCCATTCCAGGTCCCGCATGAACCCGAAAGTGCGCGCCCGACTCACCTCCTTGAGGAACGAGGTCGTCGAGAAATCCATCGACGCCTTCTGCGCCCGGCGCTTGAAGATCGGGTGATTGAACTCGATCTCGAAGTTGACCTTGAAGCCGTCGAACGGGCTGAACTCCGCCCACTTGTCGCCATCCTCCACCCGCAGACGCTTCTTGATGCGGATGAAGTGCTTCGCGTTGCGCTGCTCCTCGATGCCTGCGGATTGCAGCAGGAAAACGAAGGGCCCGGCGCTGCCGTCCATGATCGGCACCTCCGGCGCCGACAGCTCCACGATGGCGTTGTCGATCCCGAGGCCCGCGAACGCCGACAGCAGGTGCTCCACGGTGGAGACCCGCGTCTTGCCGCGGCAAAGCGTAGTGCCGAGCGTCGTATCGCCGACATTCTCCGCGTGCGCCACCACGTCCACCGCCTGCGGCAGATCGGTCCGCCGGAACACAATACCGGTGTCGGGAGGGGCTGGGCGGAGCGTCATCAGGACCTTCTTGCCCGTATGAAGCCCAACGCCTGTGGCGCGGATCGAGTTCTTGAGCGTCCGCTGGCCGACCATGTTTATAGCTACGTGGATCCTTCTTTTCTCAACGATCAGAGCAGCCCGCGGATGACCTGATCTGCGGCGCGCTTCAGACTCCGCCGACCCGCAGGGCCATGGCGGCTGCCATGGGCCCTGAGATCAGACCGGGCGGCCGCGGACCGAAGGGATCCGCGGCGCGAAACGGCGCGCTACCGTATCACAAGCTGGCCAGTTGCGCTCAATCAGCTTGGCGGCGCAGGAATGCCGGAATGTCAAGCAGGTCCTCGGGTTGCACGTCCTGCCGCAGACCATCGCCCACCGCCCGCTGCCGCTGAACCGTCGGCTTGTCGAGCTGCGCGTAATCGCTGCTGGAGAGGGGGCTGCGCCGCACCACACGCATGGGCGGCTCACGCGTCTCCCGCTCGCGCACCGGCGGCTCCCCCCGCGACGTCGCGGCCTCGCTCGGGCGGAACGTGCCGAGCGGC
>CAWHWV010000008.1:0-116990 GCA_963833085.1 uncultured Pseudomonadota bacterium
CGGCGGTCGATGCGTTCTTCGACGACGAGAAAGCGGCCGTCCGTCTCTGTTACGGCGGCTACGGTGATCTCAGGGTGGGGCATGGACGGAATTATATTCCGTCTGCCGGAGGGCTGGCTTCTACCCGCGGCGAACCGCGCGCAGCCCGTGCTCGGGTGCGCTGGCATCCCAGATCTGGTCGAATTCCTGCAGATACAGTCGCGCGACGGGCGGGTTGTTGATGTCCGCGACACCGTCCCAGGTATCGGAGCGCATCCGGTAGACAATGGCCCGGTCATCGGCGATGAGGTAGGCCGAGGCTCGCTGCCGGGCCTCCGCCGCGACGTAGCGGATGTCGATGCAGCTCGAGAGCCGGCGTCCCATGGCGACGAAACGATTGCTGTCACGCATGACGCGTGTCGGCTCGGCGAGCAGCACGCGGACCTTGGCGAAGCTGCGCGCGAGCACGAAGTGTTTGATGACTTCCAGAAAGCCCGTCTGGTCGTAGAGATCGGGCTCGAGATCGGGGGTGTAGATGGAGATGAGGCGTTGCGCCGAAGCGGCGACCTGGCATACCGCGCTGCGGACTTCCGTCAGGGTGGTGAGCACGGTGAGCATTTCCATGCCGCGGCGCACGCCGCTCTTGCCGGTGTTCGATTCCGGCGAGTAGCGCGCGTTGGCAAGTTGTGCCAGCGCGCCTTTATGTTCGAGTTCCCCGTATTCAGCCACGAGCGGCGCCTGCCGTCTTCGCCTGCCACCTGAGCAGGCCTGGCGATCTTAGAGAGGGTGCTCACCCACTACTTGTCGAATCCATCACGAATTCAGGTGGTTAGCTGGCCTTAATGAGTTAAAACCGAGCCGTGGTTCTCAGTTTTCCCGCAACATTTGTCATATTGCGCGAGCCAGATGGGCGGCGAGGCCGGTGTAGTCCAGGGGTCGTAGCGCCTTTAAACGACGCTTTTCTTCCGCTGGTAGCGGCAGCGTATCGATCAGCTCCGCCAGTGCACGCTCATCGATGACGCGTCCGCGCGTGTGCTCTTTGAGACGCTCGTATCCACCCGGTATTCCCGCTGCGCGCAGTACGGTCTGCACCGCCTCGGCAAGTACCTCCCACGCTCCCTCCAGATCAGCCGCGAGGGTTGCGGGGTCCGCACTGACTTTACCGAGGCCACGCCCGAGCGCACGCCATGCAACAAGTGTATGGCCGAGTGCGACGCCGAGATTGCGCAGCACGGTGGAGTCGGTGAGATCGCGCTGCCAGCGGGAGATCGGCAGCTTGTCGGCGAAGTGGCGCAGCAGGGCGTTGGCAATGCCGAGATTGCCTTCGGCATTCTCGAAGTCGATGGGGTTGACCTTGTGCGGCATGGTCGAGGAGCCTACCTCGGCCGCGGCCGCGCGCTGCTTGAGATACCCGAGGGAGATATAGCCCCAGAAGTCGCGGCAGAGGTCGAGGAGTACGACGTTGATCGCGGCGATGGCGTCGCAGTACTCGGCGATCCAATCGTGCGGCTCGATCTGTGTCGTGTGAACGTTGCACGCGAGGCCGAGGGATTCGATGAAGCCGCGGCTCACCGCGGGCCAGTCGACGCCAGGCAGAGCTGCTTGGTGGGCGTTGAAGTTGCCTACGGCACCGTTCCATTTGCCGAGAATCTCCACGGCGCTCCAGCGCCGCTCCACGCGACGCAGCCGCGCAACGAAGTTGGCGACTTCCTTGCCGAGCGTCGTCGGGCTTGCGGGTTGACCGTGAGTGCGCGCGAGCATCGGCACGTCCGCCTCGCGGTGGGCGAGGACGGTGAGCTCCGCCGTGCGTTCCCTGAGCGTGCCGAGCATGCGCCGGCGCGCCTCGCCGAGGAGCCGCGCGTAGCTCAGATTGTTGATGTCCTCCGAGGTGCAGCCGAAATGCACGAGCTCGAGAGATGCCTCGCTGGCCCCCGCGGCCGCGAGCTGTTGGCGCACGTAGTACTCGACCGCCTTGACGTCGTGATTGATGACCGCCTCTATGGTCTTCACCGCTTGTGCGCAGTCGGCATCCGGCGCGCGTGCAAGCTCGGACGCACGTTCGATCGCGGGCGCAGGCATGGCTGCGCCGGCAAGCTGCGGTACTGCCGCGACGAGATGCAGCAGCCATGCGGCTTCGACCCGCACGCGCTCGCGGATGAGACCGGCCTCGGAGAGAAGATCCCGCAGCGGCTCCGTGGCCGCGCGGTAGCGGCCATCGACCGGCGAGAGCGCGGCAACCGCGGCCAGAGCATCGGAGCCAAGAGAATCCGGGCGGGAGTCGGGCATGCGCTATCATAACGCAGACGAGCTATGGAGCAGTGAGCAGTGGGCATGACAACGAGTTCCTTTCGCACCGAGCACGACAGCATGGGTGAGCTGCAGGTGCCCGCGGATGCGCTCTGGGGCGCACAGACCCAGCGCGCGGTGCAGAATTTCCCGATCAGCGGCCTGGCGATGCCACGCGCCTTCATCGGCGCGCTCGGGCTCGTCAAGCAGGCCGCCGCCCGCGCCAACATACGCCTTCAGCTGCTCGATGCCGAGGTCGCGGGCGCCATCGATGCGGCGGCGGCGGAAGTGGCGGCCGGGCGGCACGACGCGCACTTCCCGATCGATGTTTTCCAGACCGGCTCCGGCACCAGCACGAACATGAACGCCAACGAGGTGATCGCCACGCTGGCCACGCGGCACCTCGGCAAGACCGTGCATCCCAACGATCACGTCAACATGAGCCAGAGCAGCAACGACGTGATCCCGACGACGATCCACGTCAGCGCGGCCCTCGGCGTGCGGCGCGAGCTCATTCCCGCACTGGAGCACCTGCGCGATACGCTCGCCGCAAAGGAGCGCGAGGTCGGCGCGGTCGTCAAGACCGGGCGCACTCACCTCATGGACGCGATGCCCGTGACCCTGGGACAGGAGCTTTCGGGCTGGCGCACGCAGATCGAGAACGGCATCGCCCGGCTCATCGCCACGGAGCCGCGCCTGCTCGCGCTGGCGCAGGGCGGCACCGCGGTCGGCACCGGCATCAACGCGCATCCTGACTTCGGCGCCCGCTTCTGCGGGGCGCTCGCGGACCTGACACGCGTGCCGTTCACGCCGGCGGCCAACTACTTCGAGGCGCTCGCCTCGCAGGACACGGCCGTCGAGCTCTCCGGGCAGCTCAAGACCATCGCCGTGAGCCTGATGAAGATCGCCAACGACCTGCGCTGGATGAACAGCGGCCCGCTGGCGGGGCTCGGCGAGATCTCGTTGCCGGCGCTGCAGCCGGGCAGCAGCATCATGCCGGGCAAGGTGAATCCGGTGATGCCGGAGGCGACCGCGATGGTGGCGGCCCAGGTCATCGGCAACGACACCGCCATCACCGTCGCGGGTCAGTCGGGCAACTTCCAGCTCAACGTGATGCTGCCCGTGATCGCCCGCAACCTGCTCGAGAGCATCCACCTGCTCGCCAGCATCTCGCGGGCGCTCGCCGACCGTGCCATCGCCGGCTTCAAGGTGAATCCCGAGCGGCTCGCCGAGGCGCTCGAGCGCAATCCCATCCTGGTGACGGCGCTGAATCCCGTGATCGGCTACGAGAAGGGTGCCGCCATCGCCAAGAAGGCCTACGCCGAAGGCAAGCCCGTGCGCGAGGTGGCACAGAAGATGACCGATCTGCCGAAAGAGGAGCTGGCGCGGCTGCTCGACCCGGCTGATCTCACCCGCGGCGGCATCAAAGGCGGTACGAGCGGCGGTGGCTGAGGCGGACGGCAGGATCGAGGAGGCGGACAACGCCACGCCCGGCGGGGTCCCGCAGGGATTCGACTGGCCGGCGAGGATCCGCGAGCGACTCGCGGGCAGCCGGCCACGCCACGACCGCGAGGGCTGGCTCGTACCCGGCCTGACGGCGGAAGAGAGCCGCGCCTACATGCGCTTCTTTCCGGCCGATCCCATTCCCGCGGCGGTGCTCATCCCCATCGTGGAGCATCCGGGCGCGCCCACCGTGCTCCTGACGCAGCGCGGCACCCAGCTGCGCAACCATGCCGGCCAGGTCAGCTTTCCCGGCGGTCGCATCGAGCCGCAGGACGAGAGTCCCACCGCGGCGGCGCTGCGCGAGGCGCGTGAGGAGATCGGGCTCGAGGCGGCGTGTGTGTCGGTCGTCGGCTTCCTGACCGATCACGTCGTGATCAGCGGCTTTCGCGTGACCCCGGTGGTCGCGATGGTGCGTCCCGGCTTCGAGCTCCTCCTGGATGCCCAGGAGGTCGAGGATACCTTCGAGGTGCCGCTCACCTTCGTACTCGATCCGCGCAATCACCGGCCGCGGGTGCATCGCTTCCGCGCGGCGGATGCGGAGGCGAGATTGTTCGACATTCAGTACGGCAACCGGAACATCTGGGGCGCGACGGCCGGGATGCTCGTGAATCTCTACCGGGTGTGCACCGAGGGCGCTCCGTGAGCACTGGCGGCGAGCCCGGGGAGGCGATGACTGCGCTCCTCGAGCTGATGGCTCGCCTGCGCGACCCGGAGCACGGCTGTCCGTGGGATCGCGAGCAAACCTTCCGCACCATCGCGCCCTACACCATCGAGGAGGCCTACGAGGTGGCGGATGCCGTCGAGCGGGGGCAGCCGGAGAAGCTGCGCGACGAGCTCGGCGATCTCCTCTTCCAGGTAGCGTTTCATGCCCGCATGGCGCAAGAGAAGGGTTGGTTCGACTTCGCCGCCGTGGCGCGCGGCATTCACGACAAGCTGGTTCGGCGTCATCCCCACGTGTTCGAGAATGAGGGACTCGCCGCCGATGTCGGCGAGCTGTCGCGGGTCTGGGAGGAGCAGAAGGCGCGCGAGCGCGCGCAGGCGGCCGGGGAGGGAGCGACCGCCGATCACAGCGCGCTGGCCGATGTGCCGCATCGCGCTCCCGGCACTCACCCGGGCAGCGAAGCTGGGACGCCGCGCGGCGCGAGTCGGTTTCGACTGGGAGCACCCCTCGCAGGTCCGCGACAAGGTGCTGGAGGAAGTGCGCGAGATCGACGACGAGCTGGCTGGCGGTGCCGGCGCGAGCTCGGCCAGCCTGACGGAAGAGCTCGGCGATCTGCTGTTCGCGGTCGCCAACTGGGGGCTGCACCTGAAGATCGACCCGGAGGAGGCGCTGCGGGCGGCGAATGCGAAATTCGAGCGCCGTTTCCGCCGCATGGAAGCTCTGGCGGCGGCGCAGGGGTCCCCGCTGCAGACGCTCGATGCCGCCCAGTGGGATGCCCTGTGGCGGCAGGCGAAGCGAGAGGTCTAGCGCCGCCCCTCCCGGCCATACCGGGCCACCGGCACCCCCTCGAATGGCGGCCACGGTCCAGATTCAGCGTGGATTCACGCAGATCGCGCTACCTTTCGGCGATTATGAAGGCCGTTCGGAACCCGGTGATCGTTGCTGTCGCGCTGGCGCTCTCGGGCGGCTCGCTGATCGGTCGCGCTCAGACGCCGCCGCCGGTATCGCGGGTGGCCGTAGGCCGGCCGCCTTCCCAGGCCGCGAGGCTCTCCATGGATCAGGCCGTGCGGTTGGCCCAGCGCCGCTTCCGGGCGCGGGTCGTCCGGGCCGAGACGGAAACGCAGGGAGACCGTACCATCTACGTCCTGCGGATGCTTGATGGTACTGGGCGGGTTTTCGCCGTCCGGGTCGATGCGGCGAGCGGCGCCATTCTCTGACGCCTCGCCGGGACGGCCGGGTTCGCGGGGAGTCTTCCGATGCGGGTACTTGTGGTTGAAGACGAGGTTTCGCTGCGCGAGACGCTCAAGACGCGTCTGACGGAGGCAGGGTTCACCGTCGATGTGGCGCAGGACGGAGAAGAGGGTCTCTTCGCGGGGCGGGAGTATCCGCTCGACGTCGCGATCATCGATCTCGGTCTGCCGAAGCTCGCCGGCCTGGAGGTCATCCGCCGGCTGCGCGCCGCGGGCAAGGCCTTCCCGATCCTGATCCTGACCGCGCGCGACAACTGGCAGGACAAGGTCGAGGGCCTGCAGGCCGGGGCCGACGATTACGTTGCCAAGCCCTTTCATTTCGAGGAGGTGTTGGCGCGCCTGCAGGCGCTGCTGCGCCGGTCGGGAGGCTGGGCGAGCCCGGAGCTCAAGTGCGGCGCCGTTGCTCTCGATACGCGTGCCCAGACGGTGAAAGTCGACGGTCAGGCGGTTGAGCTGACGACCTTCGAGTACCGCATTCTGGAGCACCTGATGCTGCGCGCCGGCGAGGTGATCTCCAAGGGCGAGCTCACGGAGCGGCTGTACGACCAGGACTTCGAGCGTGACAGCAATGTGATCGAGGTGTTGGTTGGACGGCTGCGGCGCAAGCTCGATCCGGAGGATCGCCTGAAGCCCATCGAGACGCTGCGCGGCCGCGGCTACCGTTTCGCGCTGGCGCGTGATCCGGCTTCCTGATCCCCTGGGCTCGGCGCGTAAAGCGAGGGCCGCGCGCACCGCGCATTCGCTGAGCCGCCGGCTGCTGATCTCGGTCGCCGTGCCGCTGGCGCTCTTCTTCGCGGTGATGATGCTCGTGCTCGATTCGGGCTTTCGGACGCTGTCGGAGCGGCAGCTGCACGCGCTGCTCGACTCGCAGATCGTCACGCTGATCGCCGCCGCCGAGCCGGATTCCTCGGGCGGCTATGACGCGCCGCTCAACGGCCTCGATGCCCGCCTTGCCTCACCGGATTCGGGCCTGTATGCGCAGATCCGATCCAACAATCTGCTCTGGCGCTCACCCTCTACGGCCGGCGTGCCCATCGACTTCGGGCCGCCCCTGGCGCAGGGAGACCGCACGTTCTCTTACACGTTAGTCGGTCACACGCGCGTTGCGACCGAGAGTCGCGGCATTTCCTTCGCCGATGACCCGAAGCAGCCGGGACACGCGCTCACCTTCAGTGTGGCGGTGAGCCTGACGCCCTACGAGGAGCAGCTCTGGGTCTTCCGCAGCCGCATGCTCGGCTGGTTCACGGGGCTGATGGTGCTGCTGCTGCTGTCGCTGGCGGCGCTGCTGCGGCGGGTGCTGGCGCCGCTGCGGCGGCTGGAGCGCGAGATCCATGAGGTGGAGGAAGGACGCAGCGAGATGCTGGGATCGGGTTATCCGCGGGAGCTGGGCGGGGTGGCGCGGCATCTCAACGCGCTGCTCGTCGGTGAGCGCAAGCGGGTGGCGCGCTATCGCGATACGTTGGGGAACCTTGCACACGGATTGAAGACGCCGCTGGCGGTGATGCGCGCGGCGATGCAGCCGGAAGTCGGGTCGGGCGGTGCCACGCGCACGATCGGGACGGAAATCGACCGCATGACCGACATCATCGAGCATCAGTTGAAGCGGGCGGCGGCATCAGGAGGGGCGCTGCTCGGGCAGGCGCCGGTGGCGGTGGCGGTGGTGGCGGCGGATCTGCGGGGGGCGCTGCTCAAGGTGTACTCGCGCAAGGATCTGTCGATCGAGCTGGCTATTCAGGAGGGGAGTTACTTCATCGGGGATCGGGGGGACTTCGTCGAGCTGCTGGGGAATCTGCTGGACAATGCCTGCAAGTGGTGTCGGGAGAGGGTGCGGGTGGCGGGTACGGTGGAGGAGGGGGGGCTGGCGCTCGTGGTGGAGGATGATGGGCCGGGGATTGCGGAGGAGGACCGGGTGAAGGTGTTGGAGCGGGGGGTTAGGACGGATGAGGACGTGCCGGGACAGGGGCTGGGGTTGGCCATGGTCCATGACACTGTGGACCTTTATGGCGGGAAGCTGGCTGTGGAGGCATCGGCCCTGGGAGGGGCGCGGTTCTCTTTGCGGTTGCCGGGGAAGAGGATTGAGATCACACCCGGAACCGCGGCGCAGCGGTGAAAGGGGCTTTCCCGGGCCGCCGCGAGTACGTCCATGTAGGCTGCGGGAAAAACATCCCTGTTTTTCACGCCCCGGGAAAGCCCCTTTCACCACTGCACCGCTTTGGGCGGTGGCTCGAGCTACGTTAGAGCTCGAACTTTATCCCTTGAGCGAGAGGGAGGTCGCGGGACCAGTTGATGGTGTTGGTTTGGCGGCGCATGTAGGTTTTCCAGGCGTCGGAGCCGGATTCGCGGCCGCCGCCGGTGTCTTTCTCGCCGCCGAAGGCGCCGCCTATCTCGGCGCCGGAGGTGCCGATGTTGATGTTGGCGATGCCGCAGTCGCTGCCGGCGGCGGAGAGGAAGGCCTCGGCGTGCTGCAGGCGGTCGGTGAAGAGGGCGGATGACGAGGCCGTAGGGGGTGGCGTTCTGCTGGGCTATCGCCTCTTCCAGGGAGTCGACGGGGATCAGGTAGAGGATGGGGGCGAAGGTCTCGGTCTGGACGATGGGGGAGTCGTGGCGGGCGCGGATCAGGGTGGGCTCTACGAAGTTGCCGGCGCCGCTGATGGTGTGGCCGCCGTAGAGCACTTCGTCGCCGGCGGCGCGGGCGGCGGCTACCGCGGACTCGAAGCGCTCGACTGCTTGGGCGTCGATCAGGGGGCCCATCAGAGTCGTTGGGTCGATCGGGTTGCCGATGCGGACCTGGCGGTAGGCGTTTGTCAGGCGACGCTCGAGCTCAGCGGCTACGGCTTTGTGGACGAAGACGCGGCGGGTGCTGGTGCAGCGTTGGCCGGCGGTGCCGACGGCGCCGAAGACGATTGCGGGAACGGCGAGATCGAGGTTCGCGGTCTCGTCCACGATGATGGCGTTGTTGCCTCCGAGCTCGAGGAGGCTCTTGCCGAGGCGCGCGGCGACGCGTTCACCGACTTTGCGGCCGACTGGGGTCGAGCCTGTGAAGGAGATCAGGGCCACGCGACGGTCGTCGACGAAACGAGTCGCGAGCTCGGTGCCGCCATCGATGAAGAGCTGGAAGATCGGGGGCAGGCCGCGCTCCGCCAACACGCGGTTGCAGAGCTGCTGCACGGCGATGGCGGTGAGAGGTGTCTTCGGCGACGGCTTCCAGACGGAGACGTTGCCACAGATCGCGGCGAGGAAGGCGTTCCACGACCAGACGGCGACCGGAAAGTTGAATGCGGAGAGGATGCCGACCACGCCGAGCGGATGCCACTGCTCGTACATGCGGTGGCCGGGGCGCTCGGAGTGCATGGTGAGGCCGTAGAGCATGCGCGACTGGCCGACGGCGAAGTCGGCGATGTCGATCATCTCCTGCACTTCGCCCAAACCCTCGGCGAGGATCTTGCCGTTCTCCAGCGAGACCAGCGTGCCGAGGTCGGCCTTGGCGCGGCGCAGCTCCTCGCCGATCAGGCGGACGACCTCGCCGCGTTTCGGGGCAGGCACCGCTCGCCAGGCGGCGGCGGTCTCGACGGCCGAAGTGATGACGGATTCGTATTCCTGCGGGCCGGCGGGACGGACCTGGGCGATGAGGGCGCCGGTTGCGGGATTGCGCACGCTCAGGAGCGGCAGATTGGCGCCGCTCACCCAGCCTTGCGACCCGGACCACGCGCCGGGATTGAGCGGCGCGAGATCCAGCCTCGCAAGGATGGCGTTGATGCTGGAGTCGGTCGCGCTCATCGTGCCGCGACCTTCTTCTGCGTCCGCTGGTGTCCGCCCTTGCCCGAGACGATGACCTCAGCGGAGACGTCCTTGGTACCGCCCTGCGCGTAGTAGCGGCCGAAGCGGTTGGCCAGGATGTCGGTCAGGCGGAATTCCTCCTGCGCGATGAAGCCTTGGTAGCGCTCCGGGTGCTCGAGCACGAGGTCGACCACGGAGGTGATGCCTGCAGCGGTGGTCACCTGGATCGCGGACCAGAGCCGCCCCGCGATGAGCTGCGGATAGATCTTGTTGACGTAATTCTCCTCGCGCAGCTCCCCATCCTGGGTGCCCGTGACCGCGGCGTACACGATGATGACGTCCTGCAGCGTCTGAGGCACGGCGTTCTCGAGAATGCGCTTGAGGGTGCCCCTATCCTGGTTGAGCTTCAGATCGTTCATCAGCAGGCGCATCTGCTCGCAGTGGCCGGGGTAGCGGATCGTCTTGTAGTTCATCGATTCGCAGCGCGTGCCTTGCGTCTCGGCGAGCGATCCGAGGCCGCCGGAGGTGTTGAACGCCTCATAGAGCGTGCCGTCGATCTCGATCTCCTCCATTCCCTCGAGCGGAGCCACTTCCACGGTGCGGCCGTCGACGATGGCCTGACAGGGATTGCCGTACTCGTTGATGAGGCCTTCGGTCGACCAGGTGAGCGAGTACTTGAGCACGTTGTTCGGATGCTGCGGCAGGGCGCCGACACGCAGCTTCACCGCGCGCAGCTCCTGGAAATGCTTGATGAGCTCCGCCGCGGCGATGCTGATGAAGCCGGGCGCGAGGCCACACTGCGGCACGAAGGCCTGCGACGCGCCGGTTGCGATAGCGCGGACGGCGCGTGTGACTTCGACGTCCTCAGTGAGATCGAAGTAGTGGACGCCGGCGGCGCGCGCAGCCTCCGCAACCGTGACATTGCAGTAGAACGGCAGGCTGGAGATGACGGCGTCGACCGGATGGCTGGCCAGGTGCTGCTCGAGCGCGCCGCGCTGCTTGGCGTTCAAGGCGTATGCGCTGAGGCCCGGCGCGCCGTGCGCGCGGACGACCGCTTCCGCGATGGCGCCGTCGACGTCTCCGAGTTGGACCTGGTAAGCGCCGGAGCTGGCGAGCAGCCCGGAGATGAGCGCGCCGATCTTGCCGGCGCCGAGGATGAGTACGCGATGCATTCAGTTGCTCCCGAAAACGGCGCATTATAGCGGGCCAGGGCCGTTCCCTGGCCCGCGTCGAAAAGTGTAGGGTCTCGCGGAAATCGTCTGGAGGATTTCCGCCAATGGAATAGGATGCCCGCGATATGCGATCCCCCGAGACAACCTCCTGGCATAGCGCGAGCTGGCAGACCAAGCCCGCCCAGCAGCAGCCCGTCTATGATGATCCGGCCGCCCTGCAGCGGGTGGTGGCGGAGCTGTCGCGGCTGCCGCCCATCGTGGTGTCCTGGGAGATCGAGGCGCTGCGCGAGCGCCTGGCCGCGGCCCAGCGGGGGCAGGCCTTCCTGCTGCAGGGGGGCGATTGCGCCGAGACCTTCGCCGATTGCGAGTCGGACACGATCGTCAAGAAGCTGAAGATCCTGCTGCAGATGAGCCTGGTGCTGCTGCACGGCCTGAAGAAGCCCATCATCCGTGTGGGGCGCATGGCCGGCCAGTACGCCAAGCCGCGCTCGGTGGACACGGAGACCCGCGATGGGGTGACCCTGCCGAGCTTCCGCGGTGATCTCGTCAACCGCCCGGAGTTCACGGCCGCCGCGCGCGCGGCCGACCCGGACCTGCTGCTGCGGGGCTACGAGCGGGCGGCCCTCACCCTCAATTTCGCGCGCGCGCTGGTCGATGGCGGCTTCGCCGACCTGCATCATCCGGAGTACTGGGACCTGGGCTTCGTCAAGCACGCGCCGCTCAAGGATGCCTACCAGCGCATCATCCAGTCGATCGGCGATGCGCTCGATTTCTTCGAAGGCATGAGCGGCACCGCCGTCCACGAGGCGACGCTGGTCGATTTCTATGCCAGCCACGAGGGTCTGCACTTGCTCTATGAGCAGGCGCAGACGCGCTTCATCCCGCGGCAGAACCGCTGGTACAACCTCTCGACGCACATGCCGTGGATCGGCATGCGCACCGCCAAGCTCGATGGCGCGCACGTCGAGTACTTCCGTGGCATCGCCAATCCCGTTGGCGTCAAGGTAGGCACCGCGATGGATGCAGCGTGGCTGCAGGGCCTGGTCACGACGCTGAACCCGCAGAACCAGCCGGGGCGCCTCACCCTGATCCACCGCTTCGGCGCGAAGGACATTGCCACGGCCCTGCCGAAGGCCATCGAGGCCGTGCGGGAAACCGGCCAGACCGTGCTCTGGGTATGCGACCCGATGCACGGCAACACGGAGACCAGCACCGGGGGACTGAAGACCCGGCGCTTCGAGAACATTCAGAGAGAGCTCGATACCGCCTTTCGCATTCACGCGGAGATGGGCTCTCACCTGGGCGGCGTGCACATCGAGTTGACCGGCGATGACGTGACAGAATGCACGGGCGGGGCGCGTGGCCTCACGGATGCGGACCTGGCCAGGGCTTACCGCTCGACGGTCGATCCGCGCCTGAATCACGAGCAGGCCCTGGAGCTCGCCATGTTGATCGCCGAGCACAGCACCCAGACCCGACGCGCTATGCAGCGCGCGTGATGACGGTACAATTGCAGGATGCAATACGAGCACATTGTCGTCCCCCCCGAGGGACGCAGGATCACCGTCAATCCCGATAACACCCTGAGCGTCCCCGATAACCCGATCATTCCCTACATCGAAGGGGATGGGATCGGCATCGACGTCACTCCCGCGATGCTTCGCGTGGTGAACGCCGCGGTCGAGAAGGCCTACGGGCGCAAGCGCCGCATCAGCTGGATGGAGGTCTACTCCGGCGAGAAGGCCAATGCCCGCTACGGACAGTGGTTTCCCGACGAGACGCTGCACGCGCTGCGCGACTTCGTGGTCTCGATCAAGGGGCCTCTCGGCACGCCCGTGGGCGGCGGCATCCGCTCGCTCAATGTGGCGATGCGGCAGAGCCTCGATCTCTATGCCTGCGTGCGCCCGATCCGTTATTTCCCCGGCGTCGTGAGCCCGATGCAGGATGCCAGCCAGACGGACATGGTGATCTTCCGCGAGAACACCGAGGACATCTACGCCGGCATCGAATGGCCCGCGGGCTCGGCCGACGTGCACAAGCTCATCGCCTACCTGCAGAAGGAGTTCGGGGTCACGGGAATCCGCTTCCCGGCGAGCTCGGCGATCGGCATCAAGCCGGTGTCGAAGGAGGGCAGTCAGCGTCTGATCCGCAAGGCGATCCTGTATGCCATCGAGAACGATCGCGTCTCGGTGACGCTGGTGCACAAGGGCAACATCATGAAGTTCACGGAGGGCGCCTTCCGCAACTGGGGCTACCAGCTCGCGAAGGAGGAGTTCGGCGCCATGGAGATCGACGGCGGTCCGTGGCTGAAATTCCCCAACCCGCTCACCGGCCACGAAATCATCGTCAAGGACGTGATTGCGGATAACTTCCTGCAGCAGGTGCTGCTGCGGCCCGAGGAATACGACGTCATCGCGACTCTCAACCTGAACGGCGACTACGTTTCCGACGCGCTTGCCGCACAGGTGGGCGGCATCGGCATCGCGCCGGGAGGCAACATCGGCGACGGGCTCGCGGTGTTCGAGGCGACGCACGGCACGGCGCCGGGATTCGCGGGCAAGGACCGGGTCAACCCAGGCTCGCTCATCCTCTCCGCGGAAATGATGGTGCGTTATCTCGGATGGAACGAGGCTGCCGACCTCATCATCAAGGGCGTCACCAACACGATCGCCAACAAGGAGCTCACCTATGACCTCGCGCGGCTGCGCGAGGCCATCAAGGCGCCGAAGCGCGAGCTCGCGGGGCGTAAGAGCGTCGAGGAGGACCTGCAGCGCCTGATCCCGGGCGCGAAGCTCATGAGCTGCTCCGGGTTCGCGACGGCCATCATCCATCATATGGACGACCGGCATTAAGCAGCTGCGGACGAACGAGGGGCGCCGGCCGGTCCTGCCGGTCAAGCGTAGCGAGGTATATGACCCCGCGTGCACCCGCTGCCCGCGGCTCGCGGAATTCCTGGCCGAGATACATGGCAGCTACCCGGACTACTGGGCCCGCCCGTGCCCTCGTTCGGCGCCGCGGATCCGCGCATCATCATCGTAGGGCTCGCCCCCGGCTTGCACGGGGCGAACCGGACCGGGCGACCGTTCACCGGCGACTATGCGGGCGAGCTGCTCTACCGCACGCTGTACGAGGCTGGGCTTGCCACCGGCCCGGAGTCGGTCTCGGCCGACGACGGGCTCGAGCTGCGGCAGGCGCGTATCGTCAATTCCGTCAAATGCGTCCCGCCCGGCAATAAGCCGCTGCCCGACGAGATCCGCAGCTGCAACGCATACCTGAAGGCGGAACTCGCCTCTCTCAAGCGCGCCCGGGTCGTGCTGGCGCTCGGCAGGGTGGGGCACGATGCCTTTCTCATGGCCAGCGGGCTCAAGCGCAGCCAGTTTCCCTTCGGCCACGGCAGCGAGCACCGGCTCGACGAGACGCGGTGCCTCATCGACTCGTATCATTGCAGCCGCTACAACACCTCGACCGGGGTGCTGACCGAGCCGATGTTCAGGAAAGTCGTGGTGCGGGCGTGCGAGCTGGCTCGTTTATAGCGCTGGATCCGGGCTCCTGCCCGGCCCAGCGCTGCTTTGGGCAAAAAGCGTGGTTTTTGCCCAAAGCTCCGCCACCTCCGGCGGCGGGGCACATCCCTGTGCCTGGATCTGGAGGGCCCGTCGACGAGCAACTGAGATGAGCTCGACTGAATTCGACCCCAAGGCCTTTATCGCCGCGCTGCCGCGCCGGCCCGGCGTGTATCGCATGTTCGACGCCGCGCACGAACTGCTCTACGTCGGCAAAGCCAGGAGCCTGAAAGACCGGGTGAGCACGTACTTCGCGGCGAGCAACGTCAATCCGAAGGTGCAGGCGCTCGTGCAGCAGATCGCCGACATCGAGGTCACGGTCACCAACTCCGAGACCGAGGCGCTGCTGCTCGAGTACAACCTCATCAAGGCGCACAAGCCGCGCTTCAACATCGTGCTGCGGGACGACAAGAGCTTCCCGTACGTGCAGCTCTGCGCCGAGCACGAGTTTCCGCGGCTCGCCTTCTATCGCGGCTCGCGCAGCGCATCGGGACGATATTTCGGGCCGTTCCCGACCGCCTGGGCCGTGCGTGACACCCTCAATCAGCTGCAGAAGCTCTTTCGGATCCGCAACTGTCGCGACAGCTTCTTCGCCAATCGCAGCCGCCCCTGCCTGCAGCACCAGATCGGCCGCTGTACGGCTCCCTGCGTCGGGCTCATAAGTCGTGAGGCGTACGCGCAGGACGTTGAAGCGGCCGTCAAGGTGCTCGAGGGTCGCAGTGACGAGGTGAACGCGACGCTGCAGGCGCGCATGGAGGAGGCTGCCGGCCGGCTGGAGTTCGAGCGCGCGGCGCAGATCCGTGATCAGCTCGCGGCGTTGAAGCATATTCAGGCGCAGCAGATCGTCACTGCAGAAGGTGAGCGCGACGTCGACGTGTTCGCGATCATCGGGGAGCCCGGCGAGTACGCGATAAGCGTGATGCTCATCCGGGGCGGACGCAATCTCGGCACCACGAGTTATTTCCCCCGTGCGGTGCTCGCGGAGCCCGAAGAGGCGCTGTCTTCGTTCATGATGCAGTACTACGCCGCGCAGGAGCCGCCTCCCGAGGTGCTGGTCGGGCAGAAGCTCGAGGACACCGAGTCGCTGAGCCAGGCGCTGACGGCGCGAATCATCGCACGCGGTGCACGTGCGCCGCCCGTCGCGCGGCCTCGGTGCCCGCTGGGCCGAGCTCACGCGCGAGAACGCGGAGCAGTCGCTACGCATGCGCCTCGCGCAGAAGCAGGGGCTCGATGAGATGCTGGCCGCCCTCGCGGCGGAGCTCGAGCTACCCGAGGCGCCGCAGCGCATCGAGTGCTTCGATATCAGCCACACGGGCGGCGAGGGCACCGTGGCCTCCTGCGTCGTCTTCGGCCCGGAAGGGCCGCTGAAGAAGGAATACCGCCGCTTCAACATCGCCGGCGTGACGCCTGGCGACGACTATGGCGCGCTGCGCCAGGCGCTCGAGCGGCGTTACACGCGCGTGCGGGAGGGAGAGATTCCGGCGCCCGACCTGCTGCTGATCGATGGCGGCCTCGGGCAGATCGCGGCGGTCCACGAGGTGCTGGCGGAGCTCGGATTCGGCGACATCATGCTGGTCGGCGTCGCCAAGGGCCCGGACCGCCGGCCGGGGCAGGAGCGGCTCTTCGTCTACGGCGCCGCCGCGCCCCGGGTGCCGGAGGCCCATTCGCCCGCCTCGCGGCTCATTCAGCGCATTCGCGACGAGGCGCACCGATTTGCGATCACCGGGCACCGGCGCAGGCGCGCGCGCCGGTACAATGAGTCCGTGCTGGAGGCCGTGCCGGGCCTGGGGCCCGCCAAGCGCCGCGCGCTGCTGACTCATTTCGGCGGCCTCCAGGGAGTCATGCGTGCGGGAGTGGCGGATCTCACTGAAGTGGCCGGAATAGGAGCGGCACTGGCGCGCACACTGTATGACCACCTCCACCCCGGCTCTTAATCGCGCGATGCTCTGGAACGTGCCGAACACGCTGACGTGGCTGCGGATCGCGGCGATCCCGCTCATCGTCATGCTCTTCTACATGCCTTATCACTGGTCGGACCCGGCCGCCGGGCTCCTCTTCGTGGCGGCAGGGATCACCGACTCGCTCGACGGATACTTCGCGCGCCGTCTGGGGCAGACCTCACGTCTCGGCGCTTTCCTCGATCCGGTAGCCGACAAGCTCATCGTGGCGGTGGCGCTCGTCCTGCTCATCAGCAAGGACACGAGGGCCCTGATCGTCCTCACCGCGGCGGTCATCATCGGTCGCGAGATCACGATCTCGGCGCTGCGGGAATGGATGGCGGAGATAGGCGCGCGGCGCAAGGTAGCCGTCTCGCAGCTCGGCAAGATCAAGACCGTGCTGCAGATCGCCGGGCTCTCGATGATGCTCTACAGGATGCCGCTGATCGGCATCCCCATCTATCGCGTCGGCGTGGTGCTCACGGAGCTCGCCGCCCTGGCGACGCTGGTCTCGATGGTGGCCTATCTGCGGGCGGCCTGGCCTGAGCTCAGGCGCTGAGCGCCGGTTTCCTTGACTTCGCAGGCCCGCAACTTACAATTCCGTCCCTCACTCGGGACGCGGGAATAGCTCAGTTGGTAGAGCGCAACCTTGCCAAGGTTGAGGTCGCGAGTTCGAGCCTCGTTTCCCGCTCCAATAAAATCAGAAAGCTGCGACTAACGCGCTGATTTCGTACGGAAATCCGCGCGGAACCTCCTCCGCCAGACGACGCCCGAGCCGCAACGAGGACCCTAGCCATGACACGCTGCCAGACCACCGCGCTTGCGGTCATCGCCGCCTGTTCGTTCAGCGCCACCTGTTCAATCGCCGCCGCCGCGCCGCCGGGGCCAGACATGGTCCAGACCGGGACGGACATTCCCAAGGACTGGAAGCAGTCGCAGGACAATTTCGATTACACCCGCACTGAAGCCATGATCCCGATGCGCGACGGCGTCAAGCTTCACACCGTGATCATGGCGCCGAAGGGCGCGAAGAGCCTGCCGATGCTGCTCGAGCGCACCCCCTACGATGCCAACTTCTTTTCCGATACTGACAGTCCGCACATGCACGACGCCGTCTGGTCGGGCGACCGCGACTGGGCCAATGGCCATTACATCCTGGTCTGGCAGGACATTCGCGGCAAATATGGCTCGAAAGGCAACTATGTCATGACGCGGCCGCCGCGCGGGCCGCTCAACCCTACCAAGACCGACGACACCACCGACGCCTGGGACACGGTTGACTGGCTGGTCAAGCATGTGCAGGGGACGAACGGCAAGGTCGGTCTCATCGGCTCCTCCTATGACGGCTGGACCGTCGTCATGGCGCTGCTCGACCCGCACCCGGCGGTCAAGGCGGCGGCGCCGGAGAGCCCGATGATCGATGGCTGGATGGGCGACGACTGGTATCACTACGGCGCCTTCCGCGAAATCAATCTCGACTATTTCATTGGCCAGACCAGCAAGACCGGCAAGGGCCAGGAAATTCCGCGCTGGGCCTATGACGACTACGAGAATTACCTCATGGCCGGCAGTGCGGGCGCGCTTGCGCAAAGCGCCGGCTTCGACCAACTACCCTGGTGGAAGCGCTTCGCCGCCCATCCCGCCTATGACGTCTTCTGGCAGGACCAGGCGCTCGACAAGCTGGTCGCGGCTCACCCGTCCAATGTCCCGACCATCTGGCTGCAGGGCTTCTGGGACCAGGAGGACATCTACGGTGCCGTCCACAGCTGGGAAGCGCTCAAGGCCGCCGGGCACGAAGCCAATAACTATCTGGTCATCGGTCCCTGGCGGCATAGCCAGATCAACGGTGACGGCTGGAACCTGGGACCCCTCAAGTGGAATGGCGACACCGTCGCCGATTTTCGCCAACATGTCCTCATTCCATTTTTCGACATGTATCTTCAGGACAACCACCCGGCGACATCCATGCCGCAGGTGATGGTTTTCAATCCGGCCGAAAAGCAATGGGGCAAGTTCGCCGACTGGCCGGGCGCGAGCCAGCTCACGCCCATCTATCTGCAGAGCAATTTCGCCCTTGCCTTCCAGCAGGCGGCGCCAGGCGGGGAGAGCTATGTGTCCGATCCGGCGAAGCCGGTGTCATACATACAGCGGCCGATTCCCCTGCAAAACGGGGACGCCTGGCGAACATGGCTGGTACAGGACCAGCGCTTCGTATCCAGCCGCACCGACGTACTGAGCTACGAAACGCCGGTACTCGACCATGAAGTCCGGCTCGAAGGCGCGCCGGTCGCCGACATTTTCGCCAAGACCACCGGGACGGATGGCGACTTCGTCGTCAAGCTGATCGACGTCTATCCGCCGACCTATGCGGCGCAGCCGGAAATGGGCGGCTATCAGCTCCCCATCGCGCTCGATATCTTCCGTGGCCGCTACCGCAAGAGCTTCTCGGACCCGTCACCGATTCCCGCTGGGAAGGTGCAGGAATATAAATTTCGTCTGCCGACGGTGAACTACACCTTCCTGCCGGGTCACCGGATCATGGTGCAGATCCAATCGTCGCTGTTCCCTGTCTACGACCGCAATCCGCAGACCTACGTGCCCAACATCCTGTTCGCCAAACCGGCCGACTTCCACAAGGCGACGGTAACTATCATGCACGGTCCTGACGCGCCCAGCGCGGTGCTGCTACCGATGGTGGGGCAGGGCGCGGCGAAGAACTGAACCAACCCCGGCACCGGTCACCGGACGTGCAGTACGGTGCGCAAGCGATCCAAAGCGATTCGCGCCGGATGCGTCGGCGACAGGCCTGCATCGACGATGCCGCCCGACTTCGCAATCAGAGCCCGGGCTTCAGCGAGCCGGCCGAGAGCAGTGAGGCTGTCGGCAAGCTCGACATTGGTCGCCGCGATGGTGGGCCCGTCAGCCTCATACCGGCTATCGGCGTAGCCGGTGATGGCCAGCCGATAGAGAGGCACCGCTTCGGCGAAGCGGTGTTGGTCCGCCAGCAGCAACGCCTTGCCTTCATAGGCCATGCTCAGCGTTGCGCTGTAGGGCAGTCGGTGCGACTGCAGATACGCGATGGCTCGATCGTAGACTTTCCCGGCCTGGGCGTAGTCGCGCGCCTCCCGGTAGGTGTCGCCCAGCCACAGCAGCCGCTGGCCCTCGAAGCTGCTGGTCAATGACGAGCGCGGGTCGCCCGGCACCGGGGCCGACAGCAACTCGATCGCGCGTTGGGTCTCGCCGACGAATGCCAGAGGGAGGGCCAGCCTGATGGCGTAGACGCCGGCCGATTGTGCGTTCATGCCGCCCGTCTGTTGGTAGGTTTGATATGCATCCCGGGCTGCGGACGCCGCGCTCTGGTAATCGCCATACATCCAGAGAACGTGGCTCAAGGCGAACAACGAGCCAATGTATCTCTCCCGATGCAGGCTCTCTTGCGCGCGGTAGCCGTCGACGGACCGCTGGAACCAGGATATCGACTCGCGCAGGCGGTTGCGCCGAAACAGGACGTCGCCCAGGCTCAACTCGGTATCGATGTACCTGTCGCTGCCGCGCCCGAAAATGCGCTCGTAACCCGCGAGGACCTGCTCCCAGGCCTGCGTCGCTTCATCGTAGCTTCCCGCCTCCTGGGCAACCTCGGCATAGTCGTTGAGCGCATCGAAGTAGCGCACATCCGCCGTGTTGAAGTGCGCCCTGACCAGCTCCACGCGGGCGCGCGCCAGGGCGAGCGCATCGTTCCAGCGCAGGGCCTGCGCATTCGCAATGGCCAGCATGCCGAGGATGTCTGCTGAAGCCACCGTGTCCTCGCCGTGCGGACCGCTCTCGAGGGCACGCGCCCGCCGCAGGGCCGCGATCGCCCGCAGCGGCTCGGTCTCCCAGTAGGCTTTGCCGATTGCGCTCCAGACGGCCGCTTCCGATTGGGTATCGGGGGGCTGTTGCGCTTCGAATACCGGCAGGGCGTCATGCAGCAGCGCGACCGCCTCGCTCGTGCGCTCCGCATCGTTGTAGGCGTCGGCGAGACGCAATTCAGTTTGAGCTCGGAGCAGCGGATCGCCTGCGGGGCCCGCGATCTTCTCGATATCCAGCGCCTGTTCCAGGTCCTGTTCGCAGGGCTTGAACTGCCCGATCTCACAGTGAAGCGCTCCAACGGCGGAAAGCATCCGCGCACGCAGCGCGGGTTGACTCGAGAGCTCAGGATCGATCTGGGCCTGCGCCCGTGCCACCAGAGCGTGCATGTCGAGGGCCTGACCGCCGGATTTTTCGGGGTTCGCCTGCTCGAACAATGACACCAGGTAATCGCTGACCCGCTGGGATGCGCTCGCCTCGTCCTTGGCCCGGGCGAGCGCTGCGCGCGCGATGAAGGTCTCCCGCACGGTCACGACCATACCGGCGATCAGCACCAGCGCCGTCAGTGCCGTTACGGCGACGCCGACCTTGTGTCGCTTCCCGAACATCACGGCGCGGTACTTCAACGTTGGCGCGCGGGCGGACACCGGCAGGTGTCCCAGGTGCCGCCGAATGTCCTCCGCAAGCCGATCGACGGTCGCATAGCGCCGCTCCGGCTCCTGGCGCAGCGCCATCAGCACGATGTTGTCGAGATCGCCGCGCAGACGGCGACTCAGACCCTCCGGTGAGTCTTGACGGAGCGCGCCAACCTCGTCCCGGCCGCGCACTGTGAGGCTTGGCCTCGTCGGTACCGGACTGGAAACCCCTGGTGCAGCATCCTGCATCACGCGAGCGCGGTCGCCGTGGGGTTTGATCCCCGTCAGCAGTTCGTAAAGGATCACTCCGAGCGAGTACGCATCGCTCGCCGCCGTCACCGGCTCGCCCTTGAGCTGCTCCGGGCTGGCGTAGTCCGGTGTCAACAGCCGGACAGCATTGATGGTGAGCTCACCGCGCACGGGGACGGCGCCTGATTCGAGGATCTTCGCGATTCCGAAGTCGAGCAGCTTCGGTGTGCCGTCCGCCGTCACCAGGACGTTGCTCGGCTTCAAATCCCGGTGGATCACCGCCCGCTGATGCGCGTATTGCACCGCGGAACACGTGACCAGGAAAAGCTGCAGGCGCTCGTCGAGCCCGAGTCGGTGCCGGTCGCAGTAGGCGGTGATCGGCTCGCCCTCGATCAACTCCATCACCAGGTACGGAATTCCTTCTTCGGTCGTGCCGCCGTCGAGCAGGCGCGCGATATTGGCATGCTGGAAGGTGGCGAGGATCTGCCGCTCGACCCGCAACCGCGGCCCGAGGAATTGCGCGTCGGCTCCCGTCCGCACCAGCTTCACTGCAACCTGGTGCACGTATTCCTGGTCGACCCGTTCCGCGCGGTAGACTTCTCCCATCCCGCCAGAACCGATTTCCTCCAATAGCCGGTAGGGGCCAAGCCGGCGGCCCGCATACTGGTTGGTGGGCGACGGTGTTTCGAGCAGCGCTGCCGCGGGACTTCCCAGGAAGCCGGTGCCGGCGTCCTGATCGGCTCGCAGGAGCGAGTCGAGCTCGGCGCGAAGTGCGGGGTCGCTAGCGCCCAGGCGCTCGAGATAGGCGGCGCGCCTCGGTCCGCTCAGTGCCATGGCGTCGCCGAGCGCTCCTTTTACCTGTTGCCAGCGGTCGGGTTCCATAGAGTTGGGGAACGACTCTGGGTAGGTTCGACATGATTCTTACTTGTTCTTCAATCATCTTCTCAGGAATTGGCCTATGAGAAAATGTACGGAATTATTATCATTAATTATTATATATTTAAGACATTTACCTCGTGTCAATTATAGCTAATTGGAGGTTTGCGCGAGCACTGGATCCTTGCGATATGAGTCGGGGAACAGCCGCTTCAGGGAGGCGATCTTGGGCAAGTCGTTGTAGTAGATGTAGGAGTTGTCCGGGTGCAGCGCCAGAAAATTCTGGTGATAGTCCTCGGCCGGATAGAAGCCCTTGAACGTCTCGATGTGCGTGACGATGGGCGCCGGGAACACCCGGGCGCGGTCCAACTGAGCGATATAAGCCTGCGCCACGGTGCGCTGGGCAGCATCCAACGGAAACAACGCGGAGCGGTACTGGGTGCCCTCATCCGGCCCCTGGTAGTTCAGCTCCGTCGGATTGTGGCCGACCGAGAAGAAGATCTGCAGCAAGTGGCCGTAGCTCACCTGGGCAGGGTCGAACGTGACGCGCACGGACTCCGCGTGCCCGGTGTTGCCGGTTGCGACCGTGTCGTACTGCGCCGTGGCTGCAGAGCCGCCTGAATAGCCGGATACCGCCTGCTGCACGCCGCGTACGTGCTCGAAGACGCCTTGCACGCCCCAGAAGCAGCCGCCAGCAAACACCGCCGTTTCGCTATGGGCGCTGGTCGCGGGCTCTTCCTGAGCGGGTGGTGGAATCGCAACGACGGGCTCGGCCGACCGTGCCAAGTGCAGCCAGGCGAGCGCGCCGATCGCAAACAGAGTGACGAAGCTAAAGATGCGAGTAGTCATGGGAGATCATCCGAAGGTGAATGAATACGCCTGTGCGCCGCGATCGAGAAACTCGATCTCGAACGTACGGTCCGTGACGGCTCCTTTCTGTCGCACGAGCTGATACAGACGCTCGTCGGTCA
This sequence comes from uncultured Pseudomonadota bacterium, assembly GCA_963833085.1. Taxonomy (GTDB): domain Bacteria; phylum Pseudomonadota; class Gammaproteobacteria; order Steroidobacterales; family Steroidobacteraceae; genus 13-2-20CM-66-19. The sequence continues at coordinate 22,703 of CAWHWV010000008.1, forward strand.
CAACGCCACTGCCATCGGGCGCGACATCGCTACCGTGTGCATCACCCGGAGGCGCACCGTCGATGCGGATCACGAAATGCACAGGCTTGCCGTCCGCGCCCGGGCCCAGCACGAGATGCAGGTCGCGCGCGTGAAAGCGAAAGACGATGCGGCCCGCGGGACGCTGCAGACTCGCGTATTGGGACTTGACCCGCCAATCACCGGCGAGGCCCCAATCGTTCTGCCCGAGCGATGCCGGCAGCCGGTAATCCGTGGCGGTGTCCTGCAGCGCGCCCCCCGGTGAGCTGAAGTTCGCGGCACGCTCGTAGCCGATATAGGTTTCGGGCGAGCCCAGGTCATGGTCATCGGCTGCAGCCTGCACCCCCTGCGCGGGCATGTCCTGCCGTGGCATTCCCAGCGCCACTTGCAGCGCCTGAGAATGGCCAGCCTCGGCCAACAGCTCCTGTATCGCCCGCTCGGTCTCGTCATAACTGCCTTCACCGAAGTGGTGATAGCGGATCCGCCCCTGCGCATCGATGAGATAGTGGGCAGGCCAGTACTCATTGTTCAACGCGTCCCAGATCGCATAATCGTTGTCGATCGCGACCGGATACGTGATGCCGAGCCTGGCGACTGCTTGCTTGACGTTGCCGGGGTCGCGCTCGAAGGCGAATTCCGGGTCGTGCACGCCGATCACGACCAAACCATCGCTTTTGTACTTGTCTGCCCACGCCTTCACGTACGGCAACGTGCGCAGGCAGTTGATGCACGAGTAGGTCCAGATATCGAGCAGCACGACCTTGCCGCGCAGACCCTGCGCGCTCAGCGGCGGCGAGTTGAGCCACTGCACGGCGCCGGCCAACGAGGGAATGCGACCTTCTACCGGTAAGGCCGAAGCCGTTGGCAGCGCCGCGGCCGTTGCCTCACTGATCATTGGCAGGCTTGGCTGGGCAGCGGCGACCACGGCGTGCGGCGGCGAGAGCTGGTCGACCAGCCGCTGTTCCAAGCCACCCGTGGCAACGCTCGAGATGCGTGCCAGCAGACCCGTATCGAGCCCCGTCCCGATGGCGGCAACCCCTGCCAGCATCGCCACGCCGATGCCACGCCGTACCCACTCCCCCGCGCCCAGGGAGCGCTTCATCGCGGCGAAGACGCGACCACCTATCAGCACCGCGATGGCGAGCGAAGTCGCCGCGCCTGCCGCATAGGCGGCCAACAGCAGTGTGGTGCCGGCGTTGGCGCCGTGCAGCGCCGCGCCCGCCAGAAGGAGGCCGAGAATCGGACCGGCGCAAGGCGCCCACAGGAGGCCCGTGGCGATGCCGAGCAGGAATGACGAGCCAACGCCGGGCGGCTTGCCGTCCGCTCGAGCGAGCGTTGCCAGGCGATTGCCCGCGCTAACCAGAGGATGCATGACGCGCTCGGCCAGGCGTGGCCACAGCAGGGTCGCGGCGAACAGCGCCAGCAATATCAGCGCGAGAGACCGCCCGACCTGATTGGCTTGCGCCGCCCAGCCGCCACCCACGGCAGCGAGGGTCGCCACGCCCGCGAAAGTAGCCGCCATGCCCGCAAGCAGCGGCAAGGTACTGCGCGAGAACGGCTGATCGGCGCGCGCGAAGACGAATGGCAGCACCGGCAGGATGCAGGGGCTGAGTATGGTCAACACGCCGCCGAGGTACGCAAGTAGGATGAGCAACACGAGTGCGTTCTCCTCAGGACGCGCCCGGCTTGAATGTCATGGCCACGCCATTCATGCAGTAGCGCAGGCCGGTCGGTGGCGGGCCGTCGTCGAATACATGGCCCAGATGGCCGCCGCAGCGGCTGCAGTGCACCTCCGTGCGCAGCATGGCGAACGACCAGTCCTTTTGGGTGGAGATCGCATTCGGCAGCGGCGCCCAGAAGCTGGGCCAGCCCGTGTGGCTGTCGAACTTGGTGCGGGAGGAGTAGAGGTTCTGATCGCATCCGGCACAAGCGAAGATGCCGGAGCGATGCTCCTCGTTGAGGGGGCTGCTGTACGGACGCTCCGTGTCCGCCTGGCGCAGGACGGCGTACTGATCGGGCGTCAGGAGCTTCCGCCACTCGGCATCGGTGTGAGTGACTTTGTAGGGGCCTTCGGGAGAGGCGGCCGCGGCGATGGACAGCAAGTGCTGGCGCGCGGCGACGAGCGCGGTGAGGCCGGTGGCGGCCGAAAGCAGGAATCCTCTACGACTTGGCATGGCAGGCTCCTGACGCGTCGCCCCGGGGGCGATGCTGTAACGACGATGGGCGCATGCTGCTACGGACCGGGTTGCCGAGTCCTCACGGAAAGTTAAACGTTTCGTGATAACTCATCCGACTGCTTCGCCTATCATGACGCTGCGTTTGCCTCATGGCGACCTCGTGGAACAGCAGAAACGCATCCTGATCATCGAAGATGACGTCGACATCGCGGACATGCTCGGCGTGCATCTGCGGGAAGAGCGCTTCGAGATCGTCCACTGTGCCCGCGGCGATGACGGCCTGCGGCGACTCGAGCAGGAGGCGTGGGACGTGCTGATCCTCGATCTCATGCTGCCCGGTGTGGACGGCCTGGAGATCTGCCGCCGCGCCCGCGCGATGCCGCGCTATACGCCCATCGTCATCATCAGCGCGCGCTCCACCGAAACTCACCGCATCGTCGGCCTGGAGCTCGGCGCCGACGACTATCTGGCAAAGCCGTTCTCGGTGCTGGAGCTGGTGGCGCGCGTGAAGGCGCTGCTGCGCCGCGTCGATGCGCTGGCGAAAGGCAGTCAGGGTCAGGCGGATGCGAGCCTGCGCCGGGGCAAGCTGCTCATCGACCCGATCGCGCGCACCGCCGCGCTCGCGGGCGCGCCTCTCGACCTGACGCCGCGGGAATTCGACCTGCTGCATTTCTTTGCGCGTCACCCGGGCAAGGTGTTCTCGCGGATGGGTCTGCTCGATGCTGTTTGGGGCTACAACCACGAGGGCTACGAGCATACGGTCAACACTCACATCAACCGGCTGCGCGCCAAGATCGAGGCCGACCCGGCCGAGCCTGTTTGTATTGTCACCGTGTGGGGGCAGGGGTACAAGTTCCTGCCGCCGGGGGAGGGGCCGTGAGCCTGACGCTCACGCAACGCCTGTCGCTCGTCTTCGCGCTCCTGCTGCTCGCCTGCTGCGGCGCCTCGGCCTGGCTGCAGGTGCATTCGAGCCACCTGCGCGAGGAGGAGGTGACCCAGCGCCTCTCGCGCGGGCTCGCGGCGCACATCGCGCAGAGCAGCGAGCTGATGGATGCGGGCGGCCTGAGGCCCGATGCGGTGCGGCGGCTTTTCGGACAGCTCATGGTGGTCAACCCGAGCGTCGAGGTCTATCTGCTCGATGTCGATGGCCACATCAACGGAGACGATGCACCGCCGGGGCACGTCAAGCGCGACCGCGTCGACCTCGCTCCGGTGCGTCGCTTTCTCGCCGGTGCGCCTTTGCCGATCCTCGGTGATGATCCGCGCAGCTTCGCTGGGCTCAAGGTGTTCAGCGCGGCCCCACTCTCCGGCGCCAACGGCGCGGTGGCCGGCTATATCTACGTGATCCTGCTCGGCGAAACCCGCGACGCGCTGGCCGCCCGTGCGGCGGCCAGCGCGACATTGCGCAATACGCTGCGCTCCATGGCGCTCGTCGCCGTGCTGGGCATCGCCGCCGGGCTGATCGCCTTTGGCTGGATCACGCGCCCGCTGCGTCGCCTGACCGCGGCCTTGAGCGAATTCGATCCCAGCGGTAACCCGACGCCGCTGCCGGTACTCGCCCGGCAGGCAGCGCCGCCGAACCGGAACGCGAACGATGAGATCGCAGTCCTCGAGAAGGCGTTCGCGCAGATGGCAGCGAGGATCGGCGAGCAATTGAGCGCGCTGGCGCGCAGCGATCAGATGCGGCGCGAGCTGGTGACGAACATCTCGCACGATCTGCGCACGCCGCTCACGTCGTTGCACGGTTATCTCGAGCTTCTCGCGCTGAAGGGCGAGGCGCTGAGCGAGGCCGAGCGCCGCCGCTATCTCGGCACCGCGCTCGCGCAGAGCGACAAGGTCGGCAAGCTCGCACAGTCACTCTTCGAGCTGGCCCGTCTCGAGTACGGGATCGTCGCGCCGCAGTGGGAGGACTTCGCGCTCGTCGACCTGATCCAGGACGTGTTTCAGAAATTCGAGCTGGCGGCACGCGGCAAGTCGATCGCGCTCGAGGCTCGCATATCGCCCCGACTACCCAATGTGCACGCGGACCTCGCCATGATGGAGCGTGTCCTGACCAACCTGATCGACAATGCCATCCGGCATACGCCCGAAGGCGGGGCGGTGCGCGTCGAGCTGGAACCGCGGGATGGCAAGGTGGCGGTGATCGTCGGCGACACCGGGCCGGGTATCGCGGCCGAGCTGCGCGCGGGGCTGTTCCAGCGTGCACTCAGGGTCGGCGATGCCCATCGCGGCGGCCTCGGCCTGCTGATCGTGCAGCGCATGCTGCAGCTGCAGCAAAGCGACATCAGGCTGCTGGACCGGGAAGGCATGGGCGCGGTGTTCGAATTCCTGCTCGAACCCGCGCCCTGAGCGCTGCCGGCTAGATCGCCGCGCAGATGGCCTTGGTCTCGAGATAGTTGTTGAGCACCTCGTGACCCATCTCGCGGCCCCAGCCGGATTGCTTGTAGCCACCGAAAGGCATCGACGCATCGAAGATGTTGTAGCAGTTGATCCAGACGGTACCGGCACGCAGTTTGTTGGCGATCCGATGCGCCCGTTTCATGTCGCTGCTCCAGACGCCGGCGGCCAGTCCATACACCGTGTCATTGGCCCGTCGAATGAGGTCGTCGTCGACGTCCTTGAACGGTGTGACGGTGACGACGGGCCCGAAGATCTCCTCCTGGTATACCCGCATGTTCTCCCGCGTTCCGTCGAGGACCGTCGGCTGGACGAAGTAGCCAGCATTGCCGTGACGACTGCCGCCCACTACCGTGCGCGCGCCTTCCTCCTTGCCGGACTTGAGGAAGCCGGTCACGCGCTCGAACTGCACCTTCGAGACCAGCGGTCCCATCTGGGTTGCCGGGTCGAGTCCCGGTCCGATCCGGATCTTCCTGGCCGCATCGCTCACGCCTTCCAGCACCCGCTCGTAGCGTCGCTCCTGCACGAAGAGGCGTGAGCCGGCGCAGCAGCACTGGCCGTGATTGAAGAAGATGGCATTCGAGGCGCCGGGAATGGCCACGTCGAGATCGGCATCGTCGAGCACGATGTTGGGTGACTTGCCGCCTAACTCGAGCGTGACCTTCTTGAGATCGTGCGCGGCGGCCTTGACGATCAGTTTGCCCACCTCGGTCGAGCCGGTGAAGGCCACCTTGTTGACGTGAGGATGCGCCGCGAGCGGGGCGCCACAGCTCTCGCCGAATCCCGTGATGACATTGAGCACGCCGGGCGGCAGGCCGGCATCGAGGCACAGTTGCGCCAGACGCAGGGCCGAGAGCGGCGTCTCCTCGGCGGGCTTGAGCACGACCGTGCAACCGGCGGTGAGCACCGGTCCGAGCTTCCAGGCTGCCATCAGCAGCGGGAAATTCCACGGAATGATCTGCGCCACGACGCCTATCGGCTCCCGGCGTGTGTAGGCGTGATACTCGGCGCCCGGCGTATAGGGGACCGAAAGCGCGAGGGTGTTGCCCTCGATCTTGGTTGCCCATCCAGCCATGTAGTGGAAGAGGTCGGCTGCGAGCGGCACGTCGGCCGCGCGCGCCACGCTGAGCGGCTTGCCGTTGTCGAGTGACTCGAGCTGCGCCAGCTCCTCCAGGTTCTCGAGGATGAGATCGCCGATCTTCCAGAGAATCCTGCCGCGCTGCGACGGCGACATGTTGGGCCAGGGACCGGAGTCGAAGGCCTTGCGGGCGGCGGCAACGGCTAGATCGACATCGGCCTGCTTGCAATCGGCAACGTGGGCGATGACTTCCTCGGTCGCGGGATTGAACACCTCGAAGGTCTCTTCTTCGCGGGCGCTCTGCCAACGTCCATCGATCAACGCCTGACGCGGCTGACCGATGAAGCTCTTGACGCGCGGGCTCAACGAGACGATGTCGACGGCTGCGTTCATGTGGAGTCTCCTCGCAATGTCGGCCGCTACGTTACACCAATTTGCGTCGAGGATCGCCGCGCGGCTTGCCCCACGGCCCCGGTAAAGTTGATGCTGCTCCAGATCCGGCCACCGTGCGCTCGCTGCCACGGTATTGCGCCGCTCCAGGCGCGGCCTATCCTTTAAATCGGGCCGCGTCTTCCGAGCCTTTCGTGGCGTTCCCCTCCGAGTAGGAGTGCGCGCCCGCGCCGGCCAGCTTGCCGCCCTGCACGATGAGATACTCATTGCGGATCGGCCGGCCCTCGAAGAAGCACTCGAGGATTTCCCGAGTGCCTGCCGCGTACCGTGCCTGGGCGGAAAGCGACGTGCCGGAGATATGCGGCGTCATGCCCTGGTGGGGCATGCTCCGCCACGGATGATCCTTGGGCGCGGGCTGCGGAAACCACACATCGCCCGCGTAGCCGGCGAGACGGCCACTCTGCAGGGCGCGCACGATGGCATCGCGGTCGCAGATCTTGCCGCGTGCCGTGTTCACGAGATAGGCACCGCGCTTCATCTTGGAGAGGAGCTTGTCGTTGAACATGTGCTCCGTTTCCGGATGCAGCGGCGCGTTGATAGTCACCACGTCGCACACCTTGACCATGTCTTCCACACTCGAGTGGAAGGTGAGGCCGAGCTCCTTCTCGACGGCACCGGGCAGACGGTGGCGATCGTAATAATGCAGATGCATATCGAAGGGCTTCAGGCGCTTCAGTACTGCGAGACCGATGCGGCCGGCCGCGACCGTGCCGACGTGCATGCCTTCCACGTCGTAGGAGCGGGCCGCGCAGTCGGCGATATTCCAACCGCCCTTGATGACCCACTGGTGCGAGGGGATGTAATTGCGCACCAGTGACAGAATCATCATCACCACGTGCTCGGATACGCTGATCGAGTTGCTGAAGGTCACTTCGGCGACCGTCACTTCCTTCTGGCTCGCAGCCTGGAGGTCCACGTGGTCCGAGCCGATGCCCGCCGTGATCGCGAGCTTCAGGTTCCGGGCCTTGGCGATGCGCTCGGCCGTGAGGTAGGCGGGCCAGAAGGGCTGGGAGATCACGACGTCCGCATCTACCAGCTCCCGCTCGAACACCGAATTGGGACCATCCTTGTCCGAAGTCACGACGAGCCTGTGCCCATGCGACTCGAGGAAGTTGCGCAGGCCCAGCTCCCCCGACACGCTGCCGAGCAGTGTTCCAGGCTTGAAATCGATCGCTTCGGGAGAGGGGAGCGTCTGTCCGTCCGGATAGCGCTCTATCGTCGGCAGATCGTCGCGCGCGTAGCTTTTGGGGTAGCCGTCGACGGGGTCGTCATAAAGGACGCAGAGAACTTTGGCCATGGGTAGATTCCTCCGGATGCCTGGGGCGGCCCGGATACTGACCCGTCGCTGTCGCTTCATCCAATCAAAACTTTGGAACGTCCGATAGACGCTTTCGATCAAGCGTGCGGTCGCGGGGAGAAGGGCAGCCGCAGCTCGCCTTCCAGCATCGAGGCGAGCAGGGCGCTCGCCATCGGCGAGGGTGGCTCGCGATCGGAAAACACGAGTCCGACGGACTGCGAGTGAGCAGGCTCGATGAGATCGATGGCGGCCAGATCGCGCGCGCCGCTGAACAGGTAAGAGAACGTGTGCGGCACGATGCTCGACCATTCGCCGTATTGAAGATGCGAATAAATGCCGAGGAAGGAATTGCTGACCACCGATGGCGTGATGGCGATGCCGATCGAGGCCAACAGGTTGGTGAGAATGCGCCGGTTCTGCATGTCCTCACTCAGGAGACAGAGCTTCTCCGCCGGCGGCTTCCGTCCACGTGAGGCTGCTGCGCGTCGCCAAGCGGATGTTCGCGTCGTGTCACGAAGACATAGTGCTCGCGATAGAGCGGCAGGCGCCGCACATTCTCCAGCGGCTCGTTCTCGAGGTATGTGATGCCGCCGTCGAGCTCGAAGGCGTCCAGGCCCGCGCTGAATGGCGCGCGAATTGAGTGACTGGATCTCGACGTCCGCCGCCGGGTGCTGCTCTGCAGAACCGCGCCGTGACGAAAAGACACCGCCGGCATTGCGGCCGGGATCACGCCGAGCCTGCAGCGTTCCCACCATGCCTCTGCGCAGAGCGTGACAAGGTCTTCCCGCAAGCTGTCGTAGTCGGCCAGGATCTGCCGGCCCCAGGAGAGCACGCGCTCTCCCTCCGGCGTGAGGCCGACAAAATGGTGGCCCGCGGATGACGAGCCGCGCCTCGAGGTCCTCTTCCAGCTTGCGAATCGCCGCGGAGAGCGTCGGCTGCGCCACGTTGCAGACCTCCGCAGCGCGGGCGAAATGCCTCTCCCGCGCTAACGTGACAAAATAGGAAAGATGACGAACCAGCATGTTGCTCAAACTATATCAGGGCTCTGGTCCCCACTGCTTCGCTGAAGCCGCAGCATACAACTCCAGTGCGGGATGGTTCATAATGCGACCATAACAAGTGTGGCCCGAACGCCGGCGGGGGAGACAGCCGAGCGGCGGGCCGACGAGCCCTATAAGGCCATACCGAAGCAGTGTGGCTGCATTGTCTGAGAAAGCGAATGGCCTTGACCAGAGATCGGACTTCCACCACCGCACTCCGTCCTGAACTCGCCACCAAAGTCGATCTGCCTTTCCTTGCGGGAGGGGGCGAGATGGGTGCCCTCATCCGCGAGCACGACTGGGCGCAGAGCCGCCTCGGGGCACCCGAGAGGTGGTCGCAGAGCCTCAAGATGATGGTGAGCTTCCTGCTCGCCAATCGTTTCCCGCTGCTGCTCTGGTGGGGGGCCGACTATATCTCGATCTACAACGACGCTTATCGGCCGGTCCTCGGTGCCAAGCACCCCCAAATGCTCGGGGTGCCCTGTCGGGAGTGCTGGTCCGAGATCTGGCACGTCCTCAAGCCACTGATCGACTCGCCATTTCAGGGCGGAGCCGCGACGTGGATGGATGATCTCGAGCTCGAGGTGCGCCGGCACGGGTTCACCGAGGAGTCGCACTTCACGGTGGCATACAGTCCGGTTCCGGACGAGACAGCCCCGCGCGGCATCGGCGGGGTGCTCGCCACGGTTCACGAGATCACCGAGAAGGTGATCGGCGAGCGCCGCATCGCCGCTCTGCACGAGCTCGGCGCGCGATCTGCCGAGGCGAAGAGCGCGGAGGAGGCATGCCTCGCCGCCTCCGAGATGCTCGCCAAGAGTCCCAAGGACGTTCCCTTCGCGCTCATCTACCTGCTCGAGCACGAGGGCAAGGCCGCTCGGCTCGTAGCCGCAACGGGGGTACCCGAGGCCGAAGCGGTCGCTCCGAGTCACGTACGGCTCACCGATGGTGCAAGTGAGGATTGCCCGTGGCCGCTGGCCGAGGCCGTGCGCACGGAGGCGCTCGTCGCGATCGACGATCTGACGACGCGACTCCCTCGTGTGCCGGCCGGTCCCTGGTCGGACCCGCCGCATTGCGCGGTGGTGATCCCCATCCGCTCGAACACGGCGCACCAGCTCGCAGGACTGCTCGTCGCCGGCGTCAGCTCGCGATTGAAGCTCAACGAGCAGTACCACAGCTTTTTCGAGCTCGTGGCCGCGCAGATCGCCACGGCAATCGCCAATGCGCGCGCTTACGAGGAAGAGCGCAAACGGGCCGAGGCCCTGGCCGAGATCGATCGCGCCAAGACCGCGTTCTTCTCCAATGTCAGCCACGAGTTCCGCACCCCGCTCACGCTCATGCTGGGGCCGGTCGAGGAAGCTGCCGCCAATCCCGCGGTGCCGGCACAGGTGCGTACGCAGCTCGAAGTCGCGCAACGCAATGCGCTCAGACTGCAGAAGCTCGTCAACAGCCTGCTCGACTTCTCGCGGATCGAGGCGGGGCGCGTGCAGGCTTGCTACGAGCCGACGGATTTCGCGGCGTCGACCAGTGATCTTGCAAGCAACTTCCGCTCCGCCCTCGAGCGCGCCGGAGTTGCGCTCGAGGTCGACTGCCCGACACTCGATCAGCCCGTCTACCTCGATCGGGAGATGTGGGAGAAGATCGTTCTCAACCTGCTTTCCAACGCCTTCAAGTTCACTTTCCAGGGCACGATCACGGTCCGGGTACGGCGTCGGGATGGCGAGGCTGTGCTCGAGGTCGCTGACACCGGAGTCGGGATTCCGGAGCACGAGCTGTCTCGTGTTTTCGAGCGCTTCCATCGGGTCGAAGGGACGCCGGGGCGCACGCAGGAAGGCTCCGGTATCGGGCTCGCCCTCGTGCAGGAGCTGGTCAAGCTCCATGGCGGCACCATCAGCGCGGAAAGCCAACTCGGGCACGGGACGACCTTCCGGGTTGCCGTGCCGCTGGGCAGCGCCCACCTGCCCGCTGTGCGCCTCAAGCTGCCCCGCACTCTGAGCTCGACCGCGATCGGCGCACGAGCCTTTGTCGAGGAGGCGTTACGCTGGATACCCGACGCCGATGTATCCCGTGGCCTTCCCCTCCTGGGTGGTGACTCGCCACGGACGATCGCGGATCGGTTTGCGCCCACCGCGGGTGCCCGCGTCCTGGTGGCGGACGACAACGCCGACATGCGCGCCTACCTGCGCGATCTGCTTTCACCCGCCTACGCAGTGGAGGCGGTGGCCGATGGTCAGCAGGCACTCGAGGCGGCGCGTCGCAAGCGCCCCGATCTCGTCCTCTCCGACATCATGATGCCGCGGCTCAGCGGCCTCGAGCTGCTGCAGGCGCTGCGCGCCGATGAAGCCTTGTGTGATGTGCCGGTGATTCTGCTGTCGGCTCGCGCCGGTGAGGAGGCGCGCCTGGAAGGGCTCGATGCGGGCGCAGACGACTACCTGGTCAAGCCTTTCTCCGCTCGAGAGCTCCTCGCCCGACTGGGCGCGCGGCTCGAGCTGGTACGGATGCGCCGCGCACACGAGAGCCGGTTTCAAGCCTTCGTCAGCGCGACCTCGGAGGTCATCTATCAGATGAGCCCGGATTGGAGCGAGCTGCGCTTCCTGCAAGGCCGGGATTTCCTTGCCGACACTGAGGACCCGAGTCACAGCTGGCTCGACAAGTACATCCACCCCGACGATCAGACGCGCGTAATGGCAGTCATCCAGGAGGCTGTGCGCACGAAGAGCGTTCTTCAACTGGAGCATCGCGTACGGCGCGTGGACGGCAGCTGGGGATGGGCTTTCTCCCGTGCGGTCCCGTTGCTCGATGCGAAGGGCAATATCCTCGAATGGTTCGGAGCCGCGACTGACATTACTGCGCGCAAGCAGGCCGATGAGGAGCTGCGTCAGCGCGAACGGGCCCTGGCCGAAGCTCATGAGGCGCTCAAGGCGCGCACTGAGCAGCTGCGGGAAGCGGACCGGCGCAAGAACGAGTTCCTCGCCTTGTTGGGGCACGAGCTGCGCAATCCCTTGGCCCCGATTGCGACAGCGAGCGAGGCGCTATCCCTGACCCGAATGAGCGACCCTCGCGCTCAGATCGCCATAGAAGTGGTCAAACGGCAAGCCGGGCAGCTGTCGCGTCTCGTCGATGATCTGCTGGACGTGGGGCGCATCACGCAGGGCCGGATTCACTTGCGGCGCGAGCCGCTCGAGCTCGGCGCGGTGATCGCCCAGGCGGTAGAGACCGTCAGCCCTCTGATGCAGGAAAAGGGTCACGAGCTCACCGTAGTGAGCAGCGACGAACCACTTTACGTGAACGGCGACCTGACGCGCCTGGTCCAATGCGTCGGCAACGTCCTCGCGAATGCGGCGAAGTATACGGATCGGGGTGGAAAGATCCGGGTACAGGCGCGCGGTGAGGACTCGCACGCTGTGATCGAGGTGGCCGATAACGGGTCCGGCATCGCACCGGATCTGCTGCCGCGGGTGTTCGACCTGTTCATGCAGAGCGATCGCACTCTCGATCGCGCCCAGGGCGGCCTCGGGATCGGCCTATCGATCGTCAAGCGGCTGATCGAGATGCACTACGGGCAGGTCATGGCCCGCAGTCCTGGTTTGGGATGCGGCGCGACTTTCGAGATGCGGCTGCCACGAATCACGCGTCCGCGGGAAAGGCGCGAAGAGCCTGTGATCAAAGCAACTCCGCAACGCATTCTCATCGTCGACGACAATGCGGACGCCGCGCAGACAATGGCGCTTCTTCTGGAGAGCAGCGGTCACGTCACGCGGGTGACTCTGAGCAGTCGAGGAGGCGCTCGAGTCCGCGGAGTCCTTTGAGCCCCAGGTGGCTCTGCTGGACATCGGCCTTCCGGGGATGAATGGCTATGAGCTGGCGCAGCAGTTTCGCCGCACGCCGAAACTGCAAGCCGTTCGGCTCATCGCGCTCACGGGATATGGCCTGGCGGAGGATCGCGAGCGCGCTCTGGCGGCGGGGTTCGATGCTCACCTGGTCAAGCCGGTGGATCTGTCGGCGCTCGAGCGCACAGTCGCTGCGATCTCGAGCGTGCAACAAGACATCAGTTAGCTTGCAGTCGCCGCGCATCTGAAAGCGCCGGCGGAACTCCCCAGGTGCAACGCCAAACGTGCGCTCGAACGCTCGGCGAAAGCTATCCGCGCTCGCGAAACCGACGGCTCTCGCGACGCTCTCGATGGAACGAACCTGACCGAGCAACCGGCGGCGCGCCTCATCCAGGCGCAGCCGCTCGACGTATGCGGCCGGAGGCAGGCCGAAGGTCGCACGGAACTCGCGGCTGAAATGACGCGTCCCGAGGCCTACTCGCTCGGCGAGCGCCTCGACGGATAGATCAGCATTCAGGTGGCCGAGCATCCATTGGGAGAGATCGCGGAAGCGATCGAGCGAGCGCATCTGGAATTGCAGCGGCTCTGAAAACTGCGCCTGCCCACCGGCCCTTTTCAGGTAGACGACGAGGTCGCGCGCCACTCGCAATGCGACGCGCCCTCCGAAATCCTCCTCGACCAATGCGAGCGCCAGATCGATTCCGGCGGTGACTCCGGCCGAGGAGTAATACCTCCCGTCCCGAATGTGCAGCGAGTCGTAGTCGAGCCGCACTCCGGGAAACCTTTGCACGACATCTTCCGCATGGCGCCAATGGGTCGTCGCATGTTTGCCATCCAGCAGGCCTGCAGCACCGTACGCATAGATGCCTGTGCAAATCGACACCATTCTGCGAGTGCGGCTCGTGCGGCTGCGGAGAAAGGCAGCGATGGATTCGGTAACCTCCTGATCCACTCGTAAGCCCATACCGCCCGGCACGACGATGGTGTCGAGCTCGGGAGCGTCATCGAAGCTCGCGTCCGCGGATATCTTCAGGCCCGATTGGGACAGAAAGCTCCGCCCGCCGGGGCTTATGACCAGCGTCCCCGGATGGGACTGAAGGTCACGCCAGACTATTCGTTTACCAACGCCCCGCCATTCGATGTGCTGGTCGTGCCAGGGGGAGACATCGACCATGCCCAGCACGATGCCGCGGTGCTCAACTTCATCCGGCAGCGGTCCGCGACGGCGCGGCAAGTGCTCTCGGTATGCACGGGCGCGTACATTCTGGCCGCCACCGGCCTGCTGATTGGGCTCGACGCGACGACATACACCGAGGCGGCGCCGAATCTGGCCGCCCACTATCCCAAGGTTCACGTGTTGAGCGACGTCAGGTGGGTCGATAACGGCAAGATCGTGACTTCAGCCGGTCTTGCCACGGGCATCGATGCGTCATTGCACGTCATTGCCAAACTCAAAGGGCTCGATACCGCCCGCACCGTCGCCATGAGAATGGAGTACGCCTGGCTACCGGACCCCAAGGCCGGCTTCGTTCGCGGTGACATGGCGGACCGGTATTTCCCCGACCTGAGCCGGGTCGTATGGCCAAAGGACGCGCAATTCGAAACCATTCTTTCCGTCGGCAACACCAGTCAGTGGCAATCCCTCACGCGGGTCGAGACGAAGGTGCCGCCGCGAGAGCTGCTCGCGCGCATCGATGACGGCGTAGGACGGATTCCCGGATGGCGCGAAGAGCCGAGCCAAGGGCCGCACCACTGGCGCGATGCCGAGGGAGGCAAGCTGATCGAGGTGACCTTCTCGAGCAGTGCGGTCGCGCAAAACGGGTACGACGTCGGCGCGAGCGTGCGTGTCCAGACTCAGAGGAGCGACGGCGCGAGCGGCAGCCCGGACGGCAAGTGACTCGGTCGAGTCAGGGCTCGCGGCCCTTGCCGATCTGCGACTGGCAGTAGTTCTCGATGCCGACGCGGCCGATGAGGTCGAGCTGGGTCTCGAGGAAGTCGATGTGCTCCTCCTCGGATTCGAGGATGGATTCGAAGATCTCGCGCGAGATGTAGTCGGCGCTCGACTCGCACTCGGCGATCGCATTCTTCAGAATGTCCCGCGCGGCCATCTCGAGCTTGAGATCGCACTGCAGGCATTCCTTGACGTTCTCGCCTATGAGGAGCTTGCCCAGGTCCTGCAGGTTCGGCAGCCCCTCGAGGAAGAGGATGCGCGCGATCAGCCGATCGGCGTGCTTCATCTCATCCACGGACTCGGCGTACTCGGTCTCGCCGAGCCGCTCGAGGCCCCAGTTCCGGAACATGCGCGAGTGCAGGAAGTACTGATTGATCGCGGTGAGCTCGTTCTTCAGCACCGAGTTCAGGTACTGCAGGATCTTCGGGTTGCCCTTCATGCCATGCTCCCCTCGCGATGGAATCGCGCGAGCATGGCGGAGGAGGGAAGACTGCGCAACAGCAGTGAGGCGCTTAGGAGCCGCGGGAGCAGGTGAGCTCGCGGAGGGACTCGTCGACGACAGTGCGCGCGACATCTTCGCATTGCCCGCAGCACATCCCGACGGGGAAAACCGACTGCACGTCGCTCAGGGACACCGCTCCGCCCGACACGGCATCGCGGATTTGACGGTCTGTCACGGCACAGCAGAGGCATACGTACATGGTGAGGAGAATGGTAATAGTAAATAAGAATCATTGTCAATAACGCCGGGTCTTGCCAGCCGCAAGATCTCTGACTAAAGTCAGAGAATGCACGATATCGAGCGCATCCGCGCCTTCAATCGTACGGTCACCCGGCGGCTCGGAGTGCTCAATGAGCGCTACCTGGGGCGCAATCGGCCGCTGGTCGAATCGCGGCTGCTCTTCGAGATCGGCACCCAGGGCGCCTCGATCCGCGAGCTTCGTACGCGGCTCGGCCTCGACTCCGGATTCTCGAGCCGCCTGTTACGCGCGCTCGAGCGCAAGAAGCTGCTGAAGACTGAGCCGGCGGGCTCGGACGGGCGGGTCAGGATTGCCCGACTCACGCGCTCAGGGCTCGCGGAGCTCGAGCGGCTCAACTCTCTCTCCGACGATCTCGCCCGCTCCATGCTTGCGCCTCTGAGCTCGGATCAGGCGCAGCGGCTGGTAGCCGCAATGGGCGAGGTCGACCGCCTGGTACGCGCCGCGAGCGTCGAGTTCGCGCCAGTGGACTTTCGCAGCGCAGATGCCGAGCGCTGCCTGCAGCAGTACTACGCCGAGCTTGCCGCAAGATTCCCGAGTGGATTCGAGCTGCACGCCGACGACGCGCCGGCCGCGGACGAGGTTGCGCCACCTGGTGGCTGCATGATCATTGCGCGGCTGTTCGGTGAGCCGATCGGCTGCGGGGCGATCCGCACGCTCGGCCCCGGGATAGGTGAGATCAAGCGCATGTGGATTTCGCCTGATGTGCGCGGTCTGGGGGTAGGGCGCCGCCTTTTGGCGGAACTGGAGCAAGCGATGATTGCACGCCAGCTACACACCGTTCGCCTCGATACCAACGGCTCGCTCGCCGAAGCGCTCAATCTTTATCGCACCTCCGGCTACCGCGAAATCCCCGCTTATAACCACAATCCCTATGCCCAACACTGGTTCGAGAAGGAACTTACCTGACAGTTTGAGACTTTTCTTTACAACCGCGCCGGCGGCGGCTCCCTAGACTCGGGACCCCTATGAAGTCCCTCATCTGCGCCCTCGCGGCAACACTCCTGCTCGCACAGACCGGCTGCGCCCAGGAGCCGCACCGCCATTACGGCCAACCTTCCATCGACCAGCTGGCCAGTGAGCTGAATCTCACCGCCGCGCAGAAGACACAGGTGCAGCAGATCTTCAACGACGAAAGCGCCCAGCGCGAGCAGCTGCAGAGCTCCGGCGAGGACAGACGGCAGATCATGCAAGAGGTGCAAAGCGACCTCATCACGAAGATGAGCGCTGTGCTGACTCCCGATCAGCTGCAGCAGTTCGAGCAGATGGAGCAGCAGCACCGACACCACGGGCACGGGTTCGGGGGATACGGGCAGCAGTCGCCCGGACAATAGAGTCGCGCGACATCAATCGGCGGACCGCGCCACGAACCCTCGCGCGGTCTGCTCCAGGCCGTCGCCGGTACGGTGAGCTTCCTCACGCATCTTTCTGCCGATCACCCAGGGACCGAGCACCGGCGGTACCCAGAACGCCGGCACCAGCTCGATCCTGACGTCCAGGCAGGTCACCCCTCGCGCTGTCGGACAGGGTTTGACGACCCAGAGACCGTGACCTCCTTTGAAATCCCCGCCATGAGGCAACAGCTCGGCATCCAGAGTGCCCCCATCCGCGCTCGCAGTTGCCGTCATGATCTGTTCCTGGTGCATCGTCTTGCAGAAGATCAGCACACACGTGTGGATCGTCGTGAAGAGGCGTACACGATGAGCCGCTGGGGTAGGCTCGACGCGCACCGCCTGTAGATCGGGGTTGTAGTGCGCCATCGCCGCGTAGTCCTGCAGCGCCCGGAACACCGCCGGTGCCGGCGCATCGATGGCGATATGCATGTCGATCAGGAAGCGCGCACCGTTGCGGGCCACATGCACGCCGGAGACCTCAGCCGCCTGCGCCGATACTGCAAAAAGCAGCAGCACCCAAAGCGGCCAATGGCGCAATTTCCGAACTCTCGTGACGATCATGTGGGGATGGTAACCGCATTGCCGGGGAGAACGGCGACGGTGCCAAGCGGTCAGCGGGGACTCGGACGGATGCGGGGCAGCGCTGATCGTCACCCGAGCGGTGGAGCGGCAGCACCTAGGCCGATGATTGCCACCGGCTCGGAATCAGTACAAAATCGCCCACGCAAAGCCCCGGTGGCCATCCCGGGGCTTCTTGTCGTCTAGTGGCTAGGTGGCAGAGTGGTCATGCAGCGGCCTGCAAAGCCGTCTACGCCGGTTCGATTCCGACCCTAGCCTGAAATTAGTAAGCGGTCATAGGGCTACCAGGCAGTTTTCGGCGGCCGATTTCTCGAAGTACGTGCAGAGAACAGCATGCAAAGTAGCGGGCCAAACTCTACTGAGACGCCGATCCGCGTGTATCCGCCGGGCGAGGCTCAGGCACCACGGAAACTCGAGTAGGGCTCGGGCGTCCGCGAGGCTTCCCGTGTTCATTGAGAGGCTGGTTTCCAGCGCGTCAATTTCATGATCGGCGAGGAACCGGGGCAGCACGATGAAGCCTTGTACAGAAAGGCCCTCCCGAAGCCTCGATTCACCGTCGCCCACGCTGTTTAGGTCTTACGCGAAAGTCACGGACACTGTGCCAACGCTGCGATCCTTTCGTGGCCGGATGTATATCTCCACGTCCTGACCGAGCGCCAGTAGGAAGTTCATGAGTCGCTCGACAGAAAATCCGTCAAGGCGGTAATTCTTGAGCGCGGAGATCTTCGGTTGACTCACCTCCAAGCGTGCTGCCGCGGTCACCTGGTTGAGCCGCCGAGCGGCAATCAGCCCATTAATCTTCAGTGCAAGGCGTACTTTCGCATCGAGGTCTGCCGCATCCGGGAGTCCGAGATCCGCAAATACGTTGCCCGAACTTGCCTCGATGGGGATGCGCCTATTTGCTCGCTTTGCCATACCGCTCCTCGTACTCTGGACCGCATGGATATCCCAGTTTAGGAATAACTGCAAGCTTGATGGAGACGTTAGGCCCATTTCTCTTCGCCGCGCTCTGGGAACGCTCCCCCTGCACGCCGGCGACCGCTTTTCATGCTCGTCACCTTGTTCTTTTGTGACGCAGTTACGTCGCACCCCCTCAACGTGCGGCCGTACGTGCCGATAACGCTCTCGACTTTCACATAATCGAGGGTCCGGCAATGTCGCTCAGCGTCAACGTTGCCCTGCTCGGGCAGCAGGGGGTCACCAACTCCAACAGCACTCAGCAGAGCACTCCAGTCCGGTTGAGTGGCCTCACAGCCAATTCGCCTGCCTCAGCGAACGAGGCGCCCTACGGGTTCGGCTTCGGTCGTGGATTGCTGAGCGCCGTCTTTCAGGCCATCAGCCAGGTACAGCTCGCTCCGGGCACCTCTGGCTCCCAGGGGGGCGCGAGCGCAGCGAGCGGTACATCGGCGGTGAATAGCGCGGGCAGTCTTGCGGCCGCGAGCGGCACCGGATCCTCTGCCGGAGCTGCCTCGAGTACTTCCGGCTCTAGCGCCGCTGCTGCGCCCGCAGGCGCCGGCGACGGCGACTCGGATCAGAGCGGGTCGACCGCGGCGTTCGATCAGGCACTGACGCAGTTCCTTTCTGCGCTGTTCGACGCGCTGTCGGTCGCTCTACAGCAGCTTGCCAGCGCACAGCCGACCTCGATAGGCAGTGCCGCCAGCCCTGCGAGCGCCATCTCCTCAGGGCTGACCCAGCTCGCGCAGGCGTTGCCCTCGTCGGTGTCTTCGGCAAGCGGCGGGACGAGTGCCTCGGCGACAGGATCCGCGGCCTCGAGTGCTGCCACGAGTCCATCAGCAAGCACGTCACCGAGCTCCGCGACCCCTGTAACCACGACGCCCGTCACGACTACATCGGTCGCTACAGCGAGCCCGACCAGCAGCACGCCCTCGACCAGTGTCGTCTCGAGCACCACTTCATCGAGTAGCGGCACTACGGCCCCGAGCTTGCAGAGTGCGCTACAGACGCTGCAGGCCGACTTCGCCGCGGTGCTGCAATCCCTCGGCGTCAATACCGGCGCCTCTCAGAGCTCCGGCACCGGCTCGGGCGCCTCCACCACCGGCGGTACGAGCGGCAGTGCGAGCAGCAGCCTTACATCTGCGTTGCAGAACTTCCTGCAGGATCTGAGTCAGGCGCTGAGCCATGGCGGCCAAACGTACGGTCGTCATAGCGGTCACGGCCACGGTCATCACCACCACCGCGGCGGCGTCGCGAGCACCTCGAACAGCGGCAGTGCTGCAGCCAATAATACCAGCAACACCTCGCCGGGCTCGGCTACGTCGTCGGCCCCAGGTAGCGCCGCCAACTCGGGTAGCAGTGGGCAGAACATCGAGATTGGTATCTTCATCGATATAACCGCCTAGGCACGGGTCTGGACGATCGGCAATTGGCCTCGGTCTGCAGACCGGGGCCTTTTGCTATCTGTAAAGAATCAAATCGGCCCTACGGCGCCAGAGCCGCCAGACTCACGATTTCGGCAGCTCGTGGTCGATTGTTGCGTCGTACCAATGCACGACCGTGAACAGGAACAACCCCCGCACCGATCAATATCGCGGTCACAGCCGCGGCATAAACGCCCGCCAATAGCTCGCCAGGAACAACGATTGCATTTACCGCTAAAGCCAGCGCATTACTAACCATTGCCACCGAGAATATCACTACCTGCAATGGCAAACGCGTTGGGTTTACAGCGTGCCGACGGCGCCGAAATGTCAGCGCCCAGCTCCCGAGAATGACGGCCGTAACGCCGCTTGAAATACGCCAAGCGATCGGCGCGGGGGCTCCAAACAGTATCAACAGCGGCGGCAGGATCGAGCCGAACGTCGTCATGAATCCCAGTTGAACCCAAGTGCGCGTTACAAAGCTGTCGAACTTGGTCAATAGACCCCCGATCATTTGCCGAAGGATCATTGTGAGAACGGACAGGCCCGCGAACGTCATGCCGACGGTCGCTATTGTGTAGAGATAACCGGATGCGTCCACGTCAGCCCCCCTGACCCGAGCACGATTTTGCCGCGTGAGTACCGCCCCGGAGGGGAGCGGTTCAACTGCGAGTTAGTTAATTCGTGGTTACTGATTCCGCACTCCTGTCCTGCGGGGCCAAGCGAAGCATTGATACACTCAGCAACGCAGCCAGTAGTGCAAATCCGGCGGAAACCAAGAAAGCAGTTCCGTAGCCACCCGCGAGCGCTTCGAGATGCGTTGCACCTGCAAGCGTGAGACGTGCTGTACGTGCGGAGGCTACGCTAGCCAAAGCCGCAAGCCCAAGCGACCCCCCCAGCAAAAATGCCGTATTGACCACGCCGGACGCCAGGCCCGACTCCTCGTGTGGAACCTCGCTCATGGCCGCCATCAGCACAGGATTGAAGGCGATGCCGCCGCCTAAACCAAGGAGCAGCATGCCCGGGATCACGTCACGCATGAGCGAGCCATTTAGCGGCGCCTGTGCAAAGAGCAACAATCCGGCAGCGGCTATCAGCAAACCAGCCGCAAGCGGCCGGCGTACGCCAAAGCGAATGACGAGCGTTGCGGAAACACCCAGCGAGAACACCGCCATGATGATGTTAGCTGGTAGGAACGCAAGCCCAATTTGCATGGGGGTAAAGCCGAGCACTTGCTGCATGTAAAGTGCGGAGAGGAAAAACCAGGAAAACATCCCGGCCGACCACAGAATCCCCGTGAGACAGGAAACGGAAAGGTTACGCAAGCGGAACATTCCGAGCGGCACAATTGGCACACGCACCCGGCTTTCAATAAGAAGAAATACGACAAACACGACCACCGCGGCCAGCATCAGGCTCAGCGTCTGCACCGAGGCCCAGCCCACTTGATTGCCGTTGATGGTGGCGTAAACGGCGAGCAACAGAGCCACAGTCACGGTCACTGCCCCACCCAGATCCAAGTGCCGCGGTCCATCGCCTTCACCGGCGTGCGTAGGCACCAATTTCCAGCACAGCGCAAAAACGAGCACGCCCACCGGGACGTTCACCAGGAAAATCCAGTGCCAGTTGAAGGTCCCGGTGAGCACGCCCCCGAGAAGCGCGCCGATGCAGCCGCCGCCGGAACACACGAACCCGTACACCCCCATGGCTTTGGTCCGATCGGCCGTTTCCGGGAACAGATTGACTATGAGCGAGAGGGCAACCGCGTCCACGACAGCGCCACCCAGTCCCTGTATGCCGCGCGCCGCGATCAGGAATGCCCGTGTCTCAGCCATGCCGCAGGCCAGCGAAGCGAGCGTGAACACTGTGAGCCCGGCAAGAAACAATCGGCGGTGACCGTAGAGGTCGCCGAGGCGGCCACCGAGCAGCAGAAAGCCGCCGAAGATCAGCATGTAGATGTTGACGACCCACGCCAGCGATGTCTCGCTGAAACCGAGACTGGCGCGGATGGAAGGCAGCGCCACATTCACGATGGTAATGTCGAGCACGATCATGAGCGCGCCGAGACACAGAATGCCCATGGCCATCCAGCGGTTGTCGTGATGTCGCGTAGTGATCATTGAGTGTGCAAACCTTGATTCATTATAGTTGGGCCTCGGCGCCCTGGGAAACCCCGGAGTAATCCGGGCGCGTTGGTCACGTGGCTTGGATCACACGAGGCGAATGTTCTGTTCGCGGCAAGTCCGATGATCGACTCGCTGTGCGACGCTGCAACGCAAAGCGGGGGAGCCTCTTGACGGCCGCGTAACCGGAGTACATGGTACCGGCTGCGTATGTGCGTCTTGAGGCGCTGCCGCTGACGCCGAACGGAAATCCAGACCGCGCGGCGTTAGCGCCTTACGGACATTTCATGGATGCTAAATGAGCACAAAATTTGTTTGGCTTCTGTGGGCGGGTATCTTTCGCAAACCGGGTCGAACCCTACTGACCGTATTTCAGATTGTAATCGCCTTTGCGCTATTCGGTGTGCTTCAAGGCATCAAGACCGGTGTGGATATAGCTATTGCGGCTGCGCGCGCTGATTTGCTCGACGTGCGCCCGAAAATAGGCGGCGGTAGTCCTTTGCCGCTGGCTTATCTCGATCGCATCAAGGCGCTGCCGGGAGTAAAGCTGGTGAGCCTGTTGAATGGTTTTCCCGCCACGTATCAGAAGCCCACGCAGGGGCTTTATGTCCTTGCCATTGACCCCGACGACAAAGCGTGGCCGACGGAGTCACCGGAGATTTTCCAAATCAGTCCTGATAGCTTGCGTGCCCTTGCGAAAAGCAGAACGGGCGCACTTGTCAGCGCGGAACTCGAAACGAAATACGGTTGGAAGGCTGGCGATTTAATACCACTTCTGTCACCAACGACTCCGCAAACCGACGGATCGGATGTTTGGACATTCAATGTTGTGGGCACTTACACGATCCACGAGCTTGGGGGGACGGGCAACAATTTAATTGTCGTCAACAACCACTACCTCGACGAGGCGCGCAGCCAAGACAGAGGCACGGTTCAGCATTTCCACGTTGTCACGACTGATCCGCGACTGGCGAATGCCGTTGCCGATGCCATTGACCGCGAGTTTGCCAACTCTGCAAACGAGACGAGAACGGAATCCTATCGCGAGGACGCGCAACGCCAGATGCAGTCCATCGGCGATCTTAACGTTGCGATTCGTTCGATCGTCAGCGCCGTGTTTGTGGCTCTACTATTTTCAACTGCGACGATGATGGCTCAATCCATCCGCGAGCGAACGGTGGAACTTGCGATACTCAAGGCCATCGGATTTTCAGATCGAGCGGTATTTTTCCTGATAGCGGCCGAGTCGGTGGTAGTTTGGACAGCCGCCGCGATACTAGGGCTGCTCTTGGCCACGATTGCATTTCCCTATGCCGCAAGCCTGGTGCCGGGTATATCAATGCCCTGGGTGGTCGTCGAAATCGGGCTGGCGATAGCGATATTCATCGCGCTTGCCAGCGCTTCTGTACCAGCGCTTGGGGCGGCACGGCTGAATGTAGCAACTGCGCTCGCGGGGCAGTAGGCGCCCATGGCCTTTATAAGGCAATTCGTAGCTCTTCTTCGGGTGAATTTGCTGAGCCTTGTTGCAAGACGGAGTCAGGCGCTTACCCTGGTGTTGGGTATCACTTGCGCCGTTGGAGTGCTGGTCTCGATGCTCGCGATGTGCGTTGGGGCCCGTCGTCACGAAATGGCCGATGTCCGTACGGATCGCGTCGTCCTGATGTCCATCGGCGCTCCGGATGCAACGCAAAGCGATATTTCGAGGGATCAAGCTGTCTTGATTCGCGACTTGCCTGGTATTCGGCAGGGACCTAATCACGAGCCCATCGCTGTTTCTCAGCTGCTCGTGACAATGGAAGCGCGCCAGCGAAGTGACGGTAGGCGAATGGGCTTTCCGTTGATCGGTGTGAGCTCCGGGCTCAGGGATCTAATACCGGAGTTGCATCTCACGGCCGGGCGGATGTTCAAACCAGGGCTCAACGAATTGATTGCCAGTAACCTGTGCGCAAGACAGTTCTCCGACTTCGAACTAGGCGACAAGCGGGCGATTCAGGGGATCGACTGGGTCGTAGTGGGTCGTTTTGATCAGGGGCATGGGGAGGAGGGGTGCCTCGTGTACGCGGATGCGGCCAGTGCTTTTGCGGCATTCAGGCGCGACAGCTACAACCAAGTCACAGTGATGCTGCAATCACCAAGCGACTATTCGGACTTTCAAAATGCAGTGCGGGCCAACCCGATGTTGCGCGTCGACGCGAGGCGCGAAAGCCTGGTCATTGAGGAGCAGTACAAGCGATTCAACGGGATCTTATACTTCGTAAGCTATTTTGTGGGCACGGTGATGGCGTTGGGCGCTACGTTGGGCGCCGCGAACTCCCTCTATGCAATCGTCGATGGTCGACGTCGCGAACTTGCGACGCTTCGCGCGGTCGGCTTTGGATCTGGACCGCTCGTCGCTTCCATGTTGCTGGAATCGGAACTATTAGCCGTACCGGGCGCCCTCCTTGGGGCCGGTCTGGCTTGGGTTTTCTTCAATGGTCTGTCGGCCAGCCCGTTTGGATTCACGTTCCATCTGGCTGTTACCCTTCAGCTTCTGGTCCTTGGCGTCGCGTGGGCCCTGATTATCGGGCTGGCTGCAGGTCTGCTACCCGCTCTGCGCGCGGCGAGAATGCCGGTAACAGCGGCACTGCGCGCGTAAGCGGTACGATGACCAGCCGATTCCGACGCTGACCTGAGTCAGCGCCTACATTGCCGCGTTGCGCGCAACGGCTGCGCCATTCTTTCGATGTTGATAGGCTGCCGTGGCGCCTGCTTCCATAGTTGAGATGGCGTCCGAGCAGCCATCCAGCGAAAACCTGACGACCCTGAATTGATCGGACTGCATCGGCATCGCGAATCCTACGACATGCGCCCCCTTGAGCAGGCTTTTGACGGATTTGAAGTCGGTAAATGCGTATCTCGATAGATCAGTGTCTTCAATCGTTCCGGCACAATTGATTGAAAGCGACGCGGCTTCAATATCCGAATTCGCGAGCACTGGGTAGGCGAAATCCTTGTTGCAGCCGACAGTCATGCCAATTATCCATGTGCAATACCCTGAGTCCAGCGAGCACCATTGTCCAAATGCCTGACCACCGGCATTCTGAGTGTAAGCAAAGAAATCCTTGCCATTCGTGGTGACACCCGTCCGCCAGTCGCCGAAGTTAGCGCCGCTGGCGGGCACGGGTAAGCAGCAGAGCAGCGCCAGAGAGCTCGCCAGCGTGACCGCCGTTGCGTTCTTCTTGATGCCCATCCGAATCACTCCGACCATCAGAGCCCACACTACTCCATTCTAGGTTTTACATAGGCCCACGGAGATGTCCACTTTGCGAAACTGGGAGAACGTGCACAATACGTTCCAGCGGGGGCCCTGAGAAAGCTCAACGACCCGCTCCCTGCGCTCTGGCCCTCAGTTTCAAAGGCTCAGGTTGCCGAGGTCCCTGACGGCGATGGTCGCCGAGCTGCTCTGGCTGGGATTCGTCGCGCTGGTCGCGGTCACCGTGTAGATGCCTGGCGTTTGCGGCGCAGTGAAGCTGACCGCAGCGTCGTTGAAGCTGCGCGAAGGAGCAACCGCTCCGGCCGACGGAGAAACGGTCCAAGTGACGCCGAAGCGATCGTCCGTGATCGCCGCGAGGGCCATTTTCTGCCCCGCTACGAGCGCCGCGTGTGTCGGAGAGACCACCACGAGGATCGAGACGGTTCGTCCATCCCCATCGTCAGACATTCTCCTGATGGCGACGGCCAGCGGCACCCCCCTCTGCTCGCCCGGAGCGAGCGCGACAAGAGGCACTCGATGCGTCATCGCGGTGGCTCCGCCTGCGCTCAATCCGGAGCCGTTGTTGCAGGCCGATAGCGCTGCACTCAGCGCGAGTGCAAAGAACAGCGTGGGCAGCCGCAGGGGTTTTGGCATTCTGCTCAGAACTGGATTCTTATCCCGCCGAAGATCTCGAAGGGCGCGGCCGGGCTCAGGAACCTGTTGTCGACTCCCGGACCGTTGGTGACGCCGTTGACCGGCACGCCTGGCGCGCCCACCCCGGTCGGATCGCTGAGGATGCCCCAAGTCCCATACTTGCGATTGAGCAGGTTGTCGATCGAGGCGAAGATCTGAACGTGTTGCACTGGCGTATAGGTCGAGTGCAGGCCGACCACCGTGTAGCTTGGGATGGGCGGGAGCAGATTGGCCTCGTCACCCACGTAGTAGACGCTGCCCACCCACTCCGCGCTGACGCCGAGCGTCCACTGGGACAGCACCTGCAAATCCACCCCGAGCTTGATGCGGTTCTTGGGAATGCCGGGCAACTGGTCGCCGGGCTCCGTCTGGATGTCTCCATTCGCGTCCTGATAGGGGTTCGACGGAGACGGCAGGGTGATCGCCGTAAGGAATTGGGCCTTGACCAGACTGTAGTTGAAGTAGGACGACCAGCGCTGCTCGTGATAGTCGAGTCCGAGCTCGACCCCTTCGCGGCGGGTGTCGCCGATGTTCTGGAAAAACCCCTGGCTCACCGAGGTCGCGATGCCGTAGATGTCATCCTCCAGCACCGTCCGAAAGACGCTTGCATTCCACGTGAGCTGGCCGTCGTACCCGGCGACAGCCGGGATGCGGCCCCGCAGGCCAAGCTCGATAGTGTGCGCAACTACCTGCCGCAGGGTGGGCGGGTCTCCGGCCAGGTCCGTCGGCAGGAGACAGGGCGTGAGCGGATTCGAGCACTCGATCTCACTCGCGGTCGGCGTACGGGTGTTTATCGAGTAGCCACCATAGAGGGTCATGGACGGCGCCAGCTTATAGGTGGCCCCGATCGAGGGATTGAAGTGCACGAAGCGACTCCAGCCGGTCAGATTGCTGCCGAGCTGATCGACCAGATTGATGTTCGCGACGTTGTATCGGCCGCCTGCAGTGATCGCCAGGGCGTTCGTGGCCTGGAACGTATCGGTGAAATACGCGCCCAGAGTCTTGTTGACCGAATCGACGCTCACCGGCACCGGATCGCCGTTCGCGATGGCGGCCGCGGAGTTCTCCGGAGTATCGACTATGAAGTCCGAGGGCTCCACGGCGAGGTTCGAGGTGAGCAGTCCGATCTGGGCGCCGGTGTAGAAGTTCGTCGAGGCGTAATCGAGCGCGCCCCCGACCGTGAGGTTGTTGCGGCGGCCGAAGATCGAGGCGTTGTTGGAGGCCTGCAGGGTCGCGCCGCGGCCCCAGGCGTTGATCAGCTCGAAGTCGTTCTCGCCGAAATAGTAGGTGCCCCCGTCGGAGATGTCCGGCAGGTCCTGTCCCGCGGCGTTGGTGAGGGGCGTGGAGCCGTCGGGCTGGCACAGGATGCCCGGAGTCGATGGGCAGGGCTCGTAATTCGTGTTGTTGCCATTCAGGACCGACTGGCCGTACTGGCGATAATAGAGCACGGTCTGCAGCGACCAGCTCCCAGGCAGCGGGATCGTGCCGTTCAAGGTCACGAAATTGAGGTCGTTGACGTTGGTCTGGGGCCCGGTGAAGGCCAGCGAGCGGAGGTATTCGAGCTCCTGCATCGGAGATGGCCCCTGGCCGTTCATCGAGTTCTGCGCCCGGGTATAGGTCAGATCGAAGTTGGCCACATCGGTGTGCAGGCTGAGCACCGCGTAGAGGTCGCGGAGCCGGTCGCTCGACATGAAGCGCCAGCCCCTCCAGTCGAGCGCGCGGGCCGCCACGTAAAAGCCGAGCGCTCCCGAGTGGCCGCCGGCCTCGGCAGTCACATTCTGCTGGTCGAACGATCCGCCCGAGGCCTCGAGGTCAGCGCCCTGGTAGTTGAAGCCGTTCTTCATGTCCACCGAGATCGCTCCGCCCAGGGCATTGAGCCCGTAGACCGCACTCGAGCTGATGACCTCCACCTTGTCGATTGCATTGGGGGGGATCAGGTCCCAGTTGACGGTGTTGCCGAACGCCTCGTTGATGCGGACGCCGTTCTGGTAGACCGCCAGGCCCTCGGGGGTGCCGAGTACGGGAGAGGCCTCGAAGCCGCGATACAGGATGTCCGGCTGGAACGGGTCGTCGAGATCATCGTTGATGTTGACACTGCTCAGCCCGCTGTCGAGCGCTGACGTCAGGCTCGCCGTGCCCTGCCGCGATATATCGCTGGCCGAGAGCACCTGCACATTCCCCGGAACTTCATCGAGGTCGACACCAGGGCCGGGCAGCGGAGTCGTCTGAATCAGGACTTCCTGCAGGCTCAGCGAGTCCGCAGGCGCATCGGCCGCAAGAGCGCCGGTGCCGAGAGTCGCAAATGCGCCGATTGCCGTAAGGACTATGGAGACGCCAAGCGGCGCGCCCCTCAGGATCCGCTCGTCGATCATTGCAAGCTCCCCCTTTTTGCCACGGGCGCACCCAACAGGAGGCCATGGCGGTGGGCCACGCCTGTCCGATTTATTGCAGGATGATTGCTGCGGCCGATCGCGATGCGCAAGGGAGGCATTCCCGATTTGACAGGGAGTTTCTCCCGATTTCACGCGCGCGTTGTCGATTGACGCCGCTGCGCCACAAACGGAACAGACTTCTGTCTACGGACGCCTCGAGTCCGCAGTACACTAAACCAACAGTCAGATCCGGCAAGCGACGCGCCATGACGGACCCGATCAAGATTCTGCTCGTGGACGATCACGCCATCGTGCGCGAAGGGTATCGGCGACTCGTCGAGAGTGAGCCGAACATGCGCATCGTCGGCGAAGCCGGCGATGCCGAGCATGCGTACCAGAGTGCGCGCGCATTGCATCCGGACGTGGTGGTCATGGACATCGCACTCCCGGGGATAAGCGGCATAGAGGCGACACGCCGCCTGATCAAAGAGCAACCGCAGCTGCGCGTGTTGATTTTCAGCATGTACGATGATGCGATCTATGCTTCGCGCTCGCTCGCGGCGGGGGCGCTGGGCTATCTGAGCAAGGTGAGCGCGCCGGAAGTTCTGGTGAAGGCGATCTACGCGGTCTCCCGCGGCGAGTCATACCTCAGCTCCGACGTAGCCGCGAACATCGGGCGATCGGCCGCCCACTCGGCAGGGTCGGAGATCGATGCGCTGACGCCGCGCCAGCTGGAGATTCTGCGGCTGCTGGTTCAGGGCGAGACGATCAAGGGCATCAGCGAGACGCTCGGTCTTTCGGAAAAGACGGTCGCCAACCAGCAGTGGGCCATCCGCGCCAAGCTCGGGGCAAAAAACAGCGCGCAGCTTGCGCGCCTGGCCGCGAAGATCGGCTTATCCCGGTGAGACTCCGCGCGGAGCCAGTCCTTCATCCGCTGACCGAGTCGAAATCACGACTGGAGACTGAGCCCGACACGTGAATGTCGACTCTTTTTCTGCCACTGACCAATTCGGAACCGACAAGACCTCGACACGCATGGTCTACGGCACGGCGAGCCTTCCAGCGGCTGTGTGTGTCGTGGTGGAGCTGATTCTCGAGGTGCGGACTACTGCCGCGCTGTGACGCAGGGCGGCATTGGGGTACAGTGGCCGCATGAGCCAAAAGACCTGGACCGCTGTCGATGAGTACTTGAACGACCGCATCGTGCGGCCGGACGAAGCGCTGACCGCCGCCTTGGCGGCGAGCCGGGCGGGCGGGTTGCCCGAGATCGCCGTGAGCGCCCCGCAGGGCAAGCTGCTCAATCTCCTGGCGGGCGCCATGGGCGCGAAGCGCATCCTGGAGATCGGCACATTGGGCGGCTATAGCGCCATCTGGCTGGCGCGAGCGCTGCCGCCGGGCGGCCAGCTCATCAGCCTGGAATACAGCCCCAAGCATGCCGAGGTCGCGCGCAGCAACCTCGCGCGCGCCGGACTGGCACAGGTGGCGGATATCCGAGTGGGGCCCGGGCTCGAGCTGCTGCCGTCCCTTTCCGGGCAATTCGATTTCTTCTTCATCGATGCCGACAAGGAAGGCTATCCGGACTACTTCCGCGGCTGTCTCAAGCTGTCGCGGCCTGGAAGCGTAATGGTGTTCGACAACGTCATCCGCGACGGCGCGGTGATCGATTCGAAGTCACGCGATTCGGCGGTCCGGGCTGTGCGTCAACTTTACGATGACATTGCAGCGGAGCCGCGCGTCGAGGCGACGTCCATCCAGACGGTCGGCTCGAAGGGCTATGACGGCTTCTGCATGGCCGTAGTGAACCACTGAGCCACCCAGGTATGGGCTTTGCTGGATCGGGCTACTTCCCGTCACCAGATCGCGCACTTGTGCGCGTTGACCATCGGGCTGTTGGCGGGAATGTGGAACGCCTGCTGAAACTGCGGCAGGTTCGCAAACGTACCGTTCACGCGGTATAGCGGCGGCGCATGCGGATCGATCGTGACCAGGCGGCGGGCTTCCGCCGGCCGGGTGTTGTCGGCCCAGACGTGCGCCGCACCGATGAAGAACTGCTGGTCCGGCGTGAAGCCGTCGATGGTCTTCGCGGTCTTGTAGGCGCTGGAGGCATGGAAGGCGCGCCACGCCAGCATGAGGCCGCCGAGATCGGCGGTCGCCTCGCCCATCACCAGCTTCCCTTGCAGATGCAGGCCGCCGTCCACCGTGTAGCCCGAGAACTGACTCGAGATGCACGAGGTCGCGGCGTGGAAACGCTTGGCGTCCTCCGGCGTCCACCAGTTCTTGAGGTTGCCGTGACCATCGAACTGCGACCCCTCGTCGTCGAAGCCGTGGGTCGTCTCATGGCCCATCACCCAGCCCACGGCACCGTAATTGAGCGCCGCCGGCGCCTTCGGATCGAAGAAGGGCGGCTGCAGGATCCCGGCCGGGAAGTTGATGTTGTTCATCGGCGGATCGTAGTAGGCGTTCACCTCCTGCGGTGTCATGAGCCACTCGCTCCGGTCCACGGGCTTGCCGATCTCGTTCAATTCCCGCCGCTGCTCGAATTCGTTGGCGCGCATCACGTTGAGCACGTACGGCCCGCGATCGATGCGCAGCGTCGAGTAGTTGCGCCACTTGTCGGGATATCCGATGCGCTCACCCATGAGGTCGAGCTTGGCGATCGCCGCCTGGCGGGTCGCCGGAGCCATCCAGGAGAGCGTCGCCATATCGCTCTTCAGTGCCGCGCGGATGTTGTGCAGGATCTCGAGTACCTCCGCCTTGGAGGAGGGCGGGAACTCCTTCTGCACGTAGAGCTGGCCGATCGCGAAGCCGAGCGCATCGTTCTCGGCGCTGACGACGCGCTGCCAGCGGGGCAACAGCTTCTGCGTACCGCTCAGCGCCGACTGCATCGCTGAAATCCTCGTCGACGAAGGGCTTCGACAGGTACGGCGCGAAAGCATCGATCAGCCGCCAGCGCAGATAAACCTTCCACTGCTCGAGCGGCACGCTGCGCAGGTTCTTGCCGAGGGCGCCGAAGAACTTCGGCATGGCGAGATTGATGCTCTCGATCCCCGGATAGCCGATCTCACGGAAATAGTCGCGCCACGAGAAGTTCGGCGTGCTCTGGTCGAGCTCGACCAGGTTCATCACGTGATAGATCGCGCGCGGGTTGCGCTGCTCGATGCGTGACATCGAGGCCGCGGCGAGGCGGGTCTCGATCGCCATGACGATGGCGGCCTCGCGCGCCGCCAGCTCCTGACCGTCACCGAGAAGGTGGAAGGTCCGTGTCAGATGCGCGACATACAGGGCGCGGGTCTGCTTGAACTTCGGGTCCTGCTTGAGGTAGTAGTCGCGGTCCGGCAGCCCGAGTCCAGCCTGGCCGACGACGCCGATCACCTTGGTGGAGTCCTTGAAATCCTGCATCTCGCCGACGCCGAACATCGCATCGACGCCGATCATCTGCAGGTGCGCGACCTCCCGCTCCAGGTC
Source organism: uncultured Pseudomonadota bacterium (assembly GCA_963833085.1). Taxonomy (GTDB): domain Bacteria; phylum Pseudomonadota; class Gammaproteobacteria; order Steroidobacterales; family Steroidobacteraceae; genus 13-2-20CM-66-19. Next base: position 53,932 of record CAWHWV010000008.1, read on the forward strand.
CGCGAGATTCCTGATGCCGGAGATGCCGTCGAACTCAGGAGAGAGCGAGCCCATGCCGACCTGCTCGATGAGCTTCTCGTCCATGCCGCTGGCGTAGAAGTCACCCACTTTCTGCGCGGCGCTGCCGGGCGCCGCATGCCCCTTGGCGGCATCCTGGATCAGCTGCCGGATGATCCTCTCGTTGCGGATCTGGAGGATGTTGAAGGTGCTCCAGGAGGAGTAGGCCGCGGGTATCGCGTGGCTCTTCCGCCAGCCGCCGTTGGCGTATTGATAGAAGTTCTGCGCCGGGCTCACGCCGGTGTCGAGCCAGCTTGGGTGCAACGGGTCGCTGTCAGCCGCGCCAGCCGCGAGTGCCGCCCCGGACAGGCCGAAAAGGATCCCCAGAATCGCCAGGCGATGGAGTCGCATAAGTCTCCAAGCGTTGTAGACGTCCGGAGCAGGGCCGCTCCGGCGCGGGATCCTAGTATACCGTCAGGGAGCCAGGAGGCGGGAGGCGCGGCTCAAGGCGGCCCTGAGCCCGGTGGAGGAGATTGCCGCATCGCCGACGAGCCGTTCGGCGAGCTCGACGGCCGGCTGCGGCTGACAGCAGTAGTATCCCTGCCATTGATCGCAGTCGAGGGCGCGGATGCGCTCCAGCTGCTCCGCTGTCTCCACTCCCTCGGCGACCACCTGCAGGCCCACGCTGTGGGCGAGCGAGACGATGGCGCGCACGATCGACTCATCCGTCGGGCTCGTGGGCAGATCCCTGATGAAGCTGCGATCGATCTTCAGCTTGTCGATAGGCAGCCGCCGTAAGTAGCTCAGGCTCGAGTAGCCGGTGCCGAAATCGTCGATGGCGATGGTGATGCCCATGGAGCGCAGCAGCTTCAGCACGGTCGCCGATTTCTCCGGATCGATCATCAGCGCGCTCTCGGTCAGCTCGATTTCCAGGCTGCGCGGATCAATCCCCGCGGCATTCACCGCCGAGACGATGGTCTCCAGCGCATCCTGGCAGCGAAACTGCATCATCGAGAGATTGACGGCGATCTTGAAGTTGATGCCGGATTCCGCGAGCCAGATACGCGCCTGACGGCAGGCTTCTCTCAGCACCCAGGCATCCAGCGGCACGATGAGTCCGGTTTGCTCGGCGAGCGGGATGAAGGAGCTCGGCGCGATGAGTCCTTTCTGCGGGTGGCGCCAGCGCAGCAACGCCTCCACCGAGAGAATCCGGCCGGTGCGGGTCGAGATCTGCGGCTGGTAGTGGACCTCGAACTCGCGCGCCGCCAGCGCACGCCGCAGGTCGTTCTCGAGCGCGAGACGCTCCTGCATCGAGTCCGACATGCTCGGGTCGAAGAAGAGGACACGCCCGCCGCCATGCCGTTTGGAGCTGACGAGCGCGGCCTCGGCATGCGCGAGCAGATCATCGCCGCGACGCGCGTCGTCGGGGAATACGCTCACCCCAATGCTGATGCGAACACGGATCTCCTCACCATTCACCAGGAACGGCTGCTCGAGAGCCGCCAGCATCCCGCTGGTGATCGCGTGCGCCTCCATGCGCGCGGTCATGCTGTCGATGAGGAGCCCGAAAGAGTCACCCCCGACGCGCGCCAGCGTGTGAGGAAGCGGCACCGCGGACTCGAGGCGATGCGCGATCTCCACCAGCACGCCATCGCCGACGCCGTGACCCAGAGACTGGTTGATGGAGCTGAACCGATCGAGGTCGATGGCGGCCACGGCGATCGTTCGCCCCGGGTGATGCCGCTCGGCGAGCGATCTCGCCAGCCGCTCCTTGAGGAGATTGCGGTTGGGGAGCCCCGTGAGCGGATCGTGGGTGGCAATGTGATGCAGGCGGGCGTGGGCTTCCGCCAGATCGTGCCGGCTGCGGCTCGTGTGGTCCTCGAGCTTCTGTTGGAAGGTCGCTGTCAGCTGCCTGACGATGAGCGCGGCGGCGGCGAGCGCGGCGATCGTAACGGCCAGAAGGCGTCTGCTGACGAGGGTCGCGGTGCAGCAGCGGGCGCCGAGAATCTGCCATTGCGAGGGTATTCCCGCGCCGAGCCCGAGAACGGCAAGCGCGATCAGCACCGCGAGCAGCACGCGCGTCCGCCTCGAGACCCGCAAGGCGTGGTGGCGGCCGAATGCCAGCCACAGGCCGCTCGCGAAGGCGCCGAACGCGAGGCTCAGGCAACCGGCAGTCCATGCCGCGGCCGCAGGTGAGCCGAGAAGCCCACCGCTGGCCTGGGCGATCGACCACTGTATGCCCCAGAGTGCCACCGAGAAGCTGAAGGCGCTGCCGACGATGGCGGGCAGGTCAGGATCGCGGCGCGCGATGAAGGCCAGGGCGCAGAGTTGGCCCGAGCACGCAATCGCGAGCGGCGTGAGGCCGCCGGCAAATCCCGCGAAGGGCCAGCCGTGAGGGCCGAGTGCTAGCGCTTCGAGCACGCATGCAGACCAGATTCCCACGCCGAGGGCCAGGGTATTGCCCGCAATCCGGACGGCCGTGCCCGGCGGCCGCGCGCTCGAAACCCAGACGGCGGCTGGCAGACAGCCGTAGCAGGCGAGGAGCGTGACACCGGTGGCAAATGCGGCGATGACGGGATCGACAGGGTGCGTCACGGCAGGCGAGGGTTACCGCTTCGGGTCGGATGTAATCCGCTACCATAGCGATTCGGGCGCGCGCCGCGAATTGAGGATTGTCGGTATCGCCGCCGGGGAGAGTGTGTATGAGCGCCGCCGGGCGGTCCACCGTGGGAGTCAGGCCTCGATGATGCGGTTACGGATGGCGTAGCGCACCAGCTCCGCGAGCGAGCCGAATCCGCCCTTGCGCATTATGTTGCTGCGATGGGTCTCGGCGGTCTTGACGCTGATCCCGAGCGCCGTCGCCACCTCCTTGTTGCTCTTGCCTTCGGCGAGGAGTTGCACGATCTCGCGCTCGCGAGCGGAGAACCCGCCAGAGCCGGGCTCCTCGGCCGCGGATGGATTACGCAGATAGCCGTCGAGAACCATCCTGCCGAATTTGGGGGTGAAGAACGAGCCATCCGCGAGCAGCGTCTCGAGCGCCGCCATCAGGATGCGGCCGGCATCCGACTTGAGGACATAGCCCTGCGCGCCGGCGGCGATCACCTCGCGCACGAGTTGCTCCGACTCGTGGACGGTCAGGATCAGGATGCGTGCCTCGGGCCATGAAGCCAGGATTCGGCTCGCCGCGGCAAGTCCGTTGAGCTCGGGCATGGTCAGATCGAGCACAATGAGGTCGGGCTTGAGGTCCAAGGCAAGCGTCACGGCATCTCGTCCGTTCGTCGCCTCCGCCACCACCTGCCAGCCGGGGCGCTGCGAGATCTGCGCCGCGATGCCGCGCCTCACGACCTCGTGGTCATCCGCGATGAGAATTCGAACCTGGGTCACGAGGCAAGCCTTGCGGCGTTCTGAGCCGAGTTGGCTCGGCCGGAGAGCGGTATGCACGCGCGGACCAGCGTCCCGCCGGCAGTCGATTCGACGTCGAACGTGCCCCCGAGCTGACGGATGCGCTCGCGCATGCCGGCGACACCGACTCCGGCAAACCGTCCCGAGGACGCCGGATCGCTGCCCTCGGCGGCCGGCATGCCACGCCCGGCATCCTCGATCTCGAGGACGAGACTCCCGGGCTCCGCCCGCAGCCGCACTGCAACCCAGGGACTCGAGGAATGGCGCTGCACGTTGGTGAGCGCCTCCTGCGCCACCCGGAAGAGGGCGAGCTCCTCCTCGGGCGCGACCCCGTGCAGCTGCTCGGGCAGCTCCAACCTGACTTCGAGCCCGCTGCGCGCCCGCAGGCCGTCGGCCAACCAACGCAACGCGCTCGAGAGCCCGAGCTCATCGAGGAGCGGCGGATGCAGGAGGTAAGAGGCGGTCCGAATCTCGGCCGAGCACTGCCGCGCCAGGCGTACGCACTGCTCGAGCTGCTCGCGGGCCTCGGGGGAGAGCTTCGCCGCCTCCCGCCCGAGCTGTGCGAGATCGATCTCGAGTGCCGCGAGCGACTGGCCGGTGGAGTCGTGCAGGTCGCGGCCGATGCGCCGCCGCTCCTCGTCCTGCAACTGCAGCAGCTCGGCGGTGACTCGCCGCAACTCCTCCTCCGCACGCTTGCGTGCGGTCACATCGTGAACGAGTGCAAGTGCGAGGGTGGTGCCTTCGGTGCTGAGGCTCGAGAGATCGACCTCCGCGGGGAAGCTCTTGCCGTCATTCGCGCGCTTGTGCATCCACTCGAAGGTGATGCCGCCCTCGCGCGCCGCGGTGAGAATCCGCTCCCGCGCCAGCTCCTCCGAGGGGCGCCCATTCGGCTGCAATTCAGGAGAGAGCGCCCAGGGTGTGAGCCCGATGGCGGCGCCCTGACTCTCGAGCCCGAACATGACTGCCGCGGTGCGATTGGCGTCCACGAACCGATCGCCTTCGAGCAGGAATACGCCGAACCGCGCGCTGTCGACCAGGGTGTTGTAGTCGCGTTCCCGGGTGCGCAGCGCACTCATATAGTGATTGAGGACCGCGGTGAGGATGAGAATGAGTGCGCTGAAAGCGGCCGTAGCCGCGATCTGCTGGGCGCGCCGGACTCGCCAACCCGCCAGGACCCTGTCCTGGGACTGACCGGCTACCACGAAGACGGGATAGTCTCTCAGGGGAAAGTAGGCGGAGATCATGGTCTTGCGGGTGAACTCGCCCTGGCCCTGGGCGATGCCGCCGCGTTGTCCGGTCGCGACGCCCTGCTGGAAGAGCGCGCTGTGCGCGACACTGCGGCCGTTGTAGCGGTTCTCGACACTCGCGAGGATGGTGCCGTCGTATCCGACCAGCCCCTGCTCACTCACCACGCTTCCGAACCGTTGCTTGAGTTGCTCGAGGCCGGCAAAGCTGATCAGGGCACCTGCCCAACCACTCGAGCTCGCACCCGTCTGTACGCGCCGCGCGACCGGGACGACCCAGCCGGCAGAATCTTCCGGATCGCGCATGGGGGCGCCTACCCACACGTCATCGGCGCTGGCCAAGCCCGCCAGGTAGCCCGGAGCGCTCGTGCCATCGAGCACGCGCGTGCGGCTCGCGAGCACGAAATGACCCGCGTCCACCAGGAACAGGGAGCGCACATATGTGCCGCCGGTGAGGTGACGCTGCAGCGCCCCGCCAACCGCGCCCCCGGAAAGGCGATCGAGCCCTCCAGCGGCACGGACCTCACTCAGCGCGGCGCGCGCGGCCCCCATGCCATCATCGAGCATCGCCAGAGCGGCACTGGTCAGTGCCGCCGTCACCCCGCGCAGGCCTTCCGCCTCATCCTGCATCACCTGCATGTAGTCGGCGTGGATTCTGAGCGCGGCGAACGCGCTGCCGGCGGCCACCGCCACGGCAGCATAGGCAAGGAGCGCCCAGCTGATGGCCAGGGGGACTCCCAACGGGGCAAACGGTCCGCGTGCCTCCGCCCGAGGCTGGGACCGAATGGATCGCCGGAGCAGCATGAGTGCGCGCCCCCGACTGGTGCGAAGTTCTGACCCGCCGGCGCCATTGTGCGCCAACTTCCCCCGCCGCTCCAGCACGCCCGCGCGCGCGGAAGTGCTCCGGGGTCACGTTCCGAGAAGGGGAAGTGCTACCGTGCGCACAGTTCGAGCGGCTGCCGATGGCGGCCGCGGCGGCCTCTCTGGGAAACTGCGCGATGGTTGCGACCGCTCCTGTTGCGGTATTCGGGGTGAGGTATGGTTGCCGGCATCATCTTCCTGTTGCTCCTGGTCCTGCTGATCGGGTACATCGTCACGATCTACAACAACCTGGTGCGCACCCGCAACGAGGTCAAGCTCGCCTGGTCCAACATCGACGTGCTGCTGGTGCAGCGGCACGATGAGCTGCCGAAGCTCGTCGACGTCTGCAAGCGCTACATGCAGCACGAGCAGGAGACGCTCGAGCGCGTCACCCAGGCACGATCCCAGGTGGACACGGCGCGTCACTCCGGCGATGTCGGCTCGGTGAGCGCGGCGGAAGGAGCCATGCGCGGCAGCCTCGCCAATCTCTACGCCGTTGCGGAGCGCTATCCGGATCTCAAGGCCGACACGATGTTCCGCAATCTCTCGGCGCGCGTCAGCGCGCTCGAGACCGCGATCGCCGACCGTCGTGAGATCTACAACGATGCCGCCAACGCGCAGAATGTCCGGATCGAGACATTCCCCGATGCGATGGTCGCCGGCTTCTTCAATTTCGCCCCGGAGCGGTTGCTCAAGTTCGATGCCGCGCAGAAGGCCGACGTCGATGTCGGCCTCGCGTTCAGTAAATGACATCGCAGGCAGTCGACCCTCACTTCCTCGTGCTTGCGCTGCTGCTGGCCGCGGGCACCGTCTACGCCGTCTATTGGGTTTTCAAGAGCCTGCGCCGTGACCGGTTCGCGGCCGATACGCCCCTGGCGCACATCCGCTCGGCCGCACAGGGCTACGTGCACCTGGAGGGCAGGGCGGGACCGCCTCCCGAAGGGCCCATCACCGCTCCCTTGAGTGGCTTGCCCTGCGTCTGGTGGGACTACAAGATCGAGCACCGCACGACGAACGGCAACAACAGCAAATCATGGCGCGTAGTCGACAGCGCCAGCAGCGTGGCGCCATTTTCCCTGAGCGATGGGGACGGCGAGTGTCTGGTCGGACCGGTCGGCGCCGCCGTGACACCGACATCGCACGAAACATGGTACGGCGACACGCCGCGGCCCCCTTGCCTGCCGGGCCTCGAGGGTAGAGGCTGGCGCCCTGAATGCGACTACCGCTATACGGAGCGAGTGATCGGCGCGGGTACGCACCTGACCGTGCTGGGGGAGCTGCGCTCCCGCTCGGTCGTCGAATCGATCGAGCGCGAGGTCGGCAAGGTCGTGGTCGAGTGGAAGCACGATCAGGCGGGACTGCTCGCGCGATTCGATCGCAACCATGACGGCCAGCTCGACGCCGAGGAATGGGAAGCGGCGCGTGCCGCCGCCAGGCAGCAGGTCGAGGCGAGTCTCGGCCTCTACGGAGGCGCGGGAGAGCGTCGTCGGGCAGACCACCCACGGCGAGCCATTCCTCATCACTCCGCTCGACGGCAAACGCCTCGTCACACACGAGAAGCACCGCGCCGCGCTGGCGCTGGCCGCCAGTGTCGCGCTGGCACTCCTCACCGCGTGGGCGGCGCAGAGGGCCATGCTGCGGTGAGGCGGGCGCGCGCGGGTCTTCTCCTGTTGCTGGCCGTCGATCTGCTGCTCGCCGGCTGCGCCCTGCTCGACGATACGCCGCCCAAGCGCTATCCCTCCGAAATCGTTGCGAGCTACGTCGGCGGACCCCTGCTCGACCTCGAGATGAAGTGGAGCGCGCCCTGGGACATCGCCAGTGAGGGCCACGGTCAGAAGGCCACGTGGCAATTCGACGGATATAACTTCGCCGGCTGCACCGTCACGGTACACACCGACGCCGCGGGGATCATCAGGAAGGTAGCGTGGACGCCTGGCTGTGGTCCCAAGGGAACGGGAACCGTAGCGGGCAGCGATCCGGATCGCCCTGAAGGTTGAGGTCCAAGGGGCGAATTACGCCCCCGGACGCCGACGTTACTTCGGCTGCGGCGTGAGCCGCAGATAGGGTCGCAGCGCCTTCCAGCCCGCGGGGAATTTCGCCTTCGCCTCTGCATCGGGGATGGAGGTCGGGATGATGACGTCATCGCCGCGCTTCCAGTTGACCGGCGTCGCCACGTTGTGCTTCGCGCTCAACTGGATGGCGTCCAGCGCTCTCAGCACCTCGTCGAAATTCCGGCCCACACTCATCGGGTAGGTGAGGGTGAGCTTGATCTTCTTGTCGGGACCGACGATGAACACCGAGCGCACGGTGGCATTGTCGGCCGGTGTGCGCCCCTTGGCCTCGCCGGCGGTCTCCGCGGGCAGCATGTCATAGAGCTTCGCGATCTTGAGCTCGGGGTCGCCGATCATCGGGTAGTAGACCGGCGCGCCCTGGGTCTCCTCGATGTCCTTCGACCAGCGCTGGTGATCCTCGACCGGATCGACGCTGAGACCTACGATCTTGGTGTTGCGCGCCTCGAACTCGGGCTTCAGTCGCGCCATGTAGCCGAGCTCGGTGGTGCACACCGGGGTGAAGTCCTTGGGATGGGAGAAAAGGATCGCCCAGCCATTGCCGATCCACTCGTGAAAGTTGATCTGTCCCTGGGTCGTATCGGCCGTGAAGTTGGGAGCCTGGTCGCCGATTCTCAATGACATGGGAAGCCTCCGGGACGTTGATCTTTGGATGCCGCGCTATTCTAGTCCCGCCGCGACGCAGCGCGAGCACGAGCGAGGAATGTGAGTATACCGGGCAGGCATGAGGAAATCCGCCCGGACAACAAGCAGGGGCGCTCCCCGAACGACGGGCGAGCGCCCCGAAGGTGCGCGAAATCAGCTCTTGGCGTTGAAGGAAGCGCACCAGCCACCGGCGTTCACCGAGTAGCCGGCAAAGATCTGGCAGCCGCCGAAGCCGGAGCTGGCGCCGGAGGTGCCCTGGAAGAAGCGGCACAGCCCGCAGTGCTCACCGGCCTTGTAGGTCGGGAACTTGGACTGGTCGACGTTCTTCGCGGTCGATTGATAGCCGAGCGACTTGGCAAGCGGGTCGCTCTCGGAAAGATGCGGCAGATTCTCGCCCGCGGCGCGGGCGGCGGGAGGCTTGAGCCCGACGAGCGCGGCCGAGGCCGCCACGGCGGCGCCCGCGAGGAAGGAGCGGCGCGACTGATCGGGCTTGTTCTTGGGCAGGGACACGGCTGAGCACCTCCGCACTATTTTTTCCAGAAGCCCGAGTATCGGCGATGCGGTGCCGCGCTGGCAACTCCGCCCCGCCGATCACCCCGGGGCTCCTTGGCCTTCAGCGGGTCCGAAGCTTGCTCGGCAGGGGCACCTATGGGCCACGTCATCGCCTGCGTCGACGCACACGTACATCTGCACTCGTGCTACGACCCCGACGAGCTGCTGCAGAACGCCTACGACAATCTCGCTGCAGCGAGTAACGGCGTCGATCGTGCGGCACGCAAAGCCTTCTTCCTGTTGCTTGCGGAGTGTCGGGCAGACGACTGCTTCGGCGCGCTGCGAGCGCTTGCGGACGGGCTGGCGGCATCGAACGGCGCTTCGGACCTGAACCTGCGGCGGTGGGCTATCGCGGCAACGGAGGAGACCATCAGTGTCGTCGCTCGGCGTGCGCAGCAGGAGCTCTTCATCGTCGCTGGCAGGCAGGTGGCGTGCCGGGAGGGCCTGGAAGTGCTGGTTCTCGGTACCACGCACCGCTTCGAAGACGGATGGCCGATCCGCGAGATCCTGCGTGAGTCCGAGGCGTTGGGAGTGCCGCGGGTCATCCCATGGGGGCCCGGCAAATGGTTCTTCCGTCGCGGCCGGCTTCTGAATGAGCTGGAAGAGGGCATGACGTTCTTTCCGACATTCGAGTCTCTGCCGAGCTCCGAGCAGACCTTCTATACCGCGGTTCGCGCGGTCGATGCCTACACCGGCAAGCCCGTCTGGGAGCATCGCGAGCGCGAGCGGACGGGCGATTCGACTGTATCGGGGCTGCTGAGTACGCGTGGCGGCCTGATTTTTGCGGCCGCGGACGGCGAGTTCTTCGCACTGGATGCACGCTCCGGCCAGACGCTCTGGACCGTAGGCGCCGGAGGGACGACGTACGCCGCTCCGGTCACCTTCTCTGTGGGCGGTCAGCAGTTCGTGTCGGTGGTGATCGGGCGCTCACTGCTGACCTTCGCGTTGCCGCAGACGCCCGCCGACGGCACGCACCCACACTGAGCCTCACTTCGTCACGCTCGCCTCAGGAACGAGATCAGCGCGAGGATCAGGAAGATGACGAAGATGACCTTGGCGATCCAGGCGGCAGTGGCTGCCAGACCCCAGAAGCCAAGGATCCCCGCCACGATGGCGATGATGAGAAATACAACGGCGTAGTACAGCATCCGAGGGGCTCCTGTGAGTGTGAGAGCTTAGGCGCAACTTTTGGTCCCGGGCCCGGGCAGGCGCCGGGATCGCACCGCTCGCTGCGCTCGAGACCGGCACAAGCTGCTTTTGGTGTCGAACAGCGAGAGCGTGGGCGAGGCCGATCGGGGATCCACTCGCGCAGCGCTTCCTGCCGGCGGCCCTCGAAACACACGTGTTGGTATGTTTGAAACGCCGGCGGCGACGCGGCGTGGCGAGCCGCGTTACACCTGTTGACCCGCCCCCAACAGACTCTCCCTGATGTCCGCGAGTTGTTTCGTGATCGCGGCGTGCTCCGCGTCGGGCAGGACGAGCTGCGCCAGCAGCTCCACCGCCCCTTGATAGGTGAGACTGGCACCATCGAGGTGCCGGCGTTTCTTGTCGCCATTTGCCAACGCCGCGGCGGCATGAAGATGCCAGCGCACGACGGTCAGTTGCGCCTTGAGATTTTCGATGGTCTTGAATTTCTCCACTGAGTGATCTCGTATATCCCAAACACACCCGTGCACACGCACGATCCGTGCCGCTGCGGCCCGACGAAACTGAACGAAGTGTGAACGAGTTATGTCGGCGTGGATTCCGCGGCAACTGTCGCGTCTGTGAACGGCGACGCGCGCTACCAGCGGTACGCAACTGAAAGGTCGAAAGAAGCCTGCGTCTTGCGCTCCACCAGCGGGCTGTTGCCGGCGCTGCCCAGGAGCTTACTCACGGAAAGATCGGTGTTGCCGAGGAGGTGAGTCGTGAAGAAGCGCGTCGCGCTGAAACCAAACCCCGCCGACTCCAGCCCACCACGGGCGGCGTAGACCGGGTAGCCGGAATCCAGAGACTGCAATTCACTGATGCCATAACCTGTCTGTAGGTGTTTGCGGTCGGCAATCGTCACCGATGGCCCGGCAAACATCACGAGTCGGCGCGAGCTGCCGGGAAGCGGTGTATAGACTTCGAGGTCGCCCACGAGCCCCGCGGAGCCGCCGGCGATCTTTCTGATGTCGGCACGCAAGATGATGGGCAGACGCCTCGATATCACGTAGGAGCTCGAAAGCTTGAAGAAGGGCGCCCGTGGAATGTCCCCGAGACCACGCAGCGCGCTGATGTCCCACTCTTCGCGGCGCCCAAGGTCGACACCTACGGTGAGCGAGACGCGATAGTGCTTTCCTTGCAGGAAATCGACGCCGAGCCCTTCTCCGGTAGAGAAGAAGACCCGGTCGCGGTATCTGATGTTGATGACAGGTCCCTCGGAGGCGCGATACCGGTTCGCACCGCTATAGACAGGCTGCACGGAGGCGGCGAGCCCCAGGATTCTGTCCCACTCAGGGACTTCCTGTTCGAACAGCCGCTCGAGCTCGATGCCGCCGGGATACTGCCACTCCTGCGTGGGAGAGGGTGTCTGAGCGCAAGCTATGCGCGCGCCGCAAGCCATGACCCCCGCGAGGAGGCACGGCGCCAGTATCTTCAGCAACAGCAGAGCTCCATGCCCCTCAACGGCAGAGCCAGGGTGCTTGTTCCCGAAGCGGAGGCTCGACCGGGATCAGCCGGCGTCGTGAAAAATGACGCCCAGCGTATGTCGCCGCCCGGAGCGCACGCGGCTGACGCCGTGACGGAGGTTGACCCGGTAATCGCCCCGCGTGCCGTGCACGGGCCGATGACGGACCGCGAACACGATGGCATCGCCTTGCGCGAGAGGCACCACCTCCGCGCGCGACTGCATCCGTGGTCGCTGCTCCGTGAGCACGAATTCCCCGCCCGTGAAGTCGCGACCCGGCTGCGAGAGAAGCACCGTCAGCTGCAGAGGGAACACCCATTCGCCATAGAGGTCCTGATGCAGGCAGTTGTAGTCCTCAGGTCCGTACTGCAGCAGCAGCGGCGTCGGCTTCACCTGTCCCGCGGCGTGACAGCGCTCGAGGAACGCCTCGAGAGTTGCCGGGTAGTGCTGCTCTGCGCCCAGGCGCCGACTCCATTCATTCGCGACGGGTGCGAGCTGCGGATAGAGCGCGGTGCGCAGGCCGGCGATGAGCGGGGGCAGGGGATAGGAGAACTACTTGTATTCCCCTTGTCCGAAGCCGTGTCGGCTCATCACGACGCGGCTGCGGAAGCGGTTGTCGTCCGCATAAAGGTCAGTCAACTCCTGGCAGACGGTTCGAGCGAGAAGGCTCGGCAACACCGCGCAGCCGCGCGCGTCCAAATGCGTAGACACTTCAGACCAATCTATGGCTGAAATAATTTGTCTATTCATGGACTTATACGGCATTCTTGAAGTATACTACCGTACCGTCGGCCGCACTCGCCATTTCCGGCTGCTACGATTCCTTATGGGGCATCGGCGGCCCGGGTCGCGGAGTCGAGTACCGTATCGTGGACACGAGATGCTCCGACTGAAGGATCTTGTCCGCAGCGCTCTTGCCGACGGAGATGTACCAGTGGATCCGCTCCTCGCGAGCGTAGGGAAGCAGCGTCGCGGGGTCGACGACGATTCGAGCATCGATCGAGGCGGCGTAGTCCATGTAGCGATACTCCGGAGAGGAGCCGCCCATATCGGCTAGTAGATTGTTGACAGTCGTCTGATCGGGCGTGGCGTGAATCACGATCTCGACGCACCTCTTTTCCCCTGCACCGGTGGTACACGGCACCATGCGCGTGAAGGCGAACTCGATCCGTTGCGGAACGGCGAACAGTGGCGCGCCGGGAAGCAACAGGGGAACTGACATCTCGTACCAAACACCCTGCTCGAGCGTCGCACCGACCCACATTGCGGTCTGCACCTGGTGGTTCTCGGCCGTTTCCGCCTCGAGGATTCCGGGCGAGACGGCTTCGGCTGCCGTCGCCAGAGCATCTTTCGTGACGGCGGCCCCGTCATGGCCCAAGGGCTCGCCGGCGCGGATGAGCGCCGCTGTCCTGGCGGTGAGCCGAGCCGCAAAGGACTTCGAGTCCGTGACGCCGTCGAAACCTCCTGTGGCGCTCACTTTGAAGTCCACCGCCGCCAGCGGAGCGGGTGAAAACGCGAGCTGCGGCAACTTCGTCCTTTGCTTGATCGGCCAGACTCCTGGCTCATAGGCGGTCAGGCGGTGCGCGTAGGAAACCGTCCAGCCGCCACCCTGGCCGGCAGTGATACGGCCCTCGAAAGCCGCGGCCGCCCGGCTGTAGGCAATCTGGCCGTTGCTCGAGCATACGCGGCGACGATCGAGCGTGATCCGCGCATCGGTCGGATGCCATTCAAACTTGAAGGTTGCGCGGCGCTGCGGGAAGTCGCGCATGAGGCTGGCGACCTGAGCCGACCCGGCCGGCTCACCGTGCCAGGTCAGAAGCAGCCGGCAGTTCTCGCGAGCATCCTCGCGGAAGCCGAACTCCCGGTCCATGCGCAAAGTCGTCTCGAGAGCCGCGCGCGCCGCAGCCTTATCGCCGAGCTGGCGCAGAGTGACGGCCGAGTCGAACTGCATGACGACCATCGAGTGATAGTCGAATTCGATGCGATAGAGCGTGACGGCGCGGCGCGCCGCCTCGAGGGCCGCCAACAGCTCATCCCGACGATCCATCTTGCCGAGGCAGGCGGCTCGCGCGAGATGCTGCCGGTACTCGAGGTCGGCCAGGAGCGCCCAGCCGTCGGGAAACATGACTCGCGTCTTGGGATTAGCGGCGACGCTCCCGATCTGCTCCTGTGCGAGAGTCAGGCGATCGCCGCAAGTGGAGCCGGGGACTCCGCTCAGAAGATACCCGGCGTAAGCGAGCTGCCCATCGAGGGAGGCCGGTGATGCCGGATCGGCCCGGCTCATGCGGCTGATGGTTGCCTCAAAACTGCTCGCCGGGGATGCCTGCGCTGGCGGCCGTGATCTCAACTCCGAGCAGGAGCAGGCGAGGAAACTGGCCGCGGCGCAAAAAAGAAGGAGTCGCCTATTCATCCGTCATGGACGGACATTTCGGCATGCGAAGACACCAGGCAGTGCTCGTCAGCCAGCAGGCCCGAGCTGCACCTTGATCGGCGCCTCCTTGATCGGCCCCAGGCAGTGAACGGGTGTGTTATCGCCGGACGCCTCTGCGGGCACGGCCTTTAGAAAGTTGCAGTCCAGAAACCAGCCGCGGTCATATCCAAATTCCTGAGTGTTTTTGGAGTAGTACCCGCGATGGTGCGGGTGCTTCCACGGCCCGTGCATTCGGCCCACGGTGCCCACACGGTCGACGCGCAACGCCTTGGCGGCACTGCCCGTCCGTGGTCCAAGCGACAGGGTGATCTGCCCGCCGTGCCCGCCGCGGAGCGCTGCGTCATCACGAGCCAGGCCGGCGGACTCGGAACCCACGATGCGGTAATCGCCGTGCGCGATGTACCCGTGCTGACCCATGTAACTCCCATGGGCGACGTAACCGCCGTGAGGCATGTAGGCCGCGCGAGCGACAGAGCCTCCAAAGCCGCCGCCTCTGCCGCCGCCCCCTACGAAATGGCCGCCTCCAAAGCCGCCACCCCCGGCGTGCCCGCCACCGCCGCCACCGTGACCTCCACCACCGCCGCCTCCGGAGCCGCCGCCGCCTGAGGGAGTGGTCGTACCAGGCGTAGCGCCCGCAACGGGTGCGGCGATGAGAGCGGCAATGCCGAGGATGGCAGTGAGGGCGATCAAGCGAGTACGCATGGGTCTGTCTCCGAAAGGACGACGCTGCGCGAGCTACACGCCGCCATGCTAAACCCGGGGTTGCCGGGTGTCATTAACAATTGATTAATGTTTGTTTAGCCTACGGCAAGGAACCCGGTACTTCGTCCCGCCGGTCATGCATGTGCTTGAAAAGGTCGCCCTTGGGGGGCTCGAAGTGGCATCGCGGAATGGGGAACGTCAGTACGATGAAGCAGTTGTCGCCCAGGTCGATGATGCCCTGCTCGAGTCGCTTGACGCGATCGATCCGCGCCTCATCCCATCCATCCCATTCGTGAGGCGGTGCTTGCTCCGCCGGCATTGCGGGAAAACCGAATCGTACTTTGGGCACGACTGCGCGCGTCAGCCCTTTTCTCACCTCCTGTTGTATCGCCCCTTCCCAGTCGAACGCTGATCGTGATGCGTGCTTTTGCGACTCGGAGGGGGTGATCGGCGGAGCCACGGGATGCTCAGCCACCAACCCAAGCTTGCGATGCTCACTGGGGTGCCGGGCAGGGGGCGCTTCGCGCTTCGGACGAGCAGCGGCCAGAATCATTGCGAAGATCGTCGGCGCGCTCGTGGCAATCCGTACGGAAGGGTGCCGTTGGCTCAGCGTCAGATAGACGGCCGCTTGCAGCAGCACTGCTGCGGCGGCAGCGATTGCTCGCTCGGAATGACGACGCCAAATGATCATCGCTATCCAAAGATGGGCTTCGTCTTTGGACGGGCGGATGGGAAGGCGGTTCCGTAGCTCCTGCTATAGCGCCTTTCGCATTGTCAGATTCAAGCGCATTCGACGGACGGCGGGGTGGGACCCATCTGCCACTGGAGCGACTCCATGGTAGGCAAGGCGGTTCGTTCCGCCCCAGACCAATACATCACCATGCGCCAACGGCAGGCGATGCGCCCGGTCGGAGCGTTTCAAACCGCCAAACAGGAAAGTTGCCTCGAGTCCCAGCGATACCGAAACGATCGGCGCTGAAAAGTCGCGCTCATCCCGGTCCTGGTGCAGCGACATGCGCGCGCCAGGCTCATACCGGTTGATGAGACAGACGTCCGGCCGGAAGCCGCCGAATCCAGCCTCTGCCGCGGCGAGCTCCGCAAGGCGGCCAAAGGACTCCGGTAGCGGCGGCCACGGCCGCTCCGTCTCAGGATCGAGCCGATCGTAACGATAGCCCTTGCGGTCCGTGACCCAGCCGACCTCGCCGCAGTTGGTCATGGCGGCCGACATCCGTTGTCCGCCGGGTGTGAGCATGTGCCGGAAGGGTGCCGCGGTCGTGACCTGGTTGATCGCGGCCAGCAATTCCTTCTCGTACGGCAGGGCGAAGCCTGGAAGGTAGATCAGCCCCAGCTTGGCCGCCCGATCCGCTCCGGAGGCGTCGAAAAGATCGTTGGCGAGGCTCAATTCTGCGAGCGAACCGCGAATCCGAATTTGATCTCCGCCGGCAGCAGCCTCACCACCAGATGGACGAGGATGGGGACGAGAACAAGATCATCGAAGATCCCCACAAAAGGCAGCGCGAAATTGACCGGATCGAGCGCATAGAGGCCGAGAACCACGGCGACAGGCCACAGCCAGATCGGCCGTCGTTGATGCCGCAGCGCGAACCAGAGCAGGCGAAGGTCGCTCGCCACCAGCCGCCAGAGCCTGAACAGTCGAAACATGGGGGTCCCCCCGCATGTAGAGGCACCCATGATGTGACGGCGGCGCTCGCGGAATCAAGCCTCAGTGCACGTGCGGGTCCACCCGATAGAGATGACCACCCACTGACAGATCCTTCCAGGCCGGCACCGCGGTGGTCACGCCTCCGCCCGAAAGCGCCTTGAGTAGCATGGGCCACGGCACCGGCATTCCGTCAGGGTTGAGCATCCCGACGTATTGCCAATGTCCTCCGCGGTTCTGATAGACGGGCCCGCCGTTCACGGACAGAAGAACGAATTCATCGGCGCCGTCCCCCTGAAGATCGATGAAGACTCCGGCAGTCGTTTGCGCCACGTTCTCCGTTCCGACCCACGGGCGGAAGCGGTACCAGTCCGCCGCCAAGCGATGGGTCAGATCCGCATCGAGAGTGCGTCCAGCAGGATAAAGCGGCAGTCTGGCGACAACCGCCTGGGAACTGGCCATGGGCCGGGGCTGGATCACCGCACCGGAATAGCGGGGCTTCAAGGCCTGAGCGGCGAGATCGCGGATCTGAGGTGCATCCGGAGCGCCTTGTAGGGCGCGCAGGCGTTCCAACTCCCTTCGGCCGTAATTGCCGCAGAAACGCCCGAGATAGTCGAACGGCGATTCACTCGGTAGAAACGGCGACTCATTCGGCCGACCGTGCGCCAGCGCGGTGTAGCGACCGCCCACAATCAGGGTGTATTGGCTGATTGCCGCCAGACGGTACGGTGACAGTAGCGGTGTCAGGGCGAGCCCGATGACGACAATCAGGGCGACGGCCGCGATCACGTTCACACGTGATGCCATTGAGAGCCACGGGCCCCGGCGGAATGCCGCAATCGAGTAGCCCACGGAGTAAACCAGCGCCGCGGCCGCAACAATGAAACCCCAGACTCGTCCCACGGTAAGGCCAAAATGGCTGCTGCGCACGATCAACGCATACAGCGCCGTGGCTGTTATAACGACGGTCAAAGGCACGGCAAACCGCAGCGTCTGCGCAATCCAGCGCGGATATGGGCGCTCCACCGTGCCGTCCCTATAGGCCGCGTTGAGGAAAAGCACGATCACGGCCACGAGCCACAGGAGCCACTCGGCGCCAATGGCGCGCCGGCCCGAAGAGACGAGACCCGGCAATTTCGTCAGCAGGGCGAACGTGAAGAGGATGAGCAACGCGCCGGCTACCGTCGCGAGCCACTTGAGCACGTTGAGGATCTGCTCGAGGACCGCGGAGACCAGCGCGTCGATCGAGCCGATCAGGTGTAGAGCGCACCCGAAGACAATCGCCGTCACGGGGTAGGCGAATATCGGTTTGTCGAACAATGTCCTGAAGAAATCCATCCCGAGCATGTGGAACAGGGACTGCCACAGGAAAAGGAGCAGCCAGAAGAGTCCGGTGAACAGTGCCGCCTCGGCCAGGGTGATGACGTCGCGCCAGGCGAAGGCGAACAACCGTTGATAATCGGGTTTCCACAGACCCGCAGCTACCCGGTTCTGAAGGAAAGGCAACGTCAGCAGCCACCAGACAAGGAGTACAAAGGCCAGAGGGAAGCACTCCCCGATTTCCGCGAAGTTCTGCGCATCGACATCAGCAACCGCACTACCGTAGTGCCAACCGAAGTAAAAGACTGCGCCGGCGAGGAGAGCGGTCAGAACCCATGCGGAGGTCCGTCCGGCGTACTCCACCATCAGTTGGACTGTGGTCGGAACCAGAAACGCCACTGCGTACAGCGAGACGATCCAGGCAAGATGCGTCGCCGGCCACCGGTGCGCCTCGATGGCCCAGTGAAGGGCGTAGAGCGACCAACCCTGAATGACCGCCGCGATCAGGATCAGAGGCAAACCCGCCCGCCATGCGAGTGATTGCGGCATCGGTTCCATTGACAGACCCCTTGAATTTATACGTATAAAAGTATTTTATACGGATAGCAGTATAGGTCGGTGGGTTGCGAGTGACGACCATGCAGTTCCCGATCCTGTTTCTGAACCGGCGACTTGCGATCGGCCTGGCGGCAATCACCGTGGCAGCAGCCACTCCTACCGCTGCCCATGCGGATCCCCATCCCGCCACCACGCTCGTCTGCACCAACCCAGTGAGCCATGTGAGCTGGCAGATCCGCATCGATTTTGCCAAAAGCAGTGTGGATGCCAACCCGGCCAGCATCAGCGACGCGAAGATCTCGTGGCACGACCGGACGGATGGCGGCAACTACACGTTGGACCGCAAGTCAGGGGATCTCACCGTTGTCATCGCGTCCAGCACCGGCGGCTACTTCCTCCACGACCGGTGCGCGCTGCAGCCACTGAATGATGGTTGAGCGCGCTTCAGGCATCAAAGCGAGCGTCGGATTCTTTTCGGCCTCCGGGCCGCGTAGTGCCAACGAGGATTTCGCGGGTGCCGTATTCGGAGCGGACCTGCCGCAGCCACGTCGGGACATCGTCGCAGCCATCGCCGACGGAATTGGCAGCGCCAAGGGAGGCCGTGTCGCCGCCGAGACCGCAGTCCGAGGGTTTCTCGACGGTATCTGTGAGCTGCCCGAAACGACCGAGGTTCGACGATCGGCAGCCCAGGTATTGAATGCGCTCGGCGCCTGGATGCACTCTCAGAGTCAGCGGGATCCGGACCTGGCGGGCATGGGGTGCACCTTCACGGGCCTGGTATTGCGTGGTCGCATCGCACACGTGCTGCACGCCGGCGACACGCGCGCCTATCGGCTATCCGGCAGCCGCTTGAGTTGCCTCACGACGGATCATGTCCGCGTCGACGGCAGCGGGCGGCCGTCGAGCCGCCTTTACCGCGCACTGGGTGTCGAGCCGGAGATACGCCTGGAGTACATCGCTCAGCCGATGGCGAGACACGACCGATTTCTGCTGTCCAGCGATGGCGTGCACGGATGGCTGACGGACGAGAGCATCGCCGATCATCCTGCGCGAGCGCTCCGCACCTGCCGATACCGCCAAAGCGCTGGTCGCAGCCGCGCTCGACTCAGGCGGCACGGACAACTGTACCGCTCTGGTGCTGGATGTTTCCGAGCTCCCGACGGCCGCGTCGGCTGATATCGACGCCACCATCATGCAGCTGCCCATTGCCCCGGTGCCGATGGGCGGGGAGACGATCGACGGTTTCGCGCTCAAAGCCCTGCTGTCGGAAGGCCGGTATACGCGCCTGTTCGCCGCCACGGACGAGGTCGAAGGCGGCGATGTCGCCCTCAAATTCCCCAAGCCCAGGGTTGCGGAGGTAGATGCCTACAGGAGGGCGTTCCTCCGCGAGGCCTGGGTGGGAACACGAGTCGAGAGCCCCTGGCTCGGCCGCATCATCGAGCTGCCGCAAGGGCGGCAGACCTGCCTCTATACGGTCATGCCGCTCTATCAAGGCGAGCTGCTCGAGACGCGAATCGCCCGCCGACCGTCACTCGGTCTGGAGGAAGGCCGTCACATCGCCATCAAGTTGGCCCGCGCCGCGGCGGCCCTGCACCGCAGCGGCATCATCCATCGCGACATCAAGCCCGACAACGTGATTCTCGAAGGCGACGGCTCTCTGAAACTCATCGATTTGGGCGTCGTGCGCGTGCCTGGGCTGGAGGACTCTCCAGCCGATGACGTTCCGGGTACGCGCGCGTACATGGCGCCCGAGATGCTGGCCGGTGAAGCCGGGAACGAGGTCACCGATATTTATGCCCTCGCCGTCACGATGTTTCGCGCCTTCACCGGCGAATTCCCCTATGGCAACACGGACGCCACTGCCGCACCGACCCGGACGCGGCCGCAGGAGCTCTGCGCGCTGCGGCCAGATCTGCCTTCGTGGCTCCAGGACACGCTGTCGCGAGCGATTGCGGTCGATGCCGCGCACCGCTTTCGCGACATGAGCGAATTCGCGCTGGAGATGGAGGCGGGACCGGCGCGCGCGCCGAACGCCCCGCGGCGGCCCCTGACCGCCTACGAGCGGGCGCCGCTTCTCTTCTGGAAGTGCCTGGCGGCGCTGCTTGCGTTGGCGCTGATTCTGTTATTGGTGTGGCGTTGAGTATCACTCACGGAGTCAGCCTTACGCAGCCATCTCGTGCCGAGTCGCGGCGCTCCGGTGTGCTTCGGCGGCGGCATGGGCCAGTGCTTCGTGCGCCCCCGGCATTTGCAGGGCCCGTGCGCGCCTCATCCAGCGCCAGACGCGGTAGCGCTGTTCCCGACTTCGCCCGTGAGTGCTCCATTGCACGTCCGTCGCGTAGCGGTCGCCGCCGGCGTCGAAGCCGCGCTTTGTGGTAGTCAGCATGTCGATGCTCGCGATGCCCGCAGAGATAAGCTCCGACATCAGGCCGATGTAGCACAAGCCGACAGTCGGGCTATGCGGCGCAAAAGGCCGCACGGACACGCGCAGTGGCGGCAGGTCAGGAACCAATACGTAATCTCTGACGGCTCACAAGCTCACCCCCCTCACACGCGGAGTCGCTCGCCGGCCCCAGCACCGGCGAGCCCCCGCTGCGACCCGCTATTCTCCCTCTGCTCCGATCGCGTAGGCCGTCTCACCATGAACCGCGTCGTCGCCCACCTTCAGCATCGCATCGTCCATACGCAGCGGCGTGAAGAGAGAGATGACTTTGAGGATGATGAACGTGGCAACGAGGTTGTACACAATGATGAACGCCGCGCCATAAATCTGCAGCACGAACTGATGGAAGTTGCCGTACGCCCATCCGGTGACGCTGACTCCGGGCGCATCCTTGCCCGTGCCGATGTACTCGAGCATCTTGGGGTTGGCGAGAATACCCGTCAGGAGGCCTCCCATGAGGCCGGCACAGCCGTGCGTGGAGAATACGCTCAGCGTATCGTCGACCTTCTGCATGAGCTTCGTCTTCTGAAGCTTGTTCATGGCGAGCCACGGAATGATGCCCGCGCAGACGCCGATGATGATGGCACCCAAGCCATCCACATAACCTGCGGCGGGGGTAATCGCCACCAGGCCCGCGATCATGCCGTTGACTGCACCGAGGACGGATGGCTTGCCGTAGGCCAACTTATCCAGCAACGTCCAGATGACCAGGCCGACTGCAGTGGCCACATTGGTGTTCAACACTGCCGCGCCCGCATCCGCATTGGCGAAGTACGGGTCGCCGCCGTTGAAGCCGTTCCAGCCCAGCCACAGGATCCCGGCACCGATCAGTGTGACCAGGAGACTATTGGGCGGAAAATGCTCGCGATCCTGCTGCAGACGTGGGCCGACCATCGCCGCGGCGACGAAGCCCGAAACGCCCGCCGCAAGGTGAATGACGTAGCCGCCGGAGAAGTCCGCCACACCCATGGTGGCGAGCCAGCCGCCGCCCCACAGGCTGAACGCACCGACGGTATAGACCAGGGTCATCCAGACAGGGCAGAAGATCACCCACGCCTTGAAGCTCATGCGCCCCAGCACGGAACCGCCGAGAATGATGACGGTGATGGCGGCGAATACGAATTGGAAGAAAACGAGGGTCGCCATCGGGAAGGCGAGGGCTGGCATCCCCGCAGCCGCGGCCGGAATGGTCGCCTGACCGGTGGTGAAGACGGCCGACGTTGCCAGGCCCGGCTTGCCCAGGAACGAGAACCACTGCGGGCCGAACGACATGTTGTAGTCGAAGAGGACCCATACGATGAGCACGGATGCGAAGGCATAGAGCGTCATGAAAGCCGAATTGATCGCCCATTTCTTCTTGACGATGCCCCCATAGAGGACCATTAGACCGGGGATGCTCTGCAGGCCGACGAAAGTCGCAGCGGCCAACTGCCAGGCGTTGTCGCCGGTGTCTAACCATTGGGGTGACGGAACTAACATCTGTATCCCCCTTCCAGGATCATGGTGGTTGTTACTGTTGATGATCTGGTCGCATAGGCTCGGGCGCCGGCAGGCACGCGCGAGTGGTCGTCCGTGGAACCGGCGCCCGCGCCACCCAACAGCCTGCAACGTGCATGCCATTCGTAAGTAACTGAATTTGGGGCGAGGCAATCCGGTTCCGCACCGTTTTGGGCCGCCGCACCCCGCCGCGCGCACGCAAATGGTGCATGGGCTGGTATGCTTGGTCTGTTCGGGACGCAACCCTATTCGCGAGACCATTGGCTTCCGTGCTTCGCGCTCGGCTCTATCGCTCTGCCTGCAGGGGATCCGTCCTGCTGTTCGCGTTCCTGGCATATCCGCCGTGCGCCCTCGCCATCGGCCAGCCGCGATACATCGGGGCGACGGCCGTACCGGGCGCGTTTGCTCTGGCGCAGAACGGAACCACGGCGAGGCTGTACATAGACGCTGAGGACGATTGGGGCGTGATACATGCGGCGCGCGAATTGCAGGCCGATATCCGACGCGTGACCGGGCTGACGGCGCCGCTGGCAGAGAACGGGACATTGCCACCGGGTAACGTCGTGCTTCTCGGGACCATCGGCAAGAGTCGCATCATCGACCGGCTGATACGCGAACACATCATCAACGTCTCCTCCATCCAAGGCAGATGGGAATCGACGCTGACGCAGGTGGTGGACCATCCACTCCCGGGCATTACGCGGGCTCTGGTCATTGCAGGCAGTGATCGGCGGGGGACGATCTACGGGATCTACGACCTGTCGCAGGACATAGGTGTCTCGCCCTGGTACTGGTGGGCCGACGTACCGGTACTCCACCGCGATGCGCTCTACGCAGAGCCTGGTCGGTGGGTGGTCGGGCCGCCAGCGGTGAAGTATCGGGGAATCTTTCTCAATGACGAAGCGCCGGCGCTCACAGGATGGGTGAACGAGAAGTACGGCGGGTTCAATCATCTCTTCTATACGCGGGTGTTCGACCTGCTGCTGCGGCTGCGGGCGAACTATCTGTGGCCGGCGATGTGGGACAGCGCCTTTGCGGCCGATGACCCACTGAACGCCAAGCTGGCCAACGACTATGGGATCGTGATGGGAACTTCGCACGAGGAGCCCATGATGTGCGCGGAGAAGGAGTGGAAGCCGAGCTATGGGCCCTGGAATTACGTGACGAACCGCAGGCGCATCGATGAGTTCTGGCGGCACTGCATGGAGCGCGATGAGAACGACGAAGAAGTCGTGACGCTGGGTATGCGCGGCCACAACGACACGCCGATGTCAGCGGGCGACAACATCGCGCTCATGGAAAAAATCGTTTCCGACCAGCGCAGGATCCTGCAGCAGACGGTGAATCCCGACCTGCGCAAGGTGCCGCAGGTGTGGGCGCTCTACAAAGAAGTACAGACGTACTACGAAAAGGGAATGCGCGTTCCGGACGACGTGACGCTGCTATGGAGCGACGACAATTGGGGTGACCTGCGGCGCCTGCCGACGCCGGCAGAGCGGAAGCGAAGCGGCGGGGCAGGCATCTACTATCACTTCGACTACGTGGGTGGACCACGCTCATACAAGTGGCTGAATACGAATTACCTGCCGAAGATCTGGCAGCAGATGAATCTCGCGTGGAAGTACGGCGCGACGCGCATCTGGGTGGTGAACGTGGGCGATCTCAAGCCCATGGAGTTCCCGATCTCGTTCTTCCTGGACATGGCGTGGAATCCGGCACGGTTCAACCCCGACGATCTGCAGCAATACACGGAGGAGTGGGCCTCTCAGCAGTTCGGGTCGGAGCATGCGGCAGAGATCGCGCATCTGCTGACGGCATATACGAAGTACAACGGACGGCGCAAGCCGGAACTGCTCGCCCCCGACACCTTCAGTCTGGTCGACTTCGATGAGGCGCAGCGCGTTTATGACGAATGGCAGTCGCTGACGCAGGAGGCGGAGAAGGTCAACCAGGAATTGCCCGTGGCTTATGGAGATGCGTACTTCGAGCTGGTGCTGTATCCGCTAGAGGCCTCGGCAATAGTGAATGAGCTTTACATCACTGGCGGCGAGAATGCGCTGGATGCGACGCAAGGACGCGTGAGCACGAACGCACTGGCAGAAAAGGCGCGCAAGCTATTTGCGGAAGACGCGGCACTGACGTACCAGTACAACCACGCGCTGGCGCAGGGAAAGTGGGACCACATGATGGACCAGACTCACATCGGCTACACGTACTGGAACGAGCCGCCGGTGAACGCGATGCCAGCGGTAACGTGGGTGCAGCCGCTGGCGGGCGGGCACATGGCAGTAGCGGTGCCGGAGTCAGCGTCCGCCTCGGATGGGCGGTCTCCACCGCTGCAGTTACCGTCATTCGACGACTTCAATCGGCAGACGCGCCCCATCGATATCTTCAATCGGGGCGACCAGCCATTCGAGTGGACGGCGACGACGGACCGGCAGTGGATCGAGCTCGGTACGAGCTCCGGCAGCGTAAGCGACGACCAGCGCGTGCAGGTGAGTATCGACTGGGCGAAGGTGCCGATCGGCCACAGCGAGGGCGATATCGTGATCCGGCAGCAGGGCGGTACGGCGGTGCCGGTGCACGTGACGGTCCTCAAACCGGCCACGCCAACGCGAGAGGGGCTCGACGGATTTGTGGAGGCGAACCATTACGTTTCCATCAATGCCGCGCATTTCACCGCTGCGACGATGGCGAGCGGTACACGATGGGTGAACATTCCCGACTACGGCGAGACCCTCTCGGGAATGACCATCCTCCCAGTCACTGCGGCAAGCTTGCCGCCGCTGAAAGCTGCACCGACACTGGAATACAGGATGTATCTCTTCGACAGCGGCAAGGTGAGCGTGCAGGCAATCCTCGCGCCGACTCTTGGCTTTGTGCCGGGCCGTGGCTTGCGCTATGCAGTCTCCTTCGACGATCAGGCGCCGGTGATCGTCGACGCTTTGGCGGATGACTCACAGCAGGCGTGGGCGCGGGCGGTGAGTGACGGCGTGCGCAAGATGACGACGATGCTGCAGGTGGCTTCGCCGGGCTACCATACACTGAAGTTCCGGATGATCGATCCCGGCATCGTTCTGGAAAAGCTGGTGCTGGGATTTGGAGAGACTCCCTCGAGTTATCTCGGACCGCCCGAAAGCTACTACCACATCACTTCCTCCATTTCCTCCCACTCCATTTCGTCTCAGGACAAATAACAATGCGTAAGCGACGGCTGATACCGATGGCGGCGCTCGTGGCGCTCTGCATTCCTTTCGCAGCCATGGCCCAGAACTCTCCCGTGCCGCAGAAGCAAGCAGCGCCGGTAGAGCTGACCGTGGCGCCGTGGCAGTCCGGCGACTATTGGGCCAACTTCGACCAGCAGTTGCTGGTGGACTTCGCCAACCTTGCTCGCTACCGCGCGGAGGACCTCCAATTGGGATCGAAAGGCACCCACCGGGTCGTATTCATCGGTGACTCGATCACCGAGGCATGGAAGCTGGAGACATCCTTCCCAGGCAGGCCCTACGTCAATCGCGGCATCAGCGGACAGACTTCCTCGCAGATTCTCCTGCGCTTCCGCCAGGATGCCATCGATCTCCACCCCAGCGTGGTGGTGATCCTGGCCGGTACCAACGACATTGCCGGCAACACCGGTCCCACGACGTTGGCCCAGATCGAAGGCAACCTCGAATCGATGGCCCAGCTCGGCAGAGCTAATCACATCGCAGTGGTCCTGTGCTCGGTACCGCCGTCCGTACGCTACTGGTGGCACCCGCAGCTGGAGAATCCGGCGCCCCGCATCGCCGCGCTGAACAAATGGCTGCAGGCGTACGCCGCGAGAGAGCAGTACCCCTACGTGAACTATTACGCGGCGATGAAGGATGCTGCGGGCGGATTCAAGCACGGCCTGAGTGCCGACGGTGTGCATCCCGCGCCAGCCGGCTACGCAGTGATGGCACCGCTAGCCCAAGCCGGGATCGACGAGGCCCTCAAACAGGCCCGCTGACCCCGGCGCTGTTCAAAAGAACGTCCAGCTCACCCCGACCGACAGCAGGTCAGGATCGCCGCCGCTCTCGTTACCAGTCGCGTTCACGCGCTCGTACTCCAGGCGCCACGCCACGTGGCCGAAGTTCACTTGAGTGCCGACTCCATACGCAAAGTCCCAGTCCGACGCTGCACCGGCTGAGCTACCGGGGAATGGAGAACATGTGTTCAGGTCACATGCGATCGGCGTGTCGAAGTTCCACGATTTGTGCAACCGAGCGCCACCAGCCTTCAGATATAGATCCCACCAGGGCCGCAGCGGTATATATCCTACAGCGAAGGCAACGGGCGCATCGGCCGACTCATGAAGTCGCGATTCGTCGTTCGACGGGCCCACCTCCGGCGTGTACTCGTAGCGGTGCGCGCTGCCAAAGTCCAGGTATCCGATCTCTGCCCCGAGGTACGGCAACGGGCGGATGCCCAGGAACGCGTCCCAGCCCTCGGTGCCACGTACCATGCCCACGCCACCGGTATCCACCATTGAATCCTGCCGGATAGTCGACAGCCCGAGGCCCGCGCCCACGTACACCCCGAGGGGATTGCTCTGCGTAGGACCCTCCTGCGCACTCGCGGAATGCGCGGAGAGGAAGAGAGAGCCTCCGGCGATGAGGCACCACCCAAAAAACCTTGCCGACTTCGCTGTCATGTACCCTGCTCCTGAAAGGAGGACCTTTTTGCGCAGAACGCTGCTGTGCCGTGCCGGTTGACCGCGATTTCGCCTGGACGCGAAGACGTGAACGCAAGCGTCCGCAATATACGTCTCTAATGCGTGCGAAATTGTTATATCCCACTTGACAACGAGACCTTGATCGGTAAACTGCGCAGCCCTTATGCATCCCAACACACACAATTCACGCCAAGTCACCCGTAATGCGGGCAAATGGCCCAGCAGCATTGGATATCGCCTCAGACGCGATGCGCTGCCGTGCGCGCTCGGGTCGTGTGCGTTCGGATCGGATCGCATGGTTTCGGATTAGCCCTCCAACAAGCTCGGAGGGCTGATTCAGGCAGCCCTCCGGGACTCTCGACATAACGAGGCCCCGGTCGGCGCTGCCCATCGGGGCCTCGTCGTTTTTGCGGCCGGCGCCCCGGCAGAATTCGACGCAGCGCGTTGGCGCTGGGTCGTACAGAGGTCGAGACGGAAGCCGTGTCAGCGGAGCGGGCTCTTGGGTCCCGCCTGGCGCGCTTGCGCTGTGATTTGCGCTCGCGTGTACCGCACGGTCATTCGGTCTCAACCACAGCAAGTTAGCTCAGTGGTTAGAGCAACGGTCCTATAAACCGTCTGTCGCGGGTTCGACTCCCGTACTTGTTACCAGCACCTGGTAAGTGCTCAAGTGATGACAGCGGGGCTTCGGCCTCGCATCGAGGTGCCCCGGTGACCTCATCGCAGGAAGCGACACGCTTCGGTATCGAGGCGGCGTACAGGAGGAAGCGCGGGCCACAACGCACAGACTGCCTCGAGCAGTTGGGGTGCGCGGCGCCCGAAGCGCTGATCGCGCTCGGTCGGCATGGTTCTCGCCCGGGGGGCGGAGGACTGTTGCCGTGAGCGGCAGACGGCGTGGGCGGCGCCGCGACCCCCTCCGCCCGCGGTCCGGGCGTGGGTCGCACCTCGACCTATTTTTGATGTGACTGGATGATGAGAGGAGAAGAAAACATGTTCGCAATGAAGAGCATCACCATCGCCCAGCACGAGCGTGGCCTCCTGTTCCGCAACCGGAGCTTCGAGGCTGTTCTCGAGCCGGGCATACACCGGATCTTCGACCCGCTGAAGCGGACGGAGGTGCAGGTTTACGATCTGACCGTGCCGGAGTTCGAGCACGCGCGCGTCGACTTCCTCCTGGAGGAAGCGCCTGAGATCGTGGACAAGTACTTTACCGTCGTGCAGATCGGCAGCTCCGAGGTCGGCGTTGTGTACAAGATCGGGAAGGTGTCCGGCGTGCTCGCGCCGGGCGCCCGACAGCTCTACTGGCGCGGCCCGATCGAAGTGCGAGTCGATCGGCAGGACATTTCGCGGGAGTTCGAGCTTCCGAAGAGCCTGGCGAAGCTTCTGGTGCGTGCGAAGCAGCCGCTGGCCACCGCTGTGGCCGAAGCTGTAACCGCGTCTGAGGTACCCGATACGGCGATCGGCCTACTGATCGTCGACGGAGAGCTCATGCAGGTTCTGCAGCCGGGTCTGCACGCCTTCTGGAAGTACCAGCGGGCGCTGAAGATCGAGCTGGTGGATCGGCGTGTGCAGGCAATGGAGGTTGCGGGACAGGAGATCCTGACTCGCGACAAGGTGAGCCTGCGGGTGAACCTCACGGCGCTCTGGCACGTGCTGGATGCCGTGAAGGCGCGCTCGGCCCTCACCAACTTCGTGGAGTTCCTCTACAAGGAGCTGCAGTTCGCGCTGCGTGAGACGGTAGGCTCGCGGACCCTCGATGAGCTGCTTGGCGACAAGGGCGCACTCGATCGCGAGATCGGGGGTGCCGTGCGTCCCAAGGTCGAGGAACATGGACTGGCCGTGCACTCCGTCGGCGTCAAGGATGTGATCCTGCCGGGTGAGATGAAGACCATTCTCAACCAGGTGGTCGAGGCGGAGAAGGTGGCTCAGGCTAACCTGATCCGCCGCCGCGAGGAGACCGCAGCGACTCGCTCGCTGCTCAACACCGCGCGGCTCATGGATGAGAACCCAACGCTGCTGCGGATGAAGGAGCTGGAGACGCTGGAAAAGGTTACCGAGAAGATCGACAAGCTCACGGTCTTCGGCGGCCTCGACGGCGTGCTGAAGGACATGGTGCGGATCCAGGTGCCGGGCGCCTGAGCCGCATCGGTGGCTTCCCGGCGGGCCCTGAAAACCTCAGGGCACGCCGGGCTTTTCTGCGTGCGATCGCACGCTGTTGCCTGGACGCAGCCCAGCGCATCGTGAGAGCCTTAAGGGAGTAGGGGGCTGCATCCGCCGCGGATCGAACAATGTCCTTCTGGTCGCGCAAGACGATCGAAATGTGTACTGCCGAGGCGAACGGTGAGGCGGGTCCGCGCCTGCGCCGCTCACTCGGGGTGGTCGGTCTCACGGCTTTCGGCGTGGGATCCACGATCGGGGCGGGCATTTTTTCCCTGACCGGTGACGTCGCGGCTCACCAGGCCGGACCGGCCGTCTCACTCGCCTTCGTGGTCGCGAGTGTCGCCTGCTTCTTCGCAGGACTCTGCTATGCCGAGTTCGCTGCGATGGTGCCAATCTCCGGCAGCGCCTATTCCTACGCCTTCGTCACTCTCGGCGAGGGAGTAGCCTGGATCATCGGCTGGAGCCTCGTACTCGAATGGCTGTTTTCCGCTTCCGTGGTTGCAGTCAGCTGGTCCGGCTATACGAGCGCTGCGCTCGCGGATCTGGGGTTTCCCCTGCCAGCAGTCCTGATCCATTCTCCGTTCGCCATGAACGCCGCCGGCCATTTGACGCTGAGCGGCGCCTGGATCGACTTGCCGGCGATCTTCGTGGTGGCGGTCTGCACTGCGTTGGCTCTTGCAGGGACCCGGACGTCGCTGGGCACCAACACCGCGATCGTCGTGGCAAAGGTGATCGCGCTCGTGCTGCTCATCGTGATCGGCGCCCGGTACGTGCATCCGGAGAATTGGCGACCGTTCATCCCGCGGAACACGGCAGGCTTCGGTCACTTCGGGTGGTCGGGAGTCGCCCGAGCGGCAGGCACGCTGTTCTTCGCCTACATCGGATTCGACGGAGTATCGACACTGGCGGAAGAGGCCCGCAACCCGCAACGAACCGTGCCGTGGAGTCTATTCGCGTCGCTGGTCATCTGTACGGTGCTGTACGTCAGCGTGAGCGTCGTGGTCACTGGTCTCGCCCCTTACAGCGCACTAGGCGTGTCCGATCCACTCTACTTCGCGCTTTCCAGAGCAGGGGCGTCCCTCGGCTACCTTCGAGGTCTGGTGGCAGTCGTCGCCATTGCCGGGCTGCTCTCGGTGGTGTTGGCGAGCATCGTCGGGCAGGTCCGGATCTTCTTCTCCATGGCTCGTGACGGACTCTTGCCTCCGGCCTTCGGCCGCCTCAGCGGCTCGGGCGGCATTCCTTACCTGGCCACCATCATCACCGGTATCGCCGCCACGGTCATGGCCGGCCTGGTGCCGCTCGAGCTGCTCGGGGAGCTGATCTCGATCGGGACGCTGCTCGCGTTTGCGATGGTGTGTGCCGGCGTGGTGATCCTGCGTCGCATCGCCCCCGAGGCTCGTAGGCCGTTCCGCACTCCGTGGGTGCCAGTGGTCCCAGCGCTGGGGGTTCTCAGTTGTGTGGCACTGATGCTGAGCCTCCCGGCCGGGACCTGGATTCGACTCGTAATATGGGTTGCCCTGGGCCTTGCGATCTACGGACTCTATGGCCGACGCAAGTCCAGGGTCAGCGCAGCTCTTGCTCGCAAAACTGCCGAATCCGCGCACACGCCGTATCGATCGTCGCTTCCTCCGTAGCGAAGCAGATACGCACGAACTGACGGGTACGGTGTCCGAACGCGGCTCCATCCATCACCGATACCCGCTGCCGCTCGTACAGCGCGCGCATGAATTCAGACGCGGACAAGCCAATATCCGACACATCTACCAACATAAACATGCCGGCGTCCGGGACGGTGGGTCGGATGCCGGGAATGCCGCGAAGTCCCGTCAGCATCCGGTCGCGCCGAGTGTTGCAGAGCTCGCGGATTCGATGCTCCGCCTCAGCGGCCACTGACAGTGCCGCAATAGCAGCCTCCTGTATAAAGCCCGGCAGCCCGAAGAGCATGCACATGGCCAGTGCCTCGGCGTGCCTCACAAGATCTCGTGGACCGACGAGCCATCCCGCCCGCAATCCCGGCAATGAGTGGGACTTCGAGAGACTACCGAGGGTGACCACGCGCTCGGGCAGCGTTGCGGCAAGGCTCGGAGCACGGCCGCCGGGCGCGAGTCCCGCGTACACCTCATCGGAGATCAACCACAGGTCGTGCCGCCGGGCGATCTCCGCGATGGCGCCCAACTCGGCCTGATTGATGATCACGCCACTCGGGTTAGAGGGAGTAGTCCACAGGATGACACGCGTCCGGGGCGATACCAGGGACTCGAGCACGCCGATGTCGGGACGAAACCCCGCACCGGTTGCGGCCCGAATCATCCGTGCTCCGGAAACCTCGATCGTGGCCGGATAGGTCGCATACATCGGATCAAATGTGATGACCTCGTCGCCCGGGCCCGCGAGGCACATCGAAGCGACGAATAACGCATTCTGCGCACCCGCGAGATACACCACATTCTCGTGCGATACCGCTTGCCCGGTGCGCGCCCGGTGCGCTTTTGCGATCGCCTCCAGCAGCGGGCGGCGGCCGGATGCCGGCGTGTAGCGCAGATCCCCCGCGCGCAGCCGTTCGATGGCCCGATCGACCACCCCGGGAGGGGGTTCGAGATCGGGATCCCCAATACTCAGTACGATGACGTCTTCGCCGCGGGCGCGCGCGGCAGCGGCCTGATAATGGGTGACCCACGCGTCGGAGCCATCACCGCTGATGCGATCGACGAGCGAAGAGAATCTCATAGTCCTCGAACTTTGCATTTTTATTTACGCGTGTCAATATAAAATCATGAGCGCCACTTCGACGGTTGGTCGTTACGTTGTCGAGCTGCTTGCTGCCAACGGCATCGATGTAGTGTTCGGCATACCGGGCGTGCATACGCTCGAGTTGTATCGCGGTCTGGCGCTCACCGGCATGCGCCACGTTCTCGTCAGGCACGAGCAGAATGCCGGCTTCGCCGCGGATGGCTATGCGCGTGTGACGGGCCGGCCCGCGGCAGCATTCGTCATTTCGGGTCCGGGAATGACGAACGCGCTGACGGCGGTGGCGCAAGCATATTCCGATTCCGTCCCAATGATCGTTGTGGCGAGCGCGCCAGTGCGCGCTTCATTGGGCAAGGGATGGGGTGTTCTTCACGAGGTGCCCGATCAGTTGGCACTCGCAGCCGGTGTCGCGGGGCTGGCGCGAGCCGCATATTCGGCTGAGGACGTTCGCGATCATCTCCGGGCGATGTTCGCTTCCTTCCGTACCGGCCGTGCACGGCCCGCGTACCTGCAGATTCCATTGGACTTGCTGGCCGAGCCCACGGATTTGAAGCCGGAGAGATTTGCCGACCCTGACTCTCGCCCCTTACCTCCACAAGGCGCGATCGAGCGCGCGGCTTCCGCGCTCGCGGCCGCGAGGCGGCCGCTCATCATTGCAGGAGGAGGTGCCCGCGAGGCCTCTGACCTGCTGCTACGACTCGTTGATGTGCTGGACGGATACTTCGTCTCGACAACGGCCGGCAAAGGGTTGCTGCCGGAAGATCATCCGGCCAACCTCGGCGCGTCACTCCCTTTCCGCGAGACTCAGGAGCTCGTCGCCACAGCCGACGTGGTCGTCGCGGCGGGCACGGAGTTGTCCGAGACGGATTTCTATACCGGCACCCGCCTGCCGATGTCCGGGCGGCTGATCCGGATCGACCTCGATCCGACGAAGCTCTCGGATCAATACGGCGCCGAGATCCCCGTTTGGGGCGATGCGCGCGCGAGCCTCGAGGGGATCGCGGCCGGCGTCAAGAAACGTCCTGGCTGGCGTACGGAGGCTGGCCCAGCGGCTGACCATCGGGCCAAAATCGAGCGGTCCCTAAACGCCCCCGCGCGCGCCCGTCTCAAGGCGTTGAAAGCGATCCGCGAGGGCGTACCCGCCGACGGCGTAGTCTTCAGCGATCAAACTCAGATCGCGTACCTTGGCAACTATGCCTACGCCGTGGACCGGCCCGGGTGCTGGTTCCATCCCTGTGGTTACGGTGCTCTGGGTTTTGCGCTGCCCGCCGCCATCGGTGCAAAGATCGCGCAACCCGAGCGGCCCGTCGTCGCGCTCTCCGGAGACTTCGGCCTGCAGTTTACGTTGCAGGA
The DNA here is from genome assembly GCA_963833085.1 of uncultured Pseudomonadota bacterium. Classification (GTDB taxonomy): domain Bacteria; phylum Pseudomonadota; class Gammaproteobacteria; order Steroidobacterales; family Steroidobacteraceae; genus 13-2-20CM-66-19. The sequence continues at coordinate 86,911 of CAWHWV010000008.1, forward strand.
CCTCATGACGGCCGTCGAATTGGAGCTAAGTTTGCCCGTCGTGGTCTGGAACAACGCCGCACTGGGACAGATCCGCGACGACATGCAGTCCGCCGGGATACCGCCGGTCGGTGTTGTAGCGCTCAATCCTGATTTCCCATCCGTGGCGCGAGCGTTCGGGGCCGAAGGCGTACGCGCAGCGAGCCCGGCAGCGCTGACCGAAGGCATACGCCGGGCATTAACCCGCAAGGGACCTACGCTCATAGAAGCGGTCGAGGCAGACTTCCTGGCGTAGGCCCGGCAGACAACGAGGCCACTGGCAGTCATGACCTGCGTGGGGAAACCATACCGCGTGCGTGAGCCGTTGCAACGGCTTCGGCCCGTGAGTGCACCCCCAGCTTTGCCAGCAGCGAGCATACGTGGTGTTCAACGGTCTTCGGTGAGCGGTGCAGCAACCGCGCGAGCTGCGGGTTCGTCAAGCCGCGCGCAAGCAGCTGTAGTACCTCCAGTTCCTTTGTCGTCAGGTTCGAGGGGTTTCCCAGCGTGGCCCTTCTCGGGCCGCGCGGAACACCGCGCGCACCGCGCTCTCGCAAGCGCTGGCGCACAAGTGCGGCGAGCGGCCCCGCCTCAAGTCCGAGCAGAATTGCGAGTGCCTCGCGCAGGGCATCTTCGCCTCCTTCCATCAAGGCAAGCGCGCGCTCATACGGTTGGCCAATGCGTTCCCACGCATCGGCCGCCGCCCGCCAGTCGCCGGCCAGCATCAATCGGTAGGGCTGCGCCGCCTCGCCCGCGAGCTCGGGGGGCCGGGCCCGCGACTGCCAGAATAACAACTCACCGTTGAGCCATGGTGTCGTGTGTCCAGCCACGTGCTCGAGTCCGACGGCGGCCTCGCGCGCGACGTCAGTGAGATTACCGCGATACCATGCCTGCTCGGCGCGTGCCGCGGCCACGCGTGCGATGCGGCTGGTTTCCCCTGTAGGCAGGGCGAGCCGCAGAGCCTCGTCCAACAGCTCGTCCGTGCCTTCTTCCCCGCGGCGCAGCCGCACCAGCGCCAGGGTGGTGATGACGGTCACGCGTTGAGTCACACCGCTGATCGACGATCCGTGCAGCAGCTCGCCCGCCGAACGCGCCGCGTCCGTCCACCTCCCACGATCGAGCTCGCACACGGTGTAATAGGCCCGGATATAAGCGCTGTGCGAGAAAATTCCTCGCTCTTCGCAATACTCGACGCCCTCATGGAAGGCCCGTTCCGCCCGCGGGAAGTCGTGATTCAAGCCGGCATAGAACTGCAGGGTCCGATAAGCGCGTGCGCCATGATCCTCGAGCCCGTGCTCGAGAGCGAGCGAGAGACTCCTTTCGAGAGGCTCGTAGCCTGCGCGATCGCCCGTGCCGAGCAGCGCTCCACCGATCTGACAGAGCGCGTGCGACTCGGCCGCGTTATCGGCGAACTCGCGGGCGATCGCCAGCGCGCGCTGCCCGTACTCGAGCGCTTCCCGATTCCATCCCCGATTGAGGGCCAGGAGAGACTTCGCCCCGTAGGCCATCGCCAGGTGGGTACCGCGCGGCAGCGTCTCAAGCAGCGCTATTGCACCCGCGACAGACTCATCCGCGCCCGCTTTGTCGCCCACCGTACGATATTCCTGAGCAAGCAGTGTCAGGACGCGGGACTGCGCCTCGACATTGCCGACCTCGCGCCAGGCTGCGGCTGCGGCGGCGCCGGATGCGATCGCGTCCCGCGTCTGATTCGCAAGAGCGCTTTCCAACGCATGGCACTCGAGGAGCTCCGCCTGCGCAATGTGCGTGAGCAGGGCTCCATGGCGCAGCGCGGTGCTCAAGTGTGCGGCCGCCTCCCGGTGGGCGCCGAGCCGCGCCGCTTGTCTGGCGGCGAGCGGCGCATTTTCGAGAACCGCTGCCGCATCCCCAGCCAAAACGGCGTGATGCACCAGGCGGGCGGGGTCCGCGCCACGGCACCTGAGCGCATCGAGCACTCTGATGTGCATCGCCCGGACGCGCTCGGGCGCAATCGCGCTGAGTACCGCAAGCCGCGCAAGCTGATGGCGAAAGCCGATCGAGTCGCTCTGGATTTCGAGCAGGCCGCGAGCACCGGCTTCGTCGACGACCGCCAGGCAGATTCGCAGAACCGCATCTACGAGCCAAGCCTCGGTCCTGGTTGGCGAGATCGCGACGAGCTCGGCAAGCTCGCGGGTCGTGCCCGAGCAGCGTGCGAGTCGCGCCAGGACCGCATCGCGCACTGTTTCCGGGACCGGCGCGCCCGGGCTCGCAAGCACCTCGCGCACGAAGAACGGATTGCCCCCGGTCGTCTCGTGCAGCAGACGAGCATCGCGTCCGCTCTCGCGCGCGAGCATCTCGACCGCCGCGAGGGACAGCGGCGCAAGCCGGAGCCGGATGACCTGCAGTCCCGTCAGCTCCCCGAGAGCCAGGCGCAGGGGATGCGCGGGGAAGAGCTCTTCGTCGCGATAGGTCGCGAGAAGGAGCGCACTGGTGCGCTGCATGCGTCGACCGATGAAGCGAAGGAAGTCGAGCGTCGCCTCGTCCGCCCAGTGAAGATCCTCGAGGACGAGGATGCTTGCGGTGCCGGCACGCCGTGAGACCTCATCGAGCAGAACGCGAAACAGCCGATCGCGCGATTCAGCCTCGTCGGTACCGGGCGCCCCGAGGCCGACGGTTTGCGCGGCAATCTCGTGCACCGGTGCGAGCGCCCGCGGCGTGGTGAGCGGATCGCACGCGCCCCACAGCACGCGCGCCTCGCGCCGGTGCTCCAGCGCGAACTGCTCCACGAGCGAGCTCTTGCCGATGCCGGCTTCCCCAGCAATGAGGATCAGCTTGCCGGAACCCGCTCGGGCCTCCTGCAGGCACCGACTTAGCGTCTCAAGCTCGCTTTGGCGTTCGAGCAGCTGCATACGCGCCGATTATGCAACCGAGGCGCCCATCTAGACCAAGCCGATCGCCACCCGCATCTTGGGGGCCGGCTCGAAAAAATGGGGTGCGAGAAGTCGCAAGTTCGGGGTGCCTACCCGATTCGCGCGGCAGGTCGCGACAGTACCGTGCGCCAGCTGTTTCCGAACACTTCAACCCTGAACCACCAGGAGATATGCCATGCGCTCCGCACTGATTGCTGCCATTCGGCTCCGACCATCGCCACATGCCCTGACGGTGCTCATTCAGCTCGCCGTCTTGTCCGCCCTGTCCGGCTGCACATTGCCCGTTGTCGCGCAGGTTCCAACGGTAACGCTCACCTACCGTACGGCGGATCTTGCCACCGAGCGAGGCGTCCGGGTTCTCTACCGCCGCATCGAGCGAGCCGCTCGCCAGGTATGTCCCGAATACGATCCACTTGACCTCCATGGAGACTCGCTCAGCCGGGTCTGTCAGGGGCGTGCGATCGCGGACGCCGTGCGCCAAATCGGCAACCCTCGGCTCGCAACCATCAATTCCGCCATGCGCTCACCCCAAGGCTAATCCGCGGTAGTGCGCATTGAACGTCGCCGCCGCCATTTTTGAGGGTGGAGGTGCCGCTGTCTTCAAAAGGGATGCGGCGCAGCAGCCGAGGCCGACTTGCTGGCGCAGGCGTGCGTTGACGACAGTCAATCTCCGGGGACGTTGAATCGACTTCGCGGTATCTCGGCTATTGCTGAGATTTCAATCAGCAAGTCCGGATGATAAAGGCGAACGACTTGCACGGTCGTCGTCACGGGGTAGGGCTCCGAAAAGAACTCCCTGCGGATGTCTCCTGCTGCCATGAACTGCTCGATATCGGTCGCATATTGGGTCAGCGACACAATATCTGACATTTCTCCCCCGATGGATGCCAACACAGCTTTAATGTTCTCGAGCGTCTTCCGTAGTTGGACTCGCATGTCACCCTTGCCGACGACCTGGCCATCGCGATCAAGCGCAACCTGGCCCTTCAGATGAGCGAGCTGCCCTCCCTCGTGGATTTTGACCATGGAGAATGTGCCGAAGGGCTTCCATACCGTAGAGGGATTATAACTTTTGGCCATTTCAGTCCTCGGACCTCTCCCGTCTAGGCGGCGGCGCACGTCGGCCAGGACATCGGCCGCGAGCCGGCCGCGAATTCTATCGACATAGTAGGCTTTCACGCGGCGGTCGAGTTCAGCCTTTTGCTCCGCAGTGACAGGAAGCGCTTTGCGATCCTCAGCGATGCTATCCCATAGGTTTTCGACGAGCTTTATGCGCTCTTCGAGCGGTAACTGTTGCAAATTGGCGTTCATCAGAATGTGCCGATTTCAATCCTAGATGAGGGGGAGCTCTAGCGCCGTGCGCAAGCTCTTCGCGAACGATCTCGCGCATTACCTTAGCAGTGAGAGGCCGGTCATCTTCCCTGAGTGATGCGCGCAGGGCCTCGTTGATGAGGGTCTGGTATCCCCGCCCAGCGGCTTCTGCTTTGGCACGGAACGAGTTGGGAACGGCGATGGACTCCTGTTGTACACCTATGGACTGTGGTCTGCCCGGGGCCGGACTCACAATAGCTGCATAAGCTACTGATATTGCAGGGATTGATCCGGCTCGATTCCTCAGCTTACCCCCGTTTTCGGCTGAGCCTGCCTCCGCCATCCGAGGCGGCCCCCGCCGGTGGTGGAACACCGGCGAGGACCTACCACAACCAGCCTGGTTTGGAGGCCGATCATGGGTACTGCTACACGGCGAGATTCTACTCGCCCGTCACGATCACGCTCTTCTCGGATGTCCTCGGCTGTCCGCAGACGGTCCATGCGGATTGCCGAGCCGGATTTCGATGGATTACTCGGCAGGTTCGCCGATGCGATCACGCTCGATTCGCGTCTCTCACCGGTCGCTCGATGCGCTCGAGGTCGCCTTCGAGGAGGAATTCGTGCTGCGGAGGGGACTCGCCGCGCTCGATGCCGTCTACAACGAACTCGATCTCGCCATTGTCGCCATCCACACGCGCACACCGCGTACCAAGGGCGCCCAACGCCGTTCATCGTCGACACGCCGAGGGCGTTCACTTGGGTAGTGCTCAGGAAATCTCAGGAGGTATCAGGAGCGTTCACGCGGTATCAACGCGAACGGAGCATCCAAGAGTATCCAACAGCGTCAGTCACGTTTCTAAGCCTGACATCTGACCGCGTCTGAGCGCATCAGGTGACGGCCAGAAAGTGAAGTATTGGGGTAAATTCGGTACCAATAGAGGCTTCCATTTTCAATTCAACTGAATACACTCGGCTTACAGGTGAGTTGAGATTTACAACTTCCGCTCAGCCAAAGCCGCCACAGATCCACTTGTCTTCGCAGAGAGGTGTCTGCCATGAACGATCGCGTGCTGTACTCCATCACTGAGGCCCGGGAGCTCCTGGGCAAGATGTCGCGGAACATGATCTACGACTTGCTGCGAAGCGGTGAGCTGCCGAGCGTGGTCATTGGGTGCCGGCGTTACATCTCCGCAGAGGCCATCTCCGAGCTCGTCAAGAAGTCGACGACGACACGGAGCCCAGCCATTGAGGCTCTACGCTCCCGACCGATTCAGCCGTCTCTGGGGCTTCTCCCGCCGCCACAGAGTGCTCGGTCGCGACGCCGAGTCAGTAACGGCTGACGACCTGGCAGACGTTCTTATGAGCTGCGCAAAGGGGCATCACGCAATCGGACCGATGGGTTCGCCGGAGTGGGCGAGCCCTGGTCCCGGTTTGCCGTATGATCGGTTCCTGCGCGCCGCAGCTCGCACGCGGAGCAGCGTTTTGGAGTTGGTGTTTTGTTGAGGGCAGGATAGCGAAGTGTCCGCGATGTGCTGCACGAGAGGATCGGCTCTCGTGACCAGCGACAGAGCCCGCTCACGATTGCCGACCATTACCGTGCGCCTCTCGCCGGAGGAGAAGCGGCGGTTCGCCGAGTTGGCGGCAAGCCGCGGGCTCTCGGAATGTGCACTGGCCGTAGTCACGCTCCGCGCATTGCTGGCGCCGGGCACATCCTCCGTACTCAATATCCCGAGCGCGTCGCGCCGTGAGGCAGCGACGGACCGGATCACCATACGTTTGCGGCCAGGGGATGGCGCAGCCCTCGAGGCCCGTGCGGCCCGGCGGCGGATGAAGACCTCCACCTACCTTGCGGCGCTGGTGCGCTCCCATATCGCCGCCGATACGGTTCTCACGGCCGACGAGCTCGAGACCGTTAAGCAAGCCGTCGTCGTGCTTGCAGGGGTAGGGCGGGTCCTCTCCCGGATCGCCCGCTGTGGCAGCCAGGAAGGCTCTCTGTCGCCCGAGGTGCGCCAGGCCTTGGCACAGACCCGCTCCGTCGTTGCGGCTGTAGAGCAGCGCACAAGCGATTTGGCGCGGGCGGCACTTCGGAGCTGGGAGTCACGGTATGAGTAGGCGACCGTTTCGTTTGCCGACTGATGAGCCTCCATTTCTCGAGGTGGCTAGTCTCGGCCGCTCGGGACCGCCTGGGACCACGCGGCTCAGCCCGGCGCAAATCGAACAAATCAGGCGGACCATGAGAAGGACGCCGGAGGTGATGGTGAAGGTCACTGGCGGTGGAACGAATGCCGGCAGCCGTTGCCGCGCATTTCGCCTACATCAGCCGGAGGGGGAAGCTCGAGATCGAGACGGACGAGGGTGAACGGATTGCCGGCACAGATGCGCAGCGGACGTTTCTGGCAGCCTGGCACCTCGAGCTGTCCGCGGGGCAGTATCGTGGTCCTCGTGACCAGCGTGCTGACGCCCGGGAAGCCAAGCTGGTCCACAAAATTGTGCTGTCGATGCCGGCGCCGACCCCACCGGAGAAGGTGCTCGCTGCAGCCCGCGCGTTCGCCAGAGAGAAGTTCGGGGTCCGGCACCGCTATGCAATGGCGTTGCACACGGACCAGGCCCACCCTCACGTCCATCTTGTCGTGAAAGCCGAAGACGAGTACGGAAGGCGCCTGCACATCGACAAGCCCATGCTGAGGGAATGGCGCGAGGACTTCGCGCGGACCATGAGAGAGCAGGGGATCGCCGCGAACGCGACACCACGCGTCATTCGCGGCCGGAACAAAGGCAAAGCGCGCGACGGAGCCTTCCGTGCTCAGCGCCGGGGGAAGTCGAGCGCGATCCGCGCAAAGGTAACGATGATAGCGACCGAGCTGGCAAAGAACGGCCGCTTCAGCGAGCCGGCCCGAGCCAAACTCGTCGAAACACGAAAGGCCGTCGTCGCGAACTGGATGAAGATCGCGGACACGCTGGACCGACAAGGCGAGGTGATTCTCGCCGGAGACGTACGGTACTTCGCGAAGCACCTTCCGCCGGCTCTCACGGATACGGAGAGATTGGCCGCGAAATTCGCTCAGCATTTGGCATCGTCTCGGGAAGCACCCCGAGCACGTCAGACTCCCGACGTCGATGCGCCCGTCCGATAACAGCGTGCGGCGTCGACCCGCAACACATACCAAGCCCTCGCCACCTCATAAAGACAAACCCCGCCACTCGGGCGGGGTTCGTACGCCGATCCTCTTGGTTATCCCACACTTGATGCGGACCCTTGCGGGCGGGCAGTCGCGCTATCGGCTATTGCGGCACGGGAATCAATGTAATGCTGAAAGAATGGCAATTCAAGAGAAGAGCCTTGCGGTCCATTCTGCATCACACGTCAGGGTGCCAGAACTACTAGAGCCGCGCTGCGTGCACGAGATGTAAGCCAGGCTTGATTAGTCCACCCAACTTAGCTAATCTATTGAAATGAGTGAAAAGACCGTCAATATCCACGACGCGAAGACCCAGCTGTCACGCCTAATCGCCCGGGTAGAGCGGGGAGAGCGAATCGTTATCGCCCGAGCCGGCAAGCCCGTTGCCGAGCTCCGACCTGCGCGTAAGGTCAAGAAGCGCTCCAGGCCACTCGATGATCCACTTCTACGCGTAGAGGAGTATAGCTACGACGGTCCAATTGGCCCGACGGCCAATGAGGATATCGACCGCACTGTGTATGGCATCTAAACGAGTTTTTGGCGACACGCCCTTCTTTTTCGCACTCATTGCCAAGCGCGATCCAGCCCACCGTCCCGCGGTAGCAGCCTACGAGAAACTGCTGCGAAGCGGCGCTCGCGTCGTAACTACGGATTACATTGTTGACGAGACCCTCATGTTGACAAAGGCGCGCATTGACGCTCCGACCTCCCTCTCGTTGCTCGATAGAATGGAGCGCTCGGAATCGATTGATCTTGAGCTGCTTACCAGCGAAAGATTCCTCGCCTCGAAGCAGTATTTCCGCAAGCATTCGGATCACGGGTATTCCTTTACAGACTGCACAAGCTTTGTCGTCATGGATGAAATGGAAATTCGCGCCGCTCTGACTACAGATCGGCACTTCGCCGAGGCTGGTTTCGAAGTGCTTCTTCCGATGGCTTGATCTTCGGGCTCACATAACTGGCGCGCTGGATCTGATCAAACAAAATGGCACAGAAGTTCTGCCATGAGAAAGCCCCGTCAAACTTCATACTGAAAATACGTGACAGATGCTGGAGTCAGTCTGCGCCGCATTGCAACATCGAGGATGGCGATGTACCAGAAGCTCATTTGTGTTCTGGTTCGCAGCTTTGAGCTCTCCCCTGTAGACATAACCCCACACGTGGGTGTAATAAGTAGCGCCTCGAGGGCGTATATTTGGCGTTGGGCAGAGGCCGGACGTGGACCGCAACTGGGGCAGGGCCGTTTAAAATAAGGAAGAGGGCGTACGTGACTTTGATATCACCGGGAGGTCGGCTTCCGTGGCACTCAGCGCCACGGCGATGGGGACACAGATTGCACTCGCAATGTTCCTACATGGCAATGTTCCCACCCGCATTGCCGCATTTCCTCATCCGGTGGCTCACGGACCCTGGAGAGGTGGTTTACGACCCATTCAGCGGTCGCGGGACGGTCCTTCTTGAAGCCGGATTGCTTAAGCGAATCCCGATCGGTTCCGATGCCAATCCGCTGGCCTGGATTCTCAGCGCATCAAAAGCCTCGCCTCCAGACCGCAAAAGTGCCCTAAGGCGCATAGCTGAACTCGAAAAGACCAAGCCCCTCCGGGGCCTGAGCGACGTGCCAGCACACATCCGGCAGCTTTTTGACCCTGGAGTACTCGCACAACTATTGGCGATTCGGAGAGATCTGCGGCCAGCGCGTACAGTAGACCGGTTTCTCCTCGCCACCCTTTGCGGAATTCTTCACGCCAATGCTCGGAAGGACGGCACACCTCGCGGCCTAACGGTAGCGATGCCGAACACTTTCTCCATGTCTCCGCGCTACGTTGCTAACTATATAAAGGACAAGAACCTGCGGCCACCGCAGGTCGACGTCGTGGAGGCTCTCGAAGGGCGCGTCAAGGATCTTCTGATGTCCGCCCCGATTCAAACCCACGGCGCTGCTTGGCTGGGCGACGCACGTGACACGAGCTATTGGCCCCAGCGGACGCCTAAGGCATCACTAATACTCACATCCCCGCCTTACTTGCGCGTGATGAAATACGGGAAGATGAACTGGATTCGCGCTTGGTTGATTGGATCAGACCCTCATTTAATCGACGGAAGACTCTTCGCGTCCACCTCACTCCAGCGGTATATCGATTTCATGAGGCAAGTTCTCGTCGCTCTACGCAGAAAACTTCGTCCGGACGGCCGTATCTGTCTTGTGATTGGGGACGTGCGGGAACGTGAGGGCAATAGAAACCTGGCCGCCGCCGTTATTCGCCATTGCTTGCCGCACACAGACCTACGAGTCCAAACCATACTCGCAGACCGCCTACCCGTTGAGCATAAAGTGAGCCGAATCTGGGGAGACACTAGGGGACAGGCGACAAGTATCGACCGCGTAATTGTCTTAGGCGGCCCCAAGGCGGGAGAGTTACCAGACGCACCCGCGATCGATTGGGCGACCGCATGACGCAGGTAAATTCCAGATGAGCGATATTACCGAGAAGTTACGGGCCCTTGCTTCCACCAATATTTTTAAGGATGGCAGAGATCCTGAGACCTTCATAGGGAGGCCGTTCTACTTTGATTACGGGACTGTGAAGGTCCTTGTGAACGATAAGTGGAAACACCGAGCAGGAGGTATCCCTGCCGGGACGTTCTTGCTGTGCTCATATGACAGCGAAGCGGGCGTTGAGGAAATGGTTCTAGTGCGGGTACTTGGGCCGACAGCACTACCAACCGACTCCGACGTCGTCGCGTCTATGGTCGAGCATTACAAAGAAGACCAGCCGCCCGGCGGTTCCACAGGAAAGCCGCTCGATAGCTTCACTCGATATGAATTCATGTTTTCCGGATTAGAGTGCCGCGTCCTTGGTACGTACTATTATCAGAACGACAAAACAGTCTTCGGAGCGGACGTCGAGAACTTCTACAGCGCTCATAACTACTCCGTCTATAAGCCGAAAGGGAAAGTACTCGAATATATTGTGAATTTTCGCGAGGGAGACGGGATACCTGGTGGGCCGGATCAAGTTCGCCTTGGCAGCGTGAGATATAGTGCTTCTCGGCGTTTCGGCATGGGCCCCGACGTTCCCATATACGTCTCACCCCTCGATTTCGTCGGAAAACGAACGGCGCTTTTCGGAATGACCCGAACGGGTAAGTCCAATTCGGTAAAAAAGATCATCGAGTCAGTAAAGGAGTTGTCTGCGAAGGACGTCAACGGTCCAGATGCGCGTCCCCTAAGGGCGGTTGGGCAAATCATCTTCGACATTAACGGGGAGTATGCGAACGCCAATCAGCAGGATGAGGGAACTGCAATATTCGAGATGTTTAAGGCGGAGACGACGCGCTACTCGTTACTTGAAAAGCCGGGTTTCCAGGTTATGAAATTGAATTTCTACCGAGATCTCGAAGCCGGCTTTGGACTCATTCAGAGCCTGCTTGCCGAAGAAACTGGTGATTACGTCAAGAGTTTCTTGGCGATTGAGCTGTCGGAGCCGGAGGAAGGCGACAAAGCAGTCGCGGTCAGGCGCAATCGGGTAATCGCTGCGTATAAGGCGATACTCTATCGGGCAGGCTTTGCACCGGATGGCCAGAAGGTCAAATTCGAAGGGAACAAGGACATCAATGCGATCGCTGGAGGGAAGGACCCTTCAAACGGGCTCACCTACGGAGAAGCCGCCGATTGGTTTTCTGCAATCTGGGACGCCTACGACGATGATCCGTACTTCGCAAATTATCGGCGAACAAAGGGGAAGGAGTGGGCCGACGAAGATCTGAAAGCCGCCCTAAAGATGCTAACCAGAAAGACGAAACCAGGGGGAACCGCGAGCGTCTCCGGTTATACGAAGCTACGCAAATTCAAGGACTATCATTCGCCGACAAACGAATCGTCATTCGAGTCTGACATTGTAGGCAAGCTTCGAGCTGGCGCCATCGTTATTGTTGATTTGTCGCAGGGCGACCCACAATTACAGAGGACTTACTCTGAGCGAATCTGTCGCAGGATCTTTGGCGATGCCATGGAGCGGTTCATCGGCAATGAGGCGGCGAACTACATTCAGTTGTACTTCGAAGAAGCCCATAATCTCTTCCCGAAGAAGGACGACAAGGATCTGAGCCAAATCTACAACCGATTGGCCAAGGAGGGTGCGAAGTTGAGACTTGGACTCGTGTACGCGACCCAGGAGGTAAGCTCGATCTCTAGCAACGTTCTGAAGAATACACAGAACTGGTTCGTTTCCCATCTAAACAATCAAGATGAACTCAAAGAGGTGCAGAAATTCTACGATTTCGAGGATTTCGTTGACAGTCTCCGACGCGCACCCGATCGTGGCTTCATCCGGATGAAGACCTATTCCAACGCCTTCATAGTGCCGGTTCAAATAGATCGGTTTCAAGCAAAGACGCTTTAGTATGGGATATAGTCAGGTAAAGGGACGGAAGCCATTCGAACGTGCCAGCAAGATTGCCCACGCCGAGATCCTGAACAATCCCGACGTGCGCGAGTTCGTCGCTCATTGCGTGCTCCCATCTGCGCCGGATCAAGGACACTTAGAAGCGTTGCAAAAGCGCGTCCCGGAGGCAGAGACTAGGATTCGATCCGTTATCGCTGTCGATGGCGGGATGACGGAAGTCCCGGTTCGAAAGGAGTTTCCAAGCGCGGCTTTTGCTTTTATGACCTTTGGGCCTCTTTGGCTAGAACTTCGAGACTTGCAGGAACTTGACCGACAGCCGTTCATCGGTCCCGAAGACATGGCCCGGTTGAAGAACCTCACGCGGTACAGCTTTCCGGTGCCGGCAAAGTGCATCAGAGCGGGAGACGGCTCAAGCTTCAGTCACGGAGTCCGCAAAACAATCCACGAGTTTTTGACGATAAGACACAAGGATCTTGGTCAGGCTCTTGCGTGGCTCCTATTCAGAGGCTGGCAGCCGCACTCGCAATCTCCCAGATGGGTTGTTCCCCAGTGTCCAAGTGCTGGTTGCGACGGAGTACAGATCACGTTTCAGGCTGGCGGGCCTACGGAAATTTCGTGCCCCGGTTGTGGTTCGCCAGCTTATCTGGCCGATGCCCTTCGTCTTTATGAGCGCATAGACGAAGAGCAGGGCGCGGGCGGCGTCATGGCATATCTGCTGTCAACGCTCGAGCAGCTTGTGCTAGTTCATATCATTCGCACCGTTCTGCGAGTGAAACCCACTTTGCTACGGGAGGTACTGCTAATAAAGGACGGCCCTCTTGCTTTCTTTGGCGTCGTTGCGCCGCTTCGGAAGCCGATGCAGGAGCTCATGAGTTATCTGTCAGACAAAGACAATGGGCGACCATCAATTTGTCTCGTCGGCCTAGAAAAGAGCGGAGCGTTCGTCGAACACGCAACCCTCATCGAACCAGCGCTCAAGCCAGGGCATTGCTTATTGCTCAGCAATGATTACATCTATAAGTACATCCAGCCAGGAGATCCCACCGGAAGTCCGTTCGGGCACAACACCTACTATGGCGCGAAGCTGATCTTCAAGAGCGCCCGTGGCGACGTATACGTGGCTACTATCCCCACAATACAGTCTTCCTCGAGCCCCCAGATGGCAGACTTGATGAACGGGCCGGAGGTCCTGCATGTGACTGGTGAATTGCGCTGCTCCATGTATGACCATGCGTTGGTCCCGGTCGTCCTTGCCAACCGCTTGGTTTCCTTGGCGGATGTTCCGAGTTCCGAAATATTGGCACGTTTTGCCCGCTCGGCAGTCGCACCCGCTTAATGACTGGAGTAAGCAACACTGTTTCCTCGCGGCCGAGTCACTGTGCACATTCGGGCACGTGGTCTGACAGCAGCCGGAGAGCCCACAAGAATCTGCAAAGCATCGAGGCAATAGCTTCAGCGACTCAGTGAGCCCACGGAGACAGGAATGAGTCCCTTTAAACAGGTATCCACCAAAAAGAAAGACTACCGTACGCCGCTTGAGCTGTTCCCGGATCTTCGCCCACGGAAGATCGCAGCGCCATACGACCATCAAGCGACGCTTCTTCGCGATTATGCAGCCAGGGCGATAGGCGAACAGGACGTCGCCATTCAGGGGGCAACCGGAAGCGGGAAGACTCTCGTGGCCCTCCTCATCGCAGAGTGGCGCAGACGTCGGAAGGGTGAAAGAGCAGTATACCTATGCCCCACAAAACAGCTCGTTCATCAAGTCACCACGTTTGCGATCGATCAAATGGGTCTACCTGCGTGCGCATTCGTGGGTTCAAAGTCAGAATTTTCTTCAAAAGACGAGGCAGACTGGCGCAGTGGTGACGCGATTGCGATCACAACCTACAGCGCACTTTTTAATGTGCGTCCCTTTTTCGCCTCGCCAAACTTTATTATTGTGGACGACGCACATGCGGCGGACCAATACATTGCCGACCACTGGACGGTACGGGTATCGAAGGACAACCCAGAAGTGCGCCCTCTGTTTCAGGAGCTATGCGGCATACTGGCGAAGGCGCTTCCGGCAGACGAGGCTGCACGTCTAGGCGAAGAGCCTCGCGCATTATCTGACTCCCTCTGGGTTCAGATAGTTCCCGCGCCCCTCCTTTGGAAGTATGAGTCAGGCATTTCGGCAATACTCGACCTGGCTCCGGAGAAGTCCGACCTTGCTTACCGATGGTCCGTGCTCAAGGGACATCTCCGTTCCTGTCAGACTTACGTCAGTACGAACGAGATCGTTATTAGACCCGTACTTCCTCCTACGTCGACCTTCGCGCCCTTCCGCAAAGCAAATCAACGTCTCTACATGTCGGCGACCCTTGGGTGCGTATTCCGGCGATTGTGACCGGCCGTTCCGGCCGAACGTGACCGGCAATTCCGCCAGGTCAGCGCTGTGAGTGTTTATTACTCCGATCGGTCACGTTCCGTCAACACCTGGGCGGCTCTGGTCCGCTTCTTCGCTCCTCGTTTCACGGAGAAGCCGTAGGGGAGTCTGACCGCCCCGGAGGGCGGGCAGAAGCACCTGCGCTGGCACTTCGACAGGGTCGCGACCTCGCCATCACCTCAGCCCTTCGCAGCCTTCTTGCTGGTGCGCTCGCGCATCGACTCCTTGCCCTGCAGGTGGATCTTGTGCGAGCAGTGGATGAGGCGGTCCATGATCGCGTCGGCGAGGGTGGGATCGTTCAGGTACTCATGCCAGTGCTCGATCGGCAGCTGACTCGTCAAGATCGATGCGCGGGATCCGACGCGATCATCGAGGAGTTCGAGCAAGTCGTTGCGTTCGCGGGGGCCGATGGGACCGATCGCAAAATCGTCGACGATGACCAGCTGGATTTTGGCGATGGCCGCGAGACGCTTGCGGAACGTGCCGTCGGCGTGGCAGAGGCTGAGCTCCTCGAACAGGCGCGGGGCGCGCACGTACCAGGCGGAGAGTCCCGCACGGCACGCCTGATGCGCCAGGGCGCAGGCCAGATAGGTTTTCCCGCTGCCAGTGGCGCCGTGGATCAACAAGTTCTGGCTCTGGCGGATCCACTCGCAGGAGGCGAGGCTCGCAAGCTGTGCCCGGTCGAGTCCGCCGCGTCCGCGGTAGTCGATGTCTTCGATCACCGCGCCGCGCTCCTTGGGCTGACAGGCCTTCCACAGCCGGCCCATGCGGCTGTTTTCCCGGTGGATCACCTCGCGCTCGAGCAGCAGCGCGATGCGCTCCTCGAAGGCGAGCTGCTGGGCGGCGGTGTTCGTCATCTGCTCGCTCAGGGCGAGCGCCATGCCGGTAAGCTTCAGGCGGTTCAATGCATCGAGGGTGGGTTGGATGAGCATAGATCATCATCTCCTTCGGTAGTTGACGGCTCGGCCGTCTGGGTGGCGGTGGTGGCACGGAAGTACTCCGCCCCGCGCACGTTCTGGTGGGCACGCGAGGCGGTGGGCGCGGCCGTGTCCGCGCCGGGAAAAAGATCGGGGTGCTGATCGAGCTTGGCTTCGAGGATCGCCTCGATGCGCTTGCGCGTCGGGGAACCGATGGTCAGTGCCCGGCGACAGGCCGCTTCCAGTCGCGGCTCGCCGTAGGCTTTGGCGAGGTTCAAGAGCCCCAGGCACGTCCGATAGCCCTGCTCGGGATGTGGCCGGTTGTCGAACTGCCATTGCACGACAGCGCGGGTGCCGGGGCCGATCTTCTCTCCCCAGTTCAGCAGCCGGCCCGGCGTCCACTGCATGTGCCGGCGGTGCGACTCGGGCATGTGCTCAGGGAGCGTCGTGTGCTTGCCGCGCTGGTAGGAACGCACGTGCGCGGCGATGCGGCGTCCCTTGAACAGGTACTCGATGACAGAGGCCGTCATGCGTACGCGCACGTGCTGGCCCACGAGCTGATGCGGCACGCTGTAGTAGTGATGATCGGCTTCCGCGTGGTAGTCGATGCCGACCTTGGCTTTCAGCCACTCGGCGTACTCGTAGCGCCTCTCGGGCAGCGGCTTCATTGCCGGCCGGTCGATCGACTCGAACGCCTCGGCGCGGCAGCCAGGCAGCTTCTTGAACGGACGATGGTTGAGCTTGACGAGAAGGTCTGCGATCGCAGTGTTGAGCTCGGGCAGAGAGAAGAACTGGCGGTTGCGCAGGCGCGCCAAAATCCATCTCTGCACCACGAGCACGTGGTTTTCCACGACCGCTTTATCCTTCGGCGATTTCGGCCTTGCCGCGATAATCACGCAGCCAAAATGACGCGCCATATCGCCGTAAGTGGAGTTCTCTTCCGGCTCGTAGCGACACGCCTTCTTGATGGCGCTTTTGAGGCAGTCAGGAGTTAGGATCTCCGGGACGCATCCCAGGTGCTCAAACATCCGGATGTGCGAGGCGATCCAGTCCGGGAGCTGCTGCGTCCAAGTCGCCTCCGCATAGGTGTATTTGCTCGCCCCCATCGAGGCGACGAAGATCTGCGCCCGCAGGATCTCCCCGGTCACGGCATTGATGACCGGGACGGTGGCGCCGCTATAGTCGATGAAGAGCTTTTCGCCTGCCCGGTGGGTCTGGCGCATCGAGCGGGCGAGGCTGTCGTTAAAGCGCTGGTAGTGCCAGCAGAACTGGCTGTACTGGTAGGCCCGCTCCCCGTGGGTGGCCTGGTACTCCTCCCAGAGCAGCTGCAGCGTCACCCCTTTGCGCTTGAGCTCCTGGTGCACGTACGCGTAGTCGGCGTGCGTGTACTGCTCGCGCTGCACGACCTGGGGGAACAGCAGCCGCTCGAGGGCGCTCTCGTCCAGCTCCTGCGGCAGCGGCCAGCCGAGGCTCTTCTGAACGGCCCGCTGCACGTAATTGCTCACGGCGCCCTTGGAGACGCCGGTCGCCGCCGCGATCCGCTCGTGACTCAATCGCGCCTCGAACTTCAGGCGCAGGACCTCTTTGATTTTGCGCATGGCACTCCGCTTGGCTGGCATCGGCTCCCCCGAGATGAAAATCGGGCAGCTTAGCCAGCGGTGAGGGGTCCAGCGCAGACCCGGCGGGATCATTCCGGGGGAACGTGACCGAGGATTCCGGGATCGTGACCGGCGATTCCGGGCACAAGCCCAAAATCGGTCACCTTCCAGCGGAATCGGCGGTCACATTCGGCCGGAACGGCCGGTCACGTTCGTCCGGAATCAGCGGTCACGATGGTCCGGAAAACGCACTTGGGCGAGGAGGAGAACTCGAGCGTCTATCTGGGCGGACTGAGATTCTTCGACTTCCCTCTCCAAAAGGATGGGATGGCAATGGAGTTGGGCGGCGATTCTTCATGTTTCCGGCTGCCAGCTTGAGCGATGGCGGCGCGCGCGCCTTCTTGGCTGACATAATTCAACGGTGCGGGCGAGCATTGTATTTGACTTCGGACGATAGAGGAGCCCGGAGAGCGCGAGAGCTGATCAGAGCCGCAATTCCCGGGTCCGCACTGTTTTCGGCTAGGGAAATTGAGAGCTCGAAAGAGGCTTTTGTTCGATCCAGCGGCGCTGTGGCGGTGATTGCTAATCGCTACGACGGAATTGATTTCCCTAACGAGGAGTGTCGGCTGCTAATCGTGGAAGGTCGACCAGGCGGAGCAAGTCTGCAGGAGCGATTTCTTGCAGATAAACTGGGCGCCAGAGTTCTTTTCGCGGAGAGGATTCGCACACGAATCGTTCAGGCATTCGGGAGATGCACGCGATCGGCAAATGATTACGCGATAGTGATTGCACTTGGTGATCAGCTAATCGACGAACTGGCCCTACAGGAGAATTTGTCCCTTCTTGACACCGAATTGCAGGCCGAAATTAGGTTTGGAGAGGCTCAGTCAAAAGGATCATCGGCTCCTGGGATGCTCGAATTGGCAAAGGCTTTCCTGCAGCAAGGAGCTGCGTGGCGCAGCGCCGAGCAGGATAAAGTGAACCTGCGGGATGACATGCGCGAGGCGATACCCTTAGGTGTGCAGCAGCTACAGGCAGCAGCCCCCTTGGAGATTGAATACATAACGAAGCTTTGGAGTGCGGACTTTTCAGGTGCAATAGATGCCGCGCAGAGGACCCTAACCGCCCTGGCTGGTGGTGATGAGCTAAGGGGATACCGCGCTTGGTGGCATTATCTTGCGGGTTGCGCGGCTCAGTTGGAGGTGAGTGAAGACGGCGTCTCCGACGGCAGGGCCATCGAACACTTCAGGCGCGCCCGATCCGTGGGCGGAGTTCGATGGCTTTCACGGCTACAGATGGCCGCAGAAGAAAGTCGAAGCAGTGATTCGAACTCTCAGGACGCCGCGGCGGTGGAAGCCCTGGAAGGGATGTTATGCGAACTGGGGCTGACGCACGAGGCACGCTTTGCCGAGAAACTTACCAAGATTCGTGCTGGGCTCAATCAAGCTGAGGCAGCGCGCTTTGAGGCTGCGCATGTGGAGCTTGGTCGCCTTCTCGGGTTCCAGTCTGATAAGTCCGATGCAGAAGGTGCACCGGATCCATGGTGGCTAGTCGATGAAGGGTTGTGCTTTGTATTCGAAGATCACTCTGGCGCCAAGCCTGGAAACGAGTTATCGCTAGAAAAAGCACGCCAGGCATCATCACACCCCGCGTGGATTAGGCAAAATCTGAAAGCTCTCAGGTCTGATGCGAGCGTGATCCCAGTACTTGTGACCCCCTCTGACGTTACTCGTAATGAATGTCAGGTACAGCTCAAAACCGTTGCCGTATGGCCACTAGAGGAGTTTCGCGCGTGGGCTGATCAAGCCTTGAAGACTATTCGAGAAATTCGATCCAGCCTCCCCAGACCCGGCGATCTGGTCTGGCGTAGCCAATCCATGCAAGCCCTTGCCGGTGCAAGAGCCACCCCGTCATCGCTGGCCGAGTTCCTGGAGACTCGCATAGCGTCGAGTCAGCGTGCCGACTCGCGTAGTAAACGGAAGTCATAGGCTACTTTGTGCTCGCCGCTCCTCCGCACCGGTGTCGCGCTGTTTCGCCGCTCGCTTGTCCAGGACGCGAAGCTGCGGAGGTCTGTTACCTTTAGCCAGCCGACGTCATTTATCAAACCAGAGCCCGCGTTTTGCCCAGCCGTTGACCAGTTCCTCGGCCTCGCTGTCGAGCTCGTTTCGAACCGAACTGTTCAGAATTTGCCAGGCAGCAACCTCTTGTGAGACATCGAAGTGATCGCGCAGCGCTCTGATGACAGAAGCCTGATCTGTGGCGCTGCGGATACGTTCCACCGCAATTTGTTTAGGTAGGAGAAACTCAGCAGCAAACGCGTTCGCTCTTTGCTCCGGGTGTCGTGGGCCGTTGCCCCCAAGCACCTCGGCAGCGGGAAGGCTGCCGCTGCGGTCGAAGAGAACGTGCGCTAGCTCGTGAGCCAATGTCGTGCGTCGTCCGGCAGGCGACTGCGCATGCTTGCCCTCTTTATTAACCAAAACTGCCGGACCATGTTTATGGCCCCAGCAACCGACGGCATCGACCACTTCGGTGCCGAATGCGGCGATAGTGATTTCGACACCCAATTTCTTTAATACTTCCTGAGCGTCAGCTCTTACATCCGGCGCAAAGCCAAATTTCTTGCGCGCCCACTGCGCCAAACGGGAGCCTTGCTCATACGCACGATGGGCGTAATTTGGCACGATTGTTTGAGCTTCTGCAGATACTCGTTCAAGGAGACCGGATACTGCGGCCTGCGGAATACGTCGCAGCGCATCTAGTATCTTGCGTTGGCTGTCGGCGGGCACGGCTTCACTCATGCGCGCTGCCACGAGAATCGTGGATTCGGCGTCTGCGTCGTTCTCTGCTTCGAAATAGGAGGCTAACGTCTGATCTGGAGGAATCAATTGTTCTACGTACTTATTCGGCCCCAGCTTTATCCGTAGCACTGCTTCAATTGAAGGTTCGCGAGTTTCCCATGCCTGTACGGCCAATC
Organism: uncultured Pseudomonadota bacterium; assembly: GCA_963833085.1. Lineage (GTDB taxonomy): Bacteria > Pseudomonadota > Gammaproteobacteria > Steroidobacterales > Steroidobacteraceae > 13-2-20CM-66-19. The sequence continues at coordinate 106,645 of CAWHWV010000008.1, forward strand.
GTGAACGCTCTTGCGGTTCCGCAGCTCGAATAAGGTCAGCGATCTTGTCGCCGAGCTCTGAGAGTGTGCTTAAAGTCTCGGCGAAATCCAATAGTTTGACAACCGTCGAAGAGACAACCCATATCTTTCGACCTTCTCGCAACAGCGACAAACTCGGCAGATATAGCCCTTCAATGCCTGTCGCGAGATTGTGCCGACGGACAAAAATATAGCTGTCGCGCGCGCACTCTAGTGCAATCGGTTCGAAATCGTAATCCGTGCCTGTGATATGGCCTTCGCGGAGCAACGCCATCCAGTCATGGACACCAAGAGGCGTACTCTCTTCGTATTTAAGAAACGGCCATGAGCTTGCCAGGTGCTCCAATAGATCAATCCAAGTCCACGAGACGCCTCGGCGTTGTTCTTCATCACTCCATATCGAGCGCTTGCCAATAAAGGCGCGGAGAGATCCGCGCCCAAGCGCCTTGTCGCGCTCGCCAGGCGTAAACTCAAACTGCAATTTGTTCGATTCGCTCGATATCATCGCACTATCATGCTCGACCGTGTTGGTCGAGCCACTCCTCAAAATCGTCGAGACAACCCTGCGCGAGTGCCATTCGTCGCAAGCTGTCGATCACCTCTGATGGCAAAGGACAACGGCCTTTTCGTGCCTGCCAAGGATACCCATGATAACTCCCAGGCTGGGTCGGTACTGCTTCATAAATCACGCCGCGGTAAACGCCATAGAGCCGCCGCGGCCGCGGGTTCGGCCTATGGCCTGGAAGGACGAACGGGTCTGGCTCTGCAACTGCTTGATTTAGAACGGTTTCCGCAATTTCGTCCGTGACCGTGTTGGGGCATTTGCCGACCTCATGGCCTTGCCAGGATCCGAACCCCGCAAAGTCATTGTTCCAGCAATGCTTATACCTATGTTCGCCTCGCTCGTATTTAAATGGCACGACTGATTCATGCTCCCGCCCACCGTTTCATCGTACCCGCCCAGCCCAAGCCCGGCAAATGGCGGACCGACGAGAATAGGTGGTCTTCATAGGGTGCCTAGGCGGACACTAGAGCTTTGAGAGTCGCAAGCACGTTGTCTGCTTCGACAAGCGATTGCGCTTCGGCCTGAAGAAGATCGTAAAACTCGCCGCCCAATTCCACGACTCGATACAAGTGAATATTGTTGCGCCCGGAGTGTAATGCCTGGAGCTGAGGCCAAATACCGACTACATCCGAGCGCGGCGTGCCATCTTGCTGTTGCCAGCCTCCCAGAACGTTGCCGAACGTCCGACGGCGGGGGTCTCCGTGAAGCGGATAACCCCGTCGTTCCGCATGCGCTCGTAGTGTCGCCTCCGCTATGCTTGCACAAACTAATGTCGCCGTCTTGAGCGCGCCGGCGCGAACCGACAGGCCAACTGGAATCTCCTCGCCACCTGCCACATCACGATGACGAAGGCTTGCTAACAGATAGCGCTGAAACTCCAGGTATTGGGCCTCAACTGCAATAACGTTCCGCGCATCGGTATCGGGAACATTCCGCCAGTCCCAGCGTAGTTGCCCCAAAGCCGGGATCTGGTACTCGGCAGGATGAAGCGAAAAGTGACGCGGCATACTTAGCAGATTTCCAAGAATGGATTTTTATCGACAATCGCGGCATGCGACTTTGTTCGAAGGAAGTTCTCCAGATCATCCTGCCGCTGCAACAACATGACAATTTCCCGCAATGAGCAGAGAAATGTGGTCTTCTGATTGAGGAACTCCTTGCATTGTGCGATCACCGGATCGGTGTACCCACTATTAGAAATCAGGATGCCGCTAGCATTGGCTCTGCCAAACACGCGTACTAAATGAGGCCCCAATTCGCACACGCCCACTGGATCCTTCAGCCACTTCATTTCCACTAGATGAATTGAGCCTTTCAGATCTATTACACCATCGATCTGCTCCAACACTGCGGAACCGTCGGCAGTTCTTCTCCGAAAGTCTTCTCGGACATGCATGCCGTAGGTCCTGAACAAATCGTTGAGAACACCCTCCAGCAGCTTCCCGCGTTCCTGCGGTCTGTCGTCCATTCCGAATAGCGCCGAGAGCCGTCTACTCACGTCCTCAATCTTCGCTCGCTTTGCAGATGCCGCAGCCTGTTGAGCGCGCACTCGAGCCTGCGTCTCCTCCCGTTCCGCATCTCGCTCGTGCTTCATGCGGGTGAACGAGTCCTTGACGTTCACGACCCCCCTGATGCTGGCTACGAGGCCGCGAGCCTTGAGTTGGTCGCTTGGCCAGCAACTCGAGTAATCCTCAAACTCCGTCACGCGCCTGATAATCTCCCGTCGTGCGCGAAGGCCGTTGTCACCTCGCTCATTGACATTTGTCAGGACCTTACGGGTGATCTCGTATTTGCTGATTGAGGCGGCGTTAACGCGGAGCACTTGAGATACGTCCGCGAGATCAGTCGGTCCAACACCGGCTCCCTGAAAGAAAAGAAGTACGTCTCTCTTGCTTCTGCATAGGAGGGGGATGGTATCGACAAGGAGATTCAATACCTCTGGTGGATAGTGGAAAGACTCAGCCATTTACGTGGCGCCTTCTCGACCGTAGTTCCACGGGCACAACTAACTATTCGATGATCTCCGGTCCCCACCGGCCGAGCTTCTTTAGGAGCTCCATGGTGAGAGGGCCGGCGCGGAACCAGTCACAGGCGTCATCGAGAGAGCCGAATACATCGGCTTTTCCCGCGCGTCCGCCGGCGTGGTCCAGGCTTGAGAACTCCGCGACGAACGTGCCTCCTCGAGTCCTGTAAATGGCCGCTCGGTGACTCGCGGGGCCGCGCTCGTTTCTGCGGCCATTCCGATCGGTCGCATCCTTCTCGGCTTCGGCGATGAGTTCGCCTTCGAACTGTAGGGGCCGCATATTTGGCCCGCGTGGCAGCGTATAAGTGCCATGAAGTCCCGGAGCAGGCACTTTCAGAGTGCAGGAGCCATCAGGCTCGCAGACCCGATCTGTGAGTTTCGGGGCGGTTTCGGGGTGGGAAACGGCGGAAGAGGAATGAGACGACAGGCGTCGTCGGCGCATCCGACCAGACATGACGATATTCCACGAAACCCGGGAAAACCTGCCCGGAAAATGCAGGAGCCGCGCACCGCGCCACTGCTAGAAATGATAACACAGCGAGGTGCCGGAGAAACCTTCCTGGCGTCCTGCGCTGGCATTTTATAGTGGTGGCTCCGAGGGCTAAGGCGGGACGGCTTACTGACCCCCAGGGGCACAAAACAGCTCGAGTTGAGAACCCGTTGTATCGCGCTTTTGCGCGGATTTTTGCGAATTATCCTGACCTTGTGCTGGCTTTGCCAACTGCGTGCCGACGTTGCTCCGTCGATCTCCGCCGTCGGTAAGACGCGTCTCGCGCTGGCCGGTGCGCAGCCCGTCGAGATAATCCGCCCACGCCTGCATCATCTTTCTCCGCTCCGCCAGACGCTCCGCCCGGTTATACGCCGCCCGGACCTTGTTCCGCTCCGCGTGCGCCATCTGCAGTTCGATCACGTCGGGATGCCAACCGAGCTCATTGAGGCACGTGCACGCCATGGCTCGAAAGCCGTGTCCCGTCATTTCATCCCGCGCATAGCCGAGGCGTCGCAAGGCGCCATTCACCGTGTTCACGGACATCGGTCTATCCGAGGTGCGAAGCGACGGAAAGAGGTATCTGCCCTTGCCGGTCACGCTACGGAGCTCTCGGAGGATGGCGACTGCCTGAGAGGCCAGCGGAACGATATGCCGCTCCCGCATCTTCATTCGCGCCGCCGGGACGCGCCATTCCGCCGTTTGCAGGTCGATCTCGCTCCATTCCGCCGCCCGAAGCTCGCTGGGACGTAGAAAGACGAGAGGGGACAGCTTCAGGGCGATCAGCGTCGTCGGATGCCCTATGTAGTCGTCGATGGCGCGGAGTAGGGCGCCGATCTTCGCGGGCTCTGTGATAGCCGCGCCGGTTCTCCACGACGACCGGCGCCAAGGCGCCCCGCAGGTCGGACGTGATGTCCCGCGTCGCTCGACCCGTCGCAATGGCGTAGCGGAAGATCTGCCCGCAGCGCTGCAAGGCTCGATGCGCGGTCTCGTTCATCCCACGGCTCTCGATCGGCCGCAGCACGGCCAGCACCTCAGGTGCCGTGATCTCAGCGATCGGCCGCGACCCCAGGCGAGGGTAGACGAACGAGCCCAGAATCCACCGCGCCTTGGTCATCGTGATCGGCGCCAGCCTCTCCGCCTGCATCTCCAGCCATTCCTCGGCAATCACCTTGAAGGTGTCCGCCCTGGCGATCTTGACCGTCCGCCGCTGCGCGCTCGGGTCGATGCCCCGAGCCAGCAGCTGCCGCGCCTCCTGCAGCTGCTCCCGCGCATACTGCAGCGTCACATCCGGGTACACGCCGAGCGAAATCCCGCGCTCCCTCCCGTCATATTTGTACTTGAACCGCCACCACCGCGACCCGTTCGGGTTGACCACCATATACAGCCCGCGATCGTCATAGACCTTGTATGCCTTCTCCTTCGGCTTGAGGCTCCGAATCTTCGCATCCGACAACATTGGCGCCGCTCCACCAGCCCTTTGGGGTAACCGGGACTCACACCGACCTGACTTACCCCACTTTTCGCACCTCAGGCGTGTTATCATGCCCCTGGATGGCGGTAGACGGGCGTCGGCGGGTGTCGATGCGGAAACACTACGATTTCCAGTGTTTCCGCGCAATGTTGGGATGTTGGAGGACGGGCAGGGAAGGTGGAGGTTGAATCCACCTGGTGCCCGGGGCCGGACTCGAACCGGCATGGGGTTGCCCCCGAGGGATTTTCTTACCACTACAGCTTTCGCTGCTGCGCACTCCGCCAATCGATGCTCGCGGCGGCTGCGCGCATTTGTGGTCTGGACTTTACCTTCACCCTGCCGCGCGGCACGCGGTTTAGGTGGGGGCCGTCAAGTCTCTACACTTTCCGCGAGTGACTCGCGGCTTAGCTCGGTATTGCAGCCACCCTGACGTGCTGCTGGTCCACCGAATTTGACCCCATTCACGCCGGGCGTTTCCGCGCCGGGTGCTCAAATCTCTTTAAGTCCCTTGCGTCTACCGATTTCGCCACCCGGGCAAGGGGTGCGGGCGGATTCTACCCAAGTTGCGATGGGGCCGGCGGGCGCGGGGGGCAGGGGGTGATAAGCTCCTGAATTGGCGACGCTTATCGGCGACAATTGGGCATGTCCGATTACCGTCTCGAAGGGGAGAACGTGCACCTCTGGCGCGGGGACCATCATGTCCTGCGCGGGGTGGGGTTTCAGGTCAGGGCAGGGGCAGTGCTTGCAGCTCACCGGGGCGAACGGTGCGGGCAAGACGACGCTCCTGCGCACGGCCTGCGGCCTCGCGTACCCGGAAGGAGGGGAGATCACCTGGTGCGGGCGAGAATATCCGCCAAGACATGCACGCCTTCCACGCGCAGCTTGCCTACCTGGGCCACGAGCCGCCGCTCAAAGCGGAGCTGACCGCGCGCGAGAACCTCCACTACTGGGTCGGCGTCCGACGCCGGCTCGAGCGGCAGGAGCTCGACCGCGCGCTGGAGCGCGTCGGTGGGGAGCATTGGGCAGATCGGCCGGTCCGAACTCTTTCCGCCGGACAGAAACGCAGGGCGGCTCTCGCGGGACTTACACTGATGCGCGTACCGCTTTGGTTGCTGGATGAGCCGACGACGAATCTCGACGCCGAGGGCCAGGGGCTCGTCGGCGCGCTGATCGATGAGCATCTGCAAGCGGGAGGTCTCGCGCTCGCGGCGGTGCATCACGAGCTCACGGTGTCGGCCGACAGACTGCAGCGGATGGAGCTGACACTTGGCTGACTCGCGAGCCATAGGGGACCCGGCGACGCATCTTCGCGAACGCGAGGAGCCTGGAACGCGCAGCGAGTGGGAAACATCCGAGACCCGCAGCGCCGTGCCCGCTCTGACCGCCGCCCGCCTGATGCTTGCGCGCGATCTCAAGCTCGCCTTCCGCAAGCGCAGTCAGCTCGTGCAGCCGCTCGCATTCTTCGCCATCGTCACCACACTGTTCCCTCTCGGGGTCAGTCCGGAGCTCACGCGCCTGAAGCCAATGGCGGCGGGTGTGGTGTGGGCGGCGGCCCTGCTATCCTCGCTGCTCGCGCTCGAGCTGCTCTTCCGCGATGACGCGCAGGACGGGACGCTCGAGCAGTACGCGCTCTCGGGGCGCTCGCTCACCTGGCTGCTGGCGGCAAAGACGGCGACGCACTGGCTGCTCACCGGGCTGCCGCTCGCCTTGATGGCGCCGCTCGCAGGAATGGCGCTGGGCGCGCCGGCGGCGGCGGTGCCGGGCATCGTCGCCTCGGTGGCGGTGGGGACCGTGGCGCTCAGTCTGATCGGCTCGATCGGCGCGGGTCTGACGCTCGGCATCCGTCGGTCGGGGGCGCTGCTGTCGCTCCTCACACTGCCGCTGGAGATCCCGGTGCTGATCTTCGGGGCCCGCGCTACGGAACTGGCGATCGATGGCGCAGCCTATGGGGTACCGCTGCAGCTCCTGGCGGCGCTCGCCGTGCTGGGCCTGACGCTCGCGCCATTGGCAGCAGCGGCAGCCGTGCGCATCAACTTGGAGTGAGACTGGAAAAGACGATGGCCTGGACGTGGTTTCACCGACTCGCCTCCCCGCCGCACGTTTACCGTGTGGCGGGGCGCCTGACGCCGTGGCTGGCGTGGCCGGCGGCCGCCCTCATTGTGGCGGGTCTCATCGGCGGGCTGGTGCTGGCACCACCGGACTATCAGCAGGGGGACGGTTACCGCATCATCTACGTACATGCCCCGAGCGCTTGGATGTCCCTGCTGGTCTATACGACCATGGCCGTGGCCGCGGCGATCGGGCTCATCTGGCGGATGAAGGTGGCGCATGCGGTGGCCGCGAGCTGCGCACCGATCGGGGCCTCCTTTACTTTCGCGGCGCTCGTCACCGGATCGCTCTGGGGCGCGCCGATGTGGGGCACATACTGGCAGTGGGATCCGCGGCTGACTTCGGAGCTGATCCTGCTCTTCCTGTATCTTGGCTACATGGGCCTGCGGTCGGCGTTCGATGACGTGCAGCGGGCGGACAGGGCGAGCGCGGTGCTCGCGATCGTGGGTGTGGTGAACGTGCCGATCATTCATTATTCGGTCATCTGGTGGAACTCTCTGCATCAGGCACCCTCCGTGATGACGCTGGGCAAGCCCACCATGCCGCTATCGATGCTCGTTCCGCTCCTCATGATGCTGCTCGGCTTCACGTTGTTCTTCGGGGCGCTGTTGCTCGTCAGACTGCGTGGCGAGGTATTGAGCCGCGAGCGCACGGCCACCTGGATCCGCGAGGCACTGCAGCCGTGATGGCATTCCTCGACATGGGCGGCTATGCGCCGTTTGTCTGGCCGGCGTATGCGGTTACGCTCGCGGTAATAGCCCTCAATATCGTCTGGGCGCTCCGACTCCTCAAGCGCTCGCGCAAGGAAGCGCTGCATCGACTCGCTATTGGAGGCACTGAGAAATGACCCCAAGACGGCGCCGGCTGGTGCTCGTGCTCGGCAATCCTGGCGGGAGTGAGCGTTGCAGGCGCGTTGGCGCTCAGCGCTTTCCGCCAGAATGTCACCTTCTACTTCGTTCCCAGCCAGGTCGCACAGGGCAGCACCAAGCCGGGCGAGCAGTTCCGCCTGGGCGGCATGGTCGTGAAGGGCAGCGTCTCGAGCAGTGCCCGGCAGCATGGAGGTGCACTTCGTCGTGACCGACTTCAAGCATCAGATACCCGTCGTCTATGACAAGGTGCTGCCCGATCTCTTCCGCGAGGGCGCCGGCGTGATCGCGCTCGGCGAGATGCGCCCTGACGGTACCTTCCAGCGCGGACGAGGTACTCGCCAAGCACGACCAGTATTACCGGCCGCCCGGCATCGGGGCACCGAAGCTCGCCACCCGCCATGGTCAGCCGCGCGATGCGGCGCTGCAGCAGACGCCGGCCACAGCGAGTGCCGGCGACGCCCAACCCGCCGCGGAGCAGCAGTAGATGATTCCGGAGCTAGGCCAGTTCACCCTCATCCTCGCGATGCTGCTCGCGGCGTTGCAGGCGTTCTTCGGCATCGTGGGTCCAGCACTCAAACGTGAGCGTTGGATAGCCGCCGTGACACCCGCAGTCTCCGGCCAGTGCGTCATGGTTGCCGCCTCCATGGGCTGCCTCGTCGCCTCGTTCGTGGCCAACGACTTCTCCGTCCAATACGTCGCGGAGAATTCCAACTCCGCGCTGCCGCTCTTCTATCGCGTGGCGGCGGTGTGGGGCTCGCATGCCGGGTCGCTCATCCTCTGGATCTTCCTGCTCGCCTGTTGGTCGGTGGCGGCCGCCATCGGCACCCAGCGGCTGCCGAAGGCTTTCGCCTCGCGAGTGCTCGGGGTGCTCGGCCTCATCAGCTTCGGCTTCCTTCTCTATACCCTTGCCACCTCCAACCCGTTCCTGCGCCTCGATCCGCCCTGGCCCGACGGCGAGAGCCTGAACCCCATCCTTCAGGACCCGGGGCTCGCCGGCCATCCACCGATCCTCTACACCGGCTACGTGGGCCTCGCGGTGGCCTTCGCCTTCGCGGGCGCCGCCATGCTCGAAGGGCGGCTCGACAGAGACTGGGCGCGCTGGACCCGGCCCTGGACCGTGGCCGCATGGGCGTTTCTCACCTGCGGCATCGCGGCCGGCAGCTGGTGGGCGTACTACACGCTCGGCTGGGGCGGCTTCTGGTTCTGGGACCCGGTGGAGAACGCGTCCTTCATGCCCTGGCTCATGGCGACCGCGCTCATCCACTCGCTCGCCGTGACCGAGAAGCGCGGTCTCTTCAAGAGCTGGACGCTGCTCCTTGCGGTGCTCGCCTTCTCGCTCAGCCTCGTCGGGACCTTCCTGGTGCGCTCCGGTGTGCTGGTGTCCGTGCACTCGTTCGCGGCGAGCCCGACGCGCGGCACCTTCATCCTGGCGTTTCTCATCGTGATGATCGGCAGCGCGCTCGCGCTCTACGCCTGGCGGGCGCCGCTCCTCAAGTCCGAGGCCGGCTTCGAGCTCACCGCGCGCGAGTCGTTCCTCCTTTTCAACAACATCCTGCTCGTGACCGCCTGCGCGACGGTGTTCGCCGGCACGATGGCGCCACTCATCTCCTCGGCGCTCGGTCTCGGCAAGCTCTCCGTCGGGCCGCCGTATTTCAACCCGACGTTCCTCCTCTCGATGCTGCCGCTGCTGGCGCTGCTTTCACTCGGCATCCACGCCCGCTGGAAGCGGGGCAAGCTGAGTGAGCGCGCTCGCCCCCTCGTGCTGACTCTGATCGCGGCGGCGGTGATCGGCTGCGCGGTGGTCTTCGGACTCTTCACCGGCGGTCGCGTGCTCGCTCCGGTAGGCATTACGCTCGGCGCATGGATCATCCTCTCCTCGCTGATCGATCCCATCGACCGCCTGCGCCGGCACATCACCATCCCGCGCGCGGTGCTGGGCATGACCCTCGCGCACATCGGGCTCGGCATCTTCGTCATCTCCATCACTTCGGTGGAAGGGTTCACCGCGGAGCGCGACGTGGCGCTCGCGCCAGGCAGCGCGGCCCAGCTCGGCGCCTATCAATTCCAGTTCGAGGGCGTCCAGCCGATCGAGGGGCCGAACTACAGCGGTGTCGGCGGCACCGTCATCGTCACCCGTAACGGTTCGCCCGTCGCGGTGATGCACCCGGAGAAGCGCCAGTACTGGGTACAGCACACCGTCACCACCGCATCCTCCATAAAGATGTACTACACCAGCAACATCCTGGTCGCGCTGGGGCAGGACCTGGGTGAGGGCCACTGGAGCCTGCGCCTGCAGGTCCGGCCGCTCGTGAGCTTCATCTGGCTGGCCGCCGTCATCATGGCGACAGGCGGAATGCTCGCCATCTCGGACCGCCGCTATCGCTCGGCGCGGGCCGAGGAGCCAGCGATCTCCCCCGTGGCCGCGATCACCCGGAGCCAAGCCTGATGAGCCGCCTGCGCTTCATCGTTCCCCTGGCGGTATTCGGGCTGCTCGTCGTGGTGTTGGCCATCGGCATCAAGCAGTCGCCCGACAAGGACCTCATTCCCTCGCCCCTCATCGGCAAGCCGGCCCCAGAGTTCTCGCTGCCGAGCCTCACCGATCCCACGCGGAGAGTCAGCTCCGATCAGCTTCACGGTCACTGGTATCTCTTCAACGTCTGGGGCACCTGGTGCGTCTCCTGCCGTGCGGAACACGAGATGCTCCTCAAGATCAAACAGTCGGGAATCATTCCCCTGGTCGGGCTCGACTGGAAGGATGACAGGGGGATGCGCTATCGTTCCTGAAGGATGCGGGCGACCCG
>CAWHWV010000009.1:0-136967 GCA_963833085.1 uncultured Pseudomonadota bacterium
AAATTCACCGAAGTGCTGTTGGAGGCAGGTTTCCTGCCGCAATCGTTCTCTATGCTAGTGGGCAACGGGGCAGTAGTGGGCGACCTATTGTGGAGCATCCACTGACGCGCTTCATCGCGTTTACCGGATCCAAAAAAGTGGGCTTGCGCATCAACGAACTGGCGGCCAAGCCTCGCAAGGGGCAGCACTGGATTAAGCGCGTGATCGCGGAGATGGGCGGCAAGGACGCAATCGTGGTCGATCGCGAAGCCGACATCGACAGCGCGGTGAAGGGCGTACTGTTGTCGGCCTTTGGGTACCAGGGGCAAAAATGTTCCGCCTGCTCGCGCGCCATCGTGGACGCGGCAATTTACGACGAGTTCGTGGAAAAGCTGAAGGCCGAAGTGGCGACTTTGAAGGTGGGGCCGGCGGAAGATTCCGGGAATTACATGGGGCCGGTGATCAACGAAAGCGCCATGAAATCGATCTGGAATACGTCGAAGTCGGCAAGAAGGAAGGGCGGTTGGTTGCGGGAGGCGGCAAAGCGCCGGGCGACGGCTACTTCATCCAGCCGACCGTAATCGCGGACATCGATTCTAAGGCGCGCATCTTCCAGGAAGAGATTTTTGGGCCGGTGCTGGCGGTGGCCAAGGCGCGCGATTTCGATCACGCGCTGGAAATGGCCAACGATTCCGAGTACGGGCTGACCGGCGCCGTGTATAGCGATAATCCGAGAAGATCCGCAAGGCGCGCGAGCAGTTTTTCGTGGGAAACCTCTACATTAATCGCAAATGCACTGGCGCGATGGTGGGTGCGCATCCTTTCGGCGGATTCAACATGTCCGGGACGGATTCAAAAGCGGGTGGGCCGGATTACTTGCTGCAGTTCCTGCAGGCCAAATCGATTGCCGAGAAGATTTCGTGATAACATCGGCGAGGTAGTTGTTCGGTAGGCTATGGAACCCCGATCAGAAGGGGACCAAGACGTCATAACTCCAGGGTCGATTCCGAACGACGCGGCGAAGGGCGCACGATCATATCGGCGCCCTTTTCCATTAGTTGGGTGCGTCTATCGGAAAGGTTCTTCGAGCGGGTTGGGATAGGCATCAGGATCGCGCCTCGTCGCCGTGCAGGCACTGGAAATCCTTCTCGATCAGGATGGACAGGCGTTTGCCGGATTCGAGCGGCTGTTCGCCTGAGAACCCAACGCGGTCCGAGCTGGCCCAATCGTTGGCGTCGGCGCCGGGCACCTGGATGCGTCAGCCAGCCGTTCGCAAAGAGGGCTTGCGGCGCGCTGAGGCTCGACATCGATTCGAGCGTATAAGCGAAGCTGGCGCCGGGCGCGAACTGGATGCTGTCTTCGACAAAACCGGTCTTGCTGAACTGGGCGACTTCGGATTGGTTCAGCCGCAGCCGCAGCGAGTTTCCATGGATGCGGAGTTTCATTGGATTCTGGATGCTCCTGAATAGATGTTAAAACGGCTGTCGCGCACAAAGCCGAGCAGGGTCAAATTGAAGCGCTGCGCGGTTTCTACCGCCAGGCTGGAGGGCGCGCCCACCGCGGCCAGGATCGGGATCCCGGCCATCAGCGCTTTCTGTACCAGCTCAAAGCTGGCGCGGCTGCTGACGAACAGCAGACGGTCGCTGAGCGGGGTGTGGCCGGCGAGCATTTCGGCGCCAATCAATTTGTCCACGGCGTTGTGCCGGCCCACGTCTTCCCGCAATAGCTGCAGTGTCCCATCGGGCGAAAAGAGTGCCGCCGCGTGCAAGCCGCCGGTGCGCTCGAAGACCGGCTGGGCGCGCCGCAAGGTTTCGGGGAGACGATGGATGACGCTGGATTCCACGAGCGGCGAGTTGCGCGGCAGCACCGGGCAGCCCTGCATTTGCGATTGCTTCGATGGACGCTTTGCCGCAGACGCCGCAGCTCGAGGTGGTGTAGAAGTGGCGCTCCAGCCGATCGAGATCCACCTCCACGCCCGGATTCAGTTCCACGGTGACGGAATTGCCGAGCTGGCGCGGGTTGCCATTGGCTATGTGCGACCAGCGAATTTCGCGAATTTGCGCGGCGTCGTGCAGGATGCCCTCGGTGAACAGAAAGCCGGCGGCCAATTCGAAGTCATGGCCGGGAGTGCGCATGGTGATCGAGATGGATTTGTCCGCCGAGGCGGATTTCGAGCGGCTCTTCGACGGCCAGCAGATCTTGGAAGGGAGCGGAGGAATCGCCTTCCACTTTCTGGACGGGTACCGTCAGAATGGGGCGGTTCACACCGACTTTATGGTAACGCGGCGGTAGCGCCGACGTGCGTTACGCGAGGTTCGGGATCTTGATGATCTTCTTCTGGATCGCGTACTGCACCAGCTGAGCTTTGTTGTGGATATCCAGCTTGCGCATCAGATTGAATTTGTGCGCTTCCACGGTTTTGACGCTGAGGTTCAGATCGCAGGCGATCTCTTTGACCGAGTTGCCTTCGGCCAGCATCTTCAGGACTTCGCGCTCGCGCGTAGTAAGCGTGGCGAAGCGGGGCAGGCGGTTGGCGGATTTGATGCGCGACCGGAAATCGTCCACTAACTGCGAAGCATGCGGGGGCTCAGGTAGCTTCCGCCTCGGCAAATGTCGCGGACCGCGGCCACCAGCTGGGCTGAAGGGCTGTCTTTGAGGACATAGCCGCTGGCGCCCACTTCCATGCCTTCCACCAGGTAGTCTTCATCATCGTACATGGTGAGAAAAGGACTTTGGTCTCGGGACGGTTCTTCTTGATTTGCCGGGTGGCTTCGAAACTGCTGAGACCGGGCATGCCGATGTCCATCAGAACGACGTCTGGACGGAGTTCGGCGGCTTTTTCGACGGCGTCGCCGCCATTGGAAGCTTCGCCAACAACTTCCATATCGGCTTCCGCGGAAATCAGGGTTCTGATGCCCTGGCGAAAGAGTGTGTGATCGTCCGCCAACATGATGCGAGTCTTGGCCATAACGTATACCCTAGTTACTGTCTCGAATCCCTTTCCTAAGCTTGAGCTTTCCGCCTGCGGAGCTTGCGTCGACCGGCCGCCGGGCCTACGCACCGACTGCTCTGATCCTCCGCGCGGTTCTTCCCCCCATCGGCTTGGCGGCGATTGGCTCGACCGAACTGGATTCCGGCGGTTGCTTGGCTACCGGAAGACGGATCAAAATCTTGGTGCCCCGTCCTGTTCTCTTACGATCAACCGATTTTTTTCCGATTCTGGTCCCGGTTCCGACGGTTCCGTCTGCCGGAGCCATTCTTGGGATAACTGCGAATCTCAAATCTGCCACCGAGTAGGGCAACGCGCTCCCTCATGCCAGAAAGTCCAAACGAATCTTTCCGAGCCAGCGCTTCCTCGACTCTAAACCCGACTCCGTTGTCCTCAACGGCCAGTCTGACCCATCCATCGGCCGAACTGACAGAAATGTTTACGCTGCTGGCGGCGGAGTGCTTGGCGATATTGTTACAGCACTCCTGCACCAGCCTATAAACAATAATTTCAGTATGTTGCGGCAGCCGTGCCCAGCCTGGCCAGCAGCAGTTTGACGCGGATGGGATGCAGACGCCGGAAGCGGTTCACCAGCTGCCGCAGAGCGGCGCCCAGGCCCAGCTGTTCCAGCACCGCGGGGCTCAAGGCGGCGATCAGGCGCCGCATTTCCAGAATGGTACGCTCGGTGAGGTCCCGCGCCTCACGCAGTTTGCTGATCCACTCGGCATGCTCGGGCGGGCATGGCCTGTTCCAGCAGTTCCATTTGCAGCCGGATGCACAGCAGCGACTGGCCGGCTTCGTCGTGCAGCTCGCGGCTGATGCGGCGGCGCTCGATTTCTTCCACGTGCAGCATGTGCTCGGCGAGCTGCCGGACCTGCTCCTCGCGCGCGGCCAGGTCTTCCATCAGGCGGGCTTTTTCGGCGGCCATCAGGCAGCGCTCGGCGGCCGCGGCCAGCAATTCCTGCTCGCGCGGCAGCCACTCGTAGGATTTCGAAAAGCCAAACTGCATCACGCCCGCGGTGCGGCCGCCGGTGGCCAGCGGGATGGACCAGACGGTCTGGAATCGGTCCTTCCAGGCGGGATCCAGCAGTAGAGTGCCGGCGCGCCCGTCCTTCAGCTCGATCTGCCGCGAATGGGCGAGCATTCGCATTCTGGCGCGGTTATTCGGGACTTCCGCCAAGGTCGGCCTGTTCTGGCCGCGCGTTTGAGCCTGCGCCCGCAGCACCCAGGCGCTGCGCTTATCGTTCAGCAAATACAGATGGCCGGCGTCGGCGTGGCATACCTGGACCAAGGTATCCAGAAAGCGGCGCAGCAATTCGTCCAGATTGCGCGATTCCAGTTCCACGCGGAACAGCTCATAGAAGGCCTGGGTTTCGGCCTCGCGGACCTGGTAGTAGGCGTTGTTCAGCGTCAGGATCACGCAGAAATGCAGTTGCTCGCGCACCCACTGAAAGTTGGCGTATTCGTTGGGGAGCAGCTTGCGCAGCATGGGCGTGAGCAGCCGGTCATATTCCTGCAACGCTTCGACAATACTGCTGGGCGGGAGGTTCAGCTTGGCCAGGCGCCGGCCGTTGTATTCCACTTGCTCGATGAACTTCAGCGGCGGTTGGCCGCTGGCCAGAATGCGCGCGGCGGCGCCGGGTGTGATGGCGGCCAGCGCGACGCGGATCTTGGTTTCGAATTGCCGGGGTTCGAATTTGCCGCTCTTCAGCCTGGCCAGGAAGCGCCGGTCCAGCGTTTCGGCATGCGGCAGGAGAAATACCGCCAGCCGGTGCAGGTGGACGCGTAGCTGATCGCTCAGTACATCGGCTGCGTCGGCCAGTTCCGGCGATATTTCCGTCCGTGGCACCCTGATTTGCTATCGGCGACTAGGGGAAAAGCTTTAGGGTTGGGAGTTTTGGCGCACTGCCCGCACGCCAGCGGATACAATCCCACGCCAGCAATACAATCCTAAGGTTGAGCATCTTCACCAGACGCCCCTCCGTCTATGTGTACCTCTCGCTGCTCGCGGCTGTTGTCCTCTTCTTCCACAAGCCATTGTTCAGCGCCGAGTACACGTTTCCGTGGGATTTTCGCGGCGTGCAGCTTCCGCTGATCACGTTTCTGCGCGACGAGCTGCGGGAGGGCCGCTTTGCTCTGTGGAACCCCTACAATTACGGCGAATATCCAATCTTCGCCAACATTCAGGCGTGCTTCTTTCATCCCCTGGTGCTCGCCAGCGCGTTCATAAGTAGCCGGCTGTCCTGGTATAGCTTGCCGTTGCTGCTCGAATGGATAGTCGTCCTGCAGGTTTGGATGGGAGGCGTTGCGGCCTATCGCTTATTCAGCGAATTCGGAGTGGGATCGGCGCCCGCGTGGACCGGCGCGGTGATGTTTGAGACCGGCAGTTATTTTGCTTCCCGCGCCGAACACATCGATTCCATGATGGCTGCCGCCTGGATGCCGCTGGCGTGGCTGGCGGTATGGAAGCTGCGCGAGAAGCTACGCCCGATTGGCTGGCGGTGCTGGCGCTCGCGCTTGGCCTTTCGATCTGGGGTGGATTTCCGCAGGCCACCGTGGCGGTTTTTGGTTCGACCGTGATATTCGCGGTTCTCTTGATAGCTTTACGGATGTCCCGGGCGAAAGTGCTGGCGTGGACTTGCTGCGGATGCGTCCTTGGAATCCTACTCGCCTCCGTACCGTTCATTCCAACGACGCAGCTCACCGAATATAGCGTGGCAAAATATCGTGTGGACTGGCTAGGAACCGGAGGCGGTCTCTATTGGCAGAGCCTGGTCTCCCTGGTGGCGCCGAATCATTACAACATTTTCGACACGAGCCGTTTCAACGGCCCGTGGGACCCGACGTTCCTCTATCTATACAGCAGCATCGGAGGTTTGCTGCTCGCGATCTTTGCATTAATAGCCCGCCGCAATCGGACCACGGCGCTGTTCGCGCTCATGCTGTTCTTCGGATCGTTTTGGATGCTCGGCGACAAGACCTTTGTGTGGCGCGCGCTCTTTCCCCTCTTGCCGGAAAAGGTGCGCATCGGCATTCATCCCGAGTACACCTACTGCGTCTTCAGCCTGGCAATCGCAGGGTTGGCCGCCATTGGTCTGGAGGCATTGCGCGTCGCGAATGGAATTCGCTGGACCATCGGCGTCGTCATCGCGGTAGATTTATTCCTGGTGGGATCGGGAAGGCCGATGAATAGCCAGTCGCTCCGGTCGGATCCGGGAGTGACACGCGATGCGTTTGATGGCAGTGCCGCGCTCTTGAACGAAGTCCGGCATTACGTCAATCAAAACAGTCCGCCTTGGCGGTTCGACACTGTGGACGCGAGCATGGAATGGACCTATGGCGCGCCTATTCTGCAACTGCCTTCGGCTGCCGGGATCAGTCCACTGGCGCTGGAGAACGCGATTCAACTTCGGTTGTTCCTGCATGACGGGGTTCGCTGGGGCTGGAACTATCCACTCGAAAAATTGGATTCACCCGTGGTCGATTTGATGAACATCCGGTACGTCATCACGCGTACTCAATACCTACCCCGGATGTCCGCCTTTCCGAAATTCCGGCATCTCGCGAGCCTTCCAGGCAACGAACTTTTCGAAAACCTCGCCGCCTTTCCGAAATTTTTCCTGGCCCATGAGGTCCGAGCCGTCAAATCCATTGACGAGGCAAGGATGTCGTCCAACGCCATGAGATCGACTTGCGTTATACCGCGATCACCGACGCGCCCATCGAACTGCCCCCCAATGGCGCCAACGATTTCGACGAAGTGAAGACGTTGAGATACGAACCGAACGCCATCGAGTTATCGACGCAGTCCTCTCGCTGGTCGCTTTTAGTGCTCTCGGAAACAAGCTATCCCGGATGGAAGGCTTGGGTAGACGATCAGCCTACTGCCATAGTCCCCACCGATATCGCCTTGCGAGGCATTATCGTCCCAGCGGGCCTGCATCGCGTTCGTATGGAGTTCCGCCCACTTATCCTTACAATCTCCCTCGGCATTTCGCTGGCGACCGCGATTCTATTGGCGATTTGGGTGTTCGTATACAGACGAGCGCCAGCCGGATACAATTGAGTTGAATGGGAAATACCCCCTCGACACTCCCTGTTCGCGTACTTGTAGCGGACGATGAAGAGAACCAGCGCGTCGGCTTGTCCAAGATGATCCAGTCCTGGGGCTTCACAGTAGATACCGCTTTTGATGGCCAGGACGCCTTCGACCAGTTGGCTCAGACGCCGACCCACGTTTTGGTTACCGATCTAATGATGCCGCGCATGGACGGCTTCGAACTTTTGAAACGGCTGGGTGCGCAGAACACCCTGCCCCCCACCATCGTGCTGACGGCCTTTGGAAACATTGAGACTGCCGTCCAAACTATGCACGACCTGGGCGCATTCTGGTTTTTGGAAAAGCCCATTCAGCCCAGCGCGCTGAAGGTTTTGTTGAGAGAGCCGCCACGCAGAGCAGACTGGCGGAAGAAGCGGAGCACCTGCAGCGGCAGTTGTCGTATCAGGGCGTGCTGGTGGATCTGGTGGGAACCTGTCCAGCCATGCAGCAGGTTTTTTCACTGATCCGGCAGTCGCGCCCTCGCAAGCCGCGGTGCTGATTACCGGCGAGAGCGGCACGGGGAAGGAAATGGTGGCGCGCGCGGTGCATCATTTAAGCCCGCGGCGCGACGGGCCGTTCGTCGCCATCAACTGCGCGGCGCTGCCGGAGACGCTGATCGAGAGCGAACTGTTCGGGCACGAGAAGGGCGCGTTCACCGGCGCGGTGGAGCGGCGCGCGGGCTGCTTCGAAATGGCCAAGCACGGCACGCTGTTGCTGGATGAAATGGCCGAGATGCCGCTGGGCACCCAGGCCAAGCTGCTGCGCGTTCTGCAGGACTCGAGCGTGCGGCGGCTCGGCGGCAACAGCGAGATGGCCGTGGATGTGCGGGTGATCGCGGCCACCAACGAAGTGCTCGAAGAGGCGGTGCGCAAGGGCGGAACTTCCGCGAGGATCTATTTTACCGGCTCAACGTGTTCCCGATTCAAGCTGCCGCCGCTGCGCCAACGCGACGGCGATCTTCCGCTGTCACCGAGACGCTGCCTCGCCGATGCTGACCGCAAGCACGAGACGCCGCGTGGTGGATGTGCACGCCGGGTCGCGCGAGCTGCTCAGGCACTACGCCTGGCCCGGCAACGTGCGCGAGCTGCGCAACGTGCTGGAGCGGGCGGTGATCCTGGCGGGCGAAGGCACCATCACCAAGCATCATCTGCCGCGCGATTTTGGCGTACCGGCCGGAGCCAGGCCCGTGCAGCAGGAACTGGAGCCGGACGCTGTTCGGTTGCCCGTCGGTACCACGGTCGGCGAAGCCGAAAAGGCGCTCATTCAAATCACGCTGCAGCATACCCGCAACAACAAGACGCGGGCCGCAGAAATCCTCGGCATCAGCCTCAAAACCCTGTTCAATAAGCTCAAAGAGTATGGCGCCGCTGAGGTGGAGGCGGGCATCGACGCCTAGATGTCGCTGAAGGCACGGCTGCGGAGCGCAATCGTGGCATTGGTCACGGCCGTCGTAGTCGTGATGTCGTTGTTGTACCTGTCCGATTTTACAAAGGCCTCCTTCAACGACGCTTCCGCCGATGCTGACCTAGTTGCCGACCAGTTTCGCATTTACCTCGAAAATCATCTGAGCCTGGAAACCACCGCACACGGGATTCATCCGGTTTCGCAGGAGCAATGGGAACAAACCTGGACCGAAATCGTCCGCCGGGATCCCGATATCACCACGATGCTGAAAGCCACGCTGGCTAAAGCGGACCTGGCTCTCGCGATTCTTATCACCGACGATCGCGGGAACATTCTAGCCACCACCCCGCTTACGCAAAGCAACGGCAACGCAGTTTCCGTAGATGGCGCTTTTGTTGAGCCAAAGACATCCACCAGATCCAGCGGCGGTGGTGGGCCCAGAATCTATGGGATCTCATGACAAGGCGTGAAAACTATTTGTCGACCCGGCCGTTGGGACTGCAGGGCGGGTAGCACGTGCTGTTTAATATCACCGTGGTGATCCGGTCGGTTTTACTGAAGCATGCCGTCCAACCGGCTCTGAAGAGCCTGCTGCTGGCCTTCGCATTATCGCTGTGCGTTGCGATTTTTCTGGGCGCGGTGCTGCCCAATGTCATTCTCGATCCTTTGCAGCGCGTTAGCCAAAGCATCGACCTGATCCGCGCGGGCCAGTTTGGCGCGGCCCCTCATCCGACCGGCGCGAATCGCGGGAATTCGCCGACGTCCACTCCAAACTCAGCTTGCTGGACGAGCAGTATCGCGGTGCGAAACAAAACGCCGATGAATCGGGCTCGACGGGAGAGTAGCCCATGATCTCGCGCATGTAGTCGGACGCCCCGAACGCTTCCTGCGCGAGATCGATCACGGTCTTGTCCGGGATCGAGACCGCCTTTACCAGGCGGACGAAGCGCGCGGGCCGCTGGCTGGCCGGTGTGGCGCCGCTCGAGAGGGCGACGATACCGCCGGGCGCGGTGTCGACTCCGTCGAAGTCATAGACGCTCTTGATGTCGACCTCGCCCACGCCTTCGGCCTGCAGCTCGGGATCCGGCGTAATGGGCGGGATGATGGTCGGCGTCGTGCGGGGCTGGGCGGCCGCGACGTCCGTGATCATCACTCCCTCGGTCGGCTGAATGATCGGGGTGAAGGTGTTCTGGGCGGGATCGAACATCCACAGGCTGTAGAGCGGCGGTCCCGCCTGCGCGTTGGGCTGCGCCAGTCCCTGCGTGGTGCAGGGCACGACGCTCGCCGGATTCGTCGCATTGTCGAGCAGCCGGCACTCGGTCCAGCTCACCAGGATGCGACCCGTGCCGTCCCAGAGCGGCCACGCGGAGTTGAATCGGCCGCCCGGGGAGGGGCCCGGGAGCGTGCTCACCTGGTTGGTCGTGGCGGCCGTTTGGGCCGGTCCGGTCAGGCTGGCGTACGCAAGCAGCGGCTGCGTGTTCTCGACATACTGGTTGCCGGCGATGATCTCGAGCTGGCCGCCGAAATCGACGTCGGTGTATTGCCGCGCGATCACGAGAATATTGCCGCTCTGCATCTCGCGCGGATGCGAGAACTCGATGACGCTGCCGTCGGTGCCGGTCATGTGACTCTGGGCGCCGTAGTAGAGCTCGAGGTCGGTGCCATCGGGATTGATGGTGTAGAGATCCATCTGGTCCTTGCCGGGGGTGTGGTTCCAGCGCGTGAAGAGGATGCGTCCGTTCGCCAGCACCGTGGAATCCCGATCATGGCTCTGATTGAACTCGATCTGATCGGTGGTGGTGCGGTCCGGGCTGATGACCTCCAGGTCGAAGATCGGCTCGGTGCGCGCCTCGTCGTCGGCGATGAACTCCGGCTTGCCTTCGTTGATCAGTATGGCCTGGGAGTTTCTCTGGCGCGTCGTGGACCAGACGATGCTGCCGTCGGGAAGGTAGTGCGGCGAGACATCGTTCACGGTATCGGGAGCGGTGTCGGCCGAGGGGTCGATCATCGGCGCCAAGGTATTGGTCGCGATGGTGTACTCGTAGATGCGCCAGGAGGGAGCTTTCGCCGGGTCCATGTTCGGCGTAAGGGGGCCGCGCATCGCGAACACGACCTTGGTGCCGTCCGCCGACACATCTACGTCCTTGACATCATAGTCGGCACCCGCGGTGATGCTGCCCGTGATGTTCGTCTCCGGCGCGTCAGGTGAAGCAGCGGCGCGCATGTAGAGGTTCGCCGACGGAAAGGCGACGCGCATCATGCGCAGGTCGTCCTGCTCCACGTCGCCGTCCGCGGTCATGGGGATCGTCCGCTTGACGTAGAAAATCGGATAATCGACGGTGCCGGGATCGGGTCCCTGACTGTTGGCGATATTGACGGTGCCGCCACCGCCGCCGCCGCAGCCGCCGAGGCTCAGGGCGAGGCACAGGGCGAGCGCCGCCACGGCGCCACCGCCCGGCGTTCGGAGTCGCGGTCTTTGTGAGAACGGCGTCACGATTTCGCGCTGCAAGCTCATGCGAACCACTCCGGACGGACCCCTCGCGCCCAACTCCGGTCGCGAGCGAACGTAACATAACCTGCTGGCGCGCCGCGGCCGTTCTTGCGGCCGTGTCGATCCCGTCACGCTTCCGGCAGGTCGCTGATCCGAGCGTCGCTAGTAGGCCCTCTTATGTCAGTGCGCCGCCGTGAACGGACTCGCATTTTGGCGCGCGTCGGCGCGGCCAACAGCGCGGACGGCGACAGTGATGGACGGAGATGGATTGAAAGTGACATCAAACAGTCGCGCTGTCTGCGCCCGGCGACGTTGGTTTCGGTTTTTTGCAGCCTGTATAGTGCCTCTCGTGCAGCGGCATTTGGGAGTGACGGGTGCCATGAAGCAGCGATCGAAAAATCGACCTCGGCGCGACGGTCTCGCGCAGCGCGCCACGTGCAGCGCGTGCGTACTCGCACTGTTGGCGGCGCAAGCCGCGCCGCCCGTTTTCGCGGGACCCTACGAACAGGCGCGACGCATCTACGAGCGTCTGGCCGGGGTGCCGCCGTCCGCCGCCGTGCTGCAGAAGATGGCGAACGACATCATCGGCCAGCCGGGACAGGCGGGGCTGGTCGCCGCCGCGGCGGTAGCCACCGACCCGCAATATGCGCCGGATTTCTACGACGCGACGCTGAAGGAATTCATCAATCCCTGGACCAATCGCAATCAGTCCGCGTTCGTGCCGTTCAACGATTACACGGCGACCGTCATCGGCATGATCCGTGACGACATTCCGTTCAACACGGTGCTGTCGGCGAACATCCTCTACACGGTCAACGCACCAAACCTGCCGGCGCCTTCGGCGGCCAATGACAATCACTACGCCACGGCCGAAGCGAACGGCGTCGACTTCTCGACCGCCCTGACGCAGACCACGCAGACCGCGGTGTACGGCACCCCGGCTCAGGGCGTCTCGGGCGTATGGACCACGCGGGCGGGCGCCGCCGCGTACTTCGTGCTGGGCACGAACCGGGCGCAGTTCCGCTTCACGATGCTGAACTATCTCTGCCACGACATGCAGCTGGTCATGGACAACACACGGCCGACCGACCGGGTCCGTCAGGACGTGGCGCGCTCTCCGGGCGGCGACAGCCGGGTCTTTCTCGACAACTGCGCCGGCTGCCACAGTGGCATGGATCCGATGGCGCAGGCCTTCGCCTACTACGACTTCAACACCACTACCAACCAGATGGTGTACACGCCCGGGCAGGTGCAGCCGAAGTACGTGAAGAACCCGCAGAACTTCCCCTGGGGCTTCGTCACGCCCGACGACAGCTGGTCGAACCGCTGGCGCACGGGTCCCAATGCCGACCTCGGCTGGGACTCGAGCCTGCCCGGCAGCGGCCAGGGCGCCGCGGCTCTGGGCCAGGAACTGGAGAACACCACGGCGTTCGCCAACTGCCAGGTGGTAAAGGTGTTCCAGACGGTATGCATGCGCTCACCGGTGAGCAGCACCGACCAGGCGACCGTCACCAGCATCCAGGCGCTCTTCGTACAGAGCAATTACGACTTGAAGCAGGTGTTCCAGCAGTCGGCTGCCGCCTGTGCGGGCTCTTGAGCCGGCACGCCGGAGGACAAGCACCATGAGGCGCCTCGAAACCATTTCACGGGTCCCGCTGCGGCTTACTGCGGCAATGGGCCTCCTGCTCTCAGTGGCGCTCGCCGCCTGCGGACCGAGTGGTCCTGCGACTACGGTAAACCAGCCGACAGGTACCGCCCCGAGCAGCAACTACACGGGGCCCGCGCCTGCGAGCAAGGACGTCCAGGCGTTCGAGGTGAACCTGTGGAACAACGTCCGCTCCTCGGATCGTTGCGGCGGCTGCCACTATGCTGGCGGACAATCGCCCCAGTTCGCTCGCTCCGATGACGTGAATCTCGCTTATCAGGCGGCACTGCCGCTGGTCAATGCCTCGGAGCCTGGCCAGTCGACGCTGGTATTGCAGGTCGGCAGCGGACACAACTGCTGGGTCGCTTCGCCGCAGGCGTGTGCCGATACGATGCTCACCTGGATCACCAACTGGATCGGCGGTGGCGCCGGCGCCGCTGAGAAGATACAGCTGATACCCCCGCCGCAGCAGTCGGTGGGCGGAACCAAGCAGTTCCCGGCTGACTCGACTCAGTTCCAGACACTGCTTTGGTCGCCGATGCTGCGGGTGTTCTGTTCGGCGTGCCACGATCCCAACTCCGCGACGCCGCAATCGCCGTACTTTGCGAGCTCCGATCCGAATCAGGCCTACTCTTACGCGCAGCAGTACATCGACCTGGACGATCCCGGCGCTTCGCGCTTCGTCGAGCGCCTGGCGGACGAGTCGCACCACTGCTGGCCGACAACGGCGGGCGGCGCTCCGGACTGCCCGGGCAGCGCGGCGCAGATGCAGGCGGCCATCACCGCTTACGCCAACACGATTCCGGTAACCACGGTCGACCCGACGCTCGTGATCTCGAAGGCGCTCATGCTCGAGCAGGGCATCATCGCCTCGGGAGGCAGCCGCTATGACGCCGACACGATCGCGAAATACGAGTTCAAGGAGGGCACCGGCAGCCTCGCGTATGACACCAGTGGCGTGAGCCCCGAGTCGGATCTGACCGTTTCGGGCAATACGACGTGGGATCAGGCCTGGGGAATCATCTTCGGCGCCGGCAGCCGGGCGCAGGCGCTGACCACCACCAGCCAGAAGATCACCGACCTCGTGCAGACGACCGGTGAATACTCGATCGAGGTATGGGCCTCGCCGGCCAACGTGACCCAGACGGCCGCCAACATCGTGAGTTATTCGGGCAGTGACACGGAGCGCAACGTCACGCTGGGACAGGATGCCTCGCAGTACGAGGCCTGGACCCGCAGCAGCAAGACGGACACCAACGGCGGGACGCCGCTTCTGACCAACGTCAACGGCACCTTCGCCCAGGCGGCGTTGCAGCACGTCGTGCTCACCTACGATCCGGTCAATGGACAGAAGCTGTACGTAAACGGCCAGTTCACGGGCGACGTTGACCCGAATGGCGGCGGCTCGCTCGCCAACTGGGACGACACCTTCGCCCTGGTGCTCGGCAACGAGACCACGGGTGACAAGCAGTGGCTGGGCGAGATCCGCTTCCTCGCCATCCATGACGGCGCGCTCACCGCCGCGCAGGTAATGCAGAACTACAACGCCGGCGTCGGGCAGAAGTACTTCCTGCTGTTCGATGTGAGCAGCATCGTCAACATTCCCGAGTCGTACATCATGATGACGGCCATGCAGTACGACAACTACAGCTACCTCTTCTACGATCCGACGTTCATCACGCTTACCGCCAATGCGCAGCCGAACAACATCCCGATCGCGGGCATCCGGATCGGCATCAACGGCGCGATCCCGGCGGTCGGGCAGTCGTTCTCGACTGTGAATACCACGATCGGCGGCTCGGCGTATACGGCCGCGAACGGGCAGTTGCTGTCCAGTGTCGGCTCGGTGATCGGCGTCGACATCGGCGTGACGAGCGACATGCTCTTCCTGTCGTTCGACCAGCTCGGTAATCAGTCGCACGTATACGTCGAGGCGGTCGTGCCGCCGAACCCGACGGTGACCAATAACGCGCCGCAGCCGGATTTCGGCGTGCACCTCTTCGCCGAGGTCAATGCCGCGATGTCGGTGGCGACCGGAGTGCCGGTCAGCGACTCGGTGGTCGTCGACGCTTTACGCCGCGGTGCAGCAGTCGCTGCCGGCGGTGCCGCAGATCACCGCCTTCACCGCCTCGGAGCAGACGGCGGTCGGGCAGCTCGCTGGCGCTTACTGCAGTGAGCTCGTGAGCAATCAGCAGTATCGCGACGCATTCTTCGGCACCGGGCTCGACGCCAGCATCGGTAGCTCATCCGCCTCGTTCTTCGGCACCTCCGGTACCAATGCAAACCAGAGTCTGGTGATCACGCCGCTGGTGAATGCGCTCGCCGTCGGCACGACCGTCGATCCGACATATGCCACGGCGCTCGAGAGTGAGCTGAGCGCGCTGCTCGACCGGATCCCGTCACTGAGCGGCTCCGCGACCGTGACCACGGCCACCGAGGCGGCCTGCCAGGCGGCGCTCGGCAGCGCCGCCCTCACCCTGAAGTAACGCGGAACCAGGAGATCATCCGCCATGTTCATCAAAAAGAAGCTCCCCCGCCCGCACGCCCTGCACGAGCCGATCCTGCACGCCGACCACAGGCGTCCGGTCACGCGCCGCGAGCTCCTGTCCGCGGGCCTGATGGGCACCACGGGCATGGTCATGGCGCCGGCCTGGCTCGCGTCGCTGCTCAAGCCCGGCAAGGCGAGCGGGCAGACCATTCCTCTCGACAGCGACATCCAGGCGCTGTTGCAGGCGAGCCAGTGCAACGTCAGTCAGGGCGCCGGCCTGATACCGTTCATCTGCTTCGACCTCGCCGGCGGCGCGAACCTCGTCGGCTCCGAAGTCATCGTCGGTGTCCAGGGCGGCCAGGCGAATTTCCTCTCGGCCGCGGGCTACGGCAAGATGGGTGTTCCGGGCAACATGGTGCCGACAGCGAGCGGCTTCACCACCAGCGTCCTTGGCCTCCTCTGGCACTCGGATGGGGCGATCATGCGCGGCATCATGTCCACGGTCACCGCTGCCACGGCCGCCGGCGTCAACGGGGCCGTGTTCCCGGCAATGTCGGAGAACGACACCGACATCAATCCTCACAACCCCATGTACGGTATCGCGACGGTGGGCGCCAACGGATCGTTGCTGGCCCTCGTCGGCACCGAGCCTACGGTCTCGGGCGGCAATTCCGGCGCGCCGCCGGATCTCGGCGGCGTTATGATCAACTCCGCGCTGCAGCCGAGCGTCATCGATCAGCCGAGCGACGCCGTCGGTTTGGTGAGCTCGGGCGGCGTGAGCGCCACGGCGCTGTCCGTGGGCGTGCAGGAGTCCCAGGAGCGCATCAGCGCCGGCACCGCGCTCTACACGCCGAGCGCTTCCGACCCCACCGCTTCCTTCACCGGGGTTCTCACCGAGCCGATCGGCAGCACGCCGGGCGTACAGCTCTACACCAGCGCCGACCCGAACCAGTTGGCCGATGACGCGACTCTGAAGAACCAGGTGCGCTGCAGCTACGTGAAAGCCGCGAGCAATGCGGCGGCGTTCGGCAATCCGTCGGATCTCGATCCGACGCAGGACCAGAACATCGTGGGTGGCGCTACTCCAATCTTCACCGCCGCGCAGTTCAGCGATCCCGACGTCGCCATGACCGCCTCGATCATGAAACTCGTGGTGAACGGCTTCGCGGGCGCGGGCACGATCGCGCTCAGCGGCTTCGACTATCACGACAACACGCGTGCGACCGGCGAGACTCGCAACTTCCAGGCGGGGCAGATGATCGGAGCCGTGCTCGAGTACGCGGCGCGTCTCGGCAAGCCCGTCATGATCTACGTGATAAGCGACGGCTCGCTCACCTCGAGCAGCATGGTCGATACGACACCGGCGGGCCGCGACAAGCTCGCCTGGCAGGGCGACTCCTCGGCGGTCGCGTCCACTTTCTTCCTCGTCTACAGCCCGAAGGGCCGGCCGCAGCCGGTGGGCGGAGCGGCCAGCCAGCAGATTGGCTACTTCACCTCCGACGGCGCGGTCGTGAGCACCTCGAGCCCGGGCGCCAGCTCGGTCGAGCAGCTGGTCGAGATGCTGGTCCTCAACTACATGGCGCTGCAGGGAGTGGAGGGCCAGTTCGGCACGCTCTTCCCGCAGCAGGGGCTCGGCTCCCCCAGCGACCAGGCCGCCCTCATCGCGTTCCCGTCGATCGTTTGAGATGCGGGGTCAGCGACAACACGGAGCGCTCCGGCCTTGGCGCGCGCTGACCGCCGCGCTGGCGATCGTGTGGACCCTGCCGGCCCCGGCCGCCCGGTTTCACGCCGTGGCGGGTGTTGCGGCGCCGGATTTCGCCCTACGGGCCGTGGCCGGGCCCAACGTGCGGCTGTCCGAGCACATCGGCCAGGTCGTCGTGGTCTCGTTCTGGGGCAGCGACTGTGATGCCTGCAGGGCCCAGCTCCTGGCTCTGGAGCGGGACTTCAGCGGCTACCGTGCACAGGGCCTGCGCGTCTACGGGGTGGAGGTCGCCGACGACCAGGCGGCGGCGCTGCGTTTCGCGCACGGGACGCGTGTCACATTTCCGCTGCTGCTCGACCCGGCCAAGACCGTCGCCCGGCTGTATGACGTCGACAACCTACCGCTGACGGTGTTGATCGATCGCGACGGAAAAATTCGTCAGGTAGTGCGCGACTTCAATGAAACGAGTCGCCAAGTTTGGGAGGATGAGCTGCGCACGCTCCTGGCCGAATGAACGGACCTATACCATGCCCGATGTCCCGTCGCCTCTTGTACGCTGGCCGGCACGCCGGCTGGCCGGCAGGTGTTTGACCGTCAGAATCGCGTTGCTCGCCGGGTTTCTGGCCCTGCAGGCGACTCGCCGGCACCGCCCTCGCACAGACCGCCGCTCCAGCCGCCGCGCCACCGCCCGCTGCTTCCCAGCCCGCGGGCGGCGGTGTGGATGAGCAGGTGCAGTCGCTGAAAAGCGACGTCCTCGATCTCAACCGCGATCTGTTCGTGCTCGAGCAGGAGCTGCTCTACCCGGCCAACACCCAGGTGGCCGTGTTCGTCTCCATGGATGCGGGTACGTTCTTCGCCCTCGACTCGGTGCAACTCAAGATCGACGGCAAGCAAGTTGCCAACTACCTGTACACTCCCAGGGAGACCCACGCACTGGTGCAGGGCGGGGTGCAGCGGCTCTATGTCGGCAACCTCAAAGTCGGCAAGCACGAGCTCGTGGCCTTCTTCACCGGCAAGGGACCGCACGCCCTCGACTACACGCGCGGCGCCACTTTGGACTTCCAGAAGGACATCGGCGCCAAATACCTCGAGCTCACGATCACCGACGATCAAAGCAAGCTCCAGCCGCAATTCCGGATCAAGGACTGGGATTGACGTCCTCCCGCCATCAGCCTTGTCAGGCGGCCGCTTGCGCGGCAATGGCAGGGATTCCTTCTGCAAGACGGCGACGTCCCGCCGCGAGAATGTTGCAAGCCGCGTTGCGGTCCCGATCATGAATCGTTCCACAACAGCGACACACCCATTCCCTCATTCCAAGACCTTGCCGGCCCTGCGGGCCGGTGCGGCTTTGACACTCGCTGCAGGTCTGGGTCGAATAGGATTCGTCGATTTCCTCAAACCACACCCCTGCGTCATCGCATTTGTATCGGAGCATGGTCCGCAACGCGCTCCAACTGGCATCGAGCACGGATTTGCCGTGTCCGCTCATTGCCAGCGAGGAAGGGTTGACATTGCCGACGAAGATGGCTGCATATCCGGCCCGCGCCAGTCGGGTGCTGCACTGATGGAGGTAGTCTTTCCTGCGATTGGCAATTCGAGCTTGGATTGCCCGTACGCGATTTACTTTGCGGGCACGCTGGGCGCGAGCGAGTGCGGGCTCAAGGTCGCGGTAGAATCTCGGCGCTTCGATGTTCTCAAGCGACGGGTCGGAGAAAGCGGCAAGCTGCTTCAGGCCGAGATCTATGCCCAGCGCCTTATCGGGGCGGCTTGGAGCCAAGCGGGGTTCGGCCGAGCAAAGCGCTGGCACCGCCACGTTCAAATACCACCGGCCTCGAGCGTCTTCCGCGAAGCACCCACCGCGCAAAGTGTAGGCGGAAAGGCCGTAGCTGTCCCAAAGAGACAGCCACCGGCCCAGAAAGTACACCTGCCCATGCTGATAGCGAACGGCGCGGGACTTGAACGGAATCCAACCCAGAGAACGGCGGGGACCGATGCTCACGCGCCAGCGGAGCCTGCGCTTGCGGTGCTGCGTGCGACGCGTCACGTATTCCTCGGCGATCTGCTGGCAAGTAGTCGAGCCGACACCAAGTCCCGCGCGACTGGCCCCCTTGAGATAGCTCTGCAACTCATATGCACCGATGAAGCGGTCTTCCCGCCGCTGCACCTGCATCGAGAGATCGTTGCAGTAGTTCCACACAAAATTCACGGCGCGCGCCATCTCGGACAGCACCTTTTTATGCTTGTCCTTAATTCGCAGCCGCAGCACGCGGACCGGTGTCTGACGTCGCCTCATACTGTACAAATATACAGTTCAGGCGCGCGAGCTGCAACACATCTGCAGAACTATTTGGATTTCCGTTCCCTACAGAAAATCGGGGCCTCTGCCCGAAGCTGGAGTAAGGCTTGGCCCGGTCGGCGTGCCTGTGCGTCCTCGCCGCCGTGACGCTGCTTGCGGCAGCGGCGCCTGCCGCGGCGCGCGTGCACGACCCGGAGGCGCTTCCCGAGGTGCGCATCCAGGATCTGCCGTACGGCGACGTGCTCTTCTACTACTACCAGGGCAAGGACTTCCAGGCGGCCACGCGGCTCCTGGCCTACGACCACTGGCAGAAGCTGCCGCACCATGAGGCCGACGCGCGGCTGCTGCTCGCCGGGCTCTATCTCTCGCTCGGGATGTACGGGCGGGCAGACCAGTCGTTCGAAGAGCTGCTGACGAGCGATGTGCCCACGGGCGTGCGCGATCGCGCTTGGCTCTACCTCGGCCAGATGCTCTATGCCCGCGGACAGTATGTCGAGGCGGAGCGCGATCTGACCCGCATCAGCGAGCGGATGTCGCCGCAGCTCGAGTCACAGAAGGAGGTGCTGCTCGCCAACGTATGGATGCATGAAGGTCGCTTTGACCGGGCCGCCCAGTTGCTCGCCACTTGGCGCGGCTCGGAACAGGGATGGACAGCGTACGCCCGACTCAACCTCGGCATAGCGCTGGTGCGTCAGGACAGGTTGGCCGAAGCGGCGCCCGTCCTCGCCTCGGTCGGCACCATGTACGCGCTCGCTCCCGAGATGCTGGCGCTCAAGGACCGCGCCAATCTGGCGCTGGGCCTCGCTTACATGCAGGCCAAACAGCCTGCCCTGGCGCGAGAGGCGCTCGATCGCGTACGGCTCGACGGACCTTTCTCCGGCGAAGCGCTGCTCGCCGCCGGGTGGGCGGAGGCGGCGGACGGTAACTACCGCGCCGCGCTCACTCCGTGGCTGGCACTTCAGTCCCGCGGTGCGTCGGACCCGTCGGTCGAAGAGGCCGATCTCACCGTCCCATACGCCTTCGTCGAGCTGAAAGCACCCGGGCAGGCGGCGCACTACTACCGGACTGCGTTGCGATCGTACGATGAGGAGTCGGACCGGATCGACGGGGCCATTGCTCGCATCCGCGGCGGGAGTCTGCTCACCGAGCTCCTCGCCCACGAAACCGATGCCGCTGAGTCCGGCGACGTCGGCAACGACCCGCTCGACGATGACGCGCTGCCGGATCGGCTCGGTTACGGTTGGTTCTGGCAGCTCGGCAACGTCCCGGACGATGCGGAGTCACATTATCTATATGCGGTGTTTGCCGGTTCCGGCTTCCAGGAGGGGCTGAGGAACTATCGCGATCTGAAGCTCATGGGGCGCATGCTCGGACAGTGGTCGACGAGCATGGACGCCTTCCAGGAGATGATTGTCGCGCGCCGCCGCGCCTTCGCCGAGCGCCTTCCCAAGGTCGACGCGCTGCTGACTTCCGGCAAGCTGGAGAGTATGCAGAAGAATCGCGTCGCGCTCGCGGCCCGCCTCGAGCAGGTGGCGAACACGCGGGATGTAGCGGCGCTTGCGCCACCGGACCAGGCGGCGCAATGGGCGCGCGTGCAGCGTGATCAGGCGATGCTGGCCCACGACCCTGACACGCCGGCTTACGCCAGGATACGCGAGCGTGTGGCCATGGTCCGTGGCGTGTTGCTCTATCAGATGGACCAGGAGTTCGCGGCGCGCTTGTGGAGCGAGCGTAAGGAGCTGCGGACCCTGGATGTCGCGCTGGCACGGGCGCAACAGGGTTGGAGTCAGCTCGAAACCGGACGACAGGCGCTGCCGGTCGAGACCGGTGGTTTCGCGGAACGGGTGAGCGCCCTGCAGCAGCGCGTCGGCGCACTTCAAGTGCGGCTCGCGGCGGCTGAGACGGCCCAGAGCCGCGCGCTGGCCGACCTGGCCGTAGCCGACCTCGAGCAGCAGAAGGAGCGGCTGCAGGGCTACCGGGTACAGGCGCAGTTCGCCCTCGCGACCATTTACGACCAGGCGGCTCATACCGGCGGCAACAGCAAAGCGTCCGCGCTCGCTCCGGGGCCAGTTGCCGCGCCTGGAGGATCGCGGCCGTGAGATCCGCCCGCCCGATACTCGCACTGCTGGGAGTGGTGACCGCCTGTCTGGCGCTGTGTCCGGTCGCTGAGCCGCGGGGAAGCGATCCCGCCAATCCGCCGACCATTCAGGACCTCGAATCCCATCCCGGCCAGGTCGTGACGGGAGGCGAGGTCATCGCCACCGACTCGAGCGCGATGGCGAGCTACCGTAAGTTCCTCGCGCTGCAGGCGACCGATCCCAAGCTGCGGGCCGAGGCGCTGCGCCGGCTCGGAGACCTCAACCTCGACGCCGGCGAGCTGCAGCGCATGGAGAGTGAGCTTTCTTCGATCGACGTGCACGGGGCCGAGGCGATCAAGCTCTATACGACGCTGCTCGCCGTTTACCCCAACTACACGCACAACGACGAAGTGCTCTATCAGCTCGCGCGGGCCTACGACACCACGGGCCAGCCGGACCAGGCGCTACACACTCTCGACCTCATCGTGCAGCGCTATCCCGATGCCGCCGGATCTCGACGAGGTGCAGTTCCGGCGCGGTGAGCTGCTCTTCTCGAGCCCGCCGCTACCCCGAGGCGCAGCAGGCTTATGCGGCGGTGATCGCCCGCGGCGCGTCGTCGCCTTACTACGTGCAGAGCCTCTACAAGGGCGGATGGTCGCTCTACAAGGAAGCGATGCCGGAGCAGAGTCTGCCGGTGTTCGCCAAGCTGCTCGACATCGAGTTGCTGGGGTTGGACGGCCGTGTCCGCCCGCTGACCGACCTGAGGCGCGCGGATCGCGAGCTGGTCGAGGACTCGCTGCGGGTCATGAGCATCACCTTCTCCGAAGACTCCGGCGCGCAGTCGATCGATCGGTTCGTGGGTCATTACGGCGCCCGACCTTACGACTCGCTGCTCTATTCGCGGCTGGGCGATCTTTACGTCTCGAAGCAGCGTTATCAGGACGCCGCCGCGACTTACCTGTCTTACGTCGATAGCAATCCGCAATCGGATGCGGCTCCGGACCTCGCGGCGCGGGCCATCCGGGCTTACTCCAAGGGAGGCTTCAGTCAGCTCGTCTTCCAGGCGAAGCGGGACTACGTCGTGCACTATGGATTCGACACCGCTTATTGGCGCACCCACACGCGAGCCGATCACCCCGAAGTCGTCGCGGAGCTCGGGACCAACCTCAGGGATGTGGCGACCTATGACCATGCGATGGCCCAGCGCACTCACGATGTCCGTGATTACGCGGAGGCAGCGCGATGGTATCGGCAGTATCTCGACTCATTCCCGGCGGCGCCCGATGCGGCGGAATTGAATCACCATCTTGCGGATGCGTTGTACGCTGCACAGAACTACGCTGAGGCAGCGACGGAGTACGAGCACACGGCTTATAACTACCCGCGCAATGCCCAGTCGGAGAGCGCGGGTTACGCTGCGTTGACGGCGTACCAGAAGGCCGAATCCGGACTGAGCGGCAGCGCGCTGACCGACCTGAAGCGGCGCGCAATCGATTCCGGCGTCAAATTCGCGCAGGCGTATCCGGATCATCCCGACAGCGCCGGCGTGCTGACGCGCGCCGATGAGGCAGTGTTTGCCGCGGGTGACCTGCCGCGGGCGGTACAGATCGCCGGAATACTGCTGGCGCGCAATCCGCCAGCCGACGAGGCGAAGCGGCGCATAGCCTGGACCATCATCGGTGGGGCGGACTACAACCAGGGCAAGTTCGCCGCGGCGGAGCCCGCTTTCATCCAGGCGCGCGAGCTCGTCGCTTTCGACCCGAAGATGAGCGCCGACCTCACGGAGCGCATCGCCGCGTCCGTGTACCGGCAGGGCGCTGCGAAGCGGCAGGCCGGCGATGGCGACGGAGCCGTACGTGACTTCCTCCGCGTCGAGCAGGTTGCCCCCAGCTCGACCATCTGCGCGACTGCCCTCTACGACGCCTCCGCGGAGCTCATCCGACTGCAGGAGTGGAGCCGCGCGGTCCAGGTACTGCAGGACTTTCGCGCGCGATTCCCCCACCACTCCCTCGCGACCGATGTCGACGCCAAGCTGGCGGTGGCTTACGCCGGCGCCAACCAGCCCATGCAGGCGGCACAGCAGTTCGAGACGATCGCCGCGGAGCCGGCGCAGACGCTGGCGGTCAGGAAGGAGGCGTTGCGCCGGGCGGCGGATCTTTATGCCCAGGCGAATGACATTCCCCGGGCGACGACGGTGCTCGAGAAGCTCATAGCCCAGTACCCAACTCCGATCACCGATGCGGAGGAGGAGCGCCAGCGGCTGGCCGACTATGCCGTCAAGGGCGGCGACCTGTCCGGCCGTGACCGCTGGTACCGGGAAATCATCAGCGCGGACGCCGAAGCGGGTACGCAGCGCACACCACGGACACACTATCTCGCTGCGAAGGCACAACTTGTGCTCGCCGCGGAGCCGCGCGACGAGTTTCGCGCCATACGCCTGACTCTGCCACTGGTGCGGACGCTGAAGGCCAAGCGCAAAGCGATGCAGCGCGCAATGGTGGCCTACCGGCTGGCGGCCGCATATGGCGTGGCCGAGGTCACCACGGCGGCGACCTACGAAATGGCGGGTCTCTACGAGACGCTGGCGCAGGATGTGCTCGCTTCCGAGCGACCGCGGCACATGAGCGCCGAGGAGCTCGATGAATACAACTCGCTGCTGGAGGACCAGGTGTTCCCCTTCGAGGAGCAGGCCATCAAGGTGTACGGCCTGAACGCGGCGCGGGCCAGCCAGGGCATCTACGATCAGTGGGTGCGCCAGAGCTTCGTTGCGCTGGCGAAGTTGGATCCGGCGCGCTACGGCAAGACAGAGCTGATGTCAGATGTGGTCACGACGCTCAATTGAGATCCTCTTCGGCGCGACGCTGCTCGTCGCCGTGTCGGCGTGCTCCGTCACTCCGAAGCGGCCGGCGCAGCCCGCGCGGCCGGCGGCCGCGGCTGCCGCGATCAAGGCGGGTCCGCCGCCGATACCCGCCGAGGCGACGGCGGAATTCGACCGGGCGCTGGCGCTGGCTCGCGCCGGCAACGACGGCGCCGCGCAAGCGCAGCTCGCGAGTCTCGCGCGCCAGTACCCGCAGTTCTGCACACCGCTCGTGAACCTCGGGATTCTCTATCGCAAGAGCGGTAACCTCGATGCGGCGGCGCACGCCTTGCAGCAGGCAGTTGCGCGCGACCCGCACAGCGCGCTCGCGTGGACCGAGCTCGGCGTCACGCAGCGCCTCGGCGGCAGGTTTCAGGATGCGGCGCAATCCTACGCGCGCGCGATCGCTGCGGATCCCACATACGCGCCCGCGTACCGCGACCGGGGAGTGCTGCGCGACCTCTATCTCGACCAGCCGGCGGCCGCTCTCGGGGACTTCGAGCAGTACCGCAAGCTTGCCGGCGAGGACAAGCCGGTCGTCATGTGGATCGCGGAGCTGCAGCACCGCACCGGAATCAAGGCAACCCCCGGAAGCGAGCACCCGGCGACCGCCGCGGGCGTGAGCGCCCAGCCGCCCGCACCGGCCACCGCCGCTGCGGCTCCGCAGCCACAGGCGAGGAACTGACATGCGCCCGTCAATACCGCTCCTGCTGGGAGCTCTGCTGGCGATTGCGCCCAGCGTCCAGGCACAGTCGGTCGCGACGCCATCGGCGCCCACGCAACCACCCGCCGCGCCCGCGCGCGCGGCAAAGGCGGCTCACCCGGCGCAACGCCCGCACAAGCAGCGCGCGGCGCGGGTCGCCGAGGCCTCACATGCGAGTGCGCCGGGAACCACCCCCGCGGGCGTGGCCCTGGGTGCAACCGACATCACAGGCAACAAGGAGCTGCCCAAGGTGATGGTCATCGTGCCGTGGAAGGACTCCCTGGGTGCGGGCGGTGTGATCAAGCCCACGGACAGCCTGCTGGACGATGTGCTGCAACCGGTGGACCGTGGGGTCTTTCAGCGCCAGATCCGGTATTACGGGCAGCTCGATGCGCCGGCGGCGAGCCGGGTGGCGCCAGTTGGCGACAGCCACTGACGTAACGCGGCAGGCGAGCCTAAGACGTCAATCCTCGAGTTAGCGGGCAAAAACCACGCTTTTTGCCCGCGCCTCGGACGTGGCGAAGGCCTGTGTCCGCTGAAAGGGCCGCAGGCCACTTTCAGCCAATGAAAGTGGGAGCGGCATCGCAGCTTTTTCGGGTGCCGTCAGTCAGTTTGGGTGGGTCCGGGCCGACAACCGGCCGGACCTCGGGGCGGATTTCAAGCGGAGTGTCATCATGGGTCTCTGGAGCTTGATAGTCAGATTCTTTCAGGGCGGCGGGGACTTCATGTACCCGATCGCCGTCGTGCTCGTCCTCGGCGCGGCGATCGCGCTCGAGCGCTACATCTACCTGACCTACATGGCGGCGCGCAACCGCAGCACGTGGAACGAGATCGTGCCGCTGCTCGCGCAGGGCAACTTCCGTCAGGTCGTGCAGGTCACCCCGAAGTCCGATACCCTGGTCGGGCACATCCTCGATTACGGCCTGGCGCGCGTCCAGTCCGCCCGCCGGCGGGATGACATCGAGAAGGCGATGGAGGAGAGCATGATGGAGGTCGTGCCGCGCCTCGAGAAGCGCACTCACTACATCGCGACTTTCGCCAACCTCGCGACTCTCCTCGGGCTCCTGGGCACCGTCATGGGTCTCATCAGGGCCTTCGCCGCGGTCGCGACCATCGACCCGGCGCAGAAGGCGAACCTGCTGTCGGCGAGCATCTCGGTCGCGATGAACTGTACCGCCTTCGGCCTGATGACGGCGGTGCCGCTCCTTCTCATACACGCGGTGCTGCAGACCAAGACCACGGAGCTGATCGACAGCCTCGAAATGGCTTCGGTGAAGTTCCTGAACGCCATCGTCGAGCGAAAGGCGCCGACGGTGGCCGCGCAGCAACCCGCCGGCCGGGCCGCAGCCCCTCACCCGGCCGTGGCCTGATCAAGGCCGCCGTTCGCGTCGCACAGCAACCGACGAGGAGACCCCGATGCGCCGCTCCTATCAGGCGCGCAAGCTCCTGAGGCACCAGCGCAAGTCCGCCGGGCTGATGCTCGTGTCGATGATCGACATCTTCACGGTGCTGGTTACGTTCCTGCTCATGACCGCCGTGTTTTCCCATACGGTGATCCTGCAGCTGCACCTGCCGGCGCCGCAGTCGCAGTTCCGCCAGCCGCCGCCGGGCCTCGTGCTGGAGGTGATGGTGCGCAAGGACCTGCTGCAGGTCGCGGACCGCAACAGCGGGCCGCTCGCAACTTTCCCCAACAACGCGCAGGGCTATGACTACACGGCACTCACCCAGTACCTGGAGCAGGTCAAAGCCCGCTTCCCGGACATGACCGAGGCCAGCATCCTGCTCGAGCCGGACACGCCTTACGACATCCTGGTGCAGGTGATGGATCACGTGCGCGTCTTCGAGGCGAACAGCGGATTGAACACCGTGCAGGCGGAGCTGTTTCCGGACATCTCGGTCGGTGACGCGCCGCCGGTCGCGCAGGTGACACGATGAGCATGTCCAATCGCGCCCGCCGGATGGCGCAGCATCACGTTCGCCACCGGGCCGATGCGGAGCTCAACCTGGTTCCGTTCATCGACATCCTCACGGTGATGGTCGCGTTCCTGCTGGTGTACGCGACCCAGGTCGAGGTGATCCACAACGCCAAGGCCATTCCGCTGCCGGAGTCGATCGCGCAGCAGTCGCCGCACCCCACGGTGGTGGTGACCGTCACGAAGAGCGATATCTATGTGCAGGGCCAGCGCGTCGCCACGGTCCCGCAG
Source organism: uncultured Pseudomonadota bacterium (assembly GCA_963833085.1). GTDB lineage: Bacteria > Pseudomonadota > Gammaproteobacteria > Steroidobacterales > Steroidobacteraceae > 13-2-20CM-66-19. Next base: position 26,936 of record CAWHWV010000009.1, read on the forward strand.
GTCCTCGCGCAGACCGGCGATGAGATCGCCTCGCTGCGGGCCGCTCTCGACAGTCAACAGGTCGTCGGGGCGACGACCACCGGCACGGACCCGGCGCATCGCGAACTGACCATCATGGCGGACAAGACGTTGCCTTACGAGGTGTTGAAGAAAATCATGTCGACCTGCACCGGAGCCGACTACAGCCACATCGCGCTGGCCGTGCTCGAGAAGGAAAAGGCGGTGACTGCCGCCGAGCTGAGATCGTCCTGATTGCCGGTCGACCCCGAATCATGAAGCACTACGAATCCAGCAGAATAGGCACAGGATGTGCCCCGCCGCCGCAGGTGGCGGAGGTTTCGGGCAAAAACCGCGCTTTTGGCCCGAAACCGCGCTGGGCCGGGCAGGAGCCCGGATCCAGCGCCTCAAACAGAAGCCGCATATGGCCCTTGCTGCCTATCATCGTGTCTACGAGCTCGCTTGGGACGGGGATCCCGAGTCCAGCCGGCGTTTTCGCCGCATTCTGCGGACACTGCTCATCATCGTCGCGATCCTCGGCGTTGCGATCCCGCTGTTGCCAACGCCTGAGCCAACGGCCGTGGAGACGGAGGTCCCGCCGCAGCTCGCGCGGATCATGATCGAGCAAAAATTGAAACCGCCGGCGCCGCCGAAGCCGGTTGCGAAGCCAAGAGTCACGCCGCGGCTGGCCGCAAAGGAGCCTGTCCGGCCGGCTCCCGAGCGCGCCGACCTCGCGCGCGAGCGCGCCGAGCACTCCATCGACAGGTTCAAGGACCAGCTCGCCGCACTGCGCCAGCAGATGTCGGATACGCCGGACGAGACCAAAAACCTGACCGGCGCGGTCCACGCCGAATCACATGCCGAGCGCTCTCTCATCACCTCGCGGGCGGGTGAGGCGAGCGCGGGGATAACCTCCGCACCAATGAGCCGCGGCTTCGGCGGCGGCGCGGGGTCGTTGCACGGCACGGATGCGGCCAGGGTCACTTCCTCCATCATGCAGTCCGGGCTCAACGCCGGCTCGCCATCCAACGGTCGGGGCGGCTCCGCCGGCCGCTCGGAGGAGGAGATCGCGATGATCTTCGACCGCAACAAGGGGGCGATCTACGCCCTGTACGAGCGCGCGCTGCGCATGAACCCGATGCTGCAAGGCAAGCTCGTGATACAGTTCACCATCGCTCCGAGCGGCGAGGTGACGCGGTGCCGTGTCGTGTCGAGCGAGCTGCACGATCCCGCGCTCGAGCGCGAGATCGTCGCGCGCGTGATGCTGTTCCGCTTCGAGCCGGAGAAGGTCGATCCGACCACCGCGACCAAGCCGATCGACTTCTTCCCGGCCTGACGTCCGGGGGATCAATGAAAAGCAGTGATGGAATTACTCGGCCAGTCCGGGGCCTCGCCCCATTGGCGGCCGTACGGCGGTTTGCGGCGCTCGCCGGCTGCATCCTGTGTCTGGCCGTTGCGTCCTCGCCCGCTCGCGCGGCGTGGTATTCCCGCACCGAATCGGTCATGACCACGAGCATCTACGTCGAGCTGTGGGACACCAATGCGACGCACGCCAACGCCGCAATCGATGCGGTGATGGCGGAGATGCATCACGTCGACGATGTGATGAGCGACTTCAAACCCGATAGCGAGCTCTCACAGATCAACGAGCATGCAGCGCAGCATCCGGTGGTGGTGAGCCCGGAGCTCTACAACCTGATCAAGCTGTCGACGCATTACTCGCAGATCACCGACGGCGCGTTCGACATCACCATGGAGTCCGTCTGGAAGCTCTATGACTTCCGGCGCCACATCCATCCGACCGATGCCCAGATCAAGGCGCTGCTGCCCACGATCGGCTGGCGCCAGCTGATCCTCGATGACCGCCATCACAGCGTCGGCTTCGCCCGGCCCGGCATGGCGATCGGCCTCGGCGGCATCGCCAAGGGCTATGTCGTCGACCAGAGCATCTACATCCTGAAGGCGATGGGTATCCGGCACGCGCTCGTGACGGCGGGGGGCGATACCCGCATCCTCGGGGATCGCAGGGGCCGGCCCTGGATGGTCGCAATCAAGGACCCGTGGGATCTCAACAAGATCGTGACCATGGTGCCGATCACCAACGAAGCCGTCTCCACCTCCGGCGATTACTTCCGCGGCTTCGTCCAGAACGGGGTGCGCTACGACCACATCCTCAGCCCGTTCACCGGGCACTCCGCGCAGCTCGTGCGCAGCGCTTCGATCATTGCGCCCACTGCGACCCAGACCGACGGCATGTCGAAAACGGCTTTCGTGCTCGGCCCGGCGAAGACGCTGGCGATCATCAACAGCATGCCGCAGTACGATGCGATCTTCATCGACCCCGAGGGGCGCGTCATTTATTCCAATGGGCTGGCGCCGCCGCCCGGGGCACCCGCGCCCGCGCCGGCTGCGGAGTCGCCGTTAGCTCTCCGCGCGAGCGCCGCCGGCCAGTAACGCGAGGGACTCACCCGTCAGGCGAAAGGTGGTCCACTCGTCCATGGGCACGGCGCCGAGGCTGCGATAGAAGCCGATCGAGGGCTCGTTCCAGTCGAGCACCGCCCATTCCAGCCGCGCGCAGCCCCGCTCCACGGCCGTGCGGGCCAGATGAGCGAGCAGCTGCCTGCCGATGCCGCGGCCGCGCGCCTCCGGGCGCACGAAGAGATCCTCCAGGTAGATTCCCGGACGACCCTTGAAGGTCGAGAAGTTGTGGAAGAAGAGGGCGAAGCCCACAGGCTCGCCGCCGACGCAGGCCAACACTACCTCGGCGTAACGGCGCTCGCCGAAGAGCGCGTCGTGCAACTGCGCCTCGGAAGCCGCTACTTCGTGCTCCAGCCGCTCGTAGCGCGCGAGGTCGCGGATGAATTCCAGCACCAGTGGGACATCGTCGCGGCTTGCCGGCCGGATCGTGATGGTGTCGCTCATTTCGCTCCCGTGTTGGCTTGCTCAGGCGATGCTCTGCAGCCCCTGCGCAATGCCGCCCGCGCTGGTCAGCAGCGCCTCGAAGAGATCGCGGTCGCTGCGGCCGCCGGCGCGCCAGCGCTGCAACAGGTCCACCTGCATGAGGTTCATCGGATCGATATAGGGGTTGCGCAGCCTGATGGAGCGCTGCAGCGTGGGCTCGCCGTCGAGGAGGTTCGTCGCGCCCTTCAACCACAGCACCCGCTCGCGTGCCTGCTCGTACTCGGCGCGGATCGCGGCCGAGAAGCGCCGCAGCGGCTCCGGCACGAGCACGTCATAGGCGGCCGCGATCTCGAGATCGGCGCGGGCGAGCATCGCCTCCACGTCATCGATCAGGCTGCGCAGGAAGAACCACTCCGCGTATGCCGCCCGCATCCGCTCCGCCCCGTGCCGCTCGATGGCGGCGGCAAGCCCGCTGCCCGCGCCGAACCAGCCGGGCACCATGTGGCGCGTTTGCGTCCAGGCAAACACCCACGGGACCGGCAGCAGGCCCTCTATGCTGCGGCCGTCCTCGCGGTGCACGGGTCTCGAGCCGACCTGCATCCGCTCGATCACGTCGATGGGTGTCACGGCCCGGAAATAATCGTGGAACTCGCGGTCGCCGTAGACGAGCTGCCGGTAGGCCTCACGGCTTGCGTCGGCCAGTGTCGCGGCGCACTCGAGGTGCGCCGCCGACTGCCGCTCCACACCGGCTTCCTGGGCGGCGGCCTCGCGGCTCGACACGGTCGCGAGGCTCAGCGCGTTGAAGGCACGCTCCAGCGTCCGCATGGCGATCGGCCTCAGACCATAGCCCTGCTTGAGCGTCTCACCCTGCTCTCGCACCCGCAGGATCCCGTTGAGGGCGCCGGGCGGAGCCGCTTTGACCAAGGCATCGATGCGACCGCCGCCGCGAGCGATGCTGCCACCGCGCGCGTGGAACACGATGTATCTCTCGCCGTCGCGTTCGTGCATCCGCGCGAGCGCGCGCTGCGCCTGATGGATGGCAAAGCGCGATGCGCACAGTCCGCCCTCCTTGTTGCTGTCGGAGTAGCCGAGCAACACACACTGGCGTCGGTCGTGAGCCTCGAGATGGCGCCGGTAGACGGGCTCGCTCAGGAGCTCGCCCAGGATGTCACCGCATCGCTCCAACGCGTCCAGGGACTCGAATTGAGGCGCGATGTCGAGCGCGACCTCGCCGGTGCGCTTGTCGTAGACCGACGCCCAGCGAGCGAGCGTCAGGGCCGCGAGCACATCATCGGCGCCGCGCGTCCCGCTTACTATGAAATAACCAACGGCCTCCGGTCCGTAGCGATGTCTGGCCTGGGCGAACGCCTCGAAGACGGCGAGATTGCGTTTGCCGAGCGCATCGAGTTCGGCTCTTGGACCTGCATCCTTCTCCAGCATCTGCGCGAGCAGTCGGCGCCGTTCGGTGCTGGAACGTCCGAGCCAGTTGGGGTCGTCGATGCCGCGCGCGATGCTCTCGTGGAGCACTCCCGCGTGCTGGCGGACATCGAGGCTGGCCAGGTGGAAGCCGAAGGTATCGATGCGGCGCAGGAGCCTGCGAATGTAGAAAAGCCCGGCGTTGGCGCCCTTGTTGGCGGCGAGACTCGCGGCGATGAGCTTCACGTCGTCGCGGAACTGGCGCGCGCTTTCGTAGCCGTTGGCGCGTCCCTCGTAGGCCAGGCGGAGCCGCTCGCCGATCTGCGCCAGAAACACGCGATACGGCATGCGGTCGTGCCGCGCCGGGGTCATGCTGCGCGCGCTGGGCGCCAGCGTCATGTAATCTTCCATCCGCTGAGTCAGCTCCGCGGATACCGCTACGCGTCCCGCGCTCTGCGAAAGACGCTGCGAGAGCTTGCCGCAGTCCTCGAAATAGCTGTTGAGGATCATCTGCTGCTGTCGGGCGAGCGTCTCGCGAATCGTCTTGGCGTGCACGTCCGGGTTGCCGTCCATATCGCCACCGACCCAGGAGCCGAAGCGCAAGATGGCCGGCAGCTCGATGGAATCGGCGGCAACACCGTAACGCTTCTCGAGCGCCTGGGCGATCTCCTCGTAGAAGGCGGGCACCACGCGATAGAGAATCTCGATCAGATAAAAGAGGACCTGCTCGCGCTCATCGCCGACGGTCAGCCGCTCACGCGGCAGCTCCTCGGTCTGCCAGGCAGTGGTCAGCTCGATCCGGATGCTGCTCCAGAGATTGCGCGAATCCTGCGGTGTCAGCATCGGGTCGAGCCGGTCGAGCAGGTGCTGCGCGACCCGCTGCTGCTTGCGCAGCAACGTGCGGCGGATCGATTCCATGGAATGCGCGGCGAATACGGGCTCGATGCGCAGGCTGCCGAGCAGCGACAGCACTTCCTCGAAGCGTAAACCACGGCTTTTCAGGGTGGCGATGGCGTCTTCCACGCCGGACGGCTGCGGACGGCCGCTGTCCTGGCGGAAATACGTGCGGCGGCGGCGGATGCGATGCACCTTCTCCGCGAGGTTCACGGCCTGGAACCACATGGAGAAGGCACGCACCAGGTCGCGGGCGAGCTGCGGCGGCCGGTCGCGGACGGAACACGTGAGCTCGAGACGCGCCTGCTCGTCGCCGTTGCGGCGGCGGATTGCGGCCTGGCGGTCGAGCTCCACCAGCTCGAAGAGCTGCAGGCCGCCCTGCTCGAGCAGAATTTCCCCGACGAGCGCGCCGAGCGCGTGCACGTCCTCGCGCAGGGCTTCGTGCTTCGAGGGAAAGTGGATGTCGTTGCGGATCACGTGAGCCGCGAATGGTAGCAGGCCTACCCCGCCAGCAGTACGGACTCGGCACGCTCGAGCTCATCGGGCTGCCCGTAGAGGACAACGACGTCGCCGTCGCGCAGCACGGTGTCGCCGCCCGGCTCGCGTCCCAATATTCCCTGCCGGCGGATGCCGGTGAACGTCACGCCCACACCACGGCCGCGCACGTCGCGCAGCGTCCGTCCCACTGCCCAGGCGCCGGGCGGCACGACCACGGACTTGATCTCTTCGCGATACTCATGGCTCTCATCCAGCGGCCGCGCATCGCCGCGGCGGATTATGTTTCTCAGGACGGAGTAGCGGTGGCTGCGGATGTCGCCCATCGTGCGGACCACGCGCGACACCGGTACGTGCAGCAGGATCAACACGTGTGAGACGAGCATCAGACTGGCTTCGAAGGTCTCCGGCACGACCTCGGTCGCGCCGGCTTCCTGGAGTTCCTTGATCCGAGTGTCGTCCTGCGTGCGCACCAGGATGGGCACGTCGGGTCGCAGCCGGCGGATGCTGCGTAGGATGCCGACGGAGGTAGCCGAATCCGAGAAGCTAATCACCACCGCCGTGGCAGTCTCGACGCCGGCCTTGGCAAGGATCTGCTCATCGGCCGAGTCGCCGAACATGACCGGGTCGCCGGCCTGGCGCGCGGCGGCGATGCGCGCCGGGTCGAGATCGAGGGCGATGTATTCGAAACCCTGCGACTCCAGCACGCGCGCCACGTTCTGACCGACGCGACCGAATCCGCACAGAATGACGTGCTCGCGCATTCCGATCGCGCCCGTCGCGGCGCTTTCGCGCTCGAAGGCGGTGCGCGGCGGTCCCGATTCTCGCAACAGCAGGCGCGCGATGCGCTTGTTGTTGTTGATGAGGAGCGGGCTCAGGATCATGGAGAGGACGATTGCCACGAGAAGCGGCTGGCCGAAGTCCGTTGGGATGAGACCCGTTGCGAGCGCGATCGTGGCGAGGGCGACGCCGAATTCACCGCCGATGGAGATGACGATACCGGTGCGTAGCGCCTTGAATCGCGAGCCGGTGAAGGGCCGGGCGACGAGCGCCGCGACGGTGGCCTTCAGGATGACGATGGCGACGAGCCAAGAGACGACCCTGGCCGCCTCTCCGGCGAGCAGGTGCACATCGAGCAGCATCCCGACCGAAACGAAAAAGAGACCGAGAAGGATGTCCCGAAACGGCCGGATCACCGACTCGATCTGATGTCGGTACTCGGTCTCGGCGAGCATCATCCCGGCGAGAAACGCGCCCAGGCCGGGGGACAGCCTGGCGAGGCTCGACACCCAGGCGGCAGCCAACACCACGAGCAGCACGGCAAGGGTGAACAGCTCCCGCAGGCGGCTGTGGGCCATCTCCCTGAAGAGCGGCCGCAGCAGCCAGTGACCGGCCGCGAGCACCGCTCCGATCGCAAGCACGCCGCCAGCCACCGCTTCGAGGACGGCGCGCTCGTCGAGGTGCCCGGGGCCGGCCGCGAGGGCCGAGGCCAGCGCCAGGAACGGCACGAAGGCGAGGTCCTGGAAGAGGAGCATGCTGAAGGCGAGCCGGCCGTGGGTGCGGTTGAGCTCGGCTCGCTCGGTGAGCTGGTGCAGAAGGATGGCGGTTGAGCTCATGGCGAGCGCGCCGCCCACCACGATGGCCGCCGGCCAGTGGATGCCGCCGAACCGCGCCAGGCCGGCGAATACCGCCGCGGTCGCGGCGACCTGCGCCGACCCAGTCCGAATACCTCGCGCCGCATGGCGATCAGGCGCGGCAGGGCGAACTCGAGGCCGAGCGCGAAGAGAAGGAATACGACCCCGAGCTCGGCGAGGAGAGCCGTCGTGGCGGTGCTGTCCACGACCGCAAGCGCATGCGGACCCAGCGCCAGGCCCACCAGAAGATAAGGAATCGTCGTCGGTAGCCCGAGCCGCCGGGCGACCGTAACGAGCAGCACCGCGGCGGCGAGAAGGATCAGAACCTGGCTGAGCGGCTGCATGGGGCCATTGTAATGTTAGGCGCCCACGCGACTGTCCAGGCTTTTTGGCCCGAAAGCAAGTCAGTAAGCAGCCCAGGGCCCTTCCCTGGACTGCGAGGTCAGCCGCTCAAAGTGCCGCAGGCGACTTTGAGCCGGTCACCAATTTGAGCCGGTCATCAAAACGCCGCAGGTGACCTTGAGCCAATCATCAAACCAGGCCGACTTTGCGCCAATGAAACATACTGCTCGTCGTCCGCCGCCGCGCAGCCATCGGCTGGCGTCCCTCCAGCATCTCGAGCAGCGTCTCGCGCGCGCGGGCGACGCGGCTCTTGATCGTTCCCACGGCGCAGCCGCAGATCTCCGCCGCCTCCTCGTACGAGAAGCCGCTCACGCTCACCAGGATGAGAGCGGTGCGCTGGCCCGGCGACAGCGAGGCGAGGGCGCGATTCAGGTCCCGGAGCTCGAGCTTGCCGTCGTGGTCCGGCGGCACGCTCGGCTCGGGCAGCAGCTCGATGTCCATGCCCTGCGCCTCGAACTTGCCGCGCCGAAGCTGTGAGTAATGCTCGTTGCGGACGATGGTGAACAACCACGCCTTGAGGTTGGTCCCCGGCTTGAAGCGCTGGATGTTGTTGATTGCACGCATCAGCGCTTCCTGTACCAGGTCGTCCGCGCGTACGCCGTCACGGCAGAGTGAGCGGGCAAAGGTGTGAAGCTGGGGCACCAGGGCCACCATGTCGTCGGTCACCATTTGCAGCCCGTTGCCGACCCCACAAGGGGGCTCGATGTGATTTTCATTGCTCATGGCGGCAAGTTACTTGCTGCCGCGTGGCGCTGAAGTCGGCAAGGGCGTGGAATGGACGGGGTCAGCCTCCCAAGCTCGTGTCGGACGATTCCTACCCGGGCTAAGCCCGGCGGAAATCGACGGCGGGGAGCTGCATGGAGCGGCGGTACTTGGTCACCGTGCGCCGCGCGACCTTGACGCCGCGGTTGGCGAGAAGCTCCGTCAGCTGCACGTCGGACAGCGGGTTGCGCCGGTCCTCGGCTGCGATGAACTCGCGCAGCAGCGCCCGGATGGCCGTGGCGGAGCACGATCCGCCGCTCATGGTGGCGAGCTGGCGGGAGAAGAAGCGCTTGAAGGCGACCACACCGCGTGGCGTCGCCATGAACTTGTGGCTGGTGGCGCGCGACACCGTCGACTCGTGCAGCCCGAGCTCATCGGCGATCTCGCGCAGCGTGAGCGGCCGCATGGCGAGGTCCCCATATTCGAAGAAATTCCGCTGCCGCGCGACCACCGCCTCGGCCACCCGCTGAATGGTCAGGAAACGCTGCTCGAGATTGCGCACCAGCCAGCGCGCCTCCTGCAGATGCTGGGCGAGGAGCGCGGTCTCGCCGTCGCGCGCCTGGCGGAAGTAATCCGCGTACTGTTGATTCACGCGGATGCGCGGGTAGATGGCCGAGTTGACCGTCACCACCCAGCGCTTCTTCTCCTTGCGGACGATCACGTCGGGAACGATCGCGCGCGGCTCGAACGTGCCGACCTTCGAGCCCGGGCGCGGATCGAGGCTGCGGATCAATTCCACGGCGAGGCGCAGCTCATCCGCCGGAGCAGCCGAGCGCATCGAGAAGACGGGTGTTGTCTCTCGCCGCCATCAGGGACAGGCTGTTCTGCACCACATCCAGGGCGATGCTGCGGCCGGGGGTGTCGCGATCCAGCGCCTCGAGCTGCAGCGCGAGGCACTCGCCGAGGTTGCGCGCCGCGATTCCGTTCGGCTCGAGCGTCTGGACGATGCGCAGTGCCGTTTCGATCTCTCCCGGCGCCGCGCCAGGCGCCAGCGCCGCGACATCCTCGAGCGGCAGGCGCAGGAAGCCGTCGTCGTCCAAGGCGTCGATGATGAGGTTCGCGAGCACGTGATCGCGCTCCGTCAATCCCAGAAGCAGCAGCTGCTCGCGCAGCGAGTCATGCAGGGTCGAGGGAGAGGCGGTCCATTCCGTCCAGTCGGGCGTCTCCTCGCCGCTGCCGCCGCCACCGCCGCTGGTCGAAAAATCCAGGTCGGCCCGGGAGCTATCCTCGGCCGCCTCCTCGCGCTCCGATCGCGAATCGGACGCTTCCGCCGACTCCGCGCTCTCCTCGAGGAAGGGATTCTGCGCGATCGCCTGGTGCAGTTCTTGCACGCATTCCAGCGCGGAAAGTTGCAGCAACTTCACTGACTGCTGCAGCCGAGGTGTCAGCGTGAGCTGCTGCTTCAGGCGCAGTCCCATTACGGCATTGGACATTCGAGGAACCCTCTCTCACAAGTCGGCACCGCCCCTGCCTCGGCAGCGCAGCATGCCCCCGGGGAGAACTTGCAAGGGCGTGTAAGAACGCCAGTGCGCCTAGCCCTGGCCCAAACTCCCGTACGAGCGACATGACATCAATTCACGACGACGAACCCGGTTCCCGCCTGGATGCGGCGCGCACGGCGAGCCCGGCCGTGCGGGCCCCGCCTTCCGAGTGGGAGCGCCTCGCACGCCGCAAGGATGAGCTGGAGACGGTGCTCGGCGCGGGCCACATCGGCTATTGCCGGTTGCGGGCCGCGGGCGGCGTGCTCGAGGCCAACTCGCAATTCAAGGCGGAATGGGGCTGGCCACCGGATGAGGTGTTGTCCTGGGATGCCGTCGAGTCGCGTGTGGATGTCGGCGATCGCGGACGATTCGGCCACGCCGTGCGACAGGCGCTCGCGGGCGCGGCGCCACTCGATATCACGGTGCGGGTGCGGCCGGCCGAAGGGCAGGAGGATGCGCGCTGGCTCGCGTTGCGCGGCTGCGTCGTCAGAGGCGGCGATGATGCCGGTTCCGTCGATCTCGTCATCACATCGCGCAACGTGACGAGCGAGCACCGGGCCTTCGATGATGTCCTCGACCGGAGCGAGCAGCTCCTCGGACGCGAGCGGCAATCGCGCGAGGCGGCTGAAGCGGCCAACCGCGCCAAGGACGAGTTCCTTTCGGTGATCTCGCACGAGCTGCGCTCGCCGCTCAATGCGATCCTCGGATGGAACCGCATTCTCGCCCTGAAGTGCGGCAAGGATCCGGAAGTCGCGGCGATCGCGCCCCGTGTCGAGCAGAGCGCGAAAGCGCAGTTGAAAATGGTCAACGATCTGCTGGATCTCGGGCGTGTGAACACCGGGAAGCTCAAGGTGGAGGTGCGACCGATGCAGCTTGCGCGCGTGGCGCGGCTTGCGATCGACGCCGCGCGACCCGCAGCGGCCGCAAAGGGCATCGAGATCGAGAGCCGGTTCGCGCCGGGCGCCGGCGAGCTGCGCGGCGACCCGGACCGTCTGCAGCAGGTGGTGGGCAACCTGCTTTCGAACGCCGTGAAGTTCACCAGTAATGGCGGCCGGATCACCGTGGGGCTGCGTGAGGACGGCGCATTCACCGAGCTCACGGTGCAGGACACGGGTCAGGGCATTGCGCCAGAGCTGCTGCCCCACATCTTCGACCGCTTCAGACAGGGCGATGCCTCGAGCAGCCGTCAGGCCTCCGGGCTCGGGCTCGGTCTGACGCTGGTCCGCGAGATCGTCGCCCTGCACGGCGGCTCCGTTTCCGCGCACAGCGCCGGAACGGGGGCCGGTACAACCTTCAGTGTCCGCTTGCCAACCGTCCGATCCATGGCGTCCTCGTCAGCAAGCGTCGACGGCGTGGCCGCGGAGCCGCCGCAACGGCGGCAGACGCTCGAAGGACTGTCGTTCCTGGTCGTGGACGATGAGTTGGAAGCACGCACGATGGTCGCCGAGATGCTGCGGCTCGAGGGCGCCTCGGTTACCGTCACCGACTCCGCGCCTTCCGCGCTGCGGCAGCTGCAGGCGCAGGGCGCGCACTTCGACATCGTGGTCACCGACATCGGTATGCCGGCAGAGGATGGCTACTCTCTGGTGCGCAAGCTGCGCTCGAGCCAGGCGGGAAGACGCATGCTCGCCATCGCCGTGACCGGTTACGCGTCGCGGAGCGATGTCGCGGCGGCGATGGATGCCGGATTCGATCTACACGTGTCGAAGCCGGTGGACTTCGACACCTTCGTGCCGCTGGTGCGGCGCCTGGCTATCTGGCGCCGCTCGGACTAGGGTCATATACCCGATTGCCAGGTGCTCGGCATGCCGGCTGCCTCGATCGCCTGCTCGATGGTGAGACACGCCTCGCGCGCCTCTGGCTGCGCACGAAGGCTGCGGGCGATGGAGTTGAGAAAGGTGGACATGAGCGCGGTGTTGGGGTGAGAGCAGTGGAGCTGCTCCTCCACCCTGTCGATGAGCTCGATGAGATCCTCCTGATCGCACCGCGGAAACGTCATCACCGTGACGGCGCTCTGGACGGAGATGAGCGCTTGGTGTATTGCGCTGGCCTGCTCCGTATTCACCATCTGATGCATTGGAGACCCTCCGCTCGCACTAGATGAGATGCAAACCCAATCTGAACCTAGCCCCGTGCGAAAGCAAGCCGTCCCCACCCCGCGACGCCCTATCTTCCGGCGTCGTCCGAAGGCGATTGAGTAAGCGGCCCCGGGCCGTTCCCGGGGCTGCGAGGTCGAATGCGGTCACAAGGTGGGCCCGCGCAAAGGGGCAGGATGCCGCTCTTTGCGCAAGCAGGGACGCAGACAAAAAAAGAGCGGGCTGGTCGCACGACAGCCCGCCAAACGGGGGGTCTAGCCACCTAATGCAACGGACATGCCAGCTTGGTCCCCCTGCCTAATGAGGGTCCTAGCGCCCCGGGGACTGCGAACCTCTGTAAAAAGGTACAGCAGGTGAAAATTGTGCAGCCGAAGCACAGCCGGTTGCGGCCGAGCTGGCGGCGCTGCTGGGGGCCCAGGCGCTGCGGGCCACATGGCACAACTCCTGCTTAAGCATCCGCCCGTTTCCTTACCCGCGGCGCCTCTGTCGCGCCAGCGGGAGCCCGAAGGTGGAGCGCATGAGCCATAAATACACGATAGTAGCGCTGCGGGAACTCATATCCGTTCACCAGGACAGCGAGAAGGCGTTGGGGCTGTGCGCCGCGTCGCTCGGTGCGAGCCCCTTGGGCGAGCTCTGTGTCCGGGGCGGCGCCGAATGCGTCGCAGCCATCGGCGAGCTCGAGGCGTTGGTCGAGCGGCTGGGCGGCGGCCGCCAGGCCGCCGTCGCGGCCGCAGCGGCCCGTGTCTGGCGCAGCGGCTGGGCAGGTTTGCGCGCCGCTCTTGCGCGCGGCGAAGATGGAGCTATTCTCGATGTGTGCGAGCGCGGGGAGAGCTGGATCCTGGAGGCGTATCGCAACGCGTTGGACGATCACCTCCCGGATTTCGTGCGCGACTCCGTGCTGCGCCAGTTCGAGGTCCTGATGAGCACTCACGATGCGATCCGCGGCTGTCGCTTACAGCGACCTGTTCGCGGCGATGCGGCGGCTCCCGGTGCACAAGCAGGTCAACACTAGGACCGAGTTCCCCCTGACGCGATGGTCCACGAGCCCGGTCATTATGGGGATCGGTGTGGGGCTGCTCGTGGGCCCCCTGGGGCTGAGGCTCATCGAGCCGCAGCTCTACGACGATGGCGCGCTCATCCAATCGCTGAGCGAAGCGGTCCTGTTGGTATGCCTGTTTTGCGCGGGGCTGCGCCTGCGCGCGCCGCTCGAACGGGCTCCCTGGCGGGCGCCGCTGCAGCTCGCCTCGCTCACGACCGTCTCCGCGGCGCTGCTGTCGGCCGGGGCGGCGTATCTGATCTTCGGGATGAGTCTGCTGCAAGCCGCGCTGTTGGCGGCCATCCTCGCCCCCACCGATGCGGTGCTGGCGTCCGACGCGCACGCGTCAGGAGATGGCGAACAGGAGCTGGTACCGTTTGCTCTCGCGTCGGAGGGTGCCATCACGAGCGCGCTCGCCGCGCCGGTAGTCGTGTTGGTCCTGACGCGGATGGGCTTGACGGCAGCTGGCGGGGTCGTGCTCGGCTCCCTGACGCTCACCTTCTTCTGGGCTCTTGCCGGCGGAGCGGCGGTCGGCTGGCTGATCGGCATGGCCGCATCGCGCTGGCTGGCGCTGATCGATCGCGATCGTCAGGGGGACCTGCTCGAGGAGATGATAGTATTCGCCACTGGCGTGCTCGCGTATGTCTGTGCGGTCGCTCTGCGGGCGGATGCGCTTTTGGCCGCTCTCGGCGCCGGGCTGGCGCTGTCACACGGCGGGCGCCGGCGCATCACGCGCAAGCAACCACTCGGCATGCGCGTGCTGAGGTTTGCCGGCCGGGCGGAACGGGGCGCGACAGTCGTCCTGATGGTGTTGCTCGGCACGCTGCTCGGCGCCGGCGACTTCACCCCGCGTGCGGTACTCTACGCCGCGGTGCTTTTGATTCTGGTGAGGCCGTTCGCGGTACGTCTCGGCCTCGGGCAACCTTCGGTAACGTCGGCGCAGCGGCGCATGGTCGAGCTCTTCGCCGCGCGCGGCCCGGCGGCACTCTACTGCCTCGCGCTCGTCCCCGGCCACGATCTGCCGGCGGTGTTCGGGAGGCAACTCGAAAGCGCCGTGCTCGTGGTGATAGTCGTATCCGTCATCTCGAGCGCGGTGTCGGCTCTCACCGCGAGAAAACCCACTCCGGGTGCAGCGCTTTGAGCCCGAGGGCGCACAGCTCCGCTCGCGCTTGGCGGCGCGTCGTGGAAAGCATACAGTTGACCGCCCTTTACGGGCTTAAGGCGAGCACATGGCACACGCTTTGATCATCGATGACGACGCGGACGTGGTGGAATGGCTGCAGGAGGTGGCTCGCATGGAGGGCTTTACTGTGGCTCGCGCCCATAGCCTGCGGGATGCGCGCATCGAGCTCGGCCGCCAGCGTCCCGATGTCCTCCTCACGGATCTGCTCCTTCCTGACGGTGAGGGCATCGAGTTGCTGCGCGAGCTCGACCGGCCCGAGGCCACCGAGGTCATCGTCGTCACCGGGCATGCGACCGTCGACAGCGCCGTGGCGGCGCTGCGGGCGGGTGCCAGCGATTACCTGGTAAAGCCCGCGGACCTGGAGCGCGTGCAGGCGGTGCTGCGGCATGCGAAGAAAACTTCCGCACTGCAGCACGAGATCGGCGAGCTGCGGGACGAGCTGCGGCGCATGGGCCGCTTCGGCCGCATACTCGGCAGCTCGCAACGCATGCAGGTGCTGTACGATCAACTGACGCGCGTGGCGCCGACCTCGGCCACGGTCATGTTGATCGGGGAGAGCGGCACCGGCAAGGAGCTCGCGGCCCAGACGACTCACGAGCTCTCGCGGCGACGCACCAGCGCCTTCCTGCCGCTCAACTGCGGCGCTGTTGCGCCGCAGCTCATCGAGAGCGAGCTCTTCGGCCACGAGCGCGGCAGCTTCACCGGCGCCGACCGGCAACACAAGGGATTCTTCGAGCGCGCCAACGGCGGCACGATCTTTCTCGATGAGATCACCGAGATGCCGATGGAGCTGCAAGTGAAGCTGCTGCGGGTGCTCGAGACCGGCAGCGTCAACCGCGTCGGTGGCACGCAGCCGATCGCCAGCGACGTACGGGTGATCTGTGCGACCAACCGGGAGCCGGAGAGAGCCGTAACCGACGGCAAGCTGCGCGAGGATCTCTATCACCGGCTGAACGTCTTTCCCATCCGCCTGCCGCCGCTGCGCGATCGGGAGACCGATATCGAGCAACTGGCGCAATACTTCCTCGAAGAGCTCAACCGCGCCGAGGGGACGCACAAGACGTTCTCGCGCGATGCGCTGGTACGTCTGTATCAGTACGGCTGGCCGGGCAATGTCCGTGAGCTGCGCAATTACGTGCAGCGCGCCTTCATCATGGCCGACGATGTCATCGAATGTGACATAACCTTGACCGACGCGTCCTCGCCCAAGCCCGATGACGGAACGACCATCACCATCCGCGTCGGGACCCCGCTGGAAGAGGTGGAGCGCCGGGTCACCATGGCGACGCTGGCGTATTGCGGGCACGTGAAGCGCAAGGCGGCGGAGATCCTGGGCGTCAGCCTGAAGACGCTGTACAACCGTCTCGAGACCTATAATGGCAGGGATGCGGGTGGCAGCCGGCCCCCGTCCCAGTCCAAGGACGAGGAGCCCGATACCGGCCGGGATTCGCTGCGTTGAGGCCACGTCGGACGATTCCTACAGCCCGTTGCGTTGCAGCCGCCGTAGCTGCTTCCGCAACTCCCATAGGCTTGCCCGCGATCACGCGTCTACCCTGATGCCGGCTATTCGAGTCGCAGTCGTAGACGATCATCAGCTCGTACGGCTCGGGTTGCGGCAGATCATCGAGGCGCAAGCCGATTTCGTCTGGGCCGGTGAGGCGAAGACGGGACGCGAGGTTCTGACGCTGCTGCGCACCGCTCCATGTGATGTGCTGCTGTTGGATCTCTCGCTTCCCGACATGTCGGGACTCGACGTGCTGCGGCAGATCAAGTCCCACCACGAATCCGTGGCGACGCTGGTGTTGAGCGCCTATCCGGAGAGCCAGTATGGACTGAACGTGCTGCGGGCAGGAGCGAGCGGCTTCGTGAGCAAGAGTGCCGACGACGGCGAGCTCTGTCGTGCGATTCGCGCCGCGGTGCGCGGCGGCCGCTACGTGAGCCCGGAGCTCGCGGAGATGCTGGTGAGCGGGCTGCAGGGCGCCCCGGGCGGGCCGCGGCACAGCGTACTCTCCGAGCGGGAATTCCAGATCTTCTGCAAGCTCGCGGAGGGACGCAGTGTTTCGGAAATCGCCGCCAACCTCTTCCTCAGCGTCAAAACCATCAGCACCTACCGCACACGGATACTGGAGAAGATGGGAATGAAGACGAACGCCGACATGACCTACTACGCCATCAAGAACAACCTGCTGCAGTGAGGCGTATGGTGGGCGCTGAAGCGCGATCCCCGGGCGGTAACGGCTCATCCAAGGCCGAGCGACGCATCCTCCTCATCGAGGACTCCGCGGTGCTGTCGCGACGCCTGGTGGATCTGCTGTCGGAGCCTGGGCGCGTCTCCGTCACGGGACAGGCGGCGACCCAGTCCGAGGCGCTGTTGCGCCTGCAGGAGGCTACCTACGATGTGCTCGTAGTCGACATCGAGCTTGCCGAGGGCAACGGCGTGGCGGTCATCCGTCAGGTGCGGCAGCTTTATCCGCCCGATGCGCAGCCGCTCGTGGTGGTGTTGACCAATTACGCATCGGACTTCGTGCGCGACCACTGCTTCGCGGCGGGCGCCGACTATTTCCTCGACAAGATGCGGGATATATCCCAGTTGAAAGCAGTGGTCGTGGACGGCCAGCCGCGTTAGTTGGCGTCACGAGGAATGCTGACACGCAGCGTCGTGCCGGCGCCGGGGGTCGACTGGATGTCGAACTGACCGCCGAGCGCGCGCACTCGCTGGCGCATGCCGGTGATGCCGTGTGACCAGCGGAACTTGGGATCGGCGGCATCGAAGCCGCTGCCGTCGTCGCTCAGGGTGATCCGATAGCCGTCGCTCTCCAGTGCGAATTGCAGCGCCACCGACCGCGCGCCGGCGTGCCGGATGATGTTGGTGACGCCTTCCTGGACGATTCTGAAGAGAGCGATCGCCGTGTCCTTCGCCATCGGCGCCGCATCCTCCGGCAGCGCGAGCTCCGTGCGCAGTCCCGCCTTGGCGCATGCCGAATCCACGTACGCGCGCAGCGCCGTCGGCAGGCCGAAATGATCGAGCAGGGAGGGTCGAAGGTCCTCGACCACACGGCGCTTGAGGTCCATCGCCTCATCGAGAACGCCGCCGAGTTGCGCCAGACGCTCCTGCAGTTCGGGGTCCGTCACCCGCGATTGCACCCACGAGAGGTCCATCTTTGCCGCCGTCAGCAGCCCTCCGAGCTCATCGTGGAGATTGCGGGCGAGCTCCGATTTCTCATCCTCAGCGAGCTCCTGCAGGTGTGTCGAGAGCGCCGAGAGCTCGCGCGTACGGGCTTCGATGAGGCTCTCCAGCTCCTTCACGTGGCGCTGTGAGGCCGAGCTTGGCGGCTCGGGCGGTTCTGCCGCCGAGTTCAGGCGGGTTGCAGAGAGCGGGTCATCCGCGGTGGGCATCGTGGCTCCGAGCAGGATTGAAGATTAGACAGGTGCCCGGAGCAAAAAAAAAGCCCCGCAGCGGGCGGGGCTTTTTTCGACCGCGAGAGCTCTTAGCTCTTCGGCGCGGCCTTCTTCTTGGCGTGCTTCTTCATCGCGTGATGCGAAGACTTCTTGTGCTTGCTGGACTTGTGGTGGGTCGACTTCATGGTGCCGGATGACGACGCGGCCTGAGGAGCAGCGGCAGCGGTCGTCACCGCGATGACCGGGCTGGCAGCCAGCAGGGCGCCGAGGATGGCGGGCAGGAGCTTCTTGAGCATCGACATCTCCAAAATAGCGAGGATTGAGAGCAGTGTGGAATCTCCCGGGCTCTCTGGCCCGGCGGCGCGCATTATCCCCGTAACCCGGCTGGTGCAGCCGTGGATGACCGTAAAGTAATGTTCCGGCGCCGGAACAGCGCCTCCCGTGGGCGCCGGAGAGGGTCAATGTCCCTGAAAAGCGACAAGGGTGTGGACCGGCACGTCGAGCGCCTGGAGCCGGCGGGAGCCGCCGAGGTCCGGCAGGTCGATGACGAAGCAGGCCGCCAGGATCTGGGCGCCGAGGGAGCGTAGGAGCTTCACCGCCGCCTCGGCGGTACCGCCGGTGGCGATGAGGTCATCGATCAGGATGATGCGCTCCCCGCGGGCCACCCCGTCGCGGTGCATCTCGATCTCGTCCAGCCCGTACTCGAGCGAGTAGGCCACGCGCACGGTCTCGTGCGGCAGCTTGCCCCTCTTGCGAATCGGGACGAAGCCGGCGGCCAGCTGATGGGCGACGGCGCCGCCCAGAATGAAGCCGCGCGCCTCGATACCGGCGACGCGATCGACCCTGGAGCCGGTCCAGGGCCGCACCAGCTCGTCGACCGTGCGGCGGAACATCGGCGCGTTGCCGAGCAGGGTGGTGATGTCCCTGAACTGAACCCCAGCGCGCGGATAGTCCGGAATGGTACGAATCGAGGCCTTGAGCTCTTGCAGTGCGGTCGGGTCCATGACCGTGACTGTACACCGGCGGCAGCGCCGCGGCATGTCGGGGAATCTGGGAGAATGAGGTCATGCAAGCAATCGACACCCTGCTGCAGCGGCGCTCCGCCAAGACCCTCACCGAGCCCGCTCCCGATGAGAGCGCACTCGAGCTGCTGCTCGAGTGCGCCGCCCGCGCGCCCGATCACGGTCGACTGCGCCCATGGCGTTTCATCGTCATCCGCGGCGCGGCGCGCGAGCGCCTGGGTGAGCTGATGGCCGATCAGCTGCAGCGCAAGTTGCCGGCGGCAAGGGCCGACACGCTGCAGCGGGAGCGGCAAAAAGCGCTGCGCGCTCCGCTCATCGTCGTCGTGGCGGCCGTTTGTAACGCCGAGACCAGGATTCCGGCCGTCGAGCAGATACTCGCCGCCGGCGCCGCGGCGCAGAACATGATGCTTGCCGCCACGGCACTCGGATTCGGCGCCATGTGGAAGACCGGCGACGCCGCCTATGACGATACGGTGAAGGTGGCGCTCGGTCTGGCGGCCGCAGATGCCATCGTGGGATTTCTCTACCTCGGCACCACCCCCGCCGACTCCGTGCCGCCGCCGGCGCGGACTCCGTGGCAGGATCGGGTGAGCTATTGGAGCGGGGAGAGCTGACTCAAGGCTTGACCACCGCCAGCACGACGATGGCGATGAGGAGGAGAGCCGGCAGCTCGTTGAATATCCGGTACCAGCGCTGCGAGTGACTGTCGCGGCCGTCGCGAAAGTCTCGCAGCAACTTGTAGCACCAGAGGTGATAGACGACGAGCGCGGCCACGAGTGCGAGCTTCACGCGCAGCCAGAGGAAATCGAGATACGCCGGCGCCGCGGCAACCATCGAGACGCCGAACGCGATGGCGAGCGCAGCACCGAGCGTCATCAGAGTGAAGAGGCGGCGCTCCATCACCACGAACCGCTCGCGGCCGGGCGTATCAGTTGCGGCACAGTGGTAGACGAAGAGTCGCGGCAGATAGAAAAGGCCGGCGAACCAGGTAACGACGAAGACGATGTGAAAGGCCTTGAGCCAGAGCATTGCGCATGTTAACCCATCGGGTCGCGCCAGCTCGCAGCCGGCCGCGCGCTCAGGGCTGCCAGCTCTGCCCGCGCGCGGCGGCCTCCGCCTGCGCATCGAGCGGCTCGCCGGTCATCAGATCGCCGACGGCGGTGATCACGGCCGGCGGCATGGATGATGCCGCCTGCCGGTATGGGCCCGGGCCGCCACCGGGCGATTCCGTGCCGGCCAACACGCGGACCTGCCAGCCATCCGCTGCGCGGCAGGCGAGTCCGCCCAGGGCGGTGCTTTGGCGCACGGTGAACGTCCGGCAATATTCGCCCGATTTCGCGCGAAAACTGACACCGATCCGCACCGGGGCCGCCGCGGACTGATCGGCAGCGAGCTGATGCGACAGCGCGTCCGCCAGGGCGCCGCTCGCGAGGACCTGGCCGCCTCTCATGATGATCGGTTCGGTGCCCCGGCGAACCAACGCCAACCGACCCGCGATCACACCGACGATCAGGCTTGCTGCCATGGCGGTCCACTGCGGCCACGCCCAGCGCCCCAAAGGCCGCCGGTGCAGCTGCACGACCTTGTTTGTGCCGGACCCGGATGGCTCGCTGCGCACCACCTGCAGTAAGCGCGCGGGCACCGGCTCGTCGAGGATCTTGTCGAAGGCTGAGTGAACTCGGCTGCGGAGTGCCTTGTGCTGCGCAATCCGGCGGGCGATCTCAGGATCCGCCGCCATTGCGGCCTCCACGGCCGCCCGAGCTTGCGCATCGAGCTCATCGTCCGCGTAGGCCATGAGCACTTCGTCGGGGAGAGTCACGACAGCGCTCCGGAAGTCTCGGACAACATGGATTGCAGCGCCTCGCGGCCGCGCGCCAAACGGCTGGTCAGCGTTCCCACGGGTACGCCCATGATGGAGGCAGCCTCCTTGTAGGAGAAACCCTCCACGAGGACCAGGGCAACGGCGAGGCGCTGCTCCTCCGGCAGCCGCGACAGGACATTCTGCAGGCAGAGCAGCTCTTGGTCCACACCCGCGGCCGGATCCCCGATGCGCTCGGCGAGCTCTTCGGGCTCGAGCAGCGACTCGCGCCGGCGCCTGCTGCGGCCCTCGTCGATCCAGGCGTTGCGCATGATGCCGAACAGCCAGCCCGCCACGGAGTGATCCGGACGGAGTTGCCCGGCGTGCGCCAGCGCACGCTCCGCCGTGATCTGCACCAGATCGTCCGCGTCTTCGGCATTGCGCGCCAGGGAGCGCGCAAACCGCCGCAGACGCGGCAAAAGCTCGATGATGCGATCACACAGATCCTCGCCGGATGAGTCCATGCTGCTCGATCGTACTACGCTGGTGGCGACCATTTTCTTCCATGCGGGCGGACATTCAACTAGCGTAGCGGCATGATTCGGCTGCTACTCCTCGCGATTCTGCTGCTGGGTCCGGCGGCCGAGGCGCAGATCGGTGTGCCGCGGGTACCGCTGCCCGGTCTGCCCATCGGCGTGCCGGGAGGGTTGCCGGCCGCTCTGGGGCTACCGGCCGGCGTTCAGCCGGCCCTGACCACCAACGAGCTCGGCCGACTGGAGGGCGCACGCAAGGCTCTCATCGCGCAGCTCCTGCGACGCCATGCGGATATGCTCGAGGCGGATCCGAACGGCAATCCCATCGTGCGCGGCGAAGTGCTGGCGCTCTCACCTACGGATGTGGCGCTCGCGCGCGGGCTCGGCGCCGGATTCACGGTCCTGCGCGAGCGCTCTTTCGGCGCGCTCGGCATTCGTGTCGTGGTCCTCGGCGCGCCGCACGGCATGGCGACGAGCCGCGCACTAACTGTGCTGCGCAGGCTGGATCCCGCAGGCACATACGATTTCAACAGTGTCTATACGCAGAGCGGCGCGACGAGTAGTGGGCGCGGCGCTCCGCCACCGGCCGCCGGTGGCCTCGCAAGCGCCAAGGCAACCTCGCTCGGGCTCATCGATGGCGGCGTTGCAACGGCGGAGCCCGTCTTCCAGGGCGGCGTGATCCATCAACACGGCTGCGGCGGCGCGCTGATAGCGAGCGCGCATGGCACCGAGGTGGCCTCGCTCATGGTGGGCCGTACCGAGCACTTTGGCGGCGCAGCGCCGGGTGTGCCCCTCTATACGGCGGATGTGTACTGCGGCAAGCCCACTGGCGGCGCCGTCGATGCGATCGCCGGGGCTCTGGAATGGCTCGCGGGCGAGCGGGTGCCGGTCATCAATGTGAGTCTTGTCGGGCCGCCCAACGCGCTGCTGCAACAGGCCGTCGCTCGGGTGGTGGCGCAGGGCTTTCTCATCGTTGCCGCGGTGGGCAACGACGGTCCGGCGGCACCGCCGCTCTATCCGGCAGCCTACCCGGGCGTGGTAGGCGTGACCGCGGTGGACGCCCGCCGGCGCGTGATCTTCGAAGCGGAGCGCGGGCCGCAGGTCATGTTTGCCGCGCCCGGAGCCGACATCCGGGCGGCCGCCCTGTCGGCTGATTTCCAGAGTGTGCGAGGAACGTCCTTTGCCGCGCCACTCGTGGCTGGTCTTCTGGCCGAGCAGCTGGAGATCATGGTGGCCGGGCGGGATCCGGGGCCGTTGCCCGGAATCGATCCCGCTGCGGCCCATGCGGCGGTCGACGCGCTCGCGCGCGCGGCCATCCATCTTGGTGCTGCGGGCCGCAATACGGTATTCGGTTACGGCCTGGTGGGCGCCAACCTGCCTTCGCCCGGGCCGGCATCCAAGGAATAAGTCAAACAGAAAATCGTCGGCCGCTTCGGGAAGAATTCGGCCGCGGCCGTCGTAGTTCTCTTTGAAGGTCGCGGATGGGCCGCGGCCTCGAGAGGAGAACGACCATGAAACTTAATCATCTTTTCGCGAGTGCCGCTGTCGCTGCCGTGTTTGCCTTCTCCGCGCCGGTGCACGCGCAGCTTCTTCGCGGCGGTGCGGGCGGTGCGATCGGTGGCGCGATGGGCGGCCGGTTCGGCCCCGCAGGAGGCGCAGTCAACGGCGGCGGCTGGGGCATGATGCACGGCTCGCTGGCAAGTCAGAGTCAGGGACTGAGGGGTCCGCGCAGCCCTGCGACCGGCGCAGGGAAGTCTGTTGCGCAGGGAACTGCCCACGGCACTGCACAGGCCGGTGGCGCGGCGCAGAGCAATGCAAAGCTGGCCGGGAAAGCCCACAACGCGACCGCGGGTGCCGCGTCCCGTAGCACGACGGGCACTACGTCGGCAACGAAGACATCGAGCTCGAGCTCCGGCAGCAGAGGCTCGAGCAGCCGCGGAGCACAGGGGTCGGCCGGCAACAGGACAGTAGGAAGCGGCTCCTCGATGAACGGTCGGGCGGCCGTCTCGCCCTCGCTGAAGCCGGGGGTCGCGGGCGGGAGCGTCTCGGGAAGTACATCGGCGTCAGCTCAAGGGAGCACCTCCGCGGGCGCCTCCATTCGACACTGAGGCCGCAAGGAACCTTTAGAGGCGGGGCGGGTCGGCTTGGCCGAAGGCACCGATTCGAGTGACAATCGGACATGCCGTCCCGTTCCCGCCCCAAGCGTTCGCGCCCGTCCAAGCCGCCGGACCCCGCGCGCATACTCGTCATCGACGTCGGCGGCTCCCACATCAAATTCCGCATGGGCCCGCGCGGCCCGATCCGGAAGTTCGTGTCCGGCCTCGACATGACTGCCGCCGATATGGCGCGCCAGGTGTGCAAGCTCGCGCGCGAGCTGCCCTACCAGGCCGTGTCGATCGGTTATCCTGGGCTGGTGTTGCGCGGACGGATCGCCGCCGAACCTTTCAACCTCGGTCCGGGTTGGGTCGGCTACGACTTCGAGAACGTCTTCGGCCGGCCGGTGCGGGTGATCAACGATGCGACCATGCAGGCGCTCGGCAGCTATGAAGGCGGTCGGATGCTCTTCCTCGGCCTCGGCACCGGGCTCGGGGCGACGTTGATTCTCGATGGCACGGTGGAGCCGATGGAGATCGGTCATATGCCCTACAAAAGTGGCCGCACGTTCGAGGACTACATCGGCGAGCGCGGCCGCGAGCGCCTCGGCAACAAGAAGTGGCGAAAGGCCGTGGCGGAAGTCGTGGCGCGGCTCAAGATGGTGCTGGAGGCGAACTACGTCGTGTTGGGAGGCGGGAATGCTTTGCGGCTGAAGGAGCTGCCCGAGGACTCACGCCTGGGCGATAACCTCAACGCTTTCAAGGGCGGCCTGAGTTTGTGGCGCGGCGACCACCCGCTCGTCCCCCGTGTCGCCGCCAGCCGGCGCGCGGCGTCACGGCCGAGGTCCCGCCGATGAGCGGTTCCAACGCCCCAGGCGCGCCTGGCCTGCCCCCGACCTGGTCCAGCAGTGCCAAGGAGATGGTCGGCTGCTCGCTCGGTCCGTCGCGACTCTGGTTCACGATCGGCGGCGGCATCCTCAACGAGGTCTACCATCCGCGTGTCGACATTCCGCAGATCCGGGATCTCGGCTTCATCGTCGCGGACGGGCGCGGATTCTGGGTGGAGGTCAAGCGGATGTACCGCCACTCCCTGGAGCTTGCGGCGCCGGGAGTGCCCGCCGTGCGCATCGTGCACCGGCACGAGCGCTTCGAGCTCACGCTGCGCGTAGCGCCGGCGCGCGAGCGCGACGTGCTGCTCATGGAGATCGAGCTCACTGGCGATGAGTCGCTGCGCCCCTATGCGCTGCTCGCGCCGCATCTCGGCGGCACGGGCAACAACAACTTCGCGGCGATCGTCGGCCATCGCGGGCATCGCGTGCTGTGGGCGGAGCAGGGGCCTTATGCGCTGGCGCTCGCCGCCGTGACTTCGGATCAACAGGATGCCTGGGGACGCGCGAGCTGTGGGTTCGTCGGGGCGAGCGACGGCTGGCAGGACTTCGCGGGCAACGACGCGATGACGTGGGAGCATGCCAACGCCGGGCCGGGCAATGTCGCGCTGACGGGAGAGCTGCCGCGCAAAGCGGTGCTGGCGCTCGGCTTCGGCAGCAGCACGGAATCCGCCGCCACGCTGGCGCTGAGCGCGCTCTTCGAGCCTTTCGAGGCCGTATGGCAGCGCCAGATCGACGACTGGAGCGCCTGGCACCAGGAGTGCGCCGGGCGTGGGTCGCCGTCGGACGGACTGCCTCCCGAGTGCGTGGGCCAGTTCAAGCTGTCGACGATGGCGCTGCGCGCGCATCTCGACAAGACCTACCCGGGGGCGATGGTGGCGAGCCTGAGCGTCCCCTGGGGTAACACCAAGGAGGAGCGGGAGGGCTATCACCTCGTCTGGCCGCGCGATCTCTGCGAATGCGCCGGGGCGCTGCTCGCGGTGGGCGCGACGCGCGAAGCTCTCGATACGCTGCGCTACCTTCGCGCCACGCAGCTCGCCGATGGTCACTGGAATCAGAACCAGTGGCTCGGCGGCAAGCCCTACTGGACCGGTGTGCAGCTCGACGAGACGGCATTCCCGGTGCTGTTGGCCGCGCAACTCGACGAGCGCGGCGCGTTGGATGGCATCGAGGTCGCAGATATGATCCGCCGCGCGCTTGGGTTCATCGTGCGCAACGGCCCGGCGAGCGACCAGGACCGATGGGAGGAAGACGCGGGAATCAATACTTTCACGCTGGCTGCGTGCATTGCGGCGCTCGTTTGCGGGGCGCGGTATCTCGCTCCGGAGGCGCGCGAGCTGGCGCTCGCGGTCGCCGACTACTGGAATGCGAGCCTCGAGGACTGGACCGCCGTCGCCGATACTCCGCTGTGCGGGCGTCATGGGCTCACCGGCTATTACGTGCGCGTGGCGCCGCGCGAGGCGATTCGAGACCGGAGCGCGCTGCAGCGCGTGCTGCCCGTCAAGAATCAGGCGCTCGACCCGGGACTGCCGGCGTCCGCGCAGGTTGGTGTCGACTTCCTGCAGCTCGTGCGCTTCGGGCTGCGTCGCGCGGATGATCCGCTGATCAAGGGAACCGTGCTCCTCGCCGACATGCTGCTCAAGGTCGACACGCCAACCGGCCCCTGTTGGCACCGTTACAACGACGACGGCTACGGCGAGCACGACGACGGCTCGGCGTTCGACGGTACCGGCAGAGGTCGCGCATGGCCGCTGCTCACGGGCGAGCGAGGCCACTACGAGCTCGCCGCCGGGCGCGACCCATTGCCCTACTTGCTCGCCATGGTCCGCATGGCTTCGCCCGGCGGCATGTTGCCGGAGCAGATCTGGGACGCCGCGCCCGTGCCCGCGCGTGGCCTCGAGCCCGGTCGCCCCACCGGCAGCGCCATGCCGCTTGCGTGGACGCATGCCGAGTACATCAAGCTCGTGGTTTCGCGCTCGCAGGGCAGCGCTTTCGACCGCCCCGAATGCGTCTGGCAGCGCTACTCGGGCAGGGCCCCGCGGCTCGAGCGCATCATCTGGTGCCCGCACGCGCCGGCCTCGAAGATTCCCGAGGGTGCAGCGCTGACGTTGGCGGTCACGGAGCCGGCAACGTTCCGCTGGGGCTTCGATGGCTGGAAAGACGTTTGCGAGCGTCGCACGACGGCATCGGCTCTCGGTCTGCATACCGTGGAAGTCGACACCTCGCGGCTGAAGAGCGGCCGCTCGATCGATCTGACGTACCGCCTCGAGCCGAGCGGGGAATGGATCGCACGGGACTACCGGGTCTCGGTCGTGTCTGCCGGCAGCGCCGTGGCGGCGACACTTGCGGGACAAGCGCAAGCCTGAGAGGCTTCCCTCATGCCTTTCACGCTCGCGCATCCTGCGGCAGTTCTGCCGCTGCGGCGCTTACGATTGCTGCGGACAGTGCCGCTGATCATCGGCGCCATGACACCGGATCTGCCGTATTACCTGCCGTGGCGGATCGCGAAGCACATCCCGGATGTCACGCATACGCTCCTCGGCACACTCACACTGGATCTGCCGGTCGGCTTGTTGTTGCTGCTCTTCGTCTGGCTGCTGCGAGCGCCGCTCGCGGCGCCGCTTGGACCTGGCGCGCGCGCCAAGTGCGCCACCGCAATGGAGCGCTTCGGCAGCCGGCCGCTCAACTGGGCGCTGGCGCCGCTGTCGATTCTCATCGGTGCCTGGAGCCACCTTGCCTGGGACTCCTTCACGCACGCCGACGGTTGGATGGTGCAGCGGATTCCGGCGTTGAGCGCGCCCGTATCCTTCTTCTCCTACACGGGCCAGCTCTGCCATGTGCTGCAGTACGCGAGCTCCGTGTTCGGGCTCCTGGTGCTCGCCATCTGGTTCGTTCTCTTGCCCGTTCCGGCTCCGGCGCCGGGTAACGGGGAGCGCTCCGCCGGCGGACCAGTGCTGCTCGCGGCGCTATTCGTGGCTGCGACCGCCATCGGAGGCTGCGTGACCCTGGCGAACACCGGCTGGCATCTAGCTCCCGCGTACCACTTCATCTATCTGCTGCTCACCCGCACGACCGCCTTTTTCGCCGCGCTCTATACCCTTGCGGGAATCGTGATCCTTGCTGGACGCCGGCGCGCCTCGGCAGCCTCCGTAACGCAGATGTAGCAACGATCGGGGCTGGCTCAACGCGGCGCGCCGAAGTCCTCCGTCCAGTCGATCAGCCGTGCATTCGTCGGGTCGACGGCGAAGGCGACGCCCATCTGGCGGAATCCCGCGGTCATGATGTTGGCGCAATGCTCCGGGCTCGCGAGCCAGCCGGCGACGGCGTCCCGCGGCGTTCTGACACCGCTCGCGATGTTCTCGCCCACCATGCTCGAGCGATAACCGGCGCGCGTCGCCCGCGCGCCGGGAGTGCTGCCGTCGCTGCCCGTATGACTGAAGAAGGCGTGCACGGCCATATCGCGCGCGTGTGCGCGGGCCGCCTGCGTGAGAGCCGATGCCAGCGATAGGGGCGGTACGCCCGGGAAACGTTGCGAGCCGCAGGTCCGCGGGTGCGCGCGGGCCTGATTGGTGAGTGCGAGTACGAGCCGGCTGATGGTGGCGGCGTCCCGCTCGGGCGGAGTCGTGAAGGGTTGCGCCACGACGATCGTGAGTCCGCTCTCGCTACGGCCGTAGGCGCCAATGTGGCGCAGTCGCGGATCGGCGATCTGCCCGCAGAACCGCTGGCCGACGATCTGCTCGACTGCCGCATCGCCGGCTGCGCCGGAAATTCGGATCAACACCGAGCGCGCCGCGGTATAGCCGGAGCGGGTCTCCGCCTGGTCGAGCGAGTCGCCGTGCGCGAGCAGGCGGGCGGTCTGATCCAGCCTGCGGCTCTCGATGAGCGGCGGATGGTTGGCGCGCGACAAGCCGCAGTACGCGCTGCGCGCGGCGTTGATCGCAGCGATGGTGTTGGCGAGCAGCGGTGCCGGCGCGAGCAGGAGCACAAGCAGCGCCCCGCCGAGTGCGCGCACTGGCTGCTCAGTGCGGCGCCGCGCTGCCGGGCGCGATCGCCGCCGGCATGGGCAGCCAGGAATACAACTCATTGGTGCGCACGAAGGCGAGCAGGAAAGAAGACATCACGCTGAGCTGCGTGTGGTACTGGCGGACTGCCTGCAGCTTGCCCGCCTCCTCGCGCGGCTCGAGCTCGAAGGCAACGAGCCCGAGACCGCGACCCCTGGGCGGCGCGGTGAGCGGCCGCTGCAGCCGCAGCCCGCGGGGGCTTGGCCAGAGGGCGCCGCCGTGCACGATCCAGAAGCGCGCGGCGGCCAGCTGGTGGCGGCGGCTCAGCACCTGCAGTGTCACTATGCCTGCGGCGCGATGATCGGGGTGGGCATCGAGCGGGCTCGGCGCGAGCACCAGTGTCGGCCGTACCAGGTCGAGCACGCGCGCGAAGTCCCGTTCCAGGCTCTCACCGCTGTAGGGGTGCCCGGCCGCGAACGTATCGGCATAAGGCACGCTCACGGCACCGTTGAATCTGGAGTAGTACGGTATCGTGAAGTGATCCGTGACGAGGGTCATGAGCCCCTCGTCGGGGTAACCCAGAAAGAACTGCCGCTCAGGCGGCACGCCGAGGACTGCCGCTGCCGCGCGCGCCTCGCGCATGCGCCGGGCGGCCAGATCCCGCATCTTGTCCGGACGGAGCAGCAGTGCGCGCTCGACCAGGAACATGTCGAGCTCTGAGGCGTCACCGCTCGTCAGCCAGACGATATTGGCGCGTCCACCGGCAGCCACCACTCGCTGGATCACTCCGGCACAGCAGAGTGTCTCGTCGTCGGGATGGGGCGACACGACGAGGAGCGAGGTGTGCGCGTCGATGGGTGGGATGATGCCTGTCGCGGACGCGCCGAGGGCCCTGGCCAGAGGCAGGGCGAGGGTCAGTAAGCAGACAAATAAGGCGACCGGTACCCTGATGGTCATGGCGGCCCGGAGTGTACTAGAGTGGCGGCTGGCGCTGCCGCGTTCCAGATCCCGGGTCAACCGCAAGAACCCTGCTGCGTTTCGACGCTCTGATACTGCGGAGAGGTGCAAATGAATCGGGTCAAAGTCCTCGCCGTGGCCGCCGCGACGGCGCTGCTTGCCGCTTGCTCCACGACACCGGTCGTGCGCACGCGGATGGCGCCGCAGGTAGACCTCGCCAGCTTCCATACCTATGCCTTCCTGCCGAAGCCCGGCACGGACGTCGGTCCCTACAAGTCCCTTACCACGCAGCAGCTCGAGAAGGACGTAGGCCAGGAGCTCCAGTCCCGTGGCTACGTGCCGGCGGCAGCCGGAGAGACGCCTGACCTGCTCGTGAACTTCATCGTCGGCGCGCATGACCGTGTCGAGGGAATGGTGGGGGGAGCGGGATGGGGGCCGGGATGGGGACGGTGGGGCCCGTGGGGACCCTGGGGCGGCGGGGGACCCGGTTGGGGTCCCGGCTATGGTGACATTGAGACCATTACGACCGTCTCGCTCAGCATCGACCTGGTCAATCACGCCGATAATTCCGTCGTCTGGAGCGGCACGGCCTATTCGGACCACACTCGCGAGATGCTCGATCATCCCGCGGCGGCGATCGACGTGGCGACCCATCAGATCTTCCTGCAGTTTCCGATAGCGAGACATTGACCTTGTCTCCCGGGGTCACCTGGGCCCCGATTCTTGCTGGACCACCGTCTAGGCGGTGGACCATGAAGATCGCAATCCTCAATCAGCCCCAGGACCCGATTGCGGCGGCCGCGGAGCAGCGCGGTTCGGTCGCCATCGTCAACTGGGAGTTGGCTCGCTGTCTCGCCAACCGGCACGAGGTGATTGTGTATGCGCCGAGAGTGCGCGGCCAGAGCCGAGCGCCTCGAGCGGCTCTACGGCGGCCTCCTCGCCGCACAGCCCGGCTCGCCGTGGTCTGCCGCCGCCGCGGAACGCGCGCGCTCCATCGATGTTGCCTGAGGCCTCATGGAATCAACAGCAGCGCGCATAAATCCCGAAGCGGTCCGCTCCTACGACTTGCGCGGCGTCGTCGGGCGACAGCTGGATGTAGGCGACGCGCGGCAACTCGGGCTTGCCTATGCAACCTGGGTGCGCGCGCGTGGGCTGCGGCGCATCGCAGTCGGCAGGGACGGCAGAGAGTCGTCGCCCGATCTCGAGCGCGCTCTGATCGAAGGGCTGGTCGCGGGGGGCGTGCTGGTGCATTGCATCGGGCTGGGGCCGACACCGCAGTTGCATTTCGCGTTGGAAGCCTACGGACTCGATGGCGGCATCATGGTGACCGGCTCGCACAACCCGCGCGAGGAGAACGGGTTCAAGCTCGTGATCGGCACGGAGCCGGTGCACGGCGAGATGCTCCGCGCGCTGGTGGCAACGTCGGCCTCGCCGGCCGCGGGTGGTGCCACGGTCGAGCTCCCTGTCTCGCAGGCGTACCTCACCAGGCTGCAGGCGCAGGTCCGCGCCGGGCGTCTCACCGTCGTGTGGGATTGCGGCAACGGGGCCGTGGGGGCGTTGATCAAACGTCTGACGCAGGGTTTGCCCGGCCGCCATATCCTGCTCAACGCCAAGGTCGACGGGCGCTTCCCGGCGCATCATCCCGATCCGTCGATCGCCGCCAACCTGAGGGAGCTGCGCGAGATGGTGCGCGCGCATCGGGCGGATCTCGGTATCGCATTCGATGGTGATGGCGATCGTCTGGGCGTGGTGGATGAGTCGGGTGCGATCGTGTGGCCCGACCAGGTCCTGCTGTTGCTCGCCGGCGAGGTGTTGCGGACCGCCCCCGGGGCGTGCATCGTGGGTGATGTCAAGTCGAGCCGCGTGCTCTTCGAGGAGGTGGCGCGGCTCGGCGGCCGGCCCGAGATGGTGCCGTCCGGCTACGTGCGCGTGCGCGAGGCCATGCGGCGTGAGCGCGCCCCGCTCGCCGGGGAGATGAGCGGACATCTATTCTTCGCGGAGTGTTGGCAAGGAACCGACGATGCGCTCTTCGCCGCGATGCGGTTGCTCGATTGTCTGGGCCGCGCCGGACACACACTGGGGGAGTTCCGGCGCAGCCTGCCGGCCACCGCGGCCACACCGGAGCTGCGCATCCCCTGCCCGGAGGACCGCAAGCCGGAGGTGCTGCGGCAGGTTGCCGCGCGGCTCGCGGCGGTTGGCGCGCGGGTAGACACGACCGATGGCCTGCGGGTAACCGAGCCCGAAGGCTGGTGGTTGCTGCGCGCCTCGGGGACGGAGCCCAAGCTCACCATCCGCTGCGAGGCGGCCGATGAGTCCGGCCTGGAGCGGCTGTGCGCGGTGGTCGGTGCACACCTGGATGCCTGTGGACAACCTTGGGACCACAAAGCCAGCTAGCGCTACCGCGACTTCGGTACAATGCCGGTTCTCGGCCCTCGCGCGGGCCGCACGAGAACACGAAATCATGGCTTCCGGGCGCGCTCCCGCACGCAAGACCAGCCGCCGCAGCCGGCGCGGCACGACCATCCACGATGTAGCCCGCAGGGCGGGCGTCTCCCCGATGACCGTTTCCCGCGTCGTCAACGGCGAGCGCAACGTGCGCGAGGCCACCCGCGCCGCGGTGCTCGCGGCCGTGAAGGAGCTGCGTTACGCCCCCAACCCGGCGGCGCGCAGCCTCGCCGGGGCGCAGAGCCTGCGGATCGGGCTGCTCTACGCCAACCCCAGCGCCGCGTACCTGAGCGAGTTCCTCCTCGGCGCGCTCGATGAGAGCAGCCGCAAGAGCGCGCAGCTTCTGTTGGAGAAGTGCGAGGTCAGCTCGCCGTCGGCGGAGCGCGCCGCGGTGCGCAGGCTCATCGACGGCTCCGTCGCCGGAGTCATTCTGCCGCCGCCCGTCTGCGAGTCACATGTCATCCTCGCGGAGCTCAAGAAGGCGGCCATCCCCACCGTCGCGGTGGCGACCGGGCGATTCCGCTCCGACGCATCGTGCGTGCGGATCGACGACTTCAAGGCCGCCTACGAGATGACCCGTTATCTTCTGTCCCTCGGGCACCGGCGCCTCGGCTTCATCAAGGGCCATCCCAACCAAACAGCGAGCGGCGAGCGCTGGCTCGGCTTCGAGACGGCGCTGCGCGAGGCGGATTGCAAGCCGCAGCCGCCGGTCATCGAGCAGGGCTTCTTCAGCTACCGTTCCGGCCTCGAGGCCGCCGAGAAGCTGTTGGCGGGCAACCCGCGCCCGACCGCGATATTCGCCAGCAACGACGACATGGCGGCGGCGGCCGTATCCGTCGCCCACCGGCGCGGGCTCGATGTGCCGCGCGATCTCTCGGTCGTCGGCTTCGACGACACGGCGATCGCCACCACGGTCTGGCCGGAGCTCACCACCATCCGCCAGCCGACGGCGACCATGGCCGAAGTGGCGCTCGACCTGCTCATCCGCGAGATCCGCAAGCGCCGCGACGGGCTGCCAGCGGCGGCGGTCGACCACCTGGTGCCCCACGAGCTGATCGTGCGCGAGTCGGCTGCGGCGCCGCCCGACAGTCCCGGCGCCTAAGCCGCCCCAACCTCACAGAAGAACAAGTGGGCCGGCAGGACGTTGAACGGCTCGAACTTGCGCCGCACGTAGTGAAAGACGCGCTGCAGGTCTTCGAGCACGCGGGTGGAGAACTGGAAGACGAGGAAGGCGCCGCCGGGCGCTAGCGCCGTCGACGTGTTGCGCAGGATGCGCTCGCGTACCGCGGCCGGTATGGTGCTGAAGGGAATTCCCGAGATGATGTAGTTGGCCTTGCCGTGGCCGAAGCGCTCCAGAATCTCACCCACCGCCTCCGCCGAGCCCGCCACTACTTTGAGGCGCTCATCAGGAAACGACGCGCGCAGATGGGTGACGAAGTCGGGGTTCAACTCGATGACGATCAGCAGCGCATCGGAGCGCATGCGCCGCAGGATTTCGGCGGTGATCACACCGACGCCGGGTCCGTACTCCACGATCACGCGCGCCTGATGCCAGTCGATCGGCCGCAGCAGCTCGTTGACCAGGAATCTCGAGCTCGGAATGATCGAGCCGAGCATGCGCGGGTGGCGGAAGAAATTGCGGGCGAACAGCAGGGCGTCCCCGGTTCGTGTCCGGCTTGGTATTGGCTGGTTGTTCGACACGTTGTGCTCTGCCTGGGTGATGCTCATATTGCAAACTCCTTACATTATGCGCAGGTTCCGGCTGTCCGTCACCGTGACCTCAACCACCCGACCGCTTGGCGTCATAGCCGAGCCGGCACAGCTCCGCGACCAGGCGGTCGCGGTGATCGCCCTGGATCTCGATGACTCCGTCCCGGACGGCGCCGCCGGCGCCGCACAGTCTCTTCAGCCGGCTGGCGAGCGCCTCGAGGTCAGCAGGGGCAAGCGGCAGGCCCGAGATCACCGAGACCCCCTTGCCGGCTCGCCCTGCCACTTCGCGGCCGACGCGGACGCGCGCAGGCGCAGGCGTGGCGGGGCGGCTGCTCTTAGCCATGCTCATGGAACGTGCTCTGGGGCCTGTTCATGGGCTGTACTTTAAACCCCCCGCCCCCTGCCTCTGGCATCTTCATTGCGGTACCCCGCCGAATTGCGAACCGATTGGAACGCGCATTGCGCGTTCAGGGCGCTAAAATTCGCACCGCGCCAGACCCTGGCGGTGCTGAAAAGGCTCATTCCCGATGGCCCAACGGTCGCGTTTGCACGTCCCCCGCCCACCGGCCCGCCCGGGTGAGAAGCCGGACTTCAGCTATCTGAGCCTCACGCCGGCTGGTGGCGTGGGCCGCCCCGAAGCCAAGGCACCGGTCCGCGAGGTTGAGAACCTCGGCCGGGAGATGGTGCGTGTGCTCGATGACGATGGGCGCGCCGTCGGTCCCTGGAATCCGCACCTCGAGGCCGAGGAGCTGCAGGTGGCGCTGCGCCATATGCTGCTCACGCGCATCTTCGATGACCGCATGCAGCGCATGCAGCGGCAGGGTCGGATTTCGTTCTACATCAAGTCGACCGGCGAGGAGGCCGTATCGGTAGCGCAGGGGATGGCGCTGCAGCCGGGCGACATGCTCTTCCCGTCGTATCGAACCCAGGGGCTCTTCATCGTCCGCGGGCGCAGCCTCGTCGATCTGATGTGCCAGTGCCTGTCGAATACCCGGGACATGTGCCGCGGGCGCCAGATGCCGATCATGTATCACTGGGGCGCGGGTAACATCTTCTCGATCTCGGGCAACCTCGCCACGCAGTTTCCGCAGGCGGTGGGCTGGGCGATGGCCGCGGCCATCAAGGGCGAGGATCACATCGCCGCGGCCTGGATCGGCGAGGGCGCGAGCGCGGAGGCGGACTTCCACCACGGCATGACGTTCGCGGGCGTCTATCAGGCGCCGGTGATTCTCAACATCGTCAACAATCAATGGGCGATCTCGACCTTCCAAGGCTTCGCCGGCGGGGAGCGGCGCACCTTCGCGGAGTACGGGCCGGGGTACGGCATCCCCGGAGTGCGCGTCGACGGCAATGATTTTCTCGCGGTTTACGGCGTCACCCGCTGGGCGGCGGAGCGCGCCCGCCAGAGCGGCGGTCCGACGTTGATCGAGCACGTTACCTACCGGGCGGGGGCGCACTCGACCAGCGACGATCCCTCGCGCTACCGGCCGAAGGAGGAGTGGACGGCGTGGCCGCTCGGCGATCCCATCAAGCGCCTGAAGCAACACCTGATAGGCCTCGGCGAATGGTCGGAGGAGCGCCACGCGGCGCTCGAGAAGCAGCTCGAGGCTCATGTGGTCGCCTGCTGGAAAGAGGCTGCGAGCTTCGGCACTTTGACGGAGGGGCCGACGCTCGACCCGGCCACCATGTTCGAGGATGTCTTCCACGAGATGCCGCCGCACCTCGTGCGCCAGCGGGAAGAGCTCAAGCGGCTGGCCGCCGTGCAGCCGTCCAAGGGGTCCGAGGAGGAGAAGAGCCTCGAAGCGCGGTCCGGCGCGGTTGCAAAGGAGGGTTGAGCCATGGCAAACATGAACATGGTGCAGGCGCTCAACTCCGCCATGGACATCATGCTGGAGCGGGATCCGCGCGTGGTGGTGCTGGGTGAGGATGTCGGTTATTTCGGCGGCGTGTTCCGCTGCACCGACGGACTGCAGCGCAAGTACGGTGAGCAGCGGGTGCTCGATACGCCCATCGCGGAGGGCGGCATCGTCGCGGCGGCCATCGGCATGGGTGTGAACGGCCTGAAGCCGGTCGCCGAGATTCAGTTCGCCGATTACATCTATCCCGCCTTCGATCAGATCGTGAGCGAGCTCGCGCGGCTGCGGTACCGCACCGCGGGGGAATTCTCCGCGCCGGTGACCATCCGTACGCCTTGTGGCGGCGGCATCCGCGGCGGGCAGACGCATTCGCAGAGCCCGGAAGGCGTCTTCACGCATGTCTGCGGGATCAAGGTGGTGATGCCCTCGAATCCCTACGATGCCAAGGGGCTGCTCATCAGCTCCATCGAGGACGAGGACCCGGTCGTCTTCTTCGAGCCGAAGCGGCTCTACAACGGTCCTTTCGACGGCGATCCGCACAAGCCCGCGGTGCCTTGGAGCACTCATCCCAAGGGCGCGGTGCCGGAGGGCTACTACAAAGTCTCCCTGTCGAAGGCCGAGATCGTCCGCCCCGGGAAGGACGTGACCATACTCGCTTACGGCACGATGGTGCACGTGGCGGAGGCGGCTGTCAGGTTGGCCAAGGTGGACGCGGAGATCATCGACGTGCGGGCGCTCGCGCCGCTCGATACCGATACGCTCTGCACCTCGGTCTGCAAGACCGGCCGCTGTGTCATCGTCCATGAGGCAACGCGCTACAGCGGCTTCGGCGCCGAGCTCGCGGCCACCGTGCAGGAGGAATGCTTCTGGCACCTGGAGGCGCCGATCGTCCGGGTCACCGGGTGGGATACACCGTATCCCCATGCGTTCGAGTGGGAGTATTTCCCCGGGCCAGCGCGGATCGCCGCGGCGCTGGGGCGTGTGATGGAGGAAACATGAGCCGGTACGTCTTCAAGCTGCCGGACCTCGGCGAGGGTACTGTCGAGGCGGAAATCGTCTCCTGGCACGTAAAGCCGGGTGACGACGTGTCAGAAGACGACGTGCTGGTCGAGGTGATGACCGAGAAGGCGGCGGTAGAAGTGCCGGCGCCGGTCACCGGCAAGATCGTTGCGACTACCGGGCAGCCGGGCGACATGGTCGCGGTGGGCGCGGAGCTGGTGGTGCTGGAAACAGCCTCTGGTGCCGCATCCGGCGCAACCGCGCCCGCAGCTGCCGCCGAGCCGCTGGTCGCTGTGGGCAACGGTGGCGCATCCAATCGGGCGCCACCGAGTCAGGAGAAGCGCGCGATTGCCGCGGTCGGGAATGGTGCAGCGCGCCAGGCTGCGACGACTGCCGCCGATGGTGGCGCCGCGGGGGCAGCGGCCGCTCCGTCCAACCGGCGCGTGCTGACTTCGCCGGCGATCCGCCGCCGCGCGAAAGAGGCGGGAATCGATCTGCGGCAGGTTGCGGGGTCGGGGCCGCAAGGGCGCATCGGTCGGCAGGACTTCGAGGCGTACGCGGCCGCGAGGTCCGCGGGCCGCGCATCCGTAGCTGCGGTGACCAGCTTGCCCGCCGCGCGCGCACCGACTCCGGCGCAACGTCCTTCGGGCGGAACGGAAGAGATCAAAGTCATCGGGCTGCGGCGCCTGATCGCGCAGCGGATGACCGATGCCAAGCGCAACATTCCACACTTCGCCTATGTCGAGGAGTTGGATGTGACGGAGCTGGAGTCGCTCCGGCAACACCTAAACGGCAAGGCGGAGCCGGGAACCCCCGCGCTCACCTACCTGCCGTTCCTGGCCCTCGCGTTAGTGCGGGTGCTGGAGGATTTCCCGCAATGCAACGCTCACTACGACGCCGAGCGTGGCGTCATCGTGCGTTACAACGCGGTGCATCTCGGCGTCGCGACGCAGACGCCGGACGGGCTGAAGGTGCCGGTCGTGCGCGATACGCAGCTGCGGTCGCTATGGGACGTCGCGGCTGAGATGCGGCGTGTCACCGAAGCGGCGCGGACCAACAAGGCGACGCGCGAGGAGCTGGCCGGCTCGACCATCACGATCACGAGCCTCGGCAAGCTGGGGGGCATCGTGAGCACGCCGATCATCAACGCGCCCGAGGTTGCCATCATCGGCGTCAATCGCGCCGTCGAGCGGCCGGTGGTAGTGGGTGGCGCCATCACCGTGCGACGCATGATGAATCTGTCCTCATCCTTCGATCATAGGTTCGTGGACGGCTTCGACGCCGCCGCGATGATCCAGGCACTGAAGGAGCGCATCGAGCACCCGGCGACGATCTTCGTGGGGTGATCTAAGAGAGCGGGGAGCCCGGATCCGGTGCGGTCTCCGGGTAGCGCACGGGAAACAAGAGCCGGATGGTGGTGCCGTGTCCCGGGGCGGTCTCGAGCTCGAGCGTTGCCCCGAGCAGCTCGCAGAGCCGCTTGACGATCGAGAGGCCGATGCCTTCGCCCGAAGGTAGTGTGGCCGACTCTGAACCGGAGCCGGCGGTGAGCACATCACTGTCTTTTCTCTCCGTTGGCTTGTCGGACCGATCCGCCGCGCCGGCCTCGACTTCGCGCGCGGCATCGGTCGCGCGCTTGAGCGCATGCCGCAGCGGGCCGGCCGACTGCAGCGCAAAGCCAGGCCCGGTGTCTCCGATGGAGAGCAGCCACTGCCGGGCGGACTTCTCCTTGCCCGCGGACCAACTCACCACGATGCCGCCCTGTTTCGTGGCCTGCAGGGCGTTGAGAAGCAGGTTCTGCACGATTCTCTGCAGCTTCAGCTGATCGCCCTCGACGGGCAGTGACCTCGGTCCCTTGCATTTCAGAAAGAGACCTCGCTCCGCGGCGGCGGGCCGCAGCGCTTCGCAAAGCTCGCGCAGGCGTCCGGCGGCATCGAACCGCTCGATTTTCAGCGGGCTCTGCCCGGCCTCCAGCCGTGCGAGCTCGACGAGGTCGGTGAGCAGCGCGCCCATCGAGTGGATGCGCTGCTGCAGGAGATTGTGAAAGTGATCGCGGGCCGGGCCGGCAATCTCGGGCTTGGCGAGCAGAGCCGTCGTACTCGCAAGCACACCGACGCTGCCGCGCAAGTCGTGCGCAGTTTCGCGCAGGAGCTTCGAGCGCTCGTCCTCGAGCGTGTGCAGTGCGCGCAGCGAGGATTCGAGGTCGCGAACCCGGCTGGCGGCTTCCGCCTGTTGCAGGCGAACGTAGCGGCCGGCGCTTTCGCACGTACCCTCCAGGCAGAGTTTCACCAGCGACTCGCGCGCCGCCGGCATCACATCGCGGTGGAGCCGCGGGTGGCTCACGGCATATCTTTCGAGCTCCCGCATGATCACCGCCTGCAGGTGACCCCATTCGCGTATGGCCTCGCGGATGTCGTAACCCTGCTGCCAACGATGCATGCCGTGATCGGCGGCATCGCGGCGCTGTTGGCCGTCGGGCGGTGACGGATCATTCGCGTGTTCCGATGTCAGCCGGCGCGCGAAATCACCAATGATCAGGGGAATGTGGTCGTCGAGCGCGCCGCGCGAGAGTCCTGAGGAAGTCGCAAGCTCCGTATCGGAGCGGACCGCCTCCCGCCAAAGCTGCAGGAGACGCTTGCGCTTCTTTCCAAGGTAGGCGGACAGGGCATCCAGCTGCTTGCGGGCCGTGGGTTTCGTGATTCGCTCCGCGCCGGCTCGAGGCCAGAGCGTAATCAAGCGCAGGCTTGCCGCCTGGGTGCAAGGGTGAGCGGGAGCGCGGCCGATCAGCTCTCCTCGGCCGGCTCTCTGCCGAGAATCTCGTCCCTGACATCGTCAATCTCCCGTGCACGCGACGGCCGTACCCTTGCGCCCTCGCATCGCTCCGGGCGTGGACAACGGCTGCTGCGCGGGCAGATGATGCGAGCTGGCTGGTCGAGTGCGTCTTCGATCCAGGCGATGTTGAGCACGTTGGCGACGGCCACGAGGGCTTCTGTGGCGGCCTTGGGAATGCGGCCTTCACCTCGGCGGTGAACGCATTCCGCGAACACGCTTTCGATGATGGGCTGACTTGCAACACCGTTGGCGTCCAACGCCGGCGCGAGGTCTAGACCGACTGAGAGGACGTGCGGGTTACCAGCCATGTCCTTCACTCGGCGGGAGTGGCAGCAATAAAGGAGAGAGCGGTCGCCGTCGCTGAGCACGGAGATCTGTGAGCCTATCTCGCCACGCGGCGCGTCGATCATGCGGAAGACAGCCCAGTTGGGGCATGGATCGCTCACTTGAGCGAGGTTGCCCCAGGGGAGGGGAATGCCGTTGCCGCGGTAGACGGCACGCAGGTATCCGGGCGGGTAGGCGTCGAAGAAGTGCCAGTAGGGATAGGGTGACACCTTGGTCATGCGTCGCATGATGACGGCCGGTGTCAGCTCGAGGCGGGTGCCGGCCTCGACGCGATAGCGCTCGCGTGCGAGAAAACGTCTGAATGGGACGCGCGGGGCGAGGAGGGCGCCGGCGAAGAAGGTGCACTCGAAGTCGCGCCACGCGTGCAACACGTCCTGGGGGTTCATGCCGATGGCGTCGGAGCCGCCTTCGGGGCTGCCGCCCATCTCTCCTCCGGTGGCATGCGCCGATTTGAGCCCGTCACCGCCATGCAGCACCTTGTGCGCGATGTGCGCGGCCAGATCGAACTTCAGCCGCGCCGGATCCGATTGCAGCGCGCGGTTGGCGTAGACGATACGCGGCGGCTCGAAGAAGGAGCGCACCATGCTGCGGACCTCGCGGTCCTTGTCGCGTGCCAGCACCGGCTTTCTCTCGAACCAGCGGATCTCGAGGCCATGTTTCTTGCAGAGGCGTTGCAGGTCGTCGACCGATAACGGGAATTTGCGGTCGCCGACACCGTCCGCCGCCCGCTCGAGATCTGGGAAGTCGTTACGCGACATCTCCTGGTGCGAGCGGATGAGAAGGTGCGCGAACTGTCGGCCGCTGGTGCCTGTCTGGGCCAGGAGCTCCGGGATCGCCGCTTGCAACACGTCCTTGGAGAAGAGGAAAGCGGGCTCGAGCGGAACCTTCGCGGCGCCGCCGGATGGTGTGGCGGGGGTAGGCAGCTCGAGATCGGCGCTCTCATCGAGGAACCACTCCGGGTCGCGTTGAAACACCTGGGCCAGGAGCTCGAGCATTTCACTCGAGGGCGCGCGCTTGCCGCTCTCGATCATGCTGAGGTATGACACCGATGGCGCATGTGCCGCATCGCGTTGGACGCAGCGCGCCGACAGCTCCTCCAGAGTCAGGCCGTTGCGCTTGCGAACGGAGCGAAGCTTGGCGCCGAGGAAATGACCCTTGCGCAGCAGGGGTGCCATTGATGCCCGCCTCCCCGTGAACTTCTCGTGTGAAATTAACATTGTGAAGTTTCTTTAGTCAAATTATGCGAAAGGGAACGGTATGCTGCTTCCCATGAACGCCAGTCGCGACGAGCTCGTCTATTCCCGGGAGCCGGCCGGCTCCCCGGTGGAAATCCTGGGACCGCGGATCGAGCGCTCCGCCGAGGTGCTGACGCCGCTCGCGCTGCAGCTCGTGGCGAGTCTGCACCGGCGATTCAACGCGCGCCGCCTGGAGCTGCTGGCGGCGCGGGCGCGCCGGCAACGAGAGCTGGACACGGGTGCCTTGCCCGACTTCCTGCCGGAAACCGCTGACGTCCGTGCCGGCGACTGGCGCGTCGCACCGGTTCCGGCGGATCTGCAGGACAGGCGGGTCGAGATCACCGGTCCCGTCGACCGCAAGATGATCATCAACGCACTCAACGCCCCGGTGCGTTGCTTCATGGCGGATTTCGAGGACTCCTGCGCGCCGACGTGGGAGAACATCGTGCGCGGTCAGGTCAACCTGGCCGACGCCATCCGCCGGACCATCAGCTACGCGGATGCGGCGACGGGCAAGACCTACCGGCTCGCGGATCGCACGGCAACCCTCATCGTGCGCCCGCGCGGCTGGCACCTGCCGGAGAAGCATGTCCTCGTGAACGGTGAGGCGGTCTCGGGCGCGCTGTTCGATTTCGCGGTGTACCTCGCCAACAACCACGAGGCGCTGGCGCGAGCCGGCACGGGTCCTTATTTCTATCTGCCGAAGATGGAGAGCCACCTCGAGGCCCGGCTCTGGAACGACGTCTTTCTTGCCGCCCAGGATGTGCTCGGCATGCCGCACGGCACCATCAAGGCGACGGTGCTGATCGAGACGATCCTCGCCGCCTTCGAGATGGACGAGATCCTCTACGAGCTGCGCCAGCACTCGGCGGGACTCAACTGCGGGCGTTGGGACTACATCTTCAGTTTCATCAAGAAATTCCGCAACCAGCCGGATTTCCTGTTGCCGGACCGGGCCAGCGTGACCATGGATCGGCATTTTCTCAAGTCCTACGTCGACCTTCTCATCAAGACCTGTCACCGGCGCGGCGCTCACGCCATGGGAGGCATGGCCGCACAGATCCCGATCCGCGACAACGCCCGGGCAAACGAAGCCGCCATGGGGCGGGTGCGCGCGGACAAGCTGCGGGAGGCGAACGCCGGACACGACGGCACCTGGATCGCTCATCCGGGCCTCGCTCCCATCGCGCGGGACGCATTCGATGCCGTGATGAAAGGACCCAACCAGATCGGCGTGCTTCGTCAGGAAGTCGCCGTCATGCCGGGAGACCTGTTGCGGGTCCCGCAGGGAGAGATCACCGAGGCCGGGCTGCGCAACTGCATCCGTGTGGGCGTGCAATACATCGAGGCCTGGTTGCGAGGCTCGGGGTGCGTGCCGCTCTACAACCTGATGGAGGACGCCGCCACCGCCGAGATATGCCGCGCGCAGCTCTGGCAATGGCTGCATCACGAGGCTCGCACCAGCGATGGCGCTCCGGTGACATCGCAGCGCTTCGACACTCTGCTCACCCAGGAGCTCGACCACATCCACAACGAGGTCGGCCCGGGAAGACTGCTCAACGGCGTATTCCCGACCGCCGTGCGCCTCTTCGAACAGATGATCAAACAGGACGAGTTCGATGAGTTCCTGACGCTTCCCGCCTACGACCTGCTCGACTGACTCGACGGAGACCCGAATGACGACAGCGACCCGAACGCTTCCGACCGCAGATGAGCTGCGCCGCTCCTGGCACGAGAGCCCGCGCTGGCGCGGGATCGAGCGCGGCTACCGCCCCGAGGACGTGGTGCGCCTGCGCGGCACCATCCCGGTGGAGTACTCGATCGCGAGGCTGACGGCCGAGAAGCTGTGGCGCTATCTCAACGAGAAGCCCTTCGTCAACGCGCTTGGCGCCCTCACCGGCAACCAGGCGATGCAGCAGGTGAAGGCGGGGCTCGACGCAATCTATCTGTCCGGCTGGCAGGTGGCGGCGGATGCCAACCTTGCCGGTGCGATGTACCCGGACCAGTCGCTCTACCCGGCCGACTCCGTGCCT
Source organism: uncultured Pseudomonadota bacterium (assembly GCA_963833085.1). Classification (GTDB taxonomy): domain Bacteria; phylum Pseudomonadota; class Gammaproteobacteria; order Steroidobacterales; family Steroidobacteraceae; genus 13-2-20CM-66-19. The sequence goes on from CAWHWV010000009.1 coordinate 69,375, forward strand.
GCGGTGGTGCGGCGGATCAACTGCGCGCTGCGCCGCGCCGACGAGATCCATCATGCCGAAGGCAACGGCGGCATCGATTGGCTGAAGCCCATCGTCGCCGATGCGGAGGCCGGGTTCGGGGGAGTTCTGAACGCCTTCGAGCTGATGAAGCAGATGATCGACGCCGGCGCGGCCGGCGTGCACTTCGAAGACCAACTCTCCTCGGCCAAGAAGTGCGGCCACATGGGCGGCAAGGTGCTGGTGCCGACCCAGGAGGCGATCAACAAGCTGGTGGCCGCGCGGCTCGCCGCGGACGTCTGCAACGTGCCGACCATCATCGTGGCGCGCACGGATGCGGAAGGCGCGAACCTGCTGACATCCGAGGTCGACGAGCGTGATCGTCCCTTCCTCGATAGCACGAAGGGGCGCACCGCGGAAGGCTTCTTCCACGTCAAAGCCGGCCTGGAACAGGCGATCGCGCGTGCCTGCGCCTATGCGCCTTTCGCCGACCTGGTGTGGTGCGAGACGGCGAAGCCCGACCTCGAGGAGGCGCGACACTTCGCCGAGGCCGTGCACAAGCGCTTCCCGGGCAAGCTGCTGGCGTACAACTGCTCACCGTCCTTCAACTGGAAGCGCAAGCTGGACGATGCGACCATCGGCAGGTTCCAGCGGGAGCTCGGCGCGATGGGCTATCGGTTCCAGTTCATCACGCTCGCCGGCTTCCATGCCCTCAACTTCTCGATGTTCGAGCTCGCCCGTGGCTACAAGGCACAGCAGATGTCCGCCTATGTGGCGCTGCAGCAGGCGGAGTTCGCCGCCGAGCAGCACGGCTACACGGCGACCAAGCATCAGAGGGAGGTAGGGGCGGGCTACTTCGACGAGGTCACCCAGGCGGTCTCGGGCGGCACGTCGTCCCTCACTGCGCTGACGGGCAGCACCGAGGTGCAGCAGTTCGAGAAGGCGTCGTAGCGCCTCACCGACGCTCGCGGGGGCACCTATACTGCGAGGATGGCGGTATACAAGCTCTTCCCGACACACGTGTACTCGGCGCGTCTGAAGGGCGCGGCGGGCGGCAAGCTCAATAGCCGGCTCCTCCGCGAGTGCCGGCAGCTCAGCCTGGACGACGCGGCGGGCCGGCGTTGGTCGGCCAAGAGCTATCCGGGCGGCTATACATCGTACGGCTCCGCGCATCGAATGCACCGGCTGTCGCCGACGTTTGCGGCGCTCGAGCGCGCGATCGATCGGCACGTCGGCCGCTTCGCCGGCGCGCTCGAGCTCGACCTCGCGGGCCGCGAGCTCACGATGACGGACTGTTGGGTCAACATCATGCCGCACGGCACGACCCACGGGCTGCATCTGCACCCGCTCGCCACCATCAGCGGGACTTACTACGTCAAGACACCGCGCGGCTGTCCGGGGCTGAAACTCGAGGACCCGCGGCTCGAAAGAATGATGGCGGCGCCGCCGCGACTGGCGCAGGCGGCGCGGGAGAACAGGCCCTGGGTCGTCATGCCGGCTGAGGCGGGAAGCCTGCTGCTCTTCGAGAGCTGGTTGCGTCACGAGGTGCCCACCAACCTCACCGCCGGCGAGAGGATCAGCGTCAGTTTCAACTACGGTTGGTTCTAGTATCAAGCGCTGGATCCGGGCATTGCGCTGCGCAGTCCCTGCTCCGCGCAAGCCCGGGGTGTCCATCCATGGCCACCCGTGCGACGCATGCGTCGCACCCTGCCCGTCCCAGCTCCGCCACCTGCGGCGGCGGGGCACCTCCCTGTGCCTGCCACGCGCTCGTGCGGCGCCGTCAACGGAACAACCGGGGTACCGTTGGCAGATCTAACTGGGCGAATCTCGCGCAGCCCAAGGGGCCCGCGACAGGTTCAGCGACGGTTCAGCGCCGCCGATCCACGCTACGGTACAAAGGAGAGCCTATGCACTTCCGATTCCTTCGTGGTCTTATTCCCGCTCTGGTGCTGGCAGCGCTGCCGGCGATATCGTCCGCCGCCATATTCGTCGGCGTCTCGGTGAATGTCGCGCCGCCCGCGTTGCCGGTGTACGTGCAGCCGCCCTGTCCGGAGGCTGGCTACCTCTGGTCGCCGGGTTACTGGGCGTGGAATGACGGTGCCTATTACTGGGTGCCTGGGACTTGGGTGGAGCCCCCGACGGTGGGATTCCTCTGGACGCCGGGTTACTGGGGCTGGCAGGACGGTGCGTACCTTTGGCATGCCGGCTACTGGGGGCCTCACGTCGGATTTTACGGCGGCGTGAACTATGGCTTCGGATATGACGGCGTCGGCTTCGCAGGCGGATACTGGCGTGGAAGCGTGTTCATGTACAACCGCGCCGTCGTCCATGTTGGACCGACCTTCGTAAGTAACGTGTACTCTCGGCCCGACGCTTATCACGGGGGTTATGCGCATGTCAGCTTCAACGGTGGGCCCGGAGGCGTGGTAGCCCACGCGTCGCGGGCACAGATGGCGGCAGCGCACGAGCATCACGTTGCCTTCACGTCGGTACAGCAACGTCAGCAGCACATGGCCTTCGGTGACCGCTCACTGCGCGCCGACTACAACCACGGCCGGCCGTCGGTTGCTGCCACCGCCAGACCGGGGGTTTTCCGCGGTAACGGCGTTTCTGCCGCCCGGGCGGCAGGCCGGCCGATGCGCACCGCGTCGATGCGCTCAGTCGGCTCGATGCGATCGGATCGCCCTCGGGGAGCGACCGGACACAATCACGCCGGCCGCCCCGCGGGACACGCTACGGCCATGCACCGTGAGGCTCGCCCGCAGCAACACTTCCAGCAGCGGCCCCAGGCGCGTCAGAGCTTCAGGCCTCAGGCACGACCTCAGGCGCGTCAGGGCTTCAGGCCCCAGGCGCGGCCTCAGACGCAGCGCCAGGCGCCCCATCCGCAGCAGCGCAGCGGCGGGGGCGGGCATCGGCCCCCTGAGAACCACGGCGGTGGGCACAACCGCTGACCGATAGGCTGCCGGACTGCCACGCCTCCGCGTAAGGCCATCCGCGGGACGGACGAACGGCGTGGCAGTCCGGCTCGCCTTGCCGGCGGCTGGAGCGTTCGCACCGTCACTCCGGCAGTTGGATCTGCCCGTTCACCTGTAACGTTGCGCTGACTGAAGGCGCCCCGGTGCCAGGCTGGCCGCCGCCCACCGACACGGTGTACTTGCCTGCGGCGACGATTCTGTTCCCGGTCTGTGTGACCATGCTGAGATCCCGCTGCGTCAGTTGGAATCCGACCACCTGGCTGTGACCGGCGGCCAGGTGGATGCGGTGGAAGCCGCGTAGCGCGCGGATCGGCGCACCCGGCACGTCGGGGAACTTCAGGTACAGCTGCACGACCTCATCACCCGCCACCCTGCCGGTGTTGATCACTTTCACCGACGCGTCAAGCGGTGCACCGGCATCGATGGACGTTTTGGCGAGCATCAGCTTGCCGTAGCTGAAGGTCGTGTAGCTCAAGCCGTATCCGAACGGCCAGAGCGGCTCTTCCGCGAAGTAGCGGTAGGTACGGCCCTTCATCGAATAGTCCTCGAAATTGGGCAGCTGACTGACATCCCGGTAGAACGTCACCGGCAAGCGACCCGCGGGATCGTTCCTGCCGCTCAGCGTGGCGGCGATGGCGGCCCCGCCTTCCTCGCCGGAATACCATGACTCGAGGACGGCGCTGGCGTGCTCTTTCTCCCATGTGGCTGCCAGGGCGCTGCCGTTCATCAGCACGACGACCAGCGGCTTGCCGGCGGCGGCGACGGCCCGTAGCAGCGCCTCTTCGGGCTCCGGGATCCTGAGGTCGGTACGATCGCCGCCGAGGAATCCGGGATACTGGACCTTCATCTCCTCGCCTTCGAGTCGGCTCGTGATCCCGACGGCTGCCACCACGACATCCGCATTTCTCGCGGCGGCAACTGCAGCCGGATCAGGCGTGTCGGAGAACGCCGCGGCCGGCATCGGGGTGCCCGGGTTGGAGAGGAACCGGGTACCGGGAACGTAGGTGATCGTGGCCTTGGGAAACGCGGCTTTCATTCCCTCGAGCAAGGACACCGTGTGCGTTGGGATGCCGTTGTAGTTGCCGAGCAGAACCGCGGTCTGATCCGCAAGCGGCCCGATGACGGCAATGCGCTTGACGGACCTCAAGGGGAGAACGCCGTCATTCTTCAACAGCACCATCGACTCCTCGGCCAGGCGCAGGGCGAGCCGGCGATGAGCCGGGCTGTCGAGCTCGCTCGCGGCAATGTGGTCGTAGGGCACCATCGCGGGTGGATCGAACATCCCGAGCCGGATGCGCGCCGTGAAGAGGCGAATGAGCGTCGTGTCGATGGCGCTCTCGGCGAGATAGCCCTGCTGCACGGCGGTCAGGAACGGCGTGTAATCGCTGTCATCCTTCGGCTCGCCGAAGTCGGCGCATTCGTTGTCCATGCCGCGCTCGAGGGAGATCGCCGAGGCCTGCGGCTGGCTGGGGCGGTAGCGGTGACCGTTGAATATGTCGCGCACGGCGTCGCAGTCGGACACGACGTAGCCCTGAAACTGCCAGGCGCCGCGCAGAGTGTGCTGCAACGTGAACTCGTTGGCGCAGGCCGGCTGCCCATTGATGCCGTTGTAGGCGCACATGATCGATCCGGCATGGCCCTCGACGATGGCGGCGCGGAATGCCGGAAAATAGGTGTCTTCCATGTCATGTTTGCTGACATCGATGTCGGCGAAATGACGCGTGGGTTCCGGGCCGCTGTGCACGACGAAGTGCTTCGGGGTCGCGATGGCGAGGTAGTAGCGGGGGTCTGAGCCCTGCATCCCGGTCACGTACGCTACCGCCATCCGCGCGGTGAGGAAGGGGTCTTCACCGTAGGTTTCCTGACCGCGCCCCCAGCGCGGGTCGCGAAAGATATTGATGTTGGGCGCCCAGAAGTCGAGGCCGTGAAAGATGGTCGAGCCGCCGGCGCGCACGGCCTTCTCGTGAACGACCCGTCCCTCGATGCCGATGTCGCGGGCCATCTCATGTACACCCGGGGCGTCGAAGGTGGCGCCAAGGCCGACGGGCTCTGGGAATTCGGTGGTGCCGTTCACCTTGACGCCGTGCAGGGCCTCGCTCCACCAGTTGTACGACGGCACGCCGAGACGCGGAATCGCCCGAGCTCCGTTGACGAGCTGCGAGACTTTCTCCTGCAGCGTCATGCGATGCACGAGATCCGCGGCGCGCACTTGCGCCGGCAGGCTGGTATCGAGATATGCAGGGGTCGTGGCTTCTGCGGCATGCGCGCCGCCGGTGAGGACCGCCACGCCTGCAATCAACGCGGCCTTAGGCCACATGCGGGACCGGATCATGCGCTAGCTCCCCCCAGATCAGTCTGGAGGATCAATTATAGCAGAAATGGTAGCGCTACCGTTCGGCCTGGCGCGTCACGCCGAAGCGATACACGATGACGTTGTGGTAGGTCGCGCCGGGATCGAGCGCCGCGGAGGGGAAGTTGGCGTGATTGGGTGCGTCGGGAAAGTCCTGCGGCTCGAGCACCACGGCATCTCCCTGCCGATAGACGACGCCGTGCTTGCCCGCGAAGGTGCCGCTGAGGAAATTGCCAGAGTAGAACTGGACTCCGGGCGCCGTCGTGTAAACCTCGAGCACCCGTCCGGAGCGGGGATCCTCCACCCGGGCGGCCAACCTCAGCGTGCCGGGGTGACCGTCGAGCACGAAGTTCATGTCGTAGCCGTGGCAGTAACGGATCTGCGTGTCATTGGCGTCACGGATGCGAAGCCCGATCGGCGTCGGCTTGCGGAAGTCGAAGGGGGTACCGGCGACCGAGGCGATCATCCCGGTCGGGATCAAGGTGTCGTCGACCGGCGTGAAGTGTGACGCGTTGATCTGCAGCAGATCGCGCATCGTGGAGAAGTGCGCGGGACTCGATGCAAGATTGAAGTAGGAATGGCCGCTCAGGTTCACAATCGTCGGCCTGTCCGTGGTTGCACTGTAGTCGATACGGAGCTCACCGCTGTCCGTCAGCGTGTACGTGGCGGTCACGCGAAGGGCGCCCGGGTAGCCTTCCTCGCCGTCCGGACTCATGTACGACATGACGACCGAGGCGCTGGCGCCGCCGTGGAGAGACTCGATCTTCCAGACCCGCTTATCGAAGCCGGGCGAGCCGCCGTGCAGGCTGTTGCCGTGGTCGTTGACGGTCACTTGATACGCGTGGCCGTCGAGCATGAAGCGGCCCTTGGCGATGCGGTTGGCGAAGCGGCCGACTGTGGCGCCGAAGTAGTTGCCGTCATCGAAATACTGTTGCGGACTGGCGAATCCGAGGACGATATCGCCGACTTTGCCGGCCCGGTCCGGCGTGTAGAGCGACTGGATGCGCGCCCCGAGAGTGATGATCCGTGCCCGGACACCCGTGCGGCTGGTCAGGTCCACGGCATCAATGCGGGTGCCGTCTGCCAGAGTGCCGAAGGCGGCGCGCCGCGCCTGTGCGGCGCCTGCGTTCGATATCGCGGCAAACGCGCTCAGGCAAAGCGCTGTGGTCAGGATCGTTCGCAACGATGACATCGCCGATCTCACCTGCCGCGCCCGGTCAGAGCGGCCGGACCGCGAGGGAGGGAGAGGGCGCGCGTACGAGCCGGTTGCGCAGCGGCAGCAGGAAGGCACTCGCGCTGATATCGAACAGGTCTCCCGGCTCCACCCGCACCTGATCGGAGAAGGACAGGGTCGCGGTGCCGAAGAAATGCACATGCACGTCGCCGGGGCGGCGGAAGTTGCCGTACTTGAAGTGGTGGTGCTCCAGGTTGGCAATGGTGTGCGACATGTTCGACTCGCCCGTGAGGAAGGGCTTCTCCCAGATGACCCGCTCGCCGCGCAGGATTCGGCTGACGCCGCGCACGTCGGCGGGCAGAGGCCCGGTCAGGATCTCCGGCCCCAGGGCGGCGGGGCGGAGCTTCGAGTGGGCAAGCCAGAGATAATTCTCCCGTTCGGTGAGGTGATCGGAAAACTCGTTGGCCAGGCAGAATCCGAGCCGCCGCGGCTCGCCGCGCGAGTCTATCAGGTAGATGCCGGCGATCTCCGGCTCCTCGCCACCGTCGAGCGCGAACGCCGGCATTTCGAGCGCCGCGCCGGTCCCGACCACACTGGATCCGTCGCCCTTGTAGAACCACTCCGGCTGCGAGCCGCCGCCGCCGCCGGCGGGCTTGCCACCTTTCAGCCCGTCGAGAAACATGCGCATCGAGTCGGTCTGCGCGCCGCCCGCCGCGGCGAGCGCGTGCATCTTGTCGCGGCTCTCCGCTGAGCCGAGGTGCGTCAGGCCCGTGCCCGTGAGATAGAGGTGCGCGGGGTCCGGGTGATCGATGGGCGGCAACAGACGAACGTCCGGGTTGCCGCCGCTGACATCGAGGGTCTCCGCCGTCATGCGTCTGCGCGCCGCCTCCTGCAGCGACACTCCCTCCGTGATCGCGGCGCCGGCCAGCTCGTAAGTCGAGGCGATGCCCTCGAGCCGTACGGCGCGCCGGCTCCCCCTCCAGAGTCGCCACGGCCCGCTTCCTGCCCGCCAGCTCCACCTGCAAGAGTCGCACCGCCATGGAAATTCCCACCCCGAGTCGCCCGGATCTCCGGCGGGCATCATAGATCAGGCCCTGGCTTCTTGTCTGAGTAAATCGCACGTTGTGCTTGACAGCCGCCGACCCCACCGATATCTATGGCGCCCGATGGCAGTGCAATTCAGCGGCGATTCCAGTCTGACGCGCGATGGCGCGGGTCCGCGGCAGAGCTACACCGCGGCGTTGGTGGTGCTCACGGGCGTGTTCTTCATCTGGGGATTCGCGACCGTCCTCAACGACACCCTGGTGCCGCAATTCAAGTCGGGCGTTCGGGCTGGATTACGGGCAGTCGCTGCTCGTGCAGTTCGCCTTCTACCTCGGCTACCTCATCATGGGTCTGCCGGCGGCCAAGGTCCTGGAGCGTACCGGCTATAAGCTGGCCGTGGTGCTGGGGCTCCTTGGAATGGCGGCCAGCGCCGCTGCGTTCGTTCCGGCCGCGATCCTCGAATCCTACGACATGTTCCTGGTGGCGCTGTTTCTCCTCGCCTCGTCCATCACGCTGTTACAGGTGGCGGCCAATCCCTACGTGGCCGTGATCGGCTCACCACGGACGGCGTCCAGTCGCCTGAACCTGGTGCAGGCGTTCAACTCGCTGGGGACCACGCTCGCGCCGCTTTTCGGCGCCTATCTCATTTTCGGTCGCAGCGCCTCGGGTACCGTGCATGGCGCTGTAGCCCTCTCGACGCACCAACGCGCCAGCGACATTCACACGGTGGAGCTGCCTTACGTCCTGATCGCCGTTGTGCTGCTCGCACTCGCCTTGCTCGTCTGGCGCGTGCGCCTGCCTGACCTCGGCAAGGAGACGCGGCGCGCGGCACGGACCGAGCGCGCGCGGCACAGCCTCTGGCGACATCGCAATCTGGTATTCGGCGTACCGGCGATCGTGCTCTACATGATTTGCGAGATCGGCATCGGCTCGACACTCGTCAACTTCATCTCGCGTCCCGACATCGGCGGCATGACTCACCAGCAGGCCGGGAACTACACGGTGTTCTACTGGGGTGGCGCCATGGTCGGTCGTTTCGTGGGGGCGTGGCTGCTGCGTTGGATATCACCGGGCCGCCTGCTCGCGACCGTCAGCATCGGCGCGCTGGCGCTCGCGGGCATCGCCATCACCTCGAGCGGGCATGTTGCCATGTGGTGCCTCATTGCCGTGGGGCTCTGCCACTCCATCATGTTCCCCACCATCTTCACGCTCGGCATCCGCGGCCTCGGCCCGCTGACGGAGGAGGGCTCGGGGTTCCTCATCATGGCCATCGCGGGCGGCGCGCTCGCGGAGCTGCAGGGCAAGCTCGCCGATCACATCGGCCTGCAGCTTTCCTACGTGCTGCCCTGGGCGTGCTACCTCTTCATTCTTTTCTACGCCGTGTGGGGCTGCCGTCCGACGGGCGCCGTGCACGACGAGCAGCTCGTGAGCTGACCGCGCTTTCGCCGGTCGTGTCGAGCAGTGCAAGCTGCACCAGCTCCGCCATCGCTGCGCGCGCCGCCGCGGCATCGCCTGATGCCACCGCTTCATACACCCGCTCGTGATCCGGCAGGGGATCGCGGGGCAGCGGCCGATTGCGCTGCTTGAAGACGGTGGTCCAGCTCACAGCCGCGGCAACACCGCTCTCCAGCGAGGCGAGAAAAGGATTGCCCGAGGCCTCGAGCAGGATGGAGTGGAAGTTGCGGTCCGCCTGACGGCCTTCCTCGGCCGCCAGCGTGCTCGCAGCCATCTCATCGAGTGCGCGCCGCAGCGCCTGCAACTGTTCCGGGCTGCGCTTTGCCGCCGCCAGCGCCGCGGCCGCGGGCTCTACTATCGTGCGCAGCTCGAACAGGCCGCGCAACAGCCGCTCATCGGGGGTGGCGCTGAATATCCATGAGATGACGTCCGGGTCGAGCAGGTGCCAGAACCGCGCCTCGCTCACCCGGGTGCCGAGCTTCGGCCGCGACTCGATCAGGCCTTTGGCGGCGAGGATGCGCACCGCCTCGCGATAAGCGGTGCGGGAGACCTTCAGGCGCTCGCTGGCCGCGATTTCCCCATTCAGCACCCGGCCGGGCGCGATCTTCCCCGACACGATCCGTACGCCGATGTCGCGGGCAATCGTGCCATGCAAGCGCAGCGCCCGCCGGCGCTCGGGGTTGTTCGAGGTCGTCAGGCTCCTCGCTGGCATCGGTTGTGTGCCCCCGGCCCGCTCAATGGTGATGATGCCCGTCCGGCCCGTGCACGTGTCCGTGCGACAGCTCCTCCTCCGTTGCCTGGCGCACGCCCTCGATCTGAATGTCGAAATTGAGATGCTTGCCGGCCAGCGGATGGTTGCCGTCGAGCGTCACCATGTCGCCCAGTACATGTGTGACGGTCACGGTTCGCGGACCTTCCTCGGTCTGCGCGTGCAGATGCATGCCAGGCTGCACGTCCTTGATGCCGCGCAGCGCGCGACGGGGAACGCTCTGCACCAGCTCTTTGTCGTACTCACCGTAGCCTTCCTCGGGGGACACACGCACGCTGAGCTTGTCGCCCGCGTTGCGGCCAGTCAGCTCTCGCTCCAGTCCGGGGACGATGTTGCCATGACCGTGAAGATAGGCCAACGGCTCCCCGCCGCTGGAGCTGTCGATGACCGCGCCTGAGTCGTCCTTCAGGGTGTAGTGGATGGTAACGACACTGTCGCGGGCGATGGTCATCTGAGACTCCAGGAGGTCCGAAACCTCGCAGTCTATACCAGCCGGCCGGACCAGGGACCTGTACCATAAGCGCCGCCCTGACCCGGAGTTTCGGCGTGCCGCCAGAGAATGTCACGATAGGCCAGAAAACCGCGCGTTACGTGCTCATCGGCGCGCTGGTACTCGCCGGCGCCTGGATGCTGCGGCATTTCATGCCCGCGCTCTGCTGGGCGGTGGTGCTGGCGATCGCGACCTCGTCGGTCTACGACCGTTGGCTGGCGAAGTTCCGCGGCAAGCGGCGCAATGTCTGGGCCGCGCTCACCTTCACGGCGATGGTCGGCACGGTGCTGCTGGTGCCACTCATTTACGGAGGCCTGGTGGCCGGGCGCGAGGCCATCGCAGTCGCGCGGGAGTTCGCTGCCTCCGCCGGGAACGGGCCGCCGCCGCTGCCGTCATGGCTGCAGCAGATGCCGTGGCTCGCACACTGGGTGCGCGATCTTTGGATGGAGTATCTGCCGCCCGCCGGCGGCGCCGCAGGACACGTGCATGCCAGTCCCGCTATGATCGAGTGGACGCGGATAGTGGGTTTGCAGGTGGCGCGGCGCCTCGTCACGTTGGCGTTCACTCTCCTCACGCTCTTTTTCGTCTACCTCGAGCGCGAGCGCCTCAGCATCCAGGTGCCGAAGATGTTCCGACGGCTATTCGGGTCGTCGGTGGATCGACTGCTGCGGCGTGTCGTGAGTGCGATCCGCGCTGCCGTAGACGGCATCGTATTCGTCGCCGTCGGCGAAGGCGCGATCATGTGCGGCGTCTACGCCCTGGCCCACGCGCCGCACCCGATCCTGTCAGGTGTCCTCACCGGCGTCTTTGCGACCATCCCGTTCGCCGCACCCATCGTCTTCGGTACGGTGGCGGTTGTGTTGGTCGTGCGCGGCTCGATCGCGGCCGCAATCGTCGTTGCCGTGGCGGGCACCCTCGTACTCTTCATCGCCGACCATTTTGTACGGCCGGTCATCATCGGCGAGGGCGCGAAGCTGCCCTTCCTCTGGGCACTGCTCGCCATCCTGGGAGGCATCGAGTCCTTCGGGCTCGTCGGTATCTTCCTGGGCCCGGCCCTGATGGCGGCGCTGTTGTCCCTCTGGAGGGGCTGGGTTGAGGAAATGCCCGGAGACGGCAGTTAGGGAGGAGGACGGCGTCCGTGTAGCAGCGCCTCCGGATGCTCGTCGAGATAGTCGGCGAGCGAGCGCACGGCGCGGGCGGCGCCGGAGAGCTCATCGAGCGCATGCTGCAGGTTGCCGCTCGGCGCCGCCGGGCTCGTGCCCAGCGCCAACCTGGCCGACTGCGCGGTGGCATCCAACTGCTGGGCGGCGGCGCGCAAGCTCGCCACAGTCGTTCGGACCTCGCGCAGGGTCGGCGCGACCTGCGGCCCGGCCTGACGCGTCATCCGCTCGAGCGCGCCGAGGGTCGCGTCGAGACGGGCGATGCTGTCGCGCAGCTGCGGGGAGGATGTCAGCGAGCGCACCTGGTCGGTGATCGTCCGCAGGTTGTCGGCAATCTGCGTGAGCGGCAGCGAGCTGATCTCCGCCGGCAGGCGCTCGAGGCCGCCGCCTTCCGTGGCTGGGATAAGCGCGTACTGGCCGGAAGTATCGAGCGCGGCCGGTTGCGCGCCGGGGACGATCGCGAGCTCCACCTGCTCGCCTCCCACGAGCGGCACCGACTGCGTCAGGCTGGCGCGCAGGCCTGCTGCTACCAGCTTGGCGAGCGTCGCATCCATGATGGGCTTCCAATCGCCTTCCGGCGGCGCAGCTCCGGTGAGATGAAAGCGTGTCGGGTCGAGGGCGAGCAGCACCGGTGTCGAGATCCGGCCGGTGCGTGGATCGACGGACAGCCCGATGCTGGTGACTTCTCCGACCGTGAAGCCGCGCAGCATGACCGGCGCGTGCGGCTCGAGTAGCCCTACGGCGCCGTCGAAACTGACCAGATAGGGGAGGGACACCGCGAGCGTCTGCCGCGGGCCTCCCTCCGTGCCGATGAATCGCAGCGCGGGTTTTCCGGGCCCGGGTACCATGACGATGGTGGGGCCGGCGATCAGCGCCCGCAGCGAGGACACATCCGATAAGCTGGGGTGCACGCCCTCGAGAACGAAGCGCGTGCCCGTGTTGATTTTCGGCGTGAGCTGCCTGTCGATGTTGAGATGAACGACCACGTGCCAGTCATCGCTCGCCAGCGCGACACTGACGACATTGCCGACCTCCACACCGTGATACATCACCTTCGTGCCGCCCGCCTGGATGCCGGCCGCGTCATTGTAGATGACCGTCACGTCGATTCCGCGTGAGCTGAGGGAGCGCAGCAACAGCCAGAGCACGATGGCGATCGCCGCGATGGGCACGGCCCAGATCCAACCCGGCCACCAGCTGCGCCGGGCGATGGACAGCGTTCGCCGAGGCTCTGTCGCGGGATGTTCGGCGTCGCTCATGTGTTCCGCAGATGCGCGTCGGGCTGCGCCAGCGCCGCGTCCCACATGAGCCGGGGATCGAACGTGTGCGAAGCCAACATCGTGACCACGACCACGAGCAGGAAGGGCGGCGCGCCGTTGGCGGCATTGGTGCTCACCAGGCCGTCGAATTGCATGAGCGGCATGAACGCGGCAATGGTGAATACATCGATGCAGGACCAGCGTCCGAGCTCATCGATGAGGTGGCATAGTCGTGTCTTCAGCACCAGCCGGGATCGCGAGCCGCGCCGGAGGGAGAGCAGAAACCAGCTCAGTCCCGCGAGCTTCAGCACCGGAATGGCGATGCTGGTGCAGAAGATGAGCACGCCGAGCGGCCAGAGATGCGCCTGGAAGAGCTCCACGATGCCACCCACGATCCGGTGCGGCACCAGCGCGCCGAGCTGCCGGTCGACGCTCATCGGGTAGATGTTGGCGGGGAAGAACAGGACGAACCCCGTGATGACCAGCGCCGTCGTGCGCACGATGGAGTCGGGTTTCCGCGTGCTCAGTGCCAGTCCGCAGCGCGGGCAGTGCGAGCCCTCGGCGGTGGCAGGCAGCACGAGATCGCAGAACCGGCAGGCGATGGCCGGCTGATCTTCCGGCGGTGCGGCGCACTCGGGGGCGAGCGCCCGCCAGACCGCGCGCGCATCGAGCGCGGCCCGCGAGAGCATGCATAGAAACGCGGCCAGGATGAGGCAGATGCCGCCCCAGCCGATGGCCACCGGCATGGCCGCCGCGATCCGGCTGTAGCCGACCGCGCAGCCGATGAGATAGACATCCGGCATGGCCCATTGATCGAGGTGCAGCGACCAGCGAAAGGCGCGTCCCAGCCAGTGCGGCCTGCGCCTGAGCTGCAGCAGGGTGAGCACGAGGGACAGCAGCCCGAATCTCACGAAGGGCAGGATCACGGCGAATGCCGCGACCAGCAGCGCCACCAGCACCCAGTGGTGCTGCCAGAGCGTGATGACGCCGCTTCCCAGCCTGCTCTCCCGTGACCTCCCGAGCATCGAGACATGCATGAGCGGCAGCAGGTTGGCCGGAAAGAGCAGGACGAATGTCGCCAAGGCGCAGGCAAGCGCTGCGCTGGTGCTGCGTCCGTTGGTGCGCTCCAACCTGTTGTCGCATGTCGGACAGATCGCGATGGCTCCCCAGGGGAGCGTCGGGATGTCCTGGAGCGTTCCGCAATCGGTGCAGGCGATGGTCATAGGGTGAGCGCCCCGGGCGTCCCCAGGAAACTCAGGACTATAACGACAGCTTGGGGAGCTGCGTTCCACGCAGCGGCGGCTACGCCGCAGGTCGAGTCAGGCTTTAGCGGGATCGCCCGGCTTCGGCGCGGGTTCTCAGCCTCACCCACATGCGCTCGAGCTGCTCGCGCGCCAGGGAGGAATGGGGAAAGGACGCCGTGGCGGTTGTCTCGTCGATGGCGCCGTTGATGCACAGCACCGCGAGTGCGCCGACCACGCGCCCGAACCGCAGCGATCGGCCGAGCGGTGTGACCGGTTCGGCCGCGCCCACCTGCTGCTCGAAAGCGGCGAGACTTGCTTGCGAGAGATCCCAGCCGGCGCCGATGCGGCGCGCGACGCCCGCGGAGTGAGCTTCGAGAACCGCGGCGATGACAGCCGCATCGGGCCGCAGCCCGCCGCCCGATGCGGCCTCGTACCGCTCCAACACCGCGCGGAAGAGCACCACGTCGGCGAGCCCCCAGACCAGACTCAACAGCTCGGCGGCGAACGGGTCGGCTTTCTCCGCCATGGCGGCGTGCACGACCGCCGCGTTGGCCGAGCGCCAGGCGTGCTCCCAGACTGTTTGCGCGAACTGCGGAAACGGCCCGACGGCGACACGGAAGATCGGTTGCATCGCCGCGGCCGCGATCAACGAGCGGATGCCCTCGCTGCCGAGCACCACGACGGCGCGGTCGATGCTTTCGACCGGCCGCTCGGCCACCCGGTAGAAGGAGCTGTTGGCCATCTCGAGGAGATTCCCCACGAGCGACGGATCGCGGCGAATGATGGCCGCGAGCTCCCGCCGCGGGGCGGCATCGTCGTTGGCTGCGCGGATGAGTTGCGGCAGCAGACTCGGGCGACGGGGCGCGAGTTGCCGCAGTGTCGCGCCGTCCTCGGTCGCCGCAACGGCGGCCGCGGCGATGGCAGCGTGCCCGGGACCGGGACGGGGGGCACCTGAGACGGAGGCGCGCAGGGCGAGCTCGCGCAATCTCTTCAGTACCTGCCCGGAGGCGAGTGGCGCGGAGGGTGGTTCGGGTGCCGGCGGCTTGCTCTGCGCCGGCGCCAGCAGTTGCTCCAGATCCTGGGGACCGAGCAGGATCTCGACCGGCTCCGGGGCAGCGGACGACGCGGCCGCCTTGACGAGGTATAGGGCGGCCGCCGCGGCGGCCGCGAGCAGCACTGCTAATAGACCTATCACCATGGATGCCCTCATTCCCGTTTTCGGCACGGCAGCGAATGGATTGCCCGGACGCTGTCGTTTCTGCGACCTGGGTCACATTCCGGGGGGGGGCCGCCCGGCACGTCATTCCGCTCAGTCGAAGGCGAGATAGATGCTGTAGCTCGCAGTACGCTCGTTCGCGGCGTGGTCGCTGAAGCTTTGGATCATCATGCCCTCCCGGTCGCGCTGAGCTGGGCGGCGGCAGGGCTCCTGCCGTGGCGTGCCGCATCGATGAAGTTGTGCACCACCGCCGACCCCTCGTCCGTGCGGTAAGCGATTCCGAGCAGCGCATGCAGGGGCTCGCCGCGCAGCGGCACGTAAGTCACCGCGTGTGCCTGCAGGCAGCGCATGCTGTCCGGCACGATGGAGATGCCGAGCGACGCCGCGACCAGATTGATGGTCGAGGAGAGCTGCGGCGCGTACTGGCCGACTTTGGGCGTGAACCCCGCGGTCTCGCACGCGGCGACGACTGTGTCCGCGAGCCCCGGCCGCACCGCGCGCGGATAGAGGATGAAGGTCTCCGCGGCGAGCGAGGCGAGATCGATCTCCTGCCGGCCGGCCAGCCGGTGGCCGCTGGGCACGGCCACGAGCAGCGGCTCTCTCTCCAGCAGATCGAGCGTAAGTCCGCGCCGCGTCGGGACCGGCGGCCGCACGAAAGCGGCATCGATGCGCCCCTCGCGCAGCGCCGCAATGAGATCCGTGGACGGATGCTCTTCGAGGGATACCTCGACGGCCGGAAAGTCGGACCGATACCTTTGCAAAGTGGAGGTCACCAGCGAGTTGAAGGAGGCCGACTCGGTGAATCCGACCCGCACCCGCCCGGTGACGCCGGTTGCCGCGCGCCGGGCGGCCTGCATCGCGCTGCGCGCATCGCCCAGGATCCGGGCGGCTTCCGCCGCGAAAATGCGCCCAGCATCGGTGAGCTCGATGCGATAGGCGGAGCGGTCGAGCAGGGTCACTCCGAGCTCCGCTTCCAGCGCCTTCACCTGCTGGGTCAGGGGCGGCTGGGAAATACCGAGCCGCTCCGCAGCGCGGGTGAAATTGAGCTCTTCCGCGACGGCCAGGAAATACCGCAGATGGCGCAGCTCCATGACCATACTTTTCTCATATGGAGATGCCATCTTCAAGGTATTTTCTTCGGCATCTTGCCCCGTCTAGAGTGGAGCCATGACGCACACCGAAGAGCCGGCCACGACGGGGCCGAAGCCCAAGAAATCCGTCGCGCTCTCCGGCGTCGTAGCCGGTAATACCGCCCTCTGCACCGTCGGCCGGACCGGCAACGATCTGCACTACCGGGGCTACGACATCCTCGAGATCGCCACGACCTGCGAGTACGAGGAAATCGCGCACCTCCTCATCCACGGCAAGCTGCCGACGCGCGCCGAGCTCACTGCCTACAAGAGCAAGCTCAAGGCACTGCGCGGCCTTCCGGCCGCAGTTCGCGCCGTGCTGGACGTCGTGCCCGCCGCGACGCACCCGATGGACGTGTTACGTACGGGTGTGTCGGCGCTCGGCTGCGCGCTGCCGGAGAAGGACGATCATTCCGCCGCTGGCGCGCGTGACATCGCCGATCGGCTCATCGCCTCGCTCGGCTCCATGTTGGCCTACTGGTATCACGTGAGCCACAACGGCCATGCGCCGCTGGTCGAGACCGAGGACGATTCGATCGGCGGCCACTTCCTGCATCTGCTGCACCGCAGGTCGCCGCCCGCCTCCTGGGTGCGCGCCATGCACACCTCCCTCAACCTGTACGCCGAGCATGAATTCAACGCCTCGACGTTCACCGCGCGAGTCATCGCGGGTACCGGCTCTGACATGTACTCCTGCATGACCGGTGCAATCGGGGCGCTGCGCGGTCCGAAGCATGGCGGCGCGAATGAGGTGGCGTTCGAGATTCAGAAGCGCTACGAGAGCCCCGATGCCGCGGAGGCCGACATCCGCGCTCGTGTCGCCAACAAAGAGGTCATCATCGGCTTCGGCCACCCGGTGTACACCGTGTCCGATCCGCGCAATCAGGTGATCAAGGAGGTGGCGCGCAGCCTGTCGAAGGAGGCCGGCGACCCGAAGATGTTCTCCGTCGCCGAGCGTATCGAGTCGGTGATGATGGACGCCAAGAAGATGTTTCCGAATCTCGACTGGTTCTCCGCGGTCTCCTATCACATGATGGGCGTGCCGACCGAGATGTTCACGCCGCTCTTCGTGATCGCACGCACCGCCGGGTGGGCCGCGCACGTCATGGAGCAGAGGGTCGACGGCAAGATCATCCGGCCCACTGCCAACTACGTCGGGCCCGAGCCGCTGCGCTTCGTAGCCCTCGACAAGCGTTCCTGACTTCAAACGCGAGACTCCATGTCCTCATCCCTCAGTGGCGCGCGAACGAGCACCGACCGGGTCCTCAGCGACATCGCCGACTATGCCCTCGGCGCCGAGATCCGCAGCGATCTCGCCTACGAGACGGCGCATTACTGTCTGCTCGACACCCTGGGCTGCGGGCTCGAGGCGCTCGAGTACCCGGCGTGTGCGAAGCTCCTGGGTCCCATCGTGCCGGGCACGGTGGTGCCGCAGGGCGCCAGGGTGCCAGGCACGCAGTTCCAGCTCGATCCGGTGCAGGCGGCGTTCAACATCGGGGCCATGATCCGCTGGCTCGATTTCAACGACACCTTCCTCGCCGCGGAATGGGGCCATCCTTCCGACAACCTGGGCGGCATTCTCGCCACGGCGGATTGGCTGTCACGGCAGGCGGTGGCGGCCGGCGGCAAGCCCTTCCTCATGAAGGACGTGCTCGGCGCCATGATCCGGGCGCATGAGATCCAGGGCGTGATCGCGCTCGAGAACAGCTTCAACCGCGTCGGGTTGGATCATGTGGTGCTGGTGAAAGTGGCCTCGACCGCGGTGGTCGGGCGCCTGCTCGGCCTGTCGCGCGAGGAGATCATCAATGCGCTGTCGCTCGCCTGGGTGGACGGGCAGAGCCTGCGCACCTACCGGCACGCGCCCAACACCGGCTCGCGCAAGAGCTGGGCCGCAGGCGATGCGACCAGTCGCGCGGTGCGCCTGGCGCTCATCGCCAAGACGGGGGAGATGGGCTACCCGTCGGTGCTGAGCGCCAAGACCTGGGGCTTCTACGATGTGCTCTTCAAGGGGCAGCCCTTCAAGTTCCAGCGCGACTACGGCTCCTATGTCATGGAGAACGTGCTCTTCAAGATCTCCTATCCGGCGGAATTCCACTCGCAGACCGCGGTGGAGGCGGCGATGCAACTGCATCAGCGCTTGCGGCAGATGGGCCTGAGCACCGATGACATCGAGCACATCAGCGTGCGCACGCACGAGGCTTGCATCCGCATCATCGACAAGAAAGGGCCGCTCGCCAATCCGGCTGACCGCGACCACTGCATTCAGTACATGATGGCCGTGCCGCTCCTCTTCGGCCGCCTCACGGCCGCCGATTACGAGGACGCGGTCGCCCGCGATCCGCGCATCGACGCGCTACGCGCCAGGATCGACTGCGTGGAGGAGCCGCAGTTCACGCGCGACTATCTCGATCCGGAGAAGCGGTCGATCGCCAATGCCGTCACCGTGAGGCTCAAGGACGGCCGCACGCTCGATGAGATCGTGGTGGAGTATCCGATCGGACACCGGCGCCGGCGGCAGGAGGGTATCCCGCTCCTGGTGGCGAAGTTCCGGCAAAATCTCGCGCGGCGCTTCCCGCAGAAGCAGCAGCACACGATCGCGGAGCTGTCGCTCGACCGCGCGCGCCTCGAGCGGACCGCGGTCAACGACTACGTCGACCTCTATGTCATCTGACCTTCGGGGGGCATCATGAGCATCTACCTCGTCGGACAGAATTTGCCTGCGGAGCCCGCGGGCGAGCGCTTTGCGCAACTCGTCCGCCGCGGCGGCATCGTGCGCATGCCCGGCGCATACAACGGGCTCGCGGCGCTGCAGGCGAAGCGGCAGGGGTTCGAGGCTCTGTATCTCTCCGGCGCGGCGGTCAGTGCCTCGATGGGTTTGCCGGACCTTGGCATCATCACCGTCGAGGACGTGTGTTTCTACATCCGACAGGTCAGCCGCGCCTCGGCCCTGCCGCTGCTGGTGGATGGCGACACGGGTTACGGCGAAGCGCTCAACGTCATGCACATGGTACGGACATTCGAGGATGCGGGCGCCGCGGCCGTGCACATCGAGGATCAGCTGCTGCCGAAGAAGTGCGGCCACCTGAACGACAAGAAGCTCGCCGCACCGGAGGACATGGCGGCCAAGATCGCTGCCGCCGCGCGCGCCCGGCGCCACCTCTACATCATCGCGCGCACCGATGCCGCGGCGAGCGAAGGGCTCGACGGCGCGGTGGCGCGTGCCAAGCGCTACCTCGATGCGGGGGCCGACGCGATCTTTCCGGAGGCGTTGACGACCGCGGAGATGTTCCGCGAGTTCGCGCGCCGCGTGAACGCGCCGCTGCTCGCCAACATGACGGAGTTCGGCCGCACGCCGTATTTCACGGCGGCGGAGTTCGAGGCGATGGGTTACCGGATGGTGATCTGGCCGGTGAGTGCGCTGCGGATAGCGGCGAAAGCCCAGGAACTGCTTTACGCCACCATCCACCGCGAGGACGGGCCGCGCAGCCTCATCGGGCAGATGCAGACCCGGCAGGAGCTTTACGAGACGATCTCTTACTCAGACTATGAGGCGCTCGATGCCTCGATCGTCAAGACGGTGGTTCCTTAGACCTTGCCGAGCAGCACTTCGACGGTGAAGCCGATCAGTAACACGGCCGTCACGACTATCTGTACCAGGACGATATCCACGATTTACCTCCTTTCAACTTGCGACGCGTAGTCTAAGGCCGCGGCCGCAAAGTTGAATTCCCTGCGCGAGGGCCACAGGGGTACTCCTTTGGAGGTAGTAGCGATTACGGCGGTGTGACGGGCCCGCGGGAGCATTGCGCGGGACCGGCGTCGTCGCCGCCGCCGGTCTGGTCGAACGCCTGCACCTGTTGTGTGAAACAGCTCACAACGGAGGCGAGCTGCCGCAGGGCGGCACTGCCCAGATCCAGATACCTGCCGCGCAGGCGTTGCGCATCAGTGCCCGCGCTGCGTCCGCTGTCGGCCTGCTCGGCATCGAGACAGGTCGCGTAGGCCGCCACCTGTGCGCTGTACTCGCTCAGGTTGTCCCGTGCCGCGCTCATCTCGTCCCTGCTGGCATGGGCGCCGTCCGGTATCGCGAATGCCGGCTGCGGCGCAGGTCCGCAGTTGGCCCGGGCGACAGGCAGCACGCCGGCGCAGAGCAGCACAGCTGCCGCGATGGTCATCGTTCTGGTCATTGGATCTCATCCCCGGTGTTGGTGTTATATCTGCAAGCGCGCGGCGCAGCCGGCGCTTTGTTCTTATTGATCCTCACCGCGTGCCCGAGGCAGGCGGCCCTTCGACTGAGACTCTAGCATGCGCCGCCACGGCCGAGCCATCGGCACGGCGCCGGCGCATTATGTCCTCTAACGGAGGTGAGCGGCTCATACTAAAGAGAGAGGCGCCGCGAGATAAATTATCGATAATTGGAGACCTTCCCCCAGCGGCGCGGATGCCGGCGGTCGGTCGAACCATGTGGATCATCCAGGTGGCGCTGCGGCGCCCCTATACCTTCATCGTGCTGGCGCTGCTGCTGCCGATTATCGGCGGGCTGGTGATTTTCGGCACGCCGCTGCAGCCGGGAATGCCGACCGACATCTTTCCCGAAATCCGGATTCCCATCATCGCCGTTACATTCACTTACAGCGGAATGCCTCCCGATGAGATGTCGGGGCGCATCACGGGGCAGATAGAGCGGTATGTGACGACGCTGGTGAACGACGTGCAGCACGTCGAATCCCAAAGCTATCCCGGCATGACGGTGATCAAGCTCTACTTCCAGCCGGGCGTGAACCTGAATCTCGCGATGTCGCAGGTGGTCGCCTTCTCCGAGCTCTCGCTCAAGCAAATGCCCCCCGGGATCCAGCCGCCGCTCATCATCGAGTACAACGCCTCAAGCGTGCCGATCATTCAGCTCGCGATGGCGAGCGATCGGCTCACCGAGGCGCAGCTCTTCGACTTTGGCAATCAGGTCATCCGGGCGCAGATCGCGACGGTGGCGGGGGCGTCGGTGCCGTATCCCTATGGCGGCGCGACGCGGCAAGTCCAGGTGGACCTCAAGCCCGAGGCGCTGCGGGCGCAGGGCCTCTCGCCGCTCGATGTGCTCAACGCCATCGCCACGCAGAACCTCATCGTGCCAGCCGGTACGGAGAAGATCGCGGACACGGAATACACCGTCAAGCTCAACGCCAGCCCGCTCGACCTCGCGCGGCTGAACGATCTGCCGATCCGCAGCCGCGACGGCACGGTGACGTATCTGCACGATGTGGCGTTCGTCCACGATGGCAGCCCGCCGCAAACCAACATCGTGCGGGTGAATGGCCGCCGTGCCGTGCTGATGACCATTCTGAAGACGGGCACCGCCTCGACGCTTAGCATCGTCAATACCATCAAGTCGAAGCTGCCCTATGTACGGGAGCTCCTGCCCGAGGGCGCTTCGATCACACCGACCGGTGACCAGTCGGTTTTCGTGCGGGCCGCCATCCGTGGCGTCGTCGTCGAGGCGGTCATTGCCGCTGGCCTCACGGCGCTGATGATTCTGCTCTTTCTCGGCACCTGGCGCAGCACACTGATAGTCACCATCTCCATCCCGCTGTCGATCATTGCGGCGATCATCCTGCTCGATGCGCTCGGACAGACGATCAATCTGATGACGCTCGGTGGGCTTGCGCTCGCGGTCGGCATTCTGGTGGACGATGCCACCGTCACCATCGAGAACATCAATCGCTACCTGGAGGAAGGGCAGGAAGTGGAAGCGGCGATCGTGGCGGGCGCGCAGCAGATCCTGCTGCCGGCGTTCGTCTCGACGCTCTCGATCTGCATCGTCTTCGTGCCGATGTTCCTGCTCTCGGGCGTCGCGCGCTATCTGTTCGTCCCCATGGGCGAAGCGGTGGTTTTCGCGATGCTCATCTCGTTCGTACTCTCACGAACGCTGGTGCTCACGCTCGCCAAGTACTGGCTGAGGACGGCTGCGCAGGAGCACGCGGCGGCGCACACGGCCGGCCCGCTCAAGCGCATGCAACGGCGCTTCGAGGCCGCCTTCGAGCGCGGGCGCGGACGATATCGGGCGTTGCTCGAGCGGTCGCTGCAGCGCAGGGGCAAATTCATACCGCTGTTCCTCGCCGCCGCGTTCGCCTCATTGCTGATCTATCCGGCGCTTGGGCGCAACTTCTTTCCGGACGTCGATGCCGGGCAGATCAAGCTGCACGTGCGAGGCCCCACAGGCATGCGAGTCGAGGACACCGCGGCGCTGGTCGACAGGGTCGAGGCGGCGGTGCGTGAGGTGATACCGCCGTCCGAGATCGGCAGCGTCGTCGACAACGTCGGCCTACCGGTGTCGAGCATCAACATGACCTACAACAACTCGGGAACCATCGGCACAAGCGATGCCGATATCCTGATCTCGCTGACGCCGAAGCACGACCCTACCGCGGGTTACGTGGCCCGGCTGCGCCAGCGGTTGCCGCTCGAGTTTCCGGGCACGAGCTTCGCGTTCCTGCCCGCGGACATCGTCAGCCAGATTCTCAACTTCGGCGCGCCCGCGCCCATCGACGTGCAGGTGGTGGGCCCGAGCCCCGATAACCACCAGGTCGCCGATCAGCTGCTGGACTCCTTCCGCCAGATACCGGGGCTCGCGGACCTGCGCATCCAGCAGGTCTTCAACCTGCCCGAGCTCGAGGTGCGCACCGACCGCACGCGCGCCGAGCAGCTCGGCATCACGGAGTCCGACATCGCGAACGATCTGTTGCTGACGCTTTCGGGCAGCGGCCAGATCGCGCCGACCTTCTGGCTGAATCCGCAGAACGGGATTTCCTATCCGCTCGTCGCGCAGGCGCCGCAGTACCTGATGACCTCGCTCCAGGACCTCGACAACGTGCCGATCGATGCGCCGGGCGGGACCCAGGTCCTGGGCGGCCTTGCGACGATCACCCGCGGCTTCGGTCCGGCCGTCGTCTCGCACTACGACGCGCAGCCGATCATCGATATCTACGGCGCGGTGCAGGGCCGGGACCTGGGCTCGGTGGCGCAGAACATCCGCGCGCAGATCAGGAAGTGGAACGGGAAGCTGCCGCGCGGCACGCGTGTCCTGCTGCGCGGACAGGTCGAGACCATGCTGCAGTCGTACACCGGGCTGGGGATAGGTCTCATCGGGGCGATCGTGCTGGTGTATCTGTTGATGGTCATCAACTTCCAGTCATGGACGGACCCGTTCATCATCATCGCCGCGCTTCCTGCCGCGCTGGCCGGCATCGCATGGCTGTTGCTCGCGACGGGCACGACGCTGAGCGTCCCGGCGCTCACCGGCGCCATCATGGCCGTGGGCGTTGCGACCGCAAACAGCATATTGGTCGTGAGCTTTGCGCGTGAACGTCTCGCCGCAGGCGCTACGCCTGTACAAGCCGCGCTCGACGCAGGCTTTACACGTTTCCGTCCCGTGTTTATGACCGCGCTCGCGATGAT
This sequence comes from uncultured Pseudomonadota bacterium, assembly GCA_963833085.1. GTDB lineage: Bacteria > Pseudomonadota > Gammaproteobacteria > Steroidobacterales > Steroidobacteraceae > 13-2-20CM-66-19. The sequence goes on from CAWHWV010000009.1 coordinate 93,084, forward strand.
CATAGGGATGGTGCCGATGGCGCTCGGGCTTGGGGACGGCGGCGAGCAGAACGCGCCTCTGGGTCGGGCGGTCATCGGCGGACTGTTGCTTGCGACGGTCGCCACGCTGGTGTTCGTCCCGTCTGTGTTTGCCGCGATATATGACCGCCGCAGGAACCTGCGCGCAGAGCCAAGCGCTCAATGAAGTGAGGCACCCGTGGATCAACCTGTAACTTCCCAAGACGAGACATACGGCTTCGTCCCGACGGCAAGGCGCGGTAACTCGCGAACCCACTTGCGCTTAGGCGTAGCTGCGGTGCTCGTCGCGATCGCCGCGCTCGCGTGGCTCGTCCATACCCGGCATCAGTCCGCCGTAGCGTTGAGCATGCAAACGAAGACGGAGGGCGTGCTTGCGGTGGCGACCGCGCTACCACAACCCGACGGCTCGGCGACGGAGCTGGTGCTTCCCGGTAGTCTTCAGGCCAATTACCAGGCGCCGATCTATGCCCGGACCAACGGTTATGTCGAGCGCTGGTACGTGGACATCGGAGCCAAGGTGCACAAGGGCGAGGTGCTCGCCGATATCGAGTCACCCGAGGTCGATCAGCAGCTGCGGCAGGCGCAGGCGGATCTCGGCGTGGCGCAGGCCAACAAGAAGATCGCGGACGTGACCGCGGACCGCTGGCGCGTGCTGCGCGCCACCGATTCGGTGTCTAAGCAGGAAGCCGATGAGAAAGTGAGCGCGGCGCAAGCGAGCGACGCGCAGGTCCTGGCTGCGCGCGCCAACGTGTTGCGGTTGCAGCAGCTGGCCGGCTTCGAGCGTGTCATCGCGCCGTTCGACGGCGTCATCACGGCGCGCAACACGGACATTGGCGATCTCATCAATGCCGGCAGCGGCAGTGGCGCGGCGCTCTTCGGCATCGCCGATACGAGTCGGCTGCGGCTTTACGTTCGCGTTCCCCAGGAGGATGCCGCGGCGATGAAGCCTGGCCTGACAGCCGACCTGCACGTGCCGGACAGGCCCGGCGTGGTTTACCGGGCGTCGGTCGATACGACCGCGAGCGCGATCGATCCGGCTACCCGAACCCTCATGGTCGAGCTCCTTATGGACAACAGCAAGGGTGAGCTGCTGCCGGGTGGTTATGCCGAGGTGCATTTCCGTGTGCCGGCGGAGAACGCCGGCCGTTCGTTCCTGTTGCCCGCCAACGTGCTGCTCTTTCGCGGCGACGGCTTGCACGTCGCGACTGTCGGTGCGCGTGATCGCGTGGTGCTGAAGCCCGTGACCATCGGACGTGACTACGGCGCGAAGATCGAGATCGTCTCCGGGCTCTCGGCCAACGATCACGTCATCCTGAGCCCGCCTGACTCCCTGGTGGGCGGCGCGGTCGTGCGCGTCGTCAAGCGCACGGGCCGCACGGGCCCGGAGGTCTGATGCCCTCGAAGCGCACCAGGAGGGATTGCGGCCGGCCCGTGCGCCTGGCCGCGATCGCTGCCGCGCTCGGCGCCGCTGTCTTGCTCAGCGCGTGCTCGCTGGCGCCGCACTACGAGAAGCCCGCGACGCCCCAGGTGCAGCACTTCGTGGAGGCGGGTGACTGGATGCCCGCTCATCCCGCCGACGGCGCGTCTCGCGGGGTTTGGTGGCAGACATTCGACGAGCCGACGCTCGATGACCTCGAGCAACGCCTTTCCGGCTCCAATCCGGATCTGCAGGCGGCCGTCGCGCGCCTGAGCGAGGCTCGTGCGGTCGTCCTGAATTCGCGCTCACAGGAATTCCCCACGCTCGACGCAGACGCAGCGGCAACGCGCGAGCGTTCCTCTGCCAACGCGCCTCTCGCCAGCCTGCTGGACCACAAGGCAAGCACCTATAACGATTTCGCGGGGGACGTCAGCTTCGCCTGGGAAGTCGATCTCTTCGGCCGGTTGCGCAACGCCACTGCCGCCGCGCGCGCCGCAGCCCAGGCGAGCGCCGCAGATCTCTCGGCGGTGGAGCTTTCCCTGCGCGCTGAGCTCGCGAGCGATTACTTCGAGCTGCGCGGCGCGGATGCGACGACGCAGCTGCTCGAGGCTGCGGTGCGTGACTATGATCGCGCCTACACGGTGACGGACAACCGATACAAGCAGGGAATCGCCGCGGCGACGGACGTCGAGCAGGCGGACACATTGCGGCAGAACGCGCGGGCGCAGCTCGCCGCCGTACGGCTGCAGCGGGCGCAACTTGCGCATGCGATAGCGGTACTCGTCGGAGAGCCGCCTTCGGATTTCAGCATCGCTTCCGGTCCGCTCGCCGGCTCTGCCGCCTGCCTTCGATCCGGGAGTCCCCTCGACACTGCTCGAGCGCCGTCCCGACGTGGCGAGCGCGGAACGGGCGGTCGCTGCGGCCAACTCGGAAATCGGCGTGGCGCGGGCGGCCTGGTTCCCCGTCTTCTCGTTGAGCGGCGCCGCGGGCTATGAGAGCACGGTCGCTTCCACTTGGCTCAATGCCCCCAGCCGATTCTGGTCGATCGGACCGGCCGGCTCGCTGCCGCTGCTCGATGCCGGAGCGCGCCTCGCAGGCGACCGGCAAGCCTGGGCGGTGTACGACGAGGCGGTTGCCAACTATCGCAAGACTACCCTGGTTGCGTACCAGGAAGTCGAGGACAGCCTGGTGGCCTTGCACCGCGATGCCGAGGAACGCGCGGCGGACGAGGCGGCTGCAGTGTCGGCCACGCAGTCTGCCTATCACGCTGATCAGCGCTACGCGGCCGGTGTGGCGGATTACCTGGAAGTTGCGACTACCCACACTGCGGCACTGCAGGCCGAGGTGGCTGCGCTCTCGGCGCGCGTGGCCGAATTCCAGGCCACGATCGCTCTCGTCCGTGCAACGGGCGGGGGTTGGACGAATGAGGCCGAGACTGCTCGCCAGGGCCACATCCCGACGGCGACGTATGCATCACGTGGCGACTCACCGCCCTCGACGCGCTAAGCTTACGCGTTCAGGGGGTCACAATGAGCGAACCCGCACCGAAGGGTAAGTGCACGCGTCGTCGTATCCGCGACGCGTTGGTGGCGCGCATTCTCGACGGCACGTACCCCGCGGGCACGCGGCTCAAAGAGCTCACGCTTGCGCGTGAGTTCGACGTGAGCCAGGCGCCGATTCGCGAGGCCCTGCGCGAGCTCGAGGGTTCGGGACTGGTCACGAGCGAGCGCTATCGGGGCACGCGGGTGCGCGGCGCCGACTACCAGGAGCTGCGCGAGTCTTATCAGCTGCGCCTGATCATGGAGGAGCGGGCTCTGCAGCTCGCCGTGCCCTTCTCGCCGGAGCTGATCGAAGATCTCGCGCGCCGTGTGCACTCGATGGTGAGCGCCGTGGAGGCAATGGATCGGGAGCACTACATCGACGAGGCGCTCGCCTTCCATCGCCGCCTCGTGGAGGCGAGCGGGAATCGCACATTCCTCACGGTCTGGGACTTCATGCATTGGAACGTGCGGGGACGCATAGCACTGCGGCGCATTGCGGGTCGCGACGGGCGGCGGGCTGAAACCCATGGTTGAGTTGCATCGCGACCTTGAACGCGCGAATCCGGGCGGGCGACGTGGAAGGCGCTGCCGACAGGGTCCGCGCCATCTTTCAGCGGATCGCCGACGCCCTCGAAACGGCCTGACTGTCGCAGTGCGAGTCTCGTCACTCGTCGCGATCGAATCCGTCGACAGTCCTGGGCCAGTCCTGCTTGAGCAGGCGCGACAGCGCGCGGTCGGCGAGCAGACGGCCGCCGGTCTGGCAGGTGGCGCAATAGTTGGTTTCGTTGTCCACGTAGCGAATCCGCTGTACCGGCGTGCCACAGACGGGGCATGGCAGGCGGAAGCGGCCGTGCACGGCCATCTCATCGCGAAATGCGGTCACTTTCTCGGGGAATTGCCCGCCTGCCTGACGGCGCAACCGCTCGATCCAGAGCTGTAGCTGATCCCGTGCCGCGCCGTGCAGGCGCAACACCTCGGCATCGCTGGCGCGGCTCGTCAACATGACGGGAGAGAGCCTGGCGGCGTGGAGAATCTCGTCGGAGTAGGCGTTGCCGATGCCGCTGAACAGTCTCGGATCGGTCAGCGCGCGCTTGAGTGTGTGATTCTCGCTGCGCAACCGCCGGCAAACTCCGCCGCCGTCGAAGTCAGGATCTCGAGGCCGCCCGGATCCTGCAGGCGCAGCGCCTCCTCACCGTGGATGAAGTGCAGCGATGCGCGCCGCTTGGTGCCGGCTTCGGTGAGTGTCAGCGTGCCGTTTCCGAATTGCAGACGGAGGAGCGCCGCACGCCGCGCGAGCGGCGTCCCCGCATCGAACCAATGCAGGCGGCCCGCAATCATCAGATGGAACACCAGCCAGAGCTCGCCCTCGAGTCCGATCGCCAGACGTTTGCCTATGCGGCGCACCTCGGTCACCCGCCGGCCCTGCGCGCTGGCGATGGGTGGTTCCACCGTACGCAGTAGAAATGGCAATAGAATCAGTATCTTATCGATTGTCTGACCAACGACGCGCTGCGTCAGCGCCTCGCGGTAGACCGTGACATCGGGAAGCTCGGGCATGCGTCATTTTATGCCGGGCCGGGACACGGCCCAGCGCTTGGCCGCTCTTGGGCCGCTCAAGGGCGGTACACAACCGCGCCGGATTGCGAACACCACGGCGTCGATTGTCTGCAACGGGCACCCATGTCCACGAGCTTAGGGCTCGGCTCCGAGGTAGACTCCCGACATGCGCCCGCTCTCATTCCTCGATCGGGACCGCACGGTGGCCGGTCCCGGCTTCAGCCGCTGGATGGTGCCGCCGGCGGCGCTCTGCGTGCATCTGTGTATCGGACAGGCGTACGCCTTCAGCGTGTTCAACCTGCCCATGACGAAGCTCATCGGCATCACCGATTCGGCACCCGGTGACTGGCAGCTCACCAATCTCGGCTGGATCTTCACGCTCGCGATCTTCTTCCTCGGCGTGTCGGCGGCGGTGTTCGGCCGGTGGGTGGAGGAGGGCGGCCCGCGCCGCGCGATGTTCACCGCGGCATTGTGCTTCGGCGGCGGATTCCTGATCTCGGCCGCCGGGGTCCATGTCCACAACATCTGGATCATCTACCTGGGCTACGGCGTGCTCGGCGGCATCGCGCTCGGCATCGGCTACATCTCTCCCGTCTCGACCCTCATCAAGTGGTTCCCCGACAGGCCGGGCATGGCGACCGGCATGGCCATCATGGGATTCGGGGGTGGCGCCCTCATCGCCTCGCCGCTGTCGGTGTGGTTGATGGCCAGGTTCTCGACGCCGACGCATGTCGGAGTGGCCGAAACCTTCATCGTGCTCGGGATCGTTTACTTCATCTTCATGATGGTGGGCGCGGCGATCGTGCGGGTCCCCGCGCCGGATTGGAAGCCCGAGGGCTGGACCCCGCCCGCCCAGCCGCCGAAGCTGGTGACGAGCGCCAACGTGTACGTCTACACGGCGCTGAAGACGCCGCAGTTCTGGCTCATCTGGTGGGTGCTGTGCCTGAACGTGACAGCGGGCATCGGAGTGCTCGGCCAGGCCTCGGCCATGAGCCAGGAGATGTTTCCGGGCAAGGTGAGCGCGGTCGCCGCCGCGGGCTTCGTCGGGCTGATGAGCATCTTCAACATGGCGGGCCGGTTCCTGTGGGCGTCGGCCTCCGACTACATGGGACGCAAGAACACCTATTTCGTGCTTCTTCGTCCTGGGCACCGTGCTCTACGCCATCGTGCCGACGGCGGGCAGGCTCGGCAGCGTGGGGCTCTTCGTGCTCTGCTTCCTGATCATCATCAGCATGTACGGCGGCGGCTTCGCCACGATACCGGCGTACCTCAAGGACATGTTCGGCACGCGTTACGTCGGGGCCATCCACGGATTGCTGCTCACCGCCTGGTCCGCGGCCGGGGTGTTCGGCCCGGTGCTGGTCAACTACATACGCGCGTACGAGAGTCGCGCACGGAGTCGCGACGGCAAACGCCTATAACGTGACGATGTATCTCATGGCGGGGCTGCTCGTGATCGGGTTCTTCTGCAACCTCTTCATCAAGGCCGTGGACGAGCGGCACCACATGTCCGCCGTGCAGGGCGAAGCCACGCTCGTGGCGCAGTGAGCGCGGAGCACCCATGGCCAGCACAACTTCCAGCGGCACGCGCACTCTCCAGCTGATACTGGCCTGGGGCTTCGTCGGCATTCCCTTCATCTGGGGCGTGCTGGAGACGCTGCGCAATGCGATGAAGCTCTTCCAGTAGAGCTGCCGCGCGCGTCAACGGGCCCGGCGCTCAGCGCGTCCGTTCCTCGATCTTTCTTGCGAGCTCGGCGATCTCGCTGAGGTCCATTTCCTCGTTGATGGTGATCTCCGGCTGCTGCTCCGCGGGGACACGCTGCGCGGTGGATGGAGCCGGGTGCGCAGGCGGATGGGTGGGCGCCGCCTTCGGCACACTCACGACTTTGACGGTCTCGTCAGCGGGCGGGGTCCTCACCGCCGCCGGACGGACCCAGTCCGTCTTCTGCTCCATCCAGCGCTGATAGCGATCGAAGGTCCACATTCCCTCCTCGCCGCCCGCGAGCATGACGTTGGGGATGTGGCTGAACTGGCCGGCACGCAGAGTTCCCTTGATGCCCGTGTTCGCCAGCAGTAACTCGCAGCGCGGCACCCTGAGGTGGTGCGCCGGGAGGAAATCGAAGCGCTGACAAACGACGCCGACGAGCGCATCCGCGAGCTGGGCGCGGATGCTCCCCTGGATCTCCGCCGGAAACGACATACAGATCCGGCTCAGGGCCTCCGCGCAGCTCGCGGAATGCATCGTGGCAAGGACGAGGTGCCCCGTCTCCGCGGCATTCAACGTGAGCCGGATGACCTCCGGGGTGCGCATCTCACTCATCACGAGAACGTCCGGGTTCTCGCGCAGTGCGTCAATGACGGCCTGGTCGAAGGTTGGGGAGTGTGTCGGAATCTCGCGCTGGCGGATGAACGAGCGGCGGTTCGTGAAGATGTACTCGAGCGGGCTCTCGAGCGTGATGATGTTCCGCGGCCGCGAAGTGTTGATCTCTTCTATGAGCGCTGCGAGCGTCGTCGACTTGCCGCTGCCGGTCGGGCCCGAGATCACGGCAAGACCGCTCTCCGCCTCCACGAGCTTGCGCAGATCAGTGTGCAGGTTGCAGGCGCGTAAATCGTTGACGGACGGCGCGAGCAGCCGCACCGCGATGGCGATGCCGCGAATCGTACGGAACAGGCTGAGCCGGCAGCGCATGCCTCCGGCCGCCAACGACACGTCGGCCGAGCCGCGCTCGAGGAAGTGTGCCCAGGCCTCGCCACCGAGAAGCTCCTGGCCTGCCTCGACGACGCGCTGCGCGGGAATCGGCTCGCCGACGGCGGCGAGATCGCCTCGAATCCGCGCGACCAGCGGCGTGCCCGATTCGAGGTGCAGGTCGCTCGCGCCGAGCTCGCGACCCTTTTGAATCCAGTCCTTGAGTGACATGGCTGCCTCGCCGGCGACATTCTTTACCCGGGCATTATAGCGTGCGCCCTGGACGCCCGATCATGTAAATCGGAATGTAGGATAAAGACTGCCGCCACCCGGCTTGGGATACTTCGTGCCACTGGCCAAGGCGATGAGCGGCTTTCCGCCCCTCCATCGGTTGCGTTTGGATTACAACAAACAGAGGGGGCGGAAATGAGTGTGCGAATCTCCAGATTGGGCGCCGTGACGCTTGTGTCTCTGCTCGTTACGCAAATGCCGGCGTATTCTGCGGATACCTCGCCGCAGCAATCCGGCGCGCAGCAGCAAGGCTCGGGATTACAAGAGGTAACAGTTACCGCGACCCGCACCGGGGCGACTTCGGCTCAGAGCACGCCCCTGGCCCTGAGCGTATTCTCCGGCGCTACGCTGCAGCAATCGGGTGTATCAAACATAAAGGACTTGAGCGTGATTGCCCCGGACCTCACGGTGGCGCAGCAAAACGTCAATGGTGAGATATACATCCGCGGTGTCGGAAGCAACAACGTCTTCAATGGGTCCGATCCGGATGTGACGGTCCAGCTGGATGGCGTCTACCTCGCGGGCGCCTTTGCGCAGTTCATGGACTTCCTCGATGTCGACCGGGTGGAGGTACTGCGTGGCCCGCAGGGGACTCTGTACGGGAGGAACGCGGTAGGCGGCACCGTCAACATCGTGTCCAGCACGCCATCGGACACTCCGCAGGGAACCCTGCAACTGACCGGCGGGAATTATGGCCTCTTTCAGGGCCAGTTCTATCAGACTGGTCCGATCGTCCCCGGAACAGCTCAATTCAGCGTGGCTGGAAATTACATCAACCACGGCGACTACGTGAGTAATGCCACGCCCGGTATCCCGGGCGTCGAGAACGCCAATCACGGCGGACTGCGCGCCCAGCTTCGCCTCGAGTTGGTGGACGACACCGTCGCCACGACGCGGTTCGACTGGAGTCATGCCGACGAGCGCAGCGACAGCTTCGATCACAACCTGGCGCCGGTCACGTTTGCGCCGATCGCCAACAGCCTGGTCGGGAATTATACGACGGTGGCCATCAACAGTCCGCAGACAGATGATTTGACGCTGTGGGGAATAGCCGAAGAGATCGACAGCCGTCTATCGGATCACACCGACCTCAAGTCGTTGACGGCGTATAGATCCGCGCAGTATCAGATTGACGTCGACCCGGACGCAACGGAGCTTCAGATACTGAACAGCGTCCAGGCTGACAGTTACCACCAGGTGAGCCAGGAGTTCGATCTCACCGCCAGGGCAGGGCCGCTGGAGGCATTCGCCGGCTTCCTGTATTACTCGGAACACGAGGTCGGGTACATCACGTCCGCCGCGCTCCCCAGTCTGTTGGTACCGGCCGCCGGCGCGGTCAACAACGTCGTGCTGCCGCATTCCGATATACAGTCCACGGCCGGTTTCGGGCAGGCAACATATCATCTGTCCGATGCGTTGAGCGTCATCGCCGGCATTCGTTATACGGCGGAGCAAAGAAAGTTCGCGCAGAATTTCACGCAGTATTCGCTGAATCCGGCGATGCTGAACGACGTCACCTTCCAGTTCATCGGTAACAGCGACCGTACGTACGACGCGGCAACGCCCAAATTTGGAGTGAACTACAGCCTCACCCCGAACGTGCTGACTTACGTGTCCGCGACGCGAGGGTTCAAGAGTGGCGGTACGAATTTCGCCGCAACGAATTCTCTGGGCATGAATTTCAAGCCGGAAACCCTGTGGGCTTACGAGGTCGGAGTGAAGAGCGAGTGGCTCGAGCACCGCCTGCGCCTCAACATCACGGGATTCAAGTACGATTACAGGGATCTCCAGGTACAGTCTCTCATTGCGCCCGGTGTCGTCGCGATTGGAAACGCGGCCACGGCAGGTATCAAGGGGGTCGAGTTCGAGGTGGGCGCTCGACCCGTTCGGGATGTCACTTTGGACCTGAATTACTCGTATCTCGATGCGCGGTACGACCAGTTTCCGGATGCCAGTGTTCCGTCGGCACTCGCGTCGTACGTTTCTGGTAATCCTCGCTATGACGCGTCGACGGACACATTCAACGCGGCGGGCATGGAGCTGAACTCGGCTCCGACGTCGTCCCTCAATGCCAGTGCGAAGTACCAGACGGCAATGTTCAGGGGATATGGTTCCGTGTGGACGGAGTACCACTGGCAGGCGCGGGAGTACTTCGATCCGAGCAACGCGGCGATCCTGAGCCAGGACGCTTACGGCATCCTGAATCTGTCGATCGGCTACGAGGACGAGCGGGGCTGGGGTGTCCGGCTATTGGGGCGGAACGTGACCGACAAGCGATACTGGGTCGCCATGGCCGCTCCCGGCCTCGTGCCCGACGGGTATGCGGGGGGTCCGCGCACCGTCGCGCTGACTCTGACGAAGAACTGGTGAGGAGCACTGCCCGTGGGCGATCACAAGGGCTCCGCGGTCGTCACCAAAGACGGCGCGAGGAAGCTGGTGATCAAACGGCATCTGCGCGCGCCACGTCAGCTCGTTTGGGAGGCCCACCACGACGCGGGCTACGTGAGCAAGTGGTGGGGTCTGCGTGGCGCCTGCAACCATATTGCTGAAATCGATCTGCGACCGGGTGGTCGCTGGCGCTTTGGCCAGCGCAATCCCGACGGCTCCGAGGTGATTTTCTGCGGCCAGTACGTGGAGCTGGTCGCGCCAGCGCGCTTCACCTACACAAAGGGCTGGCCGTCGACGTCAGCCCCACAGGGTCGCGGCGCGGCCGAGGCGGGCGACAGCACCATCACGATATCCTTCGAGGAGACCGCTACCGGTACCCTCGTTACGTTGACGTGTGAGTTCGATTCCGAGGAGCTCCGCGACAAGGTCGCCGAGCAGGGCATGGGCCGGCTGCAGGAGTCCTATGACAGGATGGACGAACTGCTCGCGGCGCTGAGATGAGGATGGGTACCGAGAAACCGGCGGCGGAAGCGATGCGGAAATTCGCCCGCACTGGCGGCTTCTAGTCGCCGCCACGCTGGGGCTCGGGTTCGGGTTTCCGTCGGTACCATTCTATTCAATCGGAATTTTTGCGCCGAGTCTGGCGCGTCAGTTCCGTTGGCCGTTCGCGACCATCTTCGGTGGGCTGGGATTCGTCACCTTGGCCCTGCTCTGCGGCGCTCCTGTCGTGGGGTACCTGGTCGATAGATATGATGCTCGGAGGGTCGCGGTGTTCTCGCTTTGCGGGCTTGGCGTCAGCTTTGCGAGCCTCGCATTGTCCACCGGCTCCATCACCCAGTATTACGCGACCTGGTGTGTCATCGCGATAGCGGGCGTGGGAGCGACACCGATATCGTTCACGCGCCCCATTGCGAGCGCGTTCGTGAGACGCCGAGGCCTTGCGCTCGGGATCGCGATGACCGGGGTCGGGCTCTTTACCCTGGTGGTGAAGCCGTTGGGCGGCTGGCTGGTTGCGACTTCCGGCTGGCGTACCGCGATCGTGGTGGTTGGTTTGTTGCCGATAGTAGTTGCGCCGGTCGTTCTCTGGGGGATTCCCCGGCGGGCGCGCGACTGCCCATGGACATGGGAGCTCGACGGCGCCGCCGCCGGCAGCGGCCGCCGGTCTGACGGTTGCGAAAGCCCTACGTTCGCGTGCGTTCTGGCTGATGGGGATTGCGTGTCTCCCGATGGGCTTTGCCGGTGCGGCGCCCATCCCACACATGGAGAACATTCTCCGCTCCGCCGCGCTCGAGCCGCGGGACATCATCGTACTCACCGCCATGATTGGGTTGGCGAGTCTTCCGGGGCGGCTGATTGGAGGCTGGCTGCTGGACAGGCTGCCGGCACCACTCATCGGTGCCGGCGTCATGGGATTGGCCGCTGCCGGTTGCTGGCTGCTGTCGCACCGGGCGATGAATTTCGATGAGGCACTGGCGGCGATCATATGTCTGGGGGGAGCCGCCGGCGTCGAGGTCAATCTATTGCCGTATCTCGTGGCGCGCTACATGGGGATTCGAAGTTATGGGGTCATCTACGGCATTCTGTATGGGATTCTGGCGATCGGCGCGGGGGCGGGGCCCGGCCTGCTGGGCTATGCGTATGACCGAATCGGCAGCTACACAGAGGTCATGGCAGCGTGCGCGGTGTTGCTGCTGGTTGCCGCCTGCATGCTGATCGGCTTGGGCGGCTATCCGGACTTTGCCGTGACTGGAGCGAACGTATGAGCGTATATTGGATTGCGAGAGCCAGGGCGCGGAGCGAGGCAGGACAGAGCCGTTACGCCGAGATCGTGAATCGCATCTCGAGTGCTTACCCGCACGAAACTCTGGCGCGGGCCGGCAGATTCCAAGTGTTGGAAGGAACCCAACAATTCGACCGCTATTATCTGCACAAATTTCCCGGCATGGAAGCCGCGCTGGCTTTCTATAACTCGCCTGAGTATCAGGAGGCAGCGGCCATTCGTCGTGCGGCGTGCGATGGCTGTGAGCTGGTGCTCGTCGAGGGTGTGGTCGATCGGCAGCAGTCACGCTGAGACCGCTGCCCCAGGCAGCCCGACCCCTGTGCTAAGATCCTGTTTCTCTCGGGTCCGACCCTGCGCCTCGGGGCTGCCGATGATGCGACCAGATGAGCCCGATCCGCTCATCCGCAATCCGGATGTATTGCGGCGCGGGGAACCGTTCGTACAGGCATTGCGCACCATCAAGCTGACCGGTGTCCTGGCGAGCACCGTCGCGATCGGATCCGGCCCGTGGGCGACATCCATGCCTCACGGCGACGATTGCATCGTTCTTTACGTGCTGACCAAGGGAAGCTGCGTCGCCGGGATTCTGCAACCGCGCGAATTCGTGGAGCTGAAGGAGGGCGACGTGGTTCTGCTGCCACGGCCCGGCAGATACACCATCGCTCAGAGTCCGGACGTTCCGCCGGTGCCGCTCGAGGAGTTGCTGCAGCGGGAGTTTGGCCGTTTCCAGACGGTGGAGGAGAAATGGAAAGCGCTGTTTGCGTCGTCTTTCCGGCATCACCTCTCCGAGGGTGGCGCCGCCGTAGTGGGACTGACCGCATTACGGCTGTTCTTCGACCAGAAGTTTCCGGCAGCGATACTGAATGGCCTGCCGGCGCTGATCCGTCTGGAAGGGTTCGTCGCCCGCAACCACTCGTTCGTGCAGGCGGTACTTTCACAGATCATCGAGCAGGGAGAGAAGGGCCTGACGGGTCAGGACGCGGCCACCCGCCTGGCGGAAGCTTTGCTGGTGCAATGTCTCTCGGAGTTTCTGGTGAGCTTCGGCGAGCATCGGCCCGGCTTCGTGCGCGGACTGAAGGACCCGTTCCTGGCGAGGGTCATCGGCGCGATACAAACACAGCCCGGAGCGCGGTGGACGCTCGCGAGGATGTCCCGGGCCGCCGGTTTGTCGCGATCTGCATTTGCCGAGCGGTTTCGGACCACCATGGGCATGACACCGGCGCAGTTTCTCACCGCGGTCCGGATGGCAAGGGCGCTCGATATGCTGGTAAACGGCCAGAATTCGATCGCCAGGATCGCGGACTTTGCCGGCTATGGCTCTGAGGCCGCCTTCAGCCGCGCCTTTCGCAAATGGAGCGGCGCTCCGCCGGGCTCCCTGAGGCGAGGCAGTCCGGCGGCCATCACAGCGGTCGATCTCCCGCGGACTGCCGATCATTCAAAGCAGCATCCCGGCTAAAGACGCTCCCCCGTCGCAGGCGGGAGACTACCGTCACGTCTCGCCAACAGGGTGCCGACACGAATGTCTCAATTGACGCAAGATGTGGGCTACGGGGACATCATCATCGAGGCGCTCCGTCGGTATCCACATCGAGAGGCGTTCGTGTTCGGACCACGGCGGATCAGTTATGCCGAGACCGCCAGCCGGACCAGCCGCTTCGTGCAGGCCCTTGCCAGCCGCGGCGTTTCCGATCGCAGCTCGGTCGCGGTGCTGAGCCCGAACATGCCGGAAGTCTGGATGCTGCAGGTGGCGGCCTGCCTCCTTGGGGCCCGCTACAGCGGCCTGCATCCTCTGGGATCCGTCGAGGATCTACTTCATATCTGTGATCACGCCGGCGTCGAGGTGCTCGTGGTACACCCCGATTACCTCGATCGCGGGGGCGCAGTCGCAAGCCGATCGGCGTCCGTCCGTCATCTGCTGGCGCTTGGACCGGCAAGTGGCGCGGAGGATCTGATCGCGCTATCGGAGGCCTATTCCGACAGCAAGCTGGTGCGACGGCGAACTGATCCGGAGGAAGTCCGCTGGGTCGCGTACACCGGCGGCACGACCGGTCGCCCGAAAGGAGTGGAAATTCCTGATCGGGCGCTCGTACAGCAGGTGCAGACGCTGACGACATCGCTGGGCTTTCCGGAGGTGCCACGCTTTCTTGCCGTTGCGCCGATTTCTCACGCGGGGGTTCTACCGATCGTACCAACACTGGTTCGCGGCGGAACCGTCGTCCTGCAGCGCACGTTCGACCCGGTCGCTTGGCCGGCCACGGTGGCGCGCGAGCGCATCAACTGGACGTTCCTGGTACCCACGATGCTGTACGCGCTGCTCGACCAGGCTCGGCCGCAGGAAGTAGATCTCAGCTCGCTCCAGACCATTATGTACGGCGCGGCTCCCATCTCACCCTCCAGGCTGATGGAGGCACACCAGGTCATTGGACCGGTCTTCCTTCAGGCCTACGGGCAAACGGAGTGTGTCTCTTTCGCGACCATGCTGCGCAAGGACGAGCACGATCCGGAGCACAACCCGGCGCTGTTGAATTCCTGTGGCCGAGCCGTGCTCGGCATGCGGGTTGCCGTACTCGGTGAAGACGGAGAGCCAGTGTCTCCAGGTGCCGTAGGAGAGATATGCGTGCGTGGTCCGGGCATCATGAAAGGCTACCACCGCATGCCGAGAGAGAGCGCAGAGGCGCTGAGCGGGGACTGGCTGCATACAGGAGATCTCGCAACCTGCGATGACGGTGGATTCATCTACATCGTTGACCGAAAGAAGGACATGATCGTGACGGGTGGATTCAATGTGTACTCGCGCGAGATCGAGGACGTCATTGCGGAGGTGCCCGGTGTTGCGGCCGTCGCGGTCATTGGCGTACCGGATGACAAGTGGGGAGAGGCCGTCAAGGCCGTGGTCGTTCCGCGTCCCGGCGAGGCCATCGACCCGCTCGCGGTCATCGAGGCAGTCAAAGCCAAGAAAGGGCCGCATCAGGCGCCCAAGTCCGTCGACATCGTGGAGCGACTGCCGGTGACCTCCATCGGCAAGATTGACAAGAAGGCGCTGCGCGATTCGTACTGGGGGACGCGCCAGCGGAGGGTGAGTTGAGCCGAGGCCCCGAGCATGCGACGCGCCTCGGTGTCATCACGCTCTGCGCCACAATCGCCATGATCTGCGCCGTGAATAGCATTGGTCATCCCGCAGAACGGCGATGGCCCATCCTACTGGGACAGCTCGTGTCCATCACCGGGAACAACCCGGGTGGACGGGACAACGCTCAGGGAGCGGCGTTGGCGGTGGCGGAACTCAACGCGGCGGGTGGCCTGCTCGGCGGCCGTCCGATCGAGCTTCGTACTGAAGACGATGAGACGAGCGTGGCAGGGGCGACAGCCGGGTTTGAGCGTCTCGCGAATCAGAAAGTGTGCGCGGTCGTCGGCACCTCCTTTTCCAACGCGAGTCTTGCGGTCATACCTTTGGCCGAGCGAGCGAGAATTCCCTACGTGTCGACTGGCGCCGCGGACGCGCAGGTGGATCCGGTTCGCGCGTATGTCTATATGACGCCACTGACGGGACAGCTGGTGGCGGAGCAGCTGTTGCGATACATGAAATCGAGAGGGGTCAGGAAGATTGCCGTGATCTTCGACTCGGATAGCGAGTTTGCGAGAAATGGCTGGGCGAAACAGCGGCGCATGCTTTCAGGGTATGGAATGGAGCTGGTGGGCGAACAGGCCGTCAGGGTGGACACCGTCGATTTTGGTCCGGCCCTCGCCGTGATTGCGGCCGGGAGGCCCCAAGCGCTCATGGCGTGGCTCACCGGACCGCCTGCAGTCGGGTTCATCAAGGGGTACCAGGAATCCGCTGTCAGAGTTCCTCTCTACATGAGCCACGGCGTGGCGAGTCCGGCCTTTCTGGGCGCCGTAGGTGCCGCGGCGGAGGGAGTGACGGTGGCGGTTCCACTAGCCATGGTCGCAGCGCAGTTGCCGGAGTCGAAGGTTCGCACCGCTGGGCTCGCGATGACTCGATCCTTCGAGCAGGCATATGGACATTCGCCGTCGCAGTTCGCCGTCGACGGCTATGTCGCCGTCAGACTGATCGCCACCGCCATCGAACGGGCCGGCAGTGTCGATCCGATTGCGATACGACATGCATTGGATCACGTGGCTGTCACGACGCCGGAGGGTAAGTATCGATACTCGCCCGCGGACCATTCCGGGCTTGGCGTCGACGATGTCGCGGTTGCAGAGGTGAGGGCAGGCCGGTTCGAGCTCACCCATTGGTCGAGCATGCAACAACGGGAGGGCGTCCCATGAAACCATCTTCCAGCCGTGGAGATGACACGGTCTTTGTCCTGGTGCATGGCGCGTGGGCCGGTGGGTGGTGTTATGGCCGCGTCGCGGCGATGTTGCGGCAGCGTGGATTTCGCGCATTTACACCTACCCTGACGGGAGTCGGCGAGCGCTCGCATCTTGCCGGTCTGTTCCCCATTAGCTGCCGCACGCATATTCAGGACATCCTGAATGTGATTATTTGGGAGGATCTGCAGCGTGTGGTTCTCTGTGGCCACTCCTATGGCGGAGTCGTGATCACCGGTGTGGCCGATGCCCTGTGTGAGCGCATCAGCGCGTTGGTCTACGTGGACGCGATCATTCCGGAGGCGGGAAAGACGGTTCTGGGCATCAATCGGTCGAGCGACGTGGTGGCCGGGCTGCTGGAGGCGACCGCCGGGGCCGGCGGGCTGCTGGCGCCACCGTTGCCGGCAATGCTCCTGGGAACCAACCCGGCCGATGTCGAATACGTGGATCGCTCGTGCACGCCGCACCCGCTGGCCTCCTTCTGTGAGCCCATTTCGCTGACGGGAGCGTGGCGAAATGTCAGGAAGAAGACCTACGTTCGGGCGACCGGGTGGCGGGGCTACGAGGGACTGGGCTTTCATTCCTACGAGAGCGTGGCCAATGACGTCGATTGGATGAAAGTGGACGTGCCGTGCGGACATGAGGTCATGCTGGACGCTCCTGAGGCACTGGTCGATATCCTGGTAACGGCTGCCCAGGGCGGAGGCGTTCATGAGTGAGGTCATTCACTATCGGAAGAGAGGACACGTGGCGACGGTCACGCTCAACCGCCCTGAGGCCCTCAACGCAATCACCGTTGAGATGATCGAGGAATTGATAGCCGTATTGTCGGCTACGGGAGGTGACGATGAGGTAAGAGTGCTGGTGCTGACCGGTTCTGGAAGGGCATTTTGCGTTGGCGCCGATATTCCGCAGTTGCAGCGCTGGACCGAGAATCCGGGGCTGCGCGAGCGCTTTCGGGTTGGAGCACCGGAAATGTTCCGGCTGTTACGGGAGTTCCGGCGGCCCGTCATAGCCGCGGTGAATGGCATGACCGCGGCGGGTGGCTTCGAGCTATGTTGTCTTGCCGATATTGTCGTTGCCGCCGAGGGAGCGATGATGGGTGATGGCCATGCCAACTATGTGGGGTTTGGGCCGGTGTCGGCGGTCATGGCCGCGCGAATGCTCCCGAGAAAGTTGGCCTGCGAGCTGCTTTTCACCGGTGAGATGTGGCCCGCCCACAAGCTGGAGCTGGCTGGGTTCGTCAATCGCGTGGTCCCCCCCGACCAATTGATGGCCTGCGCGATCGCGCTCGCGGAGACGATCGCGTCAAAGCCGCCGCTGGCGCTTGCAGCCGCAAGGGTTCTCATGCAGCGGCTCGATGAGCTCGAGTCTGGAGCGCTGCTGGCGGAGGCATTCGCGCGCGCCGGACAGATATTCGAGACCGAAGACTTCGCGGAGGGCCTGCGGGCCTTCGAGGAGAATCGGCCGCCGGCATACAAGGGCACGTAGCTGGTCAAGCCCGTGGATCTGCGCGCGCTCGAGTGCGCCCGCATATCTGCTGATGAGCTTGAGCACCACGCCCACTTCGATCGCGTCGATCAACGTTTCCATGCTGATGCCGCTATCGATCACCGCGTTGACGCCTTCCTCGGTCATCTTCCTGGGTTGCAGCGTCATGATCTCCAGGAATTCCAACGTCACTTTCAGGCCGTCCGAGATCGGGGCCGAATGATAATCGGACAGCACCGCATCGACCGCGGCCCTGCCCATGTGCCTGGCCGCCGCCGCTCCGAGCATATCCGTGCAGAGGGCGCAGGAGTTCCACTGCGTTACCATGGCAGCCATGAGCTCGCGCTCGGCAATGCTCCACGCACTCGGCCCCCGCATTGCGGATTGCGTCCAAGCCCCGAGAGAGGCGCCGAGAAGCGGCCTTTTGTTCAGGGCGATCCGCGCGGCGCCGCGGAATCGCATGCCGGAAGCCAGCGAAATGAAGCGGCGCAGCAGACGGTGGTTGAAGTAAGCGCCGCGCTCGATCTGATGCAGGAGCATGGCGGCTCTTTTCCTCACCCGCGCGCTGTCCCGCGAGCGTATGAGCCGCTCTCCCAGAGTCGATGTTTGCATTCGACGCGAAGCTAGAGTTCCGCCGCGCCTGATGCAATAACCACTGCGGCCGGCGTGGTATATCCACGCCGCGAACGTCTCTCCTCAGGGCATCATCGCAGCGGGCCGCAGCAGGTAGCAGCCGATTGCGATGACGACCAAGTAGGCGAGCAGGATGAAAGTCCACCCCAGGTTATGGCGGATGACATCGCCTTCCTTGCGCACGAACTTGCTGGTCGACACGCCCACGCTCGCGGTCTGAGGCGCGATGGGCTTGCCGATCTCGGCGCCGACGGAATTGAGAGTCGGCGCCAGCAGCGGCGGCATGCCGAGCTGCGCGCCCACCAGCGCCTGGAATTTGCCGAACATTGCGTTCGTCGAGGTGTTGGATCCCGACAGCGCGACGCCGATGAATCCCAGGATCGGCGACAGCACGATGAACGCGACTCCCATGGTCGAAAATGCCTTGGCGAGCGAGGCGGCCATGCCGGAGTAGTTGAAGATGTAGGCGAGGCCGAAGATGAATATGCCGACGAGGCCTGCTCCCCACATCTGTTGCCATGTGCGACGGAAGACCTCGACGATCTGCGCGCGTGAGAGCTTGCCGAGTGCCACAAGAAGCAGAGCCACGATGATCCAGGAGGCGAGGATTGCGGTGCCGCCGATATAGGGTGCGAACTTGAATGCCGCCGTGACGCCCGGTTTCGCCGCATCGCAAGTGGCCGCGAGGGAGGGGCACGCGACTGCCTGTGCGGTGAACCATGTCATCTTCGGCAGTGGTGACCAGGGTCCGGTCCAGGCGGCAACCACGATCAGCAGCACGACGAACGGCATCCAGGCCTGCATGACTTCTCCGGGGCTCAGCCCGTGCGCCTGCGTCTGTCGGGCCACGGTTGCATCGATCGGCACTCCGCCGTACCCGAGAACGGTCTTTGGCTGCCAGATCTTGAGCAGAGTCAGCAGTGCGACGAAGCAGACGATTGCGCCGGTGACGTCGGGCAGATATGGGCCGAGATACACCGCAACCGGAAACTGTCCGGCGACGTAAGCCAACGAGCCCACGACGGCCAGTGGCCAGCCGCCTTTCATGCCTGCCTTGCCGGAAACCAGGTACAGCAGTACCCAGGGTGGCAGCAGTGCGAGGACGGCTACGATCGTACCGGTCGATCCCGAGAGCGCCAGCAGCGGGTAGTTGGTTACCGCGGCAAGCGCGATGATCGGGGCGCCGAGAGCTCCGAAGGACACCGGTGCGTTGTTGGCGATGGCCGCCACGCGGATGGCGTCGAGGTCGGAGATGCCGAGAGAGATCAGGATCGGCGCCACCACTGCCCAGGGATACCCGAACCCGACCAGACCTTCGAGCAGGGCGCCGAATGCCCAGGCGAACAACATGGTCTGCACCCGCACGTCCATGGTGCCGTGCGCGATGAGCCAGCGCCGGAAGTTCTCGAAGCCGCCACTGACGGTCAGCGTGTTGAATAGCACCATGCCCCAGAGCGTAATCCAGTCGACGTTCCACACGCCGGTTGCCGCCCCATAGAGATAGGCATGCCAGCCGTCGCCGAAGGGCATCTTCCAGACCCAGGCGGCGAGCGCGAACGTGATGATCGATCCGACCAGCGTCGCGAGCCACGCGGGCCAGCGGCAGGCCGCCAGCAGGATCAGCAGGGACACCACGGGTGCCAGCGCCACCAGACAGGTCAGTGTCAGGCTGCCGAGCGGATCGAGCACTTGCGTGAACATCACTTCCCCTTGACCCGGGTCCGGGTCGTACATGCGGCGGAGCGACGAGTTCCAGCGTCCGACGGGCAAGACGCGCAAATCATTATCTCTTAAAGTCTCGATGGAATCGCCAATCAGAGGCCTCGAGCTATGTTCAACGGACGCTACGTCGTGCTGCTTTCCGCTCTGTCCCTGGCGCTGTCGGCCGCGATGGCGGCACCCGTGCCAACGGGCAAGCTCACGAGTGCGCTGGCCTGGCGCAGTGTCGGTCCCTATAGCGGCGGACGGGTCACCACGGTGGCCGGCATCGCCGACAAGCCCAATGTCTTCTACATGGGCACGGCGGGCGGCGGCCTGTGGGAGACCGGGGATTACGGCCAGAACTGGCGAAACATCTCCGACAAGGACTTCAAGAGCAACAATATCGGCGCCATGGCGATCGCGCCCTCCAATCCGAAGATCATCTATGTGGGCACGGGCGATTCCGCGCCTCGCAACACGGTCCTGACCGGGGAGGGCATGTACAAGTCCACCGATGGCGGCAGGAAATGGAGCTACATCGGCCTGGGCGAGACCCACATCATCAGCTGGATCCTCGTGGCGCCAAACAACCCGGATGTGGTTTACGTGGCGGCGCTGGGCCATCTGTTCGGGCCCAATCCGGATCGCGGCGTATTCAAGACCACGGATGGAGGCAAGACCTGGAAGAAGATTCTGTACGTCGATGAGGCGACCGGCGCGATCAGCATGGCGATGGATCCGTCCAATCCGCAGGTGGTGTACGCCGCGATGTGGCAGATGTCGCGCAGACATTGGACGTTCTCCAGCGGCGGCCCGGGCAGCGGCATCTACCAGACCACCGACGGCGGCACGACTTGGGCCAACATCTCGCATCGGCCGGGATTGCCGACCGGCATCTTCGGAAGGGTGGGCATCGCGGTGGCACCGAGCCGACCCGGCACCGTCTACGCGCTGATCCAGGCGGACTACAAAGGCCAGGCGGGTGGACTGTTCCGCTCCGACAACGCGGGCCAGAGCTGGAAGCTCATCAACAACAGCATGGACATCACGCAACGCGCCTTCTATTACATGACCGTGTTCGTGGATCCAAAGGACCCGAATACGATCTACCTGCCCAACGTCGGAGTGTACGTATCGCACAACGGCGGCAAGAAGCTGATCGAGCTGCATCCGCCGCATGGCGACAACCATGTGCTCTGGATCAATCCGAACAACCCGCAGACCCTCATCGAGGGCAACGATGGCGGCGCCGCCGTGACCCAGAACGGCGGCAAGACCTGGAGCTCCGAGAGCAACCAGCCGACAGGCCAGTTCTATCACGCCAATCTCGACGATCAATTCCCGTTCCACATCTATGGCGCGCAGCAGGATCGGGGCTCGGTCGAAGCGCCGAGCGCCGTAGCGGCGGGAGTCATTCCGCCGGTCTGGAAGGACATACAAGGCGGCGAGATGAGCTGGGTGGTGCCGACGCCGGGCCGGTCCTGGGTCACCTACGGCAGCGGCTATTACAGCATCGAGTGGCGGCAGAACCGCAGGACCGGACTGATCACGAATGTGAGCCCGTGGCCGGAGTACAAGTTCGGCCTTGCGGGCACCAAGATCAAATACCGCTATGGCTGGAACCACCATCCCGTGGTGTTCGCTCCCGGCGATGCCAAGGAGCTGTTGCTGGGCGCGAACGTGCTGTTCGAGACCACGGATGAGGGCATTCACTGGAAGCCCATCAGCCCCGACCTGACGCGTGACGACAAGAGCAAACAGGGGCGTCCGGGCGGCCCGATCAGCGCCGATGTAACCGGCGAGGAAATGTTCGACACCATATCCTCGATTGCCTTTTCGCCGCTCTCGGACAATGTCATCTGGACAGGCTCCGACGACGGCCTGGTCTATGTGACGACCGACGCGGGCGGCCACTGGAGCCAGGTGCGCCCGCCAACGTTGCCGACCTGGTCCACGATCACCTGCATCGAGCCTTCGCACACCGATCAGGGCACCGCCTACGTGTCGGCGAGCAGGTTCGACTGGGATGACTTTCACCCGTACGTGTACAAGACCACCGACTACGGCAAGCATTGGACGGAGATCAGCGCCGGGCTGCCGCAGGATCAATACATCGAGAGCGTGCGGCAGGATCCAAACGAGTCCAATCTGCTCTTCGCGGGCACCAGCTCCACGGTTTATTTCAGCCTCGATGAGGGCCAACACTGGCAGCCGTTGACGCTCAAGCTGCCGGCCGTACGGGTGAATGACATCGAGATACAGCCGCAGCAGCACGCCGTGGTGCTGGCGACGTACGGGCGCGGCTTCTGGGTGCTCGATGACCTGCAGTTCCTGGAGCAGTTGGGGGCTGCGCAAGTAGCCGGTGATTCGCCCGCGCTGTTCCGGCCGCAGCAGGCGTGGCTGGTCACTCGCGGCGGGCGGCGGCGGCGAGGGTCCGCGCGGACCGGGAGGCCAGAATCTGGCGCCCGGCGCCGCGGTGTTTTTCCACCTGCCGGAGGACTACGACGGCAGCACGCCCGTGAAACTGAGCTTCTCCGACGCGAGCGGAAAGTTGGTCCGCAGCTTCACATTGCACCCGAAGGCGAAAGGCAAGCCGAAGCCGATTTCGGACAACCCCACCGTGGCACGTAAACAGCGGCAGGAACTGGCGACGGTGGCAAAGCCCGGCATGAACCGTTTTCAGTGGGATCTCACCTACCCGGATGCGGTGGAGGTGAAGGGCATTTACAATTCATTCTTCGCGGCGGCCGCGCCCGTGGGCCCGGAAGTGATGCCGGGAACCTATTACGCAACGCTCTCCTATGGCGATGCCACGCAGAAGCAGTCGTTCGTGGTCAAACTGGACCCCACACTGCAGACCACACAGGCGGAACTGCAGCAGCGTTTCGATCTACTGATGCGGCTTCACGCCGCGGTCAATCGGCTCGACGTCAACCTGAACCAGGCGATCGACGCCCGCAGCGCTCTCGAGAAGGCGGTGGCCGACAAGAGCGTCCCCGCCCGCACGGCGCAACCGGTGCTGAGCCGCCTGAGCCGGGACATAGACGGTCGGGTGGACCTCAAGATCCAGTCCAGCGAAGGTGCACTGGTGTATCCTCCGCGGTTGCGCGAATGGTTGACGTTGATTGCCGGCCAGGTCAGCACCGCATTCGTGGCACCCACACCGGCAATGGTACAGGTGGCCGATGGGTACATCACTGATGCGGCGGCGGGCGTCCCCCGCCTGCAATCCGACGTTGCGGCTGCCAACGGAGTGCTGAAACACTGAGCTGTGTCACCCGATGGGATATGGCGACGAATTGAGCTTTGCGCCAACTCCGAGCGGCCATGAGCGCCGGGATTCGCGCGCCTATATTCCGCGCCACCGCCATGAGCGCGCCTATGCGGCGATGGTTCTTGCGGGCTCCTATGAGGAGAGCGGCAGCCGCGGGCGCTTCCGCGTGCGTCCCGGGGACGTGCTGCTCCACGACGCCTTTGATGCCCACCTGGATCGGTTTGAGGGCAGCGGCGCACGGATATTCAGCCTGGAGATAGAGGCGTGCCCCGCTGATGCCAGCATCGCTCATGTGTGCGACGCCGATTCGGTCGTACGAGCCGCGGAACGCGATGTAGGCGAGGCCGGCGTCCTCCTGCTTGCCGAGATTCGCCGCCAGCCGCCCGTCCATTACGACTGGCCGGATATCCTGGCGGATGATCTGCTCAACGATCCCGCCTGGCGACTGGATGAATGGGCACGGAAGCGATCTCTAGCTCCATCGAGCGTCTCGCGCGGCTTTCGCAAGGTGTTTGGAGTCACCCCTGCCGCCTTCCGCCTGGGCGCGCGGGCGCGCCACGCCTTCAGGATGATCACGGGAAGCGGCCAGTCATTCGCTGCCGTTGCGGCCACGACCGGCTTTGCTGACCAGGCGCACATGTCTCGCGCCATCCGCGCGCTCACCGGCGCGCCTCCGGGCAGCTGGCGCGGGTCAAAGGGTGACACGCGGCGGCGGGGTCCGGCGTAATCATACTGTCATAAAACGCAGCCAACATCGCTGCGATGTCGCTGATTGAAGCACTGCCTTGCGTAACCGCGGGCTGCCGGGCACGGGTCAAATTCGTTCAAGACGGAAAAGAGCCTCGTACGCCTAAATCGCGGCCATGATCGCTGCGCCTGAACCGCTTGACGAGTCGCCGCGCTTGCGGCTGAAGCCCGTTCCACTCCTCGTAACCGTCGCCCTCGCGCTCGGCGTGCCGATGGCGGGTGTGCTCATGACGTCCTGGGCGAGCAGGCTGCTGCATCTGCATGCGCCATTCGGGATGAATCTGTCCTTCATCTATCTGCAGCACACCGGCCAGCTCATCGTGGCGCTGCTCGTCATCGCGATACTGAAGTACAGGTTCGTGCCGGCGGACTACGGCCTGCACTGGCCGCGCGGCAAGACCTATGTCTGGCCGGCGATACTCTGGGGCGTGTTCTTTGGTGTTCTGATGACAGGGGTGGATTACGCGCCCCAGCTCCTCACCCACGCCAGAATCAATTCCACGGGTCCGCCGTCTCCTGCCAGTTTCTGGGGATGGACTTTCTTCGAGGGCGTTTACGTGGGGCCGACCGAGGAGATTCCGTTCCGCGCTCTGCTGGTCACCTATCTGATCGCCACCATGCCCGGCAAGCTGCGGATCGGCCGCTTCGAGATGAGCTGGGCCGGAATCATCGTCGCGGCGATGTTCGCACTGCTGCATGCGAACAACTTCGCAACCCGCGCCTGGCCGCTGGCCCTCGGCCAGCAGTTCTATGCGTTTGCCCTGGGTGTCCTCTACGCCTACTGGCTCGAAAAATCGCGCAGCGTCCTCGCGGCGAGCATCGGCCACAATGTGGGGGACGTGGTGGAGTATCTCCTCGCGTTCGCGTGGCTCGGAGTCTGGCCGTCCTGAGCCCGCGGGTCGCGGGACGCTCGAGTTCCAAGCACCGCGTCAAAGCTCGATTTCACGCCCGATGCCCCGGAGTTTGGCCGCGCTATAGGCCACCTGGGCCGCAATGAGGTCGTAGAGTGCCATACCGACGGATTTGTAGGCCGTCGTTGCTTGGACATCTACTGAACGTCGCCCGGTGACGAGTTGTCCGACGGAGAAGACGTCTTTGGCGTTCAGGACGCCCCGCTCGACCGGGCCGATCACGTCGCCGACCTCATGGCGGGCGGCGTCGGAGTCGATCACCAGCTCACCAGCCAGTCTATACACGGAATCCGGCAGCTCCTGCATGGTTGGTCTGAACGAGCCGACGCTGGCGAAATGCTTGCCCTGCAGCAGTGCCGGATCATCGGGCACGACGGGCTCGGCCGCAGGAGTTGCCGTTATGATCAGGCTTGCGCGTGCGAGCAGATCGCCGGTACTGGCGCAGCGTGTGACCCTCACACCTGGCGCGTGCTCACTGAGCGCAGCGAGGAAGCCCTCGGCGCTAGCGGACGAACGGGAGATATAAAGCACATCGCGGATGGGCCTCATGCAGCACGTAAAGATCGCCTGCCAAGTGCCCTGTACACCGACGCCTATGATCCCCACCGTGTCGAGATCAGCGGGTGTCATGTACCTGGTGGCTACCGCTCCGATCGCGCCAGTGCGTCTGGCGGTGAGCGCGGCGGCGCTCAGGATGGCAAGTGGCAAACCAGTCTGCGCATCGTTCAGGATCATCAGGCCGTTGGTCACTGGAAGGCCGCGCGCCGAATTACCCGGCATGACGGCGACAAGCTTGGTTCCTATTGCTTCGGCCGTTGCCGCCGGCATAGTCAGCAACGTATTACCGCTCCAGTCGAGGTGCTGGCGCGGCGGCACGACGCCGTGTCCCTCGTCATATCGCCGGACCGCAGCTTCAATTGCCGGGATCAGCTCCCGAGGTGACAGCAGCTCACCAACATCCCGGTCTGATAGAATTATCATTTAGCCGTCGTGTCGTGGGCGTCGCTACGGGCAACATTGATGAAGAAACCTACGGCCGAGCAGCGTACTCGGCGTCGAAGATCGCTTCGAGCCTGCTATCGGCGCCGCGGAGACCGTCGATGACGCTCCGCGCCCAGTCGAAATAGTCCCGCCGACGCTCGAGCGACCAGCCGGCAGGCGGCGCGCGGCGCACATCGCGCAGATTGCAGATCTTATCCGCGAGCTTGATAAGCTTCGCGCCGGGGCTCAGATGCGGTGCATGCTCGATCTGCAGGCGCTTGCGCGCGGCCTTCGGCAGCGACTTGTCGTCCGTCACCTCGAACACCAAGCCTGCAATCGTCTCACCGAAAGTCTTGCGGAGCTCATCGGCGCTGGTGTCAGTGTCCTCGACCGTGTCGTGCAGGAGCGCCGCGGCGAGCACCGTGACGTCATCGATCCCTGCCTCGTGCAGCAGGACGTGCGCCAGGGCGATCGGGTGGTTGATGTAGGGAGATGCCTCGGGATCCTTGCGCCGCTGGTTGCGGTGCTTTTCCGCCGCGAAGGCGGTCGCCGAGATCAGGACGGAGAGGCTGTCATTGGCCACGGAATGATTATAGCCGCGAGATTGCTGGAGAAAATCGAATGGATTAAGGGTAGTGCGACGGGCTTGCGCAGCGTTAATTTTAGCTAAAATAGCCAAATATGAAGCAGATCTCGGCAAGTCATGCGAAGAACAACTTCGGCGGCTCCTTGACGACGTCGCGCGCTGGGCTGTGTTGAAATCGTAAAGCACGGCCGACGTGGCGGTGGTCTGTGCGCGCGCGCTGGAGGAAGTCGGAGGGCTGGGCGCGCCGAGAACCAGAGCGGTTCGTGGGGTGAGACACACATGATTCCTCCGGACAGTGCGCGCGCTGCGCAAATGGTGAGGAGTTCGAGCGACTTCGATGACGAGTAGGCGCGCCGAGGCGCCGCTCGATGCGAGGATGTCGCAAGATACTCAGCATCTGCTCGCTACGGGACTGTTGGTCGGTGGCAGGCGCTGGCTTCTGGTCCGATCACTCGAAGTCGCGCGACGGAGAGTTGGCCTCAGGAGTGACAGCCGATGCCGACTTCATCGGCGATGCGGCGCTCGCGACGCCTTGGCAAACGTCTCGGGTGGCAGACGTGGATTCCTTCCCTGGACGACTCAACCCCGCAAACCGGCAAGGTGACGTGTCGCACCAAGAGCGGCGGAATAAAGCAGGTGGATTTCCTCTCCGGTGTTGCCGGCCTGACGACCAAGGATCTTGCGCGGCGTGCGATTGAGATGGACATTCCGGACATTGGGCGCCTACGAGTCATTCATCCCGTTGACGTTCTCGATAGTCGCATCCAGAACCTGCATCTGCTGCCGAAAAGCGCAACGATGCGGGGATCGCCAGGCTCGACTCGCTTTGGGCGTGGCGCGCGCGTTCATCGCGCGCGAGGTCGCGATGCGTGGTGAACGGCTAGGGCTCAAGCTTTTGGAACGTGTAGCGGAGATGGCGCTGGATATTGCGGCTGTCCGCGTCTTCCTGCTCTACGGCATCGATCCGCTGGAAGCTGTGCCGCTAGAGCACTTCCGGACGACAACAGCGCTTCACAAGGTGCGCTGGCCGCAGATCCTGGCGGAAGTGACTCGGAAGCGGGAGTCGATGCGAAAACTAACAGCCGATGCGCTACGGAGGATACCTTCCATGAATACCCATGCGCTCGAACAGATAGAGACGAAGATCGCCTTCCTGGAGCGCGCGAACGCAGAGTTGAGCGACGTCGTCTTTCGTCAGCACCGGGAGATCGAGACTCTGCGGGCGCAGGTTGTCGGACTGGCCGCCGGATCGACGCGGCGCAATCGGATACCGGAGTGCGCACACCGGAGGAAGAACGACCTCCTCACTACTGAGCAGCGGTGAGAATCCCGTTGGCAATACGGACCTCGTATTGACTCGCAAACAATACGGGCGTAGCGTCGTTCACCGGGTCAACTGACCGGTCCCTCGTCATGACTCACCTCGAACGGGCGTCTTACGTCGGCGGTTGCAAAACCAGTGCCAGTGGGACGCGGAATGTCGTGCTTACCGGCGTGACTACGCATTGTCATGTGCCAAGGGGTCCGATCCGATCTCGCTCAAGACGCCTGCTACGGACAAGTAGAGTGGCGGCTCGAGGGCCGGCGTTACGTCATACAACCGGACACGCTGCTGCTGCTCCCGGATGGTGATGAATACGCTCTCACCATCGACTCGGCGCGGCCGAGCCGTGGATTCAACGTGCTGTTCCGCCGCGGACTTGTAGAGGAGTGCCTGCGGTCGGTGGTCTCGACGCCGGAGAGTCTTCTCGATGCGCCATACGAGGTCGAGCCGTTGCAATTCCGACGGCGGCTGGAATCGACGAACAGCGCGCTCGGGCAGGGCCTTGAAACACTTGTGAGGGCGGTGGCTACCAACGTGTCCGCGGACGCAATGGACTGGCTGTTCGAATCGCTGGGCGCCAAGGTGGCAGAGTGCATATGCGAGCAGCGGCGCGAGCATGGCCGCCTCAACGCAATCCGCCCGGAAACCCGCCACGAAATTCATCACCGTCTCGAGCTGGCGCGCGAAGCGGTCGAGGACGACCTGGCTGCACCCTGGCAGCTCGTCACGATGGCACGGGCGGCGATGATGGCGCCCCATCACTTTCATCGCAGCTTCCGCCAGACCTACGCCGAGACGCCGCGGGCGTGGCTCTCGCGCCGCCGTATGGAGCGCGCGCTGGCGCTTCTCCGAGGCACGAAGCGCAGCATCACGGATATCTGCTTCTCGGTTGGCTATTCAAGCACGACCTCCTTCACCACCGCCTTCGCCGCCCGCTTCGGCGTACAGCCCTCGCGGGCCGTGAGTTTGCGCGGTGCTCTGGAACCTTGGTAACGCCACGGCTGGCTGCGACCGGATCAGCGCTCGTCGACGCCCTTGACGAGCAGTAGGCGGCTCTTGGTCGCGTTCTGCCGGAACGGCTTGATCGCTCGGTACGCGGGCGAGTCATACCACTCGCGAGCTCTCTCAACGCTATCGAAGCGCAGTACTACGATGAAGCCCTTAAATGCGTCGCCTTCGAGCGTCTGTGCTTTACCGTCGATAACTACGTATCGGCCATTGAAGGGAACCAAGGATTTGGGCGCCCCCTGTTGGTATCGGCGCATCGCAACGGGATCTTGGGGCTTGGAGGGGTCCTTCTCGACTCCGCGATGATGTAGCCCGGCGGCTTATCAGTCTGCTCGGCGTGGATCACCTGCGTCGCCGCCGCGCCAATGCAAACGCCAGCTGTCAGCACTGCAGCAAGCTGTCGATTCATTTTCATGTGAGCCTCCGATTCCGTCCCCGTTCGAGCGACGGAAACGGAGTATGGATCGTCGGCGGCAATCGGCTTCTTCCCGCTTGCTAATTTCTAGCGGCGGGAGGCACAGCGAGACGCGCGAGCTCAGCGAGCGGGAATTGCCGCTCCTCTTGCTGCTGGGGATGAACGCCGAGATCAGGACGGAGAGGCTATCATTGGCCACAGAGCAATTATAGCCGGGCCCCGGTCGGGTCGCTCGCGTCAGATTGCCGCCGCTATGGTGACGGAGGATACCTTGCCATGAATACCCATGCGCTCGAACAGATAGAGACGAAGATCGCCTTCCTGGAGCGCGCGAACGCAGAGTTGAGCGACGTCGTCTTTCGTCAGCACCGGGAGATCGAGACTCTGCGGGCGCAGGTTGTCGGACTGGCCGCCCGGATCGACGCGGCGCAATCGGATACCGGAGTGCGCACACCGGAGGAAGAACGACCTCCCCACTACTGAGCAGCGGTGAGAATCCCGTTGGGAATGCGGGCCGTTCCAGTCACCTTGGAGTTAGCGAGCGGGAATTACCGCTCCCATTGCTGCCGGGGATGAGCCCCGAGCGTGTCCATTGCGCGCGCGTTTCCGAAACAACATCGCGCGCACGTTGGCCGCCGCGAGTACATGCAGATATTTGCGGACCTTCGCAACTCGCTCGAGTCGGCTGAACTCGACTGTGAAGAGATTGCGAACCTCATCGGGCGAAGCACCTGAGGCGTCGGTCAACGACCGGATTGCGCTCTCGGATCTGGCGGCATCCCCGTCCTCATGGCTACCTGCGTTCATGGCAATCTCCGAGGTCATGACAGGATCCGAGCGAGGCGCAGCGTGATGACACACGATAACGGCGCACGCGGCGGCGCGGTGGTGCTCAGGGTCGGATCGCGAGAGTTGAGTATACGCCGAGATAGGTCCGCTCGCCGACGAATTCGCGGCAGAATCCACTGGTACGGCAACGCGGCGTTAACAGGCCAAGCTTGCGAAAGGCACACGATGCGTTCGCGGTTGATGTAAAATGGCCTCGACCCGGGGTGTTTCGGCAGCGCAACCCAAGCACGGGCTGCGCAGGCGTCTCTCAAGCCGTGTCTTTGCTGCCGTACGCGAATACGCACCTCTGCGGGCAATTCATGGCGGCCCATCTGACCGCCGAGGCAACTTTATATGCAGTCACACACTGACTCGCTCTCCAGCTCATCCGGCGTGCGAAAGCGGCTGCTGCCGAAAGAAGGCGCGGATCCAACAGCTCTCGCCGGCGAGATCGATATTGCCAGTCACGCGGTCCTCGCCTATACGTCCGACAATTCAGACCACCCGATCGAGAATCTGATCGACGGGCATTTCGGTCGCCGCAGTACCTTCTGGGCTGGTGCCAGGCCGAATACCACGGAATGCATCGTCCTGGAGTTCGATCAACCACAGAGTGTCTCCTGTTTGATCTATGAGGTGGAGGAGTGCTCGTGTGAGAGGACGCAGGAAGTGCGCGTGGAGGTATCTTCGGACGGGGCCCGCAACTATCGCCAGGTGCTCGTCCAGGAATACACCTTCAGCCCCACCGGTGCGACTTATCAACGTGAGGAGCAGCGCTTGAACGTGCCCCCGATCACCCACCTTCGCTTGACCATCGTGCCTGACAAAAGCGGCTCCGGAACGGCGAAACTCAACTCGCTGCGCCTCATTGCCCAGGAAATGAGAGGTGGCACATGAGCAAGGGAATGGACAGAAAGAAGGAAGGCAAGAAGAAGCCGGCCAAGTCGCTGTTGGAGAAGCGGGCGGCGAGAAAGGAAAAGAAGTCGAGCAAGCCGTCTCGAGTGTGACGGTGGCGACTCGGGCTCCTGGGCTGGTGCTATCGGCGAGAAGGCTTGCCGCGACGTTTCGGTGAGTGGCCTCGGCGCGGCGCCATCCCTTTGCGCCCCGGCGCGCGGGGCGAGCCGTGAGGACGGGGTCGCCGCTCGGACCG
Source organism: uncultured Pseudomonadota bacterium (assembly GCA_963833085.1). GTDB lineage: Bacteria > Pseudomonadota > Gammaproteobacteria > Steroidobacterales > Steroidobacteraceae > 13-2-20CM-66-19. Next base: position 124,140 of record CAWHWV010000009.1, read on the forward strand.
CGCGGGCTTCGAGTCCACACGGCTGATGCGCAAGTCGACTCCGCGCACGCGTACTGCTTGCAGGTTCTCGAAAATCTCTTGCGGCATGTCCGCCGGCAGATCCACGAAGCTGTGATCGTCGCGGATGTCGATGTGTCCGATGTTGCGACCGTCCAGGGCCGCCTCGTTCGCGATGGCACCGACGATATTTCCGGGTTGGACGCCGTGCGCGTGGCCGACCTCGATGCGATACGTTTCGAGGCGCTGGCCCTTCGCGGCACGGCCTCGCCGAGGCTCAGGCGCTGGCCCGGCATCGCTTGCGGTGGGCGCGCTCTCGCTTCCAGGCTGCTCGCGCGGCCAGTCCGGCGGAGAATCGTCGCGCCGCGCGCCGGGTTTTGGTGTCAATAGGAATGGGGCCGGACCTTGAAGCAGACCGGCCAGCGCCGCGGCAATCTCGACCGCGGGGAAGTTCTGCTCGCGCTCGATTTCCTCGATGAGCGGTTGGAATGCCTTGCCTTCGCCGCCCCGCACCGCGTTCGCAAGGGTTTCCTTGAATTTGAGAATGCGCTGCTCGTTGACGTCCTCGACGCTGGGCAGTTGCATCCGCTCGATGGGTTGTCTGGTCGCTCGCTCGATGATGCGCAACATGTTCTGCTCGCGCGGTGCGACGAATAAAATCGCCTCCCCATTGCGTCCGGCCCGGCCGGTGCGCCCGATCCGGTGAACGTAGGTCTGCGAGTCGTACGGAATGTCGTAGTTGACGACGTGGGAAATCCGTTCAACGTCCAGGCCCCGCGCGGCGACGTCAGTCGCGACGACGATATCGAGTTGCCCCGCCTTGAGGCGGGCGATCGTGCGTTCACGCTGCTGCTGTGGAATATCGCCGTGCAACGCGGCAACGTCGAAGCCGCGTGCCTCGAGCCGTTCAGCCAGCTCGGTCGTTTCGAGCTTCGTGCGCACGAATATCAGCATGGCCTCGAAACGTTCGGCTTCCAGGACCCGCGTGAGTGCATCCAGCTTGTGCAAGCCGCTGACCAGCCAGTAGCGCTGGCGGATCTTCGGCGTGGTGCTCGCCCGATTCTGGATCGTGATCTGCGCCGGCTCGCGCATGTGCCGCTGTGCGATGCGGCGGATCGCCGGGGGCAGGGTGGCCGAGAACAGCGCGATCTGCCGTTGCGGCGGCGCCTGCTCCAATATCCATTCGATCGCATCGACGAAGCCCATTTGCAGCATCTCGTCGCCTTCGTCGAGCACGATGAAGCGTACGGTGTCGAGCGTCAGCACGCCCCGCTTCATGTGGTCCATGACACGCCCGGGCGTGCCCACGACCACGTGCGCGCCGCGCTTGAGGCCCTTGAGCTGCGGGACGTAGCTTTGGCCGCCATAGATCGGCAGCACATGGAAGCCCTTCAAATGGGCGGCGTAGCGCTGAAAGGCCTCCGCAACCTGGATGGCGAGCTCTCGAGTCGGCACGAGCACGAGTGCTTGCGGGCTGGCCCGCGATAGATCGAGCTGCGCGAGCACCGGCAGCGCGAAGGCCGCCGTCTTGCCGGTACCCGTCTGCGCCTGCCCGAGCAGATCGGAGCCGGCGAGGAGCAATGGGATGGTCTGCGCCTGGATCGGGGACGGCGTTTCATAGCCCACGGCCGTCAGCGCCTCGAGGATCGGCGCGCTCAGGCCCAGCTCGCGAAAGCCGGGCAGTCGCTGTTCATCGCTCATGGGGTTATCCGACCTGTTCTTCGCGGCCGAGGCGCCGGCGGATCGCCTCTTCCCGGGCGTCCTCGATCACCTGGATGACGCTGCCGGCGTCGGCCGGGCGCTCTTCGCGGACGACGACGCCGGTGAGAGGACTGCCCGAGTGCAGCTCGCCCTGTTCGTAGAGCGCCCACATCTCGCGGGCGAACTCGGTTTGCAGCAACTCCGGCGCAAACCGGCCGAGCGTGGCTCTGATGTTGTTGACGTCCCGCTCGAGCATCGCGAAAGCGGCGTTGTTCCCCGAGGCATTGACGACTTGAGGCAGGTCGATGATGACGGGTCCCTCCGGTCCAAGCAGGATGTTGAATTCCGAGAGGTCCCCGTGGATCAGACCCAGGCTCAGCATGCGCACGATCTGCCGCATCAGAAAGCCGTGATATTCGCGAGCGATATCCGACGTAAGCGCCACTTCACCGAGTCGTGGCGCCGGATTTCCCTCCGCGTCCGTGACCAGCTCCATCAGCAACACATCGTTGAAATAGCCGAACGGGCGCGGGACCCGCACCTCGGCCGCGTCGAGTCGATAGAGCGCATCGACTTCGGCGTTCTTCCATTCGTGCTCTTGTTCTCTGCGGCCGAAGCGTGTGCTGCGGCTCATGGCGCGCGTTTCGCGGCTGCCACGCACTTTACGTCCCTCCTGGTACTGCGCGCGCCTCTGGAAGCTGCGCTGCGCCATGTCCCGGTAGACCTTCGCGCAGCGAAGCTGTGCCCCCGAGCGCACGACATAGACGGTGGCTTCCTTGCCGCTCTTCAGTGAACGGATGACTTCATCGATGACGCCGTCGTCGATCAACGGCTGCAAGCCTTTGGGAACTTTCATGGTCTCCGTGGGCGCGGTCTTTCGCCCGCGAAGCTCGTTTGGGAGGGTGCGCGCACGAGGCGCGTCGAGAGTTCTGACGACAGTAGTATAGCATGCGGCGACGGAGGATGCGAGGCCGCGCGTTGTGGGAACCGCCGCGGGCGAGCGAACGTTACTTCGCCTGTCCTCCAGCGAGCGCATGTCGTGCCGACAGTAAACGCCAGCCGCGTCAAAGAAGGGCGTCACGAGGCGCGGGGTGCTGCCGGGATGGAAGGGGACAATTCTGATCTTCTCGCGATTTGAGGCAGTAGTGTAGCATGCGCGAGGAGGATGCTTGCTATGAATGAGCAGATAGAGACCAAGATCGCCTTCCTGGAGCGTGCGAACGCGGAATTGAGCGAAGTCGTCTTTCGCAGCAGCGGGAGATCGAGACTCTGCGGGCGCAGATTGTCGGACTGGCCGCGGATCGACGCGGTGCAATCGGACGCCGGCGTGAGAACGCCGGAAGAGGAGCGACCGCCCCACTACGAGCAGCAGGTTTTCCGCCACGTCCCCGGCTTATGCGCTACAGTGAAACCGCGAGTTTGCAGCGGCCCAAGCATGAGCTGTAGGTGAACCATGAATAGCGAGGCGGACACAATCGATATGACCGCGGCGCGAGAGGTCTACAAGCTGCTTGACGAGCTCGACGGCCATCTCAACAGACAGGACGCGAGCGGCCGGGCACTGCTGTATCAGGCGAAGGAGCGCATCCGGATGCTCATCATCAGCATTGATCGAGCGAACGCGGAGTAGAGACAGCGCCGGCGCAGCCTGTGCGACACCTCGAGTTGTGGGAACCGTCGTGGGCGAGAAAGCGTTACTTCGCCTGTCCTCCAGCGAGCGCATGTCGTGCCGACAGTAAACGCCAGCCGCGTCAAAGAAGGGCGTCACGAGGCGCAGGGTGCGGCCTGGGATGGCAAGGGGACCAACTTCTCGATCTTCTCCGCGCACGCAAGCCGGGTTGAAGTATGTCTCTTCGACACCGCCGGGCAGCGCGAGCTCGAGCGGTTGGCACTTCCGGAATATACCGACGGTTTCTGGCACGGCTATATACCGGATGTCTCTCCCGGATCGGTGTACGGTCTGCGGGTTCATGGGCCCTATGAGCCCGATGCCGGTCATCGCTTCAATCCCAACAAACTGGTGCTCGATCCCTACGCTCGAGCCCACATCGGTGAGCTCAAATGGGCGCCGGAGTGCTTCGGCTACATCATCGGAGCCGAGGGTGAGGATCTGACGTTCGATGAGCGTGACAACGCGCCTTTCATGCCGAAGTGCGTCGTGGTTGACCCGGATTTCGATTGGAAGGGACAGCCCCGATCGCGGGCCATTCCGTGGGACCATACGATCATCTACGAGACGCACCTGCGCGGTTTCACGAAAGTACACCCCGCCATAGCCGAGCGGCAGCGTGGTACGTACAAGGGGTTCGGGACCAGAGAGGTCATCGACTACGTCAAAGCGCTGGGCGTGACGACCGTCGAGCTCTTGCCCATCCACACTTTCATCAACGACAGCCATCTGCTGGAGCGTGGCCTCACCAATTATTGGGGCTATAACTCGATCGGCTTCTTCTCACCCGATCCTCGCTACGCCTCGGAGCCGGAGCAGAGCCTGCGGGAGTTCAAGGAGATGGTGGCGCGCTTTCATGACGCCGGCCTGGAAGTCATTCTTGACGTTGTTTACAACCACACGGCGGAAGGTAACGAGCGCGGGCCGACACTCTCGTTCAGAGGCATCGACAACGTTACGTATTACCGGCTGATTCCCGAACAGAAGCGCTATTACATCAACGATACCGGTACGGGCAATACGTTGAACCTGTCCCACGCCGCTGTCATCAAGATGGTCATGGACAGTCTGCGATACTGGGTGAGCGAGCTGCACGTCGACGGCTTCCGGTTCGATCTCGGGACGATTCTTGCGCGCGAGCCGGATGGTTTCGACAACCAGAGCGGCTTTCTCAAGGCGTGCAGCCAGGATCCGGCGCTCAGCACGGTCAAGCTGATCGCGGAGCCGTGGGATTGCGGACCCGGCGGCTATCAGGTCGGGGCCTTTCCGCCCGGCTGGGCCGAGTGGAATGACAGATTCCGGGACGTGAGCCGGGACTTCTGGAAGGGCGCCGTAAGTGCAAGCGCTCTGGCGCCGCGTCTGTGCGCCTCCGGCGATGTATTCAATCACTTTGGCCGTCGACCCGCGGCATGCGTCAACTTCATAACCGCGCACGATGGCTTCACGTTGAACGATCTCGTCAGCTATAACGACAAGCACAACGAGGCCAATGGTGAGGACAACCGCGATGGGAGCAGCGATAACCGCTCCTGGAACTGCGGTGCCGAAGGTCCCACCGATGATCCGGGCATCAACCTGCTACGGGATCGTCAGATTCGCAATTTCCTCGCTACGCTCCTTTTGTCGCAGGGTACGCCCATGTTGGTTGCCGGAGATGAGCTCGGTCGCACCCAGCGGGGCAACAACAATGCCTACTGCCAGGACAACGAGATCAGCTGGCTGAACTGGGATATCGCAGCCAGAGGCGAGTCGCTGATCAGTTTCACGCGCAAGCTCACGGCACTCCGTCATCGGTATCCGATCCTCCGACGCAACCGCTTCCTCACTGGTGCGTACGATGAGGAGCTCGAGGTCAAGGATGTGACGTGGATCAATGCGACCGGCAACGAGATGCGTGCGGAGGAGTGGGCCGACCCGCGAATGAGGTGCTTCGGCATGCTGATGGATGGACGGGCTCGCCCCAGCGGGGTGGCGCAACGCGGCACCGAAGCGACCATGCTTCTCGTTTTGAATGCTCATCACGATTTGGTCCAGTTCACCCTTCCGGGCGCGCCGGGAGGGACATCGTGGCGACTGCTCATCGACACCAATGTGCCTGACAGCGACGCGGAGGAGGGGTTCGCACTCGGGCACGCCTACGGCGTGACGGGGCGCTCGCTGCTGCTGTTCGTGCTGGGCTGATTCTCCACGGTCGGTGCGGTGTGCGCGCTCGCGCTGACCGCAGGGGGTGCCGCGAGGAATGTGTGGCCGCCGAGCCACACAAATTAGCCGTCACGATCTCGCTTCCCAACATCAAAGCTGTGACTCCACAGTCGCGCCCGCGATGTACCGCGGCGAACACGCCCCGCGAGGGAACCGTCTCCGTTAGCCGACGTTCATAGTCTTCGAGCCGTCGGGTCTTTCTGCGCCGTTGTAGCCGCGCGACAGGCGCTCCGAACCCCCATCGTCGTGTTCGGGATATCAACGCAACGCCCCAGCTTGTCATGAGGTGATTGCGGGGACCGCGCTCGCATCACCTCTATCTCTGGCCGCAGCGTAATTGACATCGGAGGAATCGTATATGAGATCTCATCATGGCCACTCCCTCAAGGTCACCGCGGCATGCGCGCTCGGTGCTTTGCTCGCAGGGTGCGCGAGCGGGCCGCCGCCGCAGACGACGGCGGACCTCTCACGTGCGCATACGCTCGTTGCCGAGGCAGAGAGCAGCGGAGCGCAGGAATATGCTGCGGCGGATCTACAGAAGGCGCGCGACGAAGCTCAGCAAGCGGATCAGCTTGCCGGGCATGGCGATGCGGAACGGGCTGATTGGGTCGCCAACGAGGCGGCTGTCGATGCACAGCTTGCTGACGGCGAGGGCTGCAAATGGCAAAGGCTCAACACGACCTGAAGGATCAGCGGCGTACTCTGGAAACGCTGCGTGGTGAAGAGAACCGGCAGCTGCAGACGCCGCGAGGCGACGCATCGCCGAGCGGAGCGCAACAGCCGAATCAACTGCGGGCCGTACCGCCCCAGCCGAACACGGCCAATCCTCCGAATTCACCTCCTTGAGCGCGAGCGACCGGACTTCAACCATTCGATGCTTATTCCGCTGGCCAAGCAAGGTCGGGACCCTGTTGATGGCGATGCTGATCGTGATAGGCTTGATCGCTTGCGCGACGACACCTCAGCGCAACGATCAGCTGGAAGAGGCGCGCGCACGGTCCAGAATCTGGAGCGAGGACCCGGAGGCGGAGCGCGCGGCAGCCGAGCAGCTGCGTGCCGCTCGCAACGACCTGCAGCGGGCGAACGCTGCCTTTGCGGCGCATACGCCCGCCGGAGGAAGTGACTCACTTCGCCTACTCGCACAGCGTGAGGCACAGGCCGGCAAGTCGTAGCGGACGAGTACCGCGCGCGAGCAGCAGCTTCGCGCACGGCAACGAGGAGCGCAACCGCATTCTCCTGGAGGCACGGAACGGCGAGGTGCGGCAGGCACAGGAGGCGACGCAGGCTCAAGCTCAGAAAACGCAGGCTGCACAGGAGCAGGCCCGGGCGGCGCAAAATCAGCTTCAAAAGGAGCAACAGGAGCTTTCGGATTTGAAGGCGCAGCGAGACGGCACGCGGGCTCGAGCTCACTCTCGCGAGCGACCTTCTCTTCAATACGGGAGCAGCGGACTTGAAGCCCGGCGCGATGCTGCAGCTCAACCGGCTGGCTGACTTCATGCGCAGCAATCCACAGGCTCGCATCATCATCGAAGGGTATACGGACAACCGAGGCTCGGGGCCGATACAATCAGCTGCTCTCAGAGCACCGGGCGCAGGCCGTCGCGAGTGCGCTCGAGAGCGCAGGGCGTGGCCGACGGATCGCATCCAGGCGATTGGCCGCGGCAAGGATTACCCCGTGGCGAGCAACGAGAGCTCCGCCGGGCGGCAGCAGAATCGCCGCGTGGATATCGTGCTCTCGGATATGGCTGGACGTTTCGCTCAGGCGGCAACGCAAGGACCGCCGTCAGAGTGACAGTCTCAGGTCGGGCGGCATGGATGCCGCCTCGCGGGACATTGACGGTCAATCATGACCGCAAAGCCTGACTCTCGGCAATCCGTGGTCTACGCGAACCGACCCGCGACGAACGCGTGTGATGAATTGGGTTCCAAAAGCGCATTGGCTCGGCGGCTGCCCCGAGGGGCAGTGGTTGCAGGCATTGGGAGAGAGGCTCGGCGGTGGTATGAGCACGGGTGCGTCGTCAGCCAAAGAAACGTTAGATCCGGCTACCGGGAAGTAGCATAGCCCAACTGCTTGGGCAAAAACGTGCTTGGAATGGCTCGCATTGCTCTCAGTCAGTCAGCTGCGCGGTGCCGGCGCGGACAAACGGAGCCCGGTCGATAGCCCGCGTCTTGCCTGACGCGCGATCCTGCTCCAGATTGCCAAAGAGCGCAGCCGCCGGCCGGGGCAGTGCCGAGCTTGCCGAGCTCATCGGGCGTCGGCGGTTGCAGCGCTCTCAGTGAGCCGATGGGCATGGGAACGCGAACAGGTGCTCCCCGACCGCGTCGGCTTGCAGCAAGCTGGTTGACCTTCAGGCAGTCCCAGCCGGGATCTGCCGCGCGCAAGATTGGTCCCGGTAACAGTATTTGAGCCTGCGACACCCATGTCCCGTAGGGATATGATGTTGCTATACTAATTAGAGCGGCTGCATTCCTTTTTCGAAGTTCGGCCATGATTGATCGCAATCCGACCACTGCGGACCAGGAACGAATGCAGCGCGACGGTGTGCTGGTGGTACGGGATTTCTTCCACGCGCCCCAGGTAAAGGAGTTGCTGCAATGGACTGAAGAGCTGGGCAACGCCCCTGAGGTGTCTGGGCGACACTGGGTATATCACGAGGACAGCGTGCGCCAACCGGGGCGCCGCTTGATTCAACGGATCGAGAACTTCTGCCCCTATCACCCGCGGTTCGATCGGCTCATCCGTTACGGGGCGCTTGCTCACTGGGCGGGGGCCCTGGTGGGCGGCCCGGTGGTGCTGTTCAAGGACAAGATCAATTTCAAAATGCCCGGGGGAGCCGGCTTCAAGGCTCACCAGGATCAACAGGCGGGCTGGAGCGCGTACGCACCGCTATTCGTCACGGCGATGGTGACACTCGATGCCGCGACGCTGGAGAACGGCTGCCTGGAGATCGAAGCCGGTCGTCACCGCGAGGGCCTCATCGGCCAACAGTGGGTGCCGTTGGAGGAGCAGGGGCTGAGCCTCGAGCCGGTTCCGACCGCTCCGGGCGATGTCATTTTTTTCGATAGTTACGTTCCGCATGCCTCGAAGGAGAATCTGACCGACGTACCGCGCCGGATTCTCTACATTACGTACAATCTGGCGAGTGAAGGGGATCATCGCGCCCGTTACTTCGCGGACAAGCATGCGTCCTTTCCGCCAGACATCGACCGCGACGGGGAGAAGACCTACGTCTTCAGAGTCTAGCCGGCGTTCTCACCTGAAGGTGGGCGCCCTCATCGGGGGGCTGGCGGGGCTGGGGTTGATTGCGTGGCTGTTCGCGAGCTATAGCTTCGTCAGGGTCCTGGACGTTCTGGCTCATGCCGGGGCATGGGGGTTTGCGGCGATTGTCGCCTTTCATCTGCCACAAATGCTGTTCTCGGCGCTTGGTTGGGAAGTGATCGCGCGTGCCGGGCCAGTCGCCGCGGCCGGCCCGGCGTCGTTGTCGTCACGGCCGGGTCTAAAGGACTATCTGGTGCTGCGTTGGATCCGCGAGGCGGTAAACAACCTGTTGCCGCTGGCGCAGATTGGCGGGGAGTTCGTGGTCGCGCGACTCTTGCAGAGGCGGGGCGTGCGGCTTGCGGAGGCCATCGGCGGCACGATCGCCGACCTGCTGTTGGAGATGAGTACGCAGATTCTATTCACCGTACTCGGGGTCGCGCTATTGGCCCACGTCGCCGGCCGCAGTGATGTCTCGGATTTTGCCACCCGGGCGTTGTGGGTGGCCACTGCGATCGTTGGTGGCGCCTTTGTTGCGCTGTGGCTGGGGTTGGCGACGCTCATCGAGCGGGCCGCGCTGCGCATGGGTCGCTCGCTCGGCTGGCCGGCGAGCTGCCGAGGTTGGCGGTTTGCATGCGGCATTGGCCGGTTGTTTCCGTTCGCCGCCGCGGGTGGCGTTGGCCGCGTTCTGGCATCTGATTTCCTGGCTGCTGGGCGGCCTCGAGGTGTGTCTGATTCTGCACTTTTTCGGTACTGACATCGGGCTCGGCTCTGGTCTCATCATTGAAAGCCTCGGGCAAGCGCTCAAGGTGGTTGGATTTGCGGTGCCGGGGGCGATCGGGGTGCAGGAGGGCGGCTATGTCGTCGTGTGTCGCCTGCTGAATATTCCGCCCGAGACTGCGATCGCTGTGTCTCTCATCAAACGGGTGCGCGAGGTGGTGTTGGGTATTCCCGGCCTCATTCTTTGGCATCGGACGAGAAGCCAAGGTGGCCGCCGCGCCTGCGGCCTCAATTTGACGGATAACGGAGGTCTTTGAGTGTCATCCACGACCTGGACCCATCTGCTTGCCCGACCGGTCATACGACCTCTGATTGGCACGGCGGTGCGACCGAATCACATCACGACGCTACGCCTGCTGACGGGGATTGCCGCGTGTGTGGCCTTTGCCTGGGGCAATCGCGCGGGGATGGGGTGGGGTGGCGGGCTGTGGCTGGTTTCGGCGTTTCTTGATCGTGCCGATGGCGAGCTCGCTCGTCTGGCCAATATGATGAGCCCGCAAGGGCATCGCTACGACTATCTTGCCGACGTCTGGGTCAATACTCTGTTTTTCATCGCCATTGGCATCGGTCTGCGCCACTCGGTGCTTGGCAGGTGGTCGATTCCGTTGGGATTGCTGAGCGGGGCCTCCACGTTTCTGGTGAGCGTTTTCGCGGAAATGCTGGAATTACGCGGTCCGCCAGGCACCAAAGCCATTTCCGGCCGCTGGGGGTTCGATCCCGATGATGCGCTGTACCTGATGGGTCCGTTGGCCTGGTTGGGTTGGCTCACTCCCATTCTGGTCGGCGCCAGCGTAGGGGCCACGACGGCCATGGTGATTGTGGGTATGCGTCTGTGGCGCACTCCCGTACCGCAGAACGACGAAAAAGGACTGCCGATAAACTTTACAGGTCGGGTCCGGTGAATATGCCTCGCGCCGCTAAGTACCTGAGCGGGTTGACTCTCAGCAGAAACCGGCGCCCGAACGGTGACTGGGGGGCGAGAAGCTTTTTGAATCAGATCGCGGGGTTACGACGCCATAGCGTGGCCCCGGCTGGACGCCGATCGCTGGTCCATGTTCGACGCCCGTTAACATCTCGACGTCCTGAACGTCGCGGCAGAGGAGCTTTCTCCCGAGGAGCGCACGAGCGTCCATCAGGAGCTTCGCCGCCTCGCACGGGCGATTGATGAGCTTCCCCCCAAGTGCCGCCACTTCCTGTGCGTGTCCGGGTGAGATGGATTTCTGCCTGAAAATCGTTCCAGGTCAATTAGTTAAGAGAGACGCTGATGGCCTTGCAGTCACTGACTATGAATTGATATCATTGACATCAATTCACGATTTACGGAGGCACAGCATGGCGGTCGTCACCGTTCGCAATCTACCCGAAGAAACGCACCGCGCGCTGCGCCTGCGAGCCGCCCAGCATGGTCGGAGCACCGAGGCAGAGATCCGAGTGATCCTGGAGGACGCCGTGCGGCCCGAAGGGCGAGTGAAGATCGGCTCGGCACTCGCCGCTTTCGGGCAGCGCTTTGGCGCGCTCGATCTTCAGATCACCCGCGATGAAAGCGCGCCGCGCGCGGCTGCCTTCGAGTGATCATTCTCGATACCAACGTCGTGTCTGAGCCCATGAAGCCCAACGGTCATCGTGGCGTGCAGGCATGGTTGGATGAGCAGATCGCCGAGAGTTTGTATCTCACTTCGATCAGCCTCTCTGAGTTGCTTCTTGGCGTGGAAGTTCTGCCAGATGGAAAGCGCAAGGCGGGGCTCGCCGCCGCACTTGGCGAGCTGCTGACGACACTCTTTGGAGCGCGCGTTCTCCCATTTGATCAGCATGCGGCAACGATGTACGCGGGGCGCGTCAGTCGAGCCCGTGCGGCCGGACACGCGATCTCAATGGCTGATGGCCAGATCGCTGCCATCGCCGCGGTGCATGGGTTCACGGTGGCCACGCGCGATACTGGCCCGTTTGTCGCGGCGGGCGTGCCGGTGGTGAACCCCTGGGAGGTTGGAGACCGGGGTGGGAATCCTTGATGCGCGCCGCGTCGGTGTAGTTAGTCTACGAGTGCGGGTCAGGGGATGCCCAAGCGGGACGGTATTGTCCATGATTGTGATATTCGCGATTGCCTGAATAGCGCTCCAGAGCGCTTAGCAGGCTTCTATGGAATGGTCGGGGTGAGGCGGTTTGCGCTGTTCCTGCGGTCCTGATCCGAGTGCGCGTGAGATGACTCATTAGAAGCTGAACTCCCCACGCTGCTGTGGTGGCGGCTCAATGGAGTTCCACGGGGCGCCGAATAGGAGCGGCTGGATTAGGGCAGCGGATGGCGCCGGTGCCAGGCCGTCACGCGCTGGAACGCCATGGCCGTGCGACTGAGCGTGATCTCGTCGCGTCCTGCGAGCTGCAGGCCAATCGGCATGCCGTGCTTGCTGAAGCCCCCCGGCAGAGTCACCGTCGGATGACCGGTTAGATCGAAGGGTGCCGTGTAACGCTGCAGCTTCAGGATCAGCGCCGGCTGGCCGCCGAGCGTGCTGACTTCGCTCAGCGTGAGCGGCGCGAAGGGCTGCACCGGGACGAGCAGGGCGTCGATGGTCCGCAACAGATGTGCGAAACGTCCGCGCAGATCCATGCGCCGCAGCCGGATGGCCTGGTAGTCCAAGGCCGGGACCGCGCGCCCCGCATCGAGCACCGAGGAGAGTACAGGGCCAAATGCATCCCGCCGGGCCGGGTACGTCCCGCGATACGCGAAAGCGGCTTCGAGCGCGCAGGCCGGCGCCCAGTCAATGACCGCCTGCGTCACATCAGGCACATTGACCGGGACGATTTCCGCGCCGAGCTGTTGCAGGACCTTCTCTGCTTCGCCGAGGACGCACTGAACCTCGGGATCGACATCCACCGTGTTCCATCGCCTATCGATGCCCAGCCGCACGCCGCGTATGTCTATGTTAGTCAATTCAGCGCGGCGGGGCTCCGGCTGCGCGAGCGTGGTGGGGTCCTTGGCGTCCGGGCCGGCGATGGCGGCAAAAACCGCGGCGGCATCTGCGGCCGTGCGCGCGATCGTCCCCACGTGATCCAGGCTGGCCGCGAGCTCGAAGACGCCGTGACGGCTGACGCGTCCCCAGGCCGGCTTGATTCCAGACAGCCCCGTGGCACCGCACGGCCAGCGGATTGAGCCCCCGGTATCTGAGGCGAGCGAGCCGTAACAAAGCCCGGCCGCGATCGCAACGGCGGAGCCGCTCGAAGAAATACC
>CAWHWV010000010.1:0-27595 GCA_963833085.1 uncultured Pseudomonadota bacterium
TCGAGGACGGTATCGAGACTGCCCGCAGGCGCGCACAGGCTCTGCCGCGCCGTCCGCGCGTGTACTTCGAGGAATGGGATGAGCCACTGATCTCCGGCATCCGCTGGGTCTCGGAGGTGATCGGCATCGCGGGCGGGGATGACTGTTTCCCCGAGCTGTCGCTGCAGGCGCTCGGCCGTCAGCGAATCATTGCCGATGCGGCGGAAGTGCCGCGTCGCACCCCAGACATCATTTTCGGTTCCTGGTGCGGCAAGAAGTTCCAGCCTGAAGAGGTGGCGGCGCGGCCGGGCTGGAGCGCCATCCCGGCGGTGCGCAGCGGCTTCGTGCGTGAGATCAAGTCCCCGATCATCCTGCAGCCCGGGCCCGCCGCACTCACCGACGGCCTCCACGCCGTGCAGCAGATCATAGAAGAATGGGCCGAAAAAACGACTAAATCCGCCGCCGCTCGCGAATGAGCTCGTACGCCTCGATGATCTGCTGCGTACGCTGCTTGGCGTGCTCGATCATCGATTCCGGCAACCCGTTGGCCTTCAGCTTGTCGGGATGATGGCGGCTCAACTGGCGGCGGTAGGCTTTGACGATCTCCTGATCGCTGTTGCCTGGCGCGGCCTCGAGGACCTTGTAGGCCTGATCGAGCTTCTCCGACGGGCTGGGGGTCGACTCGACGCCCGCATGCGCATAGCGGAAGCCGCCACCGCGAATGCGCAGCACCGCCTCGATCTGCGCCAGCTCGAAGGGTGACACGCCCAGGCGGCCGGCCATGCGATTCAGCAGCGGGCGCACCGGTCCATCGAGATTGTTGCCGCTCAGCGCGGCGCGCACCTGGAGCTCGACGAAGACGCGCACGAGGTCGGGCCTGCCGCCGCAAGCTCGCTCGAGAGCGGTCAGCTCCGCGCTGAGATCGAATCCGGGTTGCTTGCCGGCAGTGAAGCATTCGATGGCCTGCTGCACCCGCGCGCCGTCGAGCCGCAGCTCCGCCATAACCGCGCGCGCAGCCGAGATCTCCTGCTCCGAGACCCGCCCGTCAGCCTTGGCGAGGTATCCCATCACCCGAAAGGTGGCGCGGAAGAAGCGCTCGCCGATGGCTGCCAGTTCCTCCGGTCCGGGCGGCGGCAGCTCATCCTGTCTGTCGAGGTGCTCGTCGAACTGATGCCCGAGCAGCACGCCGGCCACGGCCCAGATCGGCCCGAGGATCAGGCCCATCAAGCCACCCACGACCTTGCCGGTGTACCGCATATGCGCTGCTATAGTAGCAAGCATGGATACGCAAACGGTCTTCCGCACCTCGCTGCGCGGCCTCGAGAAGCTGCACGAGGGCAAGGTGCGCGATATCTATTCGGCCGGCGCCGATGCGCTCCTCATCGTGACGAGCGACCGGTTGTCGGCTTTCGATGTGGTGTTGCCCGACCCGATTCCCGGCAAGGGGCGCGTCCTCAACGAGATTTCAAACTTCTGGTTCGCGCGCACGCGGCACATCGTGCCGAATCATCTGACGGGCCGCTCCGTCGACGACCTGGTGAGCGACCCGGCCGACCGCGCCGCGCTGCAAGGGCGCTCGGTCATCGTGCGGCGTTTGAAAACGCTGCCGCTCGAGGCCGTGGTGCGCGGCTATCTGATCGGCTCCGGATGGAAGGACTATCAGAAGACCGGCAGCGTGTGCGGCGTCGCACTGCCGCCTGATCTGCCGCAGGCGTCCCGGCTGCCGGCGCCCATCTTTACTCCGGCGACGAAAGCGGCCGCCGGACAGCACGATGAGAACATCCAGTTCGCAGAGGTCGAGAAGCTCATCGGGGCGCCGCTCGCGGCCCGCGTCCGTGACACCGCCCTCGCCCTCTATCAATTCGCGGCGTCGCATGCCATCAGCCGCGGCATCATCATTGCCGACACCAAGTTCGAGTTCGGCGTCGATGAGAGCGGCACCCTCACTCTCATCGATGAGGCGCTCACGCCGGATTCATCGCGGTTCTGGCCCGCCGATACCTACCGCCCCGGCATGAGCCCGCCGAGCTTCGACAAGCAGTTCGTGCGCGACTACCTGGAGACGCTCGACTGGAACAAGAAGGCGCCGGGGCCGAAGCTGCCGCCCGAGATCATCGCCAAGACCGCTGCGAATTACCGCGAGGCTCTGCAGCGTCTGACGGCGTGAGATGTTTGAGGAGGGCACCCAAAACGACGAGGCCCGCCTGTTGGCGGGCCTGTCTCTTTTTGGCTGGGGGACTAGGATTCGAACCTAGGTAAACGGAGTCAGAGTCCGTTGTCCTACCACTAGACGATCCCCCAAAAAATCGGGACCGGGGTCGAAGCCTAGCGCTTCGAGTACTGACCGCTGCGGCGGGCCTTGCGGCGGCCGACCTTTTTGCGCTCGACCTCGCGGGCATCGCGCGTAACGAAGCCAGCGTCGCGCAGCTGCTTGCGCAGCGATCTCGTCGTACTCGATCAGCGCACGGGTAAGGCCCAGGCGGATGGCGCCGGCTTGGCCGGTGATGCCGCCGCCGTCCACCTTCACGCTGATGTCGAAGCGGCTGCCGAGCTGCAGCGCCTCGAGCGGCTGGCGCACGATCATGCGGCCGGTCTCGCGGCCGAAGAAGACGTCGAGCGGGCGATCATTGACCGTGATCTTGCCGCTTCCCGCCCGGAGATACACGCGGGCGGTCGCGGTCTTGCGCCGGCCGGTGCCGTAGTTGTGCTGTTGCTGCGCTGGCATCAGTGCGATTACCTCAAATTTCGAGCGGCTGCGGCTGCTGCGCCTGGTGGGGGTGCTCGCCGCCGGCGAAAACATGCAGTTTCTTGAACATGCGCCGCCCCAACGGGTTCTTCGGCAGCATGCCCTTGACGGCGAACTCGATCGCCCGCTCCGGATGCTCGTCGAGGAGCTTCTGCAGGGCGATCGACTTGATGCCGCCGATGTAGCCGGTGTGGTGATAATAGATCTTGTCGGTCAGCTTGCGGCCGGTGACCCGCACCTTGCCGGCGTTGAGCACCACAATGTGATCGCCCATGTCGACGTGCGGGCTGTAGTCGGCCTTGTGCTTTCCCTTGAGCCGATGCGCGATCTGCGAGGCGAGGCGTCCGAGCGTCCTGTCGGTCGCATCGACCACGAACCAGTCGCCCCGGACGCTGCCGGATTTGGCGAATACCGTCTTCATATGAGCCTCAGCGGGGCCGTTTCTCGCGGCCCGGAATACCATTAAGTGGACCCTTGCAAAGGGCCGGCAAGTCTACTGAAGCTGCCCCGCCAATGCAAAACGAGTGCTTATAATCGGGGTCCATGGAAACCCAGCATTCCCTGGATGCCTGGATCGGCGCCGCCGACCGGGCACTGCGCGCGCTCCTGGCGCCCGCACATGCCTCCCGCCCCGTTCCGCAGCCCCCGGCGGCGGCCGGGGACGCATCGGAGCTTTCCCCCGATGAGCGCCGCCGGGCCGCGGCCCTCATGCGCGTCAACCACGCCGGGGAGATCGCGGCTCAGGCCCTCTATCATGGACAGGCCATGGCGGCGCGGTCGGACACCACACGCAGGATGCTCCTCGATGCCGCGCGCGAGGAAACCGACCACCTCGCCTGGTGTGAAGGCCGCCTCGAGGAGCTCCAATCCCGTCCGAGCCTGCTCAACCCGCTGTGGTATGCCGGCTCCTTCTTTATCGGTGCGCTCGCAGCGCTCGCGGGCGATCGGACCAGCCTGGGTTTCGTGGTCGAGACGGAGCGGCAGGTCGAAGGCCATCTCGACGATCATCTCGGGCGCCTGCCGGCAGCCGACCTGCGCAGCCGGGCAATCGTGCAGCAGATGCGCACGGACGAGGCCACGCACGGCGCCAACGCGCGGGCCGCCGGCGGGGCGGAGCTGCCCGGGCCGGTGCGGGCGCTCATGCGCCACACGGCCCGTATCATGACGGGCACCGCTTACTGGGTTTGATCGCTACGCGAGCATGACCCCAACCTTCCGCCGCGAAACAACGCGTTGCTCTGGTTTTCGCTGCACCGCGTGCGGTACCCTTGCCACCGGGCGGGGTCAACGTATAAACACTCTCTCATCATGACCACACAAATTCGGGGAGCGGGTATGGAAGAGAACGTCAAGCCGTTGAGCGATATTCCAGCGATCAACCGATTCTTGAGCTACTGCCGCATCCGCACCGTACCGTCCAAGACGGTCGTCATACACGCGGGTGACCTGCCTGACGTCCTCTACTACATCATCAGCGGCTCGGTCGAGGTGATGATCGAGGACGAGGAAGGGAACGAGATGGTGCTCGCCTACCTCAACCGGGGGCAGTTCTTCGGTGAGATGGGCCTCTTCTTCAGCGACCAGCCGACCCGTAGCGCCTGGGTGCGCACCCGCAACCAGTGCGAGCTGGCGGAGATGACCTACCCCCGCTTCCGACAGATCGCGGCCGAGAGCCCCGGTCTCATCTTCGAGCTCGCCACCCAGCTCGCCACCCGCCTCGACCGCACCAATCGCAAGCTTGGCGATCTCGCTTTCGTGGACGTCACCGGCAGGGTGGCCCATGCCATCAACAATCTCTGCGAAGAGCCGGATGCGATGACCCACCCGGAGGGCATGCAGATCAAGGTCAGCCGGCAGGAGCTCTCGCGCCTGGTCGGCTGCTCGCGCGAGATGGCCGGACGGGTGCTCAAGGTGCTGGAGGACCAGGGCCTGCTGCGCGCCACCGGCAAGACCATCGTGGTGTTCAATGCGCGACCGAAGATGAAGACGCGCCCGGTCATCGTGCCGGCCAAGCCCATGGGGAAGCCGCTGCCGCCCCCCGAGCTCGATGACGAGGACGATGAGGACGACGACGAATGAATCGTCGGGAACGATTCATGACGACACGCGTAAGCGTGTCGGCCCCGCGGTAGCGGGGCGAGGCCCAGGATGGGCCGAGCAATAAAGCCTGCCTCAGCCTGCTGCGATCTGCGCGCGCATTGCCCTGATGGTCGCGGCGTAATCCGCGCTGCCGAAGATCGCCGACCCCGCCACGAAAGTATCCGCGCCCGCGCGCGCGATGTCCCTGATATTTTCCACTTTGACTCCGCCGTCGATCTCCAGCCTTATGTCGCGGCCGCTTGCGTCGATGCGACGGCGCGCCTCGGCCAGCTTGCGCAGCGCCGTCGGAATGAACTTCTGGCCGCCGAAGCCGGGATTGACCGACATGATGAGCACCAGGTCGAGCTTCTCCAGCGTGTAGTCGAGATAGTCGAGAGGCGTCGCCGGGTTGAATACCAGGCCCGGGCGGCAACCCTGCTCCCGAATGTGCTCGATGGTGCGGTCGATGTGCTCGGTCGCCTCGGGGTGAAAGGAGATGTAGCTGGCGCCGGCCGCGGCGAAATCCGGGATGATGCGGTCCACCGGACTGACCATCAGATGCACGTCGATCGGCGCCGTGATGTGCTTTCGCAGCGCTTCGCACACCATCGGACCTATCGTGAGGTTAGGCACGTAATGGTTGTCCATCACATCGAAATGGATGCTGTCGGCGCCGGCGGCGAGCACGGCACCGACCTCCTCGCCAAGTCGCGCGAAGTCGGCGGAGAGGATGGAGGGGGCGATCCAGGGAGCGGCCATGCGAGCCAGTCTGCTCTATTCCCCGGCGATCGTCATCTCGCCGATGAGCACCGAGCCGCAGCGGATGGATCCGCGCGGGTCGAAATCGCTGCCGACCGCCACGATGTTGCGATAGATGTCACGCAGGTTTCCTGCGATCGTGACCTCGTGCACGGGATGCGCCACGGCGCCGTCCTCGATCCAGAAGCCGCTCGCGCCGCGCGAGTAGTCCCCGGTCACGCCGTTGACTCCCTGCCCCATCAGCTCCGTCACGAGCAGCCCCGTGCCCATGCGGCGAAGCAGCGCGTCGTATCCGGGTGAATCCCCCGAAGCCTGCACGATCAGGTTGTGAACGCCGCCCGCGTTGCCGGTGGGTTTCAATCCAAGGCGACGCGCCGAGTAGCTGCCCAACACATAGCCCTGGAGGATTCCGCTGTCGACCAGGTCCCGATCGCGGGTAACAGCGCCCTCGTCGTCGAAGGCGGCGCTCGCCAGGCCCTTGGGGATGTGCGGCCGCTCGTGCATCTGTACGAAGGCCGGGAAAACCTGCTCGCCGGCGGCGTTCAGGAGGAATGAGGCCTTGCGATACTGACTCGGCCCGCGGATCGCGCCGATGAAGTGTCGATAGAGGCCGCGAGCCATGTCGGGAGAAAAGACGACCGGGGCCTTGCGCGTCGAGAGCTTGCGCGCACCGAGTCTTGCCACCGCGCGCCTCCCTGCCGTGGCTCCCACCGATTCCGCGTCCTCGAGCTCCAGCGGATCGCGTGCCGTGGTGAACCAGTAGTCCCGATGCATCTGATCCGCCTCCTGCGTGATCAGCGAGCAGCTCACGGAATGGCTGGTACCGGAGAAGCCGGCCAGAAATCCCAGCGAATTGCCATAGACACCGGTGTGCCGCTGGCTGCTCACCGCGGCTCCCTCGGAGTTGGTGATACGCGGATCGACGCTGCGGCCCGCGCGCTCGCAGCGGCGGGCGATCTCGATGGCGTCCTCCGCCGCAAGTCCCCAGGGATGATCGAGGTCGAGGTCCGGTATCTCGCGCGCCAGATATTCGGGCTCCAGCAGGCCGGCATAGGGATCTTCGGCCGTGTAGCGCGCGATGGCACAGGCCTTCTCCACGCTGGCGCGGACCGCCTCGCGTCCCAGGTCCGCGGTGCTGGCCGAGCCCTTGCGCTTGCCGAAATAAACCGTCACCGCAAGCCCGCGGTCGCGCTGGTACTCGATCGTGTCGACCTCGTCCAGCCGCACGGTCGTACCGAGCCCCTGACTCAGACTGACATCGACCTCGTACTGCGAGGCACCCTGGCGCCGGGCTTCCTCGAGCGCGAAGCCGGCAACGTCCTGGAGCAATGGGGAGTCCGCCTCGACCGCCTGTGGCATACGCGTTCCGCTCGAATCCAATAATGGGGCAGAATTTCATTCTAGCAGCCGCAAAGACCCACCCGTGACCGCACATACCCCAGATGACTCCCCGGACCAGGAAGCGGACGAGCGACCGAGCAAGAGCGCGCGCAAACGCGCAGCCCACGCCGCGCAGGACCTTGGCGAGACGCTGATCCGATTGCGCGACGCCGAGCTCGACGCGCTCAGCCTGCCGGAACGGCTGACCGAAGCCATCCGCGAGGCCCGGCGGATCACCAGCCGCGCCGGCGGGGCGCGCCAGCGCCAATACATCGGCAAGCTGATGCGCGAGATCGACCTGGAGCCGATCCGTGCGGCGCTGGCTGCCCGCAGCGAGCGCGATGCGCTCGAGAGTCAGCTCTTCAAGCGCGCCGAGGGCTGGCGGGAGCGCCTCATCACCGAGGGCGAGAGCGCCCTCGATGAGCTCGCGCGCCTGCGGCCGAGCCTCGATCGTGGGCAGTGGAGCCAGAGGGTGGGCGCAGCCCGCGCCGAGCGGGCGCGCGGCTCGGCAGCGCAGGGGGCCGGCGGACGGACCATGGGAACCGCCGGCCGGGAGCTGTTCAGGGCGCTGCGGGCGCTCCTCGGGTAAAATGCCGGGATGACAGCGCTGGTCGGCATCATCATGGGGTCTTCTTCCGATTGGGAGACCCTGCGCTGCGCCGCCGAGACGCTGGAAAAGCTCGGCATCCCGCACGAGGTAAAGGTGGTCTCCGCCCACCGAACGCCCGACCTCCTCTTCGAGTACGCCGCGAGCGCGCGCTCGCGCGGGCTCGAAGTCATCATCGCCGGGGCGGGCGGTGCCGCCCACCTTCCCGGCATGACGGCCGCCAAGACCAGTCTGCCGGTGCTCGGCGTCCCGGTGCAGTCGAAGACGCTGGGCGGGCTCGACTCCCTGCTTTCGATCGTGCAGATGCCTGCCGGGGTGCCGGTCGCCACCTTCGCGATCGGCGCCGCGGGCGCGACCAATGCCGCGCTCTGCGCCGCGGCCATCCTCGCCAACAAGTATCCGGCCGTGGCGGAGGCTCTGCAGCGCTTCCGCGACAGCCAGACCGCGGGGGTGCTCGCCAACCCCGATCCGCGCGACGCGACGCGGTCATGACGGTAGGCATCGTGGGAGCCGGCCAGCTCGGCCGGATGCTCGCATTGGCCGGTTATCCGCTCGGCCTCGATTTTCTCTTTCTCGATCCCGCCCGCGATGCGCCCGCGAGCCGGGTCGCGCCGGTGCTGCACGGTCCCTTCACCGACCCGAAGCTGCTCTCGCGCCTGGCGCGCGAGTGTGAGGTCCTGACATTCGACTGGGAAAACATCTCCGTCGAGGCGCTGCGCACCCACGCAGCCAGCGCTCACGGCGCGCGCATCTGTCCGTCCATCGCGGCCCTGGCCGCGGCGCAGGACCGCGTCTCCGAGAAGCGGCTGTTCGAACGCCTCGGCATTCCGACGACGCGCTGGCGGGCGGTCGGGTCGCGCTCGCAGCTCGAGCGGGCGCTCCGTGATGTCGGAGTTCCAGGTGTCCTCAAGACGCGGCGTTTGGGCTACGACGGCAAGGGACAGGTCACGGTGAGGACGCCCGAGGACGCGCGCCGCGGCTGGGAAGAGCTCGGCAACGTGCCGCTCATCTACGAGGAATGGGTGTCGTTCGACTGCGAGGTGTCCATCATCGGCGCACGCAGCGCGAGCGGCGCGACAGTCATTTATCCTCTGAACGGCAATGTGCATTCGCAGGGTATCCTGCGCCTCACCCGCGCGCCGTATGGTCCGCCGCGCTGGCAGCGCACCGCCGCGGCGCATCTGCGGCGCTGTCTCGCTCATTTCCGTTATGTTGGCGTGCTCACGATCGAGTTCTTCGTCCGTGATGGACGGCTGATCGCCAACGAGATGGCGCCCCGTGTACATAACTCCGGACACTGGACCATCGAGGGCTGCGAGACCAGTCAGTTCGAGAATCATCTGCGCGCCATCCTCGACCTGCCGCTCGGAGCGACGCGGCCGCTGGGGTTCAGCGCCATGGTGAATCTGATCGGCGACCTGCCACCTCGGCAGGGCCTGCTCGCCCGCGAGGGACTGCACCTGCACGATTATGGCAAACAGCCCCGGCCGGGGCGCAAGGTCGGGCATTGCACCGTCGTGGAGCCCACGGCCGCCCGCCGCGACCGGCGGGCACGGGGGTTGCTTGCCGAACTGGCTCCCGGATTGCGCATCCCGTAATATAGAAGGCTGAACGAGCCCGGCCAGAGCGGGTCGAAGCCAGCGGCTCACCGCCTGTCGGCAACAGCAGACAACCATGTATCTCGACCCGTTCAAGCTCAAAGAGCTGCCGTTTCGGCTGAGTCCGGACCCTCAGTTCCTCTACCTTTCCAAGCAGCACGCCCGCGCCAAGGCGTACATGGAGTCGACCATCTGGTTCACCGACGGCTTCGTCGTGATCACGGGTGAGATCGGCGCAGGCAAGACCACCCTGATCGAGTCCTTCCTCAAGGAGGTTCAGTCGGACGTCGTGGTGGCGCAGATCAACCAGACGCAGGTCTCGGCTATCGACTTCCTGCAGGCGATCCTGGTGCAGTTCGGCTTCTCGCCGTTCAAGATGAAGAAGGGCGAGATCATCGCGACTCTCAACAACTTTCTCATCGAGCAGTACGCCGCCGGACGCAAGGTGCTGCTCATCGTCGATGAGGCGCAGAACCTGTCGCTGCGGGTGCTGGAGGAGATCCGTCTGCTCTCGGGAGTCGAGACCACCAAGGAGAAGGTGCTGCGCATCATCCTGGCGGGCCAACCGGAGCTCAATGCGAAGCTCGATGCGCCGGAGCTGGTGCAGCTGACGCAGCGCGTGCGCCTTCGCTTCCATCTCACGGCGCTCTCGCAGTCGGAGACCAAGGCCTACATCCAGCACCGGCTGGAGGTAGCCGGGGCGGGTGACCGGCAGATCTTCGGCGAGGACACCTTCGCGCAGATCTTCCGTTTCACGGGCGGCGTGCCTCGGCTCGTCAACACGCTGTGCGATACGGCGATGATGGCTGCCTACACCGCCGACCGCGGCGTGGTGACCTTGGTGGACATCGACGGCGCCGTGGGGGAGCTGCAATGGGTGGAGTTCGCCGCCCGGACCCAACAGCAGATTCGCGCCGCCACGGAGCTCGCGCTGCCGCGCATGCGTGGCGCCGATCCGGCGCTGCCAACGCTGGGCAAGCTCCTGGTCGCGACCGACGGTCGCACCGTGCAGGAGATCGCGCTGACCCAGGGCAGGATCATCGTCGGCCGCACCCCCGACAACGATCTGCAGATCGACAGCAGGTTCGTCAGCCGGCATCACTGCCAGATCACCACCAGCGCCAACTCGTGCGTCATCGAGGACCTGAACAGCACGAACGGCATCTACGTCAAATCAAAGCGAGTTCGCCGGCACTATCTCAATGACGGCGACGTGGTGATGGTCGGCAAGCACGAGCTGATCTACGTCGACGAGCGCCTGGCGCGCACGCGCAGCAGCCTCAACGACACCGTGCCCGGCATCCCGGTGCTGCAGCGCGCCGAGGCGGCGGTCCACAAAGAGGAGGAGGAAGAGACGGAAGTCGGACTCGAGGAAACGCGGGACGAGTGACGCGGAATCAGTCCTGATCCTGGCGTTGGGTCAGATCGGGCTGGCCGTACTGGGAGCGCATCTGACGGTAGTCGCGGCGCCTGAGGAGCACCACCACGCCCCCCAGGAGAGCCGCCAGGCCCGCAAGCCCCACCAGCAGACCCACCACGTGGGAATCCCCGATGAGATAGCTCACGCCCAGCGCGGCCACGCCGGCACCGATGTAGAGCCAGGGCAGGCCTTCATACATGGGGCGTGAGAGGTGCATGCCGGCCACGATACTACTCCGGCGCAGCCCAAGCACCCAAGCAAGATTATGTTCAATCCAGGACTCTAGCCGGTACCTCCGACCGTCAGGTTCTCCACCTTCAGGGTCGGCTGACCCACACCTACCGGGACGCTCTGTCCGTCCTTGCCGCAGGTACCGACCCCGTCATCCAGCTTCAGGTCGTTGCCGACCATGGTGACGCGCGTCAACACGTCAGGGCCGTTGCCGATCAGGGTTGCTCCTTTGAGGGGCGCGCCGAGGCGGCCGTTCTCGATGGCATACGCCTCGCTCGCGGAGAACACGAATTTGCCCGAAGTGATATCGACCTGGCCGCCGCCGAAGTTGACCGCGTAAATGCCGCGGGACACGGAGCGGATGATCTCCTCCGGATCGTGCGGTCCGGGACGCATGTAGGTATTGGTCATGCGGGGCAGCGTCATGTGCGCGAAGGACTCCCGCCGGCCGTTGCCGGTCGGCCGACCGCCCATCAGCCGGGCGTTGAGCCGATCCTGCATGTAACCGCGCAAAACGCCATTCTCGATAAGCGTCGTGCACTGGGTCGGGGTGCCCTCGTCGTCGATGTTGAGGGAGCCGCGGCGCTGCGACAGCGTGCCGTCATCGACGACCGTGCACTCGGGCGCCGCGACGCGCTCACCGATGCGATTTGCGAACGCGGAAGTGCCCTTGCGGTTGAAATCGCCCTCGAGGCCGTGGCCAATCGCCTCGTGCAGCAGGATGCCCGGCCAGCCGGGCCCCAGCACCACGGTCATCGGGCCAGCGGGCGCAGGCACCGCCTCCAGATTGACCAGGGCCTGCCGCGCGGCCTCGCGCGCCAGTGCCAGCGGCCGGTCGCCGGAAACGAGCTCCGCAAGCGAGTAACGCCCACCGGCGCCGCTATAGCCCTGCTCGCGCCGTCCGTTCTGCTCAACCAACACCGAGACGTTGAATCGCACCAGCGGCCTGACGTCCGCAGCCAGCTCACCGTTGCTCGTTGCGATCAGGATGACCTCATGCACGGCGATCACGCTCGCACTCACATGCACGATGCGCGGATCGATCTTGCGCGTCTCGCGGTCGACTCGCTCCAGCCACGCGACCTTGTCCTGGTCGGACAGCGTGCCGACCGGATCGGTCGGCAGATACAGGCTGTGACCGGCCTGCGGGTGCCAGGCATTGACGCGACGCTCGCCTCCCTGGACCGCGATGGCGCGTGCGGCACGAGAAGCCTCCTGCAGCGCGGGCAGGATGATCTCGTCGGAGTAGGCGAAGCCGGTCTTCTCCCCGGCGAGCGCGCGCACCCCTACGCCCTGCTCGATGCTGGCACTGCCGTCCTTGACGATCCCGTCCTCGAGTGACCACGACTCCTGCCGCGCCAGCTGGAAGTAGAGGTCGGCGAAGTCGACCGAGTGCGTCAGGACTTCGCCGAAGATGTGATCGAGGCGGCTGTCATCGAGGCCGCTCGGCCTGAGGATGAGATCGCGGGCGAGTGACAGGGGATCGGAAGCGGGGAAAGTCGGGTCGTTCACGATTGCGCTCTTGCGAGTGTCCATGATGAGGAAAGTCAGTGCAGTACGCGGTGTGTCAGCGACGGGAAGCTGCCGCGATCACGCCGCTGCCGCTCGAGATCGATCTCGACGGTGACGCAGCCGCGGCCCCGCGGCAGGCGATCTAGCACGCGCCCCCAGTGATCGACGATCATGCTGTCGCCGTAAGTCTCGCGCCCGCTCGGGTGGAATCCGGACTGCGCCGGCGCGACGACCCAGCAGAGGTTCTCGATCGCGCGTGCGCGCAGCAGCGTCTCCCAGTGCGCTCTGCCCGTCGGCTCGGTGAAGGCGGAGGGCACCACCAGGAGCTCCGCGCCGGCGGCACTGAGCTTGCGAAACAGCTCCGGAAAGCGCACGTCGTAGCACACCGAAAGTCCCAGGCATCCCACCGGCGTGTCCACGACCACCGCCGTCGATCCCGGCGCCACGTTGGCGGATTCGCGGTAGCTCTCCGTGCGCTCGGGTATCTGGATGTCGAACAGGTGGATCTTGTCGTAGCGGGCGCGGCGCTCGCCAGCGGAGTCATAGACCAGGGACGCGGCGGCGACGCGCCCGTCGGCCGCACCGCGCAGCGGCACCGTACCGCCCACGATCCACATTCCAAGCTGTCGCGCGCTCGCCGCGAGAAAGTCCTGCACGGGCCCGTGGCCGTCCTCTTCGGCGATGCCACGCTTGTCGCCATCGGAGAGCCCTATGAACGAGAAGTTCTCCGGTAGTGCCGCAACCTGTGCCCCGCGCCGTGCCGCCTCTTCCAGGAGCGCTCGCGCTTCCTGCAGATTGGCTGGCACGTCCGGACCGGACGTCATCTGTATCGCCGCGACCAAGGGCATGGGCACCTACTATGGGGGCCTGTGACGTCGCCCGCAATGGTATGCGTCTTCCAAGGCACATCCCTGTGCCTATGCCTGCACGATGTCGAACTGGTCGACTCCGTAGAGTCCCTCGACCTGCAGCCGAATGGGCATACCCACCTGTGCCTTGAGCTCGCCGAGGGTGGCTGCCTCGTCCTCGAGCAGCCGCTCGACCACGTCCGCGTGCGCGAGGATCAGCAGCTCGCGGCCCGAATGGTTCGGGCCCTGCCGCAGGATCTCGCGGGAGATCTCGTTGCACACGGTTTCCGGCGTCTTGACGAACCCGCGCCCCGCGCATGCGGCGCAGGGTTCGCAAAGGAGATGCTCGAGGCTCTCGCGCGTGCGCTTGCGGGTCATCTCGACCAGCCCGAGAGGCGACAGGCTGACGATGTGCGCCTGCGCGCGATCGCCGGCGAGCGAGTGCTCGAGCGCCGCGAGCACCTGACGGCGGTGCGACTCGTCGTGCATGTCGATGAAGTCGATGATGATGATGCCGCCGAGGTTGCGCAGCCGCAGCTGCCGTCCGATGCTGGCGGCCGCCTCGAGATTGGTTCGGAACGTGGTCTCCTCCAGGTTGCGGTGACCCACGTAGCCGCCGGTGTTGACGTCTATCGTAGTCATCGCCTCCCGCTGGTCGACCACCAGGTGACCGCCCGATTTGAGCTGCACCTTGCGCTCGAGCGCCTTCACAATCTCCTCTTCGATGGCGTGCAGGTCGAAGATCGGGCGCGGACCTGAGTGCAGCTCGATGCGGGCAGCGGTCGCCGACATGAACTCCGCCGCGAAGGCGGTCATGCTCGCATGCTCCACCGGGGAGTCGACCAACACACGGGCGACGCCGCGCGACAGCTCATCCCGCAGGATGCGCAACGGCAATGGCAGATCCTCGTGTACCAGCGTGCCCGGAGAGAGCTGCGCTGCGCGCCCGCGCACGTGGCGCCACAGCTTGCGCAGATACTCCATGTCCTCGCGCAGACTCTCGATCGGCACGCCCTGCGCCGCGGTGCGCAGGATGTAGCCGCCGTCCGCCTCCACGCCTCGCAGTTCCGCGATCGCCGTCTTCAGGCGCTGGCGCTCGGCTTCGTCCTCTATCCGCGTCGACACGCCGATGCCATCGCCCCGGGGCAGGTATACCAGGAAGCGCGCGGGCATTGAGATGTAGGTCGTCAGACGCGCTCCCTTGGTACCGATCGGATCCTTGATAACCTGTACCAGGATGTCGTCACCGGGGCTCAGCAGCTGGCGCACATCCTCGACGGGCGGAGCGCCGAGCTGCGCCAGCCCGACGACGGTCTCATCGGGCGGCGGACTCGCGATATCCGCAGCGTGCAGGAACGCGGTGCGCTCGAGCCCAATGTCGATGAACGCCGCCTGCATCCCCGGCAACACGCGTGTCACGCGGCCTCGATAGAGATTGCTCACCAGAGCGCGGCGCCGGCGGCGCTCGACATGGAGCTCCTGTACGACGCCATCTTCCACCAGCGCGGCGCGAGTCTCGCCGGGGGTCACGTTGACGAGAATCTCCACGCTCACCGCGCCCCTCCGATCCAGCGGATTCCGGCGTCGCGCAACAGCTCCGCAGTCTCGAAGAGCGGCAGTCCCATGACGCCGGAATAACTACCACTCAACGCCGCGACGAACACGGCGCCATACCCCTGGATGGCGTAGCTGCCCGCCTTGTCGCACGGCTCGCCTGTTTCCCAATAGGCCTCCATCTCCGCACGCCCGATGTTACGAAAGCGGACGGAGCTGCAGTTGACGCGCAGCGCGACGTGCTGCCCCGCTGCCAGAGCCACGGCTGTGAGTACCTGATGCGTTTTGCCGGCGAGCGATTCCAACATCGCGAGCCCGTCCGCGCGACCGTCTGGTTTGCCGTAGACCAACCCCTCGAGAACCACGGTAGTGTCGGCCGCCAGCACCGGCAGCGCTTCGCCCCGCTGTCGGACGGTGGTTGCCTTGAGGCGCGCCAGACGTGCAACGTAATCCGCGGGCGCTTCACCTGGCAGGAGACTCTCGTCCACGTGCGCCGCGACTACCGTGTGCGGCACACCGATCTGCGTGAGCAGCTCACGACGCCGCGGCGACATGGAAGCCAGGCAGATGACCGGATCCGCTGTGGCGGGCTGCGTCACTGGCATCTACTCGCGATGATACGGGTGATGGGTGAGTATGGTCATCGCGCGATAAAGCTGCTCAGCCAACACGACACGCGCAAGTGCATGTGGCAGCGTGAGGCGCGACAGAGACAGCGTCATGTCGCTTCGTGCCGCGACCGCCGCCGCAAACCCGTCCGGACCGCCGATGAGGAACGCGAGATCGCGCCCCTCACGCATCCGGCCCGCGAGCCAGTCGGCGAGCTCCCGCGTGCTCATCTGCGTGCCGCGCTCATCGAGCGCCACCACCCATTCGTCGGGACGCAGGGTCGTCAGGAGCTTGCGCGCTTCCGTCTCGACGGCCTTGCGCGGGCTCTGGCCGGCGCTGCGGGAACCAGGCTCGATCTCGACCAGCGTGACCTTGAGCCGCGAGCCGAGTCGGCGGGTGTAGTCGGCGCAGGCTTCGCGAACCCACGCGGGTGGGCGTGTGCCCACCGCTATGACCCGCACTCTCATTCTGCTGAGCGCTGCGGCGCTCCCCCCTGGCCGGAACCCAAAACTGTTCCGGCTACTTACTGGTGGGCCGCGTGCGCCGCCCCGCCCGCACTTTCATGCCTCACGGGGCCCGCGTCCCACAGCCGCTCCAGGCCGTAGAACTCGCGTACGCGGGGCAACATCACATGCACGACGATGTCCTGCAGATCGACCAGCACCCACTCCCCCTCGCGCTCGCCCTCGGTGCCGAGCGGCCGGAATCCATTCCTCTTGGCCTGCTGGATCACGTGGTCCGCGATCGAGCGCACATGGCGGTCGGAGGTGCCGGAGGCGACGATCAGGGTGTCTGCGAAATCAGTCAGGCCGCGCACATCGAGTACCTTGACGTTCACAGCTTTCATGTCTTCGAGGGCGGAGGCGACGGCCTGGAGGAGGGTCGGCGCGCTGCACGGCGGTGACGCCGGGGGGCGGGGCGGGGATGGGGATCGTGCGGACCTGGAAGCCTGCGCGGGAGCGCCGCGGCGCCGGACTGTGCGGGTGGTCATGTGAGGAAGGAGTCTCTCCTGTGTCAAGAATCATTGGGGAGCATAGCACCTACTCTCGCGCAGGATGTGTCGCACTTCATCCGGCACCAGATACCGCGGGTCACGGCCCGAAACGATGAGCTGACGCAGCTCCGTGGAAGAAATCTCGAGCTGGGTCACGGCATGTACATAGATCCGGCCGGCGGTCTTCTCGTGCAGATCACGGATGGTGCCGGTGCCGTGATCCACCATGACCTCTCCGAGCGGACCCATGGTCGGCGCCTTCCAACCCGGCCGGTGCGCTACCACGATATGCGCCAGTCCGAGGAGGTCGCGCCAGCGGTGCCAATTCGGCAGGCCGAGGAAGGCGTCCATTCCGAGGAGCAGGCAGAGCGAGCGCTCCGGATACTCCGCCCGCAGCTCCGTCACGGTGTCCACCGAGTAGGAGATCCCCGTGCGGCGGATCTCACGGTCGTCGACGACGAACGCCGGTTGATCGGCAATGGCGGCCCGCACCATGGCCAGTCGCAGCTCCGAGCTCGCCAGCGGGTCGTCGCGATGCGGCGGACTGCCGGTGGGCAGGAAGCGGACCTCCGCCAGTCGCAGCTCCTGCCACAGCTCGAAAGCCGTGCGCAGGTGGCCGTAATGAATCGGATCGAAGGTGCCGCCAAAGAGACCGATCGGTTGCATCGCCACCGCCATAGTCGATGGGCAACTATTTGAACATGGACTGCGCTGCCGGTACCGCCGGCCGGCCACAAATGTCGGCGGCGAGCAACGCCATCTCGTCCCAGGCGTTGCCCTGCAGGCGTCCCTTGATCATGCGGTCGGCGCGGGCGGCGCGCAGCGTAAGCGCCCGGAAAGAAAGCCGCGGCGCCCGGCGTACGGCCTTGTCCAGGGCCGCGGTCTGCCGCTGCCAGCCGCCGCGCGCGCGCCCCGCTCCCGGGCTCGACACCGCGCCCCAGAGATCCCGCAGCGCCTTGGTCAGCGCCCACAGCACCAGGGTCTGCTCGG
This sequence comes from uncultured Pseudomonadota bacterium, assembly GCA_963833085.1. Lineage (GTDB taxonomy): Bacteria > Pseudomonadota > Gammaproteobacteria > Steroidobacterales > Steroidobacteraceae > 13-2-20CM-66-19. Next base: position 17,307 of record CAWHWV010000010.1, read on the forward strand.
TGCCCTCCGAGCGCAGCCCGACGAGCACCCGCAGGGCGCGGTCTGCCTCGCCCTCCAACACCGCCTCGGACAGTCTGAAGACATCGAAGCGGGCGCTGTCGGCGACGCTGGCGAGCACCATGTCGGCTGTTATGTTGCCGGCGGGCGCGAGCAGGCGCAGCTTTTCCAACTCCTGATGGGCGGCGAGGAGATTCCCCTCGGTGCGCTCGGCGAGGAGGGCAAGCGCCGCCTCGTCGACCTCGAGCCGCAACCGCCGGCAGCGGCCCCGCAGCCAGCCCACGAGCCGGTCGGCCTCCACGGGCCAGACCGGGATCCAGCCGCCGCGCGACTCCAGCGCCCGAAACCACTGCGCCGCCTGCGCGTCGCGATCGAGGCGAGGCGCGAGAATGATGAACAGCGTGTCAGGGTCGTCGCGCTCGAGAAGGGCGAGCAGCGCATTGTTGCCGGCAACCCCCGGCCGGCCGCTCGGCAGCCGCAGCTCGAGCAGCTTGCGGGCGCCGAAAAGCGAGAGATTGCCGGCGGCGGCGCGCACATCGTCCCAGTCGGAGCCGCGCTCGAGGAAGTGCACCTCGCGCTCGGTGAAGCCCGCGGCGCGCGCTCGCGCGCGGATCGCATCGGCCGCCTCCCCGATGAGCAGCGGTTCGTCGCCGGAAAGCAGGTAAGCCGGCAGAAGATGCTGCTCGAGATGAGACGGGAGGGAATCGGGTGTGAGCTTCAAGCGGGCCGTATCGGTGAGTCCTGGCCGACATTATAGAAGGCTTGTGCGCGCGCGCTATATGTGATGTTATACCATCACATATGGACAAGAATCCCCACTGGACCGTCCTGCTCGCGATGACCGTAGCAGCCGCCGTGCCGGCGCTCGCCGCGGCCGGCGACGAGATGCCGGCGGACGACGCACCCGTCACGACCCTCAATGCCATCGTCGTCACCGCGCAGAAGCTGGATGAAGAGCGCGCCGGCATCGAGACCCAGACCGGCGCCTCGACCTACACCATCGACAGCGCCGCGATCGACGCCGAGCCCGGCGGCGAGAACGTGCAGCTCAATCAGGTTCTGTTGCAGGCGCCCGACGTGGTTCAGGACTCCTTCGGACAGCTCCACGTCCGCGGCGACCACAACGACCTGCAGTACCGCCTGAACGGCATCATCCTGCCGGAGGGCATCAGCGTGTTCAGCCAGACGCTCGATCCGCGACTGATCTCGTCGCTCAATCTCATCACGGGCGCCCTGCCGGCCGAGTACGGGCTCGAGACCGCCGGCATCATCGACCTGACCACTCACAGCGGCCTGCTCAAGCCCGGCGGCTACGTCTCGGTGTACGGCGGCAGCCATTCGACCCTCGAGCCGTCCGCCGAGGTGAGCGGCAGCGCCGGCAGCTTCAGCTACTTCGCCACCGCCGACATGCTGCGCAACGACCTCGGCATCGAGTCTCCCGACGGCAGCACCGAGCCGCTGCACGACCATTCGACTCAGGGGCACGCCTTCGGCTATTTCGAGGATATCCTCGACTCCAACGACCGCCTGTCGCTGATCCTGGGGACCTCGGACGATGAGTTCGAGATTCCGAACCAACACGGCCTCGAGCCGACGCTCGGGCTCGATGTGAACGGGATCACCGACTACCTGAGCAACAATCTCGACGAGACCCAGCACGAGCTCACGCAGTACGCGATCCTCAGTTGGCAGCATTCCACGGGCAGCTTCAGCATCCAGAACTCGTTGTCCGCCCGCTATACGAGCCTCCACTTCGCGCCGGACTTGATTGGCGATCTGCTCTACAACGGCATCGCGCAGAACGCCTTCAAGGACGACACGGCCTTCGCCTGGCAGACCGACAGCTCCTACAAGCTGAACGACGCCCACACGCTGCGCGCGGGCTTCTTCCTGCAGCACGACAGCGCGACGAGCGACACGACCTCCCAGGCGCTACCGATCGATGCGCTCGGCGCGCAGACCAGCGACGTCCCGCTCACCATCGTCGACAACGGCAATCAGTCGCAGAAGATCGAGAGCGCCTATCTGCAGGATGAATGGCGGATACTGCGGCCGGTCACCATCAACTACGGCCTGCGGTTCGATCATTACAACGCCTATTCGAGCGGCGGCCAGGTGAGCCCGCGCGTCAACCTGGTATGGAAGGCGATGGCCGACACGACCGTGCACGCGGGCTACTCGCGCTACTTCACGCCTCCGCCCTTCGAGCTGATCGCCAGCGAGACATTCACGAAGTTCGCCGGCACGACGGCTCTGCCGCCCGGCACGAATGCGCAGGACACGCCACCCATCGCCGCGCGCCAGGATTATTACGATATCGGCGTCGAGCAGAAACTGCTCGAGCGCGCCCTGACGCTGGGCGTCGACGCGTACGGGGAAACCGCGCAGAACCTGATCGACGAAGGACAATTCGGTGCGCCGATCGTCCTCACGCCGTTCAACTATCGGTGGGGGCGGATCGGCGGCGTTGAATTCACGGGTGACTACTTTATTCGCCATTTCTCGGCGTACGGCAATCTCGCCTTCCAGTCGGCCAAGGGCAAAGGCGTCGAGTCCTCACAGTTCAACTTCACTCAGCAGCAGCTCGGCTACATCGCAGAGAACTACATCCATCTCGATCATGAGGAGCGCGTCTCGGCCTCGGGCGGCGTCGCCTACCAATGGGGCAAGACACGCGCTAGCGTCGATGCGATCTTCGGCACCGGGCTGCGCGACGACCTGGTTCTGCCGGACGGCTTCGCCATTCCGAACGGCGATCACACCCCGAGCTATACCCAGATCAACCTCGGGCTGACTCATGAATTCGCTATCGGCGACCCGGCGGGACCGCTGCAGCTGCGTTTCGATGTCGTCAACCTCCTGAACGAGGTGTATCTGATCCGCAGCGGCACCGGCATCGGCGTCTTCGCGCCGCAGTACGGCGCGCGGCGGGGGTTCTTCGGAGGATTTACCGTGCCGTTCTGAGCGAGCCCGCAACGGCGACCATTGGCGCCACGCGGGAGTACCAGCCGGTGAACCGCACGCGGACGGCCCAGAAAACCAGCAAAGCGAGCGCGGCCAGTTGCGGGATGAAGAGGAGCAGGAGCGGCACACGTGCGCCATGCGGCAGCAACCGTGGCAAGCCGTTGGTGAAAGCCGAGCCTGCCGCCATCGCGAGGCCCAGACACATGCGCCACAGATGCCGGCCGATGCGCCGCGCGCCCGCAACGCCGCCTGCCCATAGCATCCGCGCATCGCCGATCGCCGCTAGCGCGATAAGGAACGTGAAGGTATAGAGGGCGATTGCCACGGGGCCTTTGAGTGGAACCGCGCTTTTGAATGAGGGTGTGAGCCCCGCCGCCAACTCGAAGCTCAGCACGGCAAACGGCAGGCAAAGGCAGAGAATGACAGCGAGCGCTACCTTCTCGGCGAAGCCGCTCGTGCCCTCCTTGCGCCGCACCGTCAGCCAAGCAGTTGCCACGAGATAGAGCGCGAACGTGCCGATGAAGAGGTTCGCGATCTGGTCCCGCATTACCACGGCCAGGTAGTCGGCGAAGCTCGCCATCACGAGCATCGACACGACGAAAACAGTGCCGGCAACCCGGTGCAGACGCGCGCCTTTGGCTGCGAACACGGCCACCATGCCCGCGAGCAGCCCGACCGTACCCGCGGCGATGTGCAGACCGAATGCCAACTGCGTCAGCATCAGATCGGTCCCTGATATCTGGCGCACCCGCACCGCGGCGGCCAGGAACACCGCGCATACCGCCAATCCGATCCATAGACCCGGGCTCGCCAGGAATGCCCCCAGGTTGGCAAGCGTCGGCACCTGTATGGGCATGTTCCCGGGCGGCGGGTATTCAATGGCACCCGGACCGCCCGCCAGGCGCGACAGCAACATGTGGCCGAACGCCGAGGTATTGAAAACCAACCTCTCGACGATGAGGATTGCGGCGACCGGCAGGCTGGCCCAGAGGATTGGCGCGCGGCGCGCCCAGGCCGAGACGAGCAGCAACCAACCGTAAATCGGCGCGTAGTAGAGCGCATGGACGGTCATCAGATGATAGAGCATCGCTGTCCACAGCGGCAGAAGCGGCGTATGCGTCCACGGCGCGGCTTCGCCAACAGCCGCCACCATCATGATGCCCTGCGTGACCACCAATACTGCAAAAGCAATCAGGGGAAGAATGAGGATCGGAATGCTTGCCTTGGCGATCGCCGTAGTCACGTCGGAGACCGGCAGCGACTTCCAGAAAAGAATGCTGCGATCGCTGCGCTCGTTGTGCAGCGCCCCGAGGCAGTAGACCACCGTGAGAATCACGTAAGTCAGCATCACGGAGAACAACGCGAAATTGAGTGGTGTCATGACGGCATGAGCCGCCGGCGATGGCGAGCCGCCGGCGCGCATATGCGGCAGATGGGCGGCGCCGATCGCAAAGCCGAACAGGACCACGGCCGCGACGATCAGCGGCACGATGTAAATGAAGCGGTTTTCCCACAACTCGCGCCGCACCGACCAGTAAAGCAGGCGTGCGGGTGACAATGGCGCCGGGCCAAAGGCCGGCGAGCCGTCGGCCCGGGGCTCGGACGACGGGTCCGGCATTGCAGTTGAATCGGTGGTTGTCACGATCAGCGCCCTCCCGCCTGTGAGGTGCCGCCGGCATTGCCTATGACGGCAACGAATACGTCGGCGATGCTTGGCGTGCGCACGTCACCGAGCTGCTGCAGCTGGCCGCGATCCGCGCGCTCGAACAGCAGCGTGCTGCGGCCGAAGACCTGACGCTCCTGAATCGGCCTGAGCTCGCGCGCCGCGGCCAGGCGTTCAGGGTGCACCGTCACTTCCGCGTAGCGCGCTTCGAACTCATCCATGCTGCAGGTGAGCAGGATCCGGCCCCGGTGGATGAACATGAAATCGGTGAGCACGTTCTGGACCTCCTCGACCTGGTGCGTGGTCAGGAGGATGGTCCGGCTGCGATCGAAATAGTCATTGAGGAGCGCGTCGTAGAACTGCTTCCGGTACAGGATGTCGAGCCCGAGAGTGGGCTCATCGAGCACGAGCAATCGCGCATCGATGGCCATGACGAGCGCGAGATGCAGCTGCGTCACCATGCCTTTCGATAGCTCCCGCACCCGACTGTTGCGCCCTATGGTGGTCCTGGCGATGAAGGCTTCGGCCTTGGCGCGATCGAATCGCGGATGTATGCCCGCCACGTAGTCGAGCGCCTGCGAGACGCGCAACCAACGGGGCAGGACGGCGACGTCGGCAATGAATGCGACATCGCGCATCAGACGGTCGCGCGCGGCCCAGGGGTCGCACCCGAGCACCCGCAGCTGTCCCAGATGGGGAGTGAGGCCCAGGATCGCATTGATCGCGGTGCTCTTGCCCGCCCCGTTCGGCCCAATGAGTCCGAGGATCCGCCCTGGCTCGACCCGAAGGTCGATGCCGTCGAGCGCGACGGTCGTGCCGAACACCTTGCGCAAGCCGCTCGCTTCAATCACTGACATGGGTCACCGTTTGCCTTTCGCCGGCGGCGGCCGGTCGGCCGGCGAGCGCTCGCCGGCCGCACTGTTCAGGAGCTCTTCCGCTTTGAGGCCCAGGCGCTGCAGGGTGGCGAGCACTCCCGGCCATTCCTCCTCGAGGAATCTCTGCCGCTCGTCCCGCAGCAGTTGCTGGCGTACTCCCGCCTTGACGAACATGCCGATACCTCTGCGCTTCTCGACGATCTGCTCGTCGGCCAGTTGCTGATAGGCCTTCAGCACGGTGAGCGGGTTGACCCGGTAATCGGCCGCGACGGTGCGCACCGAGGGCAGCGAGTCGCCTTCCTTCAGCACGGAGTCGAGGATCATGGCGATCACGCGATCCCGCAGCTGGCGGTAGATCGGCTGGCCGGGGTTCCATTCGTCGCTCACTCCGCGTTCCCGCTGTTACCGCACCACGATCGCTTCACTGCACGCGGTGCAGGTCGAAATGCGCCCGCGCCGCATGATTCCCCGGCGCGAGGTAAGTCCAATCCTCGGTGTGATGGCTCGCATCGATGGCGGTGAACACGACGTGCTCCATATACCCGTGACTCTTGCTACCGGACACATCGACGAGATTGAACGTGATCGTCTTTCCGTCGGGAGAAGCTGTCGCCACCATCCGCGGGCGATTGCCGGCATCGCAATAATGACTCAGGAACAAACGATTGCCATTCACATACAGCATGGTGATCGGGTCATCGGGCGCGCCCGGCACCTTCATCTCATGCATGACCGCATTCCCGGAAGAAGTCACCCGCAGGCTGACCTGGAGGTGTTTTCCTTGGTAGGCGGCGGCGACGGGGACGGTCGTGAGCGTGCCTTCCCATGTGCCCGCCAGCGATTTGATCTGGTCGAAGGACGTTTGGGCGGCCTGCCCGAAAGCGAGAGTCGAGAACGACAGCAGGGCGAGAGGCAGCGCGATTTTCAAGGATTTCACGGTTTTCATAGCTTTTGCTCCTCGGCGGACAGGGACTCGAGGGGTTAGCCCTCTCTGGTTTAGTGTTCTACGTGACTATAACACTAGATCGGTGCTTGTCAAGCCTGCAGGAAAGAACCCAATCGGATGTGAGCCCCGGTTAACCAGGAAGCGAAACTGGCCGCTCCGAGCTTAGGATTACTGTGATTCTCCCTTGCGCCCCCGCAGCAGAGCTTCCGGGTGGCGATCGAGGTAATCGGCCAGCTCGCGCACCGAGCGCGCGGCCTGGCTGAGCTCGCTCATCAATTGCGGCAGATCCGTGTTGGAGGCCTGGGTGCCGCCTGCCCTGTCCTGGATCAAAGCGAGCGTGCGCTGCGCGGCGTCGGAGGTGGCGCGCAGGGATTTGAGGAGCTCGTTGAGGTTGGGTTGGGTCTCGACGGTCAGGCGATCGAGATGCTTCAGGACGCGATTGAGGGATAGCACCGCGTCGTGAAGTTGCGGTCCGGCGGTGGCCCGATTGACGTTCGCGAGTACCGCGTTCAGATTTTGCATTACCCCATTGAGGTTCCGCAGCGTGTCCCCGAGCACCGGCGGCCCGGCCGGGGCGCCCCTCGCGGCCTGCTCGTTCTCGTAGAGCTGGAAAACACTCCGCTCCGGGCTGGGTGCGGTCGCCATCGCGGCGGCCGGGGTCTCGAAGGCAACACCGCCCGCGAGCAGCTGTTGCCAGGAGTTGGCGCGCAGCTGCAGCCCCGAGGCTCCCAGGTTCATGGCCACGCCGCCGGCGTTCCAGAAGTGCGTTCCGGGATGGACCAGCCGGTCGTGCGGTGAGCGAATGAACAACGTCACGCTCACATCATGCCCGTCTCCGGCAAGCGCATAAGCCGCCACCACGCCCACGTCGATGCCGCGATAGGTCACCGGCGAGCCATCGGTCAGAGAGCTGAGATCCGGTGTGCTCAGAGTGAAATAGCGTCCCGGCGAGCCCGGAGGCACGATCGGCGGATTGTCGAGGCCGGCGAAGCTCCGCCGCGGCTTCCCGTCCCTGCCGGGATACATCTCGATGTAGGCGCCGGAGACGATCGTGGACAGTCCCGAGATACCCCCTACCCCCAGGTGCGGCGTAACGATGTAGAAGATGGTGGAGTCGGTGAGGTAGGGAGTGACCCGGCGGGTCATGCGGGAACGAACGATCACCCGCCGCATGTCTTGCGACAGGTGCAGCGAGGTCACCGTCCCGACTACCGCGTTGAGGTGTTGGATTGTGGCCTGGCCGGGTTGCAGCCCCTGGGCCGCGCTGAAGGAGATGGTGATCTCCGGCCCGCGCTCCGCGAGCGTCTGCCAGGCGAGCCACGCGAGCACCGCCGCGGCCGCGATCGGCACGATCCAGACCCACGCGACCCAGCGACGCGGACGCACGCGCGCCTCGACGGGCTGCTCCGGCTCGTGACGCTCGACCCGCCTGTCAGGCTGGTGCGGCTCCTGCGGCTCGTCTGGCATCGTGGCTCATCCTCTCTGTGACGCGTCCCACATGAGGCGCGTGTCGAAGGTTCTGGTAGCGGTCATCGTCAGAACGACCACCGCCGCGAAGGCCACCAGTCCGGCCCCGGCCCGCGCCTCGGCAATGGCGCCGAACTGCAGCAGGCCGACCAGCACCGAGGCGACGAAGACATCGATATTGGACCAGGACCCGACGGTATCGATGAAGCGGAAGAAGCGGGTGCGCGCGACCAGAGTGCGCGGCGAGCCCTGCACGGTTGCGAGCAGCATCCAGGTGAGACCGCACAGCTTCAGCAGCGGCACCACGATGCTCGCCAGGAAAACGATGAGCGCCAGCGGCCAGAGCCGGTTGTGGATCAGCTCGAACACCCCGGAGAGGATGGTGTTGGACTGCTCGTTGCCCAGGCTGACCAGCGTCAACACCGGGAGCGCGTTGGCCGGGACGTAAAGCATGAAAGCCGCCGCCACGAGGGCAGCCGTGACCCTGAATGAATACGGCTTGCGATGATGCAGCGTGGCGTCGCAGCGCGGGCAGGTGCCTCCCGCGCGCGCGCCGGTCACCAGCAACTCGCACGCCGTACAGGCGATCGCTTGATTACGCTCGCGGCGGTCGCCGGCGCGCCGGCCCAAATGCCACCTCGACTCCCGCGGCGCGCGCCGCAGCGGCAGGGCCTCCCATACCGTTCTCTCGTCGAGCTGCGTCAGCGCAAACAGGAGCGCGCCGGTCGCCGCCATCAGGCACCACCCTCCCGCGAGCACGTGTACGTCGACGACGAGCCGCAGGCGGCTGTAGGCGACGAAGCAGCCGACGAGAAATATCTCGAGCATCATCCAGGGGCGCAAGCCCATGAGCCAGCGAAACACCGGCCCCAGATACGCGCGCGCCCCCAACCGCAACCCCGCCAGCACGGCGATCAGCGCCGCCAGGTAGATGTAGGGAAAGACGACACAGAAGGCTCCAACGATCACCGCGAGCGGCGCGAACCCTTCCTGCCACAGCCCGGCGATCCCGCTCCATAGCCAACAGCTCCTCTCCGCCCCGTGCGAGGCCACACTGAGCAATGGCTCGACGGTCGCCGGGATGAGGAGAAGGAGCGCACCCAGCGCGAGCGCAAGCGGGGCATCCACCCGCCCCACCGCCGGCCCCGCCAGCAGCCGGGCGCAGCGCCGGCACTCGGCAAAGTGCCAGCCTGTCAACGCGGGCAGCCGCTGCACCAGCCCGCAGTCCGGGCACGCGACCCTCGCCTGACTCTCAGCAGTAGTCATCGCACGCCCCGCAGCAAAGCACATGCCTCCGCCACTGTCGTCATTCCCGCCAGGTCATTCCCGCCAGGTCATTCCCGGCAGGCCCCCGTCAGGCGGTCATCGCCGTCCGTGACGCCATGTTGCCGCAACCACCTACGAGCATCCTCCGCGTCGTTCTCGAACCAGGCGCGGGTGCTTCCGAGCCGAAAGCTGTAACCCCAGGCATCCATGTCTGCGATCGCGCGCTCCACCCCCACTCCGCGCAGCTCGCCGGCCAACAGCACCTGCAGATAGCACACGGCCGACTCCTCGAGGTCGTCGCCACCGGCGTCCCGATCCAGTCCGGCCCGCCGCTCCGGCGTCATGCAGATGTAGTGCCCGGTCTCGTGCAGTACTGAATGCACCGGCGTATCGAGCCGCGCATACAGGCGATCACCCCTGAGCCCGGCCTCGGTCTCACCCCAGTAAGAGCCGGGGATCACCTCATCGGGAGCCACGAGCGCGAGCCTCAGGCCGTAACGATCGAGCAGTGCCGCCACCGCGATGCGATCGACCGCGCTCAACATCAGCATGTCAGCCGCCCGGCACCCGCGCGAGCTGCCGCATCACTATGTCCGCCAGGTCCTGACCCATTGCCTGCCGCAGGATCTCCTCCTCGTGCTCCTTGGCGAGCAACAGGCTCTCATCGAAGCTGTAGGAGCGTACGGCCGAGACCTGCTGCGGCGGCAGGATCTCCCGCCCGCCCGCGGTCACGGAGAAGCGTACCGTGTAGGTGATCTGGTTTTCGACGGGGCGATTCTGTGCCGACACGGACAGCACTCGAGTCGCCACCCTGTCGGACAGGATGTGGACCACCGCCGTCGCCCGGCCGGGTAAATCGACCGGGTGCGCGCCGGATATCAACATCTGACGCCGCAGGCTCTGCACGAAGTCGCTCTGCTGATCCGGAGCCTCGACGTACGGCCGGCGGATCGATTGCGGCAGCGCGATGCGACCTTCGAGGTGGAAGCCGCAGCCGGCGAGCAGAAGCGCCACTAGTACGAAGCACTGGATCCGGGCTCCTGCCCGGCCCAGTGCGCCTCGGGCTACGTCGCTCAAAGCCCTGGCTTCAGCCATCCGGCTGCCCACCGGC
>CAWHWV010000011.1:0-123434 GCA_963833085.1 uncultured Pseudomonadota bacterium
AGGAGTCGCTGCGCGTCACGCCGGAGGGGCGTCTCGTCCAGACCCCGCACCCGCGGGCGCTCGGCTCCGCGCTCACCAGCGAGCACATCACGACGGACTATTCCGAGGCGCTGATCGAGCTGGTCACGCCCACCTTCACAGCCACCTGGGAGCTGTTGCAGTATCTCCTGGACCTGCACCAGTTCGTCTACCGCCATCTGGGCAGCGAGCTCCTGTGGGCTACCAGCATGCCGGGAGCCATTTCGCGGGATGAGGAGATCCCGATCGCCGACTACGGCCGCTCGCACATCGGCTGTATGAAGACCGTATATCGCCGCGGGCTCGGCCTGCGTTACGGCCGCATGATGCAGGCGATCTCCGGCGTGCACTTCAACTACTCCTTTCCGCTGCCTTTCTGGGACGCCTACGCCGATCTCGTGAAGTCGCGGGAGCGTGATGCCGCCTTCGTGTCGGCACGCTATTTCGACCTGCTGCGCAATTACCGGCGCTACGGCTGGCTGGTGTTGTATCTATTCGGGGTGTCACCGGTCGTCTGCAAGTCCTTCCTCAAAGGGCGCGACCACTCGCTCGCCGATTTCACGGCCGACACCGCCTACGAGCCGTACGGCACCAGCCTGAGGATGAGCGACATCGGCTACCGCAATCGCAATCAGGCGGATCTCACCGTCTCAGTCAACAGTCTCGATGAGTACACGCGCGACTTGAGCCGCGCCATCACGACGCTGTATCCGCCCTATGAGGCGCTAGGCGTCAAGGTGAACGGCGACTACCAGCAGCTGAATGCCAACATCCTGCAGATCGAGAACGAGTACTACAGCTTCATCCGCCCGAAGCGCGTCGCCCGCTCCGGCGAGCGCCCGACCAAGGCTCTGCGGCGCGCGGGTGTCGAATACGTGGAAGTGCGGGCGCTCGATGTGAGTGCCTTCGACCCGGTGGGCGTGAATCAGAACAAGCTGCGCTTCCTGGAGGCGTTCCTCGCCCTCTGCCTGCTGAAGGACAGCCGGCAGATCGGCGCCGACGAGCAGCGCTCACTCGATCAGAACCATCTCGCCGTCGCCCGCCGCGGCCGCGAGCCCGGGCTCACCCTGCTGCGGGACGGACGCAACGTGCCGATGCGGGATTGGGCGCGGGAGCTGGTCGAGTCCCTGGCCGGCATCTGCGAGATCCTCGACCGTGGCGACGCCGCCCGGCCTTACTCGGCAGCACTCGCCGTCCAGGCGGCCAAGGTCGCGGACGTGGCGCTGACACCGTCGGCTCGGATGATGAAGGAGCTCATTGATAGCGGCGAGCCCTTCTTCGATCTGGCGTTGCGCATGTCGGCGACCCACAAGGGGTACTTCCTCGATCTCTACCCGCCGAACGAGGCGCGCCTGCAGGAATTGGCAGCGGAAGCGGAGGAGTCCCGCGTCCGCCAGCGGGCCATCGAGGCCGCCGATAAGGGTACGTTCGACGAGTTCCTGGCCCGATACTTCAAGGATTGAAGTCCGGCGCTTCCGGCGGGCGATCTACCGAAATGGGCATTGCGGCATCACGGCAGCTGGCGGATTCTTGATGGTCATGAATGCGCTCTCGGTCCATGGACTGACGAAGACCTACAAGAACGGCGTGCAGGCGCTCAAGGGTATAGACCTCGAAGTCGAGCAAGGCGATTTCTTTGCTTTACTCGGCCCGAACGGCGCCGGCAAGACCACCCTGATCGGCATCATGACTTCCCTGGTCACCAAGACCGCGGGCGAGGCGGCGGTCTTCGGCCACGACATCGACCGGGAGCTCGAGGCGGCCAAGGCCTGCATCGGCGTCGTGCCGCAGGAACTCAACTTCAACATGTTCGAAACGCCTGAGACCATCGTGGTCAACCAGGCCGGTTTCTACGGCATCCCTCGGGCCGAGGCGCGGCGCCGCGCCGAGCATTACCTGAAGCAGCTCCAGCTCTGGGACAAGCGCGACAAGGCTTCGCGCAGCCTCTCGGGCGGCATGAAGCGCCGCCTGATGATCGCGCGCGCCCTGATGCACGAGCCACGGCTCCTGATCCTGGATGAGCCTACCGCCGGCGTCGATATCGAGATCCGCCGCTCGATGTGGGATTTCCTGCGGGACATCAACCGGCGCGGCACGACCATCATCCTGACGACGCACTACCTCGAGGAAGCCGAGACACTTTGCCGCGACATAGCCATCATTGACGGTGGCCGAATCGTCGAGCGCGACCGCATGAGCAGCCTGCTGCTGCGTCTGCACACGGAGACCTTCGTCCTCAATACGAGCGCGCCCCTCGCGGCCGCGCCCCGGCTGGACGGCTATCCGGTGCGGCTCACCGATGATCACACCCTCGAGGTCGAAGTCTCCAAGGAGCAGAACCTCAATGATCTCTTCGCCCGCCTGTCGCAGCTCGGCATCGAAGTGGTGAGCATGCGCAACAAGGTCAATCGCCTGGAGGAGATCTTCATGCGTCTGGTGGACAAGGGAGTCGCGGCATGAGTTCCCTGGCCGAGAGCGCCACCGCGGAGCCGATGCATCTCGGCCTCGTCCGCTGGATCGGCTTCAGGACCATAGTGCTGCGCGAGTACCAGCGCATCATCCGCATCTGGACCCAGACCATCCTGCCGTCGGCGGTGACGCAGGCTCTGTATTTCGCGATCTTCGGCAGCCTGCTCGGCAGCCGCGTCGGACCGATGGGCGGCTTCGGGTACATGCAGTACATCGCCCCGGGCCTGATCATGATGGCCGTCAACATCAACTCCTACTCCAACGTCGTTTCCTCCTTTTACGGCGCGAAATGGGGCAAGCACGTGGAGGAGCTGTTGGTGTCGCCGCTTCCCAGCTGGCTCATCGTGTCGGGATACGTGGTGGGCGGACTGGTGCGCGGTCTGCTGGTCGGCATAGCGGTGACGGGCGTGTCGCTGCTGTTCACGAATCTTCACGTGCATCATCCGTTGATCATCGCGGGCGCGGTCCTGCTCACCTCGATGACGTTCGCGCTCGGTGGCTTCCTCAATGCGCTGTTCGCCAAGAATTTCGACCAGGTCAACATCATCCCGGTATTCGTGCTGACGCCGCTCAACTATTTCGGCGGCGTTTTCTACTCGGTTGCGTTGCTGCCGCACTGGGCGCAGGCCATCTCGTACTTCAACCCCATCCTCTACATGATCAACGCGTTCCGTTACGGCTTCCTCGGCGTGTCTGACGTCAACGTGGGAGTCGCTTTCGCCATCATGGGCGGCGCCGCGGTGGCGCTCTTTGCCGCCGCGATTGCGCTGATGGAGCGGGGCGTCGGAATTCGAGAGTGAGAGCGCGGATCGCGTTAGTGAGCGCGCGTGCCGCGCGCGGCCTCGACGAGGATTTGCCGCCGCTTCTGGCCGCGCTCGATGGCGCGGGCCTGGAGGCCGCCGTGGCCGATTGGGACGACCCCGAGGTCGATTGGACGGGCTTCCGGCTGGCGCTCCTGCGCTCGACCTGGGACTACGCCGAGCGCTTCGCGGAGTTTCTCGCCTGGGCGGAGCGGACGGCGAAGCTCACTACGCTCGTGAATCCCCCGCCGGTCATCCGTTGGAATACCGACAAGCACTATCTGCGCGATCTGGCGCGGGCGGGCGTGCCCACCGTGCCGACGCAGTTCGTGGAGCCCGGCGAGCACGCGGCGGGGGCGCTGGAGGGATTCCTGAGAGCAGGGATCACGGAGTGGGTCGTGAAGCCCGCGGTCGGTGCGGGATCCAGGGATGCGGCGCGCTACGTGGCGGGCCAGGATCGCGCAGCGAGCGACCACATACAGCGTCTTCTCGACGCCGGGCGCAGCGTGCTGCTGCAGCCCTATCTCGATCAGATCGACCATCACGGCGAGACCGCCCTCATCTACTTCGCCGGTCGTTTCAGTCATGCGATCCGCAAAGGGCCGCTGCTGCGCCGGGGCAGCGCACCACCCGACGCGCTGTTTGCGGCAGAGCAAATCACACCGCGCCTGCCCGGCGCCGACGAGTTGCAAGTCGCGGAGCGTGCGCTGGCGGCGTTACCGTTCGCGGCGCCTCTGTATGCACGCGTGGACCTGATCCCGTCCGCGAGCGCCGGACCATGCCTGCTCGAGCTCGAGCTAACCGAGCCGTCGCTCTTCTTCGCGCACGCCCCCGCTGCCGCGGAGCGGTTCGCCGCACTGTGCGCACAGTCGCCGGCGCTCAAATGACGTAGCCGTAGGGTCGAGCGCAGGCGTATCGTATGTCAGTTCCTGAATCCGAAGTGGCGAGGAGCTCTACATGAACCCGTCATCTCGATCCGGCACGCCGCCCGGCGGCCACCTCGGCGCATACGCGCTGATCGGTGTTACGGTTGTGTTCGTTGCCGCCGCCTTTGGGTATGTCGGTGGCTGGCTGGCGCCGCACCGGCTCACCCCCGCGCGTCTCGTCAACCAGCTCCAGACCACCAACGGTGGGGTATACCCGGGGTACCGGCGCAATCACGCCAAGGGCGTGTGCGTGATGGGATTTTTCCAAAGCAACGGTCAGGCTTCAGCCTATTCGGTAGCGCAGGTTTTTGCTCCCAACGAGCGCACGCCGGTCGTCGGGCGCTTCGCCATCCCAGGGGGCAATCCATACGCGCCGGACAGCAGCATCCCCATCCGCAGCATGGCGTTGCGTTTTGCGCTCGCCAACGGCCAGCAGTGGCGCACCGGCATGAACGACATGCCCGTCTTTCCGGTATCGACGCCGCAGGCCTTCTATCAGCTGCTGCAGGCGCAGCAACCCGATCCGGCGACGGGCAAACCCGATCCGCAGAAGCTGGGTGCGTTCTTCGCCGCACATCCGGAAACTGCTGAATTCCTCGGCTGGGTGAAGACGGCCACGCCATCGGCGAGCTTCGCCAATCAGAGCTACTGGAGCCTCGATGCGTTCGAGCTCATCGACCGCCACGGCCGGCGCCATCCGGTGCGTTGGCGCATGGCGCCGGAAACGCCCACTACTGACGCCGCAGCTCCAGCGGGCGACCCCGACTATCTGGCCGCCGACCTGCGGCAGCGCCTGGCGCAGGCTCCGCTGCGCTGGCATCTGCTCGTCACCCTGGCGCAGCCCGGCGACCCGATCGATGACGCCGCCAAGGAGTGGCCGTTCGCCCGAACCATCGTCGATGCGGGCGTACTGGTGCTCACCAGCACGGAGCCGCAGCAGAGCGGGCCGTGCCGCGACATCAACTACGACCCTACTGTGTTGCCCCATGGCATCGAGACATCCGGCGATCCGCTGCTGCCCGCGCGATCGGCCGCCTATGCCGATTCCTACCTCCGCCGTACCAGCGAGGAAGCCCATCTGCCTGGCACGGCCAACGCAGCCGCGAAGCCGGGCAACCGGTCATGAACGAATCAAGCCGCCCATTCTCTCCGGCCGCCCGCCTGCTGCATTGGCTGATGGCGCTGATGATTCTCACCATGCTGCTCATCGGCGTCGGCATGGTCGCGACCGTGTCCGAGTGGCACACGTGGCTGGTTGGCATCCACAAGCCGCTCGGCATCGCGATCCTCCTGCTCGCCATCGTGCGCCTCGTCGTGCGCAGCCGCCGGCCGCCGCCGCCGCTGCCCGCGGATTTGCCGGTGCCGCAGCAGCTGGCGGCGCACGCCTCTCACTGGCTGCTGTATGCGCTGATGATCGCAATGCCGCTCATCGGCTGGGCCATGCTGTCGGCGGGCGGATATCCGGTCATGCTCAGCAGCTCGCTCCGCCTGCCGCCGATATTGCCCTTCGATCCGACGGCTTTCGCCATACTGCGTCATCTGCACACCTGGCTCGCACTGTTGCTGTTTCTGACCTTCCTCGCGCACCTGGCGGCGGCGTTGTATCACGGGTTGATCCGACGCGACGGCGTTCTGTCCAGCATGACCGGGGTCGGCATTGACCATAACATTGCGGTCGTGACCGCCGGGACGGGCGGAAACGCCAAAAAACCCGTGCTGTAACAAAATATTCACATTCCTGTCATGACCCTGACGCTTTCCTCCGGCAGTCTGTCCTCCGGAGAGATGTATGCCGGAAGCGCCAACTACTTTGTTGGGTGTCTGGTTCGCACGGGTGGATGCCGCGGAGTACCGGATCTGCCGCAGGCTGAACCAAGGGGCGGCTTTCGCCGTTCCCCGGCGCATCTTCCAGGTTGCCAGCCGGCTCGGCGACGGCATGATCTGGTACGTGCTGATGGTGGCGTTGCCCTGTGTGTACGGTCGCCAGGCGCTGCGCCCGGCCGTGGTCATGGCGCTCACCGGGGCGCTGGGTGTGGTGGTCTACAAGCTGCTCAAGCGAGCCTTCGTTCGCGAGCGGCCGTTCATCTCCCACGCCACGATCGATCTCGCCATGGCGCCTCTGGATCGCTACAGTTTTCCGTCCGGGCATACGTTGCACGCGGTGTCCTTCGCCCTCCAGGCGAGCATGCATTTCCCGCAACTCGCCTGGGTGCTCATCCCGCTGGCGCTCACGATCGCTGCTTCCCGCGTAGTCCTGGGCCTGCACTATCCGAGCGACGTTCTCGCGGGAGCAATCCTGGGAGCTTCGCTCGGAGCGCTGGGACTGTCGCTGAGTTGATACAGCGGTAGTTCGTGCGAGTCCTCTTCATCTCCGACGTCTATTTCCCAAGAGTCAACGGCGTCTCCACCTCCATCAGAACCTTCCGCGAGGATCTGGCGCGGCGTGGCGTCGAGACACTGCTGATCGCCCCCGAATACGAGGGGCAACCTCAGCCGGCGGAGCACGGACTGATCCGTGTGCCCGCGGGACGTGTTCCCAAAGACCCCGAGGATCGCCGCTTGCGGTGGGGCGCGCTCAACCGCGCACTCGAGGCTCTGCAGTCGACGGAATTCGACCTCATCCACATACAGACGCCGTTCCTGGCCCACTACGCCGGAACACGGTTCGCCCGGCGATGGCGCATACCTTGCGCCGAGACATATCACACGTTCTTCGAGGAGTACGTGCATCACTACGTCCCGGCGCTGCCGCGCGTCGTGGGGCGTGCGCTTGCGCGCGCCGTGACGCGCTCGCAGTGCCATGACGTGCAGGCCCTGATTGCACCGTCGGAGCCGCTGCGGCAGTCGCTGCTGGAATACGGCGTCACCACGCCGGTGCATGTCGTCCCTACAGGACTGCCAGCCGATCGCTTCACTCCTGGCGCCGGGCGCCGGTTCCGCGAGTACGCGGGCCTGCCCGCCGACAGGCTGCTGGTGACCTACATCGGTCGCGTAGCGCATGAGAAGAACATCGAGTTCCTCGTGCGGATGTTCGTCCGGGTACGCGAGGCGGTGCCGCGCGCAATGCTCGTCATCGCGGGCGAGGGACCGGCGCGGGAGTCGTTGCGGCGACTCGTGGCCGGACTCGGACTCGAGGGCGATGTTCACTTCGCCGGTTATCTGGACCGCGACACCATGCTTCTCGACTGCTATGCGGCCGCGGCGGTATTCGTCTTCGCGTCGCGTACGGAGACACAGGGACTGGTGCTGCTCGAGGCGATGGCGCAGGGCGCGCCCATCGTCTCCACCGCGGAGCTCGGCACGCGGTCGATCCTCCTTCCGGGCTGCGGGGCCCTGGTCGTCGAGGAGAAGGCGGCGCCCTTTGCGGCGGCGGTGGTTCGTGTGCTGACCGAGCCCGGCCTGGCGAGCGCGCTGTCGCAGCAGGGAAGGCCTTACGCTCGCGCCTGGTCCTCAGCCGCCATGGCGGGGCGCCTCGCTGACTTGTATCGCGCCATCACAGAGCCGGTAAATACCGTTGCGCGCTGCGCTCAGCGCATGTAAGACTCTCGCGCATGGCGCACAAGCGGGCGTTGATCGTCGATGACTCGAGATCGGCGCGTCTTTCCCTCGCGCGTATCCTCGAGAAGCATGAAATAGACGTCGATAGCGTCGACAGCGCCGAGGCCGCCATCGGCTACCTGGCGAACCGCAGGCCCGACGTCATCTTCATGGATCACATGATGCCGGGCATGGACGGCTTTCAGGCGGTGCAGGCCATCAAGAACGACCTGCGCACCGCCACCATTCCCATCATGATGTACACGTCCCAGGAGGGGGAGGTCTATCTGGGACAGGCGCGCGCGCTGGGCGCCGTCGGCGTGTTGCCGAAGCAGATCCAGCACGCCGACGTCTCGAAGGTGCTGTATCAGCTCCACCTGATCGCCGACCGCCGCAGCAGTGAGCAGACGACTTTCAAGCCGCTGGAGGCGATCTTGCCGCATGCGGCCAGGGAAGGCGCCGGCAGGGATGTGGGCGGCGGCGCCGCGGCTTGGGATCAAGAATCCCCGGATTCGCTGCCGGCGCTGCGCCGCTGGCTGCATGCCAGCCTCGAGGCGCAGACCGATCACATCACCGCAGAGATACGCGCGCTGCTGCCCGCACGGCCTGGTTCGGGCGCGTCCGGCTGGCCTGCCGCCGTGGCAGCCGTGGCCTGCGCCGTGGCGCTCGTCGCTGCCGGTTTCTGGTGGGGCGATCACACCCGATTGCAGGCAGAACGCGCTGAACTGACACTGCTGCGGCAGTCGATCGCTTCGCCACCGACTGCGGCGCCGGCGGCTCAGCCCGCCCCGGTGGCAGGTGCCCTTGCGTCGCCGACTGCTTTGCCAGCGGCAGCGCCGCAACCGCTCGTGCTCGAGGTCCCGTATGGCTCCGATGCCCTCGGCGGCTCACGGCTCGGCGTCATCAGACGGTTGCTGGACCGCCTGGTGGCGGATAACGTGAGCGGTGTCGTGCAGATCCGCGCCTTCGCCGGCCGGTTCTGCCTGAAAGGCGACCCCGTGAACGGGTATTCCATGGCCCCCGGGAAGACGCCCTTTACCCAATGCGACGTCGTCGGCAACCCCGCCGATGACGCCCTGCCGCCGGCGCAGCGCATGCCCCTGGCTCTCGCCAACCTCATCGGCGGGATCCGCGACTCCACCCATGGCGCTCTGGACGTTGAGACCTCCGTAGGCGATCCTGCGACCCTCAGGACACCGTACCCTCCGGTTACCGACGAGCTGACGGCAGGCGAATGGAACCGAGCCGGCAAGGCGAACAATCGCGTCGAGATCCTGGTGCGCTGAGCTCCGCCGTGAGTGAACCGGACCAGGGCGCGGCATGGTCGGTGGTGCCTGCGGATGACTTCCGTCCACCGGCGTGGCTCCGCAGCCGCCATCTGCAATCCATGCTCGCCAGCACGGGCGCGCGGCGCGGCCCAATCGCGCGCCGCTCGGCGCCGCTCGTGGCTGCGCAACGGGAAATGCTGCTCGACTGCGGCGGCGAGGTGCGCCTGCAGTGCTTTCGCTCGACTCCACCGCGGGACCGCGGCACCCCTGTGGTGCTGCTGCATGGGTGGGAGGGAAGCGCGGAGTCGCTGTACGTGCTGTCGCTCGGCCAGCAGCTGTTCGAGCGCGGCTTCGACGTGCTGCGGCTCAATCTGCGAGATCACGGCGACACCCATCATCTCAACCGCGGGCTGTTCCACTCCTGCCTGCTGCCGGAGGTGGTCGGCGCGGTACACGCGCTGCAGTCGGAGCTCGGCGGCAAACCGTTGCGGCTCGTTGGCTTTTCGCTCGGCGGCAACTTCATGCTGCGCGTCGGGGCTCAGGCCCGCACCGCCAATCTCGACCTCGCCAGGATCATCGCGGTCTCCCCGGTGTTGGATCCGAACGATACCCTGCGCGCGCTGGAAAGCGGCTTCGTCGGCTACCCGGTCTATTTCGTGCGCAAGTGGTGGCGCTCGCTGCTGAAGAAGCAGGCGGCGTGGCCGGGGCACTATGATTTCGCGGCGCTGCGCCGCGTGCGCGACCTGCGGCGTCTTACCGCGGAGCTCATCCGCCGCTTCACTGGTTTCGCGAGCCTGGAGGAGTATCTCGACGGTTACTCGATCACCGGCGAGCAGCTGCAGGGGCTCGAGGTGCCGACCACCATCATCACTTCGCGCGACGATCCGATCATCCCCGCCGGCGGCCTGGAGCGATTGGCACACCCGCCCTCGCTGCGCATCGTGGTGACACGATTCGGCGGCCACTGCGGATTTCTCGACCGGCTCACCGGCCCCACATGGGTGGAGCGGCGCATTCTCGCGGAGCTCGATGTCGGGGAGCAGCCCGCGGATCTCGATCCGGTCCTCAGCGGCGCTTAGGAGTGGCTTTTGCCGTGGCCGTGATGGCGCTTCTCATCGAAGTGCACGACCGGCTGTCCGCCCGTGACTGTCATGTCGCCGTCGACCACCGCGCCGCGCGCAATGGCGACCGCATGCGCGACGATGTCCGCGTGGATCACCGCGGATGCGCCGATCTCGAGTTTCCCTTCGATGACCAAGCGTCCGGTGAAGCGTCCGGAAATGACAGCTGCTGCGGCGTGCACCTCGCCTTGCCAATGCGCCCCCGCAGTGAGGCTCAGCGCGCCGCCCACGCGGCCGTCGCCGCGGATCGAGCCGCAAAGGAGCAGCGGTCCGTCAGTCTCGACGTCGCCGGTGAAGTGGCAGCTCGCCGCGACCAAGGTCGGCGAGGCCCCCAGCCGGTCCAGCAGTCGGCGCTTGGGCGGTTCACTCATCGTTTGACCATAATAGGGGGAAGCTTCCCCGGGAGTGTCGATGAGATTCACGTATCGTGCGGCAGGTCCGATTACTGCCGCCGTCGTCTTGACTCTGCTTGCCGGCTGCAGCCGCACCCAGGAGGATTGGCGCACGGCGCAGCAGGCCGGTACTCCCCAGGCCTATGCGGTGTTCGTGAAACGACACCCCGACAGCGAGCTTGCCGGCGTCGCGCGCCAGCGCATCGCGCACCTGACCGAGGCAGCCGCGTGGCAACAGGCGACGCGAGCGAACACCGCCGCCGCATATCAGAGCTACCTGGCGAAATATCCCAACGGCTCCTGGTCGCAGGACGCCCGCATCAGGATGGAGAGCAAGTCGCTGGCAGCGGCGCCGCAGGGCGCCGCTGCAATCACGCCCGGCGCCGGGGGTCCCGTCACGGCGCCTGATGGGTCCGCGTCCGCGGCTTCCTCGCCACCGGCGCAGGCGACGGCTATCCCACCCAACTCGGCGGTACAGCTCGGTGCCTTCAGCAGTGGCGCCAACGCCCGCGAAGCATGGCGGCAACTCTCTTTCAGGTTCCGAGCGCAGCTCGCGGGACTGACTTCCACCATCATCCCCGTCACCGTGTCAGGGCGGCGGTTCTACAGGCTCGAGGCGCGCGTCGCTACTCAGTCCGCCGCGCGCCGGCTCTGCCGGCAGCTCCAACAGGATTCCCAGGGTTGTCTGCCGCTGCCGTAAGCGGCGGCCGACCGTCATAACCTGACAATTCGCGTCACCCCGCGGCGACGGGCCGACACGCTATAAGTCATTGTTTTGTAAGTCAAATGCCGTCTGGCACGAGCTTTGCTCCAACACGGTTACAGGCGCCGCCTTCTGCGAGGCGACGTCGTGGAAGCGCGAACAACTTCCCCGGTGTTCGCTTAACTAGTGCGCCGCGACGCGCCTTCCCCCGCGCGCGGCGCACGCTTTTTTTGTCCAAGACCCAACTCTGCTGCCGCCGTGGTCACGCTCAGGGCAGCGAGCCAGGTACGCGATTTCCAAGGCAAAATCGCCGTCTCGGCGCGGACGATCTTGGCCGCGATCTTGAGCGGCGGGATGCAGCCAAGGAACACCGGGTGCCCTCCCGCGTCATAATGCGGACATGACTACCTCCTCCGGCTCGCTCGAATCAGCTCCGGATCCACGGCGCGCGCCTCGCGCGGCGCCGCGCCGGCTCTGCGTGTCAGGACGCGAGGCGGTGCATGCCGTGACGCTCGCCAACGGAATGCGAGTGATCGTCTGGCCGGTGCGCAACATCCCGAACGTCGCGCTCTACAACTGGGTGCGTGCCGGCAGCCGCAACGAGGCGCCCGGCGCCACCGGGCTGGCGCATTTCTTCGAGCACATGATGTTCAACGGCACGAGCCGGCATCCGCCCGGGGAGTTCGACCGGCTGATGGAGGCCCGCGGTGGGGCCAACAACGCCTTCACCAGCGACGATGTCACCGTCTACCAGGACTGGTTTCCGGCGAGCGCTCTCGAGCTCGTGCTCGATCTGGAGTCGGATCGGGTGGCGCACCTCGCCTTCACGCCGGAGGTGATCGAGAGCGAGCGCGGCGTCGTCGCCTCCGAGCGGCGGCTGCGCGTGGAGGATAACAGTCATGGCCTGCTCGCGGAGCAGGTGCAGGCGACGGCGTTCGTCGCGCACCCGTACCGTTTCCCAACGATAGGCTGGCCGGCGGACATCCAGTCCTGGCGACTGCAGGATCTGCAGGCCTTCTACCGTACCTACTACGCTCCCAACAACCTGACGCTTGCGTTGGCGGGTGATGTGGACGCGGATCGGGCGATCGCGCTCGTTCGCCGCTTCTTCGAGCCGATTCCGGCGCAGGCGCCGGCGCCGCCCGTGCGCGCCGTCGAGCCGGAGCAGCTTTGCGAGCGCCGCGTGTTGATCCGACGCAAGGCGCAAACACCGCTGCTGCAATGCGCCTACAAGGCGCCGCGCGCGGCCGACCCGCGCGCGCCGGCGGTGAATCTTCTTCTCTCGGCTCTGGTGGAGGGTGACGCTTCGCGGCTGCACCGCGCGTTGGTGGAGGACCGGCAACTCGCGATCGAGGTCAGCGGCCACTGGCAGGAGGGATTCGATCCCGGGCTGCTGTGGCTGTCACTGATGTTGCCCGAGGGCGCGGACCCCGAGGAGGCGCGGCAGGCGCTCGATGCGGAGCTGGCATCGGTCGCCGCGGACGGCGTCACCGAAGCGGAGCTCGAGCGGGCGCGCAATCTGGCCACGGTGGGCTTGTGGAAGAAGCTCGCCGCCATCGACGGCAAGGCGCAGCTGCTCGGGGAATACGAGGTGTTCCACGGCGACTGGTCGCTGTTGTTCGACGCGCCGGCGCGGATCGCGGCGGTGTCCGTCGAGGAGCTGCGTGTCGTCGCCGGGGAGATCCTCGATGAGAGGCGGCGCACGCTCGGGGTGTTGGTGCCCACGGATGAGGCGCAGAGCTCGGGTCCGAATACCCCTGCCGCGAGCGCCGACCCATGACGGTGCGCGTGCCGGCGCACGAACGGCTCTCGCTCGGTAGCGGCGTCGTGCTCATTCTGGTGCCGCGCCGCGACGTTCCGCTCGTGGCATTCAACGCCGTCCTGCGTGGTGGCGGGCTGAGCGATCCCGCTTCCAGGCCCGGCGTGGCTTCGATGGTTGCCGGGCTGTTGGAAAAAGGAGCGGGAGAGCGCAGCGCATACGGGTTTGCCGATGTGGTCGAAGGGGTGGGCGGCAGCTTCGGAGCCGGCGCCGGCCCGGAGGCGATCAGCGTGCGCGGACAGTTCCTCGCGCGCGACCAGCAACTGATGCTGGAGCTGCTGGCGGACGCGTTGCTGCGACCGCTGTTGCAAGCGGAGGAGCTCGAGGAGCTCGCGGCGCGCCATATCGAGCTCATCAAGGCGGCGAAGGATTCCGATCCGGCGGAGCTCATCGGCACCTACGGCAGGGCGATCCTGTTCGGGGATCACCCGTACGGGCGGCCGGTGTTCGGCAGCGAGGCTTCGCTGGCCGCCATCGACCGCGA
The DNA here is from genome assembly GCA_963833085.1 of uncultured Pseudomonadota bacterium. Taxonomy (GTDB): domain Bacteria; phylum Pseudomonadota; class Gammaproteobacteria; order Steroidobacterales; family Steroidobacteraceae; genus 13-2-20CM-66-19. Next base: position 13,538 of record CAWHWV010000011.1, read on the forward strand.
TGACGTGTTGCGTTACTACGAGGGGCAATTCGGCGGCGAGCGCCTGATTCTCGTCCTGGCGGGCGACATCGATGCCGACCTGCTGGCGCGGATGGCCGCCGACAGCTTCTCGCGCTGGCCGCGCACGCCCGCGCCGCCTCCGGCCCTCGCCCGCCCGCGTGCGCTTGTCGGCCGGCGTGTGCTGCTGGTCGACTTTCCCGGATCGGCGCAGACCTACTTCTGGATCGGCAACGTGGGCGTCGACAGGCGATACCCGCGCCGCGCGGCGCTCGACCTGGTGAACACGCTGTTCGGCGGCCGCTTCACCTCGCTCCTCAATACCGAGCTGCGGATCAAATCCGGCCTTTCGTACGGTGCCCGCTCGGGCTTCGCGCGCGGCACCGTCCCCGGAGAGTTCTCGCTCCATTCCTTCGCCCAGACCGAGAACACCGGCAGGGCGCTCGATCTCGCGCTGCGGACTCTCGAGCGGCTCAGGCACGAGGGTGTGACCCGCGAAATGCTCGATTCCGCCCGCGCCTACACGCTGGGCCAGTACCCGCTCGGCTTGGAGACGGCCGCCGATTGGGCGGAAATACTGGGCGAGATCGAGCTCTACGGGCTCGGCAAGGGTTACATCGACGACTATCCGGCGCAGCTCGCCGCGGTCGGAGTGGCGGAGGCGCAGGCGGTGATCGAGGAAGCGTTCCCGCGCGCCGACTCGGTTGCCGTGGTGGCGATCGGGGACGCGGCGAGAATCAGGGGTGCCGTCGGCGAGTATGGGCCGGTGTCGCAGATCGCTCTGACCGACCCGGAATTTGCCGCGCCGCGGGCCTCGGGAGACGAAATCCGCCCTTGAGGGGGGTAGGGCAGCCTCGTCTCCCGGGCCCATTACCTTCAGCTTTTCGGCGCGGCCGCGCCCGCCTGCGCCATCTCACGGTGCACCTTGAGCGCAGCGAGGTTCCGCGCGACAAAGGCTGCCCGTGGTGACAGCTCTCGCGCCTTCGCCAGGTCCTCGCGAGCCGCGGCGTCATCGTGCGACAACCAGTTCACCACGGCGCGGTTGGCGTATGCGACGGCCAGGCTCTCGATATTCGACGAAGGCAGCCAGGAGGCTTGCGCGCTCTGCCGCTGCTCAGTTGCTGCGTGTACCGCCGCGTCGCACGCCGCTCGCGCCTCCTGCCAGTGAAGCGTCATGGAGTACGCCACGCAGCGGTTGGTGTTGGCGGCCGATGGATCGAGATCCATGGTGTCGCGATGACCCTCGAGCTCCTCGAGTGCAGCCTGGTAGCGGCCCGCCACGACGTCGGCTCCGCCGGCCGCGTCGCTGTAGGCCGTGAAGACGAATCGGTGCGCGCCATCGGCAAGCGCGCCTCCACTCAACAGCGTAAGCGCGATTCCTGCGCCGAGCGCCAACGAATTACGGGTGCAGTTTGCGCGGCGGCTGTTACGGCTGAATGACGGCATGGCTGCGATCTCCTGACGGGTTTCGATATGACAATGTCAGGATAGGAGGCGTACGATGTTGCGACAAACGAAAAGAATTGAGCCGACGGATGACCGTCGCTCATCCACGAGCGCCGCCGGCACGGCGCGGCGCGATCTCCGTGGGGTCGCGGAACTGCGACAGCGCCCACTCTGTGAGCGCGCGAATGTCGGCCTTGCCGGCATCCTGCTGTCGGCTCGCCAGGAAGTATGCATCCGCGGTGACGAGCTCCGTCGCGAAAATACTCACGAGCAAACCGGAACGGAACCACGCTGCGCACAGCCGGGATGGCACCAGCGCGACACCGACACCGCGCTCCGCGGCCCGAACAACCGCATACATGGTATCGAGCTCGATCACGTTCTTCGGCTCCGGCGCCTCCAAACCGACCTGCTCCGCCCAACTCGCCCATGCGTAGGGTCGCGGCCTGTGAACGATGAGCGGCATCTCCCGCAGCACCGCGCTACCGAGGCGCGCTACCGCGGCGGTGTGCTCTGGAGCGCAGACGGCCGTGAGCGACAGAGTGAACAGACGCGACGCCTGTACCCCTTGCGGCTCCCTGTCCGCAAGCAGGATCGAAATATCGGCGGTCGGAGGATGGAGCAAGGGCCGTGGATTCCGGGTGTCGATCTGAATATCGATCTGGCGATGCTCGGCGCAGAAAGCCGTGAGCCGCGGAATGAAGAGCTCGCTGGCGAAGAAGGGCGGCAGCAGGATGCGCAGGGTCCGCCTGCCCCTGCGGCGGGCGACCTGCGCGAGGGTGCGATCGAGCGCGCTCAGCAGAGGCTCGATCTCGTCGAGCAGCGTGGCGCCGGCCGTGGTGAGCTCGAGAGAGCGCGGCCTGCGCACGAACAGACGGACGCCGAGCGCTTCCTCCAGCTCCTTCATCTGGTGACTGACGGCGGAGGGAGTCAGGTACAAGTCGTCGGCGGCGAGCTTGAAGCTGCGGTGACGGGCGGCGACGCAGAACACCCGCAGGTTCCTGGTCGGCGGCGGGCGTGATAGGCGCATCATGCGGGCAGCGGCACGGGTGTCGAGTACGGACCGTTTTGCAAGATCCATGCCCCGTGCTTATCTTGCCTGATCGCGCAACCCATCGCCTGCAGCGGCCACCGGGCGGCTTCCTTGCATCGTAATGGGCGGCCGATGGGAGGGCTCGCACCGATGCGGCGCACGCTATCGGCGGGATGTCACATTTGCGGTGTCGGAACCCGGGCTCAGGCCAGGGCGTCGTCCAGCCACCGCGACAGGTTGGTGGCGTCCACCGCGCCGGTCTGGCGCGCGATCTCGCGTCCCTGCCGGAAGAGGATCAGCGTTGGAATACTGCGGATGCCGAAGCGCCCGGCCAGCTCCGGCTGCTCATCGGTGTTGACTTTCGCCACCCGAAGATCCGTTGCGCGCTGAGCCGCCGTGCGGTCCAGCACCGGCGCCATCATGCGGCACGGTCCGCACCAGGGCGCCCAGAAGTCGACCAGCACGGGCAGCGTGCCGCGCTCGACATGGGCCGCGAAGGAAGCTGTGTCCAACGCGACCGGCTGACCGGTGAGAACCTCAGCCTTGCAGCGCGGGCACTTGGGGTGCTCGCCGACTCTTGCATCGGGCACGCGGACGACGGAGTGGCAGTGGGGGCATGCCACGAGCAGGGAGCCGGCAGCGGGGGTCTCGACGCTCATGGCGGCTCCATGGGGCCGCGGCCGCCCGATTCAAGCACCGGGGACTTGGCTTCCCGGTCCGCGCCCCCATTTGGCGCTCATGGAATATCGCGACTACTACAAGGTCCTGGGCGTGGCCCGCACGGCCACGGCGGAGGACATCAAGAAAACCTATCGCCGCCTGGCGCGCAAGTACCATCCCGACGTCAGCAAGGAGAAGGACGCCGAGCAGAAGTTCAAGGAAGTACAGGAAGCCTACGAGGTACTGAAGGACACGGAGAAGCGCGCCGCCTACGACCAGCTCGGTAGCGATTGGAAGTCCGGCCAGCAGTTTCGGCCGCCGCCGGATTGGGCGACCGGTTTCGAGTTCAGCGGCGGCACCCGCCCCCGGGGCGCCGGTGGTGCGCACGTGTTCGAGGAGGAAGGCTTCAGCGATTTCTTCTCGTCGCTCTTTGGCGGAGCGAGCCCCTTCGGCACGGCAGGACGGCGGCAGCAGCAGGCCGGGCGCGACCATCATGCCCGCGTCGACCTCGACCTCGAGGAGGCCTTCGGCGGCGGCACGCGAACACTCGAGCTCAAGAGGCCGGAGCTGAAGCCGGATGGAACGCTGGAGCTGCGCTCGCACTCGGTGCGTGTCACGACCCCCGCGGGAGTCGCCGATGGCCAGCTCATTCGGCTGGCGGGCCAGGGCGAGGCGCCGCCCGGAGGCGGGCGCGCTGGCGACCTGTATCTGGAAGTGCACATCCGCCCGCATGGCCTGTATCAGGTGGAAGGACGGGACGTCACCCTGACACTGCCGGTGGCGCCATGGGAGGCGGCGCTCGGGGCGACGGTCACGGTGCCGACGCTCGGTGGCGCCGTTGACATGCAGGTTCCGCCAGGCGCGCAGTCCGGCCAGAAGCTGCGTCTGCGGGGTCGCGGCCTACCCGGTCAGCCACCGGGCGATGAGTACGTGCAGCTCAAGATCGTTCTGCCGCCGGCAAACACTCCCGAGGCGCGCTCGTTGTACGAGGACATGCGCGCGAAACTCGCCGGATTCGATCCGCGCGCCGATCTCGGGAGGTGACGCCATGACCGACGTAGTGGAAGTGCGGGAGGTCCGCGTGGTGGGTGAGGCCGAGTGGATCGCCGCCGACGACTTCTGCCGGCTCTGTCGGCTCGACCTGGAGGCCGTCATCGAGCTCGCCGATCTCGGCTTCGTGTCGCCGCGCGGCTACTCCCCGCAGGAGTGGCAGCTGCCGGCGGCGGCGGTGCCGCGCCTGGCGATGGCGGCCCGCCTCATGCGCGACCTCGGAATCAACCTCAGCGGGGCGGTGCTGGCGGTGGAGCTGTTGGAAATCCAGCGCGATCTCGAGCGGCAGGTCCGCCGCTTGGAGCGGCTGACGAGTACCTGAGGGCCTACTGGCCGAAGCTCTCCCCGCGCTGACCGAGATGGGCCCCTTCCTCGGCCGTGTTGGTGCGCCCGAGGGCGCGATTGCGATGGGGGAAGCGACCGAAGCGCGCCACGATGGAGCGATGCAGCTCCGCCGACTCGAGCGCGCTCGTGAACATCGCACTGAGCTCCGCCGGCGCCTCATTGATGAGTCTGCGGTAGGCCGCCACCGACTCCTCCTGCGCATCGCGCAGCTCGGCGTGCTGCAATGGCATATAGAAAAAGATCCTCTCCACCGGCGTCAGCGCCGCGTCCGCAGCCGATTGCATCCCCGAGAGCGTCAGCGCCAGCGCTTCCCGGTCCGTGGCAAAAGCGCGCTCGGTGCCGCGGTAAGCGTGGCGCGGGAACTGATCCAACAGCAGGATGAGGGACAGCCGGCGCCGCGGGCTGTCGGCCCACGCGGCGAGCTCACCTGCGGCCGCCCGCTCGATGAGCGGGCCGAAGCGAGAGCGGACGAGCTCATCGGTCTGCTGCTCGTCGGCGTCGGTGCCGAACCAAAGGGCCAGGCGCTCGCTCACGCCGTCCGGCTTCAGCGGCAGCTTTCCGAACCAGAACCGGCGTACCTCGAGGGCTTCGTCCATTTGTGAATTATATTGGCTGTTGACGGAGTGTGAATTTTTAGACACCGGGTATTGCAATGCGCGACGCGCTGCCGCAACATCCGCGCGCGTCTCGGGGTGTGGTACCGCCCGCGGCGTCCAGCGATGGTCGTCCGGACCCTTTGGAGGTGTGACAACCTAAATGAAGACGAGACAAGCGTCGACTGACAGCGACCCTGGGCCCTCTCTTCGCACCGTCAACTCGTATCTCGAGAAGAACTTTCCCGACTTTTTCGCCGAAGCGCGCTTCCAGGTCGGGGACGACGATTATTTCCTGTACGCGCGCTTCGGTCAGTACCTGGCCCGCTCGATCGAGCAGAACCGGGCCTCCCGAGACAAGATCAACCGCGGCTTCACCGTGCTCAACAAGATGGCGCGGGCGTCGGCGCGGCATCCGCGCATCCGGCAGATGCTGGTCTCGGGTCCGTTGGAGTACATCGTCGATGCGCCCAAGGCGCGCGCGCTGGCGCTGAAGCGTTTGTCGCCGGTGGCGCAGGGCTACCTGGAAAGCCTCTGCGAATGACGTCAATCTGTGCATTGGCCGCGCCAATAAAAAAAGCCCGCCGATTGCTCGGCGGGCTGATTTTTTGGAACATGTCCCGGTAGTTCGCTGTCAGCTTGCGTCACGGACATCTATTTGACTCGGCTGAAACGCTGGAGCCTGTACTCCGGCCCAATCTCAAGGCCCGCGTGTCAATCCACGCACTCGATCGTTCCTGACAACCACTGCAAAGGTTGCGGCTGCCATCACCCGTGCCCGCGTCGACCTCCGGATTTCTGCTTCATTATCCTCCGCAAGTATTGGCGTGTACGCATCACCCGCTGCTCTCTCGCCTAAAATCATACCGATTCGAGCTTGACTTTGTCGTTGTAATTGAGCAACAGAGGGGTGTCCGCGAGCGGCAGCCGCACACCGAAACGCGCCCCGTCCCCACCCGGCAGATCGGTCGCCGCTACCCCGCCGCGGTGGTGCTCGGCGATCAGCCGCACGATGTAGAGGCCGAGTCCGAAATGCGGCCGGCTGTCGCTGCCGCTGCGCGACTGCCAGAGCGATTCGAAGAGCCGCCCTCGGACCTCGGGTGCCAGTGGTGGCCCGGGGTTGTCGACTTCGAGAACGGCGGCCGCCGGCTCGCGCCGCAACCGTACCGTGATCGTGGCGCCGGTGGGACTGAAGTCGACCGCATTGTCGATGAGCTTGTCGAGAAGCTGCACGATCAAGTCGGGCGCGCCTTCGATCTCGACTGGCTCTGACGGCAACTCGGCCGCGAACAGGCGTTCCGGAAATGCGACTCCGTACGCACTTACCGCCGACGCGATCACCGGCGTCAGGTCGAAACGGAAGCGATCCGCGTTGCCGATGGCCTCCTCGACTCGTGTGGCGGCGCCCATTGCCACCAGAATCGCATTCAGACGCTCGCTCCCATGGCGTGCCCGCTCGAGGTACTGCCGCGCGGCCGGCGACACGTCCTCGGATTCCAGGTTCTCGAGCGAAGAGCGCACGATGGTCAGCGGCGTGCGGATCTCGTGCGCCAGCTTGCCCGCGAGTGAGCGCAGGTAGCCGGTGTACTCGTTGAGGCGGCGCATCAGGCGGGAGAAGCTGCGCGCCATATCCCCCAGCTCATCCGGCGCTGCCGTTTCCGGGAACTGCGTCACGAGTCCCTCGCGGGTCAGTGCCGACTCGCTCGCGCGGCGCAGCCGCGAAAGGCGCACCGCCAGGTGAGCCGCGAATACGAACGTGACAATAACCGCGATCGCACTCGTGACCAGCGTCACGTCCAGCATGCGAGTCAGCGCGCGATCCCGCAGCGCTTCCCAGCGATTCGCCGCTTGTGTGACCTGCAGCTCCCCGATCATCTCGTGATGGCCGGTGTCGTAGATCGGGGCGGCGGATGCGATGAACTGCGGCTCGCCGCGACGATCGACGAAGCGCCGGTAGACCTGTGTCAGGATGCCGGGCTCCGGCGCCAGCACTCCCGGCACCGCCAGCTCGTCCGATTGCGCCAGGACGGAGCCGCCCGGCGTGGTCACCGACAGCCTCATTCCCGGCTGCATGAATTGCGCGAGATACGGGGTCAGCGACGGCGAGGCGACGATCAGCTCGCCCTGCGTATGCAGATCGTTGCTGCGCAGAGTCCCGTAGCTCACCGGGTCGGTGCCGCGCCGGTCGCGATCGTCGAGCAGCACCCCGAATTGACTGCCCACCATCGAGAGGGGCATGGCAACCTCGACGTCATACCCGCCGGGGTTGGGTTGCAGCGCCCCAATGATGCGGGGGTCCTCCACCGCGGTCTCCTCCCCGTACTGTCCCGCCTCTATGCGGCGCGCAACGATGGGCCCCGGCCCGGTCAGCGCGAGGAACACCTGTTCCTGGACGCCCTGCGGATCCTCGTAGCCGATCCAGACACGATCGCCGAGCGCCGAGGAGTCGAGCGAGCTGGCGCCGGGCGCATCGAAGACGAGATGAGGATCGCGCACTTCGAGCAGCACGTAGAGCATCCGATCGTCGACGCCGGTCAGGATGCCGAAACGGTGCGCGCCCGCGCCGTAGTATCGCCACGCGCTCGGATCACGAGGCCAGTCGTCGGGATAGCCATCGATGTAGGGCGGCGCCGTCAGGACGAGCGGTGTGAGATCGTCGGGTCCCCGTGTCGGCGGGCGCCGGCTCGCCCGGATTGCGGTAGAGCAGATCCATCCGGCCCTCGAGCGAAGCGGCCATGGTTTCCGACACGGCCTGCAGCTCATGCTGCTCGCTCTGCCGCAGCGCGGCCTCCATCTCACGCGCGTAGCGTATGCCGTCCCAGGGCAGTACCAGGGTCGCGAGACCCAGCAGCAGCAGCTTCAGTCGCAGTGACATCGCCAGCTCACTCGACCCAGCGGTAACCCATCCCGTAGACGGTCAGCAAGGCGTCGAACGCCGGATCGATGCTCTGGAATTTGCGCCGGATTCGCTTCACGTGCGATGTGATCGTGTTGTCGTCGAGCACGACGTTGGCCGCGTCCATCAGTTGCTGGCGGTTCTTTACATGACCCGGATGGCGCGCGAGCGCGTGCACGATCCAGAACTCGGTCAACGACAGCAGCACGACCTGGCCGCTCCACTCGACGCGCATGCGCTCGGCATCCAGCGTGAGGAGACCGCGGCGGACCCTCTGCTCCTGCTCATCAGGCGGCTTCCGCAGCGCCTCGACGCGGCGAAAGAGCGCATTCACCCGCGCAATGAGGTGCGCCAGGCTGAGATCCTTGGTCAGGAAATCGTCCGCGCCGAGGCGCAGGCCCGATACCGCGTCGAGCTCCGAATCGCGGGCGGTGAGAAAGATGATCGGCAGCTCCGCCGACAGCGCTCGCAGCTGACGACAGAGCTCGAAGCCGCCCTCCGGCTCGTCCTCGAGCGAGATGTCGATCACGGCAAGGTCAGGCAGGCGCTCGGCAAACGCCGCCATGGCCTGGGCGCGGTTGCCGTAGGTCCGTACGACGTAGCCCTCTCGCGTAAACGCGGCGGCGTAGTTGTCGCGGATGGCCGGTTCGTCTTCCACGATCGCAATGAGGCGCTTCATGGACGCGATTATAGGGGTATGAGGCGCATCGCTCGCGGCCGTGGCCGAGCCTTCGCGGCGCTGGTATCGTCGGCGCCCTTATGAAAATACCCGAGATCCTGATCATCGAGACCGTCCACCAGCCGGGAAGCCTGGCCAAAGTGCTGCTGGTGATCGCCGAGGCCGGCCTGACCATCGAGCATCTGGCCGCGATCCGCCGTGACCAGGGCCGGACCCTTTGGGAAATCACGCTGGAGATGGACGAGGAGGCGGACCGGAGTCTCTATGGGCGCATCGACAGCCTGCCGACCGCTCGCTTCATCGGAAAATCGGACCGTGTCTTCAACCGCCACCGCGGCGGCAAGATCCGCACGATCGCAAGTCTGCCCATCAACACGCTGCAGGTGCTGCGCGACATCTACACGCCCGGCGTGGCGAGGGTGTGTCTCGCCATTCAGAAGGACCCGCAGGCCGCCCGCGAGTTCACCAGCGTCGACAGGACTGTGGCGGTCGTCACGAACGGCACCGCGGTCCTGGGGCTGGGCAACATCGGGCCGCTCGCGGGCCTGCCGGTCATGGAGGGCAAAGCGGCGCTCTTCGCCGATCTCGTCGGGCTGTCAGCGGTGCCGATCCTGCTCGAAGAGCGGCGCCCCGAGCAGGTCGCGGACCTCATCGCCAGCATCCACCTGTCCTTCGGTGCCATTCAGCTCGAGGACTTTGCCGCCCCCGAGTGCTTCGAGATCGAGCGGCTGCTGCGCGAGCGGCTGCGCAAGCCGGTGCTGCACGACGACCAACACGGCACGGCCGTGGTGGCGCTCGCTGCGCTGACCAACGCCGCGCGCCGCGCCGGCAAGAGCTGGGAGCAGAGCGTGATCGGGCAGGTCGGGCTGGGTGCCGCCGGCCTCGGGATCGTGCGACTGCTGCGCGCAGGAGGCGCGAAGCGCGTGCTCGGGGCCGACCGCAACCCCGATGCCGTGGCGCGGCTCGTGGCGCTGGGCGGTGAGGGCGCGACGCTGCAGTCGATCATGGAGCGCGCCGACATCGTGATCGCGACCACGGGTGTCAGGGGTCTGATCAAGCCCGAGTGGGTACGCCCGGGTCAGGTGATACTGGCGCTCTCGAACCCGGACCCGGAGATCGAGCCGCTGGTGGCGCGCGAGCGCGGTGCGGCATTCGCGGCCGACGGCAAGGGGATCAACAACGTGCTTGCCTTCCCCGGGCTCTTCAAGGGCGCGCTGGCAGCGCGCGCGGCGTGCTTCACGGACGCGATGCTCGTCGCTGCCGCGCGGACCATCGCAGAGCAGGCGGAGGGGGATGCGCTGGTGCCGAGCCCGCTCGACAAGGCCATGCACGAGCGGGTCGCGGCGGCGGTGCAGGCGGCCGCTTAAGCGGCCAGCGCGTCGCTTCCCATGAAGCCCTTCAACTTGCCGAGCGCGCTCGACTCGATCTGACGGATCCGCTCCGCGGACACGCCGTACTTGTCGGCCAGCTCGTGCAGGGTGGCCTTGTCCTCGGTCATCCAGCGGCGCTGCACGATGTCGCGGCTGCGATCGTCCAGCTGTTCGAGCGCACCCCGAAGGCGCGCCGAGGAGTCGTCTTCCCACTCCGCGCTCTCCACGTACTCTGCCGGGTCTGCATTCGGGGCCGGCAGGTAGGCAGCGGGACTGTACGTTTCCTCTTCGTCCGATTCCGGCGTCGGATCGAACGACATATCGCGCGCCGCCAGACGCTTCTCCATTTCCGTCACCTCGGTCGCTGTGACACCGAGGTCGCGCGCAACGGCCGCCGTCTCCTCCGCGGTGAGCCAGCTGAGGTTCTTCTTCATCCGGCGCAGGTTGAAGAAGAGCTTGCGCTGCGCCTTGGTGGTGGCAATCTTGACCAGCCGCCAGTTGCGCAGCACGTACTCATGAATCTCGGCGCGGATCCAGTGCACGCCGAAAGACACCAGGCGCACGTTGAGCGCCGGGTCGAAGCGCTTCACTGCCTTCATCAGGCCGACATTGCCTTCCTGGATGAGGTCCCCGACCGGCAGACCGTAACCGCTGTAGCCACGCGCGATGTGCACCACGAAGCGCAGGTGCGAGAGCACCAGCTTGCGGGCGGCGTCGAGATCGTTCTGGAAGCGGAAGCGCTCAGCCAGGTCGCGCTCTTCCTCCCGGGTAAGCACCGGGATCCGGCTCACGCGATCGAGGTAGGCATCCAGGCTCCCGACCGGACCGGCGAGCGCCAGATCACCAGGGCGGGCGATCAATGCGGTATTTGCGGTCATGCAGTCTCCGATGGTCGTTGGGCAGGCATTTTAGCACTCGCGGTATTGGAGTGCTAAGCGGCGGGAAAGTTCCCCTGCCGGTTCAGCCTTTTCCCCTTGTGGTCCAGAAGCTTGCGCCGTCCCAGCCACCCCCCGCATCCCCCTTAGGAGGGGGTTTCCCGCCCATCTGGAGAGCGCCCTCGGCCGGTCTAGCTACATCCATGCCTCGGCAGCTCAGTCTCATCATCGGGCGGCTGCGCACGGCTTTCCGAATCGCGTACGCTCCGGGAACCGGTACAGTTGCAGGTGGAGCCCCCCTCATGCAGGCAGAGAGTTCCAGGAAGGTCGAGCAGCCCGCGGCCATTTTGATGGAACGTGCGGCGGCGGAGCCTGGGCCCCGCTACGATGGCGTCAGCATCCTGCTGCACTGGCTGACCGCGGGGCTGGTGGTGATCCTGTGGACGCTCGGTCAGACCATCGATTTCTTTCCAAAGGGCGCTCCGAAGATAGACGCCCGCTCGGTACATATCACCCTCGGTGCGACACTCGGCATCGTGCTGCTCATCCGCGTGCTGTGGCGCGCCAGCGCCGGCCGCAAGCTGCCGCTCGCCGACCAGGGTTGGCTCGGCGTCACGGCGAAGGTCGTGCACTACGGGCTCTATGTGCTGGTCGCGGTCACCGTGGTACTCGGGATCTTCAATGCCTGGCAGCGCGGCGACGTGCTCTTCAATGTCTACAAGATCCCGCAGCTGATCCCCGGCGATCGTGCACTCAGGAGAGTCCTCGGGGAGCTGCACGGCGATTGCGCCGATGTCGTGCTGATAGTGGCCGGCCTGCACGCCGCCGCCGCGCTGGCGCACCACTACCTGCTGCGCGACCGCGTGCTGCGCCGGATGCTGCCGTAGTCGCGATCCATGCCTGAGTTGCCAGAGGTCGAGACGACGCGGCGCGGCCTGGATCCGCACGTGTCGGGCCGCCGGATCGCGGCGCTGACCGTGTACGAGCCGCGGTTGCGCTGGCGGGTACCGGATGACCTGCCCGCGAAGCTTGCCGGCCAGCGGATAACCGGCACCGGACGGCGCGCCAAGTACCTGCTGATAGAGCTGGAGTCGGGCACTCTCCTGCTGCACCTGGGTATGTCAGGGAGTCTGCGCGTGCTGCCCGCGGATACCCCCCGCATCGACCACGACCACTTTGACCTGCTGCTGGAGTCGGGCCGGACGCTGCGATTCAATGATCCGCGCCGCTTCGGCAGCCTCCATTACACGAGCGGCGATCCGAATGAGCATCCGCTGCTCGCCCGCCTCGCCCCGGAGCCGTTCGACCGGGAGTTCGACGCGCAATACCTCTGGCGGATCACCCGACGCAGGCGGACGTCGATCAAGCAGGTGTTGATGAACAGCCGACTGGTGGTGGGCGTCGGCAACATCTACGCGAGCGAGGCGCTGTTTCGCGCCAAGATCCGGCCGCGGCGGCGGGCGCAGAGCCTGTCGCGGCAGGAGGCCGCGCGGCTGGCGAAGGCGGTGCGGGCGGTGTTGTCGCAGGCGATCAGGGTCGGAGGAACCACGCTCCGGGATTATGTCGGGGTGGACGGGGAGCCCGGGTATTTCCGGCAGAAGCTGTATGTCTATGAGCGGGCCGGAAAGAAGTGCCGGGTGTGCGGCACGGTCATCCGGCAGTTGACGCAACAGGGCAGGTCTACGTATTACTGCCCGACCTGTCAGAAATGAGAATACGGGCTACTTCACCTTGCGCTGTTTCTTGAGCTCGGCTTCGACTATCGGGTGCACGAACTCGTGCACGTCGCCTCCCAACACCGCGATCTCCCGCACCAGCGATGATGAGATGAAGGTGAATTGCTCCTGCGGGGTCAGGAACACCGTCTCGATGTCGCGGTCGAGGTGGCGGTTCATGTTGGCGAGCTGGAATTCGAACTCGAAATCGGAGACCGCACGCAGGCCACGGATGATCACCGTGGCGCGGTGCTTGCTGGCGAACCCCACGGTCAGCTCGGAATAGCCGACCACCTCCACGTTCGGCAGGTCGTCGAGCACGCGGCACGCGAGGTCGATGCGGGCAGCGAGCGGGAACATCGGCGCCTTGTTGGGATTGGAGGCGATGGCGACGATGACGCGGTCGAAGATGCTGGCCGCGCGGCGCACCAGGTCCTGGTGGCCGTTGGTGATCGGGTCGAAGGTGCCCGGATAAATGGCATTGCGGCTCATTCGATTCGTGTCCCCCCTGTCGGCTCTCGAATAGAGATGATACCCGACCTCGCCCGCCCGCTTGGCCTTCAGGGGCGTCCAGCTGCGCGGGACGGCATCTTGCGGCTCGCGAGCCGCCGGACACTCGATGTAGATGAGCGCATTGCCTGCCAGCCAGCCGCCCTGCTCGAGGCGCCGCGCCGCCTCCGCAAGGAGCGCCGAAGCGAAGGGCGGATCGAGGAACACGATGTCGAAAGGCTCCGCGGGCGTGCGCTCGAGAAAGCGCCGGGCATCGACATTCTCGACGCGCGCCCCGTGCGCGCCCCATTCGTCCAGGTGCGCCGCGATGCCACTTGCGGCGCTCGGGTCGCACTCGACGAAGGTGAGGCGCGCGGCGCCGCGGGACAGCGCCTCGAGGCCGAGCGCGCCGCTGCCTGCGAAGAGATCGAGGCAGCTCGAGCCTGGCACACGGGCTGCGAGCCAGTTGAAGAGCGTTTCGCGAACGCGATCGGGCGTGGGACGGATATCCTGCGCGGGCGGAAAGCGCAGGCGGCGTCCGCGCCAGGCACCGCCGATGATCCGCAGCGTGCGGGGAGTGGGCCGGCTCAAAGGACTGCTCTCATGAGTGCGCTGGATCCGGGCATTGCGCTGCGCAGTCCCTGCTGCGCGCAAGCCCGGGGTGACCATCCATGGCCACCCGTGCGACGCATGCGTCGCACCCTGCCCGGCCCAGCGCGCCGCGGGCAAAAAGCGCGGTTTTTTGCCCGCGGCTCCGCCACCTGCGGCGGCGGGGCACATCGTGTGACTGGTGTACCGGGTGGCGCCCCTCATGGCTCGTGTCAATACGCATCGATGGAAAACTCACTACGATAGACTACACCGGCAAACATCATGTTCGGACGCAAACCCAAAGACGGCGCCGCCGCGGCCGAGGAGCGCCAGGGCTTCTTGAAGCGGCTGCGCGGCCGCCTGAATCGCGGCAACTCCTGGCTCACATACGATCTGGCCGACCTTTTCAAGGGACGGCAGATCGATGCGGAGATACTGGAGGAGCTGGAGACGCGATTACTCACCGCCGATGTCGGCGTCGATGCTACTGAGGACATCCTGAAGAGCCTGCGGGCGCGCGTGGCGCGCAAGGAGCTCGCGGACGTCGAGGCGCTGGTCAATGCGCTGCGGGATGCGGTGGTCGAGATCCTGGAGCCTTGCGCCCGGCCGCTCGTGATCGACGACAGCAGGAAGCCGTTCGTGATTCTGGTGGTCGGCGTCAATGGCTCCGGCAAGACCACCACCATCGGCAAGCTGGCGCGACAACTCGCGGACGAAGGGCGCAGCGTCACGCTCGCCGCAGGCGATACCTTCCGGGCGGCTGCGATAGAGCAGTTGCAGGTCTGGGCGGAGCGCTCCGGGGCCGCATTCGTCGCGCAGCGCGCGGGCGCCGATCCGGGCGCTGTCGTCTTCGATGCGGTGCAGTCCGCGCGCTCGCGGGGAACTGATGTGCTGTTGGCGGACACCGCCGGGCGGCTGCACAGCCAATCACATCTCATGGAAGAGCTGAAGAAGGTGAAGCGTGTCGTGCAACGCGTCGAGCCCTCCGCTCCGCACGAAGTCCTGCTGGTCCTCGACGCCAACCAGGGTCAGAATGCGCTCTCGCAGGCCATCCAGTTCCACGAGGCGATCGGCGTGACGGGCATTGCGCTCACCAAGCTCGACGGCACCGCCAAGGGCGGCATCGTCATTGCCATCGCGCGCCGCCTCGGGCTCCCGATCCGCTTCATCGGCATCGGCGAGCAGCCGCAGGACTTCGGCGAATTCGACGCCAGCGCGTTCGCCGCCGCGCTCGTCGAGGGGCCGCGCGAGCCGGCGCGATGATCCTGTTCGAGCGCGTCAGCAAACGCTACCCCAACGGACGGGAGGCGCTGACCAATGTCGGCTTCAGGATCGAAAGCGGCGAGATGGTGTTCCTCACCGGGCGCTCGGGCGCCGGCAAGAGCACTGTCCTGAAGCTCGTCGCACTGCTCGAGCGGCCGACGCGTGGCACCGTGACGGTGAACGGCAAGAGCACGGGCACGTTGAAGGCACGTCACATTCCCGCTTTCCGCCGCCAGATTGGTGTCGTATTCCAGGATCACAAGCTGCTCGCCGACCGGCCGGTGTTCGATAACGTCGCCCTGCCGCTCGTCGTCGCGGGAACGGCCCTCAAGGAGATCGACAAGCGGGTGCGCGCCGCCCTCGACCAGGTGGGCCTCCTCGGCAAGGAGCGGATGCTCCCAGCTGAGCTCTCCGTCGGTGAGCAGCAGCGGGTCGGTATCGCGCGCGCCGTGGTCAGCAAGCCGCCGCTCATCATCGCCGACGAACCGACCGGTAATCTCGATCCGGATCTCTCGCTCGAGGTGATGCGCCTCTTCCGGCGCTTCAGCGATGTCGGCGTCACAGTGCTGGTAGCGACCCACGACCAAAACATCGTGCGCGAGCTCGCCAAGCGCGAGATCGTGCTCGCGAGCGGGGAGATTCAGGGCCACAGCGAGGGCAACGGCACCGACCCGCTGCCGCATCTGGTGGCCAAGAGATGAGGCCCAGGCGATGAGGCCGGGCATCTTCGGCACACGCCACGCGCAGGCCTTGCTGGGCTCGCTCGGCAGGCTGAAGCGCAATCCGCTCGCGACCATCCTGACGCTGCTCGTGATCGGTCTCGCGCTCGCGCTGCCGGCGGCGCTCGGCCTCTTCGTGACCAACGCCCAGACGGCGACGGGCGGCTTCAGCAATGCCGTCGACATGTCGGTGTATCTCAAATCCGGGGTCTCCGTCGCCAAGGCGCAGCAGCTCGCGGCCGATGCGCGCCAGCGACCGGGTGTCGCGCGCGTGGTGGTGATCGCCTCTGACCAGGGGCTGGCGGAGTTTCGCAAGTACTCGGGCTTCGGCGCGGCCCTCGATGCGCTGCAAACCAACCCGTTGCCCAACGTGCTGCACGTCGTGCCGCGCCCCGGCGCCAACAGCGCGGCCGATCTCGATTCGCTGCGCAGTTATTTCGCCGCCTGGCCGGAGGTCGACGTCGTGCAGCTCGATACGGAGTGGGTGCTGCGCTTCAACGCCATTCTCGCCGTGCTGCGGCGACTGGTGCTCATTGCAGCCGTGATGCTCGGTGCCGGGGTGCTGGCGGTCGTGGGCAACACCATTCGGTTGGAGATCCTCAACCGCCGCGCGGAGATCGAGGTGACCAAGCTCGTGGGCGGCTCCAACGCATTCGTGCGCCGGCCGTTTCTCTACACCGGGCTGCTCTACGGTCTGGGGGGGGCGGCTCTGGCCGCGGCGATCCTCGAAGCGGCCGTGCTCGTTCTGGACCCGTCCGTGGCGACACTTGCACAGCTGTACGGCAGCCGCTACACGCTGCAGGGACCCTCGGGACAGGTGCTCGCCGTGCTCTTTGGCGGTGGCATGGCGTTGGGTTGGCTCGGGGCGTGGATCTCCGCCCATCGACACCTGCGCAGCATCGAACCGCGCGCTTAGCTATGGCGGGGCACCTCCGTGTGCCTAGAGCGCTCGGACCTACTTGATCTTGCTCTCTTTGTAGGCGACGTGCTTGCGCGCGACCGGGTCGAACTTGCGCACTTCCATCTTGTCGGGGTGCAGGCGCTTGTTCTTGGTGGTCACGTAGAAGTGGCCGGTGCCGGCCGAGGAGAGCAGCTTGATCTTCTCGCGCATGGGGGCTCCTTCAGACCTTCCGGCCCTGGGCACGAAGCTCGGCAACGACCTTGTCGATGCCCTTCTTCTCGATCGTGCGCATGCCGTTGGTGGACACGCGCAGCGAGACCCAGCGCTTTTCGGTCTCGAGCCAGAATCGCTGGGTATGCAGGTTGGGCAGGAAGCGGCGGCGCTTCTTGTTATTCGCGTGAGAGACGCGGTTTCCGACGGCCGGACCCTTGCCGGTGATCTCGCAGACGCGCGACATATGAATCGACCTTGAAATTCAGCTACTTGGGCCACGGGGAGGCCGGAGCCGCCTCGCGGGAGCCGAGCTTTATACCAGCCTCAGGCTTCTGGAACAAGCCTGAGCCGACCCGATTTGTTGCGGGACGCTCGCTCCCGGGCATACTGTCGCAGGGTCACGTGAGGTCTCGCGGGGGGCTGAGGTGAGCGATGACATGCCGGGCGGGCAAGCTGTGGCGGACCAGCGATCCGGTGCCGGTGACGACAAAGAGCTCTTTGCCGCCTCTTATGCAGAGCTGCGCAAGCTCGCCGACCGAGAGCTGCACCGCTTTCCGGGCATGGGCGTCAGTCCCACGACGCTGGTTCACGAGGCCTACCTTAACGTAGCCGAGCGGCAGGGAATCGCCTTCGAGGAGCGCGGGAAGTTCCTGGGGTACATCGCGCGTGCCATGCGCGGGCTGCTCATCGATCTCGCCCGCCG
This sequence comes from uncultured Pseudomonadota bacterium, assembly GCA_963833085.1. Taxonomy (GTDB): domain Bacteria; phylum Pseudomonadota; class Gammaproteobacteria; order Steroidobacterales; family Steroidobacteraceae; genus 13-2-20CM-66-19. The sequence goes on from CAWHWV010000011.1 coordinate 31,076, forward strand.
ACAGCAGGCCCTCAAGCGAGGCGCCGGCTTCGAGATCACGCAGCTCAGTACGAAGATCGGCGAAGAGGCCGCGAACGCGGTGGAGCTGGCGCGGCTCTCGGACGCGCTCGATCAGCTGGCACGTCTGGACCCGCGTCTCGCGGAAGTCGTGGACTTGAAATATTTCTGCGGCTTCTCGTTCGCGGACATCGCGCGTTTTCGCGAGGTGTCGGAGCGCACGGTGCAGCGTGACTGGGAAAAGGCGCGCCTCCTGCTGTTTCGGGATCTCGAGGTGGGTGTTTGACCAGCAGCTGGCAAAGCCTGAGTCGCCACCTCGATCGAGTGCTCGAGCTGCCCGTGGATCAGTGGCCGGCTTACGTGGCCGCAGTGCGGGCGGACGACCCGGTCGCAGCGACCGAGCTCGACCGCGTGCTCCGCGCGAGGCAGGACGGGCGATTCGCAGGTTTTCTCGGCCGGGCGGTGCCAGGTCCGCTGCCCGACGCCGCATCGACTCCTCTCATAGGACGACACGTTGGCCCGTATGCGATCGAGGCCGAAATCGGCCACGGCGGCATGGGAAGCGTCTGGCGCGCGAAGAGGGTCGACGGTCGTTACGAGGGCTGTGTCGCCATCAAGCTGTTGCATCTGTCGTGGCTCGGACAGGTTGGGGAGCAACGTTTCCTGCTCGAGGGACGGCTGCTCGCACGGCTCGACCACCCGAACATCGCGCGACTGATCGATGCCGGTGTGCTCGCAGACGGACAGCCGTATCTCGTGCTGGAGTACCTCGAGGGCAAGCCGATCGATGCATACTGCGACTCGGCCGGGCTGGACACTGAGGCGCGAATCAGGCTCTTCCTCGACGTTACCGACGCCATCGCCCAGGCGCATCGCCATCTGATCGTCCATCGGGATCTGAAGCCGTCGAACGTGCTGGTCACGACCGACGGGACAGTGAAACTCCTCGACTTCGGCATCGCAAAGCTCGTGGACGCGAGCGCGCAGTCGGCTCCGACGCGGACGATGCTGCCAGGCCTCACGCCACGGTATGCCGCACCGGAGCAACTGCTCGGCCACCCGATCACGACCGCAACCGACGTTTACGCGCTCGGGGTCATGGCTTACGAGCTTCTCACCGGCAGACACCCGTTCGTTGGAGACGCCGCGACGGTGGGAACCGACGCGGAAATGATGCATGCGGCGCTCACCACGACTCCGCCGCGGGCCTCCGCCGCGGCCAGCGCTCAGTCGGGTCGACGCCGCACGCTCGGTGATCTCGACAACATCCTCGCAAAGGCACTGGAGAAGGACCCGGGGGACCGCTACGACAGCGTCGGCGCCTTTGCGGAGGACCTGCGGCGGTTCCTCGCGCACGAGCCGGTCCAGGCGCGACCTTTCACGGTCCGCTACCGTGCCGCGAGGTTCGTTCGGCGCCATCGAGGCGGCGTCGCCTCGGCGGTGCTCATTGCCGGCGCACTGATCGGTACGAGCGTGTTCGCGGTCGTGCAGATGTTCGATGCGAGAGCACAGCGAGATCACGCGCTCACTGAGGCGCAGACCGCGCAGGCCCAGGCCGATCTCACTGAATTCGTGATCGGCGACAGCCTGAGCCGCATCCCTGGCGATCTCGTACGGACTCGTCTCGACCGCGCCCGCGAATTTATCGCGCGACGTTACGCCGGGTCGCCTGGGCTCGCCGCGTGGCTGCTCGTCGATGTCTCCGCCCGCTATGTCGACATCGGAGAGTATCGCACTGCCGCTGCCGTGATTCGCGACGTCGAGGCGATCAACAACCGAGTGCACGACCCGATGATTACGGCGCAATTCGCCTGCGACCACGCTGCGGATCTGGTGCTTGCCGCGGACCTCGCCGGAGCACGCACTTCTCTGGCCGCAGGGCTCGACAGCCTGAGGCGGGTCAGCGAGCAGCGGCCCGAAACCGTCGCCTCGTGCGCCGACTCCGCGGCGCTCGTGTGGCAGGCGGAGGGGGACTATGGCAGGGCCGTCGACGGCGAAAAGCAGGCCCAGCTCATGCTCGTCCACGCGGGTTTGTACGGAACATCGCGTTACACGAGCTCGACCAACAATCTCGGCAGAGCATTGATTCTCGCCGGGGACTATCGCGGCGGCTGGACCGTCATGCACGATGTCATCGGGCTCACCCGGGAGATGGGCCGATCCGATACTGCCGCGTACTGGGCGATGCTGGCCAATGCGTGCCGTGCGCTCATTGGCGGTGGCCAGCCGCGGCGTGCCATGGGGTTGCTCGATCAGGCCCTGATGGACGCGCGCCGTGGCGATCCGGGGTTCCAGTCGCCTTCATTCCTGGCCGATTGTCGGGCCGCGGCCGGCGTCCTGGCAGGCGATCCGGCGGCCGATGCGGAATTGATGACCGCGACGCAAACGTCGGGTGCGGCCGGATACCTTGCCTCGTCGACGTTCTATCCGGCGATGACCATAGTGGCGGCCCTCGAGCGGGGCGATCTGGGCGCCGCGGATTCCCGCTGGGCTGCGCTTGCGCCCGGCGAGGCCCGCGCGCTCGCAGCCGGGAATCGCAGCGCCGAAACCGTTCGCCTGGTTCTCGTTCATGCACGGCTGGATCTTGCCCACGGGCACAACGATGCCGCATTGCACGGCCTGGGTCTCGCACACGCCCTCATTGCCGCGCGCCGCCAGCAGATCAACCCTGACGGCTACGACCTCGAGGTGTTGACCGCTCGAGCCGCGATGCAGCGCCGCGACTATGCGGGTGCCGCTCGGCATGCCGCAAGCGCTGTCGTGCTGGCGCGGGCGGCGGCCGTTGACGAGACCTCATCGGCGTGGCTGGGCGAGGCGCTGCTCGCGCGCGCGCAAGCGGAAAAGGCGCTCGGCGAGTCCGATGCGACGGCGGCGGACGCGCGCGAGGCGCTGCGCCATCTGGAGGCAAATCTCCTGCCGACGCACCCACTCGTGGCCGAGGCTCGCCGCTACAGCGAGTTGAGAAACGCGACCAGCGCTTCCTTCTGATTCTCCGTCAGCCCCATCTGGAATCGTTGATTGTAGAAGTTGACGACCTCGCGCAGTGTCGCCCCCGCACCGTTATGGAAGTAGGGTGCTCGTCCGGCGAGGCCACGCAGAATCGGCCCCTTGATGCGGTTGAAATCGCTGCATTGCCCGGTGATCAGCGCCCGGCCCGGATCGGTCGTATAGAACGACACGCTCTGGCCGGGGTTGAATGGATCCGGGCAACCTGAGATCAGGAAGACCGGTAGTTCCGGCATGGACAGCTGGCTCACGGCAGCGGCGATGATCGGATCGGATTCGAATGAAGGATTCGCCGTGTGGCTGGTGCCGATATCGAGCGGCAGGGGCAGCGAATGATCGCCGACGTTCGGCGCATCGTGGCATGTCGTGCAGGTCCCTTGGAACGACGTGGGCTGGCCGAGCGCGGGATTGTCGTTGAGGCCGCGCACGTTCGTGATCGTGAGTGGTGCGCTGTTGAACAGTTGCTCGCCCGCCGCGATTTCGGCGCGGGCGGCACGCCTGCCCGTATCGATGCCCATCGCCGGTGGGCTTTGTGCCCACGCGGCGTACAGCGTCATCGCCGTCGGATCAAACGGCAGTCCGTACGGATCCTGTCCCAGGGTATCGTTGATGCCGGGATAATAGGCTTGCGCCGACAGAACGAACGGACCACCGGATGCGCCGTGGGATCGCAGTGCACCTGCCTGGTCGTCCCGCAGTTGAGCCGTGTAGAGAGCGAGCTCGAAGTCGACGATTCCGTCGAGCTGCGCCGCTGTCGGCGGGGCGGTCGCCTGGGCATGTCCGGTGGTCGCATCGATCGCTTGGTGGGTCAAGTCGGTCCGCAGGTTGGCTGCATCGGTGGTTGCGCTCGTCAGCGGCGCGACCGTTTCGCGGCCGTCGAACATCACGGCACTCAGAAAGGACAGATTCGTGGCCGGCAGGGGACGCCGATAGACCGACACCGTCAGGACGTGCGTATTTGGATCTATGCGCAGCGCGCAGCCGTAAGGGTCGCTCACCACCGAAATCGAGAATTGTGCGTTCGCGGGCACCGGCAGTGCGATGCGGATCAGGCCATTGTGCAGAATCAGGCTGTGGCCAGCGTGGTCAGGTTCCGCGACGTTGTCGCAGTTCGCGCCGTCCACGCGTGCGAACAATGGATCCGCGCCGCGCGTTGCGTCAAACAGCGAGCTGGCATGCGCGGGAGTGAAGCTCATCGCCTCCTGCGGATCATGACAGGTCGAGCAGCTACGGCCGTTCGTGCCGAGGCTCTGGAAGAATGGGCCAGTGCGATCTATGGGACCGTCGATCTTCAGCGTTGCCATCATGCCGGTGAGGTCGGGCGTAACGATGAGGCGGGGGTGCTCGGGTGGGGAACCGGCGTAGCCGGCACGGGTTACGAATGCGAGCGCGACGAGCGACGCCATGAGCGCTCGTCTCGCGCTCATGAATCTCATTATGTTCAAGGGCGGACCCTCCCTTTGTTGGATTGGGGCTCCATTGGGGAAGATCGGATTCAGCCTCGAAAACCCGACAATGAGTCGAACCGCCCGGTCGGCGCGCAGCCCGCGGCTGCGCCGTGATTCCTAAAGGAGGCCCTGCTCGGCGAAGGAGTAGCAGCGGTTATCGCCGACGATGATGTGGTCGACCAGGCGTACGTCCATCAGGGCCAGGAGATCCTTCAGGCGGCGGGTGATGAAATCATCCGCGGGGCTGGGCTCGAGGGCGCCGGAGGGATGGTTGTGGGCGATGATCAGAGAAGTGGCGTTATGCAGCAGCGCCTGGCGCAGCACCTCGCGCGGGTGCACCTGCGCGCAGTCGACCGTGCCGCGGAACAGCTCCTCGAAAGCGATCAGGCGGTGCCGGTTATCGAGGTACAGGCAGCAGAAGATCTCGTACGGGCGGTCGCGAAGCTGGGCCAGCAGATATCGATAGGTGGCCTGCGGGGTCGTGAGCGGCGACCCGATCCGCATCTGCTCGTGCAGATGCCGCTTCGCCAGCTCAACGGCAGCCTGCACTGCCGCATAACGCGCAACGCCTATACCCTTGCGCCGCCAGCGGGCGAGGCGGGCGTTCAGCAGGTCGCGCAGGCAGCCGAAATCCTTGAGGAGCGAGCGGGCCATGGCGACGGCCGAGCAGCCGGGGATGCCTGAGCCGAGGAGCAGGGCGAGGAGCTCCGCGTCGGAAAGAGCGTGGGCGCCGCGGGCGAGCAGCTTCTCGCGCGGGCGCTCCGATTCCGGCCATTCCCGGATGGTGAGGCTACTGCCGTTCCCGCTCGGGAGCGGGGCCTCGCCCGCCATGCTGGCTGTCGTACGCTCCATGCTGATTCCTGCGCAACCGGTGACCGGATGCCATGATGGCGCCCCGGCCCGGCTGGGGCGAGGGGGTGAATGGCAGCTCTTTGTGGAGAAACGCCGCATTTTGTGTCTGTCCGTTTGCGCCACCGGGAGGCGGCGTCCGATAATCCGCCCATGCAAGACAAACGCATTCTGCTCGGCGTGACCGGGGGCATCGCCGCCTACAAGGCGGCGGATCTGGTGCGGCGGCTGCGCGAGCGTGGCGCCGAGGTACAGGTCGTGATGACACCCGCCGCCCGGGAGTTCGTCGGGCCAATTACCTTCCAGGCGCTATCCGGTCGCCCCGTGCGGACGGATCTCTGGGATGCGGCGGCCGAGGCTGCAATGGGGCACATCGAGCTTGCGCGCTGGGCGGAGTTGGTGCTGGTCGCTCCGGCGAGCGCCGATTTCCTGGCACGCCTGGCCGGCGGCCACGCGAACGACCTGCTCGCCACCCTGTGCCTGGCGACTCAGGCGCCGATCGCCGTCGCGCCGGCCATGAATCGCATCATGTGGGCCAATGCCGCCACGGTGGCGAACGTCGCGACCCTCCGCCAGCGAGGCGTTCAGGTGCTTGGGCCCGCGGAGGGCGATCAGGCCTGCGGTGAAGTCGGCGAGGGGCGAATGCTGGAGCCGATCGACATCGCCGACCGGATCGACATGTTGCTGCCACGCAGCGGACCGCTCCAAGGCCGGCGCGTGTTGATCACGGCGGGCCCGACCCGCGAGCGGATCGACCCGGTGCGCTTCATCAGCAACCGCAGCTCGGGAAAGATGGGCTTCGCGGTCGCACAGGCTGCGCGCGAGGCGGGGGCCGAGGTCGTCCTCGTCGCCGGCCCTGTCAGCGTGCCGACGCCATCCGGCGTACGGCGGGTGGACGTTGAGAATGCGGAAGGCATGCTGACCGCCGTGCTGCGGGAAGTGGCCGAGGCCGATATATTCATCTCGACTGCGGCGGTGGCCGACTACCGGCCGGCGAATCCGCAAGGCCAGAAGATCAAGAAGACCGCCAACACCCTCGATCTCAACATGGAGCGTACAGCCGATGTGCTGGCGACCGTGGCGGCGCGCCCGGTCCGGCCGTTCGTCGTGGGCTTTGCCGCGGAGACGGAATCGGTCGAGCAGAACGCGCGCGCGAAGCTGCTCAAGAAGAACCTCGACATGATCGCCGCCAACGAGGTGGGCGACAACAAGGTGTTCGAGTGCGAGGACAACCACCTCATCGTCCTGTGGCGCAACGCCCGCCGCGACCTCGGCCAGGGCACCAAGCTTGCGTTGGCGCGTGAGCTGGTCCGCCTCATCGCGGAGTCGTATGCCACATCCCGCGCGGGCGCGACCCAACTCGATTCGGCACAGGCATGACGCCCGGCGCCGCGCGACGAGCTCTCAAGGTCAGGATCCTCGACCGGCGCGTCGGCACGGAGTTTCCGCTGCCGGCCTACGCGACTGAGGGCTCGGCGGGGCTCGATCTGCGCGCCTGTCTCGACGCGCCGCTCACACTGGAGCCCGGCAAGGCCGAGCTCATCCCGACCGGCCTGGCGATTCACCTGGAAGACCAGACCCTGGCCGCGGTGGTGCTGCCGAGGTCCGGCCTCGGTCACAAGCACGGCGTCGTGTTGGGCAACCTGGTGGGACTGATCGACTCCGACTACCAGGGCCAGCTCATGGTCTCCTGCTGGAATCGCGCGCGCGAGCCGTTCACCATCCGACCCGGCGACCGCATTGCTCAGCTGGTCGTCGTGCCCGTGGTCCAGGTGGCGCTGGAGGTCGTCGAGTCGTTCGGGGACAGCGCCCGGGGAGCAGGCGGTTTCGGGCACTCGGGCCGGGACTGACCCGGCCCGCGCGCTGATTCGTCAATGGCAGTGCGGGTCGTTGTAGCCGCCGCAATCTACCCATCCGTGATTGTGCCACCACCGATGGTGCGAATGGTCGTAGTAGCCCTCATGGTAGCCTCCCCCAGGCGGGGCAATGACGCAGCCAGCTAACAGAGCAAACAGGCTGATGATGGAACTGACGCGAGCGATGTATCTGATTGGTGACATATGAGAAACCTGTCGGCTGCCTAGGTGCGGGCACTGATGCGCAAGGGTCATGCCCGAGAGAGAAGCGTACTCTTGAACGTCACGGCCGGCGGCGTGTCATGCCGGCATCGGCAATGTCGACCGCAGTTGAATGCCATCATGATCCCCGATCAGCGCCGCCAGCCAGTCGACGAACACGCGCACCCGGCGCGAGAGATGTCGGCTCTGCGGATACACCACGTATAGCGGTGACGGCTCAGGTAGCCAGTCCGCGAGCACCAGGTCGAGCGCGCCGCGCTCCATGCCCTCCTTGAGCACGAACGCCGGCATCTGCGCTATCCCGAGCCCGGCTTCGGCGGCGCCCACGTAGCTGTTCTCGTCCTCGAGTGCGAGGTTCCCGGGAAACACGGCCTGCACACGCTCGCCATCCTTCGAGAAGGCCCACTCGACGGTTTTCCCGGTGGTTGGCGCGAAACGGTTGATGCAGCGATGCCGTGCGAGCTCGCGAGGATGGGCCGGCAACCCGTGTGTTGCGATGTAGGAGGGCGCGGCGCAGGTCGCGAAGTAGAGAAATCCGACCCGGCGGGCGACCAGGCTCGGGTCGGCCACCTCTCCTATCCACAGCGCGCAATCGATTCCTTCGGCGATCAGATCGAAATGGCGCTCGTTGCACGCCAGCGCCAACTCGATATCAGGATAGCCCGCGAGGAAACGCGGTAGCGCCGGCACTATCACCGAGCGGGCGATGAGTGTCGGCGCGTCGACGCGCACTCGCCCGTTTGGCACGGAGCGCTGTGAGAGGGCCTCCTCAGCCTCTCTCACCTCGGCCAGAATTCCAGCTGCCCGCGTGTAATAGGAGGCGCCGTCGGGCGTCACGCTGACCCGCCGGGTCGTGCGATTCAGCAGCTTGACGCCGAGCGACGCCTCGAGCTTCTGAAGCAGCGTCGTCGCCGTCGCTTTGGGAATTCGCAGGCCCTCGGCCGCGCGGGCGATACCTCCGGTCTCCACGACCCGAACGAATAGCGCCATGGCCTGTAGCTTGTCCACTGATTATTCAGAAATCCGAATAATGATTTCAGAATAGCACACTTTATTTCAATTCAACCGACCAATAGGTTGCTCACTTGTAGATCAACCCGGAGAGTTCACCCGATGAGCCAAGCCGCCAAGACCGTGACCGACCAGACCTTCCAGGCGCAAGTCCTGGATTCCTCGAAGCCCGTACTTGTGGATTATTGGGCCGAGTGGTGCGGTCCCTGCCGGATGATCGGTCCCTTGGTCGAGGAGTCCGCAACCGAATACGGCGATCGCCTGACAATCGCCAAGCTGAACGTGGACGAGAATCCGGCCACCCCCACCCGCTACAGCGTCCGCAGCATTCCAACCCTGATGATCTTCAAGGACGGTCACCCGGTTGCGATGCACGTCGGCAGCCTCAGCAGGTCGCAGCTGCACGCGTTCCTCGACGCTCACACCTGAGCCGGCACGCTCCGGCGGCGCGGCTTCGCGCGCCGCCGCCGCTGGACTTTACCCGAGGGAACCTGGCACTTTGTCCCCCGTTGAACGGCGGGCGTTACGATCGGAGGTGTTCCCATGGCGAAAGTTCTCGTTCTGTACTACTCGGCATATGGACACGTGGAGCGTATGGCGCAGGCGGTAGCGGAGGGTGCCCGCTCCGTGTCTGGGACGGAGGTGGCCGTCAAGCGTGTGCCGGACCTGGTGTCGGAGGAAGTCGCCCGCAAAGCGGGTATGAAGGTCGATCAGAAAGCGCCGCTCGCCACTGTCGACGAGCTATCCAGTTACGACGCCATCATCTTCGGAACGCCCACTCGATTCGGCAACATGACGGCGCAGATGCGCAACTTCCTGGATCAGACCGGCGGCCTGTGGATGAAGGGCGCGCTGGTCGGCAAGGTCGGGAGCGTGTTCGCTTCGACGGGGACCCAACATGGTGGGCAGGAGACCACTATCACGAGCTTCCATAGCACACTTCTGCACCAGGGGATGATCATCGTGGGCCTGCCGTACTCTTTCGCCGGCCTGCTGCGGATGGATGAGATCAGTGGCGGCACTCCCTATGGCGCCACGACGTTGGCAAAAGCCGATGGCTCGCGGCAGCCTAGCGAGAACGAGCTCGAGGGGGCGCGCTTCCAGGGGCGGCATGTCGCCGAAATTGCCACCAGACTGGCGCGCGGCGCGACTCCATAGGTGACGCGGGGAACCTTGCTGCCGGCCGCCGTGGTTGACGGTTCGAAAGTTGCTAGGCCGGCCGGATAACGGTAGATTGCGTAGCCATGGCCACAAAGCCCGGCAATCGCTGGAGCGCTGTGTCGATAACCTGCACCAGTGGGAGTTGTGGTGCGGCTCAGGCGTTGAAGGGACGGCGCTACCTCAGTGCCGATGCGCCGCGACTTCCGCTGTTGAATTGCACATCGCCTGAGACCTGCCCCTGCGTGTATCACAAGCATCCCGACCGCCGCGCCGGGCCGCGGCGCGAGTCGGAATCAAGCAGCCTCCGGCGCGCGAGCGCCAATCCGGACCGGCGGCGAGGTCGCGGCCGCCGCAGCAGCGATTGAAATCCCCGATGAGCTGAGCGCCGTCTCGCAACAGCAACATTGAATCGAAGATACGGAGCGTAACAGACCGGCTGCCAATGCCCGCGGCAGCGGTCACTCGAGGGGGTTGGCATGCGTCACCGCTGAGTTCAGGTATACTGACTGTTACAGCCGCGCTGTTGCTACGCGCCCGTCTGATAAACATTACACAAACAGGAAAACCCGATGCGTAAGTCGCGTATGACTTCGGTCATCCTCGTATTGGCGGCGGTGGTCGTCGCCGCGCCGGGCTGGGCCGCCCCCAAGGCCGCCGCTGCCGATAAAGGCTCGAAGCCTCCGGCCGCAAATCCGCAGGCCTACGCGAGCTTCATCAAGGGGGCGGAAGTCACGCCCGGACTGATCCCGGTCATCCACAAGAAGGGCAACGTATTTTTCTCGCTCAGCCCGTCGCAGTTCGGCAAGGACTTCATCGAGACGTCCGTTCCCTCGAGCGGTCTGGGCGGCCTGGGGCCGGCGGAAGGTGAGCCGTACGTGGCGCCCGCGCGCATCCTGCATTTCGAGCGGGTAGGGAACAGGGTCGTCCTGCGGTGGCCAAACCGCTACGCGCTCACGCGCCCCGGCTCCCCGCAGGCCATGGGCGTTCGCAACTCCTTGCCCAACTCCGTCATCGCCGTCGTGCCTATCTCCGCGCAGGACGGAGATCACGTCGTGATCTCGGCGGATGCGTTTTTGGACGACATAGCCGATTTCTCCGACAGCCTGAATTCGGATGACGACAAGCCCACCCATCATTACTCGCTCGATCCGAAGCGGACGTTCTTCCTGCAAGCCAAGGCGTTTCCGCTCAACGACATGCTGCGCGTGGATCAGAGCTGGGTCGCGGGGGAACCGACCAAGCTCGACAACGCGCCGGATTCGCGCTACGTCGAAGTGCGGATGACCTACAACCTCATCGCCGCGCCGGACGACGGCTACATTCCACGAATCTACGATCCGCGCGTCGGATACTTCTCGGTACCGCTGATAAACTTCACGAGCGACGACGAGATGCAGCGCGCCGTGCATTACATCTCGCGCTGGAATTTCGGCAACCGGACGTCGTCGGCGCCATTCAAGGCGACCAATCCGATCGTCTTCTACCTCAGCGACGACATCCCGGCGGAATATCGCGACACCGTACGTAAGGCGCTGCTGACCTGGAGCCAGGCGTTCGCGCAGGTCGGAATCGACGACGCCGTCGCGGTACAGGATCAGCCCGATACGAAGGGCTGGGATCCTGACGACATCCGTCACAACATGGTCCGCTGGATCGACACCAGCTCGCCGGCATATGGCGCCGAGGCGCTCATCACTGCTGATCCGCGCAGCGGCGAAGAGCTGAACGTCGGCGTGAACTTCGACGCCGCATTGGGGATGATCGGTCGACTCTCTTATAAGTATGTCGTCGCGCCGGCGCGCGGCCTGGCCGATACGCCCGATGCGGAGCGAAAATTCACCGATGACTTCATCCAGTACATCGTATTGCATGAGTCAGGGCACGACATGGGCCTGCAACACAACTTCATCGGCTCCATGGCGTATACCGCGCAAAACCTGCAGGACAAGTCGTTCACCGCCAAGTACGGTATCGGCAGCTCCGTAATGGAGTACGAACCGTTCAACCTCTGGCCGAAAGGTACGCCGCAGGGCGATTACGATCAGCTCGTCCTTGGTCCATACGACCAATACGCCATCGAGTACGGCTACAGCTACGTACCTGGAACTCCCGAGCAGCAGCTGCCGACGCTGCGGCGCTGGGCTTCGAAGTGGGCGGACCCACGCTACCGCTTCGCCAGCGACGAAGACGCTGACGCGTTCTCGGTTGGTCATTCCATCGACCCGCGGGTTCAGACCTGGGATCTGACGAATGATCCGCTGCAGTGGTGCGCCACCCAGGAATCGATGATGCGCGGGCTGATGAACGCGGTCAATCAGCGCTTCCCGCAGTCGGGCATGCCTTACGACCAGGCTCGCGCGGCGTTCCTGATGCCGCTGCAATTGGATCTGCGCTGCACGACCATGGCGGCCAACGTGATCGGCGGCGAGTATCTCTCGCGCTCGCTCAAAGGCGACCCGAACGCAATTGCACCGCTGACGCCGGTGCCGGTCGCGCGCGAACGGGCGGCGTGGAATGCGCTCCGCGATGGGCTGTTCTCCGACGCCGCCTGGAAATTCAACCCGAGCGTCCTGGGGACCTTGACCTACTCGGAAGATAGCTCGGTTGCGGGAGATCCACATTGGAGCTACGACCCGCCGCCGCGTCACGACGTTCCGGTTGTGACGATAGTTGGTAACGCACAGCGCGCTACGCTGCATGCGCTCTTCTCGCCTCTCACCATGGAACGCCTCGATGACATGTCGACGAAGTACGCGCCGGGACAGACAATGGATCTGGCCGATCTCTTCGATTGGGCACAATCGGGAATCTTTGATGGCCTGGCTTCGGGGGGAGCGCATGACGGCTTGATCCGGCGCAATCTGCAAACCTCATACGCCAGGCTGCTGTCGCAGATGCTGCTCGCACCGGATAGGCGTGCTCCGTCCGACGCGCGGTCGCTCGCGCGACTCGAGCTGCAGAAACTGGCGCACGACGCCTCCACCGGCGCGCCGCACGCATCGAGTGAAGTCGAACGTGCGCACCTGGAGGCCTTGGCGGCACTTGCGGAGCAGGCGCTGCACGCGCAGGCAACGCTCGTGGCGCCGATGGCTGGCATGTAACACGCCGGCCGCAGGCAGGGTCGCTGCGCCGCGCGCTCAGTGCGCGGCCAGCGATCGTGCATTGCCGCCGGTTGCGGTCGATGGCCGCTTCAGTCGGGCGCGTGCGTCGGGGGCGGAAGCTCCAACGGGTCGACCGCAACATGGCCGACGCAATTGACCCAGGCCCGATAGCCGTTCCTGGTCAGCACCTCGACGGCGCGCTCGTGAAAGCCATCCCGCTCGAGTGCCGCGCCAATCCGGTCGGGAGCTGACATGGCATCCTCGACGGCGAGCGAAGGAAGCACATCGCCCAGGTAGCCATCGGCCTTGCGTGGGCAGAAGCCCAGCTCCTGCTGAACCTCGTCCATGCGCCTGTCGGAATCCTCGCGGAAGCGGGCATCGCCGCGCAGCACACCGATGAGCTGCGACATCAGCGCGGTGCCCGGGTCATCGTCATGCAGGGCGAAGAACATCACCAGGTCGAGCGGTCGGATATTCTCTATGCTGAACGCGAATTCCTTCGCCACCAGGGCATCGCGCTCGCGCCGGTGGGTGCTGTAGCGTGCGCAGCGCGACCGGGACCAGTTTGCGCCGGTCACGCTGATGCCACCCTCCACCAGGGTATCCGACAGCCAGCGTAGCGACTCCTGCTGAAAGGCACGGTCGAAGTAGTACAGCACGTTGAAACAGCGTGCTGCGGTAAAACCTTCCAGCCCGCTGTCCCCGATGCCGAGACGCCGGAACGCCACATTGGACCGCTCGAAGCCGGCAATGGGGTTGCGGATGATCTCGACACCATCTGCTGAAACGTAGCGCGAGACTGGCTCCGCGTCCGACAGGTGCAAACGCAACTTCGCCAGATGCGCCGCGAATCGCTGCCGCGTCTGGTCTGGATCACCAAACATAACGCGCCAGCGCTCCGCCAAGCGCGCGCCGGGCTGGAAATACAGCAGATCACCGCTCGCGTTGAACACGGCGTAGTCACCGGCTGCCTCCCGCACGAGGTATTCGCCAAAGGAAGGGTCGGCACCGACGATCGACACCCGCGGGAAGCGCTCGGCGGTCTCGAGCGTCGTCACGGGCGGGAAGCCGCAACCGAGATCCAGAAGACGGTCGGCGGTGTCCAGTGGCCGCCACGGGTTACGGGCCAGATAGTCGTCAATCGTGGCGTGCCGACCGGTCTGTGTAATCGGCGGAATGGCTCCCCACGCGCCGGGCAGCAGGTGCTGCAACAGCGCGCCCGCGATCAGCGCCAAGCGCTCGGAAAAGTCCCGGGGGTTGGTCCGTTGGCGATGCATCTGCCGAAACATGCGTGCCACGAATTGCTGAACTTCGATGCGCTGGCCGTCGATGGGACCGAGCAGCGCCAGCACGCCCACCGACAGCCCGTCTCCAAAGTACTGGCTATTCAGCGTGCGGATGAATGACATCTACAGCGGCCCTGCCACCCACTGCCGCCACTGCCGTACCTCGTGCAGCCTCTGCAATCGCGGTGGCAGACCGCTGAGCAGCGCGGCCGCCTTTTTGACAGCAACGTCGCGCTGCGACGGTTCGGCGAGGGCCTGGGCGTATAGCGCACGAGCGAGCTCGTAGGGGACCCAGACGTCGCCGCGATCGCGCGCCAGAAGGCTTTCCTCGAACGTCACGACCGGGTCGATCACCCGCGCGGCTTGGCGGAGCTTGCCCTGCCGCGCGAGTGCCATGGCGAGCCAGGTCGAGATCTCGGCGCCGTCTCGCTTGCTCGCGATGACCGATGGGGCAAAGGGCACGACGATCGTGTTCTGCTCGAGCGCAACCCGCTCGGCGCGTTCGGTCAGCGCGAAGTGGCCAAGTTGGTATTCTGCGTGGCCGTATACATTGGAGAAATCGTAGAGCAGATAAGCCTGGGCGAGCTTTTGCACGTCCCCGAGGGACTTCGCACTTTGCAACTGCGTGATGGCCTGCCCCGCAAGACGGCTCGCTGCGGTGAAATCGCCGCGCTGGTACATCACCTCGGCTTGCACGATCTGCGCATCGAGCACCGCGGCAAACCAACCGCTGTCACTTGGTGGCGGGTGAGGGGAATTCGATTCGAACAGCCCTTGGTCGCTCGCCGCGGAGCGCAGCGCACCGGCAAGATCGCCGGAGATGGCCTGCCAGTGGGCCATCCGGCTCCCGAGGTACCTGATCTGCACCACGAAGCCGCCGCGCAAACTCTTCGACACTCCGTCCCATACTGCGAACGACTTGCGACACCAGTCCAGCGCTTCATTCAGGTGACCGCCGGCCCATAGCGGCAGGCACACGTCGGTCAGCGCCAATGCGAAGTTGTTCCGCGCGCCCACGTCCCTCGGGTCGAGACTGATGAGTGTCTGCGCAGTCTGCTGCTCCTGGAGTGCAAATCCCTGTCCCTCGCGCGGGTCGAGCTCACCTTCCGCGGCGGCAACCATCCAGCCATCGGTGATTTCCCTGGCACCCAGGGTGAGCCGGTACCAGGGGCGTTTCGCCAGCACCCCGTCGGCGACTGCAAGGACTCTCTTCCCAACCTGGAGCGCCTCATCGTTGCGGTCCAGGTTGACGAGCGCGTTCACCCGCCACGCGCCTGCAAAGGCGTATTCGGCACTGATCTCGAGATCGTCGAGGCTCTCGGCGCCGAGGGCGGAGGCGACCTGCATGGCCTGCCCCGTGGCCTGCGCGGCGCCCTGGTAGTCGACGCCGAAAGTTTGATCAGCCCAGCCGAGATTCGTGAGGGCTTCCAGATAGGCCTCCCGCACCGGCCGTGAGGCGCCCGGCCGCTCGGCCAGCGACTGAAGCATCGTCACGGCGCGGTGGCAGGAGTCGGGGGCGCCGCCCGGGGAGCTCGCGTCGGTGATCAGACAGCGGGTCGCGTACGCCCTGTCGAGGGCGACGAGCGTTGGCTCGGACTGGTCGCCACCTCGTTGCAGGCCCTCGAGCAGCCGGATGGCCTCGGCGGTGTTCTGCACACCCGTGCCGGCATCGCCGAGCTGCTGAACCGTCTTGGCGTGTTCGACCAGCGCCATGGCGCCGTAACGGACTGTCTGGGGATCGCGCAGCTCGGGCGGCAGAGAATGGAAGTAGTCGATCTGTCGCTGGGTGAACTGTGCGACCACATTGAGTTGCCCGAAGCTCTTGAGCTGGCTCTCGAAGTCGTCGGCGAGATACCCAAGGAGCCGCTCGGCATGAGTGCGGGCCTGCTCGGCCAAAACCCGATTCTGCTGCGCCAGATGCTCGGCGCGGCGCGCACGGTCGGCAGTCTCGTACGCGAACATTGCCGCCGATAGCGCGAGAGCCGCGAGCAGGATGCAGCCGATCGCGATGACGCGAGCGCGCCTTAGTGCATGCCGCGCCGCGCGTGCGCGCCCGCGTTGCTCTTCGAGCACACGCTCGGCGGTCTCGCGCGCCTCGCGCTCGTGGCGCTGATCGCGGCTCCCCTTGACCACGCCGCAGATCACGTCGTGTGTCAGCTCGACCCGGCGAACGTCGAGCCGCTCCTCGATGCGCAGTAGCCGCCGATTGACGAGCGTAGCGAGCGCTCCAGGGGCGGCGCCGGCGGCCTCAAAGCGCTTGAGCAGCGTCTCCTCGGCCACGTTCTCGCGAAAGCCGGAGTCGGTGAGCAGCTCGTCCTCGATGACCCGCCGTACGGCCGCCGGCTGATCGGCGAGGCAGCGCTCGTAGAAGCTCCCGAGGATGCTCTCATGGGAGCCGGCGAGGAGATCGAGAGAGATCTCCTCTCGCCCCTGGGCCACGCGCGCGTCGTTCAACTCGCGGCAGATAAGGCTCAGCAGCGCCGGCTCGACTTCTGCGTTGGCGAGCTCCGAGGCGCCGGCGACGAAGCGCACGATCGCAGCCGCCACCTCCTGCGACACGAGGTGTTGCCCAGGCCGCAGCACCGCATCCAGCGCCTGCGTGCTGCCCATCGGAGCCAGCCGCAACCGGTTTTGCGACAGGCTTGGCATTGCGCGCTTCAGGCTCTCGAGCGGAGCGAGATAATCCTCCCGCAGCGAGATCAACACGCGGTAATCGCTGCGGGCAAAGTCGAAGTGCTCGGCCGCCATCTCATCCTGCTCGAGCCGCGCCTCGAGGGCCTTCGGCGACCGGTTCTCGACCAGATCGGCGAGCTCCTCGATGAAACGCGCCGCGCGGGCTCTGCCGAACTCATCGCTCTGCGCGAGCGTGAAGAGCTCTTCGAATTGGTCGAAGATCAGCAGTGGGATGAGCTTGGTGCCCGCGGCGTCGCGCAGCACATCGTCCCGGTGGTGCAGGAACTCCCAGAGCGATTCCCCGGCGGCGGAGACGCCAGCCTGCGTCCACTCTCCGGAGGCGCTTGCGGCGCGCCGGATGGCGTCTTTGATCTGCTCGGCTGGCTCGGGCGTATCGCGGTCGTAGGCGATGCGCACGTATACCGGACAGTAGCCGTGCTCGCGGAGCCCTGGGACGAGCCCGGCGCGCAGGATCGAGGTCTTGCCGAGCCCCGATTTCCCGAACAGCACGGTAAGGAGCTTCCTCTGCACTCGCCGTGCGAGCTCGGCCACTTCCTGGTCGCGGCCAAAGAAGAACGCGCGGGTCTCTTCGGTGAAGGAAACGAGCCCCAGCCACGGATTGCGCGCATCGACCGTCGCTCCCGGGTCAGACGGTGCCGTGGCGCCTCCAGCCTGGGGGACGGCATTCACGCGCGGCGCGCCCTCGCGAGCTCGGTCAGGCGGCCGGCGAACTCGGAGGTGACCTCGCCGCCCAGGAGCGCAGTGAAGTGCAGTGCCCGGAAGCGCTCGGGCACGGTGGCGTCAATTCCGCTGACTCCATCCAGGGCCACAGGGAGGATGAAGAGCGCGCCGTCGGCCATGTTGCGCGCCCGATCGAGCGCGTAGCTCCACTCGCGATGGAAGTAACCCTCGTGGCGACGCTGGGTGTTCTCGGAGATCACCGGGATGAAGTACGAGCAGCGGGCGATGTTGCGCTGAATCTTGCGGTCGTAGTCGTCGCCTCCCTCGAGCCGGTCGATGTCGAACCAGGTGGTGATCCCGGCCGCTTCCAGTCCGGCCTTGATCCGCTGCACTGCAGCCAGATCCTCGCGAGCGTAGCTGATGAACACCGCCTGTTCGGGCATCTCGCGTGCCGGCGGCAAGAAGCGCGCCGCACTTTCGGGCTTGGCTTCCGCGGCGACCCCGCGCCGTGCCTGCCAACGCTGGTGAAGCTCCGCTGCAAAGCGCTCGGCGCCGCGGTAGATGCGGGTATGGACGCTCACCTGCTGCAGAAACGCGACGAGCTTCTCGTCCTGGCTGATATGGTCGTCGGCGAGCACCTCACCGACGTCGCGCGGCGCGGAGAGCCGCTGGCGCTTGGCCATACGCAGAAAGAGGCGCGCCACCCAGTTGGTGAGAGAGCTGCCGATCACCAGCAGGTGATTGTGCTCGAGCTCGTAGAAGAGCCGCTCCGGGGCGAGGTGCTCGCTCTGCAGCGCACACATGTACTCCAGCAGATCCTCGTCCGAGATCACATAGGTCGGGGACGCCGAGACCTTGCCGAAGAGGTGATACACCGTCGGCCGGGTGAGTCGCTCGCGCTCCGCCGGGAGATCGGTCACGCGATTCGGCGCGTACGCGAGCACATCGGTCGAAGACGCTCCGCCGAAGCGCTCGAGGTTGATCGCCATCTCGAGCAGGGGGTCGAAGGTGGTAGAGACGAAGAGATCGAAATCGGTGATCGAGGCGAGCTGGCGCAGCGCCGCGGGGGGCCTGAAGTCCGCATCTTTGAGCACCCCACGCAGCCGAACGTAGGCTTCCTCGCGCCGCCCGCGAAGGGCCAGAAACAAGCACACCACGTCATTGAGCGTGTAGTGCTGCGGCAGCTGGCGTGTGTCGATGTTGAGCTTCGCCGCCAGTCGCTCGGCGACCCAGTCGTAGAGCAGCCGCGGTCGCTCATCGGTCGCGACCATCAGCAGCTCTGGCCCCACGATCGGGATGACCCGCCGCTCCTCGATGAAGCTTAAGAGGTCCTCCCAGGCGTTCTCGTCGAGTGCGGTTTCGTGCAGAGCGGGGGCTGCGGCGTTCATCGTGTGCGGCGGAGCATCGGCAGGCCCCTATGTTCGTTTGCGGCGGATGCTACGTCGGGGTCGCGTACCAGTCCACCCCGGCCTACGCTCAAGCGCGGCGGGGGACGCGTCGAGATTCTTTACAGGCCGAACCCAGGATCGAGCGCGCCATAGCGCAAGTCACTGAATGCACTCAGCTCGCCCGCACTGGCACAACGCTTGCTCAGCCATAGCTTCGACTGATCAGGCATGGAAACCGGTACTCAATCAGGAGCTTGGACATGTTCATGCGCTTCTCTCAGCTGGGACTTGCTGCCGCTGCCGTCATTGCCGGCGCGATCTCCGCGGGTACCGCCTCTGCCGGCCCCATCGAGATGTTCCTGACGAGCGGTGGCCAAAGCACCACCGTGCTCATCGGCAGCACCGGCGACCCATCGCAGGTTTCTTTCTCCGGTACGCTCAATGGCTGGACCATCACCAGCGGCACGGGTGGAACGAGCTATTCACCGGCCCTGAATTCATTCATCGGTATTGATCTCGGCGGCTACACCGCCACCTGCGTCGGCGTTGGAGGATGCTCGAAGGACCCGCTGACGATCGCCATCAGCGCAACGGGTTTCACCACGCCCATTGATACCAACGGCTTCCTGATGGAGTTCAGCGGCAATGTCCACGGAGGTCAGGTAACCTCCTCGGCTTATTGGGATACCGCCGACACCTATTTCTGTAACTCCGGCAACAGCGCCTGGAATGATTGCGGCTCCAGCGATCTCATCCACTCGCTGACATTGGGCGACGGCACCGGGAGTATGTCGGCTCTCGGCGGTCCCGATACCATCAGGTCTTATTCCCTGACCGTCGTCGACACATTCTCGGCTGGTCTCGGCGGTGACCCGTCCTATAGCGTGGACACGACCCTCACACAGGCGGTTCCCGAGCCCGCTACGCTCGCACTCTTCGGTGCGGGTCTGCTCGGCGCTCTGGCCGTCAGCCGTCGGCGCCGCGCCCGCCAGTTCTAAGCAACTCTGCGTCCAAGGCCCCTCCTCTTCGGAAGGGCGGGTCGAGAGTTGTGGCCCAGCAGCTCTCTAAAGGACCATGCCGCCGTCCTATAAGCGCATCGCCGCAACCTCACTTCCCGCGGCGGCGCGTCATCCGCCGTTGCAGCGCGGGCCGCCAAGGTTAAGAATTAACTCCGTCGGCATGAGCGCGCGTGCGAGTCGGGGTGGGTCAGCGACCTCATCATTGTGAAACAATCTGATACAAGAGAAGGGTCAGCGCACACACCGGCTCCTTCGCTGGGATCTAATCAGTCGGCTATCGCGCCGGCCTGGCATACCATTGCAGTGCTGTTGGTCGTGCTCGGCGTGTCCCTGGTCGGAGCCCGCGTCGAGTTACCCGCCATTTTCGGCAGCCACGGCCGTCTTGCCCGCTATCTGATCGCCATGTTCATCGAGTGGGGGACGGTGGCGTTCATCTGGTGGGGACTGAGCCGCCGGGGCAGCAGGTTGTCCGATCTGATCGGTGGCAGCTGGGCGCGCCGCGCTCACGTTCTGCGTGATCTCGGCATCGGCATCGCATTCGTTGTCATTTTTGGCTTCGGCTTGACCGAAGTGCTCTCCTATCTGCTCAAAGCCGTCCAGCCACCGACACTGCGCGCACTGATGCCGCAGACGCCCGTCGAAATGGCTCTTTGGGTCCTGCTGTCTCTGACGGGAGGATTCTGCGAGGAAGTGATTTTTCGCGGCTATCTGCAGCGGCAATTTTCCGTGCTCACTCGCTCCCTCGTCGGCGGCATTGTGCTGCAGGCGATTGCTTTCGGCCTAAGCCACGGCTACCAGGGCTGGAGGCTGATGTCGGTCATCGCTGTTTACGGAGCCTGCTTTGGCTGGCTCGCACACTGGCGTCGCAGCTTGCGGCCCGGCATGCTCGGCCATGCCTTGCAGGACACCACCGTCGGACTGCTGGCTCGCTTCCTGCTGCGATGATTCGGCGCGCCAAGGTTGGCATCAATAACACTTACCGCGCGCAGACACTGGCCAGACCGCCTCTACTTTGCCGTTGCGCACGCCGACATACCAGTCGTGCAGGTTGCAGGTCGGGTCGCAATGCCCCGGAACGAGCTTGAGCCTTTCATTGATGCGGAGAACGCCGCGCTCGTCCTCGATCACGCCGTGCTCATCCGAGACCCTGATGTATTTCACGTCGTTGCGGCCATAGACGACCGGAAGGCCGCTGTCGAGCGACAGCGCCTTGAGCCCTGCGTCGCAGACTGCCCGACGCGGATCGGCATGGCTCATCACCGAGGTCAGGATGAACAGCGCATTCTCCCATTTGCCATGGTCGATGCGGTTGCCGTCCTTGTCTTTGATGCGCCCGTAGTCCGCATCCATGAAGGCGTAACTGCCGCATTGCAATTCGTTATAAACGCCGGAATTCGACTCGAAGCAATAGGAGCCCGTACCGCCGCCGGAAACGAGCTCCGGTTTCAGCCCAACGGCGCGCAGAGCCTCGCTGGCCGCCTTCACCAGCGCTATGGCGTCGGCAGACTTGGCCCGGCGGTCCTCGTAGCTCTCAAGGTGCTGCATGGTGCCGTGATAAGCCTGTATGCCGCTGAACCTCAGTGCCGGCGCGGCGTCGATGGCTCTGGCGATCTCGATTGCCACGCCGACGTCTTTTACACCGCAGCGATCCGCGCCACAGTCGATTTCGACTAGGCACTCCAACGTCGTGCCGTGCTGTTGTGCTGCAGCCGAAAGCTCTGCCACGTTCGCCAGCTCATCGACGCAGACGGTGATTCGCGAGCCATATTTGGGTAGCCGGGCGAGGCGGTCGATCTTGACCGGATCGCGCACCTCATTGGATACGAGGATGTCCTTGATGCCGCCGCGGGCGAAGACCTCGGCCTCGGAAACCTTCTGACAGCAAACGCCGACCGCACCACCCAGGTCCTGCTGCAGCTTTTGCACGTCGACCGACTTGTGCATCTTGCCGTGACTGCGGTGGCGCATGCCATGGGCCTTCGCATACTCACCCATCTTCCTGATGTTGCGCTCCAGTGCTTCGAGATCGAGGATCAGGCAGGGCGTCTGGATATCGGCTTCGTCCATGCCGGGCAGCGCGGGGATGTCGTAGCCAACCACATGGCCGGCCAGATTCGTGTCCGCGCTCATGGATGCAGGAACAGCTGCCCGATTGCAAGCGCGACAGGATACGGCTGGAATTCGTTGCGATTGCTGAGGATGATCACGGCGAGGTGCTGCTTTGGCCAGCGGACGATCACGTTGCGGAATCCCATGCTTTCACCGGAGTGCCATACGGTATCGCCGGTAATGCGCCAGCCAAATCCGTACTTGATGCTGGGATCGTCGGTAGCGGTATGCGGGGTGAAGGCGGCGCGCCGCGAGTCTGCGTTCAGCGGCCTGTCGGTATAGAGCGCCGCATCCCACTTGGCCAGGTCGTCAATGGAAGAGTA
Organism: uncultured Pseudomonadota bacterium; assembly: GCA_963833085.1. Taxonomy (GTDB): domain Bacteria; phylum Pseudomonadota; class Gammaproteobacteria; order Steroidobacterales; family Steroidobacteraceae; genus 13-2-20CM-66-19. The sequence goes on from CAWHWV010000011.1 coordinate 53,206, forward strand.
GATGCCGCCGTCGCCGCGAGTGGCGCTGGTGGTGTCCTGGTCGGTTCTGGTCCATTTGCCGTTGATCTCACTGTAGCCATAGGCGCGATCCGTTACCTGAGGCCCGCGGTCGTGTTCGTACATCAGCGTGTGATTCATGTCGAGCGGCTGGAATATGCGCCTCTTCATGAAATCCGCCAGATCCATGCCCGAAACGCGCTGCACGATCAGGCCCAGCAGTACATAGCCGCCGTTGCTGTAGCGGTAGGCGCTGCCAGGCTCGAAGTAAAACCGGCGCTGGGAAGCGATCATGCTCAATACGTCAGCATCGTTGAGCTGGCTGGTTCGATTGGGCGGAATCAGATCTTCGTAATCGATCAGCCCGCTGGTGTGGGTCAGCAGCTGGTAGAGGGTAATCCTGTCGTCGCCGGGCGGCAGCTCGGGGAGCCATTTGCGCACGCTGTCCTCCAGCCGCAGTTTGCCATCCTGCTTCAGAAGGAGGATACAGGCCGCAGTAAATTGCTTGGTCATCGATGCCAGGCGGTAGTTGGTCTCCGGCTTGGCCTCGACGTGCGCCTCCAGATCGGCGTAGCCATAACCGCGTCTCACGATAGCCTTGCCATCCCTGGTGACCAGCAGCGAGGCTCCGGGCACATCACCCGTGTAACGCCCCATCAGACCGTCGATTTCGGCAAGCCTGGCCTGATCTGCGGATTGCGCGTGGACGCAGACTGTCGTCACCAGCCATATCAGTGCGGTCAGAGCCAGTCGCTTGCGCGTCATGATCGTACCTCCGCATCGAAAGTCCTTCGTGTGCCGCCTTCACTCACACGCGTGCTCCCGCTTGAGGGCCAGGTCCTCGTAGTCGTCGCTGAAGTCGGCGTCCGGATCAACCTTGGCCATATGCAGCGCGTCGCCAGCCTGTTGCGGGAAATTCAGCCACGCCTCGGAGTTGCCGTCTCCCCAGTGCACCAGAAATCGCTCTCCGACGCGCATGACTTGTCCGGACAGCTTGGGAGATCTCAGCGAGGCGAAGAACACGGCATGCCCCCGTGCACAAATCCGCGCCTCGCCGAACCACGGATCCCGCCATATACCGAGACGACCCTTGAGATCTCCCGGAGTCGCCGGCCTGCGCGAAGATGTATCGGGAACGCGTGAGATGCTCTGCTGCCGATCCTCGCGGGCCAGCTCGTCGGCATAGCTGGCAACGCTGCGAGCCTTCTGCGGGGCCGTGAAAAGCTTCGTCAGCTCCTCGTTGAGCACGAGGCGTGCATTTTCGGCGTCGGCGTCGATGAGGAAGACATAGCCGCTCCTGCGGAACGGCAGCAGCGTCATGGCGGAGTACATGCCCGACAGCGTGCCGGTGTGCGACACCGTCATCTGTCCATCCACGTCGGCGATCCGCCAGCCATAACCATAGCTGTAGAAGAGGGTGCCATCCCATGCATGTTGGCGTGCAGATATCGGCATGGGCGTGTAGCCGGTCCATTCCTTGCGGCGCTGTTCCGGCGACAGCCAGCCGAGCTGCGCCGGTGTCGGCGCCAGCCAATTCATGGCCCAGATAAGCATGTTGTTCAGGCTGCAACGCACGCCCCCGGCCGCGTCCATGGTGGCGGAGTGCACGATTGGCCCGCTCGCAGCCACATCGACGAAACGGCCATCGCGCCATATGTGCGGGCTCGCTACGTCACCCACCTGCTCGCGGTTCCAGGTGCCGATCTGGCAGCGGCTCATGCCGAGCGGCTGGAACACTTCCCGGCGCATGAGCGTCGGATAGGGCGCGCCACCGGCCGCCGCGGCGACCTGACCGGCCACGATGTAGAGTGTGTTGTCGTAGCCGTAACCCGCGCGAAAGCTGTACCCCGGTTTCAGGTAACGCAAGCCCTGCACCACGTCCTGGGGCGTGAAATCATTGGGCTCCGGCCACAGCATCAGATCGCCTGCGCCTTCGGGCAGGCCGCTGTGATGCACCAGCAAATCGCCGACCTGCATATTCGCCGTGACCCACGGATCGTACATCCGGAATGACGGCAGGTATTTGGTAACCGGGTCGTCCCAATGCAGCTTGCCTTCTTCCACGAGGCGGGCCAGCAGCGTCACGGTCATTGATTTGCTGTTCGACGCTATCTCGAACAGCGTGTTGGTGTCGATCGGCTCGCCGGATTCCAGATTTCCTACCGCGCGCGTATAGACTACCTTGCCGTCCGCGATGACACCGACCGCAATGCCCGGCAGGCGGTATTGAGCCACGACGGCATCTACCACCCGATTGTAGTCAGGCAGCGACCCGGTGTTTGGCGCGGCCGCGCGGGCCGCCGTTGCGCAGCTTCCCAGCGCCAACGACAGCAACAGGTCCCGGCCAAATCGATTCATGTGCTGTCCCAGTTCCGGGCCGGCTGCTCACCGGCGATCATTTCTTCGAAGGTCTGACGCCGGCGTACGATAGCGTAACGGCCGCGATCGAGCAGCACTTCGGCGGCCAATGGCCGCGAATTGTAGTTCGATGCCATGGTGGCGCCGTAGGCCCCCGTGGTCTTGATCATCAGCAGATCGCCCGGCTCGCACGGCGGCTGTTGGCGATCGATGGCGAAGGTATCGCTGCTCTCGCAGACCGGTCCGACCACATCGTAGGTTTTCGGCGCTCCTTGTCGGCAGGAGAGCGGCACGATCTCGTGCCAGGCATCATAAAGGCTAGGGCGCAGAAGCTCGGTCATGCCCGCGTCCACGATCAGGAACCGCCGCCGCCGCCCCTGCTTGATGCGCAGCACACGCGTCAGCAGAACGCCGGCCTCCGCCACTAGCCAGCGTCCCGGCTCGAGGAGAATGCGGCCGCCGAACCCGCCCAGCGCTTCCCGAATGACCGCCGCATAGTCTGTTACGGGCACGGGCCGGTCGTGTCCCTCGCGATAGCGCACGCCGAGGCCGCCGCCAACATCGATACTGTTGATGGCATGTCCGTCGGATGCCAGTTCACGCCAGAATGCGGCCACGCGTTGCAACGCCAGCCGAATCGGATCCAGGGAAAGCATCTGCGAGCCGATGTGCACGTGCAGGCCATCCAGGCGCACATGCGTTAGCCGCGCGCTGTCCGCGAACCATGCGCGCGCCTCGTCTATGCCAACGCCGAACTTGTTTTCTGACTTGCCGGTGGAAATCTTGGCGTGCGTCAGGGCATCCACGTCGGGATTGACGCGAACGGCGGCGTGTGCAATTACGTTCCGCGTCGCCGCCAAACTCTGCAACGAGTCCAGCTCGTCTCTCGATTCCACGTTGAAGCGCCCGATGCCGGCGGTCAGCGCATCCTCGATCTCAGCGGCGCTCTTGGCAACTCCGGAAAACACAATGCGGTCTGCACGGATGCCCGCGCGCAGACAGCGCTGCAACTCGCCGCCCGAGACGATGTCCGCACCCACCCCGGCATCGGCCATCAGCCCCAATACGGCGAGATTGGCGTTGGCCTTGACGGCATAGCAAACCAGCGTATCGAGCCCGTGGACGGCGGTGCGCAAATCACTGATGCGTTGCCGGATCGAGGAAGCGGAATAAACGTGGAGCGGCGTGCCCACACGGCCGGCCAATACGTGCAAGTCCACTCCATCCAGACGTGAGCCGTCGGCACACGCGCCAGAGGCGGCGGCGATCGTGTCGGTCATCGTTCGCCGCCGCGGTCTTAACCCCCGCCCCAGAATTCCGGTGACGGAGGCAGCAACAGGCCATTTCGTAAGGTGGCGCCATCCGGGTGGTCGTCTGCCAACCAGAGCGGTCCATCGAGGTCGACGAAGTCCGCTTCGCGTGCGAGCTCCAGCGCGGGCGCGATGCCGAGCGATGAGCAAACCATGCAGCCGACCATGACGCTGAATCCACGGGCCCTGGCTTCACGCTGCAGGCGCCAGGCCTCCGTCAGACCGCCCGTCTTATCCAGCTTGATGTTGACCGCCTGATAGCGATCGAGCAATGACGGCAGATTCGACGTGGTGTGGCAGGCCTCGTCCGCGCAGAGCGGAATCCGGCTCGAAAACCCCCGCAGGGCATCGTCCGCGTCGGCCGGAAGCGGCTGTTCCAGAAGGCTCACAGAGGCGCGCTCGAGCGCCGGTTGGACCTCACGCAGGATGTCGATCGTCCAGCTCTCGTTGGGATCCACGATGAGGCTGGCCGAGGGTGCGGCGCGCCGCACGGCTTCGATTCGCCCCGCCGGGTCGTCAGCGTCGACCTTGATCTTGATGAGCCTGGCATCCGCGATGCGGGCGGCCGCATTCCCCATCTCCTGCGGTGTGTCGATGCCGATGGTCAGCGCGGTTACGAGCGGCGTGTACCGCTGCCGGCCCAACTGCGTCCATACGGGCACGTGGCTGAGCCGTGATTCCAGGTCCCACAATGCCGCATCAAGCGCATTGCGCGCTGCCCCCGCGGGAAGGCGGGCCTGTAGCTCGTCCCTGCCCATGCCGGCACACAGGGCATCACGCTGCGTCTCGATTTGATCCATCACGGACGCCATGGATTCGCCGTAGCGACGGTAGGGAACAGATTCGCCCCGTCCGAGGCAGCCTGCCTGCTCGAGCTCCACGGTCACCACGTCCGCCGCAACCTTGACTCCGCGCGAGATGCGAAAGGGCGACCGCAACGGGAACGTGCGGTGCCTGATTTTCAGTGTGCGCAGCACGAAAGCAGATTGTCCACGATGGCTTCGACCCCCATGGTGACCGGGTCCGTACAAGGCAAACCCAATCGGTCACTGATCTCCCGGCAGGAGATGCGCGCTTGCTGTTCGGAGATATTCGACGTGTTGAGCGCAACGCCGACTGCCCTGACCTCGGGGTTGGTCAGGCGCGCGGCGGTCAGGTTGGCTTCCAGGCAACGTGCAAGGTCAGGGAGTGGGCAGCCGGGGAGTCCGCGCATGTGCTGTCGCGTCGGTTCGTGGCACAACACCAGGGCGTCCGGCTGGGAACCGTGGAGCAACCCCAGCGAGACGCCGGCGTACGACGGATGAAACAGCGACCCCTGACCCTCGATGAGATCCCAGCCGCCGTCCTCGCGGGCCGGCGAGATCAGCTCGGTGGCCCCGGAGATGAAGTCGGCGATCACGGCGTCCACAGGGATGCCGGCGCCCGCGATAAGAATGCCGGTCTGTCCGGTGGCGCGGAAATCGGCCTTGATGCCGCGCTTTCGCATGCTGCGCTCGAGCGCGAGCGTGGTGTACATCTTGCCGACCGAGCAGTCGGTGCCGACCGTCAGCAGTCGCTGCCCGGACCGCTTGCGACCGGTGCCGACGGGAATTCTCTGAGTGTATTCGCGCGCATCGAACAATACCCGGCCGTTGCGTTTGGCGGCGGCCACGATGTCCGCATTCTCACGCAGCTTCTGGTGCAGGCCGGCCGCCACGTTGAGGTTGGTTTCCAGGGCGGTGATGATATCGGCGACGGTCTCGCGCGGCATCACGCCGCCAGCACTCGCGGTGCCGACGACCATAGTGTTTACACCCGCGGCCTTGGCCTGCGCCGGCATCATATCCGGCAAGCCCAGCGTCAGGCGGCAGCCGGGGTCGCGGTACTGGCCGATGCACCATTCGGGCCGCCAGTAGGCCAGCCCTCTGGCGGTCTTGATCGCCAGATCGTCCGCCGGTTTCCCCAGATACAGCAGAAAGGGCGGGCCCCAAGCGCCGCGGCCGGCCGTATCGCCGTGCTCGAACATGTAATCAGTGCTCCAACGGAATCCGTTCAGCGTAAAAACGCGGCTAGAGCATAACCATTGGCGGGAGCCGGCCACCAATGAAAAGACGGGTACGTGGCATAACTCAGGGTTGTGGGGCTTTACCCGGGCAGCGCAATCGTGCTGAACTGCATGGTATTCAGCGACTGAAACGAGGGGGCACAGTCGAAATGCGGCTGCGATATATCGAATTGTTTCACGCCATTCTTACCTCCGGCAGCATCACTGGAGCGGCGAAACTGCTGGACATCTCCCAGCCCGCGGCCAGCAAGGCGCTGCAGCACGCCGAAGATCAGCTCGGCTTTGCCTTGTTCAGCCGGGTGCGCGGGCGCATACAGCCGACCCAGCAGGCGCAGCTGCTGCGCGATCGGATCGAGAACATCATTCAGGAGGTGCAGGAGCTGGAGCGCCTGACGTCAAACATGAGCCAACCGGGAAGCTGCCCGCTGCGTGTCACGTGCACGCCGACCCTGGCGCAGGTGTTGCTTCCCTCGGCGATCGTCCTGTTGCGCAAGGCATTCCCCAATGTCACGGTCGAGCTGTCCACGGAACATTCGGCGGCGATGTGCGAGTCCCTGACGCTGCGCGAGACGGACATCGGCCTTACATTGCAGGATACCGGCCATCAGAACCTGCGCCAGAAGGTGCTCTGCCGCGGACAGGTCATGGCGATCGCTCCTCCAGGGTGGTGGCCCGCGGCGGAATTGTCGGCCCCATTGCCGATCAGCGCATTGGCCAATCAGTCGCTGATCGGTATCACCGTGCGCGACGCCCTGGGCAGTACGCTGCAGAGTCATCTGGCCAAGATCGATCCGGCGCCGAAAACAGTGGTCGCGGTGCGGACCTATCAGTTGGCCCGCTCACTCGTGGCGAAGGGCGAAGGTGTGGCGCTGGTCGATCCCTTCACGGCGCGCTGTGGCGATGCCAGCAGCGTGCAAATGCGCCCGTTAAAGCCGTCCCTCGAAGTCGTGTTGTACGCGATGCACCGGCCCGATAGCCCGTTGAATCCGGTGCAGAAGCGCTTCCTCCATCTGGTGCGGCAACTTGCCCAGGGAATGCTCGCCCGGCACTAGCGTCGGTTACGCCGCCTCGCGTTTTTTCAGGGCCTGGAATTCGTCGAAGACCCGGCGCCAGATCGGGCCGGGTTCTGCCGTGCCCACGGCGTTGCCGTCGAGCCGGGTAACGGGCAACACCTCGCGTGTGGCGCTCGCGACCCAGATCTCGTCGGCCGTGTAGAGCTCATCGCGACGCATTTCGCGCACTTCCAACGGCAGCCCGAGCGCGACCAGCACATCGCCGACCACGAGGCAGGTAATGCTCGGAAGGCGTTCGTGGCTCGCCGGTGGAGTGGCAATGTAACCGTCGTTGACCACGAAGACGGCGCTGGAGCTTCCCTCGGCGAGCCGCTCGTCGCGCACCAGAATCGCTTCGTCCGCGCCGCGGCGCTCGGCCTCCATGCGCAGCAGCACAGGTCCAAGCAGAGCGATGGACTTGATGTCACAGCGCAGCCAGCGGATGTCCTGCAGCGTCACGGCCGCGATACCGCGCTCGAGTTGCCCGGATCGCGCCGCCGCCAGCGGCCAGCAGAAGGCGAAGACCGTGGGCTTCAGGCCGGGCTGAGGCAGAAAGTCGCGACCCGGCCCGGTCCCCCGCGTGATCTCCAGGTACAGTCCCATGTCGCCGCCGCCGTTGGCGGCGATGAGCGCCTGTAGGAGCTCTGCCCAGCGGGGGCGCGCATGGGGGTTGGGAATCGCGAGCGCGTCGAGACCGGCCTGCAACCGGTCGAAATGCGCCTGCAGGCGGAACGGCCTGCCGCCGTAACAGGGCAGTACCTCGTATACCCCGTCACCGAGGAGAAACCCCCGATCAAGCGGTGAGATCCGGGCAGCGGCCGTAGGCACCAGGGCGCCATCGAGCAGGCAGGTAGGGAGAGCGTCGGCCATGCGAGGGAGTCCCTTTCGTCGTGTGGTTATGGGCGAGCCGTGGTTGCCTGCAAATCAATGCCCGCGTCACGCAAGCGCCGGCGCAAGTGATCGAGCTTGTCACCAAAAAGCGCGCTGCGGGCAGTGTCGCTGCGCAAGGGTTGCCGCACGAGGGCCGCGCTGGGCAGGCTCTGAACGGTGCGGGCGGTCTTGTGAAATTCCAGGCAGGCGGGCGTGAACGGGAGATTGCAGAAGTCCAGCAGACGACGAATCACCGGTTCCGGCTCAGCCACCAGCGTCTCGTATTGCAGATCGAACACCTGTCGCGGGTACTTCTGCAGCCAAAACCGTGTCAGGCGCAGGAAATCGGCACAGTAATCGGCCATCTCGTCGAGGTCGCAGGCGAAGCCGCTGGCCTCGCTGAAGCACTGGCGGAAGCAGCCCAGGCAGGTCTCCACCGGATCGCGCCGCACGACGACCACGCGCGCGGCCGGCAACATGGCCAGCGCCGCGCCCACCAGATACCACGTGACGAGGCTCTTGTCGGTGAACCGCGGCCTGGCCTGCCGCCAACGCGCGGTTCGGTCGAGATACTCGCGGCCCAGACGTTGCCAGTCCCCGGGCGTGGCGTTGGGCACCCACAGTGGAAATGCCGAGTTGCGGCGGCCGGTTTCCGCATCGATGACCTGCTTCATATCCTTGATCTCATTCGCACCCTCTACCTCCGGATGCGAAGCCAGGATCTGCTCGACCAGCGTCGAGCCGGAGCGCGGGATGCTGACGATCAGGATGACTTCATTCCCCAGCCGGGAGTCGACTGGCACAGGCGTCTCGTCCGCGAATACGCGCCGGATGTCCTCGACACGTTTGTGCTCGCCCGCCGCGTCCCACTTCACCCGGCGACGTCGCGAAGCATTGGCGGTCCGGAACACCTCGAAGGCTTGTGCGTACGCACCCTGGCCCTCCAACGCCTTCGCAAAACTGAAGCCGAGCAGCTCGCGATCGCGATGCGACAGATCTTCTCGTGTCAGGGAGTGCCGCAGCGAAGCGGCGTCGGCGGCGTCGAAGCGAACGACGTTGAGATTCGACAGCCCGAACCAGCCTTCGGCATTGGCCGGCTGGCGCCGCAGCACCTCACGAAACTCCGTCACGGCCGCATCGACCTGGCCCAGGTTGGCGTGAGCCCGGGCTAGTGAGAGCCGGGCGGATATGTGCGCGGGATCGAGTTCGAGCGCGCGTCGTAGCGCGGCGACGGCCTCGTTCGTCTGCGCCTGGCGTCCGAGAGCCTCGCCGAGGTTGAACCACGCCGAGGTGGAATCAGGGTCCAGCTCGCAGGCACGCCGAAAGTGTGTCAGGGCTTCATCGGCCTCGCCTTGCTCGAACAGGGATATGCCGAGGCCGATCCGCAGATCGGAATCGTCGGGGCACGTCGCAAGAACCCGCCGGAAGGACTCGATCGCCTGCGCGTGTTTGCCGAGGCGCTGCACCACCATGCCCAGCAACCGGACGGCGTCCGGTTCATCCGGCGCCAGGCTCAGTACGTTGGTCAGGGACCGTTCTGCGGCCTCGAACTGCCGTTGTCCCCACTCTTTGCGGGCCCTCGCCAGCAGGCGGGTGGCCACCGATGAGAGCGGCCGCCGCGAGAGGCCCTGCGCCGACTGTGTCATTTTTCCATGCTACGCCCGCATCTCTCAAAAGTCATAGGCGATCTGGAAGCGGACACTTCGGGGCGGCGTGTAATTCTCGACATAGCCGTAATCAGCGTTGGGACTCAGTGTCGTCCCATACGAGTCATCGAGAAACAGCGGTGTCTGCCGGTCGAGCACGTTGAACACCGCGACGTTGAGGTCGATCTTGTGGTCGGCCCAGCTCCACGATGGCTTGTAATCCAGGTTCAGGTCCAGGCGGGTGGTCCACGGCAAGCGGCCCAGCGAGCCCGGCGGCACCGGTTGCCCGCCGCACCAGTAGTATGTATGGGAGCCGTTTAGAGGCAGCTGGTCCGGTCCGTACGGACCACGGCACATCTTGGGTGTACCGGAGGCGGCATACAGGTTGGCACCCACCGTCCAGTCCGGGGTGATCGCGTAAGCTCCGTAGGCCTTGAACTGGTGCCTGCGATCGTTCGGCAGTATGCCGTACGAATTCTGCATTCTCTCGGGGAAGTCCCATGCGGTCGTGATCGACTCGTACGAGCCGCTCTGTTGCGAGTAGGTGCTGACCGGGCCTTCCGTGTTACCCCACGTCTTGGAGAATACGTAGTCGACCTTGACCGACCACTTGCCGTCCCACACGCGCGCCAGTGAGAAGTCAAGTGAGTAGTATTGGCGGCTGACTCCCTGCGGGAAGCCCTGATCCTGAGGTGTGAGGGTGACCGGAACGAGGCTTCCGGTCGGTGACTTCATCAGCAGGTGTTGAGTCACGCCCGGGTTGATCAGCACGAGGCTTTGGGCCCACTGGCTGCAGGTGGCCGGCGTCATCCACGTATATCCCTGCGCGAGCCCGGCGGCACACTCGTTCTGCTCGGCGTCGAAATCGTCGATGATCCGCGGCATCTTCTGGTACGTGCCCGTCAGGCCGCCCACCCACTTCTGTTGCAGCAGGTCGAATTGGTGCTGCAGGCCGAGCACGAAGTTGTCCGAATACTCGGCTTTTACGTTCTGCGCAGTCGATATCCTCGGGTCCTTCGGCTGACCGTATTCGCTGTCGATCGAGACGCCGGTCGACGGCGACTGTGGCAGGGGTGTGAACCCGATCGGGGCTCCGGTCACCGGATTGATGCCGGTGTAGGTGCCATACTGGCCGGCATCTATCACGGGCGAGGCGATCGAGGTCGCGGTGGTAAGCGGCAGCGCCAGGTAATAGCGGCCGGCGTTGCCGAATACCTTGAAGGTGGAATCCCCGTGCACGTCCCAGCTGAAGCCGAGACGGGGGGCCCATTGGGGGCTGGTAAGCTTGATGTAAGGCACCCCGAACGAATCGTAGTTGGTGAACTGGTCGTTGCGCAATCCAATGGATAGCAGCAGCGTGTCGATGACCTGCCAGTTGTCTTCGATGTATTGTGCCTGCTGTTGCACCTTTACCGATGCCGCCGACGCGTTGACGTACTTCTCCACATAGTAGCAATGCGTGTTTCCGTCGTATCCGACGGTGCACTGATTCGACGGGCCGACATAGGGCGGGACATTGGGGTTGGTGCCGAAAACCGGCACGCCGGGGTCGCCGTATCCGTAAATCCACGAATAACCCGGTCCGGTCATCTGGAATCCGTCGTCGATGTCCCAGGAGTTGATATTGTCGATACCGACACTGATGTCGTGGGTGCGCCATTTATAGTCGAGGCCCACGCGGTAAGAGGTGACGTTGGTGTGATGTGTGGGGATGTCCTGCGTCGTGTTGAAGTTCGAGTTGACGATGCCGCCCGGCGGGGAGAACCGCGGGTCCTGCGTGGACGGGCTGCTGATGTTCGGCAGGGTCGGGTCGTAGCCGGGATAGACCGGCTGCTGGGTGTCATAGTCACCATGGATCTGGCCGAACATCGCATCCAGGCGGAGGTTGTCGGTGAGATAGGAAGTGTAGTTTGCCACCCACATCCTGAAGCTGTCCTTTATCGTCGGATCCCGGCTGTCGAAGGCCCCGGATTGCAGCGTGTCGTAATCGAAGTTGTAGGCCTGCTGCCACTCCTTGAACGCGCTCTGCAGCCAGGTCACGGTGAGGAGATTGCTGTGGTTGATGTTCCAGTTGAGCTTGCCGTAATACTTCGGCGCGTCGGTGTGATAGTCGGTGTCGTAGGGATCCTCGACCGAGCCTACGCCGGTCGGAGTCTGGCCTGAGCCGAGCGCGTCAAAGGTGGTCCCGCCTACGTTGTCCTGCTCGGCGCCCAGGAAGAAGAACAGCTTGTCCTTGATGATCGGGCCGCTGACATAGGCGTCATAGATCACCTCGTCGGAATGCGAGCCCTTGTTGTAGGTGTGGAGGCTCCCGGGGTTCTCGCCGGGCGCGGTTTCCAGCGGATTGGCGTAGTAGGAGTTCCGCTCGTCGCTCTGCAGAGAGGCCGGCTGGTACGAGGCGCGCGCGCCGAAGTGCCAGGTGTTGCTGCCGCTCATCCCGATCTGGTTGATCACGCCGCCGACGGAGCGGCCGTATTTGGCGCCGTAGCCGCTGGTGAAGGTCTGTTGCTCCTGGATGGCGCCGTACGGCAGCTCGAGACCGCCTTGCCCATAGAGCGCATCGGTGACGTTCATGCCATCGATGTAATAGGCGTTCTCGGCCGTCGAAGCGCCGCCGAACACATTGATCGGCGTGCCCAGCGGACCGCTGAAGAGCTGTGGCGAGCCCATGCCGACACCCGGTGCCAGCTCCGCGATGCTTGCCGCATCGCGCGGCAGCGGCAGGCGCTCCAGGTCCTTGGCCGTGATCGTGGTGACCTGATTGGTCGTGGTGACGTCGATCGCCGGAATCGATCTGGCGGAGATGGTGACGGTTTGCAGGCTGGCAGAGCTGGCGGCCGAACTGGCAAAAACCACCACCACCGCGCCCGCGGCGACCGGGCTGACGTCCCGCTTGGTCTGCACGATCTTGCCGTTCTGCAGCAGGGATACCGTATAGGTACCGACCGGAACGGCGATCGAATAGGTGCCCGATGACCCCACCCTTATGGTGCGGTCGAAGCCGGAGTCGCCCGTGACCCGTATGGTTTCGTCGGGAGCCACCGGAACCGTGCCTTCGATCGTGCCCGAAATCGCCTGTCCCCAGGCGCTGGTCGAGAAGCCCATGATGGCCGAGCTGACGGCGAGGGCCAGCGCTTTGCGCTGGATGCCGCTGTTACGATGCAATCGACGCAAAGACGCTCTCTTCACGATACTTACCTCCCCTATTCGTAGGTGGGTAAGCAGCGAGGTGCAGCCGCTGCTTGTTTTTATCGCGTCGGCACGATAAGCAACTGATTGCCACGCGCGGCGCAGGCAAACCACGCGGGGGCTGGGCCCGAGGATACTCACCCGCCCGCGGCGACCACCAATGAAAAGACCGATATGCGGCATAGCTGCGGGTTATGGCCACGCTGCCCGCGTGGGAGCGAGGAATGCCGCGAAAACCGCTATCCGCTGCGCAATTCAGTGTGTCTGCCAGCGCGCGCCGGCATGGCTGCTGCGGTACGCGCCGACTCTACAGGTTGGCGGCGGCCATGTACGATCGCCGGCCATGACCGAATCGTCAACGATCGCACCGCGCGAGCTGCCGCGCAGACTCGGGCTGGTCACCGGCATGGCGGTGGTGGTCGGGGTGATCATCGGCAGCGGGATCTTTCGCGTGCCGTCCCCGATCGCGGCCGCGGCCGGCAATCTGACCGGCATCGCCCTGGTGTGGATTTTGGGGGGCATCATCGCGCTCTTCGGGGCGCTTTCGCTGGCCGAGCTCGCTGCAATGTATCCCGCAGCCGGCGGCCCCTACGTGTATCTACGCGAAGCGTACGGTCGCCCGCTCGCGTTCCTGTTCGGTTGGATGTGGCTACTGACTGAACCGATCTCATGGGCCGCGCTGAGCCTGACATTCGCAGAATACCTGGGCTATTTCGTGCCGGTTCGCGCAATCGTGCAGCACGTGATCGCGGCGGTGCTCATCATCCTGGTCGCGGCCGCAAACTATCGCTCGGTGAGGCTGGGCGCAGCGATCCAGAACCTGTCGGCGGGCGCGAAAATAGTGGCGATCGTAGGCCTGTCCATCGCGATTTTCGCCTTTGCGCCCGGAGGTCGGGCGAATCCCATTCATACCGAGCCGATGGGCACGGCGAACTGGTCCGGCATAGGCATCGGCCTGATCGCCGCGCTATGGGCCTACGATGGCTGCGAAAATCTGACCGCGTTGTCGGGCGAGGTAAGGAACCCGCGGCGCAATCTGCCGATTGCGCTGATCGGCGGCATCCTGGTGGTAGTCGCGGCGTATCTGCTCATCAATGCCGCCTATCTGCGCGCGCTGCCTCTGCAGCAGCTCGCGGCGTCGAAATCCGTGGCTGCCGACGCCGCCGGGGCGGTGTTTGGGCGGGCGGGGGCTTCGCTTGCCGGCGCGCTGGTGATGCTATCGGTATTCGGTACTCTGAACGGCAGCATCCTCTCCAGTCCGCGGGTGTTTTTCGCGATGGCGGAGGACGGCCTGTTCTTCCGCACCGTCGGCCGCGTCCACCCGAGGTTCGAAACCCCTTACGCTGCAATCGGCTTCATCACCGTGCTGGCGGTGATCTACGTGTTGCTGCGTGACTTCATGCAATTGGCCGAGGGCTACGTGCTGGGTGTCTGGCCGTTCCTGGCGCTGTGCGTAATCGGGCTGTTCGTCCTGCGCCGCCGGCGCCCGGACTTTCCCCGCGCCTACCGCGTGCTTGGGTACCCCATTGTTCCGGCGCTGTTCGTACTGGCGACGTTCGCCGTCGTTGCGAACGCGCTCTACGCGCAGTTCCGGTCCACCATCGCCAGCATCCTCATCACCCTGGCCGGTTTGCCTCTGTACTTCCTCTGGATGGCGTGGCAACGTCGCCGCCCGGCTGTCGCGGCGCCGCCGCGCAACTCCCGGCTCTCGTAACGGAGCTCGTTCATGACACGACCGACATTGCTTCTTGCCGCGCTTGCCTCGATGGGGGCCATGTCCTGCATGGCCAGCGAGAGTGTCGCAGCTCCACCCGGCCCCGTTGCGTTGACAGTCCGTCTGCCTCATCCCAGTCAGAGGATCTTCGATGTGAACGAAGTGATGCCGGTCAGGCCGGGGCCGCTGACGCTCTACTATCCGAAGTGGATTCCCGGCGATCACGCACCGGATGGTCCCATCGAGGACATGATGGGACTGGAAATCACGGCGGGCGGCCAAAGGATCGCATGGCAGCGCGATGAAGTGGAGATGTTCGCATTTCATCTGACGGTGCCGGCGGGCGTGGATCGGCTCGACGTCCGCTTTCAGTTCCCGGAGACTGATCGCATCACACCGAATCTGATGGGCCTCGCGTGGAATACCGTGGCGCTGTACTACGCGGGTTATCCGACCAGAGCGCAGATATATGAGCCGACGCTGGTGATCCCGGCAGACTGGCAATATGCCAGCGCGTTGCAGACCGAAAAGCGCATGGGCGGGCGCATCACTTTCAAGCCCGTGCCGCTCAACACTTTGGTCGATTCGCCGGTGATCGGCGGCAGGTACTTCCGGGAAATCGATGTAACTCCGCCGGCCTCGCCGGTGCATCGCTATCTCGACCTCGTGGGTGATGACGCCGCGGCCATCGCCATTTCCGACACGCAGATCGCCGGCTATCGCCGGCTGGTCGAGCAGGCGCAGGCATTGTTCCATTCGCATCACTACGACGAGTATCACTTTCTATTGACGGCGAGCGATTACGTGTCGAAGGGCGGCCTCGAGCACCACCGCTCGAGTGACGACCGCGCACGCAGCGGCGCCAAGGTCTTCGCGGATGCCGACCACTTCATGCTCGATGCCTCGCTGCTGCCGCACGAATACACGCACTCGTGGAACGGGAAATTCATGCGGCCGGCGCAGCTCTGGCAGCCCGACTTCGAGCGTCCGCAGCATGGCCGCCTGCTGTGGATGTATGAAGGCCTCGATGTCTATCTCGCTGACATGCTGACCGTGCGGAGCGGATTGTGGTCGCCGGATGCCTGGCGGGATGTGGTGGCCTACCGTGCCGCGGCAATGGTCCACCGCACCGGCCGCGACTGGCGGCCGCTGATCGACACCACCGTCGCGGCGCAAGTGGTCTACGGCTCGTCCATGGCGTGGTCGAACTGGCGCCGTGAAACCGACTTTTATCGCGAAGGCCAGTTGCTGGGGCTCGCCATCGACATGAAAATCCGGAACTTGAGCCACGATCGACGTTCCATTGACGATTTTGCGCGGCGGTTTTTTGGCGTCGACGATGGCAGTTTCGTGACCCGCACGTATACGCTCAGTGACGTCGTGAACGCGCTCAATGCGGTCCAGCCTTATGACTGGGCCGGATTCCTCAATGGCTGGGTGGGCGGTGTCGGCAAGCAGGTGCCGCTGTTGTCCGGGATCGAAGCCAGCGGCTGGCAACTCGTATACACCGACAAACCCAACCGCTACCAGAATGTGCTCGAAAACGTCGGCGAGGGGGAGCTCGAAGCAAAGGGAGTCGACGAGATGCTCTCGGTCGGCCTGTTCCTCGGGGACGGCGGCAAGATCGAGGATGTGTTGTGGGACGGGCCGGCCTTCAAGGCCGGACTCGCGCCCGGCATGAAACTCACCGCCATCGATGGACAGCCGTACAGCCCGCAGGCTTTGCGCGCCGGAATCACCCAGTCGCACAAGACCGGCGAGCCACTGCGTGTGCAGGCACAGATTGATGGCACCACGGAGTCGTATACGGTTCAATACGACGGCGGTCTGAAGTACCCGCACCTGGTCCGTGCTGCCGGTAAAGCTGACTACCTGGACGAGATATTGGCCCCAAAACCCGCAGGGTGATGACCGTTAAGGAAGAGCACGCCTTACGCATCCGTCGAGCACGCCGGGAGATCGATCGTGAGGATTTGGTTGAGCGCCCTGATCGCGACTCTGGGGCTCGCGCCGCTGCCGGGGTGCGCGAGTGCCCCGAGTGCCCAGGAACCGGCGCCCTTGCAGGGCTTCGACGGCTACGTTCGACACGCCATGAAGGTCTGGCGTGTTCCAGGATTGGCGATCGCCATCGTCGACAATGACCGCGTCGTGATGGAGAAGGGGTTTGGCGTCCGAACCGTCGGCGCGCCGGAGAAAGTGGACGTATACACGCTGTTCGGGATTGCCTCCGACAGCAAGGCGTTCACCACGGTCGCCCTCGGGATCCTGAAGGACCGAGGCAGGCTCGACTGGGACGACCATGTCACGCAGTTCCTGCCGGGATTCCAGCTCTATGAATCCTACCCGACCCGCGAGGTCACGATCCGCGACCTGCTCACCCACCAGACCGGGGACTGCGGCGCCGATTTTCTGTGGTACGGCAGCGCCAACAGCAGCGCCGAAATCATTCATAAGCTGCGCCTGCTGAAGCCGCGATACAGCTTCCGGCGACAGTACTGCTACAGCAACAACATGGTGATGGCGGCCGGCCAGATCATCCCTGCGATCACTGGCGTCGAGTGGGGCGCGTTCGTCGAGCAGAACATCTTCCAGCCGCTCGACATGACGGAGAGCAACACGTCGATCACGGCCTTCCAGCCCAATGGTGACATCGCCACGCCGCACGCCGACATCGACGGGAAAATCACGCCGATCCACTGGGCCAATGTCGACAACATTGGAGCAGCAGCTTCGATCAATTCGAACGCCCATGACATGGCCCACTGGCTCGAGATGCTGCTGAACGACGGTACATATGAGGGCCGCCGCGTCGTCAGTGCCGCAGTGATCCATGAAATGGAATCGCCGCAGGTCGTGATCCCTTCCAGTTTCGAGAACGGTGTGGGCGAGATCATCGATTCGTTCCCGACGGCGCTGTCGCCGGCTTATGGCCTCACGCTGCGCACCGAGGACTTCCGCGACGTGCGTATCGATTGGCACGCCGGATCGATCGACGGAATGGGGTCTGTGGTCGGCCTCATCCCGTCGCGCCATCTGGGGGTGGTGATCCTGGCCAACAAGGACGACACGAACCTGCCCATCGCCCTGATGGACGTGATTTTCAACGACTACATCGGCCCGCCGCACGTCGACTGGGGCGCGAGCCTGCTGGCGCTCATGGCGAAGACGCGGGCGCAAGAGGCGAGGTCTCAAGCGGAACACAAGATATCGCGCCAATCGCACCCGCAGCTGTCGCTGCCACTCGAGGACTACGCGGGCAACTACTCCGATCCGCTTTACGGCCAGGCGACCGTCTCGCTTGCCAACGGACACCTTGTACTTAAGCGAGGCAGTGAGTTCATTGGAGATTTGGAGCCCTGGAACCACGACACCTTCAGGGTAACCTGGCGCTACCGTTTCCTCGGCGACGACTTCGTGCAGTTCGGCCTTTCTCCGGCGGGAAAGGCGGACGCGCTATATTTCCTGCACGGGGAGGGTTATCCGCCGTTGATGACCCTGCACCGCGAGAGCGGTTCGAATGCGACCTAGGGTTTCGGATGTCGCGCTAAGGCGCTAAGGCCACTTCTCCGACACCGGGACGGCCAGTTCGGATGCGCCCGCGGAATAGAGTCGCGTCGATGTCCCGCGTCCGAGAGCGATGCTCATGCACGCTGTTACCTGCGCGCTGCGAGGACCTTGGTCAATAGCCGCGCGATGTTCACATCATCGTTTTGTGACGCGACCGCCTGACGGCCTTCGCCGGTCCTCTCGAATCACTCAGAGGTTGGCATAGACTGGTACTCATCGTGCCAGCTGGTAAATGGAAAAATGCGCTTCGTCGTCTACAGAAGGAAGAGCTCGTGGTGAAACTCGAGTATGGGCATTACCAGATTCAGGACGAGGGCTTTATCGAATGGCTGCGGCAACTTGAGCTTGAGGACTAGCCGCGCTAGGCCTCGGGCCCTAAAACACCCGCCCGGGTCGCTGGCGCGCGGGCCCTCACTCCTCGGCGCGCAGGTTCTGCAGCTGCGCATCGCGCAGGTCCAACTCGCGTTCGATCCGGCGCCGCGCCTCATCCTTGAGATGCCCGGCACGAGACAGCTCGTTGATCCGCTCGCGCTCGGCGGCCAGCAGCTGCAACTCGATCTCCTCGTGCAGCTCAGTGAGCTTGCGCTGGGCGTCGCTGCGCCGCTCGAGGTGAAGCAGCTGGTCGTGGTAGCTCCCGCGCAATGGTGCGACGAACCCCTCGGTAAGCTCTCGCTCTCTGATCAACTGCTCGAGCCGCGCCACGGCCGCCTCGACCGCCTGGCGGCGCGCCACGAATTCCGCTTCGCGGTCGGCGCGGCGCTCACGGTAACCGGCCCGAGCAAGCCCCAGCGCACGCATCACGGCCGGCATCGCCAGGCCCTGGCCCACCAGCGTCACCATGATCACGCAAAACGTCAGGATCAGGATCAGGTCTCGGTGCGGAAATGGCGCGCCATCCTCGGTCGCCAGCGGCAACGCGAGTGCCGCTGCGAGCGACACGATGCCACGCACACCTGTGAACGCCAGTGCAAACGGCGCCTGCCACGGCGGCGGCGGATCGCGACGCCGGAGCGAGGCCGACAGCCAGCGCGGCACATAGGTCGCTGGAAACATCCACGCGAAGCGCGCCACGATCACCACTGCGCTGACGACGACGGCGGAGATCGTCAGTTCGCGCAGCGAATAGATCCGGATACCCGCGATCAGCGCACGCGCTTGTAGCCCCGTGATCAGGAAAACGATGCCTTCGATCGTGTACGTGAGGAAGTCCCAGAAAAATACACCTTGCAGGCGCGTTGCGGGGCTGATCAGCCGCGGGCCATTCCAGCTGACATACAGCCCGACGGCCACGGTCGCCAGCACTCCGGAGCCGCCGAGGTACTCGGGCGGCCAGTAGGCCAGGAACGGCGTCAGCACCGACAGCGTGACTTCGATGGAGGGATCGGCGGCCCAGCGCCGCAACCGCAGCATCACCCAGCCGACGCCGATTCCCCACAGGACTTCTCCGGCGACGATCACGCAGAACAGGCCGGCGGCGTGGCTCAGTGAAAAGGAGCCGAGGCTCACGGCCACGACCGCGAAGCGATAGAGGATCAGTGCGGTCGCATCATTGGCCAGACCCTCGCCCTCGAGGATCACGAGGATGCGGCGCGGCAGCCGCATGCGGCGGGCAATCGAGAGCGGCGCCAGCGCATCGGGCGGGGAGATGATCGCTCCGAGCACGAATCCCTCCGGCCACGGCAGGCCGAGCAGCCAGTGCGCAGCCGCCGCGGCGGCTGCCGTGGTGAACATCACGCAGCCGACTGCCAGCATCGAGATCGGCAGCAGGTTGAATCGAAACTCGCGCCAACTCATGGCGACCGCGGACCAGTAAACCACGAGCGGCAGCACCAGCAGCAGCACCAGCTCCGGTGACAGCTGCAGCGTCGGAAGCCCCGGGATCAGCGCCAGCCCCACCCCGGTGATCACCAGCAGGATTGAAGGCGGGATCTTCAGGCGCGCCGCGGCGACGCCGACCGCGGCAGTCACTGCCAGCAGCAGGACCAAGATCTGGATAGTGCGAATCAAGGGCATGGTGCTCGCCGACTCTCCGAAGATCGGATCACACGAGGATTGCCAGTGAAGCCGTAAAGTGGAGCGGGTGAAGGGAATCGAACCCTCGTCACTTGGTTGGGAACCAAGAGCTCTACCATTGAGCTACACCCGCTCCGTTGGGGATACCCCACCGGAGACGCACATTTCCCGGAAGGGAATAGTACATCCCGCTCCGGGGGTCGGACAATTGCAAGCTCTCCAGCGCTCGATCACTCGCCGGAAGTCGGGCCGCCTGCGCGTGCTGCTTGCCCTTCGGCCGGCTATCGTCGGATCATCGTCCGCCATGTGCCGCGGCCGGAATGACCCTAATGAGCGCTGAACCACAAACGATGCTCGAGCGCGCGGTGTGCGTCTACTGCGCGTCGAGCGCCACGGCGCACGCGGAATATCGCGAGGCGGCGTTCAGGATGGGCGAGGTGCTCGCCGGGCGAGAGATCACGCTGATCTATGGCGGCGGTAGCAGGGGGTCCATGGGCGCTCTCGCCGATGGCGCGCTCAGCAAGGGGGGCCGCGTCGTCGGCATCCTGCCGCGCTTCATGGCCGACCTGGAATGGGGCCACCAAGGACTCTCAGAGCTAAAGCTCGTCGAGGACATGCGGACCCGCAAGCACCTGATGCTCACGGGTGCGCAGGCGGCCATCGCGCTGCCGGGCGGTTGCGGCACCCTCGAGGAGTTGCTCGAGGCGATCACCCTCAAGCGTCTGGGGCTCTTCCTCGGGCCCATCATACTGGTCAACACCCGGGGATTCTTTCACCCGCTCCTGGAATTACTCTCTCGCGCCGTCGGCGAGCATTTCATGGATGAGCGTCACTCGCTCATGTGGCAGGTCGTCGCCCAGCCGGAGGATGTTCCGGACGCTCTCGAGCACGCACCCGCCTGGACGGCGGAGTTCCGCAGTTTCGCTGCGGTATAGCTAACCGGTCTCCGCTGCCACCAGTACCTTGCCGAAGCGCCGTTGGCGGCGGCCATAGTCGGCAAGCGCGGCCCTGAGCTCCGTCTCGCCGAAGTCGGGCCAAAGCCGGTCGGTGAAGTAGAGCTCCGCGTAGGCGCAGTCCCAGAGCAGGAAATCCGACAGCCGCTGTTCGCCGCCGGTGCGGATCAGAAGATCGACCGCGCCGGTATCCGGCACCGAATGGTCGACGTGCGCCAGCAAGTCCTGGAACTCCTCGACGCTCAAGCCGCCGTCGCGCGGCGCGCGGCGCGCGGCCTCGAGGATGCTGTGCTGGGAGGAATAATCGATGGCGATCCGCAGGTGCATCCGTGCGCAGTCCGCCGTCAGGCGCTCGCTCTGCTCGATGGCACGTACCAGACTCTGCCGCAATCGGTCGCGGCGGCCGATGACATTGATCCTGATGGACTGCTCGATGCACTGACGGGTCTCGGTCGTCAGATACCGCTGCAGCAGGCGCATCAGCGCATCGACCTCGAGATTCGGGCGCCCCCAGTTGTCGGCGGAAAATGCGTAGAGCGTCAGTGTACGGATGCCCGTGCGCGCGGCTGCCTCGACAATGCCGTTGACCGCCTTTGCGCCGTGGACGTGTCCGACACTGCGCGGCATGCCCCGGCGCTGCGCCCAGCGGCCGTTGCCATCCATAATGATTGCGACGTGCAAGCTCATCGCGGCGCTCACGACCGCCGCGTCGCCTTGATGACCGCCTCGATGTGCTCGAGGTAGCGGTACAACGCCTGGCGGCCGACCGGCGTCAACCGGTACTCCGACTTCGGGCGCCGTCCGGCGAACGATTTCGAGCACTCGATGTAGCCCGCTTCCTCGAGCTTGCGCGCATGCGCGCTGAGATTCCCGTCGCTGACATCGAACAGCGCCTTCAGCTCATTGAAGGTGAGCCGCGCGTTCACCGCGAGCGCGCTCATGATGCCGAGGCGCACGCGCTCGTAGACCAGGCGGTCGAATTTCGAGTCCTCGCTGCCGCCGCGGGGGACTGGCACCGGCGCCGGTGCAGGCCTGTTGGCTTCCGGCGAGCGCATCACTGTCTCACGCCTCCGCGCGACGGTCTTCATGCTGGCGAGTGCTCCATACCATCGATGCGTCCGATCAGAAATCCAAAGACCAGGTGCAGCAGACCGAAGCCGCCGCCGAGGATCAGGTTGTGCCAGTGCGGGCTGACCTCAAAGGCGAGCGCCCCGCACACCACGAAGAGCGCGCCCATGGTGCCGATGAGGCGCATCATGGCCGGCGCCGTCATCAGCGTCGCCGACAGCACCGCGCAGCCGTAGAGCAGCAGCCACACTCCGGGGAGGAGCCGGGTCTCGCCCGCCTGGGAGAGCACCGCGGTCAACACGCCGCCCGCCAACAGCGCCGGACAGAGGCACAGCACGAAGCGTCGCGCCGGCCCTCTGTAAAGCGGCAGCCCGACGCCAGAGCGATGGCGGGCGACCAGCACGACACCGAGCCCCGCGCCCACCGTGGCCGCCACCAGCCAGATGATCAGCCAGTGCCCGGCCAGCGCCGGAACCGACGCCACTGCCGCGGCCACGAGCCCCACCGCCCCCATGGCAATGCCCGCCGTACCGGGCACGGCAAAAGCTCCGGCCGCGTCTATCGAAGCGCGGATGTAATTGAGTGTCCCGAGCGCGTGGCTGTCTATGGCGACGGTATTATTCGAGCGCATTGCAGGGGTAGGGCGGCAGCCAAATATGGGCCCGACTCTATGCAGGGGGGTTCATTGCGTCAAGTACTCTGCGATGCAGAGTATAAGAAATGCGAAATGGCCCACAAAGGTCCATGAACGACTGGATCACGCCGCATAGGCACAGGGATGTGCCCCGCCGCCGCAGGTGGCGGAGGCGCGAGCAAAAACCGCGCTTTTGCTCGCCGCCGCGCTGGGCGGGGCAGGATGCCCCGATCCAGCGCTAGAACCAGCGCCTAAAACTTCAGGAACAGGCCGGCGTTGAGGTTCCAGCTCGAGTTCTGCTGGTTGGCGTCGCTCAGCGACTCGATCCGGCTGAATTCCGCGACGAAGAGCAGATTGTCGGTGACGTTCTGATACAGGCCCAGCGACCACTTGTCGTTACGCCTCACCAGGCAGCCCGCGACTCCGCCGCAGACCGTCGAGCGGTCGAGCGCAGTCCCCTCGAGGTTGCTGTCGCCGTAGTTCACGCCGACCTTGGTGTTGCCCATCTTGTAGGTGACTTGCGCGATGTAGCCGTCGGAGTCGCGCGAATTACCCATCGCATCGTTGGAGTTGACGAACAGGCCTGTGGTACCAACGCCCTTGCCGCGGTAGTACCAACCCATGAACTCGAGCCCGCCGATGTCGTACTTGCCGCCGAGATCGAAGGCCGAGCTGCCGTAGCTCACGTAGGACCCGGTCGCGTACGTACCGCCGCAGGCGCCTGCCGCAAGGTCGGTGCACAGCGCGCGCTGCTGCTGGTAGAGCAGGCTCGCCGACAGGTATAGCGGCCCGGCGGTGTAGGCGACCTTGCCCTGGAAGCCCGGCGTGCTGTGGTTGACCGGCGTCTCACCCAGCGTGTTGAGTGGATCGAAGATCCCGACCGTCACCTTGGCGCCGCCCATGTCGGGCGTCGTGTAATTGATCTGCGAGAGCCAGTCGGTGTAGATGTAGCCGAGGCCGATCGATCCCAGCGACGTGTTGGCTGGAGAGGCGTAGTCACCGTTGCCCGCGCCGACTCCGAGCAGCGTCATGTCGTTCAGGATCGCATCCGCCCCGAAAAGGCCGATGTTGCGGCCGGCCATGACCGTGCCCCAACTGCTGTTGCCGACGGTCAGGAAGACTTGCCGGACGTCGAGTCCGGCGGTGCCGAGAGCCGTATGGCCCAGATCAGTGTTGGCGATGTCCTGCAGGTTCGGGCTACCGCCATCATTGGTGCTGATGCCCGGGTAGAGCCCGAAGGTGAATCCGAGGTTCTGGCCTTCCTGTGTCGTCGCGCCACTTACCGTGAGGGCCGCCGGCAGGAGACCATTGCTTACCGAGGAGGAGCTGTCGGACGTCGTGTCCGAGACGCAGGCGAGGCCGCCCGCGACGTCGTTGTGATCGGCGCAGTCCGAATATATGTAGTTTGCGTTGACGTTGCCGTCAAAGGATAGCGTCCAGGCGCCCGCGGTCACGTCGATCGCACGGGCGGATGGAGCGGCAAGCGCCGCCAACACGGTGGCTGCGAGAAGGCCGGTTCGTTGGTTTTTCATGAAAGCCCCTCCTTGAGGCAGACCGAGTGCAACGCGCGTGCCAGAACAGCGGCTGCCGACAGGCGCGTGTTGCGTGGGCGACACAACGTTCTTTCGACCCGCCATCCTGTTCCATTTTGCGGTACGGGACGACACAGAGCTGTCACGAGTATGGAACGCCGCGTTGCCCGGTCGACGACGCTTGCGAGAAGAGCTCGCTCCACCCCCGAAAAACACCGCATCGCAGCCATTGCCGAGCTTGCAGTCGCTGCGCGGGCGTGTTTCTCTACCGTGACAGTGTCACGACGGGGCGTGGCATCCCTGACGCACTCCCCGCACGATGGTTGGGAGGCTCGTATGACGAACGCAACGCGTGGCTGGCAGGCTCCCCCGCTCGATGATCTTCCCGCGCCGGAGGCCGGTGGTGCGCCCGGGCGCGCTCCCTCGCTGACACTCGAGGAGCTTGCGGGCGAGGATCCGCACATGCTGCGCAATATCCGTTGCGCGCACCGGATTGCCGACACCAACGTGTCGGTGCTCATCCAGGGGCCGACAGGCTCGGGCAAGGAGGCGTTCGCGCATGCCATGCACCTCGCCAGCGGGCGCGCCGGAGGGCCGTTCATCGCAGTGAACTGCGCCGCCATCCCGGAGACTCTGATCGAGAGCGAGCTCTTCGGATACAAGCCCGGCGCGTTCACTGGAGCGCGGCGCGAGGGACTGCGCGGCAGGATCGTGCAGTCCTCGGGCGGGACTCTCTTCCTCGACGAGATCGGCGACATGCCGCTCGCCTTACAGAGCCGGCTGCTGCGCGTGCTCGAGGAGCGCGAGGTCGTGCCGCTCGGCAGCGAGAGCGCCATCGCCGTGGATCTGCACGTGCTGGCGGCGTCCCATCGCAACCTGCGCGAGATGATCGCGCGCGGCGCTTTCCGCGAGGATCTCTACTACCGGCTCAACGGCATCACGCTCGAGCTGCCGGCCTTGCGCGAGCGAACGGACAAGGAGCGACTGATCCAACACGCGCTCGCGGCCGAGACCGGCAATGGTCGCCCCGCGGCCATCGAGCGCGACGCTCTGCAGCGCCTGCTCACCTATTCCTGGCCCGGCAACATCCGCGAGCTGCGCAACGTCATCCGCACGGCGCTCGCGATCTGCGAGGGAGGCGTCGTGCGCGCCATGGACCTGCCGCGTGAAATCAGGGATGGCGAGACGCTGCACGAGGAGCGGCCGGATGCGATCTCCGGGCGCTTCCCGCCGCCGCTCCCGGCTTCGGACGGCGGCTCGCTCGACGACTCCGTGCCGCCGTGTAACCGCCTGCAGGCGGCGGAGCGAGCGGCCCTGCTGCGCGCCATGGAGGAGCTCCACGGCAACATGAGTCGCGTTGCGGCGGAGCTCGGCGTCAGCCGCAACACCCTGTACCGCAAAATCAAACGTCACGGCATCGCGCCGGTCAGGCGCACCTGAAGGGCTGATTCCGTGCTGCCGGCCGCCGCTCGGCGGTCGAGTTGGCCCGCCGCTTGCACCGCGGCAGTGGTCGGCCCGCGTGCGGGCCGGCGACAACATGAGTGCAAAGAACTCAACGCGGCGGCCGAAAGTCCGGCTCGCAACGGCGCACCGACTCCTGAGGCCGCCGGCGGGCGGTGGCCCGGTGCTCGAGACTCGCTCCGGCCGTGTCCGACTCAACGCGACGGCGGCGGCCATTCTCGAGCTGTGTGACGGCAATTACACCCGGGCCGAGATAGTCACTCGCGTCGCCGGTACGGCGGATCCGGTGCTGGCTGCGGACGTGCGGGCGTTTCTCGAGGCGGCGCGGCGCAGCGGCTGGGTGGTCGAGCGTTGACGGGAACCAGCGGGGCCAGCACGGCCACTGATACAATCGCGCCATGAGCCATACCACATCCGACGGAATCACCGAGTACGACCCGGAGGAAGTCCAGGCGCTGCTCGAGCAGGGCCGCGTTCTGCTGGTCGACGTTCGGGAGCCGATGGAGTACGCGGCAGAGCGCATCTCTGGCGCACTGCTCTACCCCCTGTCGACGTTCGATGCCGACCATCTGCCGCCGGAAGGCGAGCGCGCGGTGGTTTTTCAATGCGCCGCTGGCGGCCGCTCGCTCACGGCGGCCCGGATGCGCAAGGCGGCGGGGCAACCGGCGGCGCACATGGCGGGCGGAATCTCGGAGTGGAAGGCGCAGGGCCTGCCGACCGTGCGCGGCGGCTCGCGCCCGGCTTGAGCGACTCGGACCACCCCCGCGCGATTCGCTCGTTCGTCACCCGCAGCGGCCGCATCACCTCAGCGCAGGAGCGGGCGCTCGAGGAGCTTTGGCCGCGGTACGGCGTCGAGACTGGCGCCACGCCGCTCGACCTCGATACGCTCTTTGGCCGCCGTGCCCGGCGCGTTGCCGAGGTCGGGTTCGGCAACGGCGACCACCTGCTCGCGCTCGCGGCGGCACATCCGGCCGAAGATTTCCTCGGCATCGAAGTGCATCGGCCGGGCCTGGGTCGGCTGCTGCTGCAGCTCGAACAGCGAGCCCTCGGCAACGTGCGCGTCGTCTGCCGCGATGCCGTGGAGGTGCTGGAGCGTTGCCTCGACGGTTCCTGCCTGGACGAAATCCTGATCCTCTTTCCCGATCCCTGGCCAAAGAAGCGTCATCACAAGCGGCGGCTCATCCAACCGCCGTTCGTGGCCCTGCTGGCCGAGCGGCTGAGAAGCGGCGGTGCGCTGCGACTCGCGACGGATTGGGAGCCGTACGCCGTAGAAATGCTGGCGACGCTGTCAGCGGAGGGCCGGCTGCGCAATGTTGCCGCTGAGGGTGGCTTCGTACCCCGGCCGGCGGAGCGATCCCCCACACGGTTCGAGCGTCGGGGTGAGCGTCTCGGCCACCAAGTCTGGGATCTGGAGTTTCGGCGCGCCTAGCTCGTTCTCCGCTCAGCCTGGCCTGAACAGGAACGCCGCGCGCAGCCCATCGATCACGAACTGCACGGCCAGCGCACCCAGTATTACGCCGAAGAGCCGCCCGGTGACGTTGACGCCCGTTACGCCCATCAGCCGCATGAGCGGCTCCGCGAGCAGCATCAGCACCAAAGTGATGGCGAGCACCGCGACCACGGCCGCAAGCAGGATGAGGAAGACCACCGGCTGATGCGTGATGTGCACCGGCCCGAACCAAAGGAGTACGGTGGCGAGCGCTCCGGGACCGGCGATGAACGGGAACGCCACCGGAAAGACGGAGATGTCCGCGCGCCGGCGGCTCTCCGCCCGCTCGTCGCTCGAGGTGCGGCTGCCCGACTCCCGCGCGAATACCATCTCGAGCGCCAGCAGGAAGAGCAGCACGCCACCGAAGATCCGGAACGCCGCCAGGCTGATGCCCATCGTGGCGAGAAACGGCGCCCCGCCCAAGGCAAAGAGCACGATGATCAGCGCGGCGACCCAAACTGCCTTCACCGCCATGCGTCGCCGGTATTCCTTCGTTGCGCCGCGTGTGAGGCCGCTGAAGAGCGGGATCAGCGAGATCGGCTCGACCACCACGAAGAAGACGACGAAGAATTTCAACGGCTGCTCGAGCATGGGCCCTCGCGGTATGTCATTCGCTGCTTGAAAGCGGCATACGCGAGGCGCAACATCAGAGCCGTCCCCCGCGCGGCGGCCGAGGATAACAGCTCCAGGACCCATTGCGCGGCGTCATGCGTTCACCACGGGCGCGCGATCCGAAGCCTCGGGATCAGGCCTTCTGGAGGTTGCAAATGGCGGCGTCTCAACCCAGCATCGGCAACTGGTATCGCTTGAGCGGCGGCGAGCTGTTCGAGGTCGTTGCGATCGACGACGAAGAGGGCACGATAGATATCCAGTACTTCGACGGCACCGTCGAGGAGATGGACCACGAAGACTGGGAGGCGCAGTGGGAGGACGGCGTGCTCGAGGCAGCCGAAGCTCCCGAGGATTGGAGCGGCTCGGTGGACGTGGAGAGCGGCGACGAGGACGGCCGCGGCTCCGACAATATCAACGACGACCCGACCCTGCGCGCGGACCGGCTCGACGGCATCGACCTTTTCGAATTCGATTAGTCATTCAGCGGTGAGGGCGGCGAAGTCCGCATCCGCCGCGACCAGCACCAGATCGCCGATCACTTCGAGCGGTATCGGTCGCAGCAACTCCCCGGCGCACGGGCCCGCGAGGCAACGGCCGGCGTCCTTCTCGAACAATGCGCCGTGTGACGAGCAGAGAATCATCGCCCTGTCCGGCGTGAGGAAGCGATGCGGCCGCAGATTCAGCGGATGGCCGGCGTGCGGACAGCGGTTGACGAAGCCTCGGACCTCGTTCCCGCAGCGCACGACGAAGCCGCGCAGAGGCCAGTCGCCGCCGCCGACCGTGAACGCGCGCGAGCCATATTCTTCGAGGTCTGCTAGACGGCAGATCACGCGTGCGAGATCGAGCTCATGCTGCGCCACTGGCGCCGCCTCCGGATCCCGCGGCAGAGAGCGTCCGTGGTCCCTGATTCGACATTCGCCGCCGCGCGAGCCACGCCAGCAGCAGCAGCACGGGAACGCTGAGGCCGGCGGCGTAGAGGAAGTAGATCGGATAACCCAGCAGTCGGGGGCCGAACCCCGAGAAAAACTCGAGCCCCTTGCCGGCGAGTTGGTACAGCGAGGAGAGCAGTGCGTACTGGGTCGCCGTGTATTTCGGGCTGGTCAGGCTCGAGAGGAATGCGATCATCGAGGTGCCCCCGATCGCGAGCGCCAGGTTGTCGAGGGCGTTGGCGACACCGAGCCCCAGCAGCGTCGCAGTGTGAGTTACCGCGAGCAGGGCATAGCCGACGGTCGCCAGCATGAGGAGGGCGCTACCGATCGCGAGCGAACGCAGCAGACCCACCTTGGCCACGAGCGCTCCGCCAATGAAGACGCCGGCGATTGTCGCTGCGAGCCCGTAGATTTTCACGATCAGAGCGATCTGCTCGAGCGTGTAGCCGTGGTCGATGTAGAAGGGCATCACCATGGCGCCGGTAGCGAAGTCGGGAAGCCAGTACGCGGCGATGAGCGCCAGGGTAAGCAGCCCGAGGCCGACCCCGTGACGCGCGAAGAAGTCGATCAGCGGGCAGACCACGGCACCAATGAACCATGCTCCGGCATCCTTGAGCAGCTGCGGCCAGTGGGCCCGCCGCTGCAACCACCCGACCACGCGCTCTTCCCGCACGACCGATTCGCGCGAGGCCGTCACCGCAGGCTCCTTCACGAAAAGCGTGGTGATGATGCCGACCGGGGTGAGCGCCGCCATGCAAAGATAACTTGCGCGCCAGCCCAGCGCCTGCGCCAGCCCGAGCGCACCGGCGCTGCCGGCGAAAAGGGCGATCCGATAGCCGACCTGGTAGGCTGCGGCCATCGCACCCTGCATCTCGATGGGCGCGGACTCGATGCGCCAGGCGTCCATCGCAATGTCTTGCGTCGCGGCGCAGAACGTCGTGAACAATGCCCAGAGCGCCATATGCAGCACACCGGAGCCCGCGTGGCTGAAGGCGATCCGCACGAGGCCGACGGCTATGCCGCCTTGCGCGAGCAACATCCAGGCGCGCCGCCGTCCCAAAAGCCGATGCAGCAGTGGCAGACGCGAGCGATCGACGATCGGCGCCCAGATGAACTTGAAGGAATAGGGGATCGTCACTGAGGAGAACATGCCAATGAGCGTCAGTGCGGTGTGCGACTGGCGCAGCCAGGCGGTCAGGGTCTGCAGGACGAGATAGAACGGCAGTCCGCTCGAGAACCCGAGGAAGAGCATCGCGAGCATCCGCGGTTCGCCATAGACGGCGAGCGCCTGCAGCCACCCCGGGCGCTGGGCATTGACGCGGTCCATGTGCATCGGACAATGATACGGTATGCATGACTATCAGCTCACCTTCATCGACCTCGCGCTCTCGCGCCAGGCGCTGCGCTTCGGGCAGTTCACACTCAAGTCCGGCCGCGAGAGCCCGTACTTCTTCAACGCCGGCCTCTTCAGCGACGGCGAGGCCATCGCCGTGCTCGGCCGCTGCTATGCAGCGGCGATCGTGCATTCGGCCCCCGCGTTCGATGTGCTCTTCGGACCGGCCTACAAAGGCATTCCGCTCGCGGCGGCCACCGCGGCCGCGCTTTTCGAGCATCATGGGCGCAGCGTCCCTTACGCCTTCAACCGCAAGGAGGCGAAGGATCACGGCGAAGGCGGCACTGTCATCGGCGCGCCGCTTCGCGGCCGGGTGCTCGTCATTGACGATGTCGTTACCGCCGGCACTGCCGTGCGGGAATCGCTCAGCCTCATCCGGCAGCAGGGCGCTCAGCCGGCCGGGGTCATCTTCGCCCTCGACCGGCAGGAGCGGGGGCAGGGGACACTAAGCGCCACGCAGGAGATCGAGAAAGAGCACGGCATCCCGTGCGTGAGCGTCGTCACACTCGGGGACCTCATCGAGGCGCTCTCTCGCGCGCGCGATGGGCGGGCTGCGATTTCTGACGACCAGCTCACAATGCTGAAGGCATATCGGCAGCGGTACGGCGTCTCTTGACACTTGCCTCCGCGCGACAGAAGGTCAGAATATGCCCCTCTATGCGGACATCGCATCAGGCTCTCGCTCTGACCCTTGCGCTCGCCTGCGTCGCCGGCGCGGCGTTGGCGCAAAATAGCGACAAGGGGGCCGTCGCCTACCGCTGGGTGGACGAGCATGGTGTCGTCCACTATGGCGACACCATTCCGCCGCAGTACGCGCGCAACAGCAAGCAGATACTGAACGGCGAGGGGGTGCAGATCGGGGAAATCGATGCGGAGAAGACGCCCGAGCAGCTCGCCAAGGAAGCGCACGCGCAGGCGCGGCGGGCGCAGCAGCAGCAACACGACTACTTTCTTCTCAGTACCTATACCTCGGTGAAGGACATCGAGTCGCTGCGGGACGAGCGGCTGTCGCAGATCGAGGCGCAGCAGACCGCCGCGCAGCAGTACGTGCAGAGCCTGCACTCGCGGCTCACTTCGCTGCAGAGCCGCGCCGAGCAATTCAAGCCCTACAGCTCACGGCCCGGTGCGCCGCGCATGCCCGACGATCTCGCGCAGGAGTTGGTGCAAACCCTCAGCGAAGTCCACGCTCAGGACCAGGCGATAGCGGCGCGGACGCGAGCAAGAGGCGCAGGTGAGGGCGCAATTCCAGTCGGATATCGAGCGCTTCGAAGCGCTGAAGTCGGCACCGCCTTAGTTTATTGGCAAATGCCGCCACCCTCCTCTGCTGGCGCAGCGCTGGCGCGAAAGGCGCGGAAGAGCTCGCGTCCCATCCCGAAGGTGTTGGCGGTCAGGTCCGCGGTTGCTATCGGCCGTCGGTTCCAGTCTTCCTCCGAAACATGTGCCTCCAGCGTTCCTCTCACGCTGTCGAGTCGGATGATGTCGTCGTCCCGCACCTTACCTAAGGGGCCCCCGCACGCAACTTCAGGCGTTAGGTGAATCGCGGCCGGCACAGTCCCGGAGGCGCCTGACATCCTTCCGTCAGTGACCAACGCCACTCGATGACCCTTGCTCTGCAGTGAAGCCAGGGCCGGGGTGAGGCCGTGCAGCTCCGGCATGCCGTTGGCGCGCGGGCCCTGGAAGCGGACGACCACCACCACGTCGCGCGCGAGCTCGCCGCGCTGGAAACTTTCCAACACGGCCTCCTGGCTGTCGAAGACCCGCGCGGGCGCTTCGATGACCCGGTGGTGGGACCCTACCGCAGACACTTTGATGATGCAGCGGCCGAGGTTGCCGCGCAGCAGCTTGAGGCCGCCGTCCGCGCTGAAGGGGTCGGCGGCAGGACGCAGAACACTGGTGTCACAGCTCGCGGCGGAAGCCTCGCGCCAGGCCAGGCCGCCGGGCGAGAGCCAGGGCTCGAGCGCCGAGGCGCGCAGTCCTGCCCCGGAGATGGTCTGTACGTCCTCGTGCATGAGGCCGGCGCCGATCAGCTCATTGATGAGGAATCCCATGCCACCGGCGGCGTGGAAATGGTTGACGTCGGCGCCGCCGTTCGGATAGATGCGCGCCAGGAGCGGCACGACATCCGACAGGTCGCTGAAATCGTCCCAATCGATGAGGATGCCCGCGGCGCGTGCGATGGCGACGAGGTGCAGCGTATGGTTGGTCGAGCCGCCGGTGGCGAGGAGGCCGACGACCGCATTCACGATGCTGCGCTCATCAAGCACCTTCGAGAGGGGCAGATACTCCTTCCCCAGCGCGGTGATCTGCGCCGCGCGGCGCGCCGCGGCGGCGGTCAGCGCATCGCGCAACATGGTGTTGGGTGGCACGAAGGCGCTGCCTGGCAGGTGCAGGCCCATCACCTCCATCAGCATCTGATTGCTGTTGGCCGTGCCGTAGAAGGTGCAGGTGCCGGCGGAGTGATAGCTTCCGGCCTCCGACTCGAGCAGCTCATCGCGCCCCGCCTTGCCTTCGGTGAAGAGCTGGCGGACGCGCGCCTTTTCCTTGTTCGGCACTCCGGAAGGCATCGGCCCCGCGGGCACGAACACCGCCGGCAGCTGGCCGAAAGAGAGGGCGCCGATGAGCAGGCCGGGCACGATCTTGTCGCAGACGCCGAGGCATAGCGCCGCATCGAACATGCCGTGCGACAGGGCGATGCCCGTCGACATCGCGATGACGTCGCGGCTGAAGAGCGAGAGCTCCATGCCGGGCTGTCCCTGAGTCACACCGTCGCACATGGCGGGCACGCCGCCCGCGACCTGCGCGGTCGCGCCGGCTGCCAGCGCCGCCGCGCGGATCAGTCCGGGGAAACGCTCGTAGGGCTGATGCGCCGACAACATGTCGTTGTAGGCGGTGACGATGGCGAGATTCGGCCAGCGCAGCTCCTTCAACGCCTGCTTGTCGGGGGCCGCGGATGCCGCAAACCCGTGCGCCAGATTGGTGCAGGACAGCCGCTTGCGCGCCGGCTCGCCGTCGGCCTGTGCCGCAGTGCGCTCAAGGTACGCGCCACGCGAGCCCCGGCTCCGCTCGGCTATGCGCTCGGTGACCGCGCGAACTCGAGGATGGAGGGGAGGGGATGTCGTCTCGGACATGTCGGACTTCATTACTCGTTTTCGGGGGCCTTGTAGCCCTCGGGTCTGTTCGAGCCGCTGCCGAAGAAGAACTTCTCCATCTCCGCCTCGAGAAACTTGCGGGCCTTGGGCTCGATGGGCGTCAGCCGGTACTCGTTGATCAGCATGGTTTGATGCTGCAGCCAGCGCGCCCACGCCTCGCGCGAGACGCTCTCGTAGATTCGCCGGCCGAGCTCACCCGGATAGGGCGGCCGATCGAACCCCGGCGCCTCACGCTTGAGCATCACACACTGAACCATTCGGGCCATGACCGTTCTCCAGTCAATCGAAAAGTTGCGGTTGTACTTGCGCCGGAGTCCCCGCCGCGCCGGCGAGCTGCTCCAGCAGCAACCGGATGGGGGCAGGCAGGCCGAGCCTCGCGGGCTCGCGCGCGCGATACCACCGAGTCTGCCCCGGATCGGGCGCGGACGCGTTGCCGGAACAATGGGCCAGGAGGGGTGTGATGACAAGATCAAAATGCGTGAACGCGTGCTCGACTGGCGCCAGCGGCACCGGCCGGGCGGCGGCACCCTGCAGCGCCTGCTGCGCATAATCCGCGGCTGCCGTCGCGTTCTCGAATTCCGGCAGGCACCACAGGCCGCCCCATACGCCGCGTTCCGGGCGGCGCTCGAGGAGCACATCCCCGTCCGTCGCGTACCGCGGCGAGCATGAATACCTGTCGCAACGCGCGCTTCCGTGCTGGCTTCGGTGAGGGCAACGCGTGCTGGCGTCCGTCGCGGCGTGCGACGCAGGTCACTGATACAGGGCATGTCGCGCAGGAGGGGTTGCGACGCACGCAGACAGTCGCTCCCAGATCCATTACTGCCTGCGTGTAGGTATCAACATGCTCCGTGGGCGTGCACTCGTCGGACAGATCCCACATCTTTTGCAAGATGGCGCGGTCAGACGTGCTGCCCTCCACGCCAAAGTGACGTGACAACACTCGGCGCACATTACCGTCGAGAATGGGGAACCGCGCACCGCTGCTCAGCGCGAGAATGGCCCCTGCCGTGGAGCGCCCGATGCCGGGCAGGCCGGCGACCGCATCGAAGCTCTCCGGGAAGCGGCCGCCGTATTCTTCGGCGACGCACACGGCGGCACGATGGAGATTGCGCGCCCGGGCGTAGTAGCCCAATCCCGACCAGAGATGGAGCACCTCATCGAGCGGCGCCGCGGCGAGCGAGCCGACATCGGGAAAGCGCTGCATGAATCTCTCGTAGTACGGAATGACTGTCGCGACCTGAGTCTGCTGCAGCATGATCTCCGACACCCACACGCGATAGGCCGTGCGGCGGCGCTGCCAGGGGAGGTCGTGCCGCCCATGGCGTGCATGCCAGTCGACGAGAGATGCTGCGAAGTCGCGCCCGCGCGCGCGTTTGACGGCGTTGGTCACAGCGCCAGCAATCTATTCGCCGTCGCGGTTCGGACGCGCGCGCTGCCTCGACGTCGAGTCGATTGGAGCGCCGGGATGTGCCTCGATTGCCGCCTGCACTGCCTTGCGCCAGTAGGCATCGGCGCTGTTGCTCCAAGCCGGGTCATCGACGTTGGGCCACGTGCCCGGCGTAAAGCTCGGAGCGGCCTGCAGCTGTGCGCTGTCCAATACCAGTTGCCCACCCTTGATGCTGGCCATGGCGGCATCCCACGGCATCGCCGTGAGCTTGCCGTCAGGAGCTGGTGCCGCCTCGCCATCATTGGGTAGCGCACCGGGATTCGCCTGCGGCTGTGTGCCGTATGCGATGACGAGGTGCGTGGCCCGGCCTTGACGATCGAAGATGATGTCCTTCACATCACCCAGAGAGCTCCCGTCCGTACCTACCACAGCCATGCCGATCAAGGTTGAGGCGCGACGTTCAGTTGGCGTGCTAGTGGGTGCGTCCGCATTTGCATCCGCTGCGGATTGCGAGGCAGATGTTGTAGATGCCGCATCGGGTGAGGGCGCCTGGTCGGCGGGCTGACCCGAGCCGTTGGCCTGCGCCGAGTCAGCCGGGCTCGTCATCGCGGCGGCGGCGGCGCCATGCGTCGGCTGTGGCGGCGAGGCGGGTGCCTCAGCCGCGGGCGCGAGCGGCTCCTCCGACTGGCTGCAGGAGGCTGCCGCGAAGCCCAGTGCGGCGCAGATGAGCGGCAGAAAAATCCTGATCATGGGCGCACTTTAGATTTTGCGGGCTGCAAGCCGCATTTCCATCCTCAACGTTCGGGCTCACCATTTGACGACCGGCGGCAGGCTCATGAGGTAGGCCTCCGGGTCCGCATCGGTCTGAAATCCGAATTTCGTACCGCGATCATAGACGAGGTTGAACTCGACGTACCGCCCGCGCTTCACGAGCAGCCGCTCACGAGCCGTCTCGTCGAAAGCGGTGTCCTTGCGGCGCGTGACGATCCTCGGATACACGTCCAGGAAGGCTTCCCCGACCCGCCGCACGAAAGCGAAGTCCGCTTCCGCGTCGCCGCTGGCGAGATTGTCGAAGAATATACCTCCAACGCCGCGCGGCTCGCGACGATGCGGCAGATAAAAGTACCGATCGCACCATTCCTTGAACTCGCGATAGGCGTCCGGCCGGTACGCGTCGCACGCCCCTCGCAATGCGGCGTGGAACTCCGCTGTGTCTTCCTCGAAGGGGAAAGTCGGCGTCAGGTCCGACCCTCCGCCGAACCAGGCGGAGCTTGTACGCAGGTACCGCAGGTTCATGTGCACGGCGGGGACATACGGGTTCCACATGTGCGCGACCAACGAGATGCCGCAGGCCACGAACCGCCCGTCCGATTGCGCAGCGCCAGCGACCTGGCCACGTGCCTGATCGCTCAGCACGCCCCAAACGTGGCTGACGTTCACCCCGACCTTCTCGAACACCGCGCCGCGCATCAGGCGGGACTCACCGCCGCCTTGCAGCCGGTGCCCCTCCGGGCGCTGCCAGCTGCGGGCTTCGAAGCGGCGCTCGGGCTCGAAGGCCTCGAAGGCCGTGCAGATGCGGGCCTGTAGCTCCCGAAACCAGCCCACCGCGGCGTGCTCGAGCCCACTCCCAGAGTGCTGCACGGTCATGTGGCGCCGGTCCCGGTCGCAGTGGGTCGGGAGGAGCGCTCGTGCACATAGTCGACGAGCCGCGCCACCGCGTCCGGATCGGTTTCCGGCCAGATGCCGTGTCCCAGATTGAAGATGTGCCCGGGCCCACCGGCGGCCTCATCGAGCACCCGTCCGGCATGCTCTCGCAGGTCCTGCGGCGAAGCGAAGAGCGCCGCCGGGTCGAGGTTGCCCTGCACGGCTTTCCCCGGCCCCAACTTTCGCCGCACCTCACCCAGCGGCGAGCGCCAGTCGACGCCGATCACATCGACACCGAGGTCCGCGACACACTCCATGAGCGCCGAGCCCTGATTGACGTAGTAGATGAGCGGCACGCCGGTATCGTGGAGCGCCGTCACCGTCCGCCGCACCGCGCGCAGCGCAAACCGCTCGAACTCCCGCGGCGCCAGCAATCCGGCCCAGGATTCGAACAGCATCAGCGCCTGCGCTCCCGCGGCAGCCTGGGCGCGCAGGTACGCGGCCATGGCGTCCGCAAGCCGATCGAGGAGGCGCTCCGCCGACGCCGGACTCGAGTACAGGAATGAGCGCGCGGCTCCAAACTCCTTCGAAGGCCGACCGCAGACGAGATAGCAGAGCAGCGTGAACGGGCCGCCAGCGAAGCCGATGAGCGGCACGTCCGGCGGCAGCCCGGCGCGCACCAGCCGAATCGACTCGAGCACGAACGGCACGTCGCGCTCAGGAACGAGCGGCGCGAGGGCGTCGATCCCGGAATCCGTCCGAACCGGCTCGCGCACCACCGGACCGGGCTCGAACGAGAGATCCACGCCCATTCCCTGCAGCGGGGTCATGATGTCGCTGAAGAGGATGGCGGCGTCCAGCGGAAAGCGGCGCACAGGCTGCAGGGTGACCTCTGCGGCGAGCCCGGGATCGCGCAGCAGGGCCGTGAATTCGGCCTGCGAGCGCACGCGCCGGTACTCCGGGAGGTAGCGGCCCGCCTGGCGCATGATCCAGATGGGCGTGTACGGCACCGGCTGCCGGCGGCAGGCGGCCAGGAATGGTGGCAGTGGCGCCATGCTCATTGGCCGGCGAGCCAGCGCGCCACTTCGGGCGCGTAATAGCTGATGATCAGATCGGCACCTGCGCGCCGGATACCGGTGAGGGTCTCGAGCACCGCCGCGCGCTCGTTGATCCAGCCGCGCTCGGCGGCGGCCTTGATGAGGCTGTACTCACCGCTCACCTGGTAAGCCACGACGGGTACCGTCACCGCGTCCCGAACCTGCCGGATCACATCCAGGTAGGGTCCGGCAGGCTTCACCATGACCAGATCCGCCCCTTCCTCGATGTCGAGCAGCACCTCGCGCAGCGCCTCGCGTGAGTTGGCCGGGTCCATCTGGTACGAGCGGCGGTCACCAAACGCGGGGGCCGATTCGGCTGCCTCGCGAAACGGTCCATAGAAGGACGAGGCGTATTTGGCCGCATATGAAACAATCGGCGTCATCGCGTGCCCTTCGCCATCGAGCAGGCGTCGCATGGCCTGCACGCGCCCGTCCATCATGTCGCTGGGCGCCACCGCGTCGGCACCGGCCCGCGCGTAGTTGAGCGCCACCTGGGCGAGCGTCGCCACCGACGCATCATTGTCGATCGCGCCGCCTGGCAGGACGTGGCCACAATGCCCATGATCCGTTGCGCCACAGAGGCAGACGTCGGCCCAGACCAGGAGATCGGGACAGGCGTCCTTCACGGCAGAGATGGCCTGCGCGGCCAGCCCCTTAGGGTCTAGTGCCGCGCTGGCGCGAGCGTCCTTCTCCGACGGCGCCGCAAAGAGCAGTACCGCGGGCACGCCTGTCGCGGCCACGGCCCTCGCCTCCTTCACCAGCTCATCCACCGACAGTTGGGATACCCCAGGCATGCTCGATACCGGGTGTCGCACCCCCCGACCGGGGACGGCGAACAGCGGATAGATGAAAGCGTCAGGCGAGAGCCGAGCCTCTCGCACCATTCGCCGCCACGCATCCGACTGACGCGTGCGGCGGGGTCTCGTTGCTGGATGACTCATGGGTACCTCATGGGGCCCGCGCGAACGGCATGCAGGCTGCTGCGTGCCAGGCCTTGCAGGGTGGCCGACTCGGCGAGTTTGGGGGAGTAACCCCGATCCGTCAGCGCGCGTGCGGTGGTTGGGCCGATCGCGACGGCTGGTGCGCGGCCGAGCAGGCGGCGGAAGTCTTCCTCTCCGAGCGCGCTCTCGAGCTCCGCCACGGCGGACGGGCTGGCGAAGGTAACCGCGCCCACGGCGTCGCGTGCGATCCAGGAGCGGCAGTCCTCGACATCGAGTGCCGTGCCTGAAGCCGTCCGATATGCCTCGACGGTCGTTACCTCGGCGCCGAGCTGAGTGAGGCCGGCAGCGAGCGTTGGCAGCGCGCGTGAGCTGGCAGGATAGAGAACCCGCGAACCCCGCGCGGAGCCGGAGGCGGCAAATGCCGCGACCAGGCCCGCGGCGCTCGGCTCGCCGGGAACCAGGTCGACGGGCCAACCGTGCTGCTTCAGCACCGCAGCAGTCGAGCGACCAACAGCGGCCGTCCGCATGCCCGATGGCGGCGCTGACAGGCGGGTAGTCACCGCTGCGACCGCGTGGCGGCTGGTGAAGACGATCCAATCGAACGACCCCGCACGGCCCAGTGTCTCATCCAGAGCCGCGGCGTCGGCCGGTAACACGCGAACGGCAGCCCACACCAGCACCGGCAGTCCCAGGCTCTTGAGCTCCGTAGACAGCGGTCCATCGCGCTCCTCGGCGCGGGTTACGACGACAGGTTTCAACATCGGTTCCCCATCCATATGTTACGGCTCCTCCGCACGGCCCTGCGCCGCGCGCTCCGCCGCGATGAGACCGCCCGCGCCATTGGCGATCAGTTCCGTTGCCAGGCGCACGCCCAGCGCCGCCGCCGCGGGGCCGGTCGCCTCAGCTATTGCCGCTGGTGCTCAACAGCCGCGATCCGTCGAGCGCGCAGACGGCGGCATGCAGGTGAATGCTCCGGTCCGCGGCAGTGGCGAGCGCGCCGAGCGGCACCTGACAGCCCCCTTCGATCCGTTCCAACAGCGCGCGCTCCGCCGTCGTGGCGAGGCGTGTCGGCAGGTCATCGAGCGGCTGCAGCCATGTACGAGAAAGCGTATCGTCCGCGCGCGTACAAACACCGATGGCGCCCTGCGACACCGCGGGCGGAAACTCCTCAGGAGAAAGATGCTGCGTGATGCGGTGCTCGAGCCCGAGGCGCTTGAGCCCGGCCGCCGCAAGGACGATGGCGTCGTAGTCGCCGCGCTCCAGGCGCTCGAGCCGCGTCGGTACGTTGCCGCGCAGCTCGAGCAACAGCGAGGTCCCGCCGCGCGCGGGTCAGGAATGCGCGCCGGCGCAGACTGCTCGTTCCGATGCGGGCGCCCTGCGGCAACTGCGACAGTGGAGCACCGCTGCGGCTGACAATGGCGTCGCGGGGATCCTCGCGCCTCAGGACTGCCGCGAGCGCGAGTCCCGGCTCCATGGCGGTGGGCAGGTCCTTCAGACTGTGCACCGCGACATCGATCCTGTCCTCGAGCAGGGCGCGATCGATCTCCTTGGTGAAGAACGCACGGCCGCGCACCGCCCACAGCGGAACGTCGACACGCAGGTCGCCGGTGGTCGTGATGGGGACCAACTCCACCGGCGGCGCGGCCGGCAGCGCGCGTATCAGGCTCTCGACATGACGGGCCTGCCACAAGGCGAGCGCGGAAGCACGCGTGCCGATCCGAAGCGGCCGCGGCGTCGGCGATTGCTGCGTGCCGCTCAAGATTCGCCCTCGCTCATGAACCGGTAGCCGACACCCCAGACGGTGAGAAAGTGACGCGGGTTGGCCGGGTCGCGCTCGAAACGCTTGCGCAGGCGCAGGATGAAGTTGTCCACGGTTCGCGTGGAAGGAAAGACGTCGTAGCCCCACACGCGCTCGAGGAGGTCCTCGCGGGAGACGATCTCGCCGGGCCGCTCCGCCAGGACCTTGAGGATCATCGCCTCCTTCTCCGTCAGCTCCTGCGCCATGCCATTCCAGGAGCGGGCGCGAAAGGCGCGGAAATCGACCTCGTTGCCGCCGAAGCGCAGCACCGCGCCGTCGGCGGCCGAGGCGCTCTGGTACCAGTCCCAGCGGCGCAGGATCGCCCGCACCCGCAGCAGCAGCTCCCGCAGATGGAAGGGCTTCGCCAGGTAATCATCGCCGCCGGCCTCGAGGCCGCGCACACGGTCAGCCGGATCGCCGCGCGCGGTGAGGAAGAGCACCGGCGTGTTGTCGCCGCGTTCGCGCAACGTCCGACAGACCGTGAAGCCGTCGAGTTCCGGCAACATGACATCCAACAGCACGAGGCCGCACGATTTTCCCTGCAGCCAATCGAGAGCCAGCCGGCCATCGGCGACGGAGTCAACCTCGTAGCCTTCCGCCCGCAGGTTCTCGACGACGCCCGCGGCAAGGTGCGGGTCGTCTTCCACCACGAGTATGTGGCGCGTGTGCTCCGCGGCGTGTGGTCATGCGTGCTCCCGCCGCGCCGGCCCGCTGGCCGGCGGCTCGCCCCCTGGCCACGTCAGCACGAAGGTTGCGCCCTGACCGGCGCCGGCGCTCTGCGCGCTGACCTGCCCGCCCGCAAGCTGCATCAGGCGCCTGACGATGTAGAGGCCCGAGGCCCGTGCCGAAACGGCTGCCGCCGCCATCGGAGTGCAGGCGCGTGAACTTCTGGAAGAGCCGCGCGGCATCGCCCGGCCGGAAACCGACGCCGCTGTCACGTACCGTGAGCTCGACCTCGCCACCCGCCGCCCGCCGGCCGGTGAAGGCGATGCTGCCGCCGCCGACCGGCGCGACGGCCGCGAGCGCATTCTCGAGGAGGTTGCGCAGGATGACATCGAGCGCCAGCGGGTCGGCCATCACTTGCAATCCGCGCTCGATGTCGGCGCTGACGGCGATGCGGTCCTTCGCGGCCCGCTCCTCGAATCCCGCGATTACTCGCGCGACGGCGCCGCCGAGGTCCACGGGCTCGCTCCTCAGGTCGATCCGGCCGCGGTCCAGCCGCATGCTCTCGAGGATTTGCGTCACCATGCTCTCCATGCGCGCCAGGTCGGCGAGCATGCGGTCGATCAGGGCGCGCAGGTGCTCCGGCGACAGCGGCCGCATCGCCATGGTCTCGAGCGACAGCTGCAGGCTCGCGAGCGGCGTCTTGAACTGATGCGACACCAGCGCCAGGAAGCTCTCCTGCTCCTGGATCACGCGCGCTTCCGCCTGCAAGGCGCGCGCGATCACGGCGATGCATGCGGCCAGGGCGATGATGAAGAACGAGCCCTCCCAGAAGTACTGGGCGATGTGTCGCTGCTCCTCGGCGATGAGCTGCCGGTCGACGTCCGGTGAGAGTGTGGCGCGTTGGTGCGTTCCGACGATGACGTCGGGCAACAATGCGTGCACGCGCGCGGCGGACGTGCCCGCATCGAGCAGCGCCTGCGCAGCGACGACCTGCTCCGCATAGACCTCGTGCATCTCCCTGACTTTATCGACGGCAAAGCGATGCTGGTCGAGCAGCCACCAGCCGACTTCCACGGCCGACACCAGCACCAGGGCGAGCGCGGTGAGTTGGAATAGTCGCGGTGCTTTCATTGATTGCCTGTCAGCGCAGGGTGCGGAGCGCGCTGCGCAGCCCCTGCGCGAGGCGCTCGAGGTCCGCGGCCGTGTGGGCCAGGGAGAGGAAGCAGGCTTCGTACGCCGACGGCGGCAGGTAGATGCCCTCGGCCAGCATGGCGTGAAAGAGCGCCGCGAATCGGCCAACCGCCTGCTGCGAGAGGGTCACCGCCGTGCGCGGCGCACCGCTCTCGTACAGCGACAGCCAGAAGAGCGAGCCGACGCGCACCAAGTGCACGGGAAAGGGCGCATCGCGCAGCACAGGCTGCAACAGCCGCTCGAGCTGCGCGCCCAGCGCCTCGAGCTTTTCCCAGCCGTTTTCGGCTGCCAACACATCCAGCGTGGCGATGCCGCTCGCCATGGCCACGGGGTTGCCGGAGAGAGTGCCCGCCTGGTAGGTGTCGCCGTCGGGGGCGAGCCGCGCCATGATCCGCCGCGGGCCCGCGAACGCGCCCACGGGCATGCCGCCGCCGATCACTTTGCCGAAGGTGGCGAGATCCGGGACGATGCCGAGCCGCTCGGCGGCGCCGCCGCGGGCGAGCCGAAAGCCGGAGATGACCTCGTCGAAGATGAGGAGCGCGCCGCGCTCCCGGGTCAGCGCGCGCAACCGCTGGAGGAATTCTGCGCGCTGTGGCAGCAGGCCGTGGTTGGCGGGCACTGGCTCGATGATGACCGCGGCGATCTGCTGCCCATCGCGCGCAAAGAGCGCGTCCACGGCCGCCTCGTCATCAAGTGGCAACACGCGCGTGCAGGCAGTGAAGGCTTCGGGAACGCCAGCGGAAGACGGTCGGCCGAACGTTGCGAGGCCGGAGCCCGCCGCGACCAACAGGTGATCCGCATGCCCGTGGTAGCACCCGGCAAACTTTACGATGAGATCGCGCCCTGTGAACGCTCGCGCCAGACGGATGGCGCTCATCACTGCTTCCGTGCCCGAGGAGACCAGTCGCACCTGCTCGATACCGGGGTATGAGGCTACCACGCGCTCAGCCAACTCAACTTCCGCCGGGCACGGCGCACCGAAGGTCGTTCCCTGACGGGAGGCCTGCGCTACGGCATCGATCACGGCCGGATGCGCGTGACCCAATATCAGCGGACCCCACGAGCCGACGAGATCGAGGTAACTGCGGCCGTCGCTATCCGTCAGATGCGACCCGCGCCCGCTGACGAAGAAAAGCGGCGTGCCGCCGACCGCGCGGAACGCCCGTACGGGCGAGTTCACGCCACCGGGAATGACGCGGGTGGCGCG
The DNA here is from genome assembly GCA_963833085.1 of uncultured Pseudomonadota bacterium. Taxonomy (GTDB): domain Bacteria; phylum Pseudomonadota; class Gammaproteobacteria; order Steroidobacterales; family Steroidobacteraceae; genus 13-2-20CM-66-19. Next base: position 96,117 of record CAWHWV010000011.1, read on the forward strand.
CTCGTAGAGCCGCTCCGAGCAGGGATGCGACTGTCTGGTTGTGCCCTCTGGGGAATCGCGCATCAGGGTTCCTATGGTAGTGGCTCTTCAGGGGCCGGCGCTTCGGTTGCGTCGGCGGGCAGGGTGTCCACGCGCACCCCGCGCTGCAGGCGCGCCTGACCGAAAAATGCCTCGATCGCTTCCGGGCCCACGTGCGCGGCGGCTGCGCGCATACCGGCGATCGGCAGATGTGCGAGACGTCGTGCCAGCCGGGAGGTCAAATGCTCCATGGCCTCGCGCTGGGGCGCCGTCAGTCCCCGAAGCTCTGCCGACAGTGCCCGCTCGAGCTCGTCCGCCGCAATCCGCTCGAAGGCGTCGCGCAGCTCCGCGAGCTGCGGGCCGATAGCGCGCGTGGCCATCTCATCGCGCAGGCGCACCATCCGCTCGTCGATGGCGGCCCTCACGGGCGCCAGGCGCAGCAGCTCGGTCACGCGCCGCTCCTGCACCTCCTGCACGAGCTCGCTCATGCCGATTCTCACGATGCCGGCGCCGCGCGCTTCCTCGGGATCGAGGTTCGGCGGCACGCCGAAGTCGATGGCGAGCGGCGTGTTGCCTCGTCCGGAGCGCGATGCCGCCAGCAACTGCAGCGCGCGGCCGTCGAGCACCGGATCGCTGCCACCTGCGGCCAGGATCAGCGCTGCGACCGCTTGCGGCTGCGCCCGGAACTGCTCGAGGGGGACCGCTTGCCCGGAGACGCTCGCCGCGAGCTCCGCGGCGGGTGCGAGCGATCGGTTGACGATGAGGAGCGGCACACCGGCGCGATGCAGCGCCAGGCCGCAACGGCGCGTCATCGGTGAGACGCCGATGAGGGCGACGGCGTCGGGCCTGCCGGCCAGGTGCTCGAGGACGCGAGCCGCGGCGAGGTCGGCGAGAGAGGGCGCGCTCGTCCCGGCCTGGAGCCTCCGAACCCGATTGGCCATTGCGAGCGCCTCGCCCACCAGCCGGTCGAGCAAGGGGCCGCTCGTTCCGGCGGCGCGGGCGGCCTCCCAGGAGGCGCGCAGCTGTGCGGCGATCTCGCGCTCGCCGGCCTGAGCGGAGTCGAGCCCACAGGCAAGGAGCAGCACGTGCTCCAGGGCCGACTCGCCGGCCCAGGCGCGCAGCAGCCGCGCGGCCTGCCCCGGCTGCGGCCGCCTGCCGGTCAGCTGCTCCAGCGCGGGCTCACGGAGGTCGCCCGCGGACTCGCTGATCAGGGGTGGCAAAGAGGAGCTCGATACGGTTGCACGTGCCGAGGTAGAGCAGCTCGGAGACCCCCAGCGCCGCGCGCAGCGAGCGCAGGCGGCTCTCGAGATCGGCTTTGGGGATGGAGAGGCGTGCTACCTCGTCGATGCCGGCATGCCGGTACGAGAGGCCCACGACACCGACCTGGTGCATGGGCCAAGAAGACCACGGCCCCCGGCCGGATGTGTCACAGAACCATCACGGACGAGGTCAAGCCGTCCGGCACGGATGCGGAGTATGACGTTATCTACGGCCTCGCATCACCAGCCCCATGAGGATCAGTCCCGCGGCGAACCCGATTCCCAGCGCCCAGGCTGTCGACTGGTAGGGCTGAGATTCGACGCTCTGCTGCAGGTCACTCCAACGCGACTTGGCCCAACGCTGAGCCTGCTCGGTACGCTCGCGCGCTCCGCTGGTAGCCTTCGCAGCGGTGTCGGTCGCAGCGTCCGCGAGGCGTTCCGCCTGGCGTGCGGCCTCGGCGGCGGCCTTGTCACCATTCGTCGTGAAGCTGGGGTTCATTGTCGGCCTCCTCGTGAGTCTTTGTGCTGGACAGCTCGTCCAGTTAACCGACCCGCGCTGCGGTGAACGGAAGCCGACGCCGAAAGTTCCGGCGCTGAAGGCGAAGGCTGCGGCTCGGCGCTCCAGCTAGTTTCCCATCGATTCGTGTCCACCCCGACGCCATGAGCGGCAGAACTTTGCGTCCAGGCACAAGGATGTGCCCCGCCGCCGCAGGTGGCGGAGCTTCGAGCAAAAACCACGCTTTTTGCTTGAAGCAGCGCTGGGCCGGGCAGGATGCCCGGATCCAGCGCTTCATACTAAAGTCGGATCAAGCCGCGCTTGTGAGCGACGGCGACGGCCTCAGTGCGGCTGATCGCATCGAGCTTGGTCAGTATCGACTTCACATGCGTCTTGGCCGTTCCCTCGGTGATCGACAGCCGCCGCGCGATGTCTTTGTTGCTTCTTCCCTGCGCGACGAGCTCCAACACGTCCAACTCACGCTGCGTCAGGCTGGGCTTGCCCATCCTTTGCAGCGCCTTCGCCGCCACCGACGATGAGGTGTAGGGCCGGTCCTCGCTTACCGCGCGGATGGCCGACAGAATCTCCTGGCGTGGGGCATCCTTGAGGAGGTACCCCTTCGCCCCCTGGCTCAGGCATTGGAAGATGTCCTCATCCCCGTCGTAGGTGGTCATGATGAGGATCCGGGCCTTGGGGTTGATCTCCAGCACCCGCTGCACCACCGCGACTCCGTCCCTCTTCGGCATTCTCAGGTCCAGCACCAGCACGTCCGGCTGATGCTGCTCGTAGAGCACGATGGCCTCATCGCCGTCGCCGGCCTCCGCGACCACCTCCATGTCCGCCTGCTGATTCACCATCGCCGCCAGCCCGTCCCTCACCACCGGATGATCATCCGCCAGGATCACGCGGATCTTCTTTCTGGTGAGTACCGCGACCATTACGCGGCCGCCTTGCGCTTCGGCAGCCGCACGCTGACCCGCGTGCCGGCGCCAGGCTGGCTCTCGATCTGCCACTCGCCGCCGATCGCGCTCGCCCGCTGGCGCATGCTCGTGAGGCCGAAACCCTCCCGGGCATAGTGCTCCGGACGCTGCTCCATGCCGCGACCGTCATCCTCCACCGCCAGCACCCAATGCGCCGACTCATCCGTCATGGTGATGCGGACCAGGTTCGGCCGCGCGTGGCGCACCGCATTGCTCAGCGCCTCCTGTGCGATGCGCAGCAGCTCATGCTCATGCTCGGGCTTCAGGCCGGTGGTGATGCCGCCGCCTTCGAAATTGCACGTCACCCCGCCCGGCACCGTCGAGCGCTCGGCCAGCTGGCGCAGCGCGATCTCGAGCCCCGCGCGCCGTGTCTGATCGAGCCTGAGCGACATCACCGAGCGACGCGCCTCCGCGAGTCCTTCGCGAGCGAGGTCGCGAATGCGTGTCAGGGTCAGCGCCAGCCCGGAGTTCTTCTTCTTGCAGGACGGGAACTCCTCGACCGCCCCGAGCTGCATCAGAATCCCGGTGAAGGCTTGCGCCAGGCCGTCGTGGATCTCCTGACCGATGCGCGCCCGCTCGACCAGCACCGCCGCCTCTTTCGCCTGATAGGCGAGGCGCGTGAGCTGGACGGCGAGTGTCGCCTGCTGGGCGAGCGCCACGAGCAACTCGCTGCGCTGCACGTCGGCCGCGTTGCGGCGGAAGCGCAGGATGAGGAAGCCGACGTTGCGCGAGCCGAACACGAGCGGATAGACCACAGTGCCGACGTAGCCCTCCTGCCGGTGGAAGGCGAGCATGCCCGGCCAGAACTCCTCCGATTGCTCCTCGACGTCGAGATACATGGGCTCGGTCGGCTTGGTGAACTTGTCGCCGAAGGAGGAGCCGTTGGTCGGCACGCTGATGGGGTAGGGAGGCTCTTCGATGCGGCCGTCCCTGACATGCGCCGCTATCCGCCATTGCTGCAGGCTGTCCTTCGAGACGACCACGGCGCCTGATGCCGCATCGAACTGGCGTGTCGCTTCCAACAGCACGTGTCCCAGGAAGCTGTGCAGGTCCGGCTCACTCGCCAGACGTTCCAGGTTGCCGCGGATGACGGCGTTGGCTTTCGCCAACTCCGCCACGCGCTCCTCCGCCGCGCGCTCGCGCTCCCGTCTCATGTCGTCGATGAGGCGTTGCCGATGGAGGGCTGCGCCGATGACGCCCGCCGCGTTCTCGAGCGCGGCAAGCTCCGCGGAGTCGATCGCCCGACGCTGGCGTGTGTTGTCGAAGCCGACGACGCCGATGAACTCGCCGGCGACGAAGATCGGTACGATGGCTTTCGTCTTGGTGCCGATGCCCTCGAATCCGGTGACACCGGCGTAGGTGACCGGCGTATCGCTCTTGTTGAGACAGACGCTGCGGCCGGCGCGTAGCTCGGCGGATACCGCTGAGAACTGACGCTCGTCACACGTACAGACCGCGGGGTCGTCGATGTGTGGCGGAACGCCTTCGGCGGTCCACTCGCTCACCACCACGAGAAGGGGCTCGCCCTGCGGTCCGCGGCGCGCCAGCATGACGTTGACGCGATCCACATGGGCCGCTTCGCCCATCAGTACCAGCACCTCGGGGATGGTGCCGCGCACGTCAGGGGCCTCGAGGAGCATCCGGCTCGCCCTGGCGGAGGCCACCAGCAACGCCTCCCGGCGCCGCAGGGACTCGTTGACCTGGCTCAGCTCCTCGGTGCAGGGAGTGGATTCTGTCAAAGGGTCCAGGCGGGCAAGCGCCGGATCCACCACCGAAACACTCATAGACACGCTCTCTATCGGGAAATCGAAGCGTCAGTGTACCTCGGCAGGGGGGCAGTCTCCCAACCACCGCCCAGCGCCTTGTAGACGGCGATCAGGCTGGTGGCAGCCTCGGTCCGGTCCTGGGCCAGAGCGTTCTCGGCCTGCAGCTGCGTCCGTTCAGCGTCCAGCACCGACAGAAAGTCGACCAGGCCGCCCTGGTAGCGGATCTTGGCCAGCCGAGCCGCGGTCGCGCTGGCGCTGGCGGCATCCTCGGCATGCTCGAGCTGGTCGCGGTCGCGGGCGTGGGTCACGAGCGCGTCCTCGGTTTCCTCGAGGGCGTTGAGAACCGTGCCGTGGTACTGGTCGAGGGCGATCACGGCGCCAGCCCGGGCGCCGGCGATCTGCTCGTGCACCCGGCCAAGGTCGAAGGCCGGCCAGTAGATGCCCGGCCCGATGCCATAGGTGCGTGAGGCCGCCGTCCCGAAGCCCCCCGGCGCGGCGGCGGCGAAGCCGAAGCTACCCGTGAAGGTCACCTTGGGGAAGAGATTCGAGATGGCGACTCCGACCAGGTCCGTGGAGGCCTCCAGGTTTTGCTCCGCCGAGCGGATGTCCGGGCGGCGGCGCAACATGTCGGCCGGGCTGCCCACGGGGACGATGTGCGGCAGTGGCGGCAGTTCGTGGGGTGCGCTCAGCACTCCCGTGAGTGCGTCGGGATCGCGGCCGGTCAACACGCCGAGCCTGTGAATGGAGCGCGAGACCGCCGCCTCGAGCGGCCCGATCGTGGAGAGCGTGGTGCTGAGCTGTGCCTGCGCGCGCGCGACGTCGAGGTCCGTGCCGCTGCCGGCGGTGCGCTCGGCTTCCGCCAGTTGCAGGACCTGCCGCTCGTTCTCGACGTTGGCCCGAGCGACGGCGAGTTGTGTCTGCTCCCCGCGCAGCTCGAAGTAGTTGCGCGCCACCTCGGCGATCACCGACACCTGGGCGTCGTGGAGGTTGGCCACTTCACCTCGCAGCTCGGCATTGCGCGCCTGGACGTTGCGCCTGACGCCGCCGAAGAAGTCGAGCTCCCACGTGGCGTCGAACCCGGCATCATAGAACTTCGTGGTGTAGGCTCCGCCGAACGGGGGAGGGTCTTCCACCTCCGGTGTGCGCTGCTTGTTGTAGCCGCCGGAGGCGGTCACCGTCGGAGCGAGGTCGAACTCCGACTGGTTGCGCAATGCGCGCGACTGCACCAGCCGTCCGACCGCGATGCGCAGATCGTAGTTGGCGCGCAGCGAATCGCTGACCAGCTGGTCGAGTGTCGGATCATCGAACTGCTTCCAGAACTCGACCTGGGTCTGCTGGTTGGTATAGACGTCGGGTTCGGCGCCGGCGAATTGCGCGGCCACCGGAGTCTGCGGCCGCACGTAGTTGGGGCCGACCGCGCAGGCCGGAAAGTGCGACTGCGGCAGCCAGGGTGAGTAGTAGATGAATGTTACGCATGGTGGGGATCCGGGGAAGGAAGCCGGTCAGACGCCGCTTCGGAGCGGTGGTCTGAAGTGCGGCGTATGACTACATAAAATACCGGCGTCAGCAGGAGGCCGAAGAAGGTCACGCCGAGCATGCCGGAGAACACGACCGTGCCGAGCGCGTGGCGGACTTCGGCTCCGGCGCCGCTTGCCAGCATCAACGGCACGACTCCCATGATGAAGGCGAAGGACGTCATCAGGATCGGCCGCAGACGCAGGCGGGCGGCCTGCAACACGGCGGACACGGCGTCATGGCCCTGCTCTTCCTGCAGGTGCTTGGCGAACTCGACGATCAGGATCGCGTTCTTGCAGGCGAGGCCGACGAGCACGACGAGGCCGACCTGCGTGAACACGTTGTTGTTGCCGTGATCGAGGAACACGCCCGTGATGGCCGCGAGCAGACACATCGGCACGATCAGGATGATGGCGAGCGGCAGCATCAGGCTCTCGTACTGCGCGGCGAGCACCAGGAACACGAACAGCACGCAGAGCGGGAAGATGATCAGGCTGGTATTGCCCGAGATGAGCTGCTGATACTGCAGGTCGGTCCATTCGAAGGACATGCCCGGCGGCAGCGTCGACTTCAGGATCTGCGTCATCGCCGCCTGCGCCTGCCCGGAGCTGTAGCCCGGCGCCGGGCCGCCATTGATGTCGGCGGCCGTGTAGCCGTTGTAACGCTGGACAATGTCGGGCCCGAAGGTCGGAGTGACGGTGAGGAACGAGCCGAGTGGGATCATCTGCCCGTCGTCGTTGCGGACCTGGAGCGTCGAGATGTCCTCGATGCGGGAGCGGAATGGCGCGTCGGCCTGCGCCAGCACCTCATAGGTCCGCCCGAAGACGTTGAAGTCGTTGACGTAGAGCGATCCCAGGTAGACCTGCAGCGTCTGGAAGACGTCGTCCAGATTGACGTGGTCCTGCATGACTTTCACGCGATCCACGTTGACGTTGAGCTGCGGCACGTTCACTTGATAGCTGCTGAAGAGTCCGGCCAGCGCAGGGTTGCCGTAACCCTCCTTCAGCGCGTTTTGAACCGCGTCATAGAGCGCCTTGGGACCGGCCTCACCACGATCTTCAACCTCCAGCTTGAATCCGCCGAGCGTGCCGAGGCCCAGGACAGGCGGGGCCGGGAAGACGACGACCATGCCATCCTGGATGGCGGAGAGCTTCTGGTTGAGCTGCGCGGCGATGGCGTCGGCCGAGAGGCCTTTGGAATTGCGCTCGTCAAAGGGCTTGAGCGCGAAGAAAATGAGGCCAGCGCTCGAGCTGGGCACGAAGCCATTGACCGACATGCCCGAAAACTGCACGGCGTGCTCGACGCCAGGCTGATGCATGCCGATGTTGCCGATCTCCTTGACGACTTGCGAAGTCCGCTCGAGCGATGCCGCGGGCGGCAACTGCGCGATCGCGACCAGGTATTGCTTGTCCTGCTGGGGGATGAACCCGTGCGGGACGGCGGCAAAGCCCAGGTAGGCGAGGCCGATCAGACCTGCGTAGACGAAGAGCGCGATGCCTACGCGGCGTACCGTGCCGACGACGGCGGTCTGATAGGCGTTGCCGACGGCCGCAAACCCGCGGTTGAACCGGCGGAAGAAGCGGCCGAGGACGCGATCCATGACGCGCGAGAGCCGGTCGGGCTTGGCGCCGTGGGGCTTCAGCAGTACGGCGGCCAATGCCGGGGACAGGGTGAGCGAGTTGAAGGCCGAGATCACCGTGGAGATGGCGATCGTCAGGGCGAACTGGCGATAGAACTCACCGGTCAGTCCGCTCACGAAGGCGACGGGTACGAACACGGCGCACAGGACCAGCGTGATCGCGATGATGGGCCGGCTGACCTCGTTCATCGCGGACTTGGCCGCCTCACGTGGGGACTGCCCGCTTTCAATGTGGCGCTCCACGTTCTCGACTACCACGATGGCGTCGTCCACGACGATGCCTATGGCCAGCACGAGGCCGAAGAGCGACAGGGTGTTGATGGAGAACCCGAACGCGAGCAACACCGCGAAGGTGCCGACGATCGACACCGGCACGGCGATCAGCGGGATGATGGACGCGCGCCACGTCTGCAGGAAGAGGATGACGACCAGGACGACGAGCAGCACGGCCTCGAGCAATGTATGCACGACCGCTTCGATCGACTGACGCACGAACACCGTCGGGTCATAGACGATCGTGTAGCGCATGCCCTGCGGGAAGTCCTTGGAGAGCTGCGCCATGGTGGCGCGCACTTCCTCGGAAAGCTGCAGAGCATTGGATCCCGGCGCCTGGAAGACCGGGATCGCGACGGCGTCCTGGTTGTCGAGATAGCTGTTGGTGCCGTACGACTCGGCGCCCATGTCGACGCGGGCGACATCGCCGAGACGCACGACCTGGCCGTTGGCGCCGGTCTTCAGCACGATGCCGCGAAACTGATCCGGGCTGGTGAGGCGCCCCATCGCGTTGAGGGCGAGCTGGAAATCGGCGTTCGGAGCGGGCGGCGCGCCGATCTGGCCGGCCGCCACCTGGATGTTCTGCGCCTGGATGGCGTTGACGACATCGCCGGCGGTCAGATTGAGCGCGGCGAGCTTCTGGGGATCGAGCCAGACGCGCATGGCATAGTCGCCGCCGCCGAAGAGCTGCACGTCACCCATGCCGGGCAGGCGTGCGAGCACGTCGCGGACGTTGCGTACCGCGTAGTTGCGCAGGTACAGCGTGTCGAAGCGGCCGTCGGGGGAATAAAGGTGCACCACCATCGTCAGATTCGGCGAGCTCTTGGTGGTCGTCACACCGAGATCTCGCACTTCATCGGGCAGTCGCGGCAAAACCTGCTGCACGCGGTTCTGCACGAGCGTCTGCGCGCGGTCGACGTCCGTCCCGACGCGGAAGGTGACGGTCAGCGCCAGCGAGCCGTCCATGGTCGAGGTCGAGGACATGTAGAGCATGTTCTCGACCCCGACGATCGACTGCTCGAGCGGCGCGGCGACGGTGCTCGCCACGACCTTCGGGTTGGCGCCCGGGTAGGTCGCCCGCACGATCACGGACGGCGGCACCACCTCCGGATACTCGCTGATCGGCAGCTGCGTGATCGCGATCGCGCCGGCGATGAAGATGAAGGTCGACAGCACCGCCGCGAAGATCGGGCGGTCGATGAAGAAGTGTGAGAGTTTCACCGATTCTCCCTGGAGGCGGAGCCGCTCGTCGGCGGACTCGTGCGCGGGGATCCGAGTCATGAGTTACGTTCTGGGCCACCATGGCGCCGTCCGCCTTACGGTGCTCACCCATCGCAATCAGCTGCGGGTTCACCTGCATGCCGGGTCGCACGCGCATCAGGCCGTTGACGACGATGGTGTCGCCAGGCTTCAGTCCGGATCGCACCACGCGCAGCCCATCGACCATGAGGCCCGAGCTCGACGGGGCGGTACTCGACCTTGTTGTCAGGGCCCAGGAGGAGCACGTAGCGCATGGTCTGATCGGTGCCGATGGCGCTGTCGTTGATCAGCACGGCCTGATAGTGGTCGTTGCCGATCAGCTTGACGCGGGCGAAGAGGCCGGGGACGAAGTGGCCGTCCGGGTTGGTGAGCAGCGCACGCGCGTAGATGGTGCCGGTCTCCGCGTCGAGAGAGTTGTCCATGAAGACGAGGCGGCCCTCGTGGGAGTAGCCGTTCTCGTCCGCCAGACCGACATACACCGCATTGCCCAGAGCGTCCGGGCCTGCGCCTGGTGGCGGGCGCGTCCTTGCGCCCATCGTTACCGGCGTACTTCTCGAACGTCAGGTAAGCCTGTTCATCCGCGTTGAACTCGACGTAGATCGGGTTCAGGGACACGACCGTGGTCAGCAGCGTCTGGCCGTTAGTGACCAGGTTGCCGGTGGTGACGATCGCGCGGCTGACACGACCGGTGATGGGGGCCGTAACACGCGTGAATGTGAGATTGAGTGCCGACGGAGCCACCGCCGCCTTCGCTGCTTCCACGTTCGCCGCGGACTGGCGCTCATTGGCGGTTCGGGTGTCGAACTCATCCTTGGAGATCGCGTGGGCCGCAAAGAGGTTCACCGCGCGGATCTGCTCGGCCTTGGCCAGCGCCGCCTGGGCGCGTGCCTGATCGAGATCCGCCTCCGCGCGCTGATAGTCCGCCTGGTAGGGACGAGGATCGATGACGAACAGCACCTGGCCCTTTTGGACCACGGTGCCGTCGACGAAGTTGACGGATGAAATGTATCCCGAGACTCTCGGGCGGATGTCGACGTGGTCGACGGCGCTGAATCGGCCGCTGAATGTCTCCGAGTCGGTGACGGTCTTCGAGATGACGCGTGCGACCGTGACCTGCGGGGCAGGCGGCGGCGCAGCGGCGTGCGCGGCTGCCGCGTCGCCGGAGCAGCCGGACAGTGTCAGGACGGCGCGCGGCGGCGGCGGCGGGGCGAGCGAAGCGAAAGCGATGGATCGAGTGCGCACGATGGAGACTCCCTGGGTTTTCCCGAATTAGACGTAGCCGAGCCCCACGGTTCGACGGGGCCGGGCGAGAATAGTGGCGTTGACAAGCCGTCTCCGGTATGACTCGCGCGGAGGGGGTGCGCGGTGTCCGGCGGCGGGTGGGAGCCTCTCCCTTAGGAGGGAGAGGCGGTAACAGATCGGATACATCCGTCACGCTCGCCGATCGAGGCGAGCCGATGCGAGCCTGCGACGCTGCCGCTGGCCGGCTTTTCAACACCGGTTTTCATGGCGCAGCCTCGCGTTAGCGCCGGGTAGGCTGTAGAGCCACGCGGGCTCCGGTGAGAAGCGCTTGACTTGCCGCTCCGAATGCGACCATCTTTACCACGTAGGTGACCGGTCAGTAACATTGAGTTCGGCGTACGTTAGTGACCGGTCAGTTACATGTCAAGTGGAGATTTTTATGAGCCAGCTCAAGAACGGCGCAAGTACCTGTAAATAAAGGAATTATTACAGAGAAGCCGGGATTACGCGTGCGCGATCGCATCATGCAGACGGCGAGAGACCTCTTTTACGCGCGCGGGATTCACGCGTGGGCGTCGATGCCATCGTGAGTGAGGCCGGCACCAATAAGATGAGCTTTTATCGCAGCTTTGCCTCAAAGGATGAGCTCGTGGCGGAGTATCTGCGGGCCGAAGAGCGGGAGGGCTGGCATTGCTGGGATGAGACGGTCGCGGAGCACGCCGGAAATCCACGAGCGCAGGTCGAGGCGCTGTTTGATTTACTGGTCACGAACACTTACCCGAAGGGCGCGAGGGGTTGTCCATTGGCCAATGCCGCTGTGGAAATCACCGAGCCAGATCATCCGGGGCGCCCGATCATCGAGCAGTACAAGGCCGAGATGCGTCGGCGCTTTCGCCAACTTGCGCATGAGATGGGTTCCCGTGAAGCGGACTCCCTCGGTGACGCGCTGTTGCTCTTATGGGAAGGCAGCTATCTGACCCGCCTCACCCTCGGCCAACATGGCCCGGTGCAGGATGCGGGCAAGGCGGCACGCGCCTTGATCGCCGCGTACGTGGATTCCTGAAGCGGCAACTGGCGCGTCGGCTTTGATTCGAGTCGGCGGTATCAGGATGGCAACATCGTCGCGGAATGCACTCCGCCCACGAGAGGCGGTGGCTGGATGCCGGGCCGGCGGATTTCCTGTCGAAGCGTCGGGCGGCGTCTGCGCTGCGGCAGCTCGGGCGATATCCACCGCCCGGTCTCGATGCTTCGGTTCAGCGCCTCGATGACGCGGACGTCGGCGATCCCTTCCTCGCCCGACGGCTCCGGCTCGAAGCCATGGAGGATGCAGTCGGAGAAGTAGATGAGCTCCGGCGCGAACTGGTCGCTCTTCTCATAGCGTTTCGCGCGCTTGCGCTTGCCCAGCCGCAGCACGTACTCGACGCCCTGGGCATATTCATATGCCGGGTCGAGAGTGATGCTGCCCTTGGTGCCCACGATCTCGTAGGCGGAGCGGTCCGCGCCACCGAAGCTGCAGGTGAAGGATGCGATCCGCTCCTGCGGAAATTTCATGACCACCGCCACCGTTTCCGGGATCTCCTTGAAGCGCTGATCGCGGCGCGCGATCGCGGTGGCCAGCACCTCGATCGGCTCCGCCGCGAACACCGCGCGGGCGGCGTTGATGCAGTAGATCCCGATGTCGTAGAGGGGGCCGCCCCCGAGCTTGCGGCTGCTGCGGAAATTCTCCGGCGCCACCTGCATGGAGAAGTTGGAGGTGAAGAAGCGCAGGTCACCGAGGGTCCCGGAGTGCGCCATTGCCGCCGCTTCCAGATTGGCACGCTCGAAGTGCAGCCGGTAGGCGATCATGAGCTTGACGTCGTTGCGCCGCGTCACCTGCGATCATCCGCTCGCAGTCCTCCGAAGTGACCGCCATCGGCTTCTCACAGAGCACGTGCAGGCCGGCACGCGCGGCGCGCTCCGTGTACTCACGATGCATCGAATTAGGCAGCGCGATGTAAACGGCGTCGACCTCGCCACTCTCGAAGAGCTCGTCGGCATCGTCGTAGCTGCACACGCGGCGCACGCCGTAACGGCGGGAAAGCTTCCTCAGCTTTTGCGGGTCATCGGAGACCAGCGCCGCCAGCGTGCTGTTCTGCTGCGCCTGCGCGAAGGCCGGCAGGATCGCGGTCTGCGCGATGTGGCCCAGGCCGACGACGGCGTATCGGATCTTCCTGCCGGAGACGACGCTCTCGGTCGCGCGGCGAGCGGTGGCGCTGCCGCGGCTTCTGCGGGCAGAGCGCCCTTTTTCGGCTGCTTTGCGAGCCGGCCCGCGGCGGGGGGAGGATGATCGTGTAGCCATGCTCGGAGCCGCAGCAAGCACGGTGCCGGAACGGGCGCCACGGGTTTTGAGCAGCATGCAGAATCGGCCCGGAATCAAAGGCTTAGGCTCGAGATTGCTTGACGGCCGCCACCGGGCCCGGTCTAATACGCGGCCCTCCCCAAAGGCGGCCAGGTAGCTCAGTTGGTAGAGCAGCGGACTGAAAATCCGCGTGTCGGTGGTTCGATTCCGCCCCTGGCCATATCTGCCTCCTTAGGCGCGTCGCGCCAACATCAACTGTGGAATATCCAGCAGCGGCGCGAGCAATATTCCACGGGTCTGCCGCGCGGCCGCCCCGCAACACCCTGCATGCAAAGGAAAATTTGGGGGCCGCTTCGGCGACTCAGCGGACAGCGCTGCAATGAGCGCAGCCGTATGCACCTCCTCCTGCCTCTGGTCCGGGCCGGTGTGCTTGCCAATGAGCGAAACGTAATCCGAGATCCCTTTCCAACGTCGGCTGCCCGCTCGTTACCATGTCGCACATTGCGGCCGGGGGTGGTGGGGGAGATGGGCGTTCTTGTCACTGGGAGCGTGCGTTAGTTTAAGTTAGCCCGGCGGAGACATTTGGTGCAACGACGCGACGAGCTGGTCTGCTTCCGTTTGGGCCTTCCTGCTCTTATCGTCTGTCAGCTTTGATTCGAGTTCCGTGAGGTTGTTCAAAAACCGGTAGCCCTCAACGACACGTTTGATCAGGACAGCCAGATCCGCTCGCTGGTCCTTGCGCAAAAGCTGCGTGAGATCCGCGATGTCGTAATCGGCTGCCTCTTCAATGCGCTTCACCAACTGCGCATGGTTCAAGGCATCGCGCTGGTTCCACAACTTGAGTACCGCGATGCTGCGCACCCTCGGCCGATAAAACTCCAGGTTCAGGCTCTCAGACAAGTCATGCAGATCACGGATCTTCGAGCGCTGGCTTGCGGCCCGGATCTTCTCCGCCAGGACCTCCTCCAGGGCAATCGAGGGAATCGCGGCTGGGGCGAAGTCAAGAGCGCAAAATATTCTTGCGGGATCTGCGCTGTCGCTACGATCGGCAGAACCGGGCGCTCACGAAGACTCACTTGTAGTTTGATGCGTATGCCAATGGGATTGTCATCGTGCGCACACAGAGGATTGGCCCCGCAGCTCTCATCGGCAAGATACCAGTCGTTACTTTGATCGATCTGAAAGCGCAGTCCTCGATAAGGCTGGCCAAATGACTTCCAACAGCGCCATCATGATGTCATCGCGGGAGATCTGATGAGTAGAGCGTGAAATCCAGATCCGTCGAAATACGTCCGCGCGGGCCGAATACCATTTTCCGCAACATCGTGCCGCCTTTGAAGGCGAGATGTTCGAGCAGGCCTCGTTCATGAAACAGTTGCAGCAGCAAAGTCAGGATGATGTCGATTTCGACATTGCGGATTTGCCGTGCGCCGGAGCGGGTCGCGATCCGACGCAGCTCGCTGGTCGTGAATCACGGTTGGCTCTTGGCGCGCGGAACCTCCGCAAGGAGCGCGTCGCGGCGGGCGTCGATAAACAGGCCCCAGGCGGCTACGTAGCCGATATCGCCCTCGAGAGGGTGTCCGCGGCCGAATCGCGAGCGCGCCGATTTCGGGATGGCCGCCCGCAGGCGCTGCCGCGCCGGAGCTGGCAGCGGTCGATCAACGAGGTCGCAGATCGCGCCTAGGCGCTGCATGACCGACTTCGAGCCGAAGCGGATCGCGGTTTCGACGGCTTCGTCCGCCGAGATGTTTGCCAAAGCCCGATCGGCAATCCGGACCAACTCACTGACGCCGCCGGCCAGAGCCGGCCGATCAAGACAGTCGATGAGCGTCTTGGCGGGAGAGGCAATGGGGACCTGTCGGCCGTAGAGCGGGAAATAGCTGCGATCCGAAGAACTTGGGCTTCGATAAATGCACGAAGCGCACGGTCGAGCCTTCGATCTCCCGTTCGGTCGTCTTGCCCATCACAGCGATGAACACAGTGAGAGGAATCTGCGTCGTAAAGCCATGAAAGGAGGCGGCCGACCACCATCCCACGTAGGAGGGGGTCACCGCAGCCGTCGCCAGCGCCAGCACATTGTTCTCGCCCAGATTGTCGGGGCCGTGCTCAGGTGGCAGAAGGACGTAGCGGCCGCGGCGGACGCGGGACAACCAGCCCTTGCGGACGAGCTGCTGTACGACATTGCGGGTTGCGCTACCCGGGCCGGCCAGTGCGCGGATATCCGAGACACCTACGGCCTCTCGGCCGCGCTCGCGCAGCGAAAGCACCACCTTCGCCTCCAATGGGCCAAGAGTTCTTAGATTAGCTCGTACCATGAAATACTGTAGATATCAGTATAAAGTGTTCAAGTTTAATCCTCAGGTGTGACCGAAGGCAAGCGTGAAAGAGTACGTTCAATACTAATATGCTGATTTTACAAGATCATTATGCATAACTTTAATCCCTCCAGGAACCTCTCAAGTTCCTGGGCGCAAGGTTGTCTGGCATCGAGGAGCTCAAGCTGCGGCTCGAGGTATTGCTGGTGCGCCGCGCATCGCGCGCGCGGCCGAGGCCGACGGTCAGTTGCTCGCCGCGGCGTTCACGTTACCGAGGGAGATGATGCCGCAGGGTGTCGCGGACCGCGGGGCAGCCCGGACCGCGAAGGTGGCGAGCAATTTCAAGGAGCACCTCGAGGAATGCCTGGGGCGGGATGCGGTGACGCTGCCCAACGAGGCAGTACCGTAGACACTGGCCCGGTCACTCGCTGCGGTGGCACTCGGGCAAAGAGCAGGCGGGTCACGCGGTACCTGGAGGAGCGGTATCGGCGGCCACACGCTCGGGCGTGGCCGCACCGGGCTCTTCTGCGCTGCTCGGCGAACGGGCCTCGACGCGCAGACGCCACTCGCCGTCCCGCTCGACGATCTCGTACCGGCCGACGAGGCGGAGGTCGTATCCGAATCGGGTCTGCTTTCGGGCGAGCAACTCTTCGACAAGCGCCGCGATCGGCGGCTGCTCCACTACCTGCTTTCGCACCTTCATGACCCAGTCAGTATTCCCACGGACTGTGTCGAAAACCACGGCGTTCCAGACGATGAGGGCAAGCTTCAGCGCGCCGTCAACCTCTTCCCGTGTGCGGGACTGGGGCTCGGTTCCGAGGAGAGGCTCGGCGAAGTTCAGGAAAGCTTCGGAGATCTTGGTTTGCGGGAACGATACGCTGATCTTCACGGTTTGCCCTCGCGTGAAATAACTTTGTCGCCCCGTCGGTCTCTGTCTCTTTGGTTGCTTGCTTCACAGGACGACCTCCAGAGCGTGGCGAACCGCGCTCTGGGCCCCGTGGAACGACCGGGCCATCTCGATCAGTGCCGCGGGCCTGGCGCCTTTCCGCCGCAACCAGCGGCGCAGCGCCCTCCAGGCAATCTCTGCTCCTTCGCGATGGCGGAGCCGGACCACATCGACCAGCGAACGCTCGGCCGAGTACAAGCCGATGGCCAGGCCGTCTCCAATTCGGATCGCCTTCCGGCCGAGCCCGAAAGTGTGTTTGGCGAAGACATGAACGTCTACCGGCGCATGCAGCGCCGGAATACGCCTGCCCCGCGGGATCGCGACGTCAACGCGATCGGAAATGACGTCAGTCAAGCCGTGGCGGGCAAGGGCGGTAACGAGACAGAGCGTGCCCTCCGGGACACGGTGGGCGATCTCGAGAAGATTGTGATCGGTAGGCGGAGCATCGGTCCGCCGATAGAGGCCGCGGCCCACCTGCTCGAGACGCCCCTCGTCGCGGTACCGGTAGAGGCGCTCCGCAGAGAGCCCGGCGGCGATCGCATCCGAGTAAGTGAAGAGGGGGCGGAGACCGCTTGGGAGTTGAGTAGAGGGCTTGGCGGGCACCGATGAAAGTGTATACAGAACTGCGATATCTATCTACACTTTCATCTTGGCTCGGCTGTGGAATATTGCCGGACCCTCTCCACGCGAATCAGGGCCTTATCCCAGCGTAACTCGTAGAAATATTCCACAGGTCTGGCGAAAAATAATCGTAAAACTCAATCGGTTGGACCCATTTTGGACCTGGACTGAAAATCCGCGTGTCGGTGGTTCGATTCCGCCCCTGGCCACCACTAACTCACGGTACTTCCAGCAGCTTTCCATCGGCCGACGATGTCGGAGAAGCGACGCGTCCAGTCGCCGTCGCCTGGATAAACGTCGATGACGGTGGCGCCCTCATCGACGCGCGCGAACCGGATCAACTCGGATAGTTTGGACTGATCGTACATCGGGATCTCCCTGTAACCCCTACTCGCCGAGACCGACGTTCAGGGCGATGTCCCAGGTGCCGGCGCCGTTTTTGGCCAAGCCGATCATCATCAGGCCGAGCGCCTCGAGCGTCTGGGCCATATGCAGGCCACCGACATCAAATGGACGCAGCCCTAGACTCTCGATGAAAGTCGATACGCGTGCCTTGGCCTCCGCATCGTCTGCTGCGATGAACGCGTCGAGGCGTCCACCCTTGGAAAGTACGTGACCAAAGATGGTGTTGAACGCCTTCACGACGTGCGCGCCGGCGGGAACGCCCTTGGCGATCTCCTGCGCACCAGAACTGCCGTGCGAGGGTGACGAGTCCCGTGAGGTCGGAGGAGACCGGGTTGGTGATGTCGATGATCACCTTGCCGTCGAACGCGTCGCCGTACTCGGCCACCACTGCCGCCGCGCTGGGGTACTTCACTGCGAGGATGACGATGTCACCTGCCGGCGCGGCGCCGTACGTCCCCGTGGTTGCTTTAGCTCCGAGCTGATCGGCCAGCGCCCGCGCCTTGGCGGGATCGCGGCTGATCACCTCGACGATATGGCCCGCCTTGGCGGCACGGCCGCCGATCGCCGCGGCCATGCCACCTGAGCCAATGATGCTGATAGTGCTCATGTGACTTTCCTTTGTGAGTTGGAATGTTGCTGGTGTCTCTAACCGGCTTATCAGCCGGCAGGGAAGTAATGGCCGTTGTCCAAATCGGCGAGCAGGCCGGGCTGAGCGGGCTCCCAGCCGAGGGTTTTGCGAGTGATGAGCATTGGACGCCGGAAGGTCCAGCGTGACCAAATTCGCGAGGAAACCAAAGTATCCCGGCAGCATCAGCTACGTCAGCGGGAATGCTCACGGCCGGCACGCCAAGACGGCTGCCAATGGCCTCGGCGATCTCGCGGAAACGGAAGGCCCGGGCCCTCAACCCGTGCCAAGATTTGCCAGCGGGACCCTTCTCCAGCGCCAGGCGGAACAAGGCGGCGAGGTCACGGCGCGTGCACGGCCGGCCACACGTTCGCGCCGTCTCCGGGGTAGCCGACGGTGCCCTTCTCCTTCGCGAGCCCGATCAGCAGCGGAAGGAAGCCGGCGTCCGGTCTTGCTGTGCGTGATCGGCGGAATCCGCACGATCGAAGACCGCACGCCTCGCTTCGGCGAGGCCGACTACGGCGAGTTCCACGACGTTACGGACGCGCAGGGTACCCTTGTAGGCATCGCCGCCGGGAAGCGCCGGATCGTCCTCGGTGGCTGGCCGGCCCAGTTTTTCCCACCCGGGCGAGCCGATGCTCCCCGACACGACCAGCGGCTTTCCGGTCCCCTCCAGTGCCTCGCCGTATGCGAGCATGATCTGGAGCTCTGCGGCGGCCACCGCGTCGATCCCGCCGGAAGGAAGCAGGTCTTGCCTGTGCGCGACGTGGATGACGCCGTCGGAGTCTGCGGCCGCTCGCCTTGAGCCCGTCGAGATCCTCGAGGTCGCCACGACGCACCTTGGCGCCGAGCGCGGACACTGCTGCCGCGGACTTATCCGACCGGGCCAGGCGCGGTGACCTCGTGACCGGCCGCGATGAGCTCAGGAATGATGTACGGACCGGAATGGCCGGTGCCGCCAGTAACGAAAACGTGCATGTTGATGTTCCTTGTCGAGTGATGTGATGCGAGAAGTGGTGATACGGGTGCGCTCAGCCGAGAAGGCTGACGCCGATTGCGAAGTTGGTGTTTTTGACGGAGTGGGTGACGAGGCCCAGCGACAGCAGGCAGAGCGTGCTCCAGCGTCTGCGCCATGGACAGCGGCCCGGCATCCAGC
Source organism: uncultured Pseudomonadota bacterium (assembly GCA_963833085.1). Classification (GTDB taxonomy): domain Bacteria; phylum Pseudomonadota; class Gammaproteobacteria; order Steroidobacterales; family Steroidobacteraceae; genus 13-2-20CM-66-19. The sequence goes on from CAWHWV010000011.1 coordinate 114,971, forward strand.
GGGCGCAGTCCGAGGCTCTGGATGAACGCCAAGACGCGAGCCTTCGCCTGCGCGTCGTCCCCGGCGAGGAACACGTCCAAGTGGGTGGCCCTCGACTGGACCGGCGGCCAGGACGTGGGAAAACTGGGTGTTGAACGCCTTGACGACAACCGCATCGGCAGGGGCGGCCTTGACGATCTCCTGCGCGCCGAAACTGTCCTCCGGGGTTACAAAGCTCGTGAAGTCGGAGCCGACGGGGTTGGTGATGTCGACGAGGAGCTTGCCTGCCAGCGCTTCGACCGTACTGCTTCACCACGTCGAGAACGGCGGCGTAGGGAACCGCCAGGATGACGATGTCCCCGGCCGGGGCAGCGCCAAACGTTCCTGTCGTCGCGCCAGCTCCGATCTGCTCGGCCAGCGCCCGCGCCTTGGCGGCGTCGCGACTCATCACCTCGACGGTGTGTCCGGCCTTGGCGGCAAGGCCGCCGATCGCTGCAGCCATGCCGCCTGAGCCGATGATGCTGATAGTCTCAGTGGTTAGAGGCCCGGGGGCCGCGGCCGTCTCGGAGGCGCGCGCCAGTGCAAGCGTGTCGATATATTCTCGGATGTTCGTCATCTGCCCATTTCGAACCGTGATGGCGAAGACGAAATGGTCCTCAAACGACTTGTTTGTGGCTTTGAAACTGCCCCTAGAGAAACCGATCACCAGAACTCGGTCTCCCTGCGCGACGAATTCGACGGGCTGGGAGATTAAAGTCTCCACCGACTCGGACGCTTTCTGGAGAAACTCCGCCAATCCCGCGTGCCCGCGGTGCGTCCCGGCCAGCGGCCACTCGCCCGGAATCATCCACTCAATGTCTTTGGCGCACAGCGCCAGCAGACCTTGGGTATCGCCGCGGCCGATCGCCGCAAAGGCATCCTTCACGATCTGGACATTCTCTTGAATGCTCATCGAAATCTCTCTCCGAATATAGATCGTATCCGAGCTACTCGTATACGCTATACATAGGTCATTGCTGGGAATTTGTCAAGCGCTTTCGATTTAATCGGATCCGATGTATACTAAGGAGGAACGACAACAGCGGAGGGATTCATGATCCGTTCTTCAAAAACCGAAGCCCAAGGCCACAAACTTTCGAAGTACCTGTGCTTTGCGGTCTATTCAGCCAATCTGGCTTTCGGTCGCGCCTACAAGCCGATCCTGGACGCGGTGGGCCTGACCTATACCCAATACATCGCGATGGTGGCCTTGTCGGAGGAGGGCGAACTGACCGTTGGCGCGCTCGGGGAGAAGCTGTTCTTGGAATCCAACACGCTGACGCCGATTCTCAAGAAGCTGGCGCAGACTGGCCATATCAGCCGCAGCCGCGATCCCGCCGACGAGCGCCAGGTCCGGGTGGGCCTGACCGCGGCGGGCCGGCGCTTGCTCGAAAAAGATCTCGGTGGGGCACTGGTCGAAGCTTGCGGTTTAGGTGACGAGTTCTCCTCTGTGCAGAAGAGCGTCGTCAGGCTGCGCGACAATCTGCTGCGCGACACCAAAGGCAAGCAGGATGAGAAGTGACCGACCGGCCGCGCAGCGATCTCACGTGTTCGCCCTATCGGCGCAATTAATTATCGGGGTATAGGCGGCGTTGCCGGTGCCGAGAAGACGAGTGGCCGGCACGAAGCCGTAGGCGTCGCTGTGCCAGGAATGTGTCGAGCGCAGATTGGACCGAGCGCATGCGCTAAAAAAATCGCGCTCCACCGTGAGCTCGCCGATCTTGGCGTGTAGCTCGCGGACCTTCTCCGGATCCGCGGCCCCCTCCGCGGCCATGCCATCGAACATCTCAGTGGCGCGCTGCAGCAGCTCGTTCTTCCAGGCTGTTACCTGGGTCGGATGCACGTCGTACTGCTTGGCCAGCTCGGCCACGGTGCGTATTCCGGCGATCGTGAACAGTAAATCCACGCGATGGTGAACGGTGCGTGGCAACGCTTCCTCGGATCGAGCCGTGAGTTCTGCCTCGTCTATTGCCAAATCGGGACGAGCGCGAATTCGGTCGTTTATCGGTCCCGCTTTTTGGTCGGGTTAGATTAGGCTCATTTCCTAAAAGCCCCTTAAGGCCGCCATCGAGCGTCGATGAAGACACTTCTACCCGTTTCGACACCGGAGGCTCCCAGCTGCAGCGATGCAGGGGTCGTGCCGAACTCCAGATGCTCACGATGCAGCATCCATTCGCGCGCGTTGCGCTCTGTGGGCTCATCAGTGACTACAACACGTCGCGGGTTTTCAGGGGCCGATTACCTTGACGAAATTCGAGGGTGGGCAGTCGAACCCCACTTATAGGCTCGATGCGGCGAGCGGCACCTACGTGCTTCGTCGCAAGCCTTTCGGTACTTTGTTGCCGTCGGCCCATGCCGTGGAGCGCGAATATCGCGTCCTGACGGCGCTGCACCCACTCGGGTTCCCGGTGCCTCGCGTGTTTGCGCTTTGCGAAGACCCGGGGGTGATCGGCTCGCCTTTCTATTTGATGGCCCTGGTCGAGGGCACGAATTTCACCGACGGCGCGCTTCCCCATTTAACGAAGGATGCTCGCACGATCCTTTATCACGGCATGATCGATACGCTCGCGGCGCTTCATCGGATCGACCCGCAGGCCGCCGGCCTCGCGACATTCGGCCGCCCCGGCAATTTCTTCGAGCGTCAGGTCGCGCGCTGGATCAAGCAATATCGAGCATCCGAGACCGACAGAATCGAGATGGCCGAGCGCCTGATCGTTTGGCTTCCCGCGACCTTGCCGCCGCAGACCGGCGTCGCGATCGTGCACGGCGACTACCGGATCGACAATCTCATCATGGCCCGATCCAGTCAGAAAATACACGCGGTTCTCGATTGGGAGCTTTCGACGCTCGGCGATCCGCTCTCGGACTTCTCGTATTTCCTGATGAGTTGGGTCACGCCGGTCGATGGGCGTGCGGGGCTGCTGGGCCTCGACCTCGACCGGCTCGGCATCCCGACGCTCGAGCGAGTGGTTGCGCGATATTGTGAGCAAACGTCGCGAGATGCGATTCGAGATCTCGACTGGTATTTTGCATTCAACCTGTTTCGCCTCTTGGGGATCGCGCAGGGCATCAAGAAGCGGCTCATGGACGGCAATGCCTCGAATGCGCGCGCCGGCGAGTTGGCGGCCCGCATACCGCAGATCGCGGCCCAGGCATGGCGCTTTGCAGAGCGCGCCGGCGCTTGAGGCCGCGGGTCCGCACTCCCGCCGTCCGTTCCGTAAGCTCCCAGGGCGCTTGCAGTCCCGCGTAAGGCAGCATCGGCTGCTTCACCGTAGGCTCAGCCGCGCGCCTCCCGCCGCGTTTTAGTTTTGCCATCGACGCGAAATAATTCGCTCCCACAACGCACGGCTGGCGGAGTAATTTGCATGGTGCCCGGGATTACCCGACGCGCCCTTCAGGAGACGGAGCAGTGGCAATCAGCAGTACAGACGTAGTCCTTGCGGACCACGCGAAGTCGGGCCGCGTTTCGCAAATCCTGGCCCGGTACGGGAGTGGTGACATCGAGTTGGCCGGCAACGAGAACAGCTTCTACGATCGCCATCTTCTTTTCGATAGGGCGGCTGATGCGGGCGCCGCGACCGTGCGAGAGCAGTTCGAGGCCTTCGCGCGCTCGGTGCGGGACGTGCTCGCTCAGCGCTGGGCGCTCACCACCGACACGTATGCGCGCCAGAACCCCAAGATGGTGTATTACCTCTCGATGGAGTTCCTGATCGGGCGCTCGCTCGCGAACAACGTCACCAACCTTCTGTTGGACAATGTCGCGCAAACTGCCATCCATCAGAAAGACCTCGAGTGGCTCGCGCTGCTCGATCAGGAACCGGATCCGGGTCTCGGCAACGGCGGACTCGGGCGTCTGGCGGCCTGCTACCTGGACTCGATGGCTACCCTGCAGCTGCCGGCGATGGGTTATGGTCTGCGGTACGAGTACGGGATGTTCCGGCAGTCCATTCGGGATGGATGGCAGCTCGAGAAGCCGGACAACTGGCTGCGGCGTCCCGATCCGTGGGAGATTGTCCGTCCCGACGAGCGAATCGAGGTCCTCTTCGGCTGCTCGTTCGTGATGCGCAACGGCGAACTCGAGCTCCTCCCCAACCGCCCCTCGACCCTGATCGGCATTCCCTTTGACCGACCGGTCGTCGGCTACGGAGGCAATACGGTCAATACGCTGCGCCTGTGGGGCGCCCTCGCGCCGGACTCGTTCGACTTTCAGCAATTCAGCGCCGGAGAGTTCGTTAGTTCGCTGACTGAAACGTTGGTGGCCGAGTCGTTGACCCGAGTGCTATATCCGGATGATTCCACCGTCCGTGGCCGGGCGCTGCGCCTGGTGCAGGAGTACTTTCTCGTCGCCTGCTCGCTGGGAGACCTGGTCCGGCGCTTTCGGCGCGCGAATCCGGACTGGCACAGGTTGCCGGACAAGGTCGCGATCCAACTCAACGACACTCACCCGTCGCTGGCGGTCCCCGAGCTCATGCGCATTCTCCTCGACGTGGAGCATCTCGGTTGGGACGAGGCGTGGAAGGTGACTCAGCAGACGCTCGCATATACGAATCATACGCTGCTCCCGGAGGCCCTGGAGCAATGGCCATTGGAAATGTTCCAGCTCCTGATACCCCGCCACCTCGAGATCATTCTCGAGATCAACCGGCGGTTTCTCGAGCAGGTGCGGGCGCGCTTCCCCGGAGATGATTCGCGGGTTGCGCGCATGAGCCTGATCGACGAGGGCGGGGTGAAGCACATCCGCATGGCATATCTCGCAATCCTCGGATCGCACAGCACCAACGGTGTCGCGGAGATCCACACCAACCTGCTGCGAACACGCACCGTCAGCGACTTCGCCGAGATGTTCCCCGAGCGCTTCAACAACAAGACCAACGGCGTCACGCCGCGCAGATGGTTGCGGTTGGCCAATCCGGCCTTGTCGCGCGCGATTTCGCAGGCGATCGGCGATGACTGGATCACGAACCTGGAGGAGCTGCGCGCAGCTGCGTCCGCTCGCCGCGGACCGTGACTTCCGCGCCGAGTTCCTCGAGGCGAAGCGCGCGGCGAAGGTGCAGTTCGCCAACTGGCTGAAGGCAACCTCCGGGATATCGGTCGATCCCGATACCATCTTCGACTGCCACGTCAAACGTATCCACGAATACAAACGCCAGCTTCTCAACGTGCTGCGCGTGGTGGTGCTGTACAACCGGCTGCGGGAGCAGTCCGGGCTGCAGATGGCGCCGCGGACGTTCTTTTTCGGCGGCAAGGCCGCTCCGGCCTACCGGCTTGCAAAACTGATCATCAAACTCATCAACAACGTCGCCGGCACGATCGACGGAGATCCGGCGGTTGCTGGACGGCTCAAGGTCGTCTTCCTTCCCGAGTACGATGTCACGCTCGCAGAACGCCTGATACCCGCCGCCGATCTGTCCAATCAGATCTCGACGGCGGGCTACGAAGCGAGCGGCACCAGCAACATGAAATTCATGATGAATGGTGCCCTGACGATCGGTACGCGCGACGGAGCTACGATCGAGATGGCGAAGGAGGCCGGCGAGGAGAACTTCTTCCTCTTCGGGCTGACGGCGCAGCAGATTGCCGACACCCGCGGTTGGTACAACCCCAATTGGCACTACGATCATGAGCCCGAGACCCGCGCGGCCCTCGACCTCATCTTCAGCAATTATTTCAGCCGCTATGAGCCCGGCGTGTTCGAGCCGCTGCGTGACGAGCTGCTGACTCACGGGGACTACTACATGCATCTTGCCGATCTGCGCTCGTATCTCGATGCCGATGCGCACGCGGTGCGGCTCTATCTCGATCCCGGCGCATGGGCGCAGAGGGCGATACTGAACGTGGCCGCGTCCGGCAACTTCTCCAGTGATCGGAGCGTCGCGCAGTACGCCAGCGACATCTGGCACGCGCCTGCCTGCCCGGTGCCATGACCCGATAAGGACCCATTGATATGATGACTCACACCTCATCGTTGATCGAGTGTCCGGCCTGGGCGGCACTTCAAGCCCACTACAAACGGCTCGCCCCGCTGCATCTGCGCAAGCTGTTCGCGGATGACCCCAAGCGCGGCGAGCGCTTGACGCTCGAGGCCGCCGGCATTTATCTCGACTACTCCAAGAACCGCGTCACCGACGAGACGCTGTCGCTGCTCGTGCAGCTGGCCGAAGAATCGGATCTGCGCGAGCGCATCGACGCCATGTTCGGCGGCGAGCAAGATCAACGTCACCGAGAACCGCGCCGTGCTGCAACGGCGCTGCGTGCGCCCAGGGGCGCGTCGATTCTCGTCGACGGCGAGAACGTCGTGCCCGAGGTCCACGCGGTGCTCGACAAGATGGCCGATTTCGCCAACCGCGTCCGCAGCGGCGCGTGGAAGGGGCACACCGGCAAGCGCATCCGCAACGTCGTCAACATCGGCATCGGCGGCTCGGATCTCGGGCCGGTCATGGCCTACGAGGCGCTCAGCATTACAGCGAGCGCGACATGACGTTCCGGTTCGTCTCCAACGTCGACGGCACCGATTTCGCCGAAGCGGTCCGCGACCTCGATCCGGCCGAGACGCTGTTCATCGTCTCCTCGAAGACGTTCACGACGCTCGAGACGATGACCAACGCCCATGCGGCTCGCGCGTGGGCTCTGCAGGGCCTTGGCGGCGACAAGCAAGCGGTCGCCAAGCACTTCGTGGCCGTCTCGACCAACGCCGCGGAGGTGGCCAAGTTCGGCATCGATACCGCCAACATGTTCGAGTTCTGGGACTGGGTCGGCGGCCGCTACTCGATGGACTCGGCGATCGGCCTGTCGACGATGCTCGCCATCGGTCCGGAGCACTTCCGCGCCATGCTCGCCGGCTTCCACGAGATGGACGAGCACTTCCGCACCGCGCCCTTCGAGCGCAACCTGCCGGTGCTGCTGGGGCTGCTGGGCGTCTGGTACAACAACTTCTTCGGCGCGCAGACCGTCGCCGTGCTGCCCTACGAGCAATATCTGAAGCGCTTCCCGGCCTATCTGCAGCAGCTCGACGATGGAGAGCAACGGCAAGCACGTGACGCTCGACGGCGAGCGCGTCGACTACGAGACCGGTCCGATCTACTGGGGCGAGCCCGGCACCAACGGCCAGCACTCGTTCTACCAGCTGATTCATCAGGGCACGCGGCTGATCCCCTGCGACTTCATCGGCTTTGCGCAGACGCTCAACCCGCTGGGCGAGCATCACGACATGCTGATCGCCAACGTCTTCGCCCAGGCCGAGGCGCTGGCCTTCGGCAAGACGCCCGAGGAGGTCAAGGCCGAGGGCACGCCGGACTGGCTCGTGCCGCATCGCACCTTCGAGGGCATCTCAACATAATGCTGAGAGTTTATGCGCAGTTGGCCGCCGCATCGGCGCCGCTGATCGAGGCTCGATCCGTCTGGCGCCGCCGGCCAACTGTCCGCCGCTATCGCGGCCGCATAATCTCACTATGTTGAAATGCCCGCCGCGCAAGGAAACCTTGCGCGCTTGTCGCTGCGCGGGTTGTTTGATCGCGATCACCGATGTGAACAACAGCGGCCCTACAAGCCGCACTCGCGTCACCCGCTCTCGGTACTCCAACCAACAGAAGTCGTTCGCTGTTGGCCGTTCAGCGTAGCACCGTGCTCGCCGCATCAAGGGCCTGCGGTGAATCGCCGAAGACGGCCACCCTTGACACGGCTGCGCGCGGCGCTGGGAGGACCTGGCCAACAGCTCTCGCAGTGAGAGCTGACACAGACCAGGAGAAATCCCATGCACAACGTCGATCACATCCTTGAAGCCCTCGCGACGAGAACCCAGCGGGTCTTCGATACCGCCCTCGGTGAAGATCGCCACCAGCTTCTCGCGCGACGCTTATATCAGCTCTACGGCGCCTTGGAACTGGCTCGCCTGCTCGAGCATAATCGCCTCGCCCGGCGCGTCGAAACTCAAGTCGATGCGTGCCGGCGAAATATCGAGGCCGACTCAGGGGCGAGCGCATCATGAGTCACGAACAAACCATCGAGATCACCGTCATCCTGACTGACGCTCAGGCGTGGAGTTCACCCAGTTCTTAAAGCGAGTGTGCTTCAGTGATTATCGCGGTTGCGCCACCAGCGAGGCCGAGGCGTATCACATGAGGGACGCCAGCGAGCTGATCCGCCGCGCCCTGGCAACCAAGGCTACGCCCCGCGATAATCCCTCAACCCTTAAGGCCGGCGGCTCCCGCCGGCCCTCTGTGAGCGGTTTTACCGCTTTAGCCGCCTCTGCCCTCCGGCCCCCTCCCAATCGCCGATCTGCACTTGCCTGTGCCGCCTGCATCCGGGACACTGCCTCCTATGGCGAAAAACGCACATCGGGGTCCGCCACGACCATCAGTAACCGCCTCAGAGAAAATCCGCGGCTAAGTGGTGATGGCATCAGGGGAAATCCGCCTCTCCACTACGATGACGCGTCGGATGCCGGTGT